>CAVZQR010000008.1:0-163848 GCA_963777445.1 Candidatus Dormiibacterota bacterium | reverse complement strand
GCGAGCGCTTTCCCCTTGTCGCTGGCTCGCCACACCTTCGGCACCCGGCGTCCGGGAATCCGCGAACGGCAGTCGCGGCTGCCGGCCGGGGCTGCCAATAGTAGCCAGGACACCCCGCGGCCACGCGCGCTGGCGTGTCCGACCGGCAAGGACGGCTGCAGTAAGCTTCCGACCCGGTGACCGACGTTGATCTCGCGACCGCCGACGGTCAGGACAGGTACGTCCCCACCGCCACGCGGGACATCACGTCAGCGGGTCACGAAGGCGTGTACGAGTGGATCGCCGAGAACCTGGTCAAGCAAGGAATGAAGGCGCTCGACTTCGGCTGCGGGACCGGATACGGATCGGCGCTGCTTGCGAAGGCGGGTGCGACGGTCGACGGCGTCGACTTCTCTCCCACGGCCATCGCCTACGCGACCGAGAAGTTCGCCGGGTCGGACGTTCGGTTCCTGGTCGCGGACCTGATGAAGCCGCTCCCGGACGCTGTGACACCCGGGTCATACGATCTCGTCGCAAGTTCTGAGGTCCTCGAGCACGTCGTTGACCCCTTCGCGTTCGTGCGAGGGATGGCGAACTCGGTCAACGAAGACGGCGTCTGCTTTGTCGGCACCCCGAACCGGCTGTGGTCCTTCGAGCACGCGCCTGAGGGCCATCTGCTCGCTCGATCCCATCTGATGGAATTCACGCCGCCTGCTCTGTCCGCCCTGCTCGGCACCGTGTTCGGTGAGGTGAGGGTCATGGTGCGCGTGTTTCCCAAGGGGGCGATGAGTATCGAGGTGCCGTCACCGGTGTTCGCCGAAACGGCGCCGCCTCGGCCTCCTCGCGCCGCGATGGTTCGCGCCACGGCTGCGCTGGTTCGGAAGGTGGCACCCGGCGCCGTCGAAAGGATCAAGCGCGCAGTCGAGCCGCCGCCGGCTGCGCCAGCTGCAGCCGCGGCGCCGGTCCCACAGGAATGGCTCGCCTCGGACATCGTCTGGGCTGCTGCGGATGACCCTTCCGTCGACATGGATCGCGCTGTCGGTCTCGCAGCCATCTGTCACAAACCTCGTCGGAACGTCCCCGGGAGGGATTGACCCTGCAGGCGCGCCACTCGCTCAGCGGCGGGTGATGGGCAACATGGCACGCAGGCCGGGCTCCTGCAGGTAGCGTGTGACCACCGCGAGCGCCTCGTCAGGTCCGCCTGCGAGCGAGTCGGCGAACCACCCGCCGTCGTACGGCGCGTTGACCTCTCGGAGCAGATCGGCCGCGGGCTGGTGCCGCGGCGGCGGGACGTCGGGCACGAGCTTGTACGCGAGGATCACGCGGTTCCCAGCCCTCACAATGCCGACGTTCGCGATGACGTCCCAGCGGGTGAGGCTGCTGTAGGGATACTGGCGCTGCACCAGGCCGTCGAGGGTGAGCTCCAGGGTTGGCCGGAGCACCACCGCCGTGGTCGCCAATCCGACCAGCGGGGCGGCCATGATGAACCACCCGATCGTGGCGCCGATGAGCAGGCAGATCACGCCCGCGACCTCGGTGACCGCAAACAGCGGGAGGACGAGCGCCACCGGCCTGCGGGCCCGAAAGACGATCCTGCCGCGTCGAACCGTCAGTGACGCGGGCAGTTCGGTGGGACTGGGCGGCTCGGTCATTGGATCGATCGTAGCCGTGCCTGCCATCCTTCCCGGATGCTCCTCGACATCGGATCCGTGCTCGGCGGCATTGGGCTCGCGGTGGTCGCCTTCCTTGTCGTGATCCTGGTCTGCGTCGTCATCCTCCGGCTCCTCGCGGTGATCCTCCCGTCGTACCCGGACCGCGACGCTCCGGCGGCCGGTGCGCACGAACCCGACCCGGCTCCAGAGGACGACGCCACTACGCGTACTGAGGCGCCAATCCCGGGAGCTGAAGAGCGACCGGCCGAGTGACCTTCGGCCCTTGCGTTGCGATCCCGAAGGGTCTAGCATTCATAAGCGATCCTTTATGAAAGATTCCTTTATGAGTTCTGACCCCCGGTCGCGGCCGCCGCGCCGTGCGCTGCCGGGGAGCATTGCCATCGGAGCCAGTGACCTCTCCGTCCACTTCGAGGGGCTCGCCAACCCGACGAGATTGCTCATCGTCGAGCGTCTCGCTTCGACCCCGGAGATGCGCGTCTCGGAGCTCGCCGACTTCTGCCAGGTGAGCCAGCCGCGCATGAGCTGGCATCTGCGCATCCTGCGCAGGGCGGAGGTCATCCGGACGAGGCGCGAGGGTCGCGAGGTGTTCTGCCGCCTCGACCGTGACGCCATCGCCACTCATTTCAAGAGCTTCGCTCGGCTGATCTCCTCAGCAGGGGTCCCCGCCGAGATCACATCAACAACACCGGTACACGAGGGCGCGTCGTGAGCAAGAAAGTCAAAGTCGCGATCATTGGCGTTGGCAACTGCGCCTCGTCGTTCATCCAGGGGCTCGAGTACTACAAGAACGCAGATCCGAATGACACGGTGCCTGGGCTCATGCACGTCAATCTCGGCGGGTATCACATCTCCGACATCGAGATCTCCGCAGCCTTCGACATCGACATCCTGAAGGTCGGCAAGGACGTTTCCGAGGCGATCTTCAGTGGACTGAACAACACGGTGAAGTTCAGTGACGTGCCGAAATTGAACATTCCCGTGCAGCGCGGCATGACCCACGACGGGCTCGGCAAGTACCTCTCCGAGGTGATCACCAAGGCGCCCGGGTCGACTGTCGACATCGCCCAGGTGCTCAAGGACACCGGCACCGACGTGGTGGTCAACTACCTGCCGGTCGGCAGCGAGGCCGCAACCCGTTGGTACACCGAGCAGATCCTCGAGGCGCCGTGCGCGATGGTGAACTGCATGCCCGTGTTCATCGCTCGCGAGGACTACTGGCAGGCGCGCTTCCGCAAGGCCGGTGTGCCGATCATTGGTGACGACATCAAGTCGCAGGTCGGGGCGACGATCGTGCATCGGGTCCTCACCCACCTGTTCCGCGAACGCGGTGTCGAGCTTGAGAACACGTATCAGCTCAACTTCGGCGGCAACACCGACTTTCTCAACATGCTCGAGCGCGAGCGTCTGATGAGCAAGAAGATCAGCAAGACCAACAGCGTGCAGTCGCAGCTGGCCACGCCGATGGAGAAGGATCACATCCACATCGGCCCCTCGGACTACGTGCCCTGGCTCCACGACCGCAAGTGGGCCTTCATCAAACTCGAGGGCAAGTCCTTCGGCGACGTACCGCTGAACGTCGAGTTGAAGCTCGAGGTGCACGACTCGCCGAACAGCGCCGGCATCGTCATCGACGCGGTTCGCTGCTGCAAGCTCGGCCTCGATCGTGGCCTCAGCGGCACCCTCGAAGGCCCGGCCTCGTACTTCATGAAATCACCGCCGCGTCAGGTCTCGGACGACGACGCCCATCGCGCGACCGAGGAGTTCATCGCCGGAGTCGGCGCGAGCGGTGGCCATCACAATGGCCGCGTCGCCGAGGTGCAGCCGGATGCTGCGGAGGCGGAACCCGCCACAACCGCGACGAATTAGCCTGCCGAGCGATCGGGAGCCGACAGCGTTGATGCAAGCCGGCGTCGTGGCGGTCAGAACGCACTCCGACCAGCTCGCAGGGCGTGAGCCGATGCTGCCGTACTACGCCTATCGTGGCGCCGAGGCACTGGTCGGTGCGCTTCCGCAGTCGGTCTCGTACTGGCTGGGGGACAGGGCCGCGGACGCGCTGCTTGCCACCGTACCGAGCCGGTTCGACGGTCTCCGCGACAACCTTCGCCACGTCATCCCCGGCATCGGCGACCGGCCACTCAAGCATCTCGTTCGGCGCAACCTGCGCAACCTCACGCACTGCTGGGTGGACGTGATGGAGATGTCGTCGCGACGGACCGACCTGCCGTCGCGGATCGATATTCAGGACCTGTACCACTTCGAGGACGCCATCGCGCGCGGCAACGGGGTGGTGGTCGCATCGATGCACTTCGGGTCCTGGGAGGTCGGTCTCGCCGGCTGGAACAAGATGGGCGGCAAGATGGCGCTCCTCGCCGAGGTTCTCCGTCCAAAGCAGCTCTTCGAGCGGGTGGTCGGAGCCCGGCGCGCGCAGGGCGTCCAGATCATTCCCATCGACACCCAGGCGATGCGCGACGGCGACCCGCAGGTCGCCCGCCGGCTCGGCGCGGCGTCGATGCGCGAAGTGTTCAAGGTGCTCCGCTCCGGCGGTGTCGTGGCGATGGCCCTCGACCGTGATCTGATCGGCAACGGCGAGCCGCTCGAGTTCTTCGGCACCCCGGCGCCGATTCCCATCGGATCGGTCGAGATCGCCATCCGGGCCGGCGCCGCGATCGTACCGATCCTGCTCTTCCGCAACCGCTATCGGGTCAATGCGGTGGTGCATCCGGAGATCCGATATTCACCGGATGCGCCAAGGGACGTCGAGGTGCGCAAGACTGCGCAGATGCTGTTGCGCATCTTCGAGGCGGCGATCCGCGATCACCCCGAGCAATGGCACGTCCTCGACCCGATCTGGCCCGCGACCGGGACCCGATGAAGATCTGCCTCGTCTCCCCCTACGACTTCATGCACCCGGGCGGCGTGACCGAGCATGTCCGGCACCTCTCGGCGAAGCTGCGTGCGCGAGGCCACGACGTGACCGTGCTTGCACCCTCGAGCCGCGTCGGCGACGACCACGGCATCCCCGGGTACATCCGCATCGGACGGAGCGTCCCGGTGCGGACCAACGGTTCCGTTGCCCGCATCGCTCTGTCATTCCACCTGGTCCGGCGCGTGCGCGCGTTGCTCGACGAGAACCATTTCGACGTCGTCCACTACCACGAGCCGCTGGTCCCTTCGTTGCCGATCACCGTGTTGCGGTTCCACAGCGGAGCGAACGTGGGCACCTTCCACGCGATGGCGCGGCGCAACCTGGGCTACTACTACGGGCGGCCGTTTCTCAAGCGGTACTTCAACCGCCTCCATGTGCACGTCGCCGTGAGCGCACCGGCACGCGATTTCATCGCGCGCTATTTCGAGGGCGAATACCGGGTCGTCCCGAACGGCATTGACTGCTCGCGATTCAATCCGAATCACGCCAAGCTCGATGACCTGCGCACGCCCGGCAAGGCGACGATCCTCTTTGTCGGCCGCCTCGAGTCGCGCAAGGGGCTCCCCACCCTGCTCGAAGCGTACGGGCAGCTGCGTCGGGTCCGCGACGATGCGCGCCTGGTTGTGGTGGGGGATGGGCCGATGCGATGGGGGTATGAGAGCCAGGTCGCGGCCATGGGCATCCCCGACGTGGAATTCGCGGGCAGGGTGTCCTCGGAGCTGCTGCCGCGCTACTACGCCTCCGCCGACATCTTCTGCGCCCCCGCCACCGGCGGGGAGAGCTTCGGGATTGTTTTGCTGGAGGCGATGGCCAGCGGGGTGCCGGTGATCGCCTCCTCGATCCCGGGTTTCAGCAGCGTGATCCAGCACGAGGTGGACGGCGTGCTCGTTCCCCCGCGCCATCCCAGGGAATGGGCGGCCGCGCTCGGCGCGTTGCTTGACGACCCGATGCGACGAAGGGCGATGAGCGAGCGCGGGCTCGCCAAGGCCCAGTTGTATGACTGGGAACACGTTGTCGACGAAGTTCTCGACGTGTATCGCGTGGCACGCGAACGTGCCGGTGCGAGCACGGTGGTATCCGGTGTTCACGTCCAGGCTCCAGGACTGGGTTAGGTCCGGCGCGCGCCGCGTCGTTCCTGCTCTCCGCGCGCTGCACCTGACACCGAACGTCCTGACCATGCTCGGCTTGTGCATCTGCGCAGGCTCCGCGGTCCTGATCGCCCTGGGGTTCCTCCTGCCCGGCGGCGTGCTCCTGCTGATCGCCAGCGGGTTCGACATCCTCGACGGCGCGCTCGCCCGAGTGAGCGGGCGCGAGCAACGCTATGGTGCGTTCCTCGACTCGACGGTGGACCGCTACGCGGAGGCGATGACATCCATCGCGCTCCTCTACTACTTCATCTTTCACGGCCATCACACGCTCGAGCCGATGCTCGTCGTGTTCGCGCTGACCGGGTCGTTGCTCGTGTCGTACGTGCGCGCGCGCGCCCAGTCGCTCGGTTTCAACGGTGACGGCGGATTGCTGGCTCGACCAGAGCGTGTGGTGATCACGGTCATCGGTCTCGTCGTTTCGCCGCTGCTGATCTGGGCGCTCTGGATCCTTGCCGTCCTCACCAATGTCACGGCAGTGCAGCGGATCTGGGTCGTCTGGCAGCAGGCGCGACGGATTGCCGCGGAGACGCGCAGCGCCACCGGTGTGTCCACGGGTTAGGCGCCTCACGGGAGCGCGAGGTCCAGCAGCGGATCCTCGGCGATCCCATCGCGCCGGATCTCGAAGTGCAGGTGCGGCCCCGTCGCATTGCCGCTCGACCCCACGGTGCCGATGACCTGCCCGGCGATGACGAAAGCGCCGCTCGTGACGAGCACGGTGTCGAGGTGGCCGTAGAGGCTGCTCAGACCGCCGCCATGGTCGATGACCAGGTGCAGACCGTATCCCGCGGCCGACACGATGACGGTGACGCTCCCGGGAAGCGTCGCCATCACCGGGGTCCCGCGCGCCGCCGCCAGGTCGATGCCTGAGTGCCAATGCCCGCCGGGACACGCACGATCCACAGGTTCGAACGCGAAGCTCGTGCAGCCGAAGCCCTGCGACACCGACGAGTGCGCCAGCGGTTTGACGAAGGCCACGCCGGGGTCGCTGGTGCCCGCCGCAGCACTTGCGGCTGCCGTCCCGACGCAGAGCCCGAGCGTGATCACGGTTGTGATCACGACGAATGCGCGAATCACAACGCGGTCCGGTGGCGCACCACGTGGTGTGCCGGCGCGAGCGCTTTGTGCATCGATCTGCGTGCATGGCGCATCGCGATGTGCGCATTGGTCTCGACGTGCGTGGCGGCGTGGAGCGTGCCCGGAACCTTGAGAACGATCCAGAGGATCGCCAGCGCAAAGAGACTTTCAGCGACGCCGCTCCCGGCTCCGAATCCGACCGCTGTCGCCACCCGCAGGATGATCAACTGCACGGCCTGCATGAAGACCGCGACCATGAAGAGCCGGAGCCACGTGGACGCGTACCGGCGCGTGTCCGGGAGCACCGAGCACAACGCTGCCAGGGGCGCGAGCACGACGAGGATGTCGAGCATCGCGGTGCGGATGACATACGAGACGACCAGGATCACCACGGCCACGACCACGCCCAGCGCGAAAACGGCATGGAACAGGTCCTGCGATCCCTGGATGATCGACACCGCCGCCGCGCTCAACGATCCCGACCACGGGAGCGTGTTGATGGTCAGCGGCCCCCCGAGCGACTGGGCGACTCCACCGATGGCATTGTTGAGATCGATCGCCATCTGGATGAAGTAGATCGACCCGTGCACCATCACGAGTGCCGCCATGACTCGCGGGATCACGAGATGGAGTGCGTAGCGCGCGCGGATCGAGTGCTCGAAGATGCTGCGCAGCGAGGCGTAGCAGAGCACCGCCCCGACGAGCACATCCGCGACCAGCGCCAGCGAGCCGTTCAGGTGCGCAATCGCCGGATTGGCGGTCAGCGGACGGATCCCAGAAGCCGTCGGGTCCGCGGTCGTGAACAGATAGCGACTCAACTCGGCATTGAGATCGATGCGTGCCGTCGCGATGAAATGCGAGAGCACGCCGGTGAGCAGTTGGAGGATCGTGCCGAGGGGATCGCGGATCCCCTGGACGATGCCCGGAAGCGCCTGCATTCCGTGGCTCAGTGAATCGTTGCAGGGACGCTGGCGATCAGCGCGTGTGTCAACGTCCCCGCAACCTCCACGCCGATGGTGCCGAACACGATGCGGCCGATCCATTTCTTCGCCTGCGCGACGCTCGCTGGATCGACGGCCACGATCTTGTACATGAAGGCGATCAGAAAGGCGAGTGCGCCAACGCTCGCGAGCAGGCCCTGCGCGATGAGGATCCAGTTGTCGATCAGTGCCTTGAGTTGAACCACGATGGACGACCTCCGATGTACGAGTTTTCGGGTGGTCGGTCGCCCCTCCGGCCGGTCCGGGTAAGCACCCGGACAATCAGCAGACTATACGGATTTGTGTATGTCTGTCAAGTGTCGGAGGCCCTGGCCCGGTACGGCAGGCGATCGAGTCGCTGTCGCGTTGGCGCTCAAGGCGTGTCGACGTCAGTGGATTGCATCTGCAGCCAGTCCTCGACGGTGATCGCGAACCGTTCGTGATCACGCCAGACCCCGTCGATGCGAAGGTATCGCGGCGAGAACCCCTCATGGCGGAACCCCACACGGCGGACGAGGGCGAGCGAGGGGGCATTGTCGGGCTGCACATTCGCCTCCACGCGATGAAGTCCTTCCACGATGAACGCGTGGTGCAGAGCGAGTTGGAGAGTCTCGCGGGTGAGCCCCTGGCCGGCAGTCGCGGCGTTGGCGTAGAAGCCGCAGTAGCAGCTCTGGAAGAGCCCTCGAACGATCTGGCTCAGGTTCACCACCGCGACCAGCGTGTTGTCGTCGCTTCGCCAACCGGCGAGTGAGACAAGGTCGCCGCCGGCGCCGCGTACGAGCAGGGCACGAAACCCTTCGGCGTCGGCAGGTGGGCTCGTCCAGGGGTGATGCAGCGAACGGCTTGCCGCGACCATCGCGAGAAACGCGTCCTCGTCCTCGGAGCGCAGCGTGCGCAGCCACACTCGATCGCCTCGCTCGAGAATGGTGCCTCCGGCGTCGGATGGCCAACTCATCCGGGGAATGGTGGCAGCAACTGACACCGCCAGGACCCGGGGTTGAGCCTGCCGGCCAAGCGATAAACTCGCCGCCGATCGACTCTTGAGGAGGCTCATGAAGCTCGCTGCATTCGCCCGCCAACCGCTGCTCTTCGGCCCATCACCCGTGCACAAGCTCGAGCGGCTCACCAAATCGTTGGGCGGTGCCGAGGTGTGGGCCAAGCGTGAGGACTGCAACAGCGGCCTCGCCTTTGGAGGCAACAAGACCAGGAAGCTGGAGTACCTCGTCGCCGACGCGCTGGCCCAGGGCTGCGACACGCTGGTGTCGATCGGCGGTGTCCAGTCCAACCACACCCGCCAGGTCGCAGCGGTGGCGGTGCACATGGGCATGCGCTGCGTGCTCGTCCAGGAGAGCTGGGTCGACTGGCCGGATCCAGTCTATGCCAAGGTTGGCAACATCCTGCTGAGCCGCATTCTCGGCGCCGACATCAGGATGGTGGATGAGGGATTCGGCATCGGGTTCAAGGCGAGCTGGGAGAAGGCGCTCGACGACGTCGCGGCCGCAGGCGGCAAGCCGTACCCGATTCCGGCCGGCGCGTCCGATCACCCGCTCGGCGGTCTCGGGTTCGCTCAGTGGGCACAGGAGGTCGAGCAGCAGGAGCGAGCGTTCGGCGTCTTCTTCGACACCGTCATCGTGTGCTCGGTCACCGGGAGCACCCAGGCCGGGATGATCGCCGGTTTTGCTGCGCAAGAGCGACCCCGCCGGGTCATCGGCATCGACGCGTCGGCGAAACCCGCGGAAACGCTCGAGCAGATCACCCGGATCGCTCGGCAGACGGCGTCGCTGATCGAGATCGGACGTGATCTGCGCAGCGACGAGATCATCCTCGATGCCCGCTACCACGCCGGGACCTACGGGATCGCCGACGAGCGGACCGTTGAGGCAATCAAGCTGGGCGCGCGCCTCGAGGGGATGATCACCGACCCGGTCTATGAGGGCAAGTCACTCGCGGGCATGATCGACTTGATCACCAGCAAGGAGATCGATCCCGGGTCAACGGTCTTATACGCGCATCTTGGCGGCCAGCCGGCGCTCAACGGATACGCGTCGCTGTTTCCCTGACCCTCGGCCCTCGTCCAGTGGAACCCGACGCGCCAAAACTTGTACTAATCTCAACACTGTCTGACAAACACCGTTGAGGAGAAGAGACCGTGGCATCAGAGAAGTCCCGCGGAGCCCCCAAGCGTCAGGGAAAGAAGCCCAAGGCCGCCGCAATCGCCAAAGCGGCCAAGAAGGCCGCCGCTCAGACCGCGGCGCAGTCGCCGGCCGAGCGCTGACCGTCGCGGCGCTGGGCGCCGCGTCTACGTGGCTTCGCCGACCAGCGCGCGTTTGCGGAGCTTGTTGCGTTCGTCCGCGTTGAGCACGCGCTTGCGCATCCTGATCCCCACCGGGGTGACCTCGACAAGCTCGTCATCGATGATGAAGTCGAGGCACTCCTCGAGCGACATCTTCCGCGGCGGGACCAGGCGGATGGTCATGTCCTCGGTGGATGACCGGATGTTGGTCTTCTGCTTCTGCTTGGTCACGTTGAGGTGAATGTCGCCGGGCCGGCGGTTGAGGCCGACGATCATGCCCTCGTACACCGGCGTCCCCGGTGCGATCAGCGGCTGCCCGCGCTCCTGCAGGGTGACCAGACCGTAGGCGACCGCGGTTCCCGGCTGGCTCGCCGTGAGCACGCCTGAGCGCGTGGTCGTCGGCAGTGCCCAGGTGCGCTCCCAGCCGAGGAGCCTCGTCGCCATCACACCAGTGCCGCGGGTGAGCGTCAGGATCTGGCTGCGCAACCCGATGAGCGCGCGGGTCGGCGCGTGGTAGGTGAGGCGCACACCGCCGCCGGCGTCGGTGCGCATCGCCGTCATCTTCGCGCCACGCGTGCCGAGCGCGTCGGTGATCGCGCCGACGACATCAGCCGAACAGTCGATGACGCAGTCCTCCACAGGCTCAACGCGCTCGCCGTCGACCTCCTTGGTGATGACCGCGGGCCGCGACACCTCGAACTCGTAGCCCTCGCGGCGCATCGTCTCGATGAGGATCGCAAGGTGCAGCTCGCCGCGCCCGCTCACATCGAAGATGTCGGCGGTCGGACCGTCTTCTACCCGAAGCGCCACGTTGGTGAGCAGCTCGCGCTGCAGCCGCGCACGCAGCTGCCGCGAGGTGCTGCTCACCGTGGCCTCGAGCCCGGAGAGGGGCGACTGGTTGACTGAGAACTGCATCCGCAGCGTCGGCTCGCCGATCTCCAGGCGGGGCAGCGCCTCGGGGTGTTCAGCGTCCGCGATGGTGTCGCCGATGGCCACCGCCGCGATTCCTGAGAGGTAGACGATCTCACCCGCGGAGGCGGAATCCACTGAAAGGCGCTGCAGCGCTTCGACCGTCAGCACCGTCGCGATGCGCTCGATCTTTCCCGCGCCCGACGCCGTGCAGCAGACAACCGTCTGCCCGGGGTGCACGCTGCCCCGCTGAATCCGCCCCAGCGCGAGGCGCCCGCTCCAGTTGTCGTGGTCGAGGTTGCTCACCAGCATCTGCAACGGGCCTTCCGGGTCGGCCAGGGGTGGCGGCACGTTCGCGAGGATCGCATCGAGCAGTGGCTCGAGGGTGACGCCGGCGCGCGTGAGGTCGGCGGTCGCGGTGCCCTCACGAGCGTTGGTGTAGAGGACCGGCGCGTCCAGTTGCCACGACTCCTTGGCGAGTTCGAGGAGCAGATCGTGGGTGGCCTCAACCGTCTCCGCGGGCTGCGCGTTGGTGCGGTCGATCTTGTTGACGACGATGATCGGTTGCAGTCCGAGTGCCATCGCCTGGCGAAGGACGACTCGCGTCTGGGGCATCGGCCCCTCGGCGGCGTCGACCAGCAGCAGGCACCCGTCGGCCATCCCGAGGACCCGTTCGACCTCGCCACCGAAGTCCGCGTGGCCCGGGGTGTCGATGATGTTGAGCTTGACCCCGTTGTAGCGAACAGACGTGGTCTTGGCGAGGATCGTGATCCCCTTCTCGCGCTCGAGGTCGTTCGAATCCATGATCAGCTCGCCGACCTGCTCGTGGGCCGCAAAGACGCGCGATTGCTTGAGCAGGGCGTCGACCAGGGTGGTCTTGCCATGGTCGACGTGGGCGATGATCGCGACGTTGCGCAGGTCCGCCCGCCGCTTTTCGCCAGGCATGAGAGGTGGTGGCATCTCTCGATTCTGACTGCACGGCGTTCATCGTCCGCCCGTGACCCATTTCAAAAACGTCTGGATGTGGCCGGCGAGGGCGCTTTCGAGCTCCTGGAGCACCGAGTACTGGCCCGCGGCGGTCGCCGCGGTATTCGCGTTCAACTGCTTGAACAGTCCCGACAGCGGCGAGGTCAGACCCCCGAGCGGACCGGCAACGGCAGCGGGCGAGGGACTCGCCAGCGGCAGCGCGGGCCCGGCTCCCGGCGTGGCGGTTGCAACTGCCGGAGGCGCCCAGCTGATGTACCGACCGGGCAACTGAGCCTGCGCGCCCGCGTGGACGGCGAACGCGAGTGCGCCACCGGCAAGAGCCACTCCGATCAACACGCGGAAGCGGTGAACAGCGAGCATGGGTTACCTCCAAAGGTCAGCTTTGGCAGTCGCCCCACCGGCCGCGCCGGGCGGACCCGGCATCCGCAAGTATACTGGTTTGTGTATTTTCACGCAACACGCACCTGCCTGGATGCGTCGTGGCCAACGCCTCGCCCCCGCCGATTGATCCGCGGGGCAGACGCCTATATTCCGTCTGTGAACACCGCCAGGACAGTCCTGCTCTACATGGTCGGCGCTGTCGTCGGCATCCTCCTCGGCCTCGCTGCCGGGCAGGTCACAACCTCGTGCTCCGGGTCGTGCCTCGGCGCTCAACCACGATTCGCCGTCTGGCAGAGCGGCCTGATCGGACTGGGGTGCGCTGTCGTGGTGCTGATCGCCTGCGCGCTGCTCGACGAGGAGTTCATTCCCGTCACGCGCCAGTGGCTCAGCGCGGCGCGGCGCCGCGTATTCGGAGACCGGCGCAATCACCAGGTGAGCTAGAGATGCCTCCTCGATCGCCAGCACCCAAACGGCGACCGCCGTCCGCACTGGTGAAGAGCGAAGGTGAGACCATTCAAGAGTGGCTGACCCTGTTTCGCTGACCCTCCCGGCGATGGGTGAGTCCGTTTCGGAAGGAATCGTGTCCCGCTGGCTCAAGGCCGTCGGTGACAGCGTGGAGGAGGGGGAGCCGCTGGTCGAGGTGACGACCGACAAGGTCGACGTCGAGGTCCCCGCCCCGGCGACCGGGCAGCTGACCGAGATCGTCGCGGCCGAAGGGGAGACCGTCGCGGTGGGGGCCACCCTCGCATTGATTGCTCCAGGGGCTCCGGCGGTCCGCGGCACCGCTCCGAGCGCCGAGGCACCCGAGCCGGAGACCCAGGCGGCGTTGCCCCCACCGAGCCCACCCCCGGCCGAAGCCGCGGCGGAAGCAGCCCCTGCGACGGCCGCATCGCCGCCCCCAGAGACGGTTCCGGCAGCGCCCCGACCGGCCGCCCGCTCGGACAACTCGGAGGTTGATGCCGCACCGCTGGCACGAAGGGCGGCAGCCAGGAACGGCGTGGATCTGCATGCGCTGCACGGTTCGGGTCCGGGCGGTGTGGTGACCAAGGCCGATGTCCTGGTCGCCAAAGCCGGCGCCGGGCCGAGAAGCGACACCACGGTGCGTGTCATCGACGGCGAACACGCCGAGCCGATCAAGGGCCCGGCGGCGGCCCTCGTCGACTACATGGAGCGCAGCCGCGACATCCCCACCGCAACATCGTTCCGGACCATCGGCGTCGGTATGCTCGACAGCCGCCGGCGCCAGCTGAACACCGCCCTCGCGGCCGGTGGCAACGCCGGCAAGGTGTCCTTCACCCATCTCGTCGGATACGCGATCGCGCAGGCCGCCGGTGCGAGCCCGGCCATGACGGCGCACTTCGCTCGCACCGACGAAGGCAAGCCGGCACGTGTGGCCGGGCCGGCGCACCTCGGGCTGGCGGTGGACAGCGTCCGCAAGGACGGCTCACGCTCGCTCGTGGTCCCGGTGATCCGCAATGCTTCGGAGCTGCCGTTCAAGGAATTCCGCGACGAGTACGAGCGACTGATCGAGCGCGCTCGTGGCAACGCGCTTTCCGCGGACGAGCTCCAGGGCGCGACGCTGACGTTGACCAATCCCGGGGGCATCGGGACCGTCGCGTCGGTACCGCGGCTCATGCCCGGTCAGGGAACGATCGTCGCCGTCGGTGCCATCGGCCTCCCCGCCGAATGGCGCGCGGTTTCTGAGACGAGTATCCGCGACCTCGGCGTCGGCAAGGTCATGACCATGACCAGCACCTACGACCACCGCGTCATCCAGGGAGCCGAGTCCGGGGAGTTCCTGGCGCGCATCGAAGCCCTGCTCGACGGTGGCGAGCATTTCTACGACGCAGTTTTTACCAGCCTTGGCCTGATCATGCCGCCCCTCGAGGTTGCGCAGGCTGACACCTCAGCCGCCTCGGTGCCGGCGGGCCCACGTCCCTCGGCCGCCGGGGGAGCGCCCGATCGCGTCCTGCTCGGCGCGATGCAGGCGGCCACCTCGCTGGTCAAGGCCCATCGCACCCACGGCCATCTCGGTGCACACCTCGATCCCCTCGGCTCGCCGCCGATCGGCGACCCCGCCATGGAACCCTCGACATACGGCCTGACCCAGGAGTTGATGGAGCAGATCCCCGCCGACCTGCTCCGCGTCTATGTCCCCGGTCGAAACCTCGCCGAGGTGCTTCCCAATCTCCGGCGCACGTATTGCGGCACCATCGCATTCGAGATCGAGCACATCTCGAGCCACGAGCAGCGCGTCTGGCTGCGCGAGCACATCGAATCGGGCAGGTACCGCCCGGCGCTGACGGTGGAGGACCGGCTGCGCCTCCTGGAACGGCTCACCAGGGTTGACGCGATGGAGCGTTACCAGCGGGCGGCATTCCTCGGTCAGAAGACGTTCTCACTCGAGGGGCTCGACGCCCTGGTGCCGATGCTCGAAAGCCTGCTGAGCCTGGTGGCCGACGACGGCATCGGCCAGGTGGTGATGGGCATGCCCCACCGCGGGCGGCTGGCCGTGGTTGCGCACGTCGCCAACCACTCGTACGAATCGATACTCAACGCGTTCGAGCTCGCGTCGGCGCGCCGGGCGATCGGCCGCCTCGAGTCGACGGGCGACGTCAAGTACCACATCGGCGCGACCGGGACCTATCACACCGAATCGGGCAAGGTGATCCTGGTCCGCCTGCTGCCGAATCCCAGCCACCTGGAGGCGATCGACCCGGTCGTCGAGGGATGGTCTCGGGCCGCGCAGACGCAGCGCCGCGCGACGACGCTGCACCTCGATCCCATGGCGGCGCTCCCAGTTCTGATCCACGGCGACGCAGCCTTCGCCGGCCAGGGTGTTGTCCAGGAGGTGCTCAACCTGCAGTCACTTCCCGGTTACACCACGGGTGGCACCGTGCATTTCATCGCGGACAACCAGGTCGGCTTCACCACCGACCCGCAGGACGGGAGATCGACCCGTTACGCGTCCGACCTCGCCAAGGGATTCGACATCCCCATCGTCCACGTCAACGCCGATGATGTCGAGGCGTGCCTGGCGGCGATCACGTTCGCGTACGCCTATCGCCGCGCCTATCGCCGCGACGTGATGGTGCACCTGATCGGCTACCGGCGGTTCGGCCATAACGAGGCGGACGAGCCGGCGTACACGCAGCCGCTGATGTACAAGAAGATCCGCAACCACCCAACCGTCCGCGAGTTGTTCGCTGCGCAGCTGGTGGCGGACGGTCTGCTCCGCCCCGAAGACGTTGAAGCGCAGTCCAAGGCCATGTACGCACGTATCGCGGAAGCCCACAAGCGGGTCAAGGAGCACCTTGCCGCCGAGCTCGACGACCTCACGCACGAGCAGGTGACCGATGAGCCGGACGACCCGAAGATGCGGACCGCCGTCCCGGGACGCCAGCTCGCCGCGCTCAACGAGCAGTTGCTCACCTTCCCCAAGCATTTCACGCCGAACGCCAAGCTCATCCGCCAGATGGAGCGGCGCAGGTCGGCGCTTCTCGAAGGCGGCATCGACTGGGGGGCCGCCGAGGCGCTGGCATTCGCGTCGCTCATCACCCAGGGTCACCCCATCCGGCTCACCGGCCAGGACACCGTGCGCGGCACGTTCAGCCACCGCCACCTTGCGTTTCACGATGAGCGCACCGGCGAGGTGTTCGTTCCAATGCAGCACCTGACCGACGCGCAGGCGACCTTCGAGGTCCTCAACAGTCCGCTCAGCGAGGTCGGCTGTCTCGGCTTCGAGTACGGCTACAGCGCCGCGGACCCCGAGACACTGGTCATCTGGGAGGCGCAGTACGGCGACTTCTTCAACAACGCGGAGATGATCGTCGACCAGTTCGTCTCGTCGGCCCGCGCCAAATGGGGTCAGCACTCACGCCTGACCATGCTGCTGCCCCACGGGTACGAGGGCAGCGGTCCCGAGCACTCGAGCGCGCGCATCGAGCGCTTCCTGCAGCTCTGCGCCAACGACAACATGCGCCTGGCAAACTGCACCACACCCGCGCAGTACTTCCATCTGCTGCGCAGCCAGGGACTGCTCAACGACCCGCGCCCGCTGATCGTGTTCACGCCGAAGAGCCTGCTCCGCCTTAAGGAGGCGACGTCCAAGCTCGCGGACCTCAGCTCCGGCAGGTTCCAGGCGGTGATCGACGATCCCGCCGGCGCGGAACGGCGCGACGAGGTGCGCTCGTTGCTCCTCTGCTCGGGGCGCATCTACTACGAGCTGAGCCTGGCGCCGCAGCGCCAGGAGGCCACCGACGTCGCCATCGCGCGGGTGGAACAGCTGTACCCGCTGCCCGCCGACGCCATCCTCGAGCTGGTCGCCTCGTACCCGAAGCTCGAGCGGTTGTACTGGGTGCAGGAGGAGCCGCAGAACATGGGCGCGTGGGGAAGCCTCGAGCGCGCGCTCGGGCTGGCTCGGCCGGCGCACATCCAGTGGGACTACATCGGCAGACCACGCCGGGCCAGTCCTTCCGAGGGATACGCGGGCTCGCATCAACTCGAACAGGAACGCATCGTCACCGAGGCATTCGCCACGTCGCGACGCGATCAGAACGGATCGGTGTCGGCCGTCACCGCCCCCACGCACATCAGCGCATGACCGAGCGCGTCGTGGTGCTCGGCGGTGGCCCCGCCGGCGATGTCGCCGCGCTTCGCGCCGCGCAGCTGGGCGCTGATGTGACGCTCGTCGAACGCGCCGAGCTGGGCGGTACCTGCCTGAACTGGGGCTGCATTCCCACCAAGTCGCTGCTCGCGGGAGCGGACCTGCTCCGCAAGATCCGCGACGCGGCGTCGTTCGGCATTCGCGTCCCCGAGCCCGAGGTGGATTTCCCGCGAATGATGGAGCGCAAGGAAGAGATCGTGCTGAGCATGCGCAAGGGCGTCGAGGCCGCATGCAAGCGACGCGGCGTGAAGGTCGTTCGCGCGCAGGGTGTGGTCGACGGTGACGCGGTGGTCACCGGCGATGAACGCCATGAGTTCGACCACCTCGTCGTATGCGTCGGCACGGAGCCGTCGGGCCTCGCGGGAATCGACATGGAGCATCCCCGCGTCGTGACTTCCAACGGAATCCTGCGGTTGGAGCGCATTCCGGAGCACATGCTGGTGATCGGCGGCGGAGTTGTCGGATGCGAGTTCGCGAGCCTGTTCGCGGCGCTGGGATCGCGGATCACCGTGGTCGAGGTGCTCCCCCAGGTCCTCGCGGGTGTCGATGCGCGTGTCGTCCAGCAGTGGCGCCGCATCGTCGAGAAGCAGGGGATCACGTTCCTTGCCGGGCGTCGCGTCGAATCGGTCGACTACGGCCCCGACCTCGTGAAGGCCCATCTCGACGATGGGACTGCCGTCGAGGCCGATCTCCTGCTCGTCTCGGTGGGCCGTCGCGCGCAGACCCGCGGCATCGGCCTGGAGGACGCGGGGGTCGCCGTCAACGAGCGCGATCACGTCGAGGTCGACGGATTCCTGCGAACGGCGAATCCGAAGATCTGGGCGGCCGGCGACTGCATCGGCGGCCTGCAGCTGGCGCACCTTGGCAGTGCGGAGGGCGGACGCGCCAGTCGAGAATGCCCTCGCCCACGAGGTGATGCCCATGGACCGAACGGTGGTGCCGTCGTGCATCTACACCCACCCTGAAATCGCCATGGTTGGCCTGAACCCGGAGGCCGCGAAGGCAGCCGGCATCGAGCTGAAGCTCGGCCAGGCCCGCTACCTCGGCAACGGCAAAGCGCTCGGCGAAGGCGAGCCCGACGGCCTCGCGCAGCTGTATGCCGACGCCGCGACCGACCGTCTCGATCGGTGCGACCGTGATGGGCGTGCACGCGGTTGAGATCATCCACGAGGTCGGTGTCGCCATCAGTGACGGGCTTTCGATGGATGATCTCGGCTCGATCATCCATGCGCATCCCACCGTCAGCGAACTGATGATGGACGCGGCCGAGCAGGGCGAGAGCGTCGCTCCTTACCTGAGCTGAGCATGGCCTCGGAGCGGGAGGGTCACCCGCGAAACAGCGAATTTGGCAGCGCCCGAGCGAGTGCGACAATCTGCTTGCGCGAACGAGGGCGCTGACAAGCTGAGCACTGGCGCGGGTGACCCCTCCCGCTCCGCGACGCAGGGCGTTGCCCAGTACGTGGCCGTCTTAGCGGCGCAGGGCGTTCAGCCTAAGAGGTGGCTGTCTTGCGCAGACGCTCGTCGCGGCGTCGTCGGCTGCGCATCCGAATGGCCACGACGAGCACGCGCCCCTCGAACCACGTCGCGCCGGCGGCGGCGACCGCACCCGCGAGCAGGATCGCTCCCAGCCAGCGAGGGCTGAGGATCACGATGGTCACGCCCGCGACCGCAAGCACCGCCGCCCCGGTCAGGAATGTGGCAGTCAGCAGCGCTCGCCAGGTGAGCAGGATCGAAGCCCGTACCGCCATGACCGCGGCTTCCGCGTCGATGCGGGCTTTTGGCGTCGCCCCGGGAACCGGTTGTCCACCGGCAAAAGCCCGGCGCCGGCCGGTCGCCAGGCGCCAGAAGAAGAGGCTCGCCGCAAGCCGGGCGAGGAGCCGGATCACGATGGCCCACGGCATGTACCCATGCTACAGTCGCCGAGCGTTTCAACCGTGGGAGCAGCGAGATGATTCGTGCATACGTGCTCGTGACAGCGAGCGCCGGCAGGGCACAACACGTGGCCGACGCCCTGAGGGGCAGTGACGGCATCGTCCTGGTCGACGCGATCACCGGCGAATACGACGTCATCGCCCAGGTCGAGGCATCGGACGTTCCGGGCATCGGGCGTCTCATCCTGGATCGGATCCAGTCCGCGGACGGGGTGGTCAAAACGATCACCTGCCTCGCGGTCTGATCCGGACGCGGCAGCACCCGTCGGGAGCTCGGGGCTGGGAGGACTGGCCGGCCTCTACCGGACGGCGCTGACGCGCCTTCGCGGCAGCGCGCATCTGCGCCGATCGCTGCTCTTCTGGACGGCGCTCGGGCTCGTTCTCGGCGAAGCGCTCACCGTGGATGTGGCGCTGGTGCACGGCCATGGCACCGTGACCCTCGCGGCCATTGCCACCGCTGTCTGGTGGCTGGCGGTCAGCATCGGTGTGATCGGCGGCGCCGCGCTGCTCCGGACGCCGGACGGGACACCCGTCGACCGCTATGGCATCCCCAACGGGCTGACGGCGCTGCGCGGATATGCCTGTGTTCCCGTGCTGTTCATCGGGACCCTCTCGATGCCGGGGCGACTCGGTCTCGCTCTCTGGGGCGGCATCGGCGGCTCGGTCGGTCTCCTGGACGCCGTCGACGGCTTCATCGCTCGCCGCTATGGTCCGGTCACCGTCCTGGGCAAGGCGATGGACCCGTTCGGCGATGCGCTGTACTTCGTGGTCGGGGCGATCGGCTCCTGGGCGCTCGGCATCGTCCCCGTCTGGCTGGCGGTGCTGATCGTCGTTCGGTACGCGGGACCAGTGGTGCTGACGCCGCTGGTGCTCCTGACGGGCCGCCGCCCGGAGTTGGTGTACACCGTGTGGGGGCGGCGCAACACGCTGCTCACCGGGATCGTGCTCTTCGTCCTGTACTGGGTGCGCCTCCTGGCGGGACCGGTCGACATCGTGGCCCTGATCATCGCGATCCCGACGCTCGTGCCCACGGCGCTGCTGCACTTCGTGGCGCTCTTCCAGCGAGTTGCCGCCTCGCCGCGGGCACGCTGAGGATCGATATCAATCAGCGACTGAGGTGGCGAGCAACTCCCGGACGTGGCCGAGCCAGCCCACGGACGTGATGCCGTGTGCCGCCGGTACGTAGTTGCAGTCGAAGCCGTCGGCAAGCATGCGGGCCAGGCCTGCGTCGTCGAACCCCTCGTCGATGAGCCGCCCGATGTCCTCTGACGCTGCGACGACCGTGTCGGGCGACGCATCGTCGGCGAACGCGTGCAGTGCCGCATCCGGGGTCGCGTGATCCCGGCGCCAATCCTGGTGGTAGTAGCCGGCAAGCAACTGCGCGAGCGCGGGGTAGTCGGTGGCCGCGTTGTCGATCGCGATGTCGATATCGATGGTGCCGTTCATTGTCAGCGCTCCTGGTGTCTCTTGTCCCGGAAGGGAGAACGGGTGGGGTAGGCGGTCACCAGGGTGAAGCCGCCGGGCAGCTCGTCGTTGCGGCGCAGGACGAGGCGGACGGCGGTCACCTGGGTGGGAACAACGACGCCCCGGCTGACCTCCGCGTAGGTGAGCATGTGGCCGACCACCTCGCCCATGTCCTCCACGAAGGTGAACGGTGCGCGCTTGTCCCTGCCGGCGAGCCACTTGGTGATGTCCGAGCTGCGCCGTGTGATCGCGACGTCGACACAGCGCTGTGCGGTGGCGCGGCTGACGAATCGCCCCGCGGCGGCAACGCCCTCGCGCAGGATCCGGCGCATCTCGTCGCCAGGCCGGGTATCGACGTGGCGGCGCAGGGTGTGGCCGCCGCGACCCTCGTAGACGCTGAGGTCCTCGACCGGGATCCGGCGGGGGCGTGGCCCCGGAGCCGGCCGGTCAATGCCATCGAGCATGCGTGTGTCCTCCCGCGCCTTCGCTGAGCGGCATGTCGACGCCGCGATGAGCCGCAGTCTCGGCGGCCTTCGCGGACACCGAGCAGACGGTCAGCCGGTCGGGCGGGACGCGCACGCATAATCACGACGAGTGCTCGCAATCCTCAAGCCGACACCCGTGCCCGGGTTCGTGATCGGCGACGTCCCGATGCCGTCGCCCGCTGCCGGGCAGGTGCTCCTCCGGGTCCTGGCCACGTCGGTGTGCGGCACCGATGTGCACCTGTACGACTGGAATCCCTGGGCCGCGGCTCGCGTCCATCCTCCGCGCGTGGTCGGCCATGAGGTCTGCGGCGAGGTGGTGGGGTGGGGTGACGGCGTGCACGGTCCGGCGCTCGGGACCCGCGTGGCAGTCGAGTCGCACATCATCTGCGGCCACTGCGATGAGTGCCGTCGCGGCGACTTTCACGTTTGCGAGAACACGCGAATCCTCGGAGTCGACGTCGACGGTGCTTTCGCGACCCACCTCGCCGTGCCCGCGGCGAATGTCTGGCCGGTGGGCGATACGGTGCCCGCCGACGTCGCCGCTGCGATGGAGCCCTTCGGCAACGCTGTGCACGCGTGCTCCTATGGAGACCTGAGCGGCCGAACCGTGGTGGTGTTCGGATGCGGACCGATCGGGTGCGCGGCGATCGCCGTCGCACGGGCCCAGGGCGCCGAGCGCGTCGTGGGCGTCGATCGCAACCCCTACCGGCTCGACCTCGCGGAGCGAATGGGTGCCAGTGCGATCGTCCAGGCAACCGACGATGCCGTGGACGACGGGGTGCGCCGCGCTGCCGTCGACGCCATCGACTGCGTCCTCGAGATGAGCGGCTCACCGGTGGCTGTCGCGTCGGCGACGCGTCTCGTGCGTCCTGGGGGATGGATCAGCCTGCTCGGTATCGGTGACGGCCCTGACGTCGTGGATCTTTCCAGCGACGTCGTCATGAAGGGATTGAGCCTCTACGGCATTGCGGGCAGGCGGATTCCCGCGACCTGGGAACAGGTGACCGCATACGTTCGGGATGGCGCGATCGACGTGCGCACGCTGATCACGCACCGCTTCGCCCTGCGTGACATCGACGGCGCGATCGAATTGATGAAGTCAGGTCGTTGTGGGAAAGTGACGCTCACGCCGGAGTAGACAGGCGGGGTATCGTTGGGCGCATGGCGACGAGTGCGGAAACGTCGAATGCCGTCCAGGCGCTTGATGCATCGCTGAACGAGGATCTCGAGGCGCTGCGCCGCGACGGACTGTTCCGTCCGATGCGCGTGCTCGAGTTGGCCCAGGGTCCCGAGGTGGACATCGCCGGCAAGGCGGTGATCAGCCTTTCCAGCAACAACTATCTCGGCCTGAACACGCACCCCCGTCTGATAGAGGCGGCGTCGCGCGCCGCACTCGAGTGGGGCGCGGGCACGGGGGCCGTGCGCACCATCGCCGGGACGCAGACGCTCCACGAGGAGTTGGAGCGGCGGATCGCGACCTTCAAGCGCACCGAGGCATCGCTGACATTCCAGAGCGGGTATGCGGTGAACGTCGGCGTCATCGGCTCGATGCTCGAACAGGGCGACTGCGTGGTCAGTGACAAGCTGAACCACGCGAGCATCATCGACGGCATCCGGCTGACCAAGGCAGACCGGATCCTCTACGAGCACGCGGATCCGGATGACGCCGAGCGGGCGCTCAGCGAGGCCCGGGGCAAGGGATATCGCCGCATCCTGCTGGTCACCGACGGCGTCTTCAGCATGGATGGCGACATCGCGCCACTCCCGGCGCTGGTGGAAAGAGCGGAGCAGTACGGGGCGGCGGTCATGGTCGACGATGCGCATGCGACCGGTGTGCTGGGCACCAACGGCCGGGGAACCACCGACCACTTCGGTCTGCACGGCAGGGTGGCGCTCAACATCGGCACCCTCAGCAAGGCGGTCGGCGTTGTCGGCGGTTATGTCGCCGGGTCGCAGGTCGTCCGCGATCATCTGATCCACAAGTCGCGGCCGTTCCTCTTCTCGTCGTCCCACCCACCGGCGGTCGTCGCCGCCTGCATCGCCGCCGTGGACGTGCTCGAGCAGGAGCCCCAGCTCATGGAGCAGCTCTGGAGCAACACCCGCCATTTCAAGAGCGGGCTCCGTGAGCTGGGCTTCGACATCGGCGGGAGTGAGACGCCGATCACCCCGGTGATGTGCGGCGAGGCGCCGGTGGCGATGCAGCTCTCCGACATGCTGCTCGAGCGAGGCGTCTTCGCACAGGGCATCGGCTTTCCCACCGTCGCGCGGGGCAGGGCACGCGTCCGGACGATCGTCTGCGCGACCCATACGCACGCACAGCTCGACCGGGCTTTGATCGCCTTCGAGGAGGTCGGCACCCGCCTCGGCCTCATCGGAGCCCGCGCTCAGGCGTAACGCGATGCCACGGACACGCTTCTGCGAGATGCGTCCTCCTCGGGGCACGCAGCGTTAGCGATGCCCCATCGCACCGCTGCGGATCTCGAGGAGGAGCGGCTGGAGATCCTGACCGCGCAGCGTGACCGGGCGGCGTTCGCCCCGCTCTATGAACGCTACGTCGACCAGATCCACGCCTACGTCTACACCCTCACACACGACATGGAGCAGGCTGACGACGTGACCGCAGCAACCTTTGCCAAGGCGATCGAGGAGCTCCCGCGCTTCGAATGGCGCGGAGTTCCGTACTCGGCTTGGCTCTACCGCGTTGCCGGCAACCTGGTGTCTCGGGAGCGCCGCCGCCCGGGCTGGATCGAGCTCGAGCCGCGCATGCTGCCCGACGCCGGAGCAGATCCCGCGTGGCATGCCGAGGAGCACGACCGCGCCGACGAGGTGCGTACCGCAGTCGCCGGGCTGCCCCATGACCAGCGTCAGGCGATCCTGCTGCGATTCGGCGGAGAGCTGCGCAACCGGGAGATCGCCGAGATCATGGGGAGGAGCGAAGGCGCGGTGAAGCTGCTCACGTTCCGCGCCCTGACCGCGCTCCGACGGCGTCTCGGGGCGCCGATGCCCGCCGAACGGCTCTCGAGGTCGGGATCATGAATGCCGAGGACCGCCTCGACGTGGCGCTCGGGGGCGACACGGTCGCCTTCGCTGCCTCTGCGGAGATCCCGGGGCTCGTCGACACCGGCGATGAGGTCGCAGGAGCGCTGGCGACGTGGGACCTGGATGCGGCGAAGCGCGCCGAGATCTACGCGACAGCGCTGGCGATCGCCGGCGCGTCGGGCTTCGGCGGACGTGTCCGCGCGCTCGGGCTCGACCGAAGGGTGCAGGCGATCGCGGGCGGCGCCGTGGTGACGCTCGCGGCGGCGGCTGTCAGTCTGGCAATCGCGCGTGGCAGGCGGCACGACCCCGCCGTGCTCGGCGCCTGAATCGAGCAGATGGATCCCGAGCCGGACGTGCCCGACGCCGAGCGGGAACGCATCCGCCAGCGCGATCGCAAGCGCGAGCGTCGCATGGTGGTGGATAACGCGGGCATCAAACGCGTGCTCCCCGCTATCGCCGAGAAGCGCCGGAGGGCGGCGGAGCAGCCGCCTCAGGACTCGGTGAGCTGACCGCTCAACACCTCGGTGTTCGATGGGGCGGGGCTGCCACCGGCGGGCTCGACGGTCGCGGCGATGCTCTTGTAGCCGGCCGTGCTGCCCTGAATGACAGCCGTCCACGGCCCACCCCTGAGGCCGGGGCTGAGGAAGGCGGCACCCCGGGGAGCACCCTGCGGTGGTATGAGCCAGACCTCGTAGACCTCGGCACCGGGGAGAGCTGCGAGCCCCTTGACCGTGAGCACCGCCTGGCCGGCGGTGGTGTCGACGGTGAGCGTCCCGGTGGCGGTCGTGCCGGACACCATGTAGGTGACTGATGGCGGCGAGGCGTTTCGGCCGGCAACCGCATAGATTCCGAGGGCGATCACGGCGACGACTGCGACGGCTCCGACGGCCGTGAACGCTCTGCTCGCGGGGATCGCGGCCACGAGGCGTCGCCACCACGGCAACCGCACCGAGGCGGCCGACTCGGCGTACACCTGAGCCATCAGCCTGCGGCGGAGTTGAGCAGGGGGCGGGACGAGTTCGAGCGCTGAGGGGAGCAGCGCGGCGAGGTCTGCATATTCCGCCGCCGCGCGTTTGCACGTCGCGCACGTGGCGACATGACGCGCCATGGCGTCCCGATCGGAGGGCTCGAGCGCGCCGACCGCGTCCAGCGCGAGCAGGTCGGTGGCTTCTTCGCAGCTCATTGGCTCGGCCATGAGGTCTCCACCCGATCCGCGAGGCTTGCGCGCAGCTTGTCCAGGGCGATCCGGACGCGACCCTTGACCGTGCCCAGCGGCACCTCCATCCTGGTCGCGATCTCCGACTGCGAATAACCGGCGTAGTACGCGAGCTCGATGGTCTGCCGTTGCTCGGTCGGAAGCTCCGCAAGCGCATTGCGAACTTCTTCGCCGTTCAACTCGATGGCGACCGCCGCCCAGGGATCGTTGCCGGTCGGTTCGACCGACTCACCCTCGATCGGCGTGTCGAGGCGGGTCCGGTGACGGTCGCCTCGCAGGCGGTCGATCGCGCGGTTGCGCACGATGGTGCAGATCCACGACCGCAGCGATCCGCGCCCCGCCTGGAACGTGGATCCGCGCCGCCAGACCGCGAGGAACGACTCCTGGACGACGTCCTCGGCGGCACCCCGGTCGCCGAGGATGCGCAGCGCGACGGTGTGAGCAAGGCCACCGTATCGGTCGTACAAGGCTTCGATCCCCTCAGGCGAGTGGGCAGAGATCGAGCGAACAATGTCGTCGTCACTAAGGTGCACGCTCATGCTCCGACACACGCTCGGGGGTTGCGCATCTGTTGGTACGGACGTTCCGGGCCGCATGGATCACACGGGCGCCGGCCGTCGCGGCGCGGGACCACGTGGGATGCTCCTATGAGACTTTGACGCGACCGCCGCGAACTCGAGCGGCGGTCGACTGGAGGAGCACGGGCTCGTCAGGCTGGTGGACGACCACCGCGGCCGCCGAAGGGCGGAGGCTCGTCGCGGCGGGGCCTTCGAAGACCACCTTCACGGCGCCGGCAGCGGTGCCCGCCTGGGCGATCGCCAGCGCCGCCGTGTACTCATCCAGCGGGAACCGGTGGGTGACGACGCCGTCGACCGGGAAGCTCGCGTCGCTCAACCACTCACGAATCGTCCCGAACGTACGCTTGCCGTCGGGCTCGCGACCGTATGACGCGGCGCCGCGCACCGTGAGCTCGCGCGCCCAGATGAGCGACCACTCGATCTCGTGCCGCCCCGAGCGTCCACAGAGCACCAGCGTGCCCCCGGCGCGAAGCAGACGCACCGCGAGATCGATGCTCAGCTCCGAGGCGCGGCAGTCGAACACCACGTCGACACCGCCGTCGAGCACCGGGAGGCCGCCCCCGGCGGGGCGCATGAGCCGGGCTTCCATGTGCTCGGCGGTCTTCTGGAGCATCTGCTCCGAGGATCCGTGCCAGACACGGTTGGCCCCGATCGACCGGATCGCCATGAAGGCGGCGTTGGGGTCACCGTTGAGCGGGGCGCTGTCGCGGTGGCGCCGCCCCATCCGCGGTCGGCTGGTGCTCCGTGCGTCGTGGAGCACGATGATGTCGAGATCCGGGTGCATCCGCCGGAGCGTCGCGACGATCAGCCGGCTGAGGGCACCCGAGCCGATCACCACGGCGGTGTCGCCCCGGCGCGTCCAGCGCAGCACGGCGTGGAGGGCGGTGGCTGCCGGCTCGGCGAGGACGCCGCGCTGGTCGGAGATGCCGTCGGCGGGGACGAGCATGTCCTCGTGGACGAGGAACCCCTCGCTCCAGCCGCCGCCCGCCCTCTCGCTCGACCCGACCGACCGGCCCGAGCAGAGCGAGCCTCCGCGATCGGCGTTCTCGCACAGGTGGGTGTCCCCGGCGCGGCAGCGACGGCACTCGGCCAGGCCCTTGTGGGCGCACCGAAGGGTCGGTTCCACAAGGACACGGTCGCCCTCACGAGCCCATCTCGTCGAGGAGGCCCGCTCCACGACACCCACGACCTCGTGGCCCGGAATGAACGTGCCGGCTGCCGCGTAGGCGGTGAGCACGTTGGGCACCGGGTCGCGGTGCACGAGGGCGAGGTCGGTGCCGCAGATGCCCGCCAGCGCCGGCCGGATCAGCACCCAGCCGGGGCCGGGTGGAACCGGGGTCCTGACGTCGCGCACCTCCACGGGAAGCGAGGTGCTCGTCTGCGCGCGGCGGCGACGGCCGCGGCCCCGCCGGCCGGAGCCGGGGTCGATGAGGGTCGGATCGACGACTAGCGCCCGCATCGGACGTGCCAAAGGGTGAAAAGGCCGCGACCAAGCGCGGCAGTGAACTCTCTCATCGCCTCGACTTGTGAGGATACCGTTGCTCACCCTTGCGGTGCAGCATTGACAATGGGTCCGATGACCGATCAGCCCCCGCCGCCGGCCCCGCCACCGGCAGACCTGGGAGCCTCGCAACCAGGCTGGGCCTCGCCACCGGCCGGCTGGGGCTCACCTCCGCCGGGGTGGGGGTCGCAGCCACCGGGATGGGGATCGCCACCCCCGGGCTGGGGCACGCCGCCCGGTGCCTGGGGGGCGCCGCAACCCGGCTGGAATCCCGGGCCCATGCCCTCCCAGGTCGGATCCGGACGCTTCCGGTCGATGTCAGTGGGCGAGTGGCTCGACGCCACCTTCACCCTCTACCGGCGCAATTTCGCCCTGATTGCCTCGATCAGCGCGGTGGTGCAGATCCCCTATGCCCTGCTCACCTGGCTGCTCTTCCAGCTCACCGGGGTCGCCGCCTTTGTTCGCTCACCGTTCGCGTCGTTCAGCACCCAGACGATCACGCCGGCGCAGGAGCAACAGCTCCTCAACTCATACCTCGGCGTCCTGGGTGTCACCGTCGGCCTGCTGCTGGTCAGTCTCCTGGTGATCGTCCCGCTCGGGGAAGCCGCCACCACCCGGGCGGTGAGCGACCGCTACCTCGACCGCACGAGCTCACTGCTGTCAGCGTATCGGGCGGCGTGGAGCCGCCTCGGGGCGCTGGTCAGCATGATCTGCATCCTCATCGGGGCGTATGTCGGTTCGCTGGCCGCGATCATCCTGTTTGCCCTGTTGCTGGGCGCCGCAGGCGCGGGCGGCCTCGGCGCTCTGCTCGCCGTGCTGGCGATCATCGCGCTGGTGCCTGTGTTGTTCACCGTCTACGTACGCACGGTGGTCGCGGTGCCGGCGATCGTGCTGGAACGCGTCTCCGGGTGGCACGGGCTGCAGCGAAGCTGGGGATTGATCAGAGGTCGGTTCTGGCCGACGGCTGGGCGGATGCTGCTCCTGGCGCTGATCACCTCGATCATCTCGTCGGTGATCGCGGCCGTGTTCGAGTTGCCAGGCGCGGCACTCCTTCCCGGTAACACCTTCGTCTTCGATCAGGTGGCAAGCGCGATTGCGGCGGTCTTCGTCGGCCCGGTCACGTATATCGGCGTGACCCTGCTCTACTACGACATCCGCATCCGCAAAGAAGGCTTCGACATCGAGATGCTCGCACGGTCGCTGTGAGGCGCCTGCTCGTCGCGCTCGTCATGTCCCTGGCGCTGCTGACCGCCGGCGCTCCGGCGGCGGCGCCCGCGCAGGCGGCCGGCCCCTGCGTGACGCTCGAGTACATCGCGCTGCTCGGGCGCGCGGACAGCGCGCTCGCGGCCATTCCGCCGCAGCCAACCGCGGCGCTCGTGGCCGTCACCCAGGCCGAGGATCTCGCACCGCCGGCCGCCGCGGAGCTCGCCCCGATCATTGCCGGTCTCACCGCGTCGCCGCCCGACGTGACCGGCGCCAGGCAGCGGATCAACCTCAGCGTGACGACACTCGCGTTGCCCGCCGGGTCGGCGTGCAACGTCGATTCCCAGGCCGCGGAAAACGCGCTTCACCAGGTGTACTCGTCGTCCGTTTTTGCCGATCTCGACCAGAACCCCGTCGCCGTCACTCCTCGAGAGGATCGGCGCAGCCGTCAACTGGATCCTCTCGCATCTGTTCGGGTTGCTCGGGAGGGGCGGTTCGATCCTGCTGGGACTCCTGGTACTGGGCGCGATCGCGGCGTTCGCGATCTACCGGCTTCGCGGTGTCGCCGGCGGCCGGCGCGCGCTCGGACCGGACGAACCGGCAACCGCCGGGGACGACCCGGAGCGCGAGTGGCAGCTCGCGCTCGCCGCCGTGAAGCGCGGGGACTATCGCGAGGCGATTCGACGAGCGTTCCGGTCCGCGTTGCTCGACGTCGCCGATCGTCGAGCCCACCTCGATCGAGCCTGGACGACCCGTGAGATGCTCGCAACCCTGTCGGGTGACGCCGAACTGCTGGCGGTGGTTGCTCCCGCGGCCACCGCATTCGACAGGGCCTGGTACGGCAGAGGACCGATCGGCGCGGATGACTGGGAGGTCGCGCGTGCGAGGTGCGACGCGGTGCGCCGGGTTGCGCGCCGCACCGCCGGGACCGCGCGGCAGTGAGCCGGCCGCCGCTGTCGGCGATGCTCACGTTGATGGCCGCGCTCGCCATCCTGGCCGCCATCGCGATCACCACCGCGATCCCGCCGAACGACCAGCTCAACCCGTCATCGCGATCGGCCGGCACCACGGGCACGCTGGCGCTCTACACGTGGTTCTCGAACCTGGGTCTCGACGTGAACCGGATCACCGGCACCTTCGACCTCAGCGGGAGCGACCTCGTCTTCTGCTATGACCCGACGGTCGCGCTCACAACCAACGATGTCAGCGCGCTGATGGCGTTTCTGCAGTCCGGTGGCGACCTGGTGCTCGTGGTCACACCCGCCAGCCTGGCCGCCGCGGCACCGCTGCTCAGCAAGCTCGATGTGAACCCTTCCGCGTCCGTGGGAGGCGGCGTGGCCGTCGTCGCCCAGCCCTTTGACAGCACCGATCGGGTCAGATCGGTTCCGGTCGGGAGCGGCTTGACCTTCTCCGACCAGGCGCCCCTGGTTCCAATGCTCGTCGAGAGGGACCAGGTCGTGGCAGCCATGGTTCGCGTGGGTGCGAGCGGACGTGCGTACGTCATCGGGGACACGGCGCCGCTGTCCAACGACGGCCTGCGCCGCGGCGATGCTTCGTTTCTGGCGCTCAGCCTGCTCCAGCGCGCTCGCGGTGGCCGCATCAGCTTTGACGAGTACCACCACGGCGAGGGCACCGGGACGAGCGGCGCGGGCGCGATCTTCGACGGCCCGGTGGGAGTGGCGACGCTGCTCGTCGGCCTGGTGGTGCTCGTGGCAATCGCCCTGAATGGCCGCCGCCTCGGCAAGCCCTCGCATGACGGCGAGGCCACGGTGCCCAGCGCCACGGCATACGTGACCGCGATGGGGCAGCTCTTCGCGCGCAGCCGGCAACGCGGACCGATCGCGGCCCGGTACGCCGACGAGCTCAAACGAAGGATCGGCGCTGTGACCGGCGTGGACCGGCATCTCGACGACGCGGCGTTCTGTGCCGCGGTGTCGGTTGCGAACCCGCATGCGGCCCCGGCGCTCGCCCTGCTCCTCGACCATGCACGCGCGCTTGCGACGGGTCGACCCGAGGAGGGTGAACTCCTGCGACTCGCGCGCGATGTCGACGCCTGCGAGCGGCAATGGACGGGTGCGCCAGTTGGATGATCACGTGAGCGCTCAGGGCACAATGCCTCCCGTGACCCCCCAGAGCGACGCCGCGGCGCTGCGCGCGGCCCTGCACGAGACCATGGGACGCGCAGTTGTCGGCCAGCTCCAGGTCATCGACGGGCTGTATATCGCAGTCCTCTGCGGCGGCCATGTGCTCCTCGAAGGCGTGCCGGGCACCGCGAAGACACTGATGGCGCGGACGCTCGCAGCCGCGTTGGACGCGCGCTTCACGCGCATTCAATTCACGCCCGACCTGCTGCCCTCCGACATCGTTGGCACGAGCGTCTACCGGCCGGACAGCGGCACCTTCGAGTTTCGCCAAGGTCCGATCTTCACGGACACACTCCTCGCCGACGAGATCAACCGCGCACCCGCCAAGACGCAGTCCGCGCTGCTCGAGGCAATGGAGGAGCGTCAGGTGACCTCGGACGGGGAGAGCCGCGCGCTGGGCGATCGATTTCTCGTGGTGGCCACGCAGAACCCCGTGGAATACGAAGGGACCTACCCGCTTCCCGAGGCGCAGCTGGATCGCTTCTTCTTCAAGCTCGAGGTCAACGTCCCCGAGCCTGCGACCGAGATGGTGATGCTCCGCCGTGTCGACAGCGGATTCAACGCTCACGACCTGACGGCCGCCGGAGTGACCGCGATCATCGATGCGGCGGCCCTCGCGAAGGTTCGCGCAGAGGTCGGGGCGGTTCGCGTCTCCGACGAGGTGCTCGGCTACATCTCGGCAATCGTGACGGCAACCCGCACGAGCCCGGACCTGTCGCTCGGAGCCAGTCCGCGCGGGTCGATCGCGCTGCTCCTGGCCGGCAAGGCGATGGCCGCCATACAGGGGCGCGATTACGTCGTTCCGGACGATGTCAAGGACATCTGCATCCCCGCACTCCGGCACCGGATGATCCGCCGCCCCGAGGCTGAGATCCAGGGCGTGTCCGAGGTCGCGGCCGTCCAGCGCGCCGTGGGACGGGTGCCGGTGCCCAGGTGACCACGCGGCGATGACATGGCGTGGCGCCGGCCTGCTGCTGGTGCCGGTCGCCGTCATTGCAGCCGGTGCGGCGGTACCGGCGCTGTTCGTCGCCGGGCTCGTGCTCTTCGCGATCTGCATCGTGGCGATCGTTGCCGACTCACTTCGCGCCCCGGGCACAACGACCCTGCGCGTCGATCGTGCGTGCAACGACCTGCTCTCGGTCGGCGTCGCCAACCGCGTGATGCTCACGGTGGCCGGTCGGTCCGCGGGTGCGACCGCGGTCGTCCGTGAGCGCGTTCCGCCCGGGATGCACGCGTCGAACACCAGATGGAACGTTCGTCTTCCCGCCAGCGTCGAGTACACGGTCACGCCGGTGGCGCGCGGCGATGTCAGCCTCGGGCCGGCGGTGGTTCGTGCCACCGGGCCGTGGGGTCTGGGCTGGCGTCAGACGACCGTCGAGGCGCTGCGCCCGGTGCGAGTCGATCCCAATCTCGCCGCGATAGATGTGTACGAGGCCCTGGCGCGGCGCGGACAGCTGGCCGAGATCGGACTTCGCACCATGCGGCTGCGCACCGAGGGCAGCGAGTTCGAGCGGGTGCGTGAAGCGTTCCCCGACGACCCGCTCCGGGCGATCAACTGGCGCGCCACCGCACGCACCGGGCACTTGATGGCGACCGAGCTGATTCCCGAGCGAGCCCAGCCGCTGGTGATCTGCCTCGACCACGGCCGTCTCATGGGAATCGGCGCGGGCGAGCTCACCAAGCTGGACCACGCGATCAACGCCGCCCTGCTGCTGGTGCACGTCGCGCTTCGCAGCGGGGACCGCGCCGGGATGCTGGCGTTCTCGGACACGGTCACCGGCACGCTGCCGCCGCGCGCCGGCACCGCCCAGTTGCGTCGCTTTCTCGACGCCACGCGGCCGATCGTGCCCGGCGAGACCGAGGCCGACTACGACGACGCATTCACGTTCTTCAGCCGGTGGCAGCGGCGCCGGACCCTGGTCGTGATCTTCACCGACGTGCTCGACCCCGACCAGGGCAGGGCGCTCATCCGGCAATGCGTACGCCTGCGCCGCCGCCACCTCCCACTGGTGGTGACCGTCCGCGACCCGGCGCTCGACGACGCGGCGAACGCCGCTCCGCGAACCGGTGACGAGGCCTACGCACGCGCGGTTGCCGGCGGCCTCATCGCCGACCGCGACGACACCCTGCACGTGCTCCGCAGCTCGGGCGTGGAGACGATCGACGCCGACGCGCGCACGTTGTCACCCCGGCTCGTCAACCGCTATCTCGACCTCAAACGGCGAGCGCGCCTCTAACGCCGGACACGCTCGCCAAGCAGGCCTACCGGCTCGTTCCCGCGAAGTTCCTCCGTGTCGCGGGGTCGATCAGCAGCGCGTAGAGGACGATCACCTGGAGTGCGAGGTACACCACGAGGATGAGGTCCCCGGTACCCGAGTTCACGCGACCGAGATCCGTGAGCGCAATGATGATGCTGAGCACGTCGAGCACCACGATGATCCATCGCGCGACATTCGACGGACGCCCGACGATGATGCCGAGGATCAGGTCGACGATGCCGATGATCAGCGGCACAATCGCAAAGGCGAAGAAGAGTGCTCCGGCTGCATTGACGAATGCGTTGCCGAACTGGTTGGCGTAGTTGTCGTATCCGGGGATGTTGTGCAATGCGGCGTGTCCCGCGGCGAGGATGTAGACACCGATTGCCACCGACGCCGCCGCAAGCAGGATGATCAGGATGGCCTTGACGATGATGATGATCTGCGCGATCGTCAGCCAGAACGTTCTCTTGTGCACCTTGACCACGACCGGCTGCGGCATAGCCTGCGAGACGTACGGCTGGACGGGCATCTGTCCCGAGTACGCGTTGCCGGGTGAATAGGGACCCTGTGGCGGCCCGACAGGCGGGGGCCCACCGGGCGGCGCGACTCCGGGCGGCTCGGGCGGTAGGCTGCCAGGTGGCTGGGGCGGCAATGCTGCCACGATTGTTCTCCTCCTCAATGTTCCCGTCTCGGCTGGCGAGTTGGTGGCCGGATTCTAGACTTTGCGGACGACGAACGTGCTCGCGATCTTGTCGTGCCAGCCTTGCTTCTGCGGGTCGAAGGCGACCCAGATGAAACCGATCTCCAGCGCCACCCCGCTGATGACGTAGCCGACGAAGCGGCCGATTGCCCGGCCGATGCCGATGTTCCGGCCGGTGGCGGCGTCCACAACATGCAGACCGAGCATTCGCTGACCGACCGTCCCGCCGAACCTGGACCACAGGATGACGAAGTACGCGAGCTCCACAACCAGGCCGATCAGCTCGAAATAACCGGCGGAGCCCAGGAACGTGCCCTCACACGTCGTCGGCAGGACACCGGTGGCGTTGATCGTGCTCAAGCAGTTGGCGTATGTCGTCAGCGCCGATCCCTCCACAACGAAGAAGAGGATTGCGAAGGGAACGCCGACGATGATGGCGTCGATGAGCGCCGCCACGACGCGGATCCAGAAACCGGCGTACGCGATACCTGGTGCCGGGCCCTGCTGCGGTCCCGCGTAATACGTCGCGACCGGATACATGGGCGGCGGCGGCGGCGGGAGGTGGTGCTGCCCTCCGTCCCATTGACCAGGTGCCTGAGGCGGGGGAAGCGGCGGGCCTCCTGCGGTCATCGAGCCAGGACACTAGCAGGCTCGCGGGGTTTGTGACCTTTGCAGCCGAAACGTCACCTCACGCGGTCTCGGGCAGTGCCTCCACCGCGGCGATGACCGCGCGGGTGAGCTGCGTCGGCGTTGACGCGCCTGACGTCACACCGACACGGTGCACACCGCGAAACCACGCGGGGTCGAGATCGGCAGCGGTGTCGACCAGGTATGCGGGGCGGTGGCCCTTCTCTCGCACGACCTGCACGAGCCGCTGGCTGTTGCTGCTGCGGTCGCTGCCGACGACCACCACGCAATCGACGTCATCAGCCGCGAGCACCGCAGCCTCCTGCCGTTCCTGTGTCGCGCGACAGATCTCGTTGTGCACCTCGATGGTTGGAAAGCGTTCCACGAGACGCTCGATGATCGCCTGCGTGTCCCACATGCTCAGGGTGGTCTGACAGGTGACCGCCAGCGGCCGCTCGTCGGGCGGTTCGAGAGTATCAACCTCGGCCAGGCTCTCGATCAGCGTGGTGTGCTCCGGAGCGATGCCGAGCACGCCGGCGGGCTCGGGATGACCGCGCTTGCCGATGTAGATGACGTGATGGCCGCTCGCGACCAGCTCGCGGACGAGGTCGTGCGTGCGGGTGACGTCGCTGCATGTGGCGTCGACGAGGTTGAGCCCGCGGGCGCGGGCTGCGTCCACGACTGCGGGCGAGATGCCGTGGGCCGTGAAGATGACCGTGCCCTCGGTGACCTGTTCGAGCGCTTTCATGCGATCGGGCTCGGCAACCAGGGCGACCCCCGCCTCCTCCAGCTCGCGGGTCACGTGCTCGTTGTGGACGAGGTAGCCGAGCATCGTGACGGGCTCGGTGGCCGCGCGCGCGGCGCCTTCCCGTTTTGCGATCCGTATTGCTTCCACGACGCCGTGGCAGTAGCCACGCGGCGTGATCCGAACGACCTCCATCGACTCCAGTCTACGCGGGGGTTTCCGCAGGACGGTCAAACCCGAACGATCGTCGCCGTCGCGGGCTCCGGCCTGCGAGGAGCAGCCACGAGTAGAGCAGCACTCCCACCGCCGCCCCGATCGCCAGCTTGGCGCCGTCGGGAAGGCCGCTCGGCGAGACGAATGCTTCGAGGGTGCCCGCGATGATGAGCAGGCTCGCAGCACCGAGCACGAGCAGGACGGCACGCACCGCCACGCGGGCGAGCGCCTCTCCGCGGCGCAACTGCCCCGGTCGCAAGATGGCGTCGCCGAGCATCAGCCCGGTGCCCCCACTGATCACGATGACGCTCAACTCGAGCACGCCGTGGGGGACGATCAGCGACCAGAACTGAACGTCATAGCCACCCAGTCGGACGGCTGCAGCCACGGTCCCGAGCATCCATCCGTTGCTGAGCAGCACCAGCGCGGTGGGAATGCCGAGCAGCATGCCGCCGGCGAAACAGATCAGCGCGACACGAATGTTGTTCTGAATGATGAACGCGGCCGCGAACGGTGCATCCTGCACGCCGGTTCCGATCTGCCCGCGCGCCATCTCATCGAAGAGCGACGGCGGGACCAGCGATGCACGCAGGTCGGGGCGCACATCGACGGCGACCCACCCGGCGACGAACCCGATCAGCATGAGCGCCAGACTGGCGACGATGTACGGCCACGCCGCCCGGAAGGAGCGGGGAAGTGCCGTGGCGAAGAACGGTCCAACGGCGCCGATACGCCACGGTCTGCCCCGGTAGAGCAGCGGATGCGCTCTCGCGCAGAGTGTGTTGAGGTATTCCGTGATCGGCGCGTCCGGGTGGTCTCGACGCGCGATCGCCAGATCGCTCGATGTCTGACGGAGGAGCAGACCGAACCGCTCGATGTCGCTCGCGGACTGGTTCCGGAGGCGTCCACGTTTCGCGGTCTTGATCGCTCCTTCGAGAGCCGCCCAGCGTCCCTCGCGCTCCGCGATGAAAGCGTCGAGGCTCACAGGTGGCGCTGATCGAGTTGCAGATAGACGCGCTCGATGAACAGCTCTGGCGGCCAGAACCGCTCCGGCGCCCCCGGAGGGAGCCCCAGCCGGTCGAACAGACGCCTCGCGATATCCGCCGCCAGGTCAGCCCGCAGCTTCTGGCTGAGCCCCTGGCGCGAGAGGAACACGCGCAGCGCGTCGAGCTCGAAGGTGCCGATGCGCTCGAGCCCGTCAATCTGCGGTCCCGCGTCGGGGGTGCGCAGGATGATCGGCGGGTGCGCGACGGCCGTCGCAAGCGTGACCATCGCCCGGTCGCGAACGACGATCGTGCCGGCGCCGAGGTCACCGAGGCGGCGCGTCTGCGGCTGGAAGAACATCACCACGATGCCGATCAGGACCACGACGACATCCACCACACGGATGACGTTGCGCACCGCGAGGGCACCGAAGTCCGCGGCGGAACCGTCGACTCGAATGACGCGCAAGCCCATCGCGCTCTTGCCGGGCGTCTTGCCCCCGGTCAGCGCCTCTGCCACGAAGAAGTACCCGAAGTAGGTGAAGGCGGCGAAGAATCCAGCGCCGGCATTGGCGAACCCGGCCCCCTCTGCGCTGGTCACGAACGCGCTCGCCACAGCGCCATACAGCAGGATCGCGATCAGCGTGAGGGGTATGGCGAGCAGGTTGTCGAGGATCTGCGCCACCAACCGGCTGCCGAGACCGGCGATCGTGTATCCGAGCGTGACGTTGTCCGACGTCCTGACGCTGATCGTGTCGAACTGACCCGATTCCACCGATTCATCGTCGCACGGTCGCGGCCGACCGCCATCAACTTTCGCGTGACGGTGCTGGCGCGCGATCAGTCGATGACGGCGACCGTCTGACCCTCCTGAACCACCTCGCCCTCGGCGACAAGGATCTTCGAGACGGTGCCCGAGGTTGGAGTCGTGATCGGGATCTCCATCTTCATCAACTCGAGAATCATCAGCGTGTCGTCCTCCTCGACGACCTGCCCCACCTCGACGACGATCTTCCAGAGATTGCCCACGAGCTCAGCCTTGACCTCGATCACCGTGCCCTCCTCATACAGGTGGTACGCCGTGCTTGCGCCAGGCGCGTCGCTGCCGCTTCGTCTCAGCGCCCTCGAGCGCCTTGATGATCACCCGACGAGTGTCCGCAGGGTCGATGATGTCGTCGACCATTGCCCATGACGCGGCGATGAACGGGTCGATGGTCTGACGGATCGCCGCCGCGTACTCCGCCCGCGCGGCGACGGGGTCGTCGGCTGCGGCGATCTGCTTGGTGAAGATGATGTCGACCGCGCCCTCCGGTCCCATCACCGAGATCTCCGCGGCCGGCCAGGCGACCAGCGTGTCCGGTTCATAACCGCGACCGCACATCACGTAGTACCCGGCGCCGTACGCCTTGCGGAGGACGACGGTCACCTTGGGAACAGTCGCCTCGCTCACTGCGAACAGCATCTTCGCGCCGTGGCGGATGATGCCCTGCTTCTCGACCTCGGTACCGACGATGAACCCCGGGACGTCCTGGAGAAACACCAGCGGGATGTTGAAGGCGTCGCACAGCCAGATGAAGCGTGCAGCCTTGTCGGCCGCGTCGATGTCCAGCGCGCCGCCCTTGATCATGGGCTGACTCGCCACCACGCCGGCGCTCCGGCCATCGAAGCGCACCAGCGCCGTGATGATGTTTCGCGCGAACGTCGGCTTGACCTCGAAGACGTGGCCGTCGTCGGCGAGCCGTTTGACCACCTTGCGCATGTCGTACACGGCGCGCGGGTTGGTGGGAACGATCTTTGCGATATCGTCGATCCGCCGGTCGCGCCGATCCGAGGCCTGCCGGCGCGGCGGCGCCTCACGGTTGTTGGACGGGAAGAAGGACAAGAAGTCGCGGACGGCGGCGATGCATGACGCGTCGTCGTCGACCTCGAGGTCCCCGACTCCGCTGACGTAGCAATGCACCTGGCTGCCGCCCATGTCGTGATCGGTGGTCTCCTCGCCGGTCGCCGCCTTGACCAGGCGGGCTCCTCCGAGGGACATGCTGCTCGTCTCCTTGACCATCGGGACGAAATCGGCGAGACCCGGGATGTACGCGGTACCTGCCGCGCAGGGCCCGAGCATCGCCGCCACCTGTGGGACGACGCCGCTCATCTGCACCTGCTCGAAGAAGAGCGCCCCACTCCCGGCGAACGTACTGCCCGCCGCCTCCTGGATGCGGGCTCCAGCGGAGTCGAGGAGCCAGATCATCGGGAGCCGGTTGCGCATTGCCTTCGCGCGCAGGTGGGCGACCTTGTGCTCGCCGATCATCCCCATCGAGCCCGCCATGACCGTGAAGTCGTAGGCGGCGCAGTACGCGCGGCGGCCGTCGACCAGCCCCTCGCCAGTCACCACCCCGTCCGCCGGGGTGCGCTCCGGCTCGGTGGCGGCGCCGGTCATCGAGTGTTGGTGGGCGAGCAGGCCGAATTCGACGAAGGTCCCATCGTCGAACAGCAGGTCGACGCGCTCGCGCGCCGTGAGCTTGTGCCGGGCGTGCTGTTGAGCGATGCGCTCGGGTCCTCCCATCGCCAGGGAGCGCGCACGGCGATCCGCGAGCGCCGCGGTGAGCTCGTCGAGTCCCGGTGTGTCCCGAGCCTCGGTCACCCGTCGTCCGAGCCGGTGCTCATCGCGAGTCGATGGTCAGGCAGCGACGCCGATGATGCGGCCGTCGACCCAGCCGGTCCACCCGTTGGAGCAGATCACTCGCGCCCAGGCGCCGCGCACCTCGGCAACCTGAATCGGCAGGCCCGGAGCGAGGCTGGCGACCACCGGTCCGGAGGGATCCGGGGCACTCCACGCGCGAAGTCCCTGCGCCGGCACCGAGTGGCTCGGCGCCCATCCACCCGCAGAAGCGGGCTGCGCCACCGGCTGGGCCTGTACCGGCTGCGCCTGGTATGCCTGCGCAGGCTGCGGCGCGTAGGCGGGCTGCACCGGTTGCGCCTGCACCGGCTGCGGGGTGAAGCTCGGGGTCGGCAGCGGCTGGCCGACGGGGATCCCGGCTGGGATCGAGCTCGGCTGCGGGAATGACGGCTGCTGGAAGGTGGACGCGGCCGGGATCGAGGGCGTCGGAGTCACCGCACCGGCAACCGGCGTGGAGTCCGGCTCAGGGTCAACGTCGACGGCGTCGGCGGCGACCGTCGCAGCTTCCGCATCGACGTCGGAGACGGTCTCGACACCGCCGATGGCATCGAGGAGCGTGCTGGTCCGAGCGAGCTCGGCGACGGCCTGCACGAACGTGTGCTTGCTCAACCCATCCAGGTAGACATAGGTCTGCGCGACCACGGTCGTGTCAGCCCCGGACCGCTCAACAGCGGCGGTGACAGAGCCGGGGCGCGATGCGACCAGCTGGTTCGCAGCATCGACGTTGTCGCCGGTGAGCGTCACGCTGCGTCGGATGGTGACGCGATCGGCGCCGTCAGCCTTGAGAACGATCAGGTCCACCGGTGCCGTGCTCAGCGTTCCGGCCTTCAGGCCGAACGAGAAATCGGTGCCGGGCTCGAAGCGGTCGGAGGCAATCTCCAGGTCGTCGTCGGACGAGCACCAGGTGGTGATGCTCTGCTTGACCTCGTCAGGTGTCATGGGTTTGATCTCCTCTCCGCGTCCTCGAAGGCTGCGGCGACTATACGGTGTTCACGATGCGCGAGCCGGGTGCGCCGCGGCCTCGCCCATCGCGAGCAAGCCGTCCAGCACATCACCGATCTTATTGAGTGCGAGTGAGAGATGTCCTTCCCCGGGGAGAAGGTGTGGCTCGGCGCCGGGTATGTGCGCCGCCAGCCAGGCACCGTGGGCCATCGGCACCATCCGGTCCTCGCCCCCCTGCCAGACCGCGACCGGGGTCTCGATCGATGGCAGGTCGAATCCCCACGGGTTGACGAACGCGATGTCGTCGTCGCGCCACCCGGCGATCCCGGTCGACACCGCCTGGCGGAAGCTGGTGGCCAGAAACTCGGCATAGCCGCCGGTCACCGCCGCCCTGTCGACGTCACCGACGAGGCCGCCGAGGGAGGCCGCGACGTCTGACGGTTGAATTTCCTTCAAGGTCGCGGCTTCGTGCTCGAGATAGGGTTCCAGGGCGCCTCGACCCTTCATGGCCGCGTTGAACTCCTCGAGGTTCTCGGGTCCCATGCCTGCCAGCCAGTCGAGGCCCTCCGCCGAGAGGGGCGCCACCCCGGCCAGTGTCGCCGTTGCGATGACGCGATCGGGAAGGAGGGCCGCGCACGCCAGGGCGTGGGGGCCGCCACCCGACTGCCCGGCGCAGAAGAACGAGCCGATCTTCAGTGCATCGAGAATGGCCTCAACGTCTGTCGCCACGTCGCCAACCGCACGTCCGGCCATGGCGGAGGACCCGGCGTACCCGGGGCGCGAGAACGTCACGAACCGGAGGTCGCGCTTGGCCAGTTCGGCGACGAGCGGAGGATAAGCGCCGGCCGCCGAGGGCGTTCCGCTGTGCATGAAGAAGCAGCGGCCGCCTTCAGGCCCGGAGGAGACGACCTCGAGCTGCCGTCCGTCGGGCGCCTGGACCGTCTGCCGGCGTGGTTCGGAACTCACCGTCCCATGGTACCGAGCCACCACCGAACGTGACGACCGTGACGCGTTTCAGCGCTCCAGGTCGTACGCGGTGGCGTGCGAGGGTTGGTAGAGACCGATTTCTCCGCCACCCGGTATGCGCATGCGCGCCAGCCGTCCGAAGCGCGCGGTGGTGATCGGTCCCGTGAATTCCGCGCCTTTTGCGGTCAGCTCGGCGACCGTCCGATCGATGTCGTCGCACATGAGAAACAACTCGTGATGTCCCCCGGGTGAGCCCTCCCCGGAGGGGTGGACACCGAGCTCGGCCGGAGGAAGCTTGAAGATGAGCCAGCCGCCGTGGATGTCCACGTTCGCCATCTCGAGGACGTCGCGAAAGAACGCCCGAGCCTGGTCGGGATCGTCCGCATAGACGATGGCGTGGGTGGCGGTGATCATCCCGGATCGCGACCGGTGATGCCGAGCAGCCGGCGCATCAGCGGCGCGTCGTCGGGCACGGCGATTGCGGCCGGGAAGACACCGATCGTTCGCATCCAGTCAGCGATCGGGCTCAGTTCGTCCCACAGACCCTGCACGAGGTCGTCGGGGAGCGTTGGATCCACGCCGATGATCTGCGCGATCTCCCACGCACGCAGGCCCCGAAAGCCGTTGGTCTGCCAGAAGTATTCGCGCGCCGGGTAGTCGCCGAAGGAACAGTGCACGGTGCGATCGGGATCCTCCAGCTGCGCGGCGGCAGCGCACGCCTTGTCGACGATGGCAGTGAAGGCGGCCTTGGGATCGTCGCCAAGCAGATCACCCTTGAAGTTCTCCTTCCCGGCCTCGTCCATCGTCCTGCCGGCGAGCATGTCGGGCACCCATGCGTCGTCATACGCGTGATAGCCGATGATCGCTCGGAGCGTGGGCACGCTCGATGCGTCTCTGCGGGCGAAGGTCGCAGGCATATCCATATCCCACTGGTCGTCCCGAATCTGCTGCACGACTCGGTCGAGCGCTCGATCGGCAAGGACGAACACATCTTTCTCATTCATCGCCGGGCTCCTCTGTGTGAACCTCTCAAGTGTCGCAGCAGCGAGCTCTGTGTCGCCCCCGTCCTGTGCGCCGCGGGCGAACGGCCCTCCGGATCTCTGCGCTCGCACTGTGACGGGCTGATAACGCCTCGGGCTTCCGCAATCGCAGCGGATAGGCTGCCTGGGGTGAGCGGATCTTCCCGGCCTGCCCGGTTGATCATCGCGATCGCCGGGGCACTCCTGATCGCCTACGCGGTCATCTGGACCCAGGTCAGCAGCTTCGATGTCGGGCGGAGTGACTTCACGGCGTTCTACGTCGGCGGGACGCTGCTGCGCGAGGGTCACACCGGCGACCTCTACAGTCAGGCGTTGCAGCAGCCGCTGCACAGTGAGCTGATCGCCCCCGATCGCGAGGGCGATCTTCCATTCGTGAACACCCCGGTTGCCGCCGCGCTCGTGCTGCCGGTGACCTTCCTGCCCTTGGCTGCGGCCTATCGCGTGTGGTCGGTACTCGAGCTCGCCGTGCTCGTCATCGCCGTCGTGCTCGCTGTCAGGGCTGTCGAGTGGCCCGCCGGAACGCCACCCCTCTGGAAGGCGGCGGCAGGCGCCGCGGCTCTCGCCGGGATGGGTACCTGGACCATGTTCGTGCAGGCGCAGTGGACGCCGCTGCTGGCTTTGGGCCTGGTTCTCGCCTACCGGTCGTGGAAGGGCGGACACATGGCGACCGGGGCCGCGGTCCTGGTCGTCTCCGCGGGCATCGCCAAGCCTCACCTCGCTCTGGGCCTGCTGGCGTTCCTGCTCGGCTGGCGCCGGCGCCGGGTCATCATCGGGGCCGTGGCCGGAGCCGCGGGGCTCGCGCTCGCGTCAGTGGCCCTGGTCGGCCCTGCCGGTGTCGCAGGATTCGTCAGCATCCTGGCTTCCTCGACGACGCGATGGGAGCTCGCGACCATGGTCAGCTTCATCGGGGTGGTGGGATCCGTATTCGGCAATGGGATGGCTGCGCACCTGATCGGGCTCGCCGTCTCATTACTCGCATGCGCTGCGGCGGTGTGGCTTGGAACGACCGTTCGCCGCGACCCGGGCCGCCTCGACACCGCGCTGGCGGGTGCCGCCGTGCTCTCCCTGATCGCCTCGCCGCATGCGTATCCGGACGACCTCGTGATGCTCGCTCCCGCACTGGTCATCGCCTTTGCCGCGGCCGCACGGCGGGCTCGGTCGACAGCATGGCTCTCGTTCACATCGCCGGTCGCACTCGTCCTCGGCGCGTGGGCCCTGATCACCGTCGCGGCGTGCATCGACCTCATCGACGCGGCGAGCTTTCCGCCGGGACAGCTGGCCGGGTGGGCACTGGTCGCGGCGGCGGCGCTTGCCTGCCTCGCCACGGGCCGCAACGGCGAGGTGGCCGGGGCCACCCGGTTACGCGTCGCGAGTTTTGGCGGCGCCCAAACTCGTAGCTAGTCGGTAACGTCCCCGGCGTCGATCGCTCGGCGGGGTTAGCGTCCTCGTGCAGATGCCCTTTCCAGGACTTCGAGCGCCCAGTCCGCCAGGCGACCACAAGACGCGCCGGAGACCCCTGCCCCTTGTGGCGATGGCGAGCGTCGCCGGATCCATTGCCATGGCCCTGGTCGCTGTCCGGTATGCCACCACATATCCGCAGAGCTCGGACTTCGCAGGCGTGGCGGCGACGCATCAGGCTCAGGCTGCGGGCCTCGGGTGCATCTACTCGAGGTCGGTGCAGCTTGCTGGAGCGCACCTGGTTCCCGGACTGGTGGCACCCTCGGTGCCTGCGGATCTCATCTGGCACTTCAACGAGCCACCGGTGATGACCCTCCTTGCGGCGCCCTTTGCCGGCCTTCGTCTCCCGGCCGCAGTGAACCTCTGGGAGGTGGTGCTCTGGGCTGCGATCGCCGCCTGCGCATTCCTGCTCTGGCGTTCTCGAGGTGGCCTACCTCCCTGGCTGACCGCGGCAGTGATCGCTGCGATCCTGCTCAACTACATCGCGAACACGGAGTTCGGTCTGGCCCAGAACGATGCGCTCCTCCTGGTTGTCGCGTTGCTGGCGCTTGACCTGCTCAGGACCCATCGGGACCTCTCCGCAGGGTTCCTGCTGGGGCTCGTGGCGGTGAAGCCTCAGCTGATCTTTCTCGCCCTCATCGCCCTGCTCATCCATCACCGCTGGCAGGTGGTGGCGGCATGTTCCGCGACCGCGGCTGCGATCGCGGCGATCAGCGTCCTCATGGTCGGACCCTCCTGCAGCCTCCAGTGGCTGGGCAGCGCCACGAGACTCGGCGAGTTTCAGATCGGCATCGGTCTGCCGGGAACGCTCGCGCGTTTGACGGGGAGCGCAATCGCCGCAGAGATCGCGTTCCTGGTGTTCGCGGTGGCCGCCGTGACGGTCCTGGTTCGCATCCGCCGGCGCGTCGACACCCCGCTGTTCGCGGCGATTGCGGTGGCACTCGCCGTGGTCATCGGTCTCCACGCCCTCGCCTACGACGTCCTCTTCCTGGCACCGCTCGGGATGGCCGTGGCTCGCTCGAAACCATGGTCGGTCATCGCGGCCGGATGGGCGTTCACAGTGGCCCAGATGGTCTACCCCGTGGGCGATGCGCCCATCCTGGCGACCGAGATCGTGCCCTTCGCGGCGGTGACGCTGGCGATTGTCTTTATTGTTCGCAGCGGCACGCTCTCCGATGAGGATCCACGGCGGATCGACGCGGCCAGTCACCAGCAACTCGTCGCAGCCACGTAGATGGGAAGACCGATGCAGTTCGAGCACGACGTCGTCGTTGTCGGGGGATGCGGCCACGTGGGCCTTCCACTGGGGCTCGCCTTCGCCGAGAGCGGGCTCGACGTGGTCCTTTACGACACCAACGCCGACGTGGTCGATGTCGTCAACGGCGGGGCGATGCCCTTCGCCGAGGTCGGAGCCCCCGAGATCCTCACCCGGGTGCTGGCCGCCGGGCGGCTGCGCGCCACCACCGACGCGGCGACGATCGATCGAAGCGAGCACATCGTGGTGGTCGTGGGAACGCCGGTCGACCGGTATCTGAGCCCGGATGTCGAGGCGGTGACGCGTGTGATCACGCCGCTCACCGACCACCTCGTCGACGGTCACCTGATGGTCCTGCGGAGCACGGTGTATCCAGGAGTCACCGGCCGCGTGGCGCGGCTCATCGCAAAGCTGGGGCGCGACATCGACGTCAGCTTCTGCCCCGAGCGCATCGCGGAAGGACAAGCACTCACCGAGCTCCACAGCCTGCCCCAGATCATCTCCGGCACAACCCCGCGCGCCGTTGAGCGTGCCGCTGCGCTCTTCCGCCGACTCACCGCGGAAACGGTGGAGCTCGCACCGGAGGAGGCGGAGCTTGCCAAGCTGTTCACCAACAGCTGGCGCTATCTGAAGTTCGCTGTTGCAAACCAGCTTTTCATGATCGCCAACGACAACGGTCTCGATTACGAGCGCATCCGACAGGCGGTGACGTTTCACTATCCCCGCGCCGCCGATCTGCCGGGAGCGGGCCTCGCCGCGGGACCGTGCCTCCTCAAGGACACCATGCAGATCACGGCGTTTGCCGAGAATCGCTTCACGCTCGGCCACGCCGCGGTGATGGTCAACGAAGGTCTGCCGCTCTACGTCCTGGGGAAGCTCGAGCAGCGTTTCGACCTGACGTCGATGACGGTTGGCATTCTGGGCATGGCGTTCAAAGCGGAGTCGGATGACACGCGATCGAGCCTGAGCTACAAGATGAAGCGCATCCTCGTCGGCAAGGCCGCACGCGTGCTGTGCACGGATCCGTATGTCGCCAGCGACCCGGAAATGGCGCCCTTCGACACGGTCATCGCCGCGTCGGATCTGCTCATCATCGCGGCACCCCACCGCCGCTATGCGGACCTGGAAACAGTGAAACCCGTTGTCGACATCACCAACCTCCTCGGCAACGGGGTCAGGGTGTGAATCCGCGAGTCAGCGTCGTGATCCCCGCCTTCAACGAGGGCGCAGGGGTCGTGCCCTTTCTCAATCGCATCTTCGAGGCGATCACTCTGCCGGCGGAGGTGCTGGTCGTCTACGACTTCGCCGACGACACCACGGTTCCGTTCCTCGAGACGTACGCGCAGCACGAGCCGCGACTGCGGCCGGTGCTCAACACCGCCGGTCGCGGACCGGCGAACGCCCTGCGCTTCGGTATCGGGCAAGCGTCGGCTGACGTCGTGGTCGTGACCATGGCGGACGGGAGCGATGACCCCATGCAGATCGACCAGCTCACCCGGCTGGTGGAGCGCGGCGTCGTGGTCGCGTGCGCCTCCCGGTACATGCGTGGTGGTCAGCAGGTGGGGGGCCCGTGGGTCAAGGGGCGTGTCTCGCGTCTCGCCGGCGTCTCCTTGAACCTCTTCGCGCGCGTGGGAACGCACGACGCCACCAACTCATTCAAGGCATATTCGCGCGCGTTCGTCGAACGGGTGGGCATCGACTCGGACGCGGGCTTCGAGCTCGGCATCGAGCTCGTGGCCAAGGCGCGCCGCCTGGGCCTTCCGGTGGCCGAGCTGCCGACGATCTGGCTCGACCGCGCCGACGGCACATCGAACTTCAAGGTCAAGGCGTGGATCCCGCGCTACCTCCATTGGTATCTCTACGCGCTCGGTCTCTCCGGTCGGGGAAGCACGGGTAGCGGCGCCGACCATCGATCCCGAGGCGGATCGTGACCCGGGTCCTGGTCACCGGAGCTGCCGGGTTCATCGGCGGGTACGTTGTGGAGGAGCTCCTCGAGCGTGGCTACGAGGTCGTCGGCGTCGACAACGAGTTGAAGTACGGGCACGTGGTGCGTTCGTTCGACAGCCATCCGGGCTACCGGCTCGTCCATGGCGACGCGCGTGATCCCGAGCTGATGACAGCGGCGCTCGCGGGCTGCGACCATCTCATCGCAGGCGCTGCGATGATCGGCGGGATCTCGTATTTCCATACGTACGCCTACGATCTGCTCGCAACCAACGAGCGAATCCTGGCTGCAACCTGCGACGCCGCCATACAGGCGCATCACGACGGGACGCTCGGCAAGGTCACGTACCTCAGCTCATCGATGGTGTTCGAGTTGGCGACGACGTGGCCATCGTCGGAGGGGCAGGAGCTCGAGATCCCACCTCCAAGATCGTCGTACGGCTTTCAGAAGCTCGCCGTCGAGTATTTCGCCCGAGCCGCGCACAGCCAGCACGCCCTCCCGTACACGATCGTTCGCCCCTTCAACTGTGTCGGTGTTGGTGAGGGACGTGCGCTCGGCGACGTCGAGATCCTGAGCGGCAACGTCAAGCTCGCCATGAGTCACGTCGTTCCCGACCTGGTGCAGAAGGTCGTCAAGGGACAGGATCCCCTGCACATCCTCGGCAGCGGTACGCAGGTCCGGCACTACACGTATGCGGGCGACCTCGCCAAGGGGATCGTGACGGCGATGGAGAGCCCGGCCGCGTTGAACGACGACTTCAATCTCTCCACGAGCGAGTCCACGACCGTGCTCGCCCTGGCAGAGAAGATCTGGCACAGGATCAGGGGTGCTGACGTGCCCTTTCGGTACGTCAGCGACCCGCCGTTCGAGCACGACGTCCAGCGGAGGATTCCCTCGGTGGAGAAGGCGAGGCGCGTGCTCGGCTTCGAAGCCACGACCACGCTCGATGAGATGCTCGAGCACGTCGTCCCTTGGATCGAGCAGGCCATCACCTCCGGTGTGATCTAAGCCGCCGGGATCGTGCGCGAGCATTCGGGGGCGGGCAGACTTTGTCTCGTGACCGACTTCGAGATCAGCGTCCTGCGCGCGTCACCGCAAACCCTTGCGCAGCTCACCGAGATCCTCATCGAGGTGGTCGCGAGTGGTGGCTCGGTGAGCTTCATGCACCCACTCGACGCCGGCGCCGCGGGAGCCTATTGGGAGGACGCGCTGGCGGCTGCTGATCGTGACGAACGCGTGGTCTTCGGCGCATGGCAAGGCGACGTGCTCGCGGGGACCGTGACGCTGCTGCTCCACATGCCGCCAAACCAGCCACATCGGGCGGAGGTGGCCAAGCTCATGACCCGACCGAGCCACCGCGGGCGTGGAATCGCCACAGCGCTGATGGGTGCAGCCGAGACTGTCGCGGTTGAGCTCGGGCGGACACTCCTGGTGCTCGACACCGCAGCCGAAGGCGGCGCCGCTCGCCTGTACGCACTGCTCGGATTCACGCTGTCCGGAGAGATACCCGACTACGCGCTGAAGCCGCACGGCGGGTTGACCAGCACACTGATCTTCTGGAAGCGAATCGGACCACGTGGCCTGCTCGACCTGTCGTGAGTCATCGCCCGAAAAGCTAGAGTACTCAACGATGGACGCCGCTGTCATCGGCTTTGGCCTCGGGTTCTTCGTGGCCCTCCAACTCGGTCCGATGTCCCTGTTCCTCATCAGATCGACGATCCGCAGCGGGTGGCGTGTCGGGCTCGCAATCGGATCGGGCATTGCCGCGGTAGACGGGCTCTACGCGGCCGCCGGCGCCGGTGGTGCCGCGCCGCTGCTGACCATTCAACCTCTGCGCATCGTGCTCGGTCTCGTCGGCGCGGTCGTGCTCGTGTGGCTTGGTGTCAGAACGCTCTGCAGCGCGCTCCGGGTGCGTGTGGGTGGAGAGACCCAGTTCGAGGTCTCGACACCGCTGCGTGCGTTCATGACCGCACTCGGTGGGACGGCGTCAAATCCCTCCACCATCGCCTCATGGGGCGCAATCTTCGCTGCGGCGAGCACGGCCGGACTCGTCCACACCACCGGCGCCGCAGTTCTCCTGGTCGCCGGAGTCGCGATCGGCAGTCTCACCTGGGTGAGCGCGCTGGCGACCGGGGTTGCCCTGGTGGGTCGCTCGATGAGCAACCGCGCGATCCGGATCACCGATGGCGTCGCCGGCGCCGGTTTGATTGGGTTTGGTGGCGCGCTCGCCTACACGACGTTGGTAGCCCCGGCAGGAATCGAACCTGCGCACAAGGTTTAGGAAACCTCTGCTCTATCCACTGAGCTACGGGGCCGCAATCTTCAATGCTATCCGGTCGCTGTCATGGTGTATCCGGCCTGCACGCCCGCGAATTGCACGGGAGACGCCATGTTCACGACCTGCGATGCGGGCTCGTCCCGTCCTGACGTCTTCGCGCCCTGCGCCGTGAGCGCCATACTGAACACCTGATGGGAGCGTCCGTTCGCGACCGGTTCGCACTCAACCTCAATGACGGCGCGCGCCGCTGGCTGGACGAGCGTCCCCAGGTTGCGCGCCTTTTCATTGCATACATGTCGTCGCGCGCCTGCTGCTCAGGAGCTCGCGTGTGTGACGTGCGGATTTGCGTCGACGGCGCTGCACCGCAACGCGGCGCGCGCAGCGTGTCGTGGATCTCGCTGGGATCGACACACGGTCGCGAGGTGCTGATCGATTCGCGAATCGTCGATCGCATGCCCGCGCGGCTTCACCTTGTTGAGCGTGGCGTGGGACCGTTCCGCCACTTGGATCTCGACCTCAGCGGCGAGCAGTGGGCTGACGTTCTCTACCCGGTCGCGCGCTGACGACGAGACGACGTCGCCGGTACGAAACCGTCGGGAAGGGGAGATTCGAACTCCCGACCTCTCGGTCCCGAACCGAGCACTCTAACCTGGCTGAGCTACTTCCCGGCGCCCGGCCCGGATGATACCACCCGCCTTCGCGGGGTCCGGCCGGCCGCCACATCGGGCCGTTTGGAATCGCATACTGAGTCCATCGCGCGGTGCCGCCGCGCAAGGAGTCCAGGCATATGGGTCACATCACCATCGACATGACCATCAGCGCTCCGGTGGCCACAGTGTTCGCGTATGTCGACGACTATCGCAACACCACCAGGTACATGAAGGACCTGGTCAAGTGGCAACCGACGGGCAAGGTCACGCACGGCAAAGGGGCGCAATTCAACGTCGGCATGAAGGCTGGTCCGACGACGCTCACATCGGTGGTCGATATCACCACCTGGAGTGAGAACAAGGCGATCGGCTGGCACTCCAACGAGGGCTTCAGACAGATCGGGATGTGGGCCTTCAAGCCGAAGGGCGACAAGACCCAGGTGACCTTCGAGATGGAGTACGAGTTCGGCGGCGGGATCGCCGGCAGGCTGCTGGGGCGCGCCGCCGAGCCGATCGTGCGGGGCAATCTGCAGCGATCGGTCGAGACGCTCAAGCTCAATACCGAGAAACTCGGCCCCCCGAAGACAGCCGCAAAACCGACTCCGAAAGCCACCACAAAACCTGCAACAAAGAGCTCGGCCGCGTCGCCGGGAAGCACCACAAAACCTGCAACAAAGCCAGCCGCACAATCAGGATCGAAGCCGAAGAACTCGTCGAGAAGCGCTTAGAATGAGGCTCGTTCCCGGCCCAGCGAGCCGGACGAGGAGCGAGATCATGACAAGCGACAAGACGGCGGCCAACGGACACGAGCCCCACACCGGCGGTGTGCGGGTCAAGCGCGGCCTGGCGGAGATGCTGAAAGGCGGCGTCATCATGGACGTCGTCACGCCGGAGCAGGCGAAGATCGCCGAGGATGCCGGCGCAGTCGCCGTCATGGCCCTCGAGCGCGTACCGTCGGACATCCGTCGCGACGGCGGTGTTGCGCGCATGAGCGACGTCAGCCTCATCAAGGAAATCATCGCGACGGTGACGATTCCGGTCATGGCGAAGGCGCGCATCGGTCACTTCGTCGAGGCGCAGGTGTTGCAGTCGCTCGGTGTCGACTACATCGATGAATCCGAGGTGCTGACTCCCGCCGACGAGGAACACCACATTGACAAGTGGCAGTTCGACGTCCCCTTCGTCTGCGGGGCGCGTGACCTCGGCGAGGCGCTGCGGCGCATCGGAGAGGGCGCAGCCATGATTCGCACCAAGGGCGAGGCCGGCACCGGCAATGTGGTCGAGGCGGTGCGCCACATGCGCGCCGTGCAGGGGGGCATCCGGCGCATCGCGTCGATGCGCCCGGAGGAGTTGATGGCTGAGGCGAAACGCCTCGGCGCGCCCTTCGACCTGATCCAGGAGATTCACAGGACCGGCAAGCTTCCGGTCGTCAACTTCTCCGCGGGTGGCATCGCGACTCCTGCCGACGCGGCACTCATGATGCAGCTCGGCTGTGATGGCAACTTCGTCGGGAGCGGCATCTTCAAGAGCACCAACCCCGAGGCCTATGCGAAGGCAATCGTCGCCGCGACGACGTACTTCGACAAGCCCGAGGTCATCGCCGAAGTCAGCGCCGGACTGGGCAAGGCGATGCCAGGCCTCGACGTGGCTTCGATGCCCGCCGGGGAACTGCTCGCAACCCGGGGTTGGTGAGCCTGCCGGCGCCGCGTGCCCGGCGTACACTAGTTGTGTGCGAATGACGCGAAGCCTGCCCCGCCAGGGACGGAGCGTTCGCGTCCGCTGAGAGGGAATTGACCATCCTTCGGGTAGGCGTCCTCGCCCTCCAGGGCGACGTCCGCGAACACCTGGCGGCACTCCGCGGCTGCGGCGCGGAGGCTTCCACCGTACGCACGGCTGAAGAGCTCGAGGCCGTCGACGCGCTCGTCCTCCCAGGCGGCAAGTCAACCACGATGAGCCGCCTCCTCCAGGTCTTCGACCTCGAGATGCCCCTCCGCGAGCGCCTGGCCGGGGGGATGCCGACGCTGTCGACGTGCGCCGGGCTGATTCTGATGAGCCGCGAGGTGCTGGACGGCCGGCCGGATCAGATCTCGCTCGGGATCCTGGACGTCAGCGTCCGGCGCAACGGCTACGGACGCCAGGTCGAGTCATTCGAGGCGGACATTCCCGTGGCGCCCCTCGGCGTGGCCCCGTTCCGCGCGGTGTTCATCCGAGCGCCGCTCATCGAGCACGCCGGTGCCGATGCCGAGGTTATTGCCACCTTCGGCGACAACCCGGTGGCCGTCGCCCAGGGACCGCACCTCGGTCTCTGCTTCCACCCCGAGATGACCGCCGACTCGCGCCTCCATCGCCTGTTCCTGGAGCGCGCCGCCGCCGCCCTCGAGGTCAGCGCGGCGTGATCATCCGCTCGGCATCCTTTCGCGACCTCGCGCGGATCGAGCAGCTGTACCGCGAGGCTACGGAGGACGAGCGCCACGGAGCGCAGATGACCCCCGACAGCCCGGTGCCGCAGGCGACATTGCTTCGCCTCTGGCAGGCGCTCACCAAGTCGCTGTCCTCGCTGGTTCCGATCACCGATGTCTCCGAGGAGATGCTCGTTGCCGAGGACGCAAAGGAAGGAGTTGTCGGCTTCGTGCAGGTGCAGTCGCTGTCGGTGCGTCCGAGGTCGTGGCAGATTCTCAACCTGTGCACCTCGACGACGGCGCACGGCCACTTCGCCCGTGCCGAGTTGCTCGACGGGGTGCGCAACCAGGGCCTCGAACACGGCGTGCAGCGCGTCCACGTCCGCCTGCCCCTGGACCATCCCCTGCTTCCGGTCTTTCTGGAGCATGGGTTCACGCAGTTCGCCACCGAGCAGATCCTGTATCGGGATCAGGCGACCGACGTCGAACCCACGGTGCGGTCGACGCTCATCCGTCCGGCGCGAAGGGACGACATCGGTGCTATTTACCTGCTGTACCTGCGCACAACGCCGTCCCACGTCGCAGATGTCGAGGGACCGTCGCTGAAGACTTGGCAGGCCGGATACGCGCAGGGACTCATCGCCGCACTCGGGCGCGACAGCGTCCGCCACGTGGTCGTCGAGCGACCCGGGATTGTCGCCTGGGCGGCGATCCGGCCGCCCACAGCTGCGCAGCCCGCGAGCCTCAGCATGATGTGCGAGGGCCACGACCCCGCGTTGCGTGACGCGATCATCGACGCGGTCCTCGCGGAGCTTCCGTCTGGTCCCGCGTCGTGCGTGCTCCGCCACTACGACTCCGAGCTCATACGTGCGCTGCAGATCCGCGGGTTTGCCGTGTACGGCACTCAGCTGTTGCTCATCAGCGAGCTCGGCGAGAAAGTGCGGATCAATGCCCCGTCCCGGCGCAAGAAGCCGGTCCTGGTGCACGCCGGGATCGCCCGCAGTGTCCCGTCGAGGTCACCGTCCGTTCCGCTCCGCGTGCTGTCAACGACCACAACGAGGAGACAGAGATCGTCGCCCGGATGATGCCCTACGGATCCTCATGGGAAGAGGAGCTCAACCTGCTCTTCGCAGCGCTCCCACCCCGCATCGCGTCCGCCGCGCAACGTCTCTCCCAGGGACGGGGCGACCTCCTCGAAGTGGTGCTCGACCTCGGCCGAGAGCCGGAGGCGAGATTCACCGACGGTGAGGCCATCCTCGATTCCGCCAACGTCGGCAACGCCGAGATCGACTACGTGACCGAGCATGTCGGTCTGTTCGGTGACGACAACCGCGCGGGAATCGAACGCACCCTGCACCGGATCAGCGCGATCCGCAATCGCAAGGGAACGATCGTGGGACTCACCTGCAGGGTCGGCCGAGCGGTCACCGGGACGATCGACATCATCAAGGACATGGTCATCAGCGGCCAGTCGATCCTGCTGCTCGGCCCTCCGGGTATCGGCAAGACGACGATGCTCCGCGAATGCGCCCGCGTTCTCAGCGATGAATGCGGCAAGCGCGTGGTCATCGTCGACACATCGAACGAGATAGCCGGCGACGGTGACATCCCGCACCCGGGCATCGGTCGGTCGCGCAGGATGCAGGTCCGGACCCCGGCGCTCCAGCACGCCGTGATGATCGAGGCGGTCGAGAACCACATGCCGCAGTGCATCGTCATCGACGAGATCGGCACCGAGCTGGAGGCGGTGGCGGCCCGGACGATCGCTGAGCGCGGCGTCCAGCTCGTCGGCACCGCGCACGGCTCCAACATCGATTCCCTCCTGGTGAACCCCACGCTCAACGATCTTCTCGGTGGGATTCAGACCGTGACGCTGTCCGACGAGGAGGCGCGGCGACGGGGCACGCAGAAGTCAGTGCTCGAGCGCAAATCCCCGCCCACATTCGACGTGCTCATCGAGATTCAGGAGCGCGACCGCGTGGTCGTGCATGCCCCGCTCGCGGAGACCGTCGACGAGGCCCTGCGCGGCAGGGTTCGCCCACCCCAGCTGCGGACTCGGGATGACCAGGGCGCCATCGTCAGCCGCGTCGATTCGAGCGCCGCCGCAACCCGGCCCTCACCCTTCGAGCCCGCGCCCTTTCCAGGCGGCGGTCGTGGCGGTCGTCGCACCCGCGAGCGCCGCCGGCGGTTCGATGTCGACGAGTACATCGCCGGACAGCAGCGGCGCGAGCGCGAGTGGGAGCCACCGCCTCCGGCGGTGCGTCCCGGTCCGCCGCTGTCGATCTTTCCCTATGGAGTCTCGCGCAGCTATCTCGAGCAGTCGCTCCGAGAGATGCGCCTTCCGGTCCGCATCCAGCACCACGTCGACGACGCCGACCTCGTGCTGACGTTGAAGAACTACTACCGCCGTCACGATTCTCCCGTCCGCGCCGCGGAGTCCTCGGGCATCCCGATCCACGTGCTGCGCAGCAACACGGTTGCTCAGATCAAGGGTGCGCTCGCCCGCGTGTACGGGGTGGAGGCGCCCGCGGACACGCCGACGGACACGTCCGATGACTCCGAGCCTGCGATGCAGGACGTGCTCGAGGGCATCGAGCAAATGCAACGAACCGGTAACGACGTCGAGCTCACGCCGCAGAACGCATACGTCCGCAGGCTCCAGCATCAACTCGTCGAACAGCACGCCCTCACCGCACGCAGCACCGGTGACGAACCCAACCGCCGACTCGTCATACTTCGACCCTCGGAATAAGCCGGTCGGGCGAGGGGCCCGACGGCGGGGGAGTAGTGATTGACATGGGCGGTTGGCGTGGTTTCTTCATCTCTTTCGAAGGGCTTGACGGTGCGGGCAAGAGCACCCAGGTGGCGTCCCTGGCGGGCGCGCTGCGCCAGCAGGGGCATGACGTCGTCACGGTACGACCTGACGAGTTGCCACTCGGCGAGATCCTGCACAGCTTTGTGCTCCAGCACCAGCGCGGACCGGCGCTCGAGCCCTGGGCCGAGGCGCTGCTCTTCACCGCCGAGCGCGTGCAGCTCCTGCACGAGACCATCCTGCCGGCGCTGCGTCGTGGCGCGGTGGTCATCGCCGACCGCTACGCGGACTCAACCATCGCGTACCAGGGCGGCGGACGCGGCATCCCGCCTGCCGATCTCCTGAGATTGCACGCCGCAGCATGCGGCGACGTCTGGCCGGATCTCACCCTCTACCTGGCGATCCCGGCTGCGACCGCGGCGCAACGTCAGCGCGCGCAGCAGCTGCCGCTGGATCGCTTCGAGGTTGCTCCCGAGACGTTCCATGCCGCAGTCGAGGCCGCGTTCGAGCAGCTGGCGGCGCAACATCCGCGCCGCTTCCTGCGCATCGACGCCACCCGCCCGGCGATCGTCGTGTCGCGCGATGTGGCCAAGGTTATCGTGCAGCGCCTACCAGCTCCGGCGCCGGCGTCGCCACACGCGCGGAGCGCGGGCGGTTTTGAGTCGAGCCCTTACGGCAGCGCGCCTGTCGGCTGATCCGCCGAGACCCCATGGGGTGGCGAACGCCGTCGATGATGGCGCGGTCCGGTGAGCGCGACGCCGGCCTGAGGTGCGGTTATTCGGCGCCGGCGCTGAGCACCACGTCCGACGCCGGCACCACACGTTCGACACGGCTGCCGGCGAGGTGGACGCGCACGCCGGGGACCCCCGGCGCTCCCGGGTCCCATCCGAGCGCGTGCAACTCGCGCACGTCGCCCCAGGTGCGCGCCATGCGTTGCTGCCGGCCGTCGGTGAACGTCATCGTTCCCGGCCGCGTCGCAAAGCCGAAGCCGACCTCCCCTCCAGTGCTGAGAAACGCCTGCACGCCGGTCAACGGCGTCGCGGCATCGAAGAGCTCCTCCCCGCTCGCCAGCGCCGCGGCGAGGCTGGGCATGCCCCCGGACCTGGCGGCCTCGCGCACCCCGGCTCGCTGCGCCACCTGCTGAGCACGCTCGCGGCGACGGCGCTCGGTCGCCAGCTCGGTTGCTCGCGTGCGGATCTCGCGCAGGTGCTGCTCGTACGGGGCCATCGCGGCGATGGTGGCGCGCTCTGTCGCCTGCAGTCCCGCTCCCAGAGCGTCGAGGCTGTCGTCGCTCAACGCACGAAGTGCGTCGGGCTCCACGCGGTCGCCGAGCGGGGGGAGTTCCACCTCCGGCACTCTACTCTCGGGTCCCGCCCGCATCTCGGCGCGCGCGCGTCCATTTGCTGTATCACGCACACAACCGTCATCGCATCCGAGGGAGGCACAGCTCGTGGGTCAGGTTCTCCATGACGTCATCCGCGTCGAGCGCGAGGGCGCGGTCGTCACGCTCACCATCGACCACCCGCCTGTTAATGCGGTCAACGGCGACGTCGTCAACGGCCTCGCCGAGGGGCTGGCGAATGCCGAGGCCGACGAGACCTGCCGGGCGCTGGTCATCACCGGGAGCGGACCCAAGTTCTTCTCCGCCGGTGCCGACATCTCCGGCTTCGGCGCCGGCGCCGAAGCGATCGGCAAGGCGACCGATCTCACCCTGCTTTTCGAGGCTTCTCGGCTCCCGGTGATCGCGGCCGTCAACGGCATCGCATTCGGCGGCGGCTGCGAGCTCACCCTGGCGTGCGATGTGCGCCTCGCCGCGCGCACCGCGCGCTTCGGTCAGCCGGAGATCAAGCTCGGCATCATCCCGGGCTGGGGCGGCACCCAGCGGCTGCCGCGGCTGGTCGGCGCCGCTCGCGCGACCGAGCTGCTGCTCACCGGCGACCCGATCGACGCCGAGCGTGCGCTGGCGATCGGGCTTGTTGCCGAAGTCGTCGACCCGGAGGAGCTTCCGGCGGCGGCGCAACGCTGGGGCGAGCTCCTCGCATCGAGGGCGCCGCTGGCGCTGGCCGCGACCAAGAGGGCGATGCGCGCCGGAGCGCAGCTCCCCATCGCCGATGCGCTGAAGGCAGAGCGGAGCGAGTTCGTGGCGCTGTTCTCCACGGAGGACGCCCAGGAAGGCATCACGGCGTTCATGCAGAAACGTCCTGCGGAGTGGAAGGGACGGTAGTGTCCGCGGCCGTGACGGCGATCCTCAGCCCGATCGCGCTGGTGGTCCTCGCCGGCGCGTCCCTGACCGCAAGCGGACTGCGCTGGCGGCAGCTGCTCGGCGAGATGCGGCGGAGCAAACGGCCTGAGCGCCGCATGGATCACCCCGGCTCGCGCGTGCGTGGGTTCTTCGTCTATGTGGTTGCGCAGGCACGGTTGCTGCGCTGGCCGTTGGCCGGCGTGCTGCACGCCTTCATCTTCTGGGGCTTCGTGGTGCTGCTCACCGCGATCGCGCAGGGGATCGTCGAAGCCCTCTGGCAGGGGTTCCAGTTCAATCTGCTCCCCGGAAGCGGCGCGATCGCGTTCCTCCAGGACCTGTTCTTCTTCGTCGTGATCTGCGGCATCACCATGGCGCTGTTCAACCGGCTGGTGATCAATCCCACACGGTTCCGAGGCAGCCACCGTGGTGACGCGATTCTCATCCTCGCGTGGATTGCCGTGCTGCTGATCTGCATGGAGCTCAACTACGCGACGCGCATCGCCGAGGGTGCGCCCGAAGCGCTCGGTCAGTGGCGCCCCATCGCGTCAGCGCTGGCGAGCATCTTCCGGCCGCTCGGCTCCGGGAGCGAGGCGCTGATCGTCGTCCACGGCTTCTTCTTCTGGGCACACCTCACCCTGGTCTTCGGCTTCCTCGTCTACCTCGGCTACAGCAAGCATCTCCACATCATCACGTCGGTTCCCAACGTCTTCTTCAAGAACGAAGGGCCCAAGGGAGCGTTGCGCACCATCGATATCGACGCCGTGATGAACGCGGAGACCGAGGCCGATCAGCACTTCGGGGCAGGCGCCCTCGAGCATTTCTCGTGGAAGGACACGCTCGACCTCTTCACGTGCACCGAGTGCGGGCGCTGCCAGACGCACTGCCCCGCGTACAACACCGGCAAGCCGCTGTCGCCGAAGACGCTGATCACCGACCTGCGAGATCTCGCCTACGAGAATCTGGCAGGTGGGTACACAGCAACGACGCACGATGCCCACGTCGCGGAGTCGGGCGGCGCGAGCACCGGGGGCGAGGGCGCAGTGATGTGGACCACCGGCGACCATCACGATGGCGCCGTGCACGATCTCCCCGGACATTTCCAGCCGTCGTGGCTCTCGCCTGAGGAGGTGGCGGCGGCCGTGCCGGCCGGAGGAATTCGACCGATGCTCGGCGGCACCATCCTCGAGGAGACGCTCTGGTCGTGCACCACGTGTGGTGCGTGCATGGACCAGTGCCCGGTCCTGATCGAGCACGTTCCCAAGATCATGGACATGCGCCGGCATCTCGTCCTCGACGAGTCACGGCTGCCGAAGCAGGCGGAGTCGGCGTTGCGCAACATCGAGAACGTTGCCAATCCGTACGGCCTCTCTCACCAGTCACGAGCCGACTGGGCACGGGACCTCGGCGTGTCCTTCATCGCGGACAAGCCCGACGCGGAATACCTGTACTGGGTCGGCTGCGCAGCCTCATTCGATGAGCGCGCCAGGACGATCGCCGCAGCGCTTTCCAAGATCCTTCAGGCCGCGGGCGTTGACTTCGCCATCCTCGGCACCGAGGAGAAGTGCACCGGCGATCCGGCGCGCAGGATCGGCAACGAGTACCTCTTCCAGGAACGGGCCAAGGAGAACGTCGAAGTGCTCAGGCGGTACAACGTTCGCAAGATCATCGCGTCGTGCCCGCACTGCTTCAACACGTTCGCCAACGAGTACGGGGATTTCGGCGGCGACTACGAGGTCATCCACCACACCCAGCTGATCGACCGCCTGCTCAAGGAGGGCAGGATCACGCTTGATGCAGCCAAGGCGCAGGACGAGACGATCACCTATCACGACTCGTGCTACCTGGGCCGCTGGAACGACATCTTCGCGCCTCCTCGCGAGATCCTCGAACGGATCCCGGGCCTCAAGGTCGTCGAGATGGCGCGGAGCAAGAGCGAGGGCATGTGCTGCGGCGCCGGCGGCGGCAGGATGTGGATGGAGGAGGGCCAGCCCCGCGTCAACCACCGCAGGGTCGACCAGGCGGTGGAGACCCGCGCCACCAAGGTGGCGACAGCGTGCCCCTTCTGCCTCGCCATGTTCGATGAGGGCATCTCCGCGAAGCAGATCGGCGGCACACTCGCGGTGGACGACGTCGCCGTCTATGTCGCCCGCGCGCTCAAGGAGCCTGCGGGAGGCTCAGCCCCGGCGTAACGGGCAGGGGCAGCGCCTCAGATCGGGCGAGGCAGCCTCTGGTTGCGGAGCGTTTGAAAGCGGACGCCGCAGTCCGGGCACTTGAAACCCGGCTGGTCGTACCCGATCTGGCGGTCGCCAAAGGTCAGCGGGATGACCCGCGTGCCGTCGCAGCGGGAGCAGGGCGGGTCCGCCGGCGCTGACGGGGCGAGAGCCATGACCAGAGGATGGCAGGTTCGCCGCCCCGACGCGGCGATGATGTCCGGGGGCACACTTGGTTGTCCGGCGATGCCGGGGAGTCCACGTCCATGGAGGCAGACCAGTGACAGACACCGATGTCGTCGACGCGTACAGCCCGGAGTGGGCCGAGGCTTTCAAGGCCGAGATCAACAAGTCGCCGGTCTACAAGCAGGCGGCGGCGGGCTGGGAGGGATCGGTCGGCCTGGTGGTGCTCGCCGAGCCCGACAAGAATTTCCCCGAGGACCGGGGGGTCTTTCTCGATCTCTGGCACGGCGAGGCACGAGATGTCCGTGTCGGGTCGCGCGAGGACGCGCAGCAGGCAAAGTTCGTGATCACCGGGGCGTACTCGCGCTGGAAGCAGGTTGCCCAGAAGGAGCTCGATGCCACCAAGGGGATCATGCTCGGCCGTCTGAAGCTGAAGGGTGACTTCCCGACGATCGTTCGGTACACCAAGGCCTCCCAGGAGCTGACCAACTGCACCACCCGGGTGCCGGTCAGGTGGCCGGACGAGGCCTGACCGGATGAATCCATCGGTGCCGCGTGGCGGGGACCAGGGGCGCCTTCTGGTCGTCGGCGCCGGCACGATGGGGGCACAGATCGCCCAGCAGGCAGCGCTCCACGGCATCGACGTGTCGCTCGTGGACGTCGACGCCGAGCACCTCCAGCGGGCGATGACGTCGAATCGCCAGTGGCTCGAACGTCGCGTCGAGAAGGGCAAGCTCGACAAGGCTGAGGCCGGCGCAGCCGCAAGCCGGGTGTCGGCGACGACCGACCTCGCCTCGGCGGCGTCGGAATCGGCGTGGGCGATCGAAGCGGTCGTCGAGCTGCCGTCGGTCAAGCGGGAGATCTTCGCTGAGCTGGACGCTCACCTTCCGGCGCGCGCCGGCATCGCGACCAACTCGAGCAACATCGTGGTGTCGCGGCTGGCCGATGCGACTGCGCGGCCGGAACTGTGCTGCAACATGCACTTCTTCCACCCCGTCCTCGTGATGGACCTGTGCGAGGTGGTGCGCGGCCCCGAGACGTCCGACGAGACATGCGCACGCGCCGTCGCGTGGTCGCGGCGGATGGGCAGGACGCCGATCGTGGTCGAGAAGGAGATCGACGGCTTCATCGTCAACCGCATCCTGGGCGCAGCCTCGCGCGAGGCGTTCTCGCTGCTCCAGGGCGGGGTTGCCTCGGCGGAGGACATCGACATCGCGGTGCGCAAGGGGTTGAACTGGCCGATGGGGCCCTTCCAACTCGCGGACTTCTCGGGCCTCGACACCGTGCTGACGATTCGCAGGGACCGCATGGAACGGGACCACGCCCCGGGCGACGTTGCGACAGTCTCGATCCTCGAACGGATGGTGAGCGCCGGCCGCCTCGGTCGAAAGAGTGGTCGGGGCTTCTACGACTACGCCCTGGACCCACCGGCGCCGCTGCCACTGCCTGACTGAGCGAGCGCCACCCGGCTCGGGTTGCCGGCGCGAGTTCGCGACGCCGTGGTCAGCAGCGCTGCGATACCGATCGCGAGCAGTCCCAGGGGGACGAGCCTCCCGGGTGGCGCAGGTGCGGCATTCCCGGTGTCCACGAGGATGAGCACGGCGAGCACCGTCCACGCGGCGATCACCCGGATGGTCGCGAGACCGGGCCACGTCCCGCTCTCCGTGGCGGCGGCGCGGGCCATGCACCACGCCAAGGCCGGGGTCAGGATCACGAGGTCGTGGGGAAGGAGGTGTGGGGATGCGACCAGGGAGAGGGCGGCCGCACCGGCGAGCGAGGCCTCGAGCGCACCGGGCCGCCCGCGCGACCGGGCGCCGAGGAGGGCGCACCCTGCCAGAGCGATGACCGAACCGGCGAGGCCGATGATCACTGCGCCGCTGCCGCTGCCCAGCCAGGAAGCGACCATCCCGGGCACTCCAAGCGTGCTTGCTCCAGGCGTGTTGCCGGCCGCGAAGCTCAACGCTGACACGAAGCCGGCGATGCCACCCGGACCGACCAGCGCCAGCGACACCAATGCCACCAGCGCGCAGCCGGCCGCGGCCCCGGCGAGCGCTCGCCAGTCGCGCCGCGCGAGCAGCCAGATGCCGAGCCCGACCGCGAGGTGGGGCTTGGTTGCCGCGAAGGCGAGCGCCATCCAGAACCCGGCGGCGCCCGGCCGGTCCTTCCGCCAGGCCGCATAGGCGGCTCCCAGCCCGAGCGCCGTGAGCCCGTCGATCTGGCCGAGGAGGAGAAACGCGTACGTTCCGCCAGCGGCGACGGCGATCATGAGGGTCGCCGCACGCGGAGCCCGCCTGATGTGAGACGGCCAGGGACCGGCTCTGATCGCGACCCACACGCCGAGCGCGAGAAGGATGAGCTCGATCATCGACCAGACGCGGAACGCGGTGCCTGGGTCGAGGAATGTCAGCGGCAGGACGAGCAGCGCCGTGGTGGGCGGCGTGATGAACGGCAGGTTGATGACCGTGCCGGCCGGGAGCAGCGTGAGGTGACGGGAATGCTCCGCCCGCTGGTTGTACAGGTCGGCGCCTTCGCCGCCCCGCAGCAGCAGCGCCGCCACGTAGGAGGCTGAGAAGTCGGTGCCGCGCTCGCGAATCGGAGTCACCTGGGCCCACGAGATCGCGTAGTAGGCGAGAAGGACGGTGCTGACGGCGGTGGCGATAACGACCGCGCGACGGGTTCTCACGGCGTCTGGACGCTAGCATCGACTTCGCGGAAGCGAACGCCGCGTTGCCGTATTGCTTCCTATACTCGGCCGACGATGGCGAGCGCATTCATCAGGATCGACCACGTGGGAATCGCCGTCGCCGACCTCGACCTCGCGGTCGCCACCTATCAGCGCCTGACGGGGTCCGCCCCGGCGCACCGTCAGGTGGTGGCCTCCGACGGCATCGAGGCGGTCATGTTCGAGGTGGGCGAGTCGCGCATCGAGCTGCTGGGGAGCACGGGACCGGAGTCGAAGATCGCCGGGTTCCTGGCCCGACGGGGAGCCGGCCTCCACCATGTTGCCTACGGCGTCGACGACGTTCAGGCCAGCCTGGACCACTTCGCGTCACTCGGGCTGCAGCTCCTCGACACCTGCCCACGACAGGGAGCGGCAGGCAGGCTGGTCGCGTTCCTCCATCCCTCGGCGGCGGGAGGGGTGCTCACCGAGCTGTGCCAGCCCGACCAGGAGAGCGTCGGGTCTCACTCGTGAGCGATCACCCCGGCGCCGAGCCGATCACCCGCGCCGAAACGGAGTCCGGCATGCCGCTGGAACCGTTCTACGTGGAACAGCCGGGCAGCCCCCCGCCTCCGGGCGACTTCCCATACACGCGAGGCATCCGCGCCGACGGGTACCGGTCACGGCTCTGGACGATGCGCCAGTACGCCGGGTTCGGGAGCGCGGAGCAGACCAATGAGCGGTTCCTCTACCTGCTGCGCGCAGGCCAGAACGGGCTCTCGGTGGCATTCGACCTGCCCACCCAGATGGGCTACGACAGCGACGACCCCGTCGCGCACGGTGAGGTCGGCAAGGTCGGTGTGGCGATCGACTCGCTGGACGACATGGAGCTGCTCATGCGCGGCATTCCCCAGGACGAGGTCACGACGTCGATGACCATCAACGCGCCGGCCGCGGTCCTGCTGCTGCTCTACGAGCTTGCCGCCGAGCGCAAGGGAATCGCCGCCTCGACGCTCGGTGGAACCATCCAGAACGACATCCTCAAGGAGTACGCCGCTCGAGGCACGTACATCTTTCCGCCGCGACCGTCGATGCGCCTGGTCACCGACACGTTCGCGTATTGCGCGCAGCGTCTCCCGCGCTGGAACACCATCAGCATCAGCGGCTACCACATCCGCGAGGCAGGCGCGACCGCGCCGCAGGAGATCGCGTTCACGCTGAGCAACGGCATGGCCTATGTTCAGGCGGCGATCGAGGCGGGCCTCGACGTCGAGGATTTTGCTCCCCGGCTCAGCTTCTTCTTCAATGTCAGCAACGACTTCTTCGAGGAGGTCGCAAAATTTCGCGCCGCCCGCACGATCTGGGCGGAGGTGATGCGCGACCGTTTCGGCGCAACCGGGGAACGCAGCCTGCAGCTGCGGTTTCATGCGCAGACGAGCGGCGCGACACTGACGGCGCAGCAGCCGCTCAACAACGTGGTGCGGGTCTCGCTGCAGGCGTTGGCGGCGGTGTGCGGCGGCGCACAGTCGTTGCACACCAACAGCTACGACGAAGCCCTCGCGTTGCCCTCCGAACAGGCGGCTGAGATCGCCCTGCGCACGCAGCAGGTCATCGGACACGAGACCGGCGCGGCCAACGTCACCGATCCGCTCGGCGGAGCGCATCTCGTCGAGGCCCTGACCCACGATCTCATCGACGAATCGCGAGCGCTGATGGAGCGCGTGGAGGATCAGGGAGGCGCCGTCGCGGCGATCGAGGCAGGGTTCTACCAGGAGCAGATCCAGGACTCCGCCTATCGACACCAGCGCCTCGTGGAATCGGGTGAGCGGGTCATCGTCGGCGTCAACCGGTTCACCGAGACATCCCAGCCCGCGGTGCCGATCCTCCGGGTCGACGCCCGGCTGGAAGCGGAGCAGGTCGGGCGGCTCGCCGCGATGCGCGCCGATCGATCCGCCGCTGCGGTGAACAGGGCGCTGGATGCAGTCCGCGCCGGTGCCGAGGGGACGGACAACCTGCTGCCGCTCATGCGCAGCGCGCTCGAGGCGAAGGCGACGGTCGGTGAGGTCTGCGGCGCGCTCCGCGAGGTCTTCGGCGTCTACCGTCCCGCGGTCACGGTGTGAGGCCGAGGCCCGGCGCGGTCCCCTGGTAGCCTGACGGCGTGACCAGACAGGCGCGTAAGGGCGTTCCCCCGATCGGTGCGAGCGACGCCGTTGCCCCGGCACCCGCCCCGGGTCCGGTGGATGCCGACGGAACCTCGCTGAGCGGATCCAGTGGCGGCACCGGCAAGAAGATCAACATGCTGCGCAAGCGCCGCTATGACGCCGTCCACCGTGGGGGCGCGGCCGAGCGATCCCAGCACGCCAAGGGCAAGCTCACCGCACGCGAGCGCATCGACCGCCTGCTCGATGCGGGCTCCTTCACCGAGCTCGACATGTTCGCCCTCCACCGGACGACCAACTTCGACATGGACGAACGGCGGATTCGCGGTGACGGGGTCATCACCGGCTGGGGAACCATCGACGGCCGGCAGGTCTTCGTCTTCAGTCACGACGCGTCGGTCTTCGGCGGTTCGCTCGGCGAGGTGTTTGCCGAGAAGGTCACCAAGATCATGGATCTCGCGCTGCGGACGGGATGTCCGTGCATCGGCGTCAACGACTCGGGCGGTGCGCGCATCCAGGAGGGCGTCGTCTCGCTCGCGGGATACGCGGAGATCTTCTATCGCAACGTCGAGGCGAGCGGTGTCGTCCCGCAGCTGTCGTTGATCGTCGGACCCTGCACCGGCGGTGCGGTGTACTCACCGGCGATGACCGACTTCATCTTCATGGTGCGCAAGGTCGGGTACATGTTCATCACCGGTCCCGACGTGATCAAGGTCACGACCGGCGAGGAGGTCAGCTTCGAGGAGCTGGGTGGCTCCGACGTGCACAACCAGCGGAGCGGCGTCGCCCACTTCGTCGCCGACACCGAGGACGAGGCGTTCGCTCAGATGCGCGAGCTGCTCTCGTATCTGCCCCCCAACAACCGTGAGCGGCCCCCCTACCGGCCGACCCTCGACGACCCCCATCGCGAGGATCCGGAGCTGCAGACGATCATCCCTGACAACCCGAATCAGCCGTACGACATGCGCGGCGTGGTAACGCGCATCGTTGACGACGGCAGGTTTCTCGAGGTGATGCACTACCACGCGGAGAACATCATCTGCGGCTTCGCGAGGCTCGACGGCAACCCGGTCGGCGTGGTGGGCAATCAACCGCGGGTGCTCGCCGGTGCCCTCGACATCTCGGCGTCCATCAAGGCGGCGCGCTTCGTCCGCTTCTGCGACTCGTTCAACGTGCCGCTGGTCACCTTCGTCGATGTGCCGGGCTTCCTTCCGGGCACCGACCAGGAGTACGGCGGCATCATCCGCCACGGTGCCAAGCTGCTCTACGCCTACTGCGAGGCCACCGTCCCCAAGCTCACCGTGATCACCCGCAAGGCCTACGGCGGCGCGTACGACGTCATGTGCTCCAAGCACATCCGCGCGGACTACAACGTCGCCTGGCCCACCGCCGAGATTGCCGTGATGGGACCGCAGGGTGCGGTGAGCGTCATCTTCAAACGAGAGATCTCCCAGGCAGACGACCCGAAGCAGCGCTCACAGCAGCTCATCGAGGACTACCGCGAGCAGTTCGCGAATCCGTACTACGCGGCCGAGCGGGGCTACGTCGACGATGTCATCGAGCCGCGGCAAACGCGCGCCGCGCTGATCGCCGCGCTGCGCATGGCGCGTGACAAGCAGGTGCAGACGCCGCAGCGAAAGCACGGCAACATTCCGCTCTGACAGTCAGCGCGGATTGACGCGCCGTCCGCCGGTCCGTGGCGCGGAGTCCTTCAGGCCGGCGGACAGCGGGACATACGCCTTCGCGTAGGCCTGGTCGGTGCGACCCTGCGCGTGATGGATTGCCGGCACGGCGGCGCGCACCAGGAGCACCTGCAGGGCTGCCGCCATCGGGACGGCGAGGAGCGCGCCGATCAAGCCCTGGATGGCGCCACCGACGAGGAGCGCGAGCACGACGCCCAGCGCCGGCAGGGAGACGACGCGGTTCATGACCATCGGCACGACCGTGTTGGCGTCGATGAGCTGGATGACCAGCAGCACGGCGAGCACCAGGATGGGGTATGCCGGGCTGATCGTGAAGCCGAGAAGAACTGCCGGAATCACACCGACGATGCCGCCCACCATCGGAATCGCCGCGGTGAGACCGGCGAAGATGCCGAGGATGACCGGATCCGGGAGGCCCATCAGCCAGCACGCGACCCCGACCACGAGCCCGACCGCGAGGCTGTTGATCGCCACGGCGCGAAGGAAGCCGCCCATGCGGAATCCCATCTCGCGAAAGATGTCCACGACCAGTTCGTGATGCGCTTCGGGAAACAGGTCGACCGTGAATGCCTTCAGCCGGTCGCTGCTCACCAGCCAGAGAAAGCCCACCACGAGCACGAGAACGAAGTCGACGATGATGCTGAAGATCGTCCCGCCGATGGCGAATAGAACGTTCTGCGCGGCGCCGATGACCGAGCTCACCTGCTTGGCGACATCGACGTTGAAGTGGAACTGCTGCTCGACGCCGGTGAACCAGCCGAGGAAGTCCTTCTGGTACGCGGGGAAGTTGGTGGCGAGCGACGTCGCCTCACTGACGATCGGTTGCACGAGCAGGAGCACCATGACCGCGATGAATGCGAGAACGCCGATGTACACGATGAGGATGCCCACCGGGCGCGGAATCCGCCGCTGTTGCAACTCCGCGACGAGCGGCCGTATCCCCTCGGCGAACACGATCGCGACCAGCACGACCAGGACGATGCCGATGATGGTGGCGAGGAATGCGACCAACGCGACGATGCCGAGCACGATCAGCGCCGCGGTGACGAGCGTGCGCACCGAGACGACGTTGCCGTCCCGACGCGAGGTCTTCTGCGGGTCAGGGAGTACGCGGTCGGCAGCCGCCCCAGGTCGAGGTTCAGCCGGCTCTGGCGCCGGCGCTTGGTCTGGTGGAGTCCCGACGTCGCGTCTTGCCAACCGGGCCAGCCTACCAGCCTCCGGCTGCGGTGGAGAGACATGCTTTGCGTACTCTGTCGGCGTGAGCGATCTCGAGACTCGTCCGGTCGGCGGAGGGGTGCTCCAGGCCACGGTGGTCGGGCTCGGCTGCAACAACTTCGGCCGCCGCGTCGACGCCGAAGCCGCCATGCTCATCGTGCAGGCGGCATTGGAAGAGGGCGTCACGTTCTTCGACACCGCCGATATCTACGGTGACGGACGGAGCGAGGAGATGCTCGGCGCAGCCCTGAAGGGGCGCCGCGAGGAGGCAGTTGTCGCCACCAAATTCGGCCATTCGTCCGGTGGTCCGGGGCACAGTGGCGGCTCGCGAGGATACGTCCGCACCGCCGTCGAGGCCAGTCTTCGGCGGCTCGGCACCGACTGGATCGACCTCTATCAATTGCACACCCCGGACCCGGCGACGCCGATCGAGGAGACGCTCGAGGCCTTGACCGAGCTCGTGGCCGAGGGCACGATCCGCTGTGCCGGCTCGTCGAACCTCATCGGCTGGCAGATCGCGGATGCTGACTGGATTGCCCGGACGAGGGGTCTGACCCGATTCGTGACCGCGCAGAACGCCTACAGCCTGCTCGATCGATGGGTCGAGGGTGCGGTGATCCCCGCGTGCGCCCACTTCGATGTCGGGATGATCCCGTACAGCCCGCTCGCCAACGGCATGCTCACCGGGAAGCACCGTCGCGGCCAGCCGCCGGTTCCGGGAACGCGCCTCGCCGCCGTGCCCGGAGCCAACCCGGATCGGTGGCTGAATGACCGCAATTTCGACGTCGTCGAAGCCCTGGAAGGTTTCGCCCGCGAGCGTGGCGTCACCGTGCTCGATGTCGCGATCGGGGGTCTCGCCGCGCAGCCGCAGGTCGTGTCGGTGATCGCCGGGGCGACGTCGCCGGAGCAGGTGCGCGCCAACGCTCGGGCAGGACGCTGGCGCCCGAGCGCTGATGACCTCGCCGAGCTCGACCGGATCGCGCCACTCCGATGAACCGACACGCTCTCCGTGTGATCTGCCGCCGATGAAGCTGCTCGAGTACCAGGCCAAGCAGCGATTCGGCGCCGCCGGCATCCCGGTCCCGCCCGGCCGGCTGGCGCGGACCCCCGACGAGGCGGCTGCCGCCGCGCGCGAGCTCGGCCGGGTCGCCGTCAAGGCGCAGGTGCCGATCGGTGGGCGGGGCAAGGCCGGCGGCATCGCCGTCGTCGACACACCGGAGGAAGCGCGCCGCGAAGCCGCTCGCATCCTTGCCATGGACATCCGCGGCTACCCGGTGCGGAGCGTGTGGTGCGAGACCGGGCTCAGCATCGAGGCCGAGCTGTATCTCGGCATCACGCTGGATCGCGATCGCCGCCGCCTCGTGATCATCTTCTCCGCCGCGGGCGGGATGGAGATCGAGCAGGTCGCGGTCGAGGCGCCGGAGCGGATCGCCAAGCTCTGGCCCGATCCATTCGCCGGCCCGCACCCGTACGAGATCCGGGAACTGGCGTTCGCCGGACTCGCCCACGCGCCGGAGCTCCGCGACCGGGTGCCGAAGCTGGTCGGCACCCTCGTCGGACTGACCACGCAGCTCTACCAGGTCGCCATGTCACTCGATGCGCTGACCTGTGAGATCAACCCCCTGGTGCTCACCCCTGAAGGGATGCTCGTCGCCGCGGACGGCAAGCTCGAGATCGATGAGAACGCCCACTACCGGCACAGGGACGTCGGTGAAGAGCTCGACCGCGACGAGAGCGGTGACGACGGTCGAACCGGCGACGATCCATTCGAGGTCGAGGCACGCAAGCGGGGTCTGACCTACGTCCACCTGGACGGTGACATCGGCTGCATCGGCAACGGCGCGGGCCTGACCATGAACACCCTCGATCTGGTCAAGCAGCATGGGGGTGAGCCCGCCAACTTCCTCGACATCGGCGGAGGGGCCAGCGCCGAGCGTGTGCGCGACGCCCTCGAGATGGTGCTGCTCGACCCGAAGGTGCGCGGTGTGTTCATCAACATCTTCGGGGGCATCACCCGTGGCGACGAGGTGGCGCGCGGGATCATCACCGCCCGTGACCAGCTGCACATCACCAAACCCCTGGTCGTGCGCATGACCGGCACGATGGAGGAGGAGGGCCGGCGTTTGCTCGAGGAGGCCGGCATCGTCCCGGGGAAGAGCGCTCCCGAGGCCGCAGCGACGATCGTCACCCTGACGAGGGATCAGAAGTGAGCCTGCTGGTCGATCGGAACAGCCGTGTGCTCATCCAGGGCGTCACCGGCCGGGAGGGAAGTTTCCACACCGCGCAGATGCGCGCTTTCGGCACCAACGTCGTCGCCGGGGTGTCGCCCGGCAAGGGCGGTACCGACCAGGACGGCGTCCCGATATTCGACACCGTCGCTGACGCGGTGGCCGCGACCGGCGCCGACGTCTCCGGGATCTTCGTCCCGCCCGCGTTCGCCGCCGACGCGATCATGGAGTTGGCTGCCGCCGGGGTCAGGCTCACGGTCTGCATCACCGAGGGAATCCCCGTGCTCGACATGGTTCGCGCCCGCGAATTCGTGCTGCACACGGGCAACCACCTGCTGGGAGCCAACTGCCCGGGAATCGTGACCCCGGAGCAGTGCAAGGTGGGGATCATCCCGAATCACATCAATGCGCCGGGGCCCGTGGGCATCGTCGGGAGAAGCGGCACCCTGACATATGAGGTCATCCAGGGGCTCAGCCAAAGCGGAATGGGACAGACGACGTCCGTCGGGATCGGCGGAGACCCGGTCATGGGCTTGAGCTTCTCCGACGTGCTGCACCTCTTCGCGGCCGACCCTGAGACCCGCGCGGTGGTGCTCATCGGCGAGATCGGTGGCTCCGACGAGGAGACCGCCGCTGCCTGGATTCGCGACACCGGCTTCGACAAGCCGGTGGTGGCGTTCATCTCCGGACGCACCGCCCCGCCGGGCAAGCGCATGGGCCATGCCGGCGCGATCATCAGCGGGAATACCGGCAGCGCGCAGAGCAAGCTCGACGCGCTCACCGCCGCCGGCGCCGGCATCGCTGACACCATCGAGGACGTCGTCCGCCTGACCGCGGCGCGGCTGGGCGCGCACTCTCGCTGAAAGCGCGCACCGGGCGGATTCGTCAGCCGCGCACGCGAAGCACGATCACTGCGGCGAGATAGGCAAGGCCACCGATCGCCCCCAGCCAGTCGTACGGCTCTCCGCTGTGGCCCTGGGCGACCTCGACGATGAAGGCGATGATGACCGCAACGATCAGCGCCAGTCCCGCCATCGCGGTCGCCTGCAGGTCGAGCATGGCGAACCGCTCATCGCGCCCGTCGCCGCGAAGGCCACGGATCGTCTCGCTCCGGCCACCGAGGAGCACCGCCGCTCCGAACAGCACGATGATCCCGAGGCTCCAGAGACCGAGGACCGGTTGATGGCCGACGATGTTCGCCCCGAGCAGCACCAACCCCATCACGACGCTGAAGGCCGGGACGGTCCACTTCGAGCGCATCACGTCACCCTTGCCGCCCGTTGTTGTCGACATGGAATACCTCCTCCACGCTGGTGCCGAAGAAGCGGGCCAGCCCGATGGCTAGTGGCAGGGAGGGCGTGTAGCGCTCGGTCTCGATGGCGTTGATGGTTTGCCGTGAGACACCGAGTGCGCCGGCGAGATCTCCCTGCGACAGCCCGTGTGCTGACCTGCGTTCCCGGACGTCGTTTCGCATGATGTAAAGCTTACTTGACACCGTGCCCGGATGTCAAGTGTGCTTTACACCATCTTCCTGTCTCGAACCCATCCCACCGCGCTACCGTTAGGTTCGAGTGAATTTCGATCTCAGTGACGAGCAGCGTCACATTCGCGACGTGGTTCGCGACTTCGCGCAGGCGGAGATCGCGCCGGCGGCCGCCCACTACGACGAGACGGGGGAGTTTCCTTACGAGCTCGTCGCCGGGATGGCGCGGCTCGGTCTGTTCGCACTTCCGTTTCCCGAGGAGATGGGCGGTGCCGGGGGAGACTTCATCTCGTATTGCCTCGCCATGGAGGAGATCGCCCGGGCCGATGCGAGCTGCGCGATCACCCTCGAGGCGGCGGTCTCGCTGGGGATCTCGCCGATCGTGAGATTCGGGTCGAAGGAACAGCAGCAGCGCTGGCTCGCGCCCTTGATGGCGGGCGAACGGCTCTGGGCGTTCGGCCTCACCGAGCCGGACGCGGGGTCTGACGCTGCCGGCACCCAGACCAGGGCGCTGCGCGACGGCGATCACTGGGTCATCAACGGACGCAAGGCGTTCATCACCAACGCCGGGACCGACATCAGCGCCGGGGTGACCATCACCGCGATCACGGGCTCCTCGAGCGGGCACAAGGAGATCAGCACGATCGCCGTCGAGCAGGGGACTCCGGGGTACTCGCAGGCTCCCAAGTACCGCAAGCTCGGATGGCACGCATCCGACACGCGTGAGCTGATCTTCGAGGACTGCCGGGTCCCGGCCGCCAACCTCATCGGCGCGCCTGGCGAAGGGCTGACTCAATTCCTGCAGATCCTGGAAGGGGGACGCGTCGCGATCGCAGCGCTCTCGGTCGGCGTGGCCCAGGCGTGCCTCGACGCGTCGCTCGCCTACTCGGCGGGGCGTCGCCAGTTCGGCGTGCCGATCGCGACCTTCCAGGCCACGCAGTTCAAGCTCGCCGACATGGGGACGCAGATCGAGCTGGCGCGGCTGATGACCTGGCGCGCGGCGGCCGCGATCGATGCGGGGAGGAGCGCCGCACCCTATGCGTCGATGGCGAAGCTGCACGCGTCGGAGGTCGCCACGGCGTGCGCCAACCAGGCCGTTCAGATCCACGGCGGCATGGGGTTCATGGAGGAGTTGTCGGTGGCGCGTCTCTATCGCGACGTCAAGATCAACGAGATCGGTGAGGGAACCAGCGAGGTGCAGCGCATCCTGATCGCGCGGCACCTGTTGCGTCCCTACGAGGTCCTGGAGGGCGGCCGTGGCGACTGATCCGGTCATCGTCGCGGCCGCGAGGACACCCTTCGGCAAGCTCGGTGGCGCATTCGCATCGGTGCCGGCCGTCGACCTCGGTGCGCGAGTCATTCGCGAGGTGCTCGAACGGACGCGCACCGACCCCGCGACGGTCGATCAGTTGATCATGGGGATGGTGCTGCCGGCCGGCCAGGGGCAGGTGCCGTCACGTCAGGCCGGCCTGCGCGCCGGGCTGCCGGCGAGCGTCTCATCGTTCACGGTGAACAAGGTCTGCGCCAGCGCGCTGAAGGCGGTGAATCTGGGTGCGTTGCTGATCCGCTCCGGCGAGGCCGATGTTGTGGTCGCCGGCGGAATGGAGTCGATGTCACGGTCCCCTTACCTCCTCGAGGACCAGCGATTTGGCAGCCGCTTCGGGGACCGGGTGATCGTCGACAGCATGATGCGCGACGGGCTGTGCTGCCCCGTTGACGGCGTGCTGATGGGCGTGCACGGCAGCGACGTCGCCTCTGAGCTCGGGGTCACCCGGGAGGAGCAGGACGCCTGGGCAGTCCGCTCCCAGCTGCGCTATCAGGCTGCGCTCGCGGCCGGATGGTTCGCCGGCGAGATCGTCCCGGTCAGCGTCAACGGCGCGGCGGTTGGACGCGACGAGCAGCCCCGCGCGGACACCACCATCGAGAAGCTCGCCGCACTCCGTGGGGCGTTCGGGGACGGGACGACCATCACCGCGGGCAACTCGCCGGGGATGAACGACGGTGCCAGCGCCATCCTGCTGATGAGCGCAGAACGGGCGCGTGCCGAAGGGCTGACGCCGCTCGGGACCTGGCTGACCTACGGGGAATCGGCCGCGGAGCACCCCTACCTGGCAACCGTGCCCGCGCTCGCCGTCGAAGCCGCGCTGGCCAAGACCCACGGTGACGTCGACGCCGGAGCGCTCGAGCTGGTCGAGATCAACGAAGCCTTTGCGGCGGTCGCCATCACGAGCGCGCGCATGCTCGAGGTGGATCCCGACCGCGTCAACGTCAATGGCGGTGCGATCGCGATCGGTCACCCGATCGGCGCAAGTGGCGCCCGCATCCTCATGACACTGCTCTACGAGCTTCGCCGGCGGGGTGGCGGGTATGGAGCCGCCGGGATCTGCAGCGGCATCGCGCAGGGCGAGGCCACGCTCGTCCGTGTCGACTGACCTCGGCCATACCGGTCTCGCAGCCCGGATCGCGGGCTTCGTGGACGGGGCGATCACGCCGATCGCCGCGGCCATGGCTCGTGGCGAGGGTCCATCTCCCAAGCGAGTCGTCGAAGCCGCAGGTGAGGCCGGCCTCGCGGGTATCCTCACCCCTGGCATCTTCGGCGGTGCCGGCGGGACTCACACTGACTTCATCGAGTTCATCGAGGCGGTCGCGCGCGTTGATGCCAGCTGCGCGGTGATCCTCGATGTCCACCTCTCGGTCGGGACCGAGCCGCTGCTTGTTTTCGGCAGTGATGACCAGAAGTCACGCTATCTGGGCAAGCTGGCAGCCGGCGAATGGCTGGCGGCGTTCGCATTGACCGAGGCGGCCGGCGGCAGTGATGCGGTTGCGATGCGGACGCGGGCGGTGCGAGCGGGCGAGAGCTATGTTCTCGACGGTGCCAAGGCATTCATCACCGGCGCCGGCGACGCCGACCTCTATATCGTCATGGCGCGGACCGGCGATGGCGCACATGGGGTGAGCGCATTTCTCGTCGAGGCCACGTGGCCGGGCGTGAGCGCCGGCAGACCGCTGGCCAAGATGGGACTGCACGGCTCCTGGACGGGCGAGCTGGTGCTCGACGGCGTGCGCGTTCCGGCTGCGAACCGTCTCGGCGACGAGGGCGTCGGCTTCACGGTCGCAATGGCGGCGCTTGACAGCGGCAGAGTGGGCATCTCGGCGCAGGCCGTGGGCATCGCGCAGGGGGCGCTCGACGCCGCGATTGAGGCATGTCGGCGTGGCCACGATCCCGGTTCCGAGGTGGACGTGACGGCGCTGGCGGACATGGAGGTCCGCACGGTTGCCGCTCGCCAGCTGACTCGCCACGCCGCCGCGCTGGTGGACGCGGGCCGGCGCGTCACCCTGGATGCGGCGATCGCCAAGCTGTATTCCACTGACACGTGCGTCGCGGTCGCGCAATCGGCAATCGACCTCTGCGCACCCGAGTCGGGAGCGGACGACCATCCCGCGGCGGTCCGCTTCCGTGATGCAAAAGCGTGCCAGATCTACGAGGGCACCAACCAGATCCAGCGCGTGGTCATCGCCCGCCATCTCCTGCACGCCTGAACCTCCCCGGGACGCGGCTCCGGCGGCTTGGTAGCATCAGCCGCATGGACATCCGCCTCAACGACGAGCAGACCATGATTCGCGACACGGTCCGCGACATCGCCCGCGACCGGATTGCGCCGCGCGCCGCGGATATCGACCGCACCGGCGAATTCCCGTGGGACGTTGTCGATCTCTTCCGCAAGCACGACCTGTTTGCGCTGCCGTTCCCGCCCGAGTACGGCGGTCTCTCCGGCAGCGCGCTGACGCTCAACGTGGCCATCGAGGAGGTGGCCAAGGTGTGCGCGACAAGCGCGCTCATCCTCGCCGTCCAGGCGCTCGGCGGGTATCCGCTGATGATCGCCGGCAGCGACGAGCAGAAGGCACGCCTGCTCCCGGACCTGGCAACCGGTGCGAAGCTCGGCGCCTACGCGCTCACCGAGCCCGGCGCGGGGAGTGACCCGGCAGGCATGCAGACGCGCGCCGAACGGCACGGCGATGAATACGTCATCACCGGCAGCAAGATCTGGATCACCGCCGGAGGCATCGCCGACACGATCACCGTCTTCGCCAAGACCGATCGCAACGAGCGCGCGAAAGGGGTGAGCGCGTTCGTGCTCGAGGATGCGCAGCATCTCAAGGGGTTCGCGGCGAACACGATCCACGGAAAGCTCGGCATTCGGGGCAGCAACACCGCGGAGCTTCAGTTCGACGAGGTGGTCGTTCCGGCGGCCAATCGCCTCGGCGAGGAGGGCGAGGGCTTCCGGATCGCGATGAAGGTGCTCGACCGTTCCCGTCCCGGCGTCGCTGCACAGGCGCTTGGCATCGCCCAGGGAGCGCTCGACTACGCGGTCGGCTACGCCAGGGAGCGCAAGCAGTTCGGCAAGGCCATCGCCGAGTTCCAGGGCATCCAGTTCATGGTCGCGGACATGGAGGCCCAGACCGCCGCCGCTCGGGCGATGGTCTACTGGGCGTCGCAGCTCATCGATGACAAGAGCCCCGAGGTCGGCCATTTCGCGGCGATTGCAAAGTTGCTGGCCGCCGATACCGCCATGAAGGTGACCACCGACGCCGTGCAGATCCTCGGGGGCTACGGCTATGTCAACGAGTACCCGGTCGAACGCATGATGCGCGACGCCAAGATCACCCAGATCTACGAGGGAACCAGTCAGATCCAGCGCGTGGTGATCGCCCGGGACCTGCTCAAGGCTTGACCGCGCCGCGACGCTACATCGTGAGGACGACCTTGCCTCGTGCCTGCCGCTGCCCGAGGAGATTGAGGGCGGCCGGAGCCTGTTCGAGCGGGTAGGTCGCGCCCACGATCGGGGCCACGGTGCCCGCATCGATCATCGCGTTGAGCGCGAGCTGCGTCTCGAAGAACACCGCGGGCTCGACGGCGAGAAATGCGCCCCACGCGGCGCCGACGATGTCGATGTTGCGGAGGAGCACGCGGTTCACCTGCACGCTCGGTATCCGGCCGTCGGTGAACCCGACGACGATGAGCCGGCCTTGCGGCGCCAGGCAGCGAACGCTCTGGTCGAAACGCTCGCCACCGACGGGATCAAGGATGGCGTCGACGCCGAGGCCGTCGTTCTGAGCGCGCAGCGCCGCGACCCAGTCACCCTCGGCGTCGAGGACACGATGCGCACCGGCGCGTTCGGCTATGTGCATCTTGTCCGGACCGGCGGCGATCGCGATCACCTCGGCGCCGAGCCCGCGTGCCACCTGGATCGCCGCGGTGCCGACCCCACCCGCCGCACCGTGGATCGCGACGCGATCACCAGGCAGGATGCGCCCGCGTCGGGCCAGGGCGAAGTGGGCCGTGTGGTAGTTCATGACGAAACCGGAGGCTGCTTCGATGGTCAACCCGTTGGGGATGGCGAGGGTGAGCGCGGGCTCGGCGACCACGACGTCCGCGAAACCCCCGAGCATCGTGAAGGCCATCACACGGTCGCCCTGCTTGAATCCGGATCCCAGCGGCGCGGAACGCACCCGGCCCGCCACCTCCACACCCGGCACGAACGGAAGCGGTGGCTTCATCTGATACTCACCTCGGGTGAGCAGGAGATCCGGGAAGCTCACTCCCGCTGCTGCAACTTCGATGACGACGCGCGCGGCGTCCTCAGGCTCCTCGATCTCGACCAGACGCAGACCAGATGGGCCCTCGAGGCCCTGAACCTGCTGTGCGCGCACCTCACTCCTCCGTCCCGGTTATGGCCGCTGATGATGCCACTGTCGGCTCAAGGGCAGCGACCGTGGGGTACCCTTGTCCTCTGCGGCGGGTAACCGGAAGCTGAATTCCGGCGTTTCTCCTAGAGGAAGCCCACCGTGGCGCGCCGGCCCCGCAGCGATCGTGCGGCGGTCAGTACACCCGTTCGCAAAGTCGAGAGCAACACCTCACCTATGGCAACAATTACCAGGACATCCATCCGCCGCCGGCGCCGGTCGCGGTACAACGTCGTCCCCGGATGGGTCACGCGAAAGCGCGCCGTGGTCTCGGTGATCGTCATGTTCTCCCTCCTCCTCGTCGCGGGCGGGATCTATGGTGTGCGGCTCTCCTTCGCACTCGCCAAGACGTTTCACACCAACCCGATCAGCGCTGCGATCGGCGCGATCCAGGGCGGAGGTGGCTCCGCGATCGACCGGGAACGCCAGCATTACCAGCGCATCAACATCGTGCTGTACGGGTACGGCGGGGATCAGCACTCGGGAGCCTTCCTCACCGACTCGATCATGGTGATCTCGATCATGCCGATGGCCGGTCATCCGCCCCAGATCGCGGAGATCTCCATTCCGCGCGACTGGTTCGTGACCATTCCCCTGCGCAATGGCAAGTCGACTGCGGAGCGAATCAATTTCGCGTATGCCGCCGGGATGCTTGGCGAGGGACCGCAGCCGGCGAGTGCCGTGGACGCGGGAGCTGCAGTTGCCGATCCCCTTCTGGCGCATCTGCTCGGGGTCGGCATCAACTACTTCGTCGGCGTCGACTTCAATGCCTTCAAACAGGCCGTGGATGCGGTCGGCGGCGTCAACATCGATGTTCCGGCCGGCTTCACGGACTACCAGTACCCCGCGGGCGAATGCGCTCTCGGTAACTGCGGCTACGAAACGGTTCGCTTCAAGGCGGGAATGCAGCACATGAACGGGGCCACGGCCCTCATCTACGCCCGGTCGCGTCACGGGAACAACGGGCAGGGGTCGGACTTCGCTCGGAGCCGCCGCCAGCAACAGATCATCGTTGCGCTCAAGTCGCAGATCGAGAGTATCGGCGGTTTCGGCAAGCTTCCGGATGTCATCAACGCACTCGGCAGCAACGTGCTCACCGACCTGACCATCGGCGACGCCGAGTCCCTGTACGGACTGGTGAACGGCGTCAATCCGGCGACCATCGAGCACATCAGCATCGATGACACCAACTTCCTGTACGACTGCGGGTATCCGACCCGCTGCGGCAGCTACTACCTGTATGCGAACGACCAGAGCTTCCAGTCGCTCTCGCACTTCGTGGAGGACATCTTCCCGGCGCCGGACGCGCTCGCGGAGGGCGCACAGGTCACCTTCGTCAACGCGAGCGGGCGGAACAACAACGCCACCACCCGCTGGGCATCGCTGATGAACATGGTCGGCTTCGCAACCAAAGCCGGCGGCAGAGCGACCACGCAGGCGGAGACCCAGGTCATCGACAACAGCGGCGGGAAGGACGCCGCCGCCGCCGCATGGCTGGCCTCCTACTTCGGCGTGAGCGTCACCACCGAGCCCGCTCCGACCGTGGCGGTGACCACAGCGCCGGCGACTCCGGCGGCCGCCGTCGCGGGCGGTGTCACCGTCATACTCGGCAGCGCCGAAGAGCAGTCGTTCCTCGGCAATCCCGGATTCGGTCACTAGCTCCGCACAAAGGTAGGCGAAGAGTGGGACAGAGGATTGCCGTCCTGACGGGCGGCGGTGATGCACCGGGTCTCAACGCCGCGATCCGCGCGATCGGCAGGCGTGCGATCGCGGCGGGTGACACTGTGGTCGGCGTCCGCAACGGGTGGGCGGGGATGATCGGCGAGGGTGACGTTTTCACCCTGGAGCGTCACCGGCTCTCGGGGATCCTGCAGCTGGGCGGGACGATGCTCGGCAGCTCGCGCGTGAATCCGATCAAGATCGAGGGTGGTGTTGACCAGGTGCTGCGCAATCTCGAGCGCCTGCAGCTCGACGCTCTGGTCGCCATCGGTGGTGATGACACGCTCAGCGTTGCTGCGCGACTGGCCGAACATCAGGCGCGTGTGGTCGGTGTCCCCAAGACGATGGACAACGACCTCAGCGTCACCGATTACTGCATCGGGTTCGACAGTGCTGTGAGCGTGGTCACCGAGGCGCTCGACCGCCTGCATACCACCGCAACCTCACACCACCGCGTGATGGTCTGCGAGGTCATGGGTCGCGACACCGGGTGGGTGGCGGTCATGGGCGGTCTCGCGGGCGGCGCCGACATGATCATCATTCCCGAATTCAGCATCACCCTCGACGAGGTGGTCGCACATCTCGGGGTGCGCAAGAGCGCGGGCAGCGACTTCAGCATCATCGTCGTGTCCGAGGGCGTCGAGATGGAGGGCCTCCAGTCGAAGGACGAGGCGGCGGGCGCGCGGGACGCCTTCGGGCACGTACAGCTCTCGCGGCGTGGTGTCGGCGAGAATCTCGCGCGCATCATCGAGGAGCGCACCGGGCACGAGACTCGCGCGACCGTACTCGGACACGTGCAGCGCGGCGGTTCCCCCACGGCCTACGACCGGATCTGGGCGACACGTGTGGGGGCGAAGGCATACGACCTCGTCGTCGAGGGGCTGTTCGGCGAGATGCCGGTGGTCACCAACGGGACGGTCAACGTCTCCAGCATCGCCGACGTCGTTGCGGAGCAGCGACGGGTGCCTCGCGAGCTGTACGAGCTCGCCCAGGTCTTCTACTAACCGGCGTCTCGATCTGTCGCTCCGCACGGGGCTCCTGCGTGGCCGCGGAGCCGTCGTGAGCTCCGGTCGTGGAGACCAGCGCGCCTTCGTCGCCCCGGCCCACGCAGGTATGAAGATCAGGTTTGGGCGATGTACCAATCGAGCATGATTAGAATCCGGTCCAATGACGACGCGATCGGCGGGGAACAGTGTCGGACTGAAATCGAGAGCACACCTGTCGCTCCCTCGGGCGTCAACTCTCGCGCTGCTCATGCTGGTGGCCGCGGCGATCGTCTTCGCTCATCGGGTTGATGCCTTCACCAATCCGCAGTTCTACGCCGAGGATGGGAGCCGATGGTTCTCGGATGCGTATAACGTCGGCGCCCTGCACGCGCTCTGGTTCGCTCCGGCAGGCTACCTTCAGGTCGTCTCGCAACTCGGACCGGTGATCGCCGCCCCGTTTGGAATCGCAAATCAGCCGCTTTTGTACAACTTCTGTGGGCTCGTGCTTCAGGTGGCCCCCGTCCTCTATCTCCTCAGCTCGCGTTTCGACACGGTGGTTCCGGCTCTCTGGGTTCGAGTCGTGCTCAGCTTGATCTACCTCCTGATGCCTGCCGACGAACTCAACGTGACAATCACCACCGCGCCGTTCCACCTCGCCATCCTCGCGACGCTCGTGGTCATTGCCCCGGAGCCGAATCGATGGTACTGGAAGGTCTTCGACGTTGCGACGGTCACGCTCAGCGGGTTCTCGGGGCCGTTTGTCTACATTCTCTTGCCGGTCGCGGCGCTTTGCTATCTGGTTCGACGAAGGCGCTTTACCTTGGTGCTTCTCGGAGTATTCACGGTCGCGCTCGTTGCGCAGCTGTACGCGAGCAGGCTCTCGCCGCGCCCGGAATTCAACAGCGGAGCAAGCGTTGGGAATCTCGTCCTCATCCTCAGTGACCGCGTCATCCTGGCCGGCCTTTTTGCGGAGCCAGGCCATAGACACGCATACCTCGCCGGCCGGCCGTATGGACCGCTCCTCGCTGGAGGCCTCTGCTTGCTCGCGCTCCCCATCGTCGTTTACGCTGCGAAGAAGGCGCCGTGGGAATTGAGACTGTTTGGGCTAGCCTCTCTGGGAATTATGACCGCAGGCTTGCTGTCTCCACTCGTGTCCGTCACCGGCAACCAGTGGCTCATCATCGCCTCCGGCGAATCGGCTGGACGGTACTTCTTCATGGCCCGCGTAGCCTGGGTGGTCACGCTCCTGTGGGCCGCCTCTCGACTGCCACGCGTGGGGATGAGGCGCGCCGTATGGGTCGTGGGAGCGTTGGCGTTCGCGTCGGGATTTACAACCTGGGGTTACGACCCGTTTCCCAACTTCAACTGGCCACAGGAGGCTCGTGCTATCCAGTCCGCGTCTCCTGGAACGAAGCTGATTCTTCCCATTCCCCCGGGGTTACATTGGGCTGTCGATATCACCGTGAAGTGAGGAGATATATCAGCGGGCCATCACGGGCACGCTGCTGAGCGGCGACCAGGTCGGCGGCGATGACGCGTCGAAGTCGAGGTTCGTGGTGACCTGCAATGGCGGCGACGGTGTCGCGCTCGACGCTCCCCTGATCCACCAGAGTTCGAAGTGCCCGGTGGCGTCGCCGGTGTTGTAGTAGACGAGGCCACTTCCGTCCGGCGCCCACTCGGGATACGCGCACAGGCAGTTGTTGACCAGCGTTTGCGGCGCTCCGAGCTTCCCTGCGCTCAAGGTCGCGACCTCGAGCCGCGTGCTCTGCAGGCCGGTGCCGCCGACGCAGATCATCGCGACCTTGGTGCCATCCGGCGACGGCGCCGGCTGCCCGCAATCCTGCGCCGGGGTGGTCAGCGTGATCGGCTTCGCGAGCGGCTTGGTCTCTATCGCGATCACCGAGTACGCATTGCCACTCCCGATCGCGAACCTTGAGTAGATCACCGCACCGTTGGCCATCGGCGTGGGGTCCACGTCGCCACCGGTGAAAGGGTTGGAGTTGCTGAGCTGCGTGGTTGCGAGCTTCCCGCTGAGCGCACCCGACCACACCGAGAAGTCGACGGCGTATGTCGCCGAGTCCTTCGGCTGGTCGTAGCTGAAGTAGATCGTGTTGCCGTCTGCGCCGATGTGTGGATAGAACATCCAGTGGTTGAGGAAGATCTGGTTGTTACGCGTCCAGTGATTGTTGCTGAGCTGGCGGAGGATCTTGCCCTGGCTGCTGAGCAGGTAGAGGTCCGAGTACTCGGCGGCGCGGAAGACGGCAACGATGTCCTGCGAATTGGGGATGTACGCGGGTTGCATCCACAATCCGGAGGCAGTCGACAGGTGCAGATCCGTGAAGAATCCATCGCTGAGCCTGTAGATGTCACCGTTCTGCGCCAGGTACAGCGTTCCCGGGAGGACGATCTTGGGACGCGTCGCGGTGGGTTTGAACACGCTCTGCTCGGTGGGGATCTGGTGCTTCCTCGACGCGATCAGGCGATTGACGCCGAGTCCGAATCCTGCCATGAGCGCGAGCAGCACGACGATCGTCAGCGCCCGCCTCATCGTGGACGGTCTCACACCGCGGGGAAGTACTGGTGCGTCTCTGGGAGGATGAGGTTCCAGTTCGGCAGCAGCACGTCCTCGTTGTTGATCTGACCCGTCGACGTGTACGGGGACGCGAGGATCACCTGGTGGACGTTCTGCAATTGCACGCTGCTGGCGATCGGTAGCAGCGATGCGATCTCGCTGATGCTCATGTCTGTCGAGAAGTCGCTGCCCATCGCGGTCGCGATGTCAGGAAGGTCGGCGAGGCCGAGCAACTTCGCCTTGGCCCGCAGGGCGAGCAGGACCTGCTGCTGACGCTGGGAACGGCCGAAGTCGCTGCGCAGGTCGCCGTGGCGCGAGCGCACGTACATGAGCGCCTGCATGCCGTCCATGTGCTGCGGACCGGGCAACACGGCGACGCGCTCGAAGGCATAAGGGTCCTTGCCGCTCAGGTCCGCAGGATAGAAATCGTCCATGACCGGGTTGGTTGCAACGACATCGATGCCCCCGACCTGGTTGATGAGATTCACGAGCCCCAGCAGGCCGATCCAGGCGTAGTGGTCGATATGGATGTGGAAGTCCTCCTCGACCGTTGCAACAGCGGCGCTCGCACCGCCGTGCAGATACGCCGCGTCGATCTTCGCGGTGCCGCCGCTTGAGAGCGGCACCCAGAGGTCCCGCGGGATCGACTCCATCACGACCTGCCGCGTCGTCGGATTGACCCTCGCCAGGATCATCGACTGGGTGAGCACGGTGCCGCCGAACTTGGCGTCGTTGTCGGAGCCGAGCAGCAGCACCGTGAACGGCTGTCCCGGGGGTGCCACCGCCGGCGGCGCCGACGCCCTGGCCGAAGCGGATGCCGATGCGCTGGCCGATGGCTGAGCGGTCTGGAGGCTCCGGTCGATGGTGTGGCCGGTGTCCTGGAAGGCGGTGACGATCGCCGGCATGAAGTAGGCGACCACGCCAATCGCCCCGGACAGCGCAAAGCCGAATGCAATCAGGAATCCGAGAAGGACCCGGCTGCGCCTTCTACGGGGGCGGCGCAGCGAGGCGCGTTGACGTCTCACCTGAGGGTTATAACGAACTCGGCCGCCGTCAGGGTTACGGTGGGTGGGATGAACTCCGGGCGCCGGTAGACTTCCAGCGATGTCTCAGCCGCACCTCGCCGAACGACTGATGGCCGGCGAGACGCGCGCGCTGGCACGTGCCATCCGCATGGTTGAGGATCGGGACCCGGGGATCGCCGACCTGCTCCGGCAGGTGCGCGAGCGAGCGGGGAGCGCTCGGGTGGTCGGGGTGACCGGACCTCCCGGAAGCGGCAAGAGCACGCTGTGCGACCAGATCATCGAGCGCTGGCGAGCCCGCGGGCACCTCATCGGCGTGATCGCCGTGGATCCCTCGAGCCCCTTCACCGGCGGGGCGATCCTCGGCGATCGAGTGCGCATGGTCCGCCACACGCTTGACCCGGGGGTCTTCATCCGAAGCATGGCCGCCCGCGGCCATCTCGGCGGGCTCGCCGCTGCGGCCCGGGAGGCGATCCGTCTCCTCGACGCCTCCGGCCGCGATCGGTGCCTGCTCGAGACGGTGGGCGTGGGCCAGTCCGAGCTCGAGGTCATGGAAACCGCCGACACCACCATCGTGGTCACCACGCCCACCACCGGCGACGCCGTCCAGATCCTCAAAGCCGGCATCCTCGAGATCGCGGACATCTTTGTGGTCAACAAGGCAGACCTTCCCGGAGCGTCGAAGGTCGTTCGCGACCTCAAGGAGCTGGTCCGTCACGGCACCACCCGCACCGGGTGGTCGCCGCCCGTCCTCACGACCATCGCCGAGACCGGAGAGGGTGTCGGCGATCTCGTCACGGCCATCGACCACCACGGCGACACCATCGCGGCGTCGGGGGAGCTCGAGCGCCGGCGGATCGCGCGTCTCCGGGCGGAGGTCGAGGCGATCGTGGTGGAGCGGGCGGCCGAGCGCGCGCGAAGTGCGCTGCATGAGGGGACAATGAGTAGAGAGCTCGATGGCGATCTGAGCCGGGTGGACCCGTACGCCCTGGCCGAACGCATTCTCAAGGGGCACAGCACGGAATCAAGGGACCAATGACCCAGACGATCGACAGGTCGGGAGTGGCGCCGGGTTCGCCCGCGTCACCCGAGCCTCGGACCGCGCCGCCCATCCCCCCGGATACGCTGGGCGGGTTGCCGCTCGGAACCTGGTACGGGCCCGATGACTCGCCGATCGATGTCGAGCGCGATCTGGGTGAGCCCGGGGCGTTCCCATACACCCGCGGCGTGCACCGAACCATGTACCGGGACAAGGTCTGGACGATGCGACAGTTCGCCGGTTTCGGGAGCGCGAGGGATACGAACCAGCGTTATCGGTTCCTGCTCGACCAGGGGCAGATGGGCCTCTCGGTCGCCTTCGACATGCCGACGCTCATGGGTCACGACTCGGACGCGCCCCAGGCGCTGGGAGAGGTGGGGCGCTGCGGCGTGGCGGTCGACTCGGTCGAGGACATGCTCACGCTCTTCAGCGGGATCGACGTCGGATCGGTCACCACGTCGATGACCATCAACTCCCCCGCCCCGATCCTGTTCGCGATGTACCTGGCGGCGGCCGACGAGCAGAGGATCCCCTACACGAAGCTCGGGGGCACGCTCCAGAACGACATCCTCAAGGAATACATCGCGCAGAAGGAATTCATCTTTCCCATCCGACCGTCGATGCGCCTGGTCACCGACGTCGTCGAGTTCTGCACGCGCAACGTCCCCAGCTGGAACCCGATCTCGATCAGCGGGTATCACATCCGCGAAGCGGGAAGCACCGCCGCGCAGGAGCTGGCGTTCACGCTTGCCGACGGTTTCGCGTACGTCGAGGCGGGGATCGCGCGCGGGCTCGACGTCGACGAGTTCGCACCACGACTGTCGTTCTTCTTCAACGCGCACATCGACTTCTTCGAGGAGATCGCCAAGTACCGCGCCGCGCGGCGCATCTGGGCGCGGCACATGCGCGAGCACTACGGCGCCAAGGACGAGCGTTCGCTGAAGCTGCGCTTCCACACGCAGACGGCGGGATGCTCGCTCACCGCGCAGCAGATCGAGAACAACGTTGCGCGGACGGCCTTCGAGGCGCTCGCCGCAGTGCTCGGCGGCACGAACTCGCTGCACACCAACTCGATGGACGAGGTGCTCGCGCTGCCCACCGAGAAGGCGGCGCAGATCGCGCTGCGCACCCAGCAGATCCTCGCGTACGAGACCGGGGTCGCCTCGGTGGTCGACCCGCTCGCGGGCTCGTGGTTCATCGAGGACCTGACCAACCGCATGGAAGGGGCCGCTGAGGACTATTTCGCGGCCATCGCCGAGCGAGGCGGCATGCTCGAGGCGGTCGCCGAGGGATTCCCGCAGCGTGAGATCGCCGACGCGGCGTTCCGCTACCAGAGCCAGCTCGAGACCGGAGAAAGAGTCATTGTTGGCATCAACGTGTTCGAGCACAGCGTCGACACGGCTCAGCCTCCGACGCTGGTGATCGACCCGAACGTCGAGGCGGAACAGGCGGCACGGCTCAAGCACCTGCGCGAGACCCGTGACAACAGCAGTGTCGCCACTCGGCTCGACGCCCTCCAGGAGGTCGCGCGCGGCGCTGACAACATGATGCCGGCGATCATCGACTGTGTGCGCGCCCGCGCCACCGAGGGTGAGATCGTCGAGGCGCTGCGGACGGTTTTCGGCACGTACCGGGAGACGCCCGTTTTTTGACCTTTCCTTAACCCCTCCATAAGGGGGAGGTGGCTAGGCTCACCCGGTATCGTGGGAGCCAAGCACATCCTGGTGGTCGAGGACGAGGAGGTCATCCGAGAGACCCTCCGGTTCAATCTCGTGCGCGAGGGATATCAGGTGAGCCAGGCGTCCAACGGGATCGAGGCGCTCGACAAGGCCCGCGAGCTGCGCCCGGACCTGATCGTGCTCGATCTCATGCTCCCTGAGCTCGGCGGCCTCGAGGTGTGTCGGATCCTTCGCCAGGAGACCACCACGCCGGTGCTGGTCTTGAGCGCCCGCGACAGCGAGCTGGACAAGATCGTCGGCCTCAGGGTCGGTGCCGACGACTACATGACCAAGCCGTTTTCGCTCGCCGAGCTCACCGCCCGAGTGATGGCGCTGCTCCGGCGCGCGCAACCTGCCGCCGAGGAGCGGGGTGTCATCGAGGTCGAGGAGTTCGGCGATTTCAGGTTCGATCGAGGCGCGCGGTCCGTGCGGGTTGGCCAGGAGGCGCTGCGCCTCTCACCGAAGGAGTTCGACCTCCTCTCGTTCCTGCTCGCCAACCCCGGCCGGGTCCATTCGCGCGAGCAGCTGATCCGGCGGGTGTGGGGACCCAAGTTCTTTGGCGAGCGCAAGACGGTCGACGTCCACGTGCGCTGGCTTCGCGAGAAATTCGAGCCCTTCGAGGCGCTCCCATTCCGGATCACGACGGTGTACGGAGTGGGCTACCGCCTCGACCGCATTCTTGAGCAGCGCGATGCCGCGGCCCCCGGCGTCGCGGTCATCGGGCGCGTCTGACTTCGCCGGAGTTGGCCCTGCCTATACTTGCCGCTCCCACCCGAAGTCGGACCAGGGAGATGGTCGCCTTGGAATCTCCACTTGCCGTCATCGACATCGGGTCGAACTCGGCACGAATCGCAGTGTTGCGGCTGGATGCTTCCGGTCAGCTCGACATCATCGCGGATGCGCGGACGTCGCTCCAGCTCGCCCGACGCGTCGACTCGCGCGGCAGGATCGAGGCGAGCGCCGTCACCGAGGCTGTCGCCGCGGTGCGCGATTTCCGCGCGGTCGCCGCTGCGGCAGGTGCCGAGCGGACCGTCGCCGTGGCGACAGCGGCGATGCGCACCGCGACGAACCGCGAGAGCGTGCTGGCCAGGCTCGAGGCCGACACCGGGCTGGCGATCAAGGTCATCGACGGTGAGGAGGAAGCGAAATACGCGTTTCTCGGGGCCGTCCACGGCCTGCCCATCGACACCGGGTACCTCATCGACGTCGGAGGTGGGAGCTTCGAGCTGGCCTACTTCGAACGCCGGCGCGCGCTCCGCTGGTGGACCTTCGAACTGGGCGCGCTGGTCACGACCGACCAGTTCCTGAGCAGCGACCCCCCGCGAGCTTCTGAGATCGCCGATCTGCGCAACCACGTCATCCAGACGTTGCATGACGCAGGCGTCCCGCCGCTTCCTGAGGATGGCGGCATGGTCGGCACCGGGGGCACGGTCCGGAACCTCGCCAAGATGCACATGCGATCGGTCGCGCACCCCATCGCCCGGGTCGACGGGTACGTCCTGCAACGGCGCGAGGTCCGCGATCTGACGTCGAGGCTCACCACCCGAAACCGCACCTCGTTGCGGACGTTGCCGGGGCTCTCCACCGACCGCGCGGATTCCATCGCCGGCGGCGCCCTGGTGGTCATCGCGACGATGGACGCTCTCGGGGCGAAAAGTCTGATGGTGTCAGGGCACGGACTTCGCGAGGGGATCGCGCTCGCCGAGCTGAACATGCCGCTCCCCGAGGTGCACCAGGTACGGCGCAGTTCAGTCGCCGCACTCGCTGCGCGGTTCTCGACCTGGGACGAGCGCAGGGCGCTGCGGCGGGTCGAGATGGTCCGGGCGATTCTCGGTGTGGCCGACCCCACGATGCCGGCCGAGATGCGCGAGGTGCTCGACCACGCGACCACCCTGCTCGACGTCGGCCAGAGCATCAACTATTACGACCGCTGGACCCATGCCGCGGGGGTGACCGCCTCGGCCGACCTGCAGGGCTTCACGCACCGCGAGGTGGCGCTCATCGCCACCACGCTGGCCCGCCTGGGGAAGGCGCGGAGCAACCTGCCCCGGTACGCGCGGCTCTGCACTCGCGATGACATCAAGCGCATCGACCGGCTGGCGGTCATCCTCGAACTGGCCGACGAGCTCGATCGGCGCGTCGACGGCGGCGGGCCACCGAGCTTCCGCTACGACGATCGCCGCAACCGGGTGGTCGTCTCGACCGGGCTCCCCTACACCTGGGAGCCCGAGGACCTCACCCGCCGGTTCCGGACCCGCCTCGGCCGAGCGCTCAGCCTGCGTCCAGCAGAGACGGCGGGTGACCGAACGAGGGCGGCGGAGTCTCCAAACGGTCGATCGACTGGTAGAGGTCCTCGACGAGCGTGATCAGGATCGGAGGCGCGTCGCAGGCGAACATCAGCGCCTCGATGGTGGCGACCTGGCGGCGCAGCCCATCGACCGCGTCGATCCGGTCCCAGGGCGCCGATGCCACTCGCTGCACGAGATCGAGTATGCGGTCAGCCCGTGGCTCAAAGCGATTGTGAAATGGCTATGGTGCGGGGCTGATGTGATGGTGGCCCTCGGGGGACACTAGAGTTCCAGGAGATGAGCGAACCATTGCTGCACCCGCACCACCCCACGCTCGTCGACGAGCTGAGCCACCTTCGCCGGATCGTCGCGGACATGGGCGAGCTTGTCGACGCCGCGATCACCCAGGCCACGAGCGGCCTCGCCGAACGCGACGTGAGCCTCTGCGCGCGGGTCATCGCTGACGACGCGCTGGTCAACGACCGACAGCGCGAGCTGCGCGAGCTGTCGTTCTCGCTCATCGTCACCCAGAGCCCGGAGGCGCGCGAGCTTCGCGAGATCATCGGGCTGCTCAACATGTCGTCCGAGCTGGAGCGCATGGGCGACCACTGCGTGAGCATCGCGAAGCTCGCCCGCAACCTGGCCGACCTGCCGCCGCTCGAGACCTACGTCGATGTGCCCAAGATGGCCGCGTACTGCAGCGACCAGGTTCGCGGCATCCTCGCCGCCATGGTCTCGCGCGACGTGATCCAGGCGCGGCGCATCGCTGCCGGGGACGACCGGGTCGACCGCATCTACCACCGCCTCTTCGACGACCTGATCCAGATGATGACCGAGGACAACACGACGGTCTTCCGGGCGACCAACCTCGTCTTCATCGCCCATCACCTCGAGCGCATCGCGGATCGAGTGACCAACATCGCCGAGGACCTCGTCTTCCTGGATTCAGGCGCCATCGAGGAGCTCGGCTGATGGCGCTCTCCGAGTCGTCGGAGGCGCCCGACGACACGTCGCCTTCAGTTCCCGGCGGGGGACGAGATCATGCGGTCGACCTGGGCGACCGGCATCGATACATCAATCGCCACCTCAGCTGGCTCGATTTCGACACGCGCGTGCTCGAACTTGCCGAGGACACGTCGCGCGCCCTCCTCGAACGTGCCAAGTTCCTGGCCATCTCGAGCAGCAACCTCGACGAGTTCTTTCAGGTCCGCGTCGGCGGACTGATCGAGCAGCGCCGCGCCGGTGTCGCCGCGCTGAGCCCGGACGGGATGACCGTGGACGCGCAGCTCAACGAGATACAGCGCCGGGCGATCGACCTCACGGCACGTCAGATGCGCGCGTTCCAGGCCATCGTCAAACGTCTCGGCGAGGTGGGACTTCGCTTCTCGAATTACGGGTCGCTCGATCATCACGACCGGGATCACGTGGATTCGGAGTTCGAGGACCGGATCTTCCCGGTGCTCACCCCGCTTGCCGTCGACCCCGCACATCCCTTTCCGTACATCAGCGACCTGTCGCTCAACCTGGCGGTCGTCGTCGGCGCCCCGCGGGGCAGCGAGCAGCGGATCGCACGCGTCAAGGTTCCTCCGCTGCTGCCGCGCTTCGTGGTCATGCCCGACGGCGAGCGCTTCGTCCCGGTGGAGCAGGTCATCGCCGCGCACCTGGATCGACTCTTCCCCGGCATGCGGGTCATCGGGCAGTACCCGTTCCGGGTGACGCGCAACGCAGACCCGGCGCTCGAGGAGGAGGAGGCCGAGGACCTGCGCACCGCGGTCCAGGAGTACCTGAGGAGACGGCGGCGGTCGCCACAGGTCGTGCGCCTCGAGATCGACGACAGCATGACCGAGGAGGTCAAGCAACTCCTCATGCGCGAGCTCGAACTCTCCGGCGAGGACGTGTACACCGTCGCAGGGCCGCTCGACCTCAGCGGTCTCTGGGGGCTGTACGAACTCAACCGGCCCGATCTGAAGGAGCGCCTCCCCGCCCCGGTGATCCCTCCGGCGCTCGCCAAGCTGCCGGGCGACGAGAGCGACGTGGACATCTTCCGTGCGATCGACGAAGGAGACGTTCTCGTCCACCACCCGTACGAATCGTTCGCGAGCAGCGTCGAAGCCTTCGTCGACCAGGCAGTGAGCGACCCGGACGTGCTCGCCATCAAGCAGACGCTGTACCGGACGTCGGGTCCGGACAGCCCGATCGTCCGCTCGCTGATCCGTGCAGCCGAGTCCGGCAAGCAGGTGGTCGCGCTGGTCGAGCTGACCGCGCGTTTCGACGAGGAGGCGAACATCACCTGGGCTGCAGAGCTCGAGAAGGCCGGCGTGCACGTGGTCTACGGCGTCGTCGGACTCAAGACCCACGCCAAGGCGACGCTCGTGGTCCGGCGCACCGGAACCGGGATCCGCCGCTACTGCCACATGGGGACCGGGAACTACAACTCGAGCACTGCCCGTCTCTACGAGGACATCGGGCTGCTGTCATCCGACGCCGAGCTCGGCGAGGACCTGACCGATCTCTTCAACTACCTGACGGGCTACAGCCGCCAGCGTCAGTACCGGCGTCTGCTCGTGGCCCCGGTCACGCTGCGCAGCGGGATCGTCGAGCTGATCCGAACCCAGACCAATGCCTCCGGCCGGATCATCATCAAGTGCAACCACCTCATCGATCCCGAGGTCGTCGAGGCGCTCTACGCTGCGTCCTGCGCAGGGGCGCGGATCGACCTCATCGTGCGCAGCTCGTGCGGCGTTCGCCCCGGGATCGCGGGCATGTCCGAGAACATCTGGGTGCGCTCACTGGTCGGCCGCTACCTCGAGCACTCTCGCATCTACCATTTCGGCGACGACCGCTGGTACATCGGATCCGCGGACCTGATGGGGCGCAACCTCGACGGCAGAATCGAGACGGTGGTGCCGGTGATCGATCCCCGCCTGCAGGCACGCCTCGCCGAGGTCGTCGAGGTGCTCCTCGCGGACGACGTTCTTGCCTCCGAGCTCAGCGCGGACGGCAGCTGGCACAAGGTGCCGACCGTGCGCGGACTCGACGCCCAGGAAGAGCTGCACAGGCTCGCGGTCGAGCGCGTCGCGAAGTGACCGCCCCCACCGGGGCTGAGTCCGGAGGCGGACTTCGGCTCGAGGTGCCGATCACGTTCTCGCCCGAACCGCTCGACGGCATCGACGCATCCGGCGCCGTGATCGCCGAGCCGGTTCGCCGGCTTCGCACCACGCACTGGGACACATCAGATCTCCGGCTGGCCCGCTGGGGCGTGGCGCTCGAGCACTCCGCCGACGCCGGTTGGATGCTCGGGCTTGCGCCGACGGGCGAGGGGATGGCCGCGCCGGATGGCGCGGAGTTGCATTTCGACGGAGCCGCCGGTCGTCCGCCGGAGGCGGCCCTGCACCTCGTCCGTGCCTATGCGCGCCGGGCTCCGATCGAACTGGTCGCGCGGCTGGTCACCGTGACCGCAGAGACGGTGCTGCTCGACGCGCAGGGCGCGGTCCTCGCGCGGCTCGTCGACGACACGGTCTCGGTGTACTCGGGCCCTCGCATCACGCAGCGGTTTCGCGAGATCGAGGTCCTCAGCTCGAGCGGCCCGCTGCTCGATGCGATCGTCGCTCGCTTCCAGGCGGCCGGGGCCCAGCCCGCGCGCGCCCGGGCCCTGGTGGCGCGAGCTCTCGGTCTGGTCGGGACGCCACCGGCGGAGATCGGCTCGGTCACGCTGGGCGGCGCGGCGACCGCCGGCGACGTCGTCCGGCGGGCGCTGAGCCTGTCGGTCATCCGCCTCCTCCGCCACGATCCAGGCGTCCGGCTGGGCGTCGATGCCGAGGATGTCCACCAGGCGCGAGTCGCCACCCGCCGCCTGCGCAGCGATCTGCGCACATTCCGACCCCTGCTCGACGAGCCGTGGGCCGAGGCGCTCCGCGACGACCTCCGCTGGCTCGGCGGGGAACTGGGGAGGGTCCGTGACAGCGAGGTGCTGCGAGACCGTCTCCGGGCGGCGGCCGCCACGCTGCCCGGAGCAGATCGCCACTCTGCGGTTGCGGTCGTGGCACCACTCGTCGGGCAGGTCCGCTCCGCCCGCCGCCACCTCCTCGTTGCCATGGACACCGACCGGTATATCGACGTGATCGATCACCTGGTCGCGGCTGCCCGGGCTCCGCTCCTGACCGACCTGGCGACGTCGCCGGCGCGAGAGGTGCTTCCCGGGCTCGTTCGCAAGCCATGGCGATCGCTCAAAACGGGCGCGATCTCCGCCCGCGGGGAGGTGCCGGATGAGCAGCTCCACGACCTCCGGATTCGAGCAAAACGCTGTCGCTACGCTGCCGAAGCCGCGGCGGCCGCCACCGGCAAGAACGCGGCGAAGTTCGCTCGTGAGGTCGCCGCGCTCCAGGAGGTGCTCGGAGAGTTGCACGACGCGGTGGTTGCCGAAGCCTGGCTCCGTCAACGATCCGAGGCACCCCGGATTCACGAGACGGCGCTGTTCGCGGCGGGCGAGCTCGTCGCGCTGCAGCGGGATGCGGCGGAGCGAGCACGAAGCGGGTGGCCAGCCGTCTGGAAGCGCGTCGAGGCAGGATGGGGCAGTGTCTGGCGGTGAGCTCACGAGCTTCCTGGTGCGCCATGCGAAGGCGGGGTCCCGAGAGCGCTGGACCGCGCCCGACCGCGCCCGGCCGCTGACGGCGGCCGGCAGGGTCCAGGCCGCGGCGCTGGCAAGCCTGCTCAGGCCCTCCACGCGCCTCGTGAGATCAAGCCCCTATGTCCGTTGCGTGGAGACCGTCGCGCCCCTTGCGGAGGCGCTCAGCCTCCGCGTCGAGGAGGAGGACCGCCTTGCGGAGGGCGCCGACCCGGGGTGGGCCATGGGTCAGCTCGCGTCCGCGCCCGGCTCGGTGCTCTGCACCCACGGGGACGTCATGGCGTCGATCGTGATGAGCCTCGACGGCGACCACGTACCCATGGTCGGCGGGATGCAGTGGGCGAAGGCGGGCACATGGGCGTTCGACATCGCCGGTGGACGGATCGTGGGAGGCCGCTACCTGCCGCCACCGGGCTGAGGTCCCCAGGCGACGCCGTCGCGGTCCCCGGCGACGCGGATGAGCACCCCTGCCCAGGTTCGGAAGGGACGCCAGGCCTCCGCCAGGGTCGAGATCTCGCCTGGAGTGGCCGGATGAGCCAGCTCATAGAAATGGCGGACGTACCACGCGAGTCGTGGCTCGCCGAGAGTCAGGATGTCAGTCGCTCCGGTGGAGCGCAGCAGGATCAATCCAGCATAGGTCGGGCCGATCCCGGGGATCCGCTCCAGGTCGGTCATCGCCTCGTTGGGCGCCATCGCGAGCAGCCGCGCCGGGTCGAGCTGTCCGTCGAGCGCGGCTCGGGCGACCGCATGCAGGCGATCGATGCGCTGCGGCTCCAGGCTGGGGAACGACCCCACCCGCAGGAGCTCAGCGGGCGTTGGGAAGGCTTCAACCTCGCCGCCGGGCAGCGAGAAGACCCTGCCGTGCGCCGCCGAGAGCCGCCTCCGAACGGCGATGGCCTGGGTCCGATGCCTGCGCTGGCTGAGGATCGACCAGGCGGCGGCTTCGTACGGGGAGTGAAAGAGCACCGGCCGGAGCCCCGGGAGCTCCGACTGGAGACGGCCGATCACGGGATCGCGGCCGCCGACCTCGGCCCACGCGGCCCCGGACTGGTCGAGCGACAGCACCCGTCGAACCTGGTCCACGACTCGATCCGGTTCGGCGTCGCCGAAGACGCTGCAGTGGAGAGCGCCACCGGGGTCCTGGGTCACGAACGCGGCAGCGTGGTGGATGAGGTCGTCGGCGGCGAACGCCAACGACATGGAATCGCCGTCGGGCCTGGGGCGCCCCGTGTTCGGCCCGAATCCAAAGCTCGCGGCCGCCGCCAGGGAAAACGCCCCGTCGGGCGTGATGATCTGTTCCCGCGTCGCGGAGTTGGTCATGGACGGCTCGCTACCGGCGCATGCGGACGATCAGGTTGATGGCCACGGTGAGGACCACGCTGACCACGATGCAGAAGGCGACCGGGAAGAAGAACGAGAAGCTTCCATTGCCGACCGAGATGCTCCCGGGCAGCTGGCTGACTCCCATCCGGGTCAGGAGCACGAGCACACCGCCGAGCACAAGGATCACCGCTCCGGCGATCAGCAGCAGCTTGCCGGCGTCACCGAGTGCCATGACGACACTCTAAGGTAGAGTCCGCCAAACGCATCCACTTCAAGCAGGTCCGGAGAGGCCGGCAAGGGATCGCGGCGCCGCTGCGCGGCCGCCCTTGCCCGAACCCGCCCGGGCTGGAGGGCGAAGCCCCATGACGGCGACGACGGCGCGCAACCGGATGCTCGGCCACGTGATCAGTGCCGAGCAGTTCGACCGCGAGTTGCTCGACCTCCTGTTCCTGCGGGCGACGGCCCTGGCCGGCGTCCGAGATGACCGGCTTGCCCACCGAGTGATGGCAACCTTGTTCTACGAGCCGAGCACCCGGACGCGGCTGAGCTTCGAATCGGCGATGCTCCGTCTGGGCGGTGCGGTCATCGGAACAGAGGCGGCACGGACCTTCTCCAGCGCGATCAAGGGCGAGACGCTCGAGGACACGGTGCGCATGGTGTCGACGTACGCCGACGTCATCGTGCTTCGCCATGACGAGGCTGGGGCCGCGGCCCGGGCTGCGAGTGTCGCGTCTGTGCCGGTGGTCAACGCTGGTGACGGGCCCGGCGAGCATCCCACCCAGGCGTTGCTCGACCTCTACACGATCGAGCGTGAGCTGGGCCACGTGGAAGGGGTCCGGGTCGCCTTTTGCGGCGACCTTCGCTTCGGCAGGACGGCGCGGTCCCTCGCCCTCCTGCTGGCACTGTATCCCGGGGTGCGGCTGGCGTTTGTCGCCCCCCCGGTGATCCAGATGGGCGGTGACATCCTCGCCCGGCTCGAAGCCCGCGGCGTCGAATGCCGCCTCGCCGAGCAGCTCACCGACGTGCTCGATGACGTCGATGTCGTCTACCAGACGCGCGTGCAGAAGGAGCGTTTCACCGATCCGCTCGAGTTCGAGCAGGCCAGGACCGCGATCCGCATCGACGGCGCGATCATGCGCCAGCTCCCGGCCACGGCGATCGTGATGCATCCCCTGCCGCGCGTCGACGAGATCGCCCCCGAGGTGGATGCCGATCCGCGCGCCGCCTACTTCCGTCAGGCGGCCAACGGCGTCGCCATCCGGATGGCGGTGCTCGAGATGCTGCTCACATGACCGTGATGCAGTGACCGGTCTCGCGCAGCCACTCGACGACAGCCCGCAGCTGCTCGATGCCGGAGCGGTGCAACGCATCACCCTGCGCCTCGCGCACGAGATCGCCGAGCGTCATCCGATCCTCGACGGCGTGGTGCTCGTCGGCATTCCCACGCGCGGGGTTCCGCTGGCTCGAGCTGTGGCCCGCCAGCTCGCAAGCCTGGGCCACCCTGCCCCGCCGGTCGCCGCACTCGATCCGAGCGCGCATCGCGATGATCGCCCGCGCCCGGCGGCTCCGCATCCGGCCCTGTACGACGTCGACGGGGGGCCGGCGCCGCGAATCGACGGCTCGGTGGTGATCGTGGTCGACGACGTCCTCTTCACCGGCAGGACGCTTCGCGCCGCGCTCGATGCCCTGGTCGACTGCGGCCGTCCCGCGGCCGTCGAGGTGCTGACCCTGGTCGATCGCGGTCATCGCGAGCTCCCGCTCCGAGCCACGTATGTCGGCAAGAACGTGCCGACAGCTGCGGGCGACCGCGTCTTCGTCCGCCTGCGCGAGGTGGATGGCGTTGACGGCGCCTGGCTGCGCCGGAGCGGACCGTGAACGCAATCCTGCGCGGCGTCCGGGTTATCGATCCTCTCGGCCGGCTCGACGCGGCCGGCCAGGATGTCTGGCTGGACGGCGGCAAGATCTTGGCCATCTACCATCACATCGACGCGGCTGGTGTGCCGGTTGTCGACCTGACGCCGGCAGAAGGCGCCGAGCCCTGCGTGCTGTGCCCGGGGTTCATCGACCTGCACTCGCACCTGCGCCAGCCCGGTGGAAACGACGCGGAGACGCTGGAGAGCGGCTCGCGCGCGGCCGCCGCCGGCGGCTACACGCACATCGTGGCGATGGCCAACACGGTGCCACCGATGGACACTCCCGAGCGGGTCGCCGAAGCCCGGCTCGCCGCCAGCAACCTGCCGGTTTCCATCCTCCAGCTCGCGGCGCTCACTCGCGGGCTCGAGGGCGCCGAGCTGGTCGACATTCGCAAGTGCATCGAGGCCGGAGCGATCGGCGTCGGTGACGACGGCCGCAACGCGGTCTCACCACGTCAGCTCGCGATCGCGCTGGGCGAGACATCGCATCTCTCGCGCGCGGTGTTCGTGCACCCCGAGGACGAGGAGATGATCGCGCAGGCCAACGCCACCCAGGGCTCGGTGACGCGCAGCCCGATCCGCTCCGTGGAGACCGAAACCCGCGCGGTCAACCTCGCGATTCGCGCGCTGTCCCACGCCCGTGCCGGGCACCTGCACCTTCAACACCTGTCGGCAGAGGGTTCGGTCGCATCGCTGCGGCGCGCCCGCCACCAGGGCCTCGCGGTGAGCGCCGAGGTCACGCCGCACCATCTGTCGATGTGGCTCCCGGTCGCGGAGGAGCCGGATCCCCAGGCGCTGCGCAAGGTCAATCCACCGCTGCGAGCGGAGCGGGATCGGAACGCACTCGTCCAGGCGCTCCGCGAAGGGCTCATCGAGGCGGTGGCGACAGACCACGCACCCCACCCGGCGGCCGAGAAGTCGCTCGCGTACGGCGATGCGGCACCCGGCATGATCGGGCTCGAGACCGCCCTCGCCACCTGCATCACCATCGGGGGCATGGGAGGGGAGTGGCTGGCCACGCTCGTTGAACGGTTGACCGTTGGGCCACACCGGATTCTCGGTCCGGGTTCCGGTGTCCCCGAGCCCCGTCTGCGGATCGGCGAGTCGGCGACCTGCACGCTGTTCGACCCGAGTGCGGCGTGGACCGTCGGCGCGACCCCACTGCATTCGCGGTCGAGCAACACACCGCTCCTCGGAGCGACCCTCCGCGGAACGGTGCTGCTCACCATGGCGAGAGGTAACGTCATCCATCGGGACCCGTCGCGGGTGCCGGTCATGCCCGGGAAGGTGGCCAGTGCCTGACGTGCGCGGGCGACTCGCCCTCGAATCCGGTGCGACGTACGAGGGGATCCTCTTCGGCGCACCGCTGGAACACGTGCACAACGGCGAAGTTGTCTTCAACACCTGCATGACCGGGTACCAGGAGGTGATCACCGACCCCTCCTACGCCGGCCAGATCGTGGTGATGACCTATCCGCTCATCGGCAACTATGGCTGCCGTGACGACACCGCTGAATCCGCTCGGGTGCAGTGCCGCGCCCTGGTTGTGCGCGAGCTCTCGGCGGACATCGGCCACGCACGCGGGGAGCGCACTCTCGAGGCCGAGTTGCAGCGCAACGGCATCCCGGGACTCCGGGGTGTCGACACGCGCGCACTGACGCGCCACCTTCGTGATCACGGCACCCTCCGCGGCGTCATCGCCGCGTGCTCGGCGATGACGCCGGACGAGCAGGTGGAGGCGGCCCGGTCGGCGCCGTTCGTCAGCGACGAGGACCTGGTCGGCATGGTCTCGATCGAGGAGCCGTGGCGCGCGTTCAAGGAGCCCCTCGACCCGACCCTGCATCGCGGGGTTGTGCTCTCGGGCAGCGAGAACGCCTGGAGCGGCGTGAGGGTCGTGGTGCTCGACTACGGCGTCAAGCTGAACCAGCTCCGCGCGCTGTGCAGTCGCGGGGCGGAGGTGATCCTGGTGCGCCAGGACGCGCGCATCGAGGACGTGCTCCGACACGATCCACACGGGATCGTCCTCTCCAACGGGCCAGGTGATCCATCGCGGCTGCCGCATGCGGTCCAGCTGTGCCGCGACCTGCTCGACCGACGTGTTCCACTGCTCGGCATCTGCCTCGGCCACCAGATCCTGGGCCAGGCCGCCGGCGCGTCCACGTCGCGGCTTGGCTTCGGTCACCACGGCGGCAACCACCCGGTGCGCGACTCAGAGCTCGGCACGGTGTACGTGACGTCACAGAACCACGAGTTCCAGGTCGACGCCTCGTCGCTGCCGGACGACTCCGGCTGGTACGTCAGTGAGCGCAACCTCAACGACGGGTCAGGTTGAAGGATTGCGACATCGTGAGTTGCCGGCGTTTTCGGTGCAGTACCACCCTGAGGGGGCGCCCGGGCCTCAGGATCGCGCGGGGTTTTTGACGAGTTCCTGCGGTCGTGCGTGGTGGGACGGGAGGGGGGGACACCACCGCCTTGCTCAGACAGCGCTCCGCGGTTCGCCCTCGCGCAACGACTTAGCATCGCGCTCGGTCGAACCGCTACGCGAACTCGCCGGCGATGTGTCCCCCCCTCCCGTCCTAGCAGTCGCGAGTGAACTCGTCGATGACACCAGCGCGCTCACGATGCCGGCGCCGCCTCCACTGAAAGCGCGGGAACGCCGGATCTCTCGGCGGGAAAACCGAAGTGTGTGCTCGTGATCGGCTCGGGGCCGGTGATCATCGGGCAGGCGGCGGAGTTTGACTACGCGGGGACGCAGGCGTGCAGGGCGCTGCGTGAGGAGGGGATCCGGGTGGTGCTGGTGAACAGCAACCCGGCGACGATCATGACCGACGACTCGTCGGCGGATGCGGTGTATGTGGAGCCGCTGACGGTGGAGGTTCTCGAGCGCGTGATCATCGCGGAGCGGCCGGATGGGTTGCTGGCGACGCTCGGGGGGCAGACCGGGTTGAACCTTGCGGTCGCGCTTGATGATGCCGGTGTGCTCGAGCGGCACGGCGTGCGCGTGCTCGGGACCGGGTTGCGCGCGATCCGGATGGCTGAGGACCGTGAGCGCTTCAAGGAGCTGCTCATGTCGATTGGCGAGCCGGCTCCTGAGTTGGCGACGGTGTCGTCGCTCGCCGAGGCGCGGGCGCTCCGCGAGCGGATGGGTCTGCCGCTGGTGGTGCGGCCCGCGTTCACGCTGGGAGGAACCGGTGGCGGGCTGTGCGAGACGGAGGAGCGGTACACCGAGACCGTGCTCGCCGGCCTTGCGGCGTCGCCGATCAGCCAGGTGCTCATCGAGCGCTCGGTGGCCGGCTGGCGGGAGATCGAATACGAGGTGATCCGCGATGCGACGGGCACCTGCATCACGGTGTGCAACATGGAGAACCTCGATCCGATGGGCGTGCACACCGGTGATTCGATGGTCGTCGCCCCCGCCCAGACCCTCACGGATCGCGAGCACCAGCAGCTCCGCAGCGCTGCGCTTCGGATCATCAATGCGCTCGATATCCAGGGCGGCTGCAACGTGCAGTTCGCGCTCGCACCCGGGTCTCACGAGTATCACGTCATCGAGGTCAACCCCCGGGTGTCACGCTCGTCGGCGCTGGCGTCCAAGGCGACCGGCTACCCGATCGCTCGCGTTGCCGCAAAGATCGCGGCGGGCAGGCGGCTCGACGAGATTCCCAACGCCGTGACCGGCAAGACCTGCGCGGCATTCGAGCCGGCGCTCGACTACTGCGTCGTCAAGATCCCGCGCTGGCCGTTCGACAAATTCCCCGAGGCCGACCGGCGGCTGGGGACGCAGATGAAGTCGACCGGCGAGGTGATGGCGATCGAGCGGTCCTTCGAGGCCGCGTTCAGCAAGGCCCTGCGCTCTCTCGAGCAACCGTCACCGGACCCGTCGGTGCTGCACGAGCCGGTGCTCATCGACGTCGCCAACGACCGGCGCGCGGCGGCGCTGATGGAAGCGCTGCGCGGCGGGGCGACGCCTGAGGAGTTGACGCGGCGGAGCGGCATCTCAGCGTGGTTTCTGCGCCGTCTCGGCGCCATCGTCGCGTGCGAGGAGCGACTCCGCTGGAACGGGTTGGATGACGATGCGCTTCGCGCCGCCAAGCGCGCGGGCCTGACCGACGCGCGCATCGCCGCGCTCACCGGTGCCGCAAGCGAGGACATTCGTGCTCGCCGTCGCGACCTGGGACTGAAGCCGGTCTTCAAGTGCGTCGACACGTGCGCCGCCGAGTTCGAGGCGGCAACGCCCTACTACTACTCGACCTACGAGACCGAGGATGAGGGACAGGCCGCGACAGCACCGGCGCCGAACACCGTCGTGGTGCTGGGCAGCGGTCCGATCCGCATCGGCCAGGGCATCGAGTTCGACTACTGCAGCGTGCACGCCGCACTGGCACTGCGTGCCCAGGGCGTCGACGCGGTCATGGTCAACAGCAACCCCGAGACCGTCAGCACCGATTTCGACTGCAGCACCCGTCTGTACTTCGAACCGCTCGACGAGGAGGCGGTCACCGCGATCATCGACGAGGAACAGGCGTCCGGGGTCGTCGTGCAGTTCGGCGGTCAGACCGCGATCAACCTCGCCGAGCCCCTCGCCAATGCCGGGGTCACGATTCTCGGGAGCAGCATCGCGAGCATCGACCTCGCCGAGGACCGGCGCGCTTTCGAGGCGTTGATGCGCTCGCTGTCGATCGCGCAGCCACAGGGCGCCGCGACGACCGATCTCGACGAGGCGCTCGCCATCGCCGACGACATCGGCTTCCCGGTGCTCGTGCGCCCGTCGTACGTCCTCGGTGGGCGGGCGATGGAGATCGTGCACAGTCGCAGTCAGTTGCAGCGATATCTCGAGGCCGCAATGGCGGCGCTCCCCGCCGAGGGCGGACGACGCCGCGGCGCTGTGCTCATCGACCGCTACCTGTTCGGCACCGAGGTCGACGTCGATGCCATCAGCGACGGCGAGACCGTGGTCATCCCGGGGCTCATGGAGCACGTGGAGCGTGCCGGCGTGCACAGCGGCGACTCGATGGCGGCCTACCCCGCGCGGATCCTCGGCGACGACGTTCGCGCGCTCATCGTCGACGCGACGGTGCGCATCACGCGAGCCCTCGACGTCCGCGGCCTGTGCAACATCCAGTTCGCCGTCCACCGCGGCATTCCCCACGTGCTCGAGGTCAACCCGCGCGCATCGCGCACCGTGCCGTTCCTGAGCAAGGTGACTGGTGTTCCGATGGTCGAGCTTGCCACCCGGGTCATGCGGGGCACCACGCTTGCGGAGCTGGGTTGGACCACGGGGCTCCTTCCTCCGCGACCACTGGTGGCCGTGAAGGCGCCGGTGTTCTCGACCGTCAAGCTGATCGACGTCGACACCGCGCTCGGGCCCGAGATGAAGTCGACCGGCGAGGTCATGGGCATCGACACCGACCTCGGTGCCGCGCTCGAGAAGGCGTTTGTCGCCGCGCTCGGTGACGTGCCGACCAGCGGTGGAGCGCTGTGCAGCGTGGCCGACGTCGACAAGGCGGAGGCGCTGCCGATCATCGCCCAGCTGAGCTCGCTCGGCTTCACCATCTTCGCGACGGCCGGGACCGCCGCCGCGTTTGCGAGCGCGGGCATCTCCGCGGTCGCGGTGGGCAAGATCGGCCACGGCCGCCCCAACGTCATCGATGTCATCGAGGACGGCCGCGTGTCGCTCGTGATCAACACCGTCTCCAACTTCGGCACCGACGAGCTCGACTTCCGTGCCGACGGCGGTGCAGCGGCGGCGGTGGGGCGCACGGTCAAGGACGGTTACCGCATCCGCCTCGCCGCCGAGCAGCGGCGCATTCCATGCTGCACCTCGCTCGACACCGCGGCAGCGCTTGTCGACGCGATCGGGCGCCACACCTCGGGGCAGAGCGTCCGCGTCGCGACGGTTCGCGAGTACCGGGACGGTGTGGTGCAGGCGGTGTCGTGACCGCGGATCTGAGCAGGGCCGCGCTCGAAACCGGCGAGGTGCTCATCGTGGAGCGGCTGGGGGGCGGTCTCCTCGAACTGGTCGCGCGGCTGCCCCACCTCGCCGCCACGGCGATGCCCGGATCATTCGCGCAGCTGCGCTGCGGCCGGAGCACCACGCCGCTGCTGAGGCGCCCGTTCAGCGTCGCCTGGACCCAGGATGACAACTGCGGCTTCGTCTTCGAGGCGGTCGGGGCGGGGACGAGGCTGCTCTCGGAGCTGCAGCCTGGTGATCCGCTCGACACGCTCGGCCCGCTCGGGCACGGCTTCAGTGTCGTCGACAGCGGGTCGGTGGTCTGCGTCTCCGGTGGACTCGGGTGCGCACCCTTTCCACTGCTCATCAACGAGCTGCGCCGCCGCGGTGTTGACGACATCCTTGTCTTGAACGGCGCGCGCACCGCGACCCGCCTCTACCCGGCCGAACGATTCGCCCGGCCGGCGGTTCCCGTCGTCGCGGAGGCGACGGATGACGGCACTCGCGGCCACCACGGCCCGGTCACCGATCTCCTCCATCAGGCGTTGGGCTCGCACCCCTCGGCGCTGTACGCCTGTGGACCCAACGCGATGCTCGGCGCGGTGATGAGCACCCTGCTCGAGTCGGGCGCCGACCTCCCGCCCACGCTCGAGGCCTCGCTGGAAGCCCCGATGGGATGCGGGTTCGGCACGTGTCTGGGATGCGCGCTACCGGTGCGCGCAGAGGATGGCACCTCGATCTGGCGGCTCTGCTGCACCGACGGTCCCGTGATGCCGATGCGCGATGTCGACTGGGATGGGCTGCGCGCGCTTCCCGGGGCGGACGTCGCGTGACCGAGAACGGATTCGAGGGCGTCGACCTCGGACGCGGCCTGGTGCTGCCGAACGCGGTCGGCCTGGCGAGCGGCACCGCCGGCTACGGCTTCGAACTCGAGCAGTTGATCGACATCCAGCGCCTCGGTGCGCTGTACACCAAGGGCACGACCATGCGCCCGCGTGAGGGGAACCCGCCGCCGCGTATCGCGGAGACGGGCGGCGGGATGCTGAACAGCATCGGTCTCCAGAATCCCGGAGTCGATGCGGTCGCAGCCGCGTATGCGCCGCGCTGGAGCGATTGGGCGATTCGCGTCATCGTCAACGTCGCCGGTGGCTCGGTCGACGAATATGTGCACTGCGTCTCGGTGCTCGAGTCCGTCGTGGAGGTCGCGGGCATCGAGCTCAACATCTCGTGTCCGAACATCGCCCAGGGCCTGGACTTCGGCCGGGACCCCGCCCTGGCCGCGCGGCTCGTGGCCGCGGTGCGCGCGGTCACCGAGCGTTGCGTGATCGTGAAACTCAGCCCCAACGTCACCGACATCGGCGCGGTGGCCCGCGCGGTCGAGGACGCCGGCGCCGACGCCGTGTCAGCCGTCAACACCTACATCGGCAAGAAGATCCACCGTGCAAGCGGACGATCCGTCCTGCCTCTCGGCACCGGGGGGCTCAGCGGCCCCGCCATACAGCCGCTCGCGCTTGCAGCCGTCGCCGCCGTTTGCGACGCCGTGCACATACCGGTGATCGGTGTGGGAGGGATCCTCGACGCGGCGTCAGCTCGTGACTTCCTGATCGTTGGCGCCTGCGCGGTTCAGGTCGGAACCGCCACATTCGTCAACCCGGAGACCGCCCTGCAGGTGCTTGACGGTCTCCGGGGTTGACCACTCTCAACTGACGGCTCGCCTCAGGCCGGTGAGCCGGCCTCCACCGGCGTCGGGCTCAGGTGGCCGTTGAGCGACATGACCGGCTCAGGTGGCTCCATGTCGATCGCCACCTCTCCGTGGAGCAGCAGGTCGCCGACCTCCAGCTCCTGGTCGGTCATGCGCAGCGGCACGATGAAGCTGACGAGCTTGATCACGATGAAGGTGGCCACTGCGTCGTAGACGATGATGAAACCGAGCGCGATCGCCTGGAGGAGCAACTGCTTCGCGTTGCCGTAGACGAGACCGGTCACGGCGACCGAGGCGGTCCCGGCCGTCCCCACGTACACGATCATGTTCGGTGACGCGAGCACACCGGTCATGAGCCCGCCGAACGCTCCCGCAACACCGTGCGTGTGGAAGACGCCGAGCGTGTCATCGACCCGCCCGGTGAAGAGCTTGGTCTTGCCGAGATAGTTCATGGAGAGCCAGGGGAGGACGCCGGCGCCGACACCGATCGCGAATGCCGCATACGCATTGACATAACCGGCTCCAGGGGTGATCGCCACCAAGCCGGCGATCATGCCGCTGATCATGCCGATGATGGTCGGCTTCTTCAGGAAGAAGATGTCCATGAGCATCCACACCAGCAGCGCGGTGGCCGTGCAGAGATGCGTGTTGAGCACGGCTGCCGATGCATCAGCGTTGGCGAAGTACGGATCACCGCCGTTGAAACCGCTCCAGCCGAGCCAGAGGAGTCCGCCTCCGGCGACCGCCATCATGATGTTGCTCGGCGTGTTGTTCTGCCGGTCCTTGAGCATCCGTGGGCCGATCACCGCAGCGGCAACGAACGCCGACACTGCAGCGGCGACGTGGATGACGTAGCCACCGCTGTAGTCGACCGCGCCGAGGGAACCGAGCCAGCCACCGCCCCAGAGGCTGAATGCACCAACCGAGTACACCAACGTGATCCACAGCGGGACGAAGAGCGCCCATGCCCGGAAGCTGATTCGCCCGAGGAGCGCGCCGCCGAGGATGATCACCGTGATCGTCGCGAACACGAACTGGAAGTAGACGAGCGACGACATCGGGAATCTCAGCGCCGGGATCAATCCGGTCAGCAGCGGGATGCTCGCCTGCTGCTCGAGGTCAGTCGCGCCGGCGACGGGGTGGGGTATCCCGACGAATGTCGTCGCGGCGCCGCCGATGTGCAGCGGGGTCCCGAAGGACATGTCGTACGCGAAGAACATCCAGATGACGAGAGTCATCGCGAACGCGTAGATGACCATCAACGCTGAGTTGACAGCGAATTTGCGCTTCATCAACCCTGCATAGAGGATCGCCAGACCGGGGATGCTCATGATCCCGACGAGCGTCGCCGACGTAAGTTGCCAGGCGGTGTCGCCTTGGTTCAGCCAGCTTGGAGCCTCGTTCAGGGCCGACAACATTGCGATACCTCACCTCTAACACTGCTGATGTGCGTGCGCAGCCATCCGCGCCTTGCACGGAACTCTGTCAGAGGCGGGCCTGAGGTTCTTCGGCCACAGCGCACAGATCCGAGGCGGTTCGTCTGTACGCGGCGCACGAGTTACAGTGGTCGAAGTGCACAGACGCCTCCGCCGAGCGGCGAGGGTCGTCAGACGGCGGTGCGAAGGTATCTGGGAAAGGGCGCGACGGGCTCCGCCGTGGCCACGCGCAGGGTCGGAAGCGTCGTCGATGTGTCGAAGTCCTGCGCGGGCACGGGTCTGCCGGTGAAGTAGCCCTGGGCGCGATCGCAGCCCAGCAGCGCCAGCAGCTCGAGGGTCGCGAGCGTCTCGATCCCCTCCGCGACAACCAGCAGTCCGAGCGCATGACCGAGCTCGATCGTGGCGCGCACCAGCTTCACGTCCTGCTCGCGTCCGCCCGCGCTCAGTCCGGTGATGAAAGTGCGGTCGAGCTTCAACTCTGTGATCGGCAGGCTCCCGAGGTACGCCAGGGACGTGAACCCGGATCCGAAGTCGTCGATCGACACGCCGAGACCGAGACCGCGGAGCTCCTCGATGACGCTCTGGCACGCGGCGAAGTCGCGGATGATGGTCGTCTCGGTGATCTCCAGGATCAGGGCCGCCGCGGGGACGTGGTGGCGGCGCAGCGCCGACCGGACGACGTCGATGAATCCCGGGTCCAGGAGATTGGATGCGGAGACGTTGACGGACATGGCGATGCGCGTGCCCGCGGCGCGCCATGCGGCGCACTGGGCGAGCGCCTGGTCGAGAACGAGGCGGGTGAGGGGTCCCATCAGCCCGGCCTCCTCGGCAAGTGGCAGGAACTCGAGCGGCGGGATCAGGCCGAGGAGCGGGTGAGGCCAACGCACCAACGCCTCGGCGGCGACGGTCTCACCGTTGCGCAGGTCGACCTGGGGTTGATAGTGCAGGACGAGCTGCTCATCCTCGACAGCGGCGCGCAACTCCTCGACGCGCGCCAGCCGGCTGCCGCCGTCGTCGATCGCCGGCATGTACATCTCATACGACTGATGGGTCAGCTTGGCGCGGTACATGGCAACGTCGGCGCAGCGCATGAGCCCAACGCTGTCGGTGGCGTCGGTGGGCGCCCCGGCGATGCCGATGCTCGCGCTGATGCGGACGCTCACCCCGTTGAGGATGAAGGGCTGCTCGAGGAGTGCGGTGAGCCGCCTGGCGAGGCCGGTGGCGTACGAGCGATCGCTGTCGATCAGCACGGCACCGAGCTCATCGCCGCCGATCCGGACCAACACGTCCGACGCGCGCAGTGAGCTGGTGAGGCGAGGTCCGAGCTGCCTGAGGAGCTCATCGCCCGCGGAGTGCCCGAACGAGTTGTTGATCTCCTTGAAATGGTCCAGGTCGACGAAGAGGAACGCCATGCCCCGAGGCGGCGTCGACGGGTCGGCGAGGTCCTCGAAGTAGGCGTCGAGCAGCGTGGTCAGCTGGCGGCGATTGCCCAGTCCGGTGAGCTCGTCGGTGACGGCCTGGCGGTGGCGTTCCTCGGTGAGGGCGCGCAAGCCGCGGACAGAGAGTGCCAGACGCACTCCGACCACCACAAGGGTGGCGGTGGCAAGGGCCACGGCAACCTGGATCACGTCATGGTGCACCGCTCCCAGGAAGAGGATCACGAGACCCGCGAGGGCGCCTCCCCCAGGGAGCAGGAAGCCGGGGAGCTGTGCGCCATCGGCCAGGTCTCGTCGCCCCGGGGGCACCCACACGGACAACGACATCAGGGTGATCGCGATCGGCCAGGCGATGCCGTTGAAGACAACCCCCACTTGTGCTGTGGATCCAAACAGGTTGAACGTGTCCCCGATCCCGTTGACCGCGCAGGCGGTGGCGAAGAGCAGCCAGGGCAGGCGCCGCCCCGGCAGGATCGCGGTGCCGCCGACCACCAGGGCGAGAAGCAGGACGTCGCCGATCGGGTAGGCGAGATGGACGGCCACCCCGAACGGGTCGCCGCCGAGCGACCTGAAAACAGCAGGGAAGGCGAAGGCCGCGCAGACGGCCGCAGCGCCCAGGCCGGCGATCGCTCCGTCGAGCCAGGTGGCCGGTAGCAGTCGCTTGATCTCCTTGCGGAGCATGAGCACGATCGCCGCGTAGGCAAGCGGGTAGAAGCAGACGTAGAAAGCGTCCGCGAGCGACGGGTTGGTAACCGTCGCTCCACCCCACGACTCCGCGGTGAGGACCACGTCGCCCATCGCCCAGGCAAGCACCCCACTGCCCAGCGCGAGAGGAACTGCCCGGCCCGGCAGGCCGCTGAACGCGCGGGCGATGAGCAGCAGGCCGAGGATGACCTCGTAGAAGGCCACCCCCCAGCCGTCGACCCAGGGCCAGGTATCGCCGGGGGATCGCACCATCAGCGAGGTGATGTAGGCGGCCAGCAACCCGGCCATCACTGCGTAGACGATCCAAAGCGCCCTCGGGGCCGTCCCGGTCGCTCTGAGGTAGGTCGGGAGTGCCCGCCTCTCGCGAGGGGCCGCGGTGCTCACCGGAGCAGCTTTGCCGATCTCGTGTTGAATTCCGGTTGCGACCGTGGAACGACAATGACCTCTGGCCGCTAAAAAGACGGCAGATCGGCCGGCTGATCTGCGAACAACCAAGGAGGCGAGGAATGCCCCCAGACGCTCGGGTGGAGGTTGGCATGGTCACCACCGAGGCGCAGGTCCGGCGGTTGCTGCCGCTGATGCGGGCCTATTGCGACTTCTACCGGGTCGGACCGACCGACGAAGCCCTGCTCGCCATGTCGCGCACGCTCATGGCCGATCCGACCCACGAGGGGGTGCAGTTGCTCGCCACCGACGCTGGTGTGGACGTCGGATTCGCGACCCTCTTCTGGAGTTGGGAGACGACGACATCCGGCCGGATCGGTGTCATGAACGACCTGTTCGTTGCCCCCTTGGCACGGGGACGCGGTATCGGATCAGCGCTGATCGACGCCTGCCTCGAGCGCTGCCGCGACCACGGAGCGATTCGCATGACCTGGCAGACCGCGGTGGACAACGTGGCCGCGCAGGCCGTCTACGACCACGCCGGCGCGAATCGGGAAACCTGGATCGACTACTGGCTCGCCACCGGCCTGCCGACGACAGCGGCGGCGGTGCCGGAGCAGCCCTAGCCAGGGCGGTCTATTTCTTGGCGGCCTGGTAGTAGGGATTGGCGCCCTGCGCGTGGTCCGTGGTGTCGCGGACGTCGGTGATCTGCGGGAAGCGCTCGAGGATCGCGACACGAACCCCCTGACCGAGGGTCACCTCCGCCATGCCGCAGCCCTGGCAGCCGCCACCCATGTGGATGAACGCGACCCCTTCGCTCACATCGAGCAGATCGATGTGCCCGCCGTGGGAAGCGACCGACGGATTGATCTCGTCGTCGAGGAGGCGCTGGACGTCGCGTGCAAGATCGTCCAGCCAGAGCGGGTTCGGGTTGTCGACGGTCAGGGCGCCGCGCATCCGGTCCGCATCGACAGTGATGCCGTCGAGGTAGGGCGCAGACGCCAGCGGCATCGTGAAACGCACGCCGTGGGGTCCGGTCACCACCAGATCACCATCGCGCTCTTCCCCCGGATTCACCAGCGAGAGGTCGTAGCTGAACGCCCCATCCTGCCTGCCCGTGATGGCGATGCGGACGCCCGCATCGGGCTGCTTGCGGTTGGCACGCACCTGCTCGATGCGGGTCAACGCGAAGTCGGTGATTTCGATGCGGGGTTCCTTCATGCCGTTTGTCATGGTACGTCGGTCCGAATCGCGAGCGTAGGCTGACCCGGATGCCCAGGGTGATGCTCGTCCTGCCCACCGCGACGTACCGCGCCACAGCGTTTCTCCGCGCCGCGGCCGATCTCGACCTCGAGGTCGTCGTCGCCTCGAATGAGGCGCCGACGTTGGCGGCGCTGATGGAGGGTCGCGTGCTCACGCTGGATCTGCAGCGACCCGGCGAGTCCGCCGACCGCGCAATGGAATTCAGTGCTCGCTGGCCGGTCGATGCAGTCGTCGGCGTCGACGAGGCCTCGGTGGTCACCGCGGCGAACATCGCAGAGCGATTGGGCATCACGCTGCACAATCCCGTCTCGGCTGTCGAGGCGACGCGTGACAAACGCTTATTGCGCAGGCGCCTCACCGCGGCAGGACTGGCGCAGCCGCGCGTCGCGGAGATCGACGTCGACGCCGATGCACGCACGCTCGACGCGGCCGTCGGTGTCGTGGGCCTGCCGTGCGTTGTCAAGCCGGTTGACCTGGCAGCCAGCCGCGGCGTGATCCGTGCCGGCAGCCGTGCTGACGTCGACGCCGCCGTGCAACGCGTGGGCCGGCTCGTGCGCGCCATCTGCGCCGATGGATCGATACCGCCGTTGATCATCGAGACCTATGTGGACGGCGCCGAGGTCGCGGTCGAGGGGCTCGTGCGGGATGGTCAACTCGAGGTGATTGCCTTATTCGACAAGCCGGATCCGCTCACCGGTCCCTTCTTCGAGGAGTCGATCTACGTCACGCCGTCACGGCTCGATGCAGCCCCGCGGCAGGCTGCGATCGACTCGGTCAGCGAGGCTGTGTCAGCCCTCGGGCTGCGCCACGGCCCGATCCATGCGGAGGTGAGGATGTGCGCCGGCGCGGCTGTCGTCATCGAAGTTGCCGCGCGGTCGATCGGGGGCCTCTGCTCGCAGGTCATCCGCCTCGTGTGCGCTGATGCGCCCGACGAGGTCCGGTCTCTGGAGAACGTGATCCTGCGCAGCGCGTGCGGGTTGCGATTGGGCGCCATCGATCTCTTCGACTCGGCGTCGGGCGTGTACATGCTGCCGGTGCGTGCTCCCGGAATTCTCCGGGGCGTGAAGGGCATCGATCGGGCAATGTCGATCGCCGGAATCACGGGTGTGACCATCTCGGTCCCTCCGGGGGAGCGCTTGACCCCCCTTCCGGAGGGTGATCGCTATCTGGGCTTCATCTTTGCGCAGGGCGAGGCGCCTGCCGAGGTCGAGGCCGCGCTCCGGCAGGCGGAGTTGCAACTGAGTGTTGATCTGGTGCCCCCTGGAGGAATCGAACCTCCCTCAACCGGTTAAAAGCCGGCTGCTCTACCGATGAGCTAAGGGGGCGGGACCCAGGATTGTATTGCCGCCTATGCGGCACGCCCTACCATCGGCACCTGTGACTGATGAGATTCCCGGATTCCCCGAGCGGTTCCCCGTCCGAGACGACGGCGTCCGGAGCTGGCGCTACAAGGTGGTCTCGCTCATCTGCAGAGCGTCGCTCCGAGGTTTCTTCGGTCGTGGGCTGAAGCTCGACCCGATGTCGTCCTTCCCCGCCGAGGGGCCTCTGCTGGTCGTGTGCAACCACCTGAGCAACATCGACCCGTGGATCTTCGGCGGCTTCGGGCCGGGGATCCTCTACTGCATGTCGAAGCGCGAGCTGTTCAACAACCCGGTCGTGGCCTGGATCCTTGCCGGCTGCAACTGCTTCCCGATCGACCGTGGCACAGCCGATCGCCGCGCTCTGCGGACTGCCCTGGACGTGCTTGCGCGCCGGGGTCGCCTGCTCATCTTCCTGGAGGGCACCCGCTCCGCCACACCGGGCATGCGGCGGGCCGAGGCGGGGGTCGGATTCCTCGCGCGCCGTTCGGGCGCCTCGATCCTGCCCGTGGGTGTCTGGGGCTCGGAGGCGGCGCTTCCCCGGGGTCGCAAGTTCCCCAAGCGCGTCCCCATCCGGCTCAAGATCGGCGCCGCCTTCCAGTTGCCGGAGCGGCTGCCGGGCGAGCGGCGTGACGACCAGGTGGTCGCCGACCTGATCGGAGCGCGGATTGCCGAGCTCCTCCCCACCAACTACCGCGGCGTCTACGCCTCCATGCCGGCGCCTGAGGCGCTCCCGGCGCAGGTGAGTTAGCCGGGAGGAACCGGTCAGCGTCCTCGGCGGCTCGAGGGCTTGGCGCGGGCCGATTTCGCCGTCCCGGCCGAGGGCCGCTTGGCAGCCGCGGGCCGACTGGATTTGGCCGGTGCAGCCTTGGAGGCCGTCTTCTTCGGTGCGGGCGGCTTCGACTTCGCCACGGGCTTCGCCACCGGCTTGGCGCTGGACTTGGTTGCAGGCCGGGTCGGTGCGGGCCGCGTCGGGGCCTTGGTGTTCGCGGTGCTCCTCGCGGCCGCGCTCCTGGCGGCCGGTTTTGGTTTAACGGCGCTCGGAGGCTTCACCTTGGCGGCGGGCTTGGGAGCCGCAGCCGGCTTGGCCTTGACCGCCGGCTTCGCTTTTGGTTTGGCGGCGGCCTTCGCCCTGGCCACCGGGGCTGTCCTGGCAGCCGCTGCGCTCTTCGCAACCGGCCTAGGCCTTGGGGGCCGGAGCCGTCTTCGCCGCAGGCCGTGTCTTCATCGGCGCCGCCGCGGTGGCCGGGGGTGTCGCCCGGACGGCTTTGGGCGGGGCGGGCTTGACGGCCGGACGCGGTGGCGCGAGGGTCGCGACGGCACCTGGCGCGGCACGACCGGCGGGCGCCGGCGAGACCTTGGGTGGCGCTGGCCTTGGGGGGCGCGGCCTTGGGGGGCGCCGGCGTCACAGCTGCGGCTGGGGCGGGCTCGGGTTCAACCGCCACCGGCGCGACCGCTCCGTTGGCCGGCGGCCTCGGCCCCCGGTCACCGACCCGGACCGGTTCGACCATCAGCTGAGTCAGCTCGGCATGGCGCTCCGGTGTCTCCGCCGTCTCCAGACACGTGAAGGCGACCACCTCCTTGGTCTCCATGTGCCTGTCGAATCGAACGATCGCCGTCTGGCTCAACACCGTCTCGACGGTTCCCGTCGAGCCCACTGGGTAGTCCCCGATCGAGGTACCGGTGCGGGGACGGGTGTTCGAGGTGAGGATCACGTGCTCGCCGACCCCGAAGGGTGGCGGTGGCTCCTCGCGCGCGCCGGGCGGCCTTCCGGGAGTGGGCGAGGGGCGCGGTGCGGGTGCGACGACCACGGGCGCCGCCACCACCACGATCTCCTCTTCCTCCTCATCCTCGTCGTCATCATCGTCCACCTCGACGACGACTCCGATCTCGATTTCGATCTCGTCGGTGTCGTCGAGGTCGACGGCGTCAGCCCCGAGCACCTCGGCGACCGGGGTCTCTGGTTCTTCCTGATCGGCGTCGACGGTGGGGTCGGTTGGTTCTTGGGGCATTCAGGCTCGTATGTGACGGATCGGTAGACTGGGATGCAGATGATCGCGCGATCCAGAGCGATCCCGCTGTCGCAACATACCCAGCAGCGGCTCCTTGAAATCCTCCCGGGCGCCCTCACGTGGTTCGCTCTTCTCGTCCCGGTGGTCACCGCGTTCGCGATCAGGCTCAATGACCCGGGGATGCTGTGGATCCTTGGCCTCGGCGCGGTTCTGCTCGATGCCTACTGGCTGGTCAGGACCACAGTCACGGTTCGAGGCGTTCGCAAGACGCTGAAGGCGCTCAAGGCGTCGGAGGCGATCGACTGGTGGCTGCGCTGCCAGGAGTTCGAGGCGACACGGCCCGAGGGTGCCCCCGCGCCGTCCGAGGTGGTGCAGTGCGCCCTCATCCCGACGTACACCGAATCGTATGACGTGCTCCACGCCACGGTGGCGGCGCTCGCGGCGCAGAACTACCCGGCGCATCTCCGGGTGTGCGCGATCATCACCCGCGAAACCGACATGGGCGGCATCGAGAACGTTGCCAGACTTCGAGCGGAGTTCGAAGGGTCGTTTCGACTGTTCCTGCACATCAAGGACCCGCTGCTGCCGGGGATCGTCGTGGGCAAATCAGCGGCCATGGCCTACGGCGGACCGGTGCTGCGGGCTGCCTGTGATGAGCTGGGGCTCGACCCGGCACGAACGATGGTGACCGATCTCGATTCCGACTTCCGCCTGCACCCACAGTACTTCGCCTACATCACGCTGCAGTTCTGCATGGTCGAGGACCGCCTCGTCTCGATCTGGCAACCGGTTCCGGTGTTTCTCAACAACATCTGGCGGGTGCCCACCGCGGTGCGGGTGATGGCGACCGCGGCGACCCAGTGGCAGATGTTCCTGCACCAGAACCCGCACCGTCTGGTCATGTTCTCCTCGTACACGATGTCGCTCGACCTGCTGACCGCTGTCGGGTACTGGGACTCGGATGTGATCCCCGAGGACTCGCGATTCTTCTGGAAGGCCTTCTTCCATTGCGGTGGCAAGCTGAATACGCGGCCCGCGTTCCTGCCCGTGTACGGCGACGCACCGCGCGCACGGGGATACGCGGCGACGCACGCTTCGCAGTACAACCAGATCAAGCGATGGGCGTGGGGGGCAACGGATATCCCTTATGTCACCTCACGAATGCTGAGTCATCCGGAGATCCCGTGGCGCATGCGTGCCCGGCGATATTCAAACCTCATCTTCAACCACCTGACGTGGGCCACGCTACCGCTGCTCCTGTTCTTCGGGGGTGCGCTGCCGGCTTTCATCGACCTCGATTACAGCCTCTCATCGACGTCCGCCTTCCTCGGCAGTCTCAGCGCGAGCATTCTCACGATCACGCTGCTGAACACGCTCCTGCTCGTGCAGGTTGATTACCGCATCTGTCCCAAACCGAAGCACTGGCCGTGGTGGCGCAGACGTTGGGCGGAGTTGCAGCTGTTCACGTACCCCGTCGTCGGACTTGCACTCAGCGTCATCCCAGCGCTCGAGGCGCAGACCCGGTTGATGTTCGGCGCATACCTCGAATATCACGTGACCGAGAAGGAATAGCGCCGCGCGCGATCAGCGACCGAGCACCCCTCGGTAGGTCTCGTAGGTCAACTCCGCGGCGCGTCGCCAGGTGAAGGTTGCGGCCCAGGCGTGCCCCGCGAGCCGGCGCAGCTCGCGCTCGGATGCGTCGTCGAGGATGTGGTTGATGGCCGCGGCCATCGCAGCCGCATCGCCGTCCGGGACCACGGCCGCGGCATCGCCGCTCACCTCGGGGAGTGAGGAGTTGTCGAACACGACCGCCGGTGTGCCGCACGCCATCGCCTCCAGCGGGGGCAACCCGAATCCCTCGTATGCGGACGTGAAGGCGAATGCCGCGGCGGCCGTGTACAGGGCGATCAGATCGTCAGTGGTGACGTGACCGATCACGCGGCTGTGATCGGCCAGGCCGGCGCGCGCCAGTTCGCCGGTCACCGTTGCGGTGAAGGTGCCCTGATCGCCCGCAATGACGAGCACGACGTCGTGGTCCTCACGAACGCGCCGGACGACATCGGCGAGCAGGGCGACTCGCTTACGCGGATCGAAGGTTCCGACAGTGAGCAGGAACGGGCGGTCGAGCCGCAACTTCTCCCGGAGGCGGTCGATGGCATCGGTAGAAGCCGGTTGGAACACCGGCGAGATTCCTTCCGGGATCACCGTGATCCGGGCCGGGTCCGTTTTCGTGAACTGCAGGATGTCGCGGCGGGTCGCCTGGGAGACGGCGATCACCGCATCCGCCCGGCGGACGAGGTTGAGCCCCAGGACCCGAGCCCTGCGCACCCACGGATAGTCACGCGGCATCACGAAGGGAATCAGGTCGTGGACCGTGACCACCACCGGAAGCCGGGTGCGCCACGGCTGCCCGAACTCGATAGCGTGGTAGAGGTCGGCTCGCAGACCTCGTAGCGCGTTGGCCACGAACAGGGTGTCGGCGATCGGCTGCAGGGTTGGATGGACGACACGGATCCGGCGTGCCGACGGCAGGCGCGAGCTCGTGACCTCGGCCGGCGGCTCGCGGTGCGCTGAGAGCAGCAGGGTGACCCTCGGCGGCTCCGGGAGCTCGCGAAACCCTGCCAGCAGGCCGCGCTCGTAGCTGCCGATCCCCCGCACCGAGGAGGCTCCCTGGAGCGGCCGCCCGTCCATGACCACCCTCATGTCGGAGGGCTCGCTGGGGAGGGCACGGTCACAGAGTTTGTCGGATAGACTGGCTCTGGTGACGATTCAAGAGCGGGACGTGATGGAACGGCTGCGCTCACTGATCCGCGATGTGCCGGACTTCCCCCGGCCCGGGATCGTCTTCAAGGACATCACGCTGTTGCTCGGCGATCGGAGCGCATTCACCGCAGCCGTGTCAGCCATTGCCGAGCCCTATCGCGACGCCGGCGTGGAAATCGTCGCGGGAATCGAATCGCGGGGATTCATCCTCGGCGGCGCCGTGGCCGATCGCCTCGGTGCGGGGTTCGCGCTGGTCCGCAAGGAGGGCCGGCTGCCCTCGACGCGGATCTCGCAGTCGTACTCGCTCGAGTACGGCGAGGCGGTCGTGGAGATGCACGCCGACGCGATCAAACCGGGAGAGCGCGTGCTGATCGTCGATGACCTGCTTGCCACGGGGGGCACCGCCGGTGCGGCCGCTGCCCTCGTCGATCGGCTGGGTGGAGATATTGTTGGGTTTGCGTTTTTGATTGAGTTGAGCGCACTCGGGGGATCGGCCGCGCTCAGCGGGCGCCCGTATACGGCGCTGTTGCGTATGAAGACAGATGGAGGAACCGCGTGACCAACGCGTTGAAAGTGGCTGAGTCCGACGTCGCCGACCCGAGCCTGGCCGGCGAGGGGCAGCGCCTCATCGATTGGGCGGCGCGCGAGATGCCGGTGCTCCGCATCATCCGTGAGCGATTCGCGCGTGAGCGTCCACTCGAAGGTCTGCGTCTCGGCGCGTGCCTGCATGTCACCAGCGAGACCGCCAACCTTGCGATCACGCTGAAGGCGGGCGGGGCGCACGTCAGCCTCTGCGCGAGCAATCCGCTCTCCACGCAGGACGCTGTTGCGGCGGCGCTCGCGCGCCAGCACGGAATCCCCACCTTTGCCGTCAAGGGCGAGGACTCGGCTCGGTATTACGCGCACATCCAGGCGGTGCTCGACGCCCAACCGCAGGTGACGATGGATGACGGCGCCGATCTCGTCGCCGAGCTGCACAAGGGACGGCGCGAGCTGCTCGAGCACGTCATCGCAGGGACCGAGGAGACCACGACCGGAGTCATCAGGCTTCGCGCCATGGCGCGCGACGGCGCGCTGCGCTTCCCGATCATCGCCGTCAACGAGGCGCTCACCAAGCATCTCTTCGACAACCGGTACGGCACCGGGCAGAGCACCATCGACGGGTTGATCAGGGCCACCAACGTCCTGCTCGCCGGAAAGACGATGGTTGTCTGCGGCTACGGTTGGTGCGGACGTGGTCTCGCGAGCCGTGCGACGGGACTGGGCGCGCACGTGATCGTCACCGAGGTCGACCCGACCCGGGCGCTCGAGGCGGTGATGGACGGCTACCGCGTGATGCCGCTCGCCGATGCGGCGCCGGACGCCGACATCGTGATCACCGTCACGGGCGACATCAACGTGATCGACCGCGGCGCCATCGAGCGCTTCAAGGACGGCGCTATCATCGCCAACAGCGGCCACTTCAACGACGAGATCAACCTCGCGGCCATCGACGAAATGTCGGTCGAGGTCACCGCGCCGCGCACGTTCGTGCAGTCCCACAGGCTGCGCGATGGACGCACCGTTCACGTCCTCGCCGAGGGACGGCTGCTCAACCTCGCGGCGGCCGAGGGGCACCCGGCGGCGGTCATGGACATGAGCTTCGCCAACCAGGCGTTGTGCGCCGAGCACATCGCCAAGCACCACAAGGAGCTTGCGCTCGCCGTCCACGACGTCCCCCAGGAGATCGATCGTGAGGTCGCGCGACTCAAGCTGGAGGCGATGGGTGTGAGCATCGACACGCTCACCGAAGAGCAGCAGAAATACCTGGCTTCCTGGGAATCGGGGACCACCTGACGATGGCCGCGGACGTCCCGTACAGTCCCGAGCTGACAGTGCTGAGCAATGGGGTCAGCCTGCTCAACGCGCCGTCGGCGAGCCGGAATTCCGGGGTCTTCCTCATCGTTCGTGCCGGCTCCCGCGACGAGTCGGCCGCGACCTCAGGCCTGGCGCACTACCTCGAGCACATGTTCTTCAAGGGCACCGAGCGCCGCCCCACGACGAAGATCATCTCGCGCGAGATCGATCGTCTCGGCGCCAACACCAATGCGTACACGGACACCGAGGAGGTTGCGTACTTCGCGGAGGGTCCGGCGACCGCCATGCTCGAGCTTGCGGACGTGATCTGCGACATGCTCAGCCGGCCGCTCTTCGCTGCGGAGGAGGTTGAGCGCGAGCGCAACGTCGTGCTCCAAGAGCTGTCCATGCGGCTCGCCGACCCCGACGGCTGGATCTGGGACCGGCTCGGAACCGTGGCCTTCGGCGGCGACCAGCCGATGTCCTGGTCTGCCGCGGGGTTCCCCGCGGTCATCGAGAAGGCGACGCGCGAGCAGCTCACCGATTACCATCGCGCGTTCTATGCGCCGGCGTCGATGTGCCTGGTGATCGCGGGGGGCGCGACCATGAGTCCAGGACCAGGCGCTCGAGTTGCTCGCGGACGTCCCTCGCGGGAAGCCACGGCCTCGCAAGAAGGCCAGGTGGGGTCTCGGTGATCGCTACACGGCGAACGTCAGGCCGGTGACCGCCCAGGAGGAGCCGCAGGTGCACATGGTGTTCGCGGTGCCCGGGATCCCGGCGAGCGACCCGCGCCGCACCCAGCTCTCGGTCATGACCCACGTGCTCGGCGGCGGGATGTCGTCGCGCTTGTTTCAGACGGTCAGGGAGCGTAACGGACTCTGCTACAGCATCTACGCGCATCACGCCGGCTTTGACGACACCGGGCTCTTCGCCATCGCCACGGCGACGCGCCCGAAGGACGCGCGCAAAGCCACGAGCCTCGCCTTCAAGGAGTTCCGCAAGATCGCCTCGAAGCGCGTTGCCGCCGACGAGCTCGCCGCCGCGAAATCGGCCATGGTCGGACGCCTGCTGCGCTCGACGGAGACGTCGATCGCGAGCGCGCGGTTCTACGGCAGTCGCTGGCGCGCCGGCCTCCCGCTCGAGACACCTGACGATCGAGCCGAGGCGATCATGCGCGTCACCGCCGCCGAGGTGCAATCGATCGCGGAGGAGATCGCCTCCGGCATCGGTGATGTGCGCATGGCGTTGGTGGGACCGTCCGACCAGGGCGACGAACTGCTCTCGGCCATCGAATCGACGGCCTCCAACTGACGCCGGGCACGCCTCAGCAGGCGAGCAGCGCGCGGTCGAGGCTCGCGGCGACGCGCTCGAGGTCACGCGTGGTCAGACCCGGGTGGACCGGCAGCGAGAGGCACCGCGATGTGTACTCGCGCGCGAGCGGGGTGTCGTCTCGATGCACGTTGGGGTGGGTGCGGTAGGCGTCGTGGTCCCAGACGAGGCCGGGGTAGTACACGCCGGTGTCGACCCCATCTGACAACATCGCCGCGGCGACGCGGTCGCGATCGATACCGGGCTCGAGCAGCACCGTGTACTGATGCCAGACGTGGCGTCGTCCGAGCGGCACCACGGGAGTCGTGACTGCGGGATTGCTCCCGAGCAGTGACGTCAGCACGGCGGCATTGCCGCCGCGCGCCGCGACGATCTCATCCAGACGCTCCATCTGAGGAATCGCAATCGCCGCGGCCACGTCGGTCATCCGCCAGTTCTGGCCGATCATGGCGTAATCATACCGGGAGCGCATTCCCTGGTTGCGAAGGGTGCGGAGTTGCTCGGCGAGCATCGCGTCGTCGGTGGTGATGCAGCCACCCTCGCCGCTGGTGACGTTCTTGGTGGCGTAGAACGAGAAGCAGCCGAGCCCGAAGCTCCCAGCGCGCCGGCCGTCGACAGCCGCGGCGTGCGCCTGGGCTGCGTCCTCGACCACCGAGAGGCCGTGCGAGGCGGCGAGCGACATCAGCGGGCGCATGTCGCAGGGGAGGCCGTAGAGATGGACCGGCACGATCGCCGCAGTCGCCGGACCGATGAGTTCGGCAACCGACGCAGGATCGATCGTGAAGTCATCGCGGATGTCCGCGAAGCGAACCGACGCCCCGCTGCGGAGGATCGCGTTGATGGTCGCGGCGAAGGTGAAGGGCGACGTGATCACCTCCTGGCCGGGACCGATCTCGAGCACGGCCAGCGCCGCGTCGAGCGCGACGGTTCCGTTGGCCACGGCAACCGCATGCGCGGTGCCGGCCATCGTCGTGCACAGCGCTTCGAAGCGTTCGACCATCGGTCCCTGGGCAAGGTGACCACTTCGCAGGACCGCGAGGACCAGGGCCTCGACCGCCGGTCCGAGCTGGGGAGCCGAGATTCGGATGCGCGCCTCCGCGGGGGCGTGGACTGCGGTCACGAGGCGCTCACCTCGCCGGCGTGGCGCAGGGGCCGCCGTTCCTCCGCGAGGCGCCGGCGCAAGGCCAGGAGACCGGCCGCCATGGATATCGAATCGCGCAGCGGCGAGACCGTGGACCGGCCGGAAGCGGTGTACACCACCGGGATCTCCACGGGCATGACGCCCTCGTGAACCGCCCACATGTTGATCTCGGCACCGATCAGGTAGTCACCGGCGCGCAGGCGCGGGAGCAGGATCTGTACCAGGGAGCGCTGGATCAGCACGGATCCCTGGGTGTCGATGTCGAGCCCGATGAGGCCGGCTCGGAGGAGTCCGAACCCGGCTGACATGGCGCGCCGCACCACCGGCGTCTCGATCTGCGATTCGTGATGGGTCTTGGATCCCATCACCAGTTGCGGGCGAGGGCTCAGCCCGAGGTAGCCGTCGAGGTCCGTGAACCCGAAGGGCAGGTCCGCGGCGGTCAGGACCAAGGTGTCACCGCGAGCCAGCGCCATCCCCCGGCGCCAGGCGAACCCGAGGCCCTTCGCCGAGGTGGTCACCCGAACCGCAACGTCCTCGCCTGCGCAGGCAGCCGCCAGCGAGAGGCAGAGCGGGCCGGAGCCGTCGGTGGATCCGTTCTCGACGAGGATGATCTCCGACCCGGGCAGATGCCCGAGGCGGGCGACCAGAAGTCGCACCGTCCTGCGAAGATCGGCGATCTGGTTGTGGACGGGGATCACGTAGCTGACGCTCGGTTCGCTCATGAGCACTCCTCGATGGCCGCTGCGATTTCGTGAGCCGGGAGAATCGAGTTGCGCTCGGCGCAGGCATCGGCGCGTCCCGACACCAGGTCGAGGAAGTGAGCGAACTGCAGCGCCAGCGGCTCGCCGGTGTGGCGGACGAAGGGGATGTCGATCACCGTCTCGGCGCGATACCCGGCCGCCTGGCCGGCCCCGACGCCCTGCGCATGGGCGCGATGGCGGTACACCGTGAGGTCCTGGCGGAGCAGGTCGACGTCGTAGAGCGCCGTCGACGTGGCGACGAGTTGCGATCGCACCTTGCGCTGGCTGGCGCGGCTCGCGGACAGGGTCGCGATCGCCCCATCGGGAAACTGGAGGAGGCAGTCGGCCACCTCCATGATCGAATCGCGGCCCGCGGTGCTGGTGGCGCCGCAGACGCGAGACGGCCGCGCCCCGCCCATGTAGCAGAGGGCGAGGTCGATCTCATGGATGAGCAGATCGAAGACGACGCTCAGGGTGCTGCGCGGCGTCTCCGGGGAGTGGCGGAGTCCGACGATGTGGACGGGCTCCTCGTCGAGCAGGCTGCGCATGGTGGCGACGACCGGGTTGAAGCGCTCGACGAAGCCGCACATGAGGGGAACGCCGCGGCGCTCCGCGCAGGCGACGAGAGCCCGGCTGGTCTCGAGGTCCGGCGTCACCGGCTTCTCCACGAGGATCGGCTTGCCGAGCTCCAGCAGCGCTCGCGCAGCCTGAGCGTGGAACGCCGTCGGGGTCGCGATCACGACGGCGTCGCAACCGGCGGCCGCGTCGAGATCCTCGGCAAAGTCGCAGCCAAGCCGCTCCGCCAGCGGTCGAACCCGCTCGGGATCGGTGTCGATGATGACCGCTAGGTCTGCGCCCTCGGACTCGGCGATGACGCGCGCGTGGTTGGCCCCCATCGCTCCGGCGCCGACCAGCGCAACGCGGGCACGAGCACCCATTGCCGCAGTCTCAGCCGGGAGGACCTCCCAAATCGTAAATTTGCAGCTCCGTTTCGATAGCGCCGCGCTCTCGCAACAGGGGAAGCAGCAGGGCCGCCATCACCGCCGTGGAGGCGATGGCGCCGCAGAGCAGCCCGAGCTCGACGCGCAGGAAGAGGGACGAGCCGACCGCGGTGACCGCGAAGAACACCACGGCGCCCGACGTCCACCCCAGCGCAACCCGGCTGTATCCGGAGAGCGAGATCAGGACGTAGCCGAAGATCTGGGTGAAGATGAAGCCGATCGCGCTGGCCGAGAGCAGCGCGAAGTCGAGGTTGCTGAGCTCGAATCCATGACCGAAAAGGATGCGGGTGACCGTCGGCCCGAGGAGCGTGAACCCCGCGATGGCGACGGCGCCCAGACCTGTCATCAGGAGCAGCAGCCGGGTCAGCAAAGCCTGAAACTCCTGGTGACGTCCGCCGGTGGCCAGCGTGGAGAGCTTGGGCAGGAGCGCTGACTGGACCGCCTGGAACAGAAAGATCGGAACGTAGGCGACGATCCGGCTCAGCTGGAACCTGCCGGCAGCCGTCTGCTCCGCGGGCGTGGCGAGCAGCTGGACTGCGACGGCGCCGACGCTGAGCAGGAGCTGGGTGAACACCGAGGCGATGAGCAGGAAGCCGAGCGCGTGGGTGATCTCGCCCCATGGCGCCGGAGGCCCGGGTCGCAGGAGCCCGCGCCTGCCGATCGTCGCGAGCGCGATCGCCGCGAAGGAGGCGACGATCAGAGATATCCCGTAGGGACCGGCTGTCTTGACGCCGATGACCGCAAGGAAGGCGGCGAAGGCAACCCGCAGGGCGCCCTCACCACCGAGCAGGACGCCATAGGCGCCGAAGCGGGCATTGCCCGCGAGTGCGCCCCGGGCCAGGAACTCGCAGAGATATGCGGCGAAGCCGCCGACGAGCCCGGCCAGTAGCGCCGGGTCACCCTTGAAGACATGCTGGTCGAGCGGGCTCGCGGCTGCCAGCGTGGCCACGATCAGCACCACCGCCAGGACGCTCCCGAGCATCGCCGCTCGAACGAACACCGGACGCCCGCCTTCGCCGCGCACGCGGCGTGCCGCGATCGCTCGGCCGGTCTCCTGCTCGAGCGGCAGGAAGAATCCCGGGCCGCACACGAAGAGCAGCGCCCAGAACACGGAGAGTGGCGCGAATCGAGCAGCGCCGAGCGCCCGCGCCGCCACCACCAGGAATCCGTACTGCATCAGGCCGGCAAGCCCGAGGCCCAACGCGACCGGGATGGTCCCGACCGGCAGCGGGAGCGCGCGCAGTCGATCGAGGAGCTTCATGGCCAGGCCGGGGGCGGGGACGCCCTTACGGGTAGATGCCTCGCACAGCCGTGGCGTCGGCGACACGCTTGACGGCGACGAGGTAGGCGCCGAGTCGCAACGACACATGATGGCGATCGGCCTGGTCGCACATCTGGGTGAACGCCTTCTGCAGGATCTTCTTGAGGCGGACGTTGATCTCGTCCTCCTCCCAGAACAGTGACTGCAGATCCTGGACCCACTCGAAATACGACACGGTCACACCGCCGGAGTTGGCGAGGATGTCGGGCACCACCGTGATGCCGCGGCGTTCGAGGATGCTATCGGCGTCTGGTGTGGTCGGTCCGTTGGCGCCCTCGACGATCAGGCGGGCCTGGATCCTCCCCGCGTTGCGCGCGGTGATCTGATTCTCCATCGCGGCCGGGACGAGGAGGTCGACCTCGAGCTCGAGGAGCTGGGTGTTGGTGACCGGCTCAGTCCCCGGGAACCCCTGGACGCCGCCGTGCAGCTGGCGGTAGGCGAGCAGTGCCGGGATGTCCAACCCGTCCTTCGAATAGATTCCGCCGGTCACGTCCGCGACCGCGCAGATGGTGAAGCCGGATTCGTGCATGAGCTGGCACGCCCAACTGCCGACGTTGCCGAAGCCCTGCACCGCGACGGTCGTCTGCGAGGGCTCCATCCCGAGCCGCTTGCACGCCTCGATGGCGATGATGTTCACGCCGCGTCCGGTCGCGCTGGGTCTGCCTTCGCTGCCGCCGATCTCGAGCGGCTTCCCGGTCACCGAGGCCGGGACCGAGTAGCCGGCCTGCATCGAGAGCGTGTCCATGATCCACGCCATGATCTCGGCGGTCGTGTTGACATCCGGCGCCGGGATGTCCGACTCGGGTCCGACCAGAACGCTGATCTCCGCGGCGAACCTCCTGGTGAGGCGCTCGAGCTCGCGGTGGCTCAACGTTGACGGATCGACCGCCACACCGCCCTTGGCGCCACCGTAGGGCAGGTTGGCGAGTGCGCACTTCCAGGTCATCCACATCGCGAGCGCCTTGACCTCGTCGATGTCGGTCGCCGGATGGAATCGAAGCCCGCCCTTGGCAGGCCCTCGGGTCACGTTGTGCTGGACGCGGTATCCCTCGAACATGCGGACGCTGCCGTCGTCCATCTTCACGGGGAAACGGACGACAAGCTCCCGTCGAACCTCACGCAGAACAGCGCGCAACCCCGGTGAGAGATTGAGGATCTCGGCGGCGTTGTCGAACTGGCGCTGTGCGTTCAGCCAGGGAGAGTCCACCACCGCCGGTGCGGCAACCGTGCTCACGGTCACGAGCCTAGCAGGCTCACACGCGCTTGGACGCTCTCATTGAGGGCGCCATCGCCGCCTCTATACTGCCGCGAATGCCCGAGAACTCCGAGGTCGCCCCCAAAGCAGTGAGCGAGGCCCTCGCCAACGGCGCGATGCTCGTCGACGTGCGCGAGCGCTCGGAGTACGCCGAGGCGCGGATTCCCGGCTCGGTGCTGATCCCGCTCGGGGAGCTGCCCGCGCGTCTCGCTGAGGTGCCGGCTGACCGCGACGTCTACGTGCACTGCCGGATGGGCGGTCGGAGCGCCCGCGCGGTCGACTACCTGCGCACCTTCGGGCGGCCGAACTCATACAACGTCACCGGCGGGATCGAGGCCTGGGACGAGGCCGGCCTTCCGGTGGAGCGCTGATCGGTACCTGCTGACGCCGGCAGGCGACCGACGTCGCTGGTCGCGGGAGGAGCTGCACAGGATGCGAACCACAACACTTGGAATTCGCGGGCCGCAGGTTGGCGTGATCGGTCTCGGGTGCATGGGGATGACGGCGAGCTACGACATGGAGACACCCCGCGACGACGCCACGTCGATCGCGGTGATCCACCAGGCGCTCGACCTGGGGATGACGCTGATCGATACCGCCGACGCGTATGGGCCCTTCACCAACGAGGATTTGGTCGGGCGAGCGCTGGCTGACGGCTGGCGTGAGCACTCGGTGCTGGCCACCAAGGTGGGGTTGGTCATGGGCGCCTCCAATTCGCCTGCCGCTTTCGGTCCCGCCTCTCCAGGTGCCGGTCGCGACGGCCGCCCCGAGCATGTGCGCCAGTCGATCGACGACAGCCTTCGACGCCTGCGCACCGATCACGTGGACCTCTACCAGTTGCACCGGGTGGACCCGGAGGTTCCGATCGAGGAGACCTGGGGGGCCATGGCGGAAACGGTTGCGGCCGGCAAGGCGCGCCACATCGGCCTCTCCGAAGTGACCGTGGCCGAGATCAGGCGAGCGCAGGCGGTCCACCCGGTCACGTCGGTGCAGTCCGAGCTGTCGCTGTGGACCCGTGACGTGGTGGCGGAGGTGCTGCCGTACTGCAAGGAGCAGGAGATCGCCTTGATCCCGTTCTCGCCGCTCGGCCGGGGCTTCCTCGCAGGCCGGTTCTCGTCCTTCGAGGACCTGCCAATGGACGATTTCCGCCGTGACCTGCCCCGCTTCCAGCAGGACGCGCTCCGCGCCAACCTCGTGATCGTCGGCCGAGTGCGCGAGATCGCCGATCGGCTCGGGGCCACCCCCGCCCAGGTCGCACTCGCCTGGGTGCTCGCCCAGGGCGCGCACGTGGTGCCGATCCCCGGCACCAAGACCCCGAGGTACCTCACGGACAACGCCGAGGCGGCCGACATCGAGCTGGGCGCAGCGGACATGGCGGAGCTCGATGCCCTGCCTGCGCCCGAGGGAACCCGCTACTGATCCCGAGGTGCGCGGGCTAGAGGACTGAAAACGACGTGGACCCCAGGAGTTCGCCCCTGTCGGTGATCGTCACCGAGTAATCGCCCGGCGCGAACGCGCCGCCCGGCGCGGCAAGCGGGATGACCGTGTCCCCGGATGGGCTCAGCACGTAGTCGTTCTGGATGATGGTCTGCGCCGGCTGACCGGCCGTCACCACGACCCGGACCGGCGTCTGGCCTGCCGCGCCGCCCGAGTTCACCTCGATGTCGACCACGGCGGTCTTGGCGGGGAAGGACACCTGAGTCACCGGCGCGGCGCCACCGACCTCCGGCGCTGAGGCTACCGGACGGACACCGGTGAGCGCGAACTCGCTGGGCGAGCTTGCCGGACCGTGGGGCACGGCCCCGCCCTGGAGCAGGCGGATCGCGATGATGGCGATCAGGATGAACCCGGCGAGAGTCGACCCGATGATCACCAGTGGGGTTCTCGAGCGCTGGTATTCCAGCGGGGGCGGGGGCTCGGGCGGCCGCAGCGGAAGGGTTGCTCTTGGCGGCGCCAGGCGTTCGGTGGATGGAGAAGGAACCGGCTCCATCGCCGCGGCGAGCGTCCAGGGACGTCCGGCAACCTCTGGCGGCGGCGGCGGTGGCGGGGGGGCCGTCGCCTGAGTGATCGGCGGGCCCAGGCGTGCCGCGACGTCGACGACACCGTCGATGGCGACGGCGAGACGGCCACGGAGGAGCGAACGCTGGTCAGGCACCGCTCACACCTGCGGCCGCGCGGATCGGTACGGGCATTGCCCGAGTCGAAGGTGCGCTGACCATCCGTGGCCAACCTAGCAGAGCCAAATCGAATTGAACCCCGATGTGCGAAACCGTCACCCGCGGGACATCCACCCGTTCGAGCGGTGCTGGCAGGCGCCGGGGTGAGGTTCGATCCGTTCAGCGGGCGCCCGCCCGCGCCCTGAGCGGTTCCAGCCTCGGTGGGGCAGCGCCACCACCGTAGGATCGAGCGGTGCCCGACCCCACGTCGCTGCCCGCGCTTGCCCCCATCGCAACGGTCGTTGTCTTACTCGAGGTCGCGGCGGGCACCACCTTCGCGGCCTACGGGGTCGACCTCGTCGGCAAGGTCGGGCGGGGGTTCGTCGGCACCACCTCGCTCATCTGCGCCGGGCTCATGGCCCTCGACTTGCTCATCGAGGCGTTGCTGCCATCCGGCACGTCCCTGCTCGGGGCACCCCTGCCGTCCGGTGCCCAGACGTCGCTGTTCCACTGGTCGATCGCGTTCACCGTCGCTCTGCTCGGGTACGCGTTCTTCTGCTCGGTTATGACCGATGTCGCGCGCCGGGTGGTGGGCGCGATCACGATCGGGTTCGGCGCCATCGCGATCGTGAAAGCAGCGGCCGCCTTCGGCCCTTCGCTCGGCGGTGTGGGTACGGCCGTCGTCGCATTCGTCCCGGCCGCGCTGGTGTCCGGCAGCGCCCTGGCCGGGATGCTCCTCGGCCACTGGTACCTGGTGGCACCCAACCTCTCCTTCCGTCCGCTTCGCCGCGCCATCGACATCGTCTTCATAGCCGTCGCGCTCCAGGCTGTGGTGATCGTGCTCGTGATCGTGACCTCGGGCGCGACGGTCCGAGGCGAACTGCTCTGGTCGGGTGACGCCGTCCCGTTCTGGCTGCTGGTAGTGGGCTCCGGGATCGTCTTCACCACCGGTGTGGCACTGCTGACGCGCCACTTCGCGCGCATTCGCGCCAACCAGCCGGCGACGGCAATGCTCTACGTGCTGATCATCAGTGTCGTGATGGGGGTCGTCCCCGCCCATCTGCTCTTCTTCGTGACCGGCGCCCCGATCTGATCGCTGGGTCTAGCCGGCGTACCCGTCCAGCTCGCCGGCCGGCTCGGATCTCAACCTCCGCGTCGGAGCGGTCCCACCCGACCTGGCCGCGGTCGAGGTCGGCACAATGAATGATGACCTGCACAACGGCGAGGTCTACCTATACACGATGCCGGTAGTGTCAATGCGATCATCGACCTAGAGGGCTGGTTCCAGTAGCTGTGGCTTGGATGGCTTTGCTCCCCGAGATGGAAGGCGTGCTGAACACGATGGCCTCGCGCCCGCTTGCCGAGCGACTCGGACGGATCGACGGCGTCATGGTCAAGACCTTCAAGAAGTGGCCTGACGAGCGCGGCTACTTCATCGAGCAGCTCAAGCGGGGCGACATCGACGACGAGGGCCGTCCCTTCCTGCCGGACCAGAAGTTCGCTCAGATGTCCCGAAGCCTCGCCTATGCCCGCGGCGGCAACCCTCCTGAGCTGATCAAGGCCTTCCACTGGCACAAGCGCCAGTGGGACTACTGGGACATCGTCCAGGGCGACGCGCGCGTGGTGCTGGTCGATGTCCGCCACGACTCGCCAACTGCCGGGCGCGTCCAGTCACTGATGCTCGGTGAGAACGCGCCGCGGATGGTGGCCATCCCACCGCTGGTCGCGCACGGCTACCAGTGCGTCTCCCAGCGTGACGTGATCCTCAACTACTACGTTACCGCGCCATATAGTCCGGATGATCCCGACGAGGGCCGGATCGCCTGGGACGATCCTCGCATCGGCTTCGACTGGACGATCGAGAACATCTGACGTGCGCCTGTTGGTCACTGGTGGAGCGGGCTTCATCGGGAGCGAGTTCGTTCGCATGACGCTTCGCGAGTACGCGAACAACTCTGTGGTCGTGCTCGACAAGCTCACGTATGCCGGCAACGAACGCAACCTCGACAGTGTTAGCTCCGACCCGCGATTTCGCTTCGTTCACGGTGACATCTGCGATGCGGCGTTGATGAGCGAGTTGGCCGGCGATGTCGACGTCATCGTGAACTTCGCTGCCGAGTCGCATGTCGACCGCTCGCTCGAAGCGCCTGGCCAGTTCATCCTCACCGATGTGTTCGGCACCTTCGTTCTCATGGATGCCGCGCGCGCCAACGGGCACGAGCGCTTCCTGCACGTCAGTACCGACGAGGTGTACGGCGAGGTCATCAGCGGGCTCCGTTGCGAGGGCGACCCGTTGCAACCGCGAAGCCCGTACAGCGCGAGCAAGGCGGGTGGCGAGCTCCAGATCCAGGCGTATCGAGCGTCCTACGGATTCCCGGCGATCGTGACTCGAGGCTCCAACACGTACGGTCCCTTCCAGTATCCCGAAAAGATCATCCCGCTGTTCATCACCAACGCGATCGACGACCGCCCGCTGCCGATCTACGGGGACGGAGGGGCGGTTCGTGACTACCTCTTCGTTGAGGACCATGCCCGCGGCATCGACTTCGCCCTCCGCAAGGGCGAGGTGGGGATGGACTACAACATCGGCGCTGGTGGTGAGACAAGCGGCATCAGTGTCGCCGACACCGTGCTACGACTGCTCGGAAAACCCAGCTCGCTCAAGCAGTTCGTCCGCGACCGTCTCGGTCACGATCGTCGCTATGCACTCGACTCAACTCGCCTGTCCGGATTGGGATGGCGTCCGACTACGACATTCGACGCCGGCATGGAACGCACCGTCGCATGGTTCGTGGAGAACGAGGATTGGTGGCGACCGCTCAAGTCCGGCGAGTTCTGGGAGTTCTACCAGCGCAACTACAGGCCCATGCAGGTCGACTGAGCCTCGCCGGAGGGGTGGCATCGATGCGCTATTATCGAATGCCGAAAGAGGTCAGACGCGCCAACACGCGTTGGTCCTGGCCCAATGGGATGGATCCACTTGCCCGAGACGGCAGCGAAGAAACCCTCAGGTGTCACGAATGGCCGGGGTGCGATTGAGTCGTTGAAAACCGTCGTCGTGATGCCCGCGTACAACGCTGCCAAGACTCTCGAGACGACACTCGCGGGCATTCCCCCCGGTGTCGTGGACACGATCATCCTCGTCGACGACGGCAGCCGCGATGGGACCGCCGCGCTCGCGGTGTCGCTCGACCTGGTTGTGATTTCGCATCCTCACAACGCGGGCTACGGTGCCAATCAGAAGACCTGCTACATCGAGGCGCTCCGCGATGGCGCGGATGTCATCGTCATGCTCCACCCCGACGGCCAGTACGACCCCGCCATCCTCGACGACATGGTCGAGGTGATCCGGAGTGGACGGGCCGATGTCGTGCTCGGCTCGCGTTTCTACACCCCCGGCGGCGCCCGCGCCGGTGGCATGCCGTGGTGGAAGCGTCTCGCCAACCGTTTCCTCACCGGCTACGAGAATCAGGTGCTCGGGCTTGGCCTGACCGAGTACCACACCGGCTACCGCGCGTACAGCCGCAAGTTCCTCACCACGGTGCCATTTCTGCGCAACTCGAACGATTTCGTCTTCGACACCCAGATCCTCACGCAGGCCGCATCGTTCAAATTCAAGGTTGCCGAGGTTCCGGTGACGACCAAGTATTTCGACGACGCGTCATCGGTGAATTTCCGGGTTTCGCTGATCTACGGGCTCAAGACGGTCTGGACCGTGAACCGCTACGTGCTCCACCGTCTCGGTCTGCGCTCGCGCCGCTACTCCCGCTGAACCGGTAGCCGCACCGCATAGACGGCGATCGTCGCACTCCGCCGCGCGGCCGCGGCGAGAGGCGCGATCACGGCCGCGGCCACGCTCAGGGGCACGGCCAGCCCGACTGCCACGCCGGCCAGCAGGCGACCGTTCTGGTTGCGGCGCAGGCGCGCTTCGGGTCGGCGCAAGACGTCGTAGAGGAGGTTCGCGGGCAATCCGAGGCGGTTCTCCGCCGTCTGCACGAAGCTGAAGAGATCGTATTCCGGGGCCAGGTGGGTGATCTTGACGGGACGGAATCCCGTCGCATCGAGGATCGCGGTGAGGGTGGCAGGAGTGAAGTGCACCAGGTGCCTCGGAACGTCGAGGTGGAACCATCCGGCTCGTCCGATCCTCGCCTCGGGCGACCCGAAATTCGGCACCGCGACGAGCAGCACCCCGCCCGGACGGAGGAGGCTGGCGATGGCGCGCACGGTCACCTCGGGCGTGTGGAGGTGCTCGGCGACGTGCCAGAGGATCACGGCGTCGTAGCTGGCTCCGGCCGCCACCAACTCCTCGACATCCACGGCGCTCACGTCGAGGTGAAACACGTCGCGCGCCTGCTTCGCAGCGGACGGCGATCGCTCCGTCCCCCGCACCTTCCAGCCCCGTGAGCGCATCTGATTGATGAGCACCGCCGGCCCGCACCCGATGTCCAGCGCGCTCCCGGTGCCCCCGAGGAGCCGCTCGAGTGTCCGGATCCGGCTGCGATGGACCATCGAGAGGATTCGGTCCATCCCCCCGCGGTACCGCTTGGTGGTGCTGTGGTAGCCCTGGGGGTAGTAGCCGTCGAGCTCCTCTTCGGTCGGCGCCGGAGCCGTCCGCGCAAGGTCGCACCGGCGGCAGCGGACGATCGTGAAAGCGTCTCCCGTCGATGGGTCGTTGGCGTCGAAGAGTTTCTCCGCCTCGTCGACGGGGTGGCCGCAGGCGGTGACTGCGGTCATTGTGCGATCGCCAGATCGGCTGGACGTCCCGGTCCCGACCCACGCTCGATCAGCGCGAGCGCGAGCCCTGCGAGGATCAGCACCCCGCCCAGCACCGTCGCGAGGGATGGGACGGACGCGAGGATGAGCAGCGCAAGCAGCGCGGTGAGCGGCGGCTCTCCGAGGAACGAGATCGAGACGAGCAGCACTGGGACATGACGAAGTGCCCAGTTGTACACGGTGTGCCCGCCGATGGTGCAGACCACCGCCAGACCAAGGCACGCGAGCGCAACCCTGGGCGACGGGAGGTGCGCGACCCCGCCGGCCGCGGCCGTCAGCGCCGCGATGATGCACACCACCGCATAGACGATTGCGGAGTACCCGGCGACACCGAGATTTGCACGGACGGACCGTCCGATGAGCAGGTAACCCGCCAGACAGAGGCCCCCTGCCAGCGCGAGCAGGTCGCCGCCGAACGCGCTGCTGTCGACCCTGAGATCGCCGGCGCAGGTCACCAACGTGCCCACGACGGCGAGCCCGCCGCCGGCCAGCATCCGGCGGGAAAGCCCTTCTCCCAACAGGCGTTTCCCGAGGGGGGTGACGATCAGTGGGTGGAGCGACACGAGGAGGACGCTGGCCGCGATCGAGGTGTACCGGAGGGACGCGGTCCAGAGGAGAAAGTGACCCGCCAGGAAGACACCGCTCACCAGCACGAGGCCGATCTGGGTCAGGCCTTGCGGCAGCGCCCCGCGCCGAGCGTCGCGGACGACCCACGGCGCCAGGAGCACCGCCGCCATGCCCATGCGGAGCCAGACGATCGTGGCCGCATCATCGCCGGCCGCCTTGATGAGGATCGCCGAGAAGGAGACCGCGACGGTGGCGGCGACCAGCGCCCACCCCGGGGAGGGAGCGCGCGAGCGCGCGACCGCGGCGCTCACTTGTGGCGCTCGCGATCCCGTGACTTCTGGAGGGCCGAGTAGCCGCCGAGCACCTCGCGGATCCCGCCGTCCTCGATAGCCCACGTCCGGGTGGCGACGGCGTCGATCAGCGCCCGGTCGTGGGTCACGAGCACCATCGCCCCCGGATACTTGACGAGCGCGGCCTCGAGCACCTCCTGGGCGGGAATGTCGAGGTGGTTGGTGGGCTCGTCGAGCAGCAGGAGGTTGGTCTCCTCGATGGCGAGCTTGCCCATCATCAACCGAGCTCGCTCGCCACCACTGAGGTCGCCGACGAGCTTGAGCGTGTCGTCGCCGCTGAACAGCAGCGAGCCGAGGAGGGTGCGGGCGCGTTCCTCGCCGACCGGGTGTGTCGCCAGGAGGTCTGCGAGCACCGTGCGGTCGTCCTCGCCCGCGGGCACATCTGCGGCCCCGTGCTCGATGGACTGTCCCAGGTCCTGGCGGTACAGCCGCCGGACGCTTCGGGGGCCGAGGGTGAGCGTCCCCTCCAGCGGCGGGAGATCGCCGGCGAGGGTGTGCAGGAGCGTCGACTTGCCGCTGCCGTTCGGGCCGATCACGGCGATGCGCTCGCCGGGAACGATGGTCAACGGCGGCACCAGCAGCAGCGGCGCGTCCCTCCCGATGATCAGCCCGACACCCTTCAGGGTCACCCGCGACGCCGGCGCGCTGCTGAAGCGCAGGCGGGGCTTCCTGTCAACCGTGGGTGGCGCGACCCGGTCGAGGCGGTTGAGCCGCGTCTGCCGTCCCCGCGCCTCACGCGCGCGCTGCCCTGCCTTGTACTTGCGGATGAACTCCTCCTGGTGGTCGATGTACGCCTTCTGCGCGGCGAACTCTCGACGCCGCCGCTCGCGTCGCTCCACGCGGAGCTTGGTGTACTGCGTGTAGTTGCCCGGATACTCCTCGATCGTCCCGCCGGCGACCTCGATGACCTGGGTGCACACGTTGTCGAGAAAGCGTCTGTCGTGCGAGACGAGCACGAACGCCGTCGATACGCCGCGCATGAAGTCCTCGAGCCACTCGATGGCGGCGAGGTCGAGGTGGTTGGTCGGCTCGTCGATGAGCAGCAGGTCGGCGTCCTGCACGAGGAGCTTGGCAAGCTCGAGGCGGCGCTTCTGCCCGCCGCTCAGTTGCGAGGGATGGCGTTGCTGCGTCTCGGTGTCGAGGCCGAGCCCACCGAGCGCCTCGCGCGCGGTCGCCTCCAGCTCGTAGCCGCCCTGGTCGATGTAGCGATGCTGCACATCGCCATAGCGCAACAGCAGTTTCTGGGCGTCGGGCCGCGTGCTGTGGGCGAGCAGCGGCTCCAGCGTGGTCATCTCGTGATGCATCGCGGCCAGGTCCTCGCGGGACGCCATCACCTCGTCGAGGATCGTCTCGGCAACCGGTTCGGGGGCGTCCTGCGGGAGATAGCCGATGCGCAGTCCGCGTTGCCATTCAACCTCGCCCTGGGTCGGCTCGAGCGCTCCATTGATGAGCGTCAGCAACGTCGTCTTGCCCGCGCCGTTGGCGCCGACGACCGCGATGCGCTGGCGTGTGTCGATGCGGAACGTGACACCTTCGAGGATGCTCTCGGCACCGAAGGCGACACCCACGTCGCGGAGACTGACCAGGGACAAGCGGCTACTGCCCCGTCGCACCCTCGCGGGCGACGATGCGCCGCACGATGGCGACCGACGATGCGTACGTCGAGTCCATGCCGTAATACGAGAGACCGCGAGCGCCGAGCGTGCGAGCCTGCGTGTACGGGGTGTCGGATGCGTAGTGGATGACGCCGAAATCGATGGGCAGCTTGGAGAAGCTCACCGGCTCGCTGGTCGGATACCGCACGGGTTGGGTCATCTCGTACACGGCGTTGCAGTATGGACCAGCCTCCATCTCGACCACGGTGAACGCCTCGCGGTAGTAGAAGTCGAGGTAGCCGCGGTTCTGCAGGAAGGTCCCCTTGACGCTGACCGCGCGCTGGTTGTCGAGCCCGCTGCCGAAGCGCAGGTACGGGGCGATGTCCGAGACAGAGAACGCGTTGTCCAGCCAGTAGGTCGACCGGCTGTGCTCGTCGTGGACGACACTGCTGATCATCACATCGCCGACGTCGGCGTTGAGCGTGGCGGCCTTGCCGAGGATGTACACGCCGCGGAGGTCGACGGTCTCGGCGACCTCGCGAAGGATGTTGTACGCGGCGAGGCCGAGGGGGTAATCGATGTTGACGATCACCGCCCTGCTCGCGGCGAGTGTGACGGCGTCGATGGGCAGCACTCGCTCGTCGCAGTGCGCGGGGTTGACCCGGTCGAGCGGAATGACCTGCGCGGCGACGTCCAGCGCGGTCCGGCTCGTGACGCCCAGGGAGCCCGCCTCGCGCTCCTCGCGGCGCAGCGCCGCTCGTGCCGAGTCGGGCAGGAGCCGGAGGCGCTCTCTCGCCGCGTAGTACAGGAAGTTGTTCCAGTGGCCTTCCGCGGTGCCGTCCCGGAACCGGTGGAGTTCATCGCGCAGCTCGCCCCCACCATCTCGATCGACGGCAGCCGCGAGCTCGTCGGCGTGGCGCGGCGCCACCCCGGTCAGCAGGTTGGCGATCGCGTGGGAATTGCTGCTGACGAAGTACACCGGCCGGTCCAGGAGCGACTCGGAGCGCATCAGGCCGGTCACCTGCTGCCACCAGCGGCGGGTCACCCGTGCATACCCGACCTGGGTGCCGCCGAGCATGCGAACGCGCAGCGCCATGCCGTGCTCGGCGATCTGCGCGAGCCTGGCACCGAAGGCGGCGCCCCAGATCTCGTAGATCTGCAGCCAGTCGTCTTCGCGACCACCGCACGCGGTGGCGAGCTCTCCCGGGGTCGAATCCTCGATCCGCTCGATCCCCGCGCCTCGAAGCGCTACCCCGAGCTTGTTCACCTCGATCTGGAGCGCGACCATGGTCGGCACCAGGTCGTCGACGTCCGACGCGCTGGCGATCAGGACGGCGAGGGTCCCTTCCCCGTCGTCGTACCAGCGGCGGCGCCGCCCCGGGGCGCTGACCTCGGTCCACTCGGTGAAGGGGCGGAACCCGCGCTGGGCGAACACCTCGGCGGACTGGCCCATCACCACCAGGCGCGCGCGCAAAACCGCTTCCGGCAGCCGCCTGATCGCGTAGAGCAGGGCTCCGAGGTCGAGCTCCAGCGATCCGGCCAGCCCATGCAGGCTCGAGCCCATCGCCTTGTGCGAGTGCTCGAATACCCGAAGCTGGGTCTCGCCACTGCTCCGCAGGATGGTCGTGTAGGTCCGGTGGTAGACCTCGACGGCGTCAACGAGAGCGGTCTCCTCAGCGCCCGGCTCTCCTCGGGACAGGCCCGAGAGGGGAGCCTGCAGGGCGGGCCCGCGTCCCAGCTCGTGCAGCACCATCGGCCCCATTGTCGCCGCTCTCCGCACGGCGGGGACATCGGGCTGGCTATCCTGCCCCGGCTGTGGGACGAATCGCTGTCACCGGGTCCGTCGCGTTCGACACCATCATGGAGTTCGGAGGCCGGTTCGGCGACTACATCCTGCCCGACAAGACCAACGAGCTCAATGTCGCGTTTCTCGTCGACCGCCTCGAAAAGCGCCGCGGCGGTACCGCGTCGAACATCGCCTTCACGCTGGCGCTGCTCGGTGAGCGGCCGATCCTCTGCGCAGCGGTCGGCGGTGACGACTTCGTCGACTATGCCGCGGCGCTCGAAGCCGAGGGTGTGGACACCTCCGGTGTTCTGACCTGCCACGACGTGAGCACGGCGACCGCGTTCATCACGACCGACAGAGACGGCAACCAGATCACGGCATTCCACCCCGGTGCGATGGCGCGCGCCGCCGGCGTCGACCTGAGTGCTCTCACCGACGTCTCGGAGGTCGTGGTCGGCGCGGATGACGCCGGGGCGATGGCGCTGCACGTAGCGCAGGCGCGAGCACTCGGCGCCCGGCTGGTATTCGTGCCGGCGCAGCAGGTACCGGCGATGCCCGACGAGGTGTTGCGCCGCGGTCTCGAAGAGTCCTGGCTCGTGGGCGGCAACGACTACGAGTTCGAGATGATCCGAGAACGCACCGGCGTCTCCATCGAGGAGTTGAGCCGCTCGCGCATGGTCGCGGTGACCCGGGGGGCCGCCGGAAGCGAGTTGCATACTCCCGACGGTGTTTCAGTGATCCCGGTGGCGGCGGTAGCCGACGCGGTCGATCCGACCGGCGCAGGTGATGCCTACATCGCCGGGGTGGTGGCGGGTTTCCGGTCCGGCGCGTCGCCGGCCGTCGCCGGGCGCATCGGTGCCCTCGCAGGTGCGTATGTGGTGGAGCAGCACGGACCCCAGCGACACCGCTTCGACGCCGCATCATTCCGCGAGCGCTATGCGGCGTCGTTCGGCGTCAGCCTCGAACTGCGGTCAGACCACTGGGCGTAGAGTGGGTGGCATGGAAGACGCGGTCATCGTCAGCGCTGTACGGACGCCGGTCGGGACCTTTGGTGGGGCGTACACCGACGTGCCGGCCACCAGACTGGGTTCGATCGCGGTCGAGGAGGCGCTGCGTCGCGCCGGTATCGACTCTGTCGACGAGGTGATCATGGGCAACGTGCTCCAGGCGGGGCTCGGGCAGAACCCCGCGCGCCAGTCGGCGATGGGCGCCGGCCTTGCCGACAGCGTTCCGTCGACGACCATCAACAAGGTCTGCGGCAGCGGTATCAAGACCGTGGCGCTGGCTGCTCAGGCGATCCGTGCCGGAGACGCGGAATGCATCGTCGCAGGCGGCATGGAGAACATGACGCGCGCGCCGTACCTGATGGAGAACGGCCGCTACGGCTATCGCCTCGGCCACGGTCAGCTCGTCGACGTCATGATTCGCGACGGTCTCTGGTGCGCATTCGATGATTGCCACATGGGCAGCACCGCTGAGAACATCGCGCGCGAATTCGAGGTCAGCCGCGAGGACCAGGACCTGTTCGCAGCCGGGTCTCAGCAGAAGGCCGAAGCCGCAATCAAGTCGGGGCGCTTCAAGGACGAGATCGTGCCGGTTCCCGTGCAGCGCAAGAAGGAAACGGTTCTGGTTGACACCGACGAGCACCCGCGAGCCGGCACGACCGCCGAGACGCTCTCCGCTCTGAGGGCCGCCTTCGCAAAGGACGGCACCGTCACCGCCGGAAACGCGAGCGGCATCAACGACGGCGCAGCCGCGGTGGTGGTGATGAGCGCGTCGCGCGCCAAGGCGGAGAATCGCGTTCCCCTGGCCCGGATTCGCGGCTACTCGAGTGCCGGCGTCGCCCCTCGGATCATGGGCATGGGCCCCGTTCCCGCAGTGCGCGCCGCCCTCCAGAAGGCGGGTGTCGAGCTCCGCGACATCGATCTCTTCGAGCTCAACGAGGCGTTCGCTTCCCAAGCCGTCGCGGTCAGCCGCGAGCTTGCGGTCCCCGCGGACCGGCTCAACGTCAACGGCGGGGCCATCGCGATCGGCCACCCCATCGGTGCCAGTGGCACCCGAATCCTGGTCACGCTCCTCTACGAGATGGCCAAACGCGACTCGCACCTCGGCGTTGCAGCGCTGTGCATCGGCGGCGGTCAGGGCATCGCGATGGTGCTGGAGCGCACTTAGCCGGCGCGTTTCGAGGCCATTGGAATAGGTCGAGCGAGAGGCCCTTCGGATGCGCTATGCAGAAGTCTGTCGTGGCGACCGTTACGGATCAGGCTGCGCCTAGTCTTGCGGAGTAATCCCCGCGAACAGGTCCGTCTCCGGGAGCACCGCGGGCTTCCGCGAAATGACGAGCTGGAAGAACTCATCGGCAAACTGCTTGAGAACTTCGTCAGGCATGGTGAGCTGGGGCCAGTCCTCAGCGATCTGACTGTGGTGGGCGCGCAGCGCATCCCGCTTGAGTCCGATGACGTTGACGCAGTCGACGGTCGTTGTGACGTCAGCGTCGGGCGTGAGGAATTCCATCTCGTCCGGGTTGGTCTCCCCGAACGGCGGGTCGATGCCGGCCTGCTTTGCCGCTTCCACGATGCGCTCGAACTCGGCTCTTGGAAACGCCGTGTAGTACAGCTTCTCAACGCGCCACGGATCGCCCGCTTGCTTGTACATCGGACGAAGACGAGCGGCCTCAACAGCAAGCACGGTCGCGCGGTGGGTCTGGACGTGATCGGGATGGCCGTATCCGCCGTTTCCGTCATAAGTGACGACAACATGAGGGCGGAATCTCCGGATGAGCGCCACCAGCCTTCCGGTCACCTCGTCGATCGGTGCCATCCAGAACGCATCGGGCAACTGGTTGGTGGGTGTGCCCGCCATCCCGGAGTTGCCGTAGCGGAGAAATTCCACCTCGTCCACCTTGAGGATTCGACATGCCTCGCGCAACTCCGCTTCGCGGATCTCGGGGAGGAGCGGACGCGTGGTCTCCTCGGGCATGTCCGTCGCGACGATGGTCGCCAGCTTGCCGTCGGTGCAGCAGACCACACAGGTCTTGACGCCGCGATCGGCGTAGGTGGCGAGCGTGCCACCCATGGTGATCGTCTCGTCGTCGCAGTGCGCGTGCACCGCCATGAGCCGGAGTCCTGTGTCTGCCATCACTCCTCGACGATGGTCACCGACCGCATCACGTCGTCCTTGCGGATCGCGCCGACCACGTCCATGCCTTTGACGACCTGGCCGAACAGGTTGTAGGCCTTGGTCAGCTTGTGACGGTCGTCGACCGTGCAGATGAAGAACTGCGAGCCGTTGGTGTTCGGGCCGGAGTTTGCCATTGCGACCGCCCCGGGCTCGTACTCACCCTGGACAGGCTCATCCTCGAACTTGTAGCCCGGCCCACCGCGACCGGTGCCTTCGGGACAGCCGCCCTGTATGACGAAATCGTCAACCACGCGGTGGAATGTGAGTCCGTCATAAAAGCCGTCTCGGGCGAGGAACACAAAGTTGTTGACCGACTTCGGGGCGCGCGCTGGGTCGAGGGCGACGACGATGTCGCCGCGGTCGGTCGCGATGGTCGCGTTGTAGCGCTTGGCAGGATCGATGACCTGCTCAGCGGCTGTGTATTTCTTGGGCATCGAGGCAGTCTACCCGGGGTGGCCGGGAAGACTGCCGGACCGCCGGACGGATCAGAGCGCTGCGCTCGATCCGGTGACGGCAGCCGGGGAGCCGGTCGACGAGGGCGGCGTCGACGTGGAGGGAGTAGTCGCGAGTCCGCCGAAGCGAACTCGAATGTAGGTGCTCAGGTTCAGGTTCATCAGCTTGCTGATGCCCGCAGTTGCGGCGCTGCCGAGTGCAGTCTCTTGCGCCTTGGTGATCTTGCCCTTGGTCACGGCCTTGTTCAGACGGGTGGTGATCTTTGCCATCACAGCGCTCTCCACTGCCGGCGCCTTGGACCCGTCAATCTGAGCAAGCGTCTCGCCGTTGAGGAGGTCCTTGAGGACAGTCGTGCGGCTGAGACCCGTCTCCTTGACCGATTCGCGGAAGAGCGCCAGCGCGATATGCCGGGCTGCCACCCCTTTGGCACCCGCGCCGGTCTTGGCGGTGCTCGGCGCCGGGGTGGCCGCAAACGTTGTTGCGTTGCCGCCCATCACCCCGGCAGCCAGGGCGGGGACGATGGAGACGGTGGCGATCCCGGCGACGGCGACCACCGCAAATGAGGCTGCGCTGATCGCGACCCTCTTGGTGAAAAGATTCCCGAACATCCTGGTGCTCCTTGGTTTCGACTTGGTTTATGGTGGGCGGCGTCCTCATTCTCACCGGCAGTGACGCGCGTTCCCTGAGCCAGTCCTGAGACGTGAGGATCGCCCCCGATTCGCCTCCTAGACGGAGGCATCACGTGGACGGTGTCGCAGAGAGCTGGTGGACGGGCTCTTCTGGGCGTTCGATACCGGCGAACTCGGCGAGGTCGCCCTGCGCCGCGTCATTGAGAGTGAAATCACGCTGATCAACTCGACCTCGACGCACTGATCATCGCCGGCGGCCTGCTCGGCGACGACCGCCAAACGGCGCCAGATCAGGCGATGGCCGCTCAAGGGGTCTGCACGCTCGTGCTCACCGGGGGCACGCCGGGGTCGCGACCTCACGTCCTCGGTCACCTGGCTGCCGTCGGGTCTGCAGGTGGTGGTGTGGATCTGTGAAGACCGTCTCGGCGAGCGACCCGGCCACCCAGGAGCGCCTCGGTCGAACCGCTGTCCAGTCTGGGGACCGGTGCTGCTTTCCGCCCGGGTATTCGCGACCGAGCCCTCCGCCGGCGCGCCGATCTGCTCCGCCGTCCGGCGAGTCGATCTCAGGGTGCATGGCCTGATCGCCGAGCGCGACCATCAACTTACGAAATGGGTCGGCTCCACGACATCGCCGCCGCGATGGCCGGGTTGGTCGCGGCGGTCGCGTCGTTCCCGGCATGGGCCAATTTCGCTAGGTCGTGCGACGTCGCTGGGCCGGCGATGGTCGCCATGCTTGGGCATCGGTTCGACCTGGTGATGCCGCTCGCCCCGGTCACTACGCCGCGCTATGAGGTCGTGATCGTCGACAACGCGTCGACCGTCCGGACAGTTGATCAGCTAGCACAGGTCAGCGGTGCCTGCATCGTGAGCAATCCGCGCAACTTCGGGTTCGGTCCGGCCACCAACCAGGGTGCCGCGATGGCGCACGAATCGAGCGCGACCGAGGACGTGACCGGGGATCCGTCGTGGGAGGCCTGGCTCGGCGAGCACCGCTACCACGACGGGATCGTCGCGGTGGCCGATGCGCGCTGGAGCGACAGCAATTTGAGCGACCTGCTCAGGGCCACGCAGCCCCAGGCGGGGCATGTTGAGGTGACCGACCAGACCGACCTCGGGTCGCTGGCCGGCGCCCTGGGTCGCCCCGATCCGGGCATTCCGGCGTAGGTGCGTTAGAGTTTCGATCTCGAGGCGACAAACACGGAGGCACTCATGAAGGTCGTCGTCTGCGTCAAGCAGATCCCCGACCCTAACACCACCGGCCAGCTCGATCCGACCACGCATTTGCTCAAGCGCGAGGGGGTTGAGGCCGTTCTCGATCCCGGCGACGAGTTCGGAGTTGAGGCGGGACTGCAGCTCGTCGAGGCGCAGGGAGGCGAGGTGACGGTGGTTTCGATGGGCCCGGAGCGCGGCGTCGACGCGGTGCGCAAAGCCCTCGCCATGGGTGCTGCCAAGGGCGTCCTGATCTCGGACGACGCCCTGCGCGGCTCGGACGCCCTGACCACCGCGCGAGTCCTCGCCGCGGCGATCCGCCGCGAGGGGTTCGACCTGGTGATCACCGCCACGGAGTCGACCGACGGCTACACGGGCGTGGTGCCGCAGATGATCGCCGAGCTCCTCGACGTTCCCGCAGTCACCTTCGCGAAGACCCTCGAGGTTGATGGAACGACCCTCAAGGTCAAGCGTCAGACCGAGGCCGGGTACGATCTCGTCGATGCCGTGCTGCCCGCCGTCGTGAGCGTCACCGCGGGTGTCAACGAACCCCGCTACCCCTCCCTGAAAGGAATCATGGGAGCCAAGTCGAAGCCGCTCGACCGGCTCACCCCGGGGGATCTCGGTCTCGACGGCGCCGGCGGCGCCACGGCGGGCCAGAGCATCGCCGGCGTCGAACCCGCAGCCCAGCGCGCCGCGGGTTCGATCGTCAAGGATGACGGCGAAGGCTACAAGCGGATCGCCGACTTCCTCGCCGAGAAGAAGGTGATCTGACCGATGCCTCTGGGAAAGGTCTGGGTGTTCGCCGAGATCGCGGGCGGGAAACCCGCGCCGATCGCGCTCGAGCTGCTGACCAAGGCGAGATCGCTGGCCGGAACCGTTGAGGCGGTCGCCTTCGCGCCGGACGCGGCGGACGCAGCCGCCGAGCTCGGTGCCCATGGTGCGACCACGCTCTACGCGGGCACCGACCCGCTCTGGGGCGAATTGCTCCTCGGCGGCCCAGCGGCTGATGCGCTCGCCGGCCTGATCGAGGAGCACAAGCCCGATCTCGTCCTGTTCGGCATGACCTACACCTCCCGCGACGTGGCGGGCCGGCTGTCCGCGAAGCTGGGGGTTCCGGTGATCGCCAACGGCCTCGACGTGAGTGACGGGGATGGCGTCTCCGTCCACTCCTCGGTCTTCGGAGCCACCCTCAACGTGGCGACGCGCTTCGAGGCCGGCGCTCCGGCCCTGGCGATCATCCGTCCGAAGTCCTTCGTGGCGGAGCCGAGCGGCGGTTCCGCCGCGGCGGTCACCCAGGTCACCTCCCCGATCGACGAAAAGCACAAGGCCGCACGGGTGACCGATCGGGTCGCGGACGTCGCGGCCGGACCAAAGCTGGAGGAGGCGCCCATCGTGATCAGTGGCGGGCGCGGCCTGGGTGATCCGAAGAACTTCGAGCTCCTCGACCAGCTCGCGGCAGTGCTCGGCAATGCGGCGGTCGGAGCCAGCCGAGCAGTGGTCGACGCCGGCTGGGTGCCGTACGCAATGCAGGTCGGACAGACGGGCAAAACCGTCAAACCGGCCGTCTACCTCGCCTTCGGCATCAGCGGGGCGATGCAGCACACAGTCGGAATGAAAGGCGCGAAGGCAATTGTTGCGGTCAATCGAGACGAGAACGCGCCAATCTTCAAACTCGCCGACCTGGGGGTCGTGGGCGACGCCCTGAAGATTCTCCCGGCGCTCGTCGAAGAGTTGCAAAGGCGCCGGTCATGAGCGCAACGCTGGATCGATTGCAATTGCCCGACAGTCCGCTGGCGCCGAAATTCGCGGGTATACTCGGATCTGCGATGGACGACAAGGTCATTGTCGACCTTCTGGGCCAGGTCGGTAACCTCTTCACGTCGAGTTTGGAGCTGAAGGAGACGATCGACTTCATGCTCAAGGCCGCGGCCGACCTCGTCGACTGCGATGCTGCGACGGTTTTCCTCCTCGATGAGGACGGCCGCGCCCTGTCAGCTATTGCGACGTACCCGTTCACCGATAACCTCGGTCAGGTCGCTCGGTTCGAGCTGGGTGAGGGAATCGTGGGCTGGGCCGCGCAGCGCCGCAAGCTCGTGTCGGTCGCGGACGCCACCAAGGATCGCCGCTTCAAGACCCTCGGTCTCGCGTATGCACCGCGATCCTGCTTGGTGATGCCGCTCGAGTCCCCCAGCGGCTCGTCGGTGCGCTGACGCTCGCGCGGCGCGAAGTGCAGCCCTTCACCAGCATCGAGCAGGCTCTGATGCGGATCATCGCGAGCCAGGCGGCCATCAGCATCGACAACGCACGGCTCTATACGGCACAGCGTGCCCAGCTCGGCGAGATCGCCACGCAGAAGCGTGAGGTCGAGGTTGCCAATGCGCAGATCGCCGAGATCTCACGCCTGAAGAGCGAATTCCTGGCAAACATGAGCCACGAGTTGCGCACACCCCTCAACGCCATCCTCGGCTTCAGTGAAATCCTCAAGGACAACCTCGTGGATCTCACCCCGCAACAGCGTCAGGAATGCCTCCAGAACATTCACGCCTCGGGGAAGCACCTGCTCGAGCTGGTCAACGACGTGCTCGATCTCAGCAAGATCGAGGCCGGTCGCATGGAGCTCGCCTACGACCGCTTCGGCGTGCAGGATGCGGTCAAAGAGGTCCACAACGTCATCCGCTCGCTGAGTGAACGGCGCGACATCGATCTCAGCATCGACGTGATCCCGACCAACCTTGAGATCCGTGCAGACAAGAGCAAGTTCAAGCAGGTTCTGTACAACCTGCTGAGCAACGCCATCAAGTTCACGCCGCAGGGCGGCAAGGTGTGGGTATCGGCCCGGGCCGACAGCGATGACCTGATCGTCGACGTGGGCGACACCGGCGTTGGCATCCCCGCCGAACACCACAAGCGCATCTTCGATGAGTTCTATCAGCTCGACCATGCGACCACCCGTCAGGTCGAGGGCACTGGGCTCGGATTGTCGCTGACCCGCCGTCTCGTCGAACTCCACGGTGGGACCATCTCCCTGGAGAGCGATCCCGGCCGCGGCTCGGTGTTCACGTTCCGGCTACCTCTGGCAGGAATTGAGGTGCTCAACGGTCACCGCCACAACCGGATCCTGCTGGTCGAGGACAATGCGAGCAACCGCGACCTGGCGAAGATGGTGCTCATGGGCAGCGGGTTCGACGTCGACATCGCGGTCGACGGCGAGGAGGGCCTCCACAAGGTGCGGTCCAAGGTCTACGATCTCGTGCTCATGGACGTGGAGTTGCCTGGCATGGACGGGCTGACTCTCACCCGCATGCTCAAGGCGGATCCCAAGACGGCCGGCGTTCCCGTGGTCGCGCTGACCGCGAACGCGATGAAGGGCAACGAGCAGGAAGCACTCGCGGCCGGTTGCTCCGGCTACATCACCAAACCAATTGAGGTGGCCAACTTCGTGAAGCGCATCTCCACATTCATCGAGGTGCCTGTCTGATGAGCGGGGCCGGAAAGACCATTCTCATCGTGGAGGACGATCCACCGAGTTGCGAGATCGTCCGCCTGGCCACGAGTGCCCAGAATCACACGCTCATCGAGGCGGCAACCGGCGTCGAGGGACTCAACCTCGCCCGCGAGCAGAACCCCGACCTGATCATCCTTGACGTCAATCTCCCCGGCATGAGCGGGCTCGATGTCTGCCGGCGCCTCCGCGCCGAGGGCGCACGCGTGCCGATCATCATGCTGACCGCGAAGAGCGACACGATTGACGTGGTTGTCGGCCTCGAGCTCGGCGCCGACGATTACGTGACCAAGCCGTTCGAGGTTCGCGAGCTCATGGCACGCATCGGAGCGCACCTGCGGCGCAGCGAGATCTCCGCACAGGAGCAGCCGCGCGACCGCTTCGAGTTTCCCGGACTCACCATCGATCTCGGCCGCCGCCAGGTGTTCCGCGACGGTGAGGAAGTGATGCTCACCCTGACGGAGTTCAACCTCCTCGCGCTGCTTGCGTCACGACCCGGACAGGTCATGAGTCGCGGAGAGCTGCTGCGTCGCGTCTGGGGCTACGAGGTCGAGATCGAGACCCGGACCGTCGACGCGCACGTCTACCGCTTGCGCCGCAAGATCGAGCCGGACGCGGAGAAGCCCACGTACATCCACTCCGTGCCGGGGATCGGGTACCGCTTCTCCGGCTGAGCCTTCGCAGCCACTCCGCTGTTTTGGCGACAGGGGACGGGCGGCACCGTGCTCAGCTTGTCCGCTCCCTCGGTCGCGCAACCCTATTGTCACGCTCTCTCGGTCGCTCCCAAATTCGCTGGGTGCCGCCCGTCCCCTGTCGCCTGACACGCGTTGCGCCATTCTTCTACGGCAGGGCAGAGGCTTCGCCGACACGAGGCTGGGGCGAGTGTGGAACCCCGCGGAATCCGAGGGGGAACGGTGACAGTGTAGGAGGGCCCGGTCTCCGACGCGTCTTGACACAGGCAGCCGAGGCTGGGACCCGGGGGCTTGACTTTGCGGGGCAAAGCGATGTAGCTTTGCGGGACAAAGCCAAGCGAGGAGGCCCTGAGCATGAACGACAGCCGTGATCTGGGACAGGCCGCGATCGCCGATGACGGCGGTGCGCTCGATCCGCGCGAGGCCGCGCGGCTGCTGGAGCAGACCAGCCGCAAGGCGCGGCGTCAATTCGCTCTGAACCCGCCGCTCCCGACGGCGGTGCTAGGGGGGCTGATCCTGCTCGCCTACGTGGCACTGTGGCTCTCGGTGCGCGGGCAGGACCCCTACACGGGGCCGAACCTCGGCGTGATCGCGCTCGTCTACGCGACGGTCGGCGTCACGACCGCCGTGGCCGTGACGCTCCATCGGCGGGCAACCACCGGCGTCAGCGGACCATCTTCGAGGCAGCGCACCGTCGAGGGGGTTGCCCTTCTCGCGTCAATCGCCGGGAGCCCCGTGATTCAGGGCGCGCTCAAGGTCGACGGCGCGAGCGCCGCGATCGTCTATGGGGTGATCCCGGCCGCGGTGCCGCTGATCATCATCGGCACGACGCTCGTGGGCATCGCGGGGACCAAGGCCGACTGGCCTCAGTTCGGCGCCGCGCTCGCGGTCGTCACCGGCGGCGTCGTCGCCGCGTTCGTGGGGCCGATCGATGCGTGGTTGGTCGCCGGGATCGGGCTGTTCGCCGGGGTGGTCGGCTACGCCGCCGCCACCGCCTGGCAGCACCGCGCGTGACGGCGGACGAACTGGACCCGCTGATCCACGCTCCGGCCCGCCTTCGGATTGTCGCGACGCTGGCCGCACTGCCGGACGGCGACGCGCTCTCCTTCACCCGCCTGCAGAACATGCTCGACCTGACGCCGGGCAACCTGATCACTCACCTCCGGAAGCTCGAGGACGCCGGCTACCTGACCACCGACAAAACCGGCAACGGGACAGCGTCCCGCACCTCGATCGGCCTGACCGGGCGGGGCCGAGCAGCGCTCGATGCCTACACGACCGCCCTGCGCGGCCTGCTCAACGGACTCTGAGTCGATCGACCTACTGCCCCGTCGCGTCGCAGAGCCGGCGCCGCGAAGGATTCAGCGGGAGGGATTGGCACAACGGGTCAGGCGGCAGGGGGTGGGCGGCGCCCAGCGAATTTGGCCGCTCCCGAGAGAGCGCGACACTCTGCTTGCGCGAAGGAGGGAGCGGACAAGCTGAGCCAGGCGCCGCCCACCCCCCTGCCGCCCAACCACAACGCGGGCGCCAAGCCCTCAGTAGATGAAACCCACGATCGACGTGTCCGAGGCGAGAATGGTGCGGTAGTCGATGCGCCCCCATCCTCCGCCGGCCGCGTGGTAGTTCATCTCAGAGATGACGAAGGTGCCGTCGAGGTTCACGTGTTCCACGTAGGCGACGTGCCCGACCCAGCCGATGTTGAAGACCACGATCGCCCCCTGGATCGGGACCGGTCCCTCGGGGCGCTTGCCGCGGGCGGCGCGCCACCAGTTGATGGCGTTCCCGCTCCAGTCGACCGCGCGCTGGGTTGCCACGTAGTACGTGCACTGCCCGTAGGGGAAGCCGTCGTGCAGCGGGGTCTGCGGGGGAACTGACGGAACACCGTTGTCGGCGTCCACGAAGAACGAGGCGATGAGCGCGCCCGCGGGTGCCCGAGAGAGGGGAACCTGGAGGTACGAACCTGCAGTCCTCGGTGCATTGGTGGTCAGCGCGTTGTAGTCCAGGATCACCGCGGGGTCGAGGTGGACCCGTGCCGCGAAGGCGGTCGGGGTCTCACCCGGCAGCACCTGCACGAGCGCCCCGGGTCCCGGGGGAATGAGGATGGTCGATCCTGGGTCCGGGACCTCATAGGGGGTGAGTTGGTTTCCCCACTCGATCGTCGAAGTCGACACGTGGTAGGCGGTTGCGAGCGTGGCAAGGGTCTGTCCGGTCTGAAGGACCACGGTCTTGACCGGCTCCACGGCCAGCGCGGTCACGGCTGCTGAATTCTCGACAACCGCGTTGATCTGGATGGCTGCGAGGTTGCGGAGCATGGGCGCTCCTGGAACCTCAGCCGGCCGGGCGACGAGCAGCACAAGCACCGCTGCGGTGGCGATTACCCAGAGGTGCCGTACAAACCGATGAACGTGGGTCGCGATCGCTGCTCCCCTCGCTTAAGCAGTGGTACGGACGGTGTCCGGGGTTGCTTGCCCTCTTCCCCGGTGACCGCGGGACCGTACCAAAACGGGCCTGTCCACGTCAAAGTGAGCCGGGTGAGCGGCCAAGCACCTCCGGTGCTCGCGACGATCTGGAGAGGCACGGTGGTCGAGGCGCGCATCCGAGGGCACGTCGCGGTGGTGGAGGCTTCGGGCGCTGTGCAGGCGTCGGCCGGCTCTCCCGACGCCGGCACAACGCTGCGCAGCTGCGTCAAGCCCCTGCAGGCGCTCCCGTTCCTCCGTCTCGCGGCTGACCGGCTCGGGGCACAGGACGAGGAGATTGCCATCTCCTGCGCCTCCCACCAGGGCGAGGACGAGCACGTGGCAACCGTCCGAGGGCTGCTTGCCCGGGCTCGGGTGCCTGAGGAGGCGCTCGGGTGTGGACCCCAGCTGCCGTCGGATGAGGGCAGCGCCCGCCGGCTGCTCGCATCAGGCGGGATGCCCCGGCCGATTCACAACAATTGCTCCGGCAAGCACGCCGCCATGCTCGCGACGTGTTCGGTCATGGGATGGCCGCTGGAGGGCTACATGGAGCCGGCGCACCCGTGTCAGCAGGCGGTCAGCGCGGCGCTTCAGGAGGCGCTCGGCGTCGATCTCGCCACCGCACCTCGGGGCATCGACGGGTGCGGGCTCACCACCTACGGAATCCCGCTGTCAGCCATCGCCCGAGGTTTTGCGGCGGCCGGCACGGATCCGGCTTTCGTTCGCGCTCAGGACGCGATGGCGGCGCACCCGTTCCTCGTCGCCGGGACGGCGCGCTTCGACACTGCGCTCCTCGAGGTCGCCGGCGGCCGGCTCACCGCGAAGATCGGCGGGGCAGGGGTCTGGGCCGCGGTCGCGCGTCCGGGAGGTCCCGGTATCGCCATCAAGCTCGAAGCCGGAGGAGGGGAGGCGATTCCGGTCGTCGCCCTGGCAGTCCTCCAGCAGCTGGGCCTGCTCGAGGCGGACCTTCCCGACCGGCTGCGCCCGTTCGCCACCCTGACCCTGCGCAACTGGTCGGGACGCGACGTCGGCGAGGTGCTGGCCGAGCCGATCGACATGGCATCCGCGCCGCAACGGTCCCCGGTCACCCCCTTTTGACGGCCGTCCGGCGGGGGTGTATGGTTCGGTTCGGGAATAGTTGATACGGATGTCAATTTCTGAAGTGACCGGTGCGACTGAGCCGTTTGCCCCGTCGAGGAGAGTTGGGATCGGTGCCTGATCAGAGCCACGTCGGCCGGAGGTATTCGGCGCCGGGCCAGCGCATTGGGCCTGAATCCGCGCGTGCGATGGCCCAGGCGATCGCCGGAGCCGACCCGGTTCGGGAGGCCGGCGCGGTGCCGCCAACCTTCGCGGCGGTCTATTGCCTCGGTCCGACGCTGGCCCAGCTGTTCATGGACCCCGAGGTCGGCATCGACCTCGCGGGGCTGATTCACGGCGAGCAGTCGTTCGAGTGGCCTGCACCGGTGCATCCCGGCGACGTGATCGACGCCACGGCCGAGATCACCAGCATCGACACCAAGCGCGGGATGACCTTCGTGCGCCTCGCCATGGAGGCGACACGCCCTGCCGACCAGACAGTCGTCTGTCGCGCCACCTCCCTGATGATCGTCCGGGCCCCGGCATGACCGCCCCAGCCGCGTCCGACGTGGAGATCGGCGACGGAGTCACCCCTTTCTCAATGACGGTGACCCAGGAGCACATCAACGCCTACGCCGACGCGTCCGGCGACCACAACCCCATCCATCTCGACCCCGAGTTCGCGCGATCCGTGGGCTTACCGGGCACGATCGCGCACGGGCTGCTCGAGATGGGCATTCTCGCCGAGGCGATCGCGTCCTGGGCCGGCGGCAACGCCAACCTCCTCAGTCTCTCCTGCCGGTTCAGCAAGCCGTTGCTCCCCGGCGACACGATCATCTGCACTGGAACCGTCGTCAGCGTCGACGATGCGGGAGTCGCCACCCTCGAGGTGGGTGCGTCCTCGGATCGCGGCGACCGCGTTTTGACCAATGGCCGGGCAACCGTCCGGCTCTCACGCTAAGGGACCACGAACATGGGACTGGACTTCTCGCTCACCCGCGAACAGGAGGAGATCCGGGCGCTCGCGCACGAGTTCGCCGAGAAGGAGATGCGCCCGGTCGCCGAGCGCTACGACGAGGCCGAGGAGACGCCCTGGGATGTGATGCGCAAGGCGCACGCCCTCGGGCTGGATGCGACGGCGAGCTTCCCGGAGCAGTATGGCGGGGGTGGCATCGACCTGGTCACCAACCTCATCCGTGAAGAGGAGCTGTCCTGGGGCGATGCCGGGATCGCGACGTCGATTGGTGCCACCGGTCTGGCCGCCACCGCGATCCTCGCGATGGGCACCGAGGAACAGAAGCAGAAATACATTTCCATCCTCACCGGTCCCGAGTTGAAGATCGGCGCCATGGGCCTCACCGAGCCGAACAGCGGCTCCGACTCGCTGGCGCTGGAGACGACCGCAACCAAGGTCGACGGTGGCTACGTGCTCAACGGCACCAAGCAGTTCTGCACCAACGGCGGGATCGCCGATATCCAGGTTGCCTTCGCGACCACCGACAAGTCGGTCGGCCCGCTCGGCGTTGCCGGTTTCGTCATCGAGAAGGGCACCCCCGGCATGCGTCAGGGACGCAAGGAGCGCAAGCTCGGCGTGCGCGCCTCGCACACCGCGCAGGTCATCTTCGAGGACTGCTTCATCCCCGACAACCAGCGCCTCGGCTACGACGCGAGCGGTGCGGAGACGGGTCCGGGACGCGTCGGCGCGATGATCATGCTCGAGGCGACACGGCCGATGGTCGCCGCCGGCGCGCTCGGTATCGCGCGAGCCGCGTTCGAATTCGCACGCGACTATTCGCTGCAGCGGGTCGCGTTCGGCAAGCCGATCGCCAAGCACGAGGCGATCGCCTTCAAGCTCGCCGACATGGCCACCGAGATCGACGCCGCGCGCCTGCTCACGTGGCGCGCCGGGTGGATGGTGATGAACGGCATCCCGCTCTCGCGCGGCGAGGGGTCGATGGCGAAGCTGTTTGCCGGTGACATGGCGATGCGCGTCACCGTCGACGCGGTGCAGATCCTCGGTGGCTACGGCTACATCAAGGACTACCCGGTCGAGCGGTTCATGCGCGACGCGAAGATCTACCAGATCTGGGAAGGCACCGCCGAGATCCAGCGCCTGGTGATCAGTCGCTATGTCCTCGGCGAGCGCACCGCGACTGCGGCGCGCCCCCGCCTGGTTGCGGACACGCCGTCGATGCCCGCCGTCGCGGCGGCAGGCTGAGCCAGGCTCCGATCAGATCGATCCACCGGCGAGGATGCCGGTGGATCGGATCACGCCACCGTTGTGCCCCAGCACGATGAACGGGATGCCCGCGGCGTCGTCGAGGACGCAACTCTCGTGCAGCCCCCACTGCGTGATCCGGGTGTACTGGCCGGCTGGGACCGATGATCCCCAGGTCGAAAGGTCTGCCGGCTGGATCATCGGCAGGGCACCCTTGGCGAGGCTGGTCACCGCCTCGTAGCGCACCGTTCCGCAGGTCAGTCCCCATCCGTATACGGGCTGCTGCCTGACGTTGTTGGCCGCGACCGACCAGACCCCGTCCCCGGCGAGATCGATCGAGTAGACAACTCGATGCACCTGCCCCGCCGCGGTGAAGCTCTGGTCCAGCGCGACCTGGGCCTTGCCCTGTGCCGATGTGAAGACCCCCGGGGCGAAGGGGCTCGTCGGAGTGGTGCCTTCACTTGCCCAATGCTGGTAGTAGGCGGCGAGATCGCCGGGCAACTCGTTGCGAGTCGGGGTCGGGAGGTCGAAGCCACCGGGGATCGCCTCGGGCGTTGCGTAGATCCATGCATCGCCGCTCGCGAACGAATACCCCGTCTCGAGCGAGACCATCCAGTGCGCTGCCACCGATGCGCGGGTGAAGACCATCAGCGACACGCCGGGCGAGGAGCCGTTGACCGGGCTCGTGGTCACCTCGCTGATGAACCACGCCGGGTACGTGCTCTCCCGGGGGACGAAGAGGTTGAGGCTCCCAACGGGACGCGGCAGCGGGTCGGGGCAGCCGCACGCCCTCGCGGCCAGGACCGCGGTGTCCCCGTCGAGGGCGCTGCCCGTCTCGAATTCGGCGAGCGTGCCGAGGTCGGATGAGTTGAGCGCCTGCTCCCGGACAGGCCACATGGCGTCGACGATTCGCGCCGCCAGCGCCTGGTCGACGGTGACCCCGGGCGTATCGGGTGTGGCGGTGAGGACCGTGAGCAGGGCGGCAAGGCTCGACACCGCCGGCGTTGACGGTTGGGCCGGCAGCGACGGCGCCGGGAATGCCGACGGGAGGTCGACGATGGCGTGATTCGGAAAGCCGTTGCTGATCGCCCGCGCGATCAGGAGCGAACTTGCTGCCGTCACCGCGACCAGGGCAAGCACGAGCCCGAACGCCATCGCCGGCGCCCAGCGCCGATCGGGGCTCGACGGGGGAGGCGGGGCGGGCAGCCAGGATGAAGGCGGAGCCGCCGGGGTGAATGGAGGCGGCGCGGGGAATGGCCCGGCATCCGTCGGCGGGGGTTGCGGCAACACGCTCCCGAGGGTAGGCCCGCGCGCACGAGCTTCCGGCGGGCGCCATCGTCCTGTCATGAGCCTGTTCTGCGGACCGAGCGCTAAGCTCTCCGATCGCCGCATCACCTGCCTCTCGAGGAGCGTTGCATGTTCGATCTGACCGGGAAGGTCGCCGTCGTCACCGGGGGATCGCGCGGCCTCGGCAGGGCGGACTGCCTCGCGCTCGCCCGCGCCGGCGCTGACGTCGTCGTCACCGACATCCTGATCGAGTCGGACCCGGAGCTCGAAAAGGCCGCGGAGGAGGCGCACTCCGCACTCGCCCAGCTGTTCAGCTCGCAGCACGTCGTGTACGCGGAGAAGACCAGCGAGGAGATCCGCCAGATGGGTCGCCGCTCGGCGGCGATGAAGATGGACGTGACCAACCGCGAGCAGATTCGCGAGGTCTTCGCCACCATCAAGAAGGATTTCGGCTCGCTCGACATCCTGGTCAACAACGCCGGAACGCTCGACCACATCGGGCAGATCGAGCATCAGAACGACGAGCTGTGGGATCGCGATCTGCGCGTGAACCTCTCAGGGGCGTTCAACTGCACCAAGGCGGCGTGGCCGTACATGCGCGAGCGAGGGTGGGGCCGGGTCATCTACATGGCGTCGGTCGCGGGCACGCTCGGCGGATTCGGCCAGGCCTCGTACGCGTCGACCAAGGCGGCGGTGATCGGGCTCGGCAAGTCGATGGCCCTCGAAGGCGCGCGCTTCGGAATCACCGCGAACATCATCGCGCCAGGCGTCATCGGCACCGAGGCGTGGAAGATGGGCGACGCGAAGATGAACGATCGCATGGTCCTGCGCACCGCCATGCGCAGCGCCGGCGAACCGGAGGACATTGCGAACACCATCGTGTTCCTCACGTCTCCGGAGGCGCGCTACATCACCGGCCAGGTCATCACGGTCGCGGGAGGCATCGACCTCTTCGTCTACTGACCCGACCACTCCGCGCGCGACGCGTCAACCGGTCGACATCGGCGTGACGTACTGGTCGCGCGAGGTTGGGCCGTACGTGTGGCACGAATACGACGCCGCACGCACCGAAGGAGAGTTGCGCGCCATCAAGGCGGCCGGCCATCACACCGTGCGCACGCACCTGCTCTGGGACGCATTCATGCCGACGCCCGCGCGTGTGGAGCCGGCGCGTCTGCGCAATCTCGAGCATTTCCTGAGGGTCGCCACCGAACTCTCATTGCAGGTGGTTCCCGTGCTGTTCGTGCAGACGATCGGCGGGTGCGTGATGCTCCCGTCGTACGCGATCGATGTCGGCGCGCGCCGCAGTGGTGTGCGCGCCGTGTCCGACGCCGTGACGCAGCCCGGCGGGTCGCGCTACGTCTACACGGACCAGCTGATGGTCGAGGTGTGCGTCCGCTGGGTCGACGAGATGCTCGGAGCCTTCGCCGGACACCCCGCGGTTGCGATGTGGGATATCGGACATGATCCCGCCGGCGGTGTGCGACCGCTGCGAATCGAACACCTGCGGACCTGGGTGGCGCTGATCAGTGAACGGATTCATGAGCGTGAGCAACGCTGCATGCTGTCACTGAGCACCGATGACGTCGTGATTGCGCGGGCTGTGCGTCCGGCTGCTGTGGCGAGCCTGGTCGACATTCTCGGTCTCGACGTCACGGGCAGTTCGCTCGCGCAGGTTGGCGGCGAGCGCGAACCGGCGGCGGCGACGTTTCTGGCACAGCTCTTCGAGTTGCTCAGCGGTTCGGCGCCGATGGTTGCGCATCTGCAGCCGAGCGCGCCCGCTGCAACCGATGACGACGAGTCGGAGAGCGAGCGCGACGCGCGCACCCGGCGGTTTGTCGCCGGGGCTGTCGACGCGCTGATCGATTGCGGGTGTGCGGGGCTGATGGCGGCGATGTGGAGCAACCCCGGACCACGCGCCGCCGAGGTGCCGCCGTTCGACCGTCAGCAGCACCTGCGCGATGCGGGTGTCGTCGACTCATCGGGAGCTGAGACGGCGTTCGGGAGTGCCTGGGTGGAGGTGGCGCGTCATGAGCGCGAACGTTCGGTCCCCAGCCCGTGGCCCGAGCGGATCGATGTGGACGACTATTACGCGAATCTTCCCGAAAGCCTGCACGAACTCCGTGCGGCCTGGGAACGCGGCTCAAGCGAATACCCTGCTATGCTGCGGTGAGCACCGGAACGGCGGGAAATCGTCTTCATTCGGTGCTTCCATCGCGGTCTTTTGCGGGTTCCCATTGCTGACAGGGGACGCTCCCATAGTGGTCGTGAACGCGGTGGGCGTCCGTGTCGGCGAGAGTCCTGGAGGACATGCTGTGACCGCTGGAAGAATCAAGAAGATTATTCCCGACCGTGGATTTGGATTCGTCCGTGCAGACGATGGCAACGAGGTGTTCTTTCATCGCACCGAGCTGACCACCGTCGACTTCGACGCCCTCCAGGAAGGCGAGCAGGTGACGTTCGACATCGTCGACTCGCCCAAGGGCCCGCGCGCGCGCAACCTCCAGAAGGTCTGATCGTAGCGGGGTAACCCGCTCCGTTCGCTCCTAGCTGTCGCTGCGTAGCGAGCGCAGCCGTGCGACGGCGGCGTCAACTCGGTCGGCCTCGCGCCCGCGAAGCCGGATGACGAGGTCGCGCTGCTCCACGTGCGGATACGAACCGACTGTCACGTCGGGGAATTCCTGCTCGAGCACGAGCATGGGCTGAGACATCTCGGACTCCGGGACCGAGCGGTAGTGCACCTCGCGCACGATCGGGGCCGTTCCGCCGGCGAAGTATCCGGGGATGAGCTCTTCCTCGACGATGGTCACAAACTCCCGGGGGACGCCTGGGAGCACGAAGAGCCAGCGGTCGTCGCCGATGTCGATCGCCAGCGGGGGCGCCATTCCTCGCCGGTTGATCAGCACCGTCGAACCGACGGGCACCATCGCGCAGCGCCGGTTGGCCTCCGATACCACGGGCCTGTCGATCCATCCGGCCGCGTGCATGCGCCGCGCCAGGGCTTCGATGTTCGCGTAGGCGATCGGGTTGAGCTCGAGCGGCCGCCCGAGCGCGTCGGCGACGGCTTGGAACGTCCGGTCGTCGGGCGTCGGCCCGATGCCGCCGCAGACGGCGATCCTCGTGATGCCCGGGTCGTCGATCGCCCTCCGGATCGCCGCGACGATCGCCGCCGGCTGGTCGCCGACCACCTCGATACGCGCGACCGGATGGCCTGCAGCGAACGCAAGGCGCGCCAGGAGGCTCGAGTTGGTGTCCTGCGTATGCCCGCTCAGGATCTCGTCGCCGACGGTCACAATCGCGGTCAGACCGGTGGCTTTCGGCACTGTTTCAGCATAGGCCTTGGTGTGTGGGAGGACCGGCCGGGTACAATGCTGCGGCCCCGGGGCGGCGCGGATCAGAGCCGCCTGGGCACTCACTCACTGTCCTGAGGAGACCTCTGCGCAATGCCGACCCTTGATCGCGCCATCCTGCTGCCCATCGCGGCGGCGGGGCTGCTGGCTCTCCTCTTCGCCGTCTATCTGATCTTCTGGGTACTCCGTCAGCCGGAAGGCAACGACCGGATGAAGGAGATCGCCAAGGCCATCCAGGAAGGCGCCCAGGCCTACCTCAACCGCCAGTACACGATCATCGCCGGGATCGGTGCGGTCATCTTCCTGTTCCTCACGTTCACGCTCGGGTGGAAGACCGGCGTCCTCTTCCTGATCGGCGCGGTGCTGAGCGGCGCCGCCGGGTATGTGGGCATGAACATCTCGGTGCGTTCCAACCTGCGCACCGCTGAGGCGGCTCGCGGTGGGATCAACCCCGCGCTGCAGCTGGCCTTCAAGGGCGGCGCAGTGACCGGTTTCTTCGTGGTCGGATTCGGCTTGATCGGTGTCGCCCTCGCCTACGGGCTCTTCCAGGATTTCAACGCGCTCGTCGGCTTCGCATTCGGGGCGTCACTCATCTCGGTGTTCGCCCGGCTCGGCGGCGGCATCTACACCAAGGCGGCTGACGTCGGCGCCGACCTCGTCGGCAAGCTCGAGGCCGGGATCCCCGAAGACGACCCCCGCAACCCGGCGGTCATCGCGGACAACGTCGGCGACAACGTGGGCGACTGCGCCGGCATGGCAGCGGACCTTTTCGAGACATACGCGGTCACCGCGGTCGCCACGATGCTGCTCGGGAGCCTGCTCTACAAGGTCGGTGGCAAGCCCGACCTCGTGTTCGTCTTCTACCCGCTGATGCTCGGCGCGGTGAGCATCGTCGCGTCGATCATCGGCACGTTCTTCGTGCGCATGGGACGCGGCACCTGGATCATGGGCGCCCTCTACCGAGGGCTGCTCGTCGCGGCCGTGGTCGCGCTCGCGGGCTTCCTGCTCGTCACCATCCTGCTCAATAACGGCGGCTATCTGAACCACTTCGACCACCCCGTGTTCAACCTCTTCTGGTGCGCGGTGATCGGCATCGTCATCACCGTGCTCATCGTCGCGGTGACCGAGTTCTTCACGGGCGCGCAGTTCTGGCCGGTCCGCACCATCGCCAGGGCATCGCAGACCGGGCATGCGACCAACATCATCGCCGGGCTCGCGATCGGCATGGAGGGGACCGCGATCCCCGTGCTCATCATCGCGATCGGCATCCTGGCCTCCGCCGCACTCGGCGGCCTCTACGGCATCGGCATCGCCGCGACGGCGCTGCTGAGCATGACCGGGATCGTTGTGGCCATCGACTCGTATGGCCCGATCACCGACAACGCCGGCGGCATCGCCGAGATGGCCAATCTTCCCGAGAGCGTCCGTCAGGTCACAGACCCCCTCGACGCCGTCGGGAACACGACGAAGGCAGTGACCAAGGGTTACGCCATCGGTTCAGCCGGGTTGGCCGCCCTGGTGCTCTTTGCCAGCTACACCGACATCCTCAACAACACGCTGGCTGCCCACAACCTGCCGCTGGTGACGTTCGATCTCACCGCCCCCCCGGTCATCGCCGGGTTGCTCCTCGGCGGGATCATGCCCTTCCTGTTCGGCTCGCTCGCGATGCTCGCGGTCGGGCGTGCGGCGGGCGAGGTCGTCAACGAGGTGCGGCGTCAGTTCCGCGAGATCCCAGGCATCATGGAGGGCACCGCGAAGCCTGAATACGGCAAGTGCGTCGCGCTCGTGACCGCCGCCGCGCAGCGGGAGATGATCATCCCCGGCATCCTCCCCGTGATCGCCCCGCTGATCGTCGGCTTCGTCCTCGGAGCCCAGGCGCTGGGCGCCATGCTGCTCGGAACGATCGTCGTCGGCCTCTTCGTCGCCCTGCAGATGACCACGGGCGGTGGCGCGTGGGACAACGCCAAGAAGTACATCGAAGAGGGCAACTTCGGCGGCAAGGGGTCGGACGCGCATGCCGCGGCGGTCACCGGTGACACGGTCGGCGACCCGTACAAGGACACGGCGGGTCCGGCGATCAACCCGATGATCAAGGTGATGAACATCATCGCCATCCTCGCCATCCCGACCATCGCCCTGCACCACCTCTTCTTCTAGCCGCGAGCCCTGCCGCGTGACGCGGGACGCGCGATCTGAGAACGACGGCATACTGTCTCCATGGCGCAGACCGCCGCTCCCGTCGACGAGGCCGGCGATCACGCGACGCCCCACCAGCGGTCGCATCACCGCGATCTGCAGGGTGGCGCCGCGCGAGCCGCGGTGTTCGGCATCAGTGACGGCCTGCTCACCAACATCTCGCTGATCCTCGGCGTCGCCGGAGCGAATCCGCTTCCGTCAGTGGTTCTGCTCGCCGGGTTGGCAGGTCTGGTCGCCGGGGCGTTTTCAATGGCTGCCGGTGAGTACGTCTCCATGGCTGCTCAATCAGAGCTCCTCCAACGCGAGCTGGAGATCGAGCGCCGCGAGCTCGAGCGCCACCCGGAGGCCGAGACGCGAGAGCTTGCGGCCACCTACCGCCTTCGTGGGGTGGAGGAGGCGGATGCGCGCCGCATCGCCGAGGCGATCATGAAGAACCCGGACGTCGCCCTCGAGGTTCACGCCCGCGAGGAGCTGGGCCTGCGGCCCGGCAAGACGGGGAACCCATGGCAGGCGGCCGGGTCGTCCTTCGTGATGTTCGGGATCGGCGCCGTCATCCCGCTCTTCCCCTGGTTCTTTGCCACCGGCTTTCTCGCAGCCATGCTGTCGATCGGGCTCGGTACCGTGTCCGTGCTCGCCGTCGGCTGGACGGTGGCGATCTTCACCGGTCGCTCGCGGGTCCGCTCCGCGCTCCGCCAGCTTGGCTTCGCGGTGGTCGCCGCCGGCGTAGCATTCACGGTGGGCCACCTGGTCGGGAATCTCGTGAACGTGCGAACGGGCTGATCCAGGTCTGTCGCGTCGCTCGAACCAAACCAATCCCCTCGACGGGGGCCGGCACCGCCGGCTGCTGCTTCGGTCCCGACCGGTGCAACGTTCCCAGCAGAGATCCCGGGTGGCTGGTTGGACTGGGAATCTTCGGTGGTGTGGCGCTACTCGCTGTCGTTACCGCCGCGTTCTTCACGCTCGAGCGCCGCCTTTTGCTCGCATGTATCCCAAGGAAGGCTCATTCAGACACCAGTGACTGTTCCCTTGGCAGCCCGCCCCTGTCCTCTAAACTCGTGGCAGGGTGGATGAGTATCAGCTGGAGATCCAGTCGTTGCGCCGGACGCTCGCCCGGCTGCGCGACGAGGAGGCGGACTCGGCGCTGATCGAGGAGTACGAGACCGAGTACCGGAACCTCAGCTCCCTCTACAAAGCGGCGACCGACACCTTCGACGCCGACCTGAGCGAGCCGAGGCTCCCCGACGCGCTCGCATCCCTGGGGTTCGGTGACTGGACGCTCAGCAATGTCTACAGCTTCGTGTACGACGCGTCGATGGAGTTGCCGGTCGACGATGGGCGCGAGCTCGCTCGCCGTATCGACGAGACCGACTACGCGGCCTCGTTGCTGGCCGTGCTGGACGCCGAGAGCTGACGCTCCGGGATCTTCTTTCCCGGGTTGAGCACGTTGTTGGGATCGAGCGCCGTCTTGATCCGGCGCATCAGCTCCACCGTCCCCGGCCCGAGCTGGCGCTCGACGTATGCCAGCTTGGCTGCGCCGACGCCGTGCTCCCCGGAGAGCGACCCGCCCATGGCGAGCACGGTCTCGAAGAGCTCGCCGGCCGCGGCGTCGGCGCGCGCCCGTTCGCCCTCGATCCGCGGATCGATGAGGAAGGTCGCGTGGACGTTGCCATCACCGAGGTGACCGAAGTTCACCACCGGCAGCTGGTGCTTGGTCCCGAGGTCGCGCGTGTGAGCGACCAGCTCGGCGACACGATCGCGGGGGACGACCACGTCCTCGTTCACCTTGCCGATCTGCACCTTGGCCACCGCGGCGCTGACCGCCTTACGCGCGGCCCAGAGACGCTGGGCCTGACCCGGCTCGGTGGCGCGCTGCAGCTGTGCTGCGCCGGAGCGGGTGATCGCCGTGCACGCGGCCTCCGTATCGGCTCCAACGGTGCCCGGCTCACCCTCGAGCTCGACGATGAGCAGCGCCGCGGCGTCGCCGCCGACGTTGCCGCCCCCGGCCTTGCGGACCGCATCGAGCGCTCCGGCATCGAGGAATTCCAGCGCCGCTGGGACGATGCCGGCCTCGCTGATCTCGGCAACCGCTGCGGCGGCCCGCTCCATGCCGCTGAAGGTGGCGGCGAGGGTCGACCGCGTCTTCGGAGCGGGGATCAGTCGAAGCAGCACCTCGGTGATCACGCCGAGCGTTCCCTCGGAGCCGACCAGGAGCGAGAGCAGCCCTGCAGCCGACGTGTCCCCGCCCTCGCCGAGGCGGACGACCCTCCCGTCGGAGAGCACCGCCGTGATGCCGGCGACGAAATCGGCCGTGACGCCGTAGCGCAGTGTGTGCGGGCCGGCGGCGTTGCACGCGACGTTGCCGCCGATGGTGCAGGTCGTGGACGATCCCGGGTCCGGTGGGTAGTACAGGCCGGCGGCAGCGGCCTTCGCGTGGATCCCGGCGGTGACGGCGCCGGCCTGAGCGTGGAGGCGCAGGGCCTCGGACTCGACGCCGAGGACCCGGTTGAGGCGGGCGAGGCTCAGGATGACGCCACCGTGTGACGGTGAGGCGCCCGCCGCGTATCCAGTGCCGGCGCCCCGGGGGACGATCGGAACGCGGTGGACGGCGCAGACGCTGACAATGCCGGCCACCTCCTCGGTCGAACCCGGGAAGACCACGGCATCCGGAAGATGACGCTCGCCTGAGGCACCCCAGGCGTCGTAGGCGTAGGCGGCGAGATCCGCGGGGCGCGTGTAGACGTGAGAGGGAGCGACTTGACCCTCGAGATCGCGGATCACACGGCGATCGAGCATGCCCGCCGCATTGTAGAGAGCGCATCAATTCGGATGCACCTCGTTGCGCCGGCAGCCGTCCGGTGGCGGGGACAATCGCGTTGAATAGTAGGGTGAGACGTCGTGCCGTCGCGTGCGTGCTCGGTGGCTTCGCGATCCTTGCCGCGAGCGGATGCAGCTCCCCGCCGAAGCCGCCTCGAGCGACCAGCACGGTCGCGCCGGTACGAGTTGTCCTCGCACCGCCACAGGTGGTCGCGCTTGCGGGTACGTTCGAGGATCAGTTCGTCGCGCGCGACTACGCCGGGCAGTGGAACGAGCTGGCCCCGCAGGCTCAGGTCGCGTGGCCGTCTGCATCCGCGCGCGCGGCGATGCTCGCGCGCAAATTCGCGCACGCAGCCGTGGAGAGCGTGTCCCTGGGCGCTCCGGCACTCGAATCGACATGGACGGCCCCGGAGAACCCGTCGGTCCACGTTGCGGACGTCTGGAGCATCCCGGTTGGCGTCAACTTTGCCGATCCCTCGGCGCTCCGTCCCACAGGTGTGGCCGCGCTGTTCTCGATGACCTCACTGCAGATCGTGCTCGACCCGGGATCCGGCGTGGCCGAGATGGTCGGTGAGGGTCCGGAGTTGCTGGATGCGCCGATCATCGTCCCCGCGTCGGTTCCGGTGATCAGCCTGGACGTGCCGATCCTCATGTATCACCTCGTCGATCAGATTCCGCCTCGATCGATCGAGCCGTCGACCTACGGATGGGAGCTCGAGGTGGGCCTCACCACGCTGCCGAGCGCTTTCGACGCCCAGATGGCATACCTCGTGAGGATCCACGCGACGTCCATCTCCCTGCAGCACCTGGCTGACGCGCTGCTCTACGGACTTGCACTCCCGCCGCATCCCTTCGTGATCACGTTCGACGACGGCCGGCTGAGCCCGTGGACCAACGCGGTCCCGGTCCTGCGCCAGGATGGCTTCACGGCAGTCTTCTTTCCCTGCACGCAACTCATCGGGGCAAAGGTGGGACCGCAGACCTACATGACCGCATCAGAGCTGAAGAATCTCGCCACCACCGGCTTCTCGATCGAGGATCACACCGTCAACGACCACACCGACTTCTTCTCCGCGGGTGCGCGCACGCTCAACGTGCTCACCAATCGCACGAAGACCGTCCTGCAGGACCTCACCGGCGACCCAATCCAGTTCATCGCGTACACCGGCTTGTGGCCGTGGCCGACGAGCATCCAGGGAACGGCGCAGGAGGCACCGATGTTCGCGGGGCTCGCGACTTACGGATACGTCGGCGGCGTCCAGGATCTGCGCATCGACAGTGCGAGGGTCACGAGCACGGCGATGTGGCAACTTCCGCGACTCCGCGTCGGTCTCACCACCGGCATCGGGTTCTTCGCACGCTGGTTCGGCGCTCAGCCCTCCTGAGCTTCGGCTCGGGGGAGCCTGGGTATACTCGACCGGAGATGAGTGATCCCGGGGCGCTCGACGCCCTCGAACGCGCGCTCGCAACCGTCATCGATCCCGAACTGCACAAGCCGATGCTGCAGCTTGGGATGTTGCGTGACCTCGCAATCGAGGGTGGGGTCGCATCGATTCGGGTGGTGCTCACGACGCCCGCGTGCCCGTTGAAGGATCGAATCCGAGACGACATCGACGCTGCGGTGATCGGTGTGGTGCCGGGAATCACGCGCGTCGAGATCACCTGGGACGCCGACGTCAGCACCACTCGCGGGCTCCCGGGACGCCAGGAGATCGCCGGCGTTCGCAATGCGATTGCCATCAGCGCCGGCAAGGGCGGTGTCGGCAAGACCACCGTGGCGGTCAACGTCGCGATCGCCCTGCGACTGGCGGGGGCGCGGGTTGGGTTGCTCGATGCTGACGTGTACGGGCCCAACGTCCCGATCATGCTGGGGATCCGCGAGCGTCCGCATGCCGCTCCGGACGGCAAGATGGAGCCGCTCGAGGCGCACGGTCTCAAGGTGGTGTCATTCGGCACCATCCTCGATCCCGGTCAGCCGGTGATCTGGCGCGGGCCCATGCTCGCAAAGGCATTGCGCGAGTTCCTCTACGAGGTCTCGTGGGGTGAGCTCGACTACCTCGTCATCGATCTGCCGCCGGGGACAGGCGACGTCCAGCTGAGTCTCGCGCAGAGCATGCCCATGACCGGCGCGGTCATCGTCACGACACCCCAGGACGTCTCCCTCGCGGACGTGAGTCGCGGCATCGAGATGTTTCGCAAGCTCAACGTTCCGGTCCTCGGTGTCGTCGAGAACATGAGCGGCTTCATCTGCCCGCACTGCAACGAGCGCACCGACATCTTCGGCTCCGGCGGTGGACGCGACCTCGCCGCGCGCTACGAGCTGCCCTTCCTCGGCGCTGTCCCCCTCGATCCGCGCATCCGCGGTGCGGACGGTGACGGCCGCCCGATCATGGCCGCAGCTCCGTCGAGCCCGATCGGCGAGGTCTTCCGCGACGTCGCGTCGCACATCGCCGCGCAGGTGAGCCAGGAGAACTTCAGCGCGGCGGCGGGACCGGTGATGCCGAGCGGCCCGCGCCTGCCCGTCGCGCCGTAGACGCCTGATCAGCGCGCGATGACCGCCTTGACCGCGTCGCGCACGGTGCGGAGCGCCGACACGTCGTCGATGAAGACGCGAATCACCTGGTTGTGCTGCGGCAATCGCGCCACCAGTTCGGCGGCGCGAGCGGCCTCGATGGTGTCGTTGAGCGGGTCGTAGATCCGGACCATCCCATCGTCGGTCATCGGGTTCTGGGGCGCGATGCGCGCGATGGCGACATCGACTTCCACACGCGCGCCAAGGGCCTTGGACGCAAGCTCCGCATCGAGGCGCTCCTGCAGCATCGACGTGTCGGTGCCCTTGTGGACGACACTTTCGTACGCCAGATGCCAGGGCAGGTCGCGCGCCGCGATGCGTGCCCATGCGTCTGCGAGGCGGCGCCGCTCGCTCCCCGGAGCCTCTCGTTGCCAGCGCTGCACGGCGACGAGCACCGACCAGTCGTTGAGCAGCTCGTACTCGTCGAGATGCTCGAGCGGGTTGCCATGCAGCAGCTGCGCGATGGTGTCGGCGAAGATCTCGCGCATCGAAAGGTCGAAGCGCCGGCCGGTTCGGTGGTGATAGACCTGCAAATACATGTAGAGGCGCGACGCGAGGAACATCTCGAGTGCGCCTGCCGCGTGCGCGTGGAGCACGATGCTGTCCCCGCTGACGAAGGTGTAATGGATGAGCCGCTGCACCTCCACCGCGCCGAGGCTGATGCCGCACATGTAGGCGTCGCGCGGCACGTAGTCAAGGTTGTCGACGGTTGCGGGGCCGCAGAGGATCGGCTTCAGCGCGCGCAGCCACCCGGGCGGTGAGTACCCCTCGATGTCCGCGTCGGCCATCACCCACGCAACCCACATGGGGTCGATCTGCTCTCCTGGCGAGAAGCGGCCGGTGGGGCTCGCGCGCAGCGATCCGATGACGTCGGCAAGCTGATGGTTGACGAGATGGCGACCGATCACCTCGTGATCGAGGTGCCATTGTTCGAGTACCTCATGGTCGAAGAAGTGCCCGAAGGGACCGTGACCCACGTCGTGAAGGAGTCCCGCGATCCGGAGCGTCTCCTCGACCAGCGCCGGCGAGGGAGCGTCGGGGAACGCAGCACGCAGCGAGGTGTCGACGCGCCGGGCGAAGAGGCTCGCGAGGTGCATCGCGCCCAGGAGGTGGGTGAAGCGCGAATGCTCGGCGCTGGGAAACACCCACCACGCTGATTGCAGTTGGTGGACGCGGCGGAGGCGCTGCAACCAGACCGTGTCGAGGAGCTGACGCTCGCTCGCCTCACCCGGCCGGTCCTTGGTGATCTCTATGTAGCCATAGAGCGGATCGGCGATGAGATTGACCTGGCGGAAGCGCTCCGCCGCGCCGAGGGAGCTACTCGTCCTCGTCCTCTTCCTCTTCGTCACCCTCTTCTTCGTCGTCATCGGCGAGCGAGACGGGCTTCCAGCCGCGGAGGTCGGTCATCGGGGCTCTCCTGAAGTGGGCGATCTACCGGCTGTCCGGTGAGCCAATATATACGCCATCGCCGGTGCGGGACGCCGGGACAGTGGTCAGGCGACCACAAGGTGGATGTCGCGACTCGGTGATCTATGTGACGGCGGCGTGTCACCCTGCGGAGTTCGCTTCTAGAGTCGAATCGGTGCGTCGAAGCTTCACGGTGGCGTCTGCATTATTCGCGGCACTTCCCGTCGCGTGGTTGGCGACACCTCGCCGCAGCGGCCCTACCGATTCACGCAGCGCTCGCAGCAACCTCGGTGCGTGCACCGCGCACGTCTACGCGAGTGCGCACGTCATATCGGCCATGGTTGGGTGGCGCGCTATCCGCAGCCGTGTACGATCCGGTGTCCGGTAG
>CAVZQR010000007.1:0-68700 GCA_963777445.1 Candidatus Dormiibacterota bacterium | reverse complement strand
GCCCTGGTCGCCGACGACGAGAACGCGCTTGATGTCAACAAGGAAGCCTTCGGCCTCCTGCAGACCATAGCGTCGACGCGCCTGGCGCTCCGCCGCCTCGCCGTCATCGACGCGACCAACGTCCAGCGTGATGCACGCAAGCCGCTCCTAGCGCTCGCCAAGGACAACGACGTGCTAGCGGTTGCGATCGATTCGACCTTCCCGAAGGCGTGCTCAGGAGCGTCTGCGCGAGCGCACGGACCGCAACATGTCACCGCACGTCATCCACAACCAGGCGAACCAGTTACGCCGCTCAATCCGGGACCTCCAGAAGGAGGGATTCCGCTACATCCACACCCTCCGATCCCAGGAAGACGTTGATGCCGTCACTATCGAACGCCAACGCCTCTGGACGGATCGGCGGATGAGCTCGGTCCCTTCGACATGGTCGGTGATATTCACGGCTGCCACGACGAGCTGATCGAGCTGCTTGGAGTCCTCGGCTACATGAAGACGAACGAGGCATATGTCCACCCCGACGGACGGCGCGCAGTCTTCCTCGGCGATCTCGTCGACCGGGGGCCCGCGACGCCAGCAGTACTGCGCACCGTGATGGCCATGGTCCGCGCCGGCTCCGGACTATGTGTTCCAGGCAACCACGACGTGAAGCTCATGAAGGCATTTCAGGGTCGCCAGGTGAAGGTCAGTCATGGTTTAGCCGAATCGCTCGAACAGTTCGAGGCCGAGCCCCCGGAGTTCAGCGTGAGGTGGTCGCCTTCGTTGACGGTCTGATCAGCCACCTCGTGCTTGACGATGGCAACCTCGTCGTCGCGCATGCAGGTATGAACGAGAAGCTGCAAGGTCGGGCCTCGGGTCGCGTCCGGAGTTTTGCGCTCTTTGGCGAGACCACGGGCGAAACTGACGAGTTTGGTCTGCCGGTTCGATACAACTGGGCCAGCGACTATCGTGGGAAGGCGATGGTGGTATATGGCCATACGCCGGTCCCCGAAGCAGAGTGGCTCAACAACACCATCTGTCTCGACACGGGCTGTGTTTTTGGCGGCAAGTTGACCGCGCTCCGCTATCCGGAGAAGGAATTGGTCTCCGTCCCTGCAGGCGGATGTACTACGAGCCTGCTCGTCCGCTCATCGCCGAAAAGACGGCGGCCGCGCAACGCGACGAACTCCTCCTCGACATCACCGATGTGCTCGGACGCCGCGCCGTAGAAACCCGTCTTGCCGGCAACGTCACTGTCGGCGAGGACCACGCGGCTGCCGCCCTCGAAGTCATGAGCCGATTCGCGCGTCGATCCCGCGCTGGCTCATCTACTTGCCACCGACCATGTCACCGCCGGCAACCACGACTCGCGAAGTCCTCCTCGAATACCCAACCGAAGCCTTCGACGCCTACCGCAGCGCTGGGATCACCAAGCTCATCTGCGAAGAGAAGCACATGGGATCGCGAGCGATCGCAGTGGTGGGGCGCGACCCCGAGGCTATCGAACGCCGGTTCCGCATTGCGAGCGACGTTGGCGGGATCGTCTACACCCGCACCGGCCGCCGATTCTTCGGGGATGAAGCTATCGAGCGCGAGGTCCTGATGCGGCTCCGACACGGGATCACGCGTGCAGGTCTGTGGGAGGAGTTGACGACCGACTGGATCCTCCTCGACATGGAGCTGATGCCCTGGTCCGCAAAGGCCGGCGAGTTGCTCCTGACCCAGTACGCAGCGGTCGGATCAGCGGCAGAGCAGTCCTTCGCAGTGGCGATCCAGGCTCTCGAGTCGACGCGCGATCGCGGGGTCGATGTCGGAGATCTGCTCGCGCGCACCCGAGCCCGCGGCGCTCTCATCGAGGGATATCGCAGCGCCTACCGCCACTACTGCTGGGAGGTGAATTCGGTTGACGACCTACGGATCGCGCCGTTCCACGTGCTCGCAAGTGAGGGCGCGGTCCACATCGACAAAGACCACGCCTGGCACATGAGGACGCTCGCTCGAATGACCTCGGACGAAGACACACTCGTGGTCGCCACGGCCAACATGGCTGTGGACCTCACCGATCCTGCGAGCGAGGCCGGAGCGGTCCAATGGTGGGAGACGCTCACTTCTGCCGGTGGCGAGGGCATGGTCATCAAGCCGATGGACTTTCTGGCGCGGGGCAAGCGAGGGATGGTGCAGCCGGCGGTGAAGTGCAGGGGTCCCGAATACCTGCGAATGGTCTCTGGGCCTGAGTACTCGCTGCCGCCCAACCTTTCCCGCCTTCGGGAGCGGTCCCTGGGCTTGAAACGATCCCTGGCGCTGCGTGAATTCGCCCTGGGGATCGAAGCCATCGAGCGCTTCGTCCGTCACGAGGGGCTGTATCGAGTCCGACGAGTGCGTCTTCGCTGTTCTGGCGATGGAGAGTGAGCCCGTGGATCCTCGCCTGTGACGGCTTCGCCGCCGCCCGCGGCGCGCGTCCTGGCCGTAGTAACGCGCCTTGCTATCGGGATGGCGGGCTGACCGTCGCTGCGTGTGGACCGCCCCACTACGCGGCGTCCTATGTCACGCCGACGCAGATACTCGATACCAATAGTGGTCAAGACGGATCGGGGCTCATTGAGACAACGATCGCGCACACGTACAGCTACGTCATCGCCGGTAACTGCTGGCACAACGTGTTCCAACCCCCGGACACCGGTTTCACGTTGACCAACCAGACGACTAGGCTCGTCGTGCCGCTCACCGATGGATACGTCCATCTCCCTATCGGGGTGTGGACCGTGACCGCGGCGGCCCCCTGCATCTGGCAACTCCACCTCACCTTCGTCTAGCCGCCTCGAGATCCAAACCTGGCACGAGTGACTCGTCGCCGGCATCGCCATCTCCACCGCCATCACATAGTCATCCCCTCGCGCCTCACCTTCACCCGACACCGTCGCCCGCACCATGTGCATCATCTCCGCCGCGCACCGCCATGGCTCTATCTGGCAGACAGTTTCACCCGGGCTGACGATGGGTGTTGCAGGACGAAAATGTAAGCGCTCTGTAGGCATTTCGCCCCTACGCTGGAGCTCGTGGAACACGAACTCCTGCGATGATCTCCATCGGTAAGCTCACCAGCGTCGAGCAGGCGGTACGGTATCTCCGCGAGGCGATTGCACACCAGCAGATCGAGTACTACACAGCTCGGGTGAGTCGCCGGGACGGTGGAATGGCGCCGGTGCCGAGGCGCTCGGACTGCGCGGTGAGGTGATCGACACCGACTTCTCAGCGGTGCTCGCCGGCACACATCCACGCAGGGGTGAGGACCTCGGCAAACACTGGCGGACGCAGTCGGTCGTCGCGTTCGACGTCGCGGTGTCCGCACCGAAGGACGTAAGCATCCTCTACGTGCTCGGCGACGAGCGCACGCGCGAAACGATCCTGCGCATCCATAGCGAGGGAGTCCAGGCAGCCGCCGACTATCTCCAGGCCAACGCCGGTTGGGCCCGCCAGTACAACGCGAAGACCAGGACCACCGAGGCGGTGCGTGCCAAGCTGGTCATGCCCGAGTTCGTGCATCGCACGGCACGGCCGGTCACCGATCCGGGCACCGGCAGGGTCACGGTCGACCCGCAGCTGCACACGCACGTGACGGTTCCGACATGGGTGCAACGGCCCGACGGGAGCTGGAGCCAGCTGTACAGCGAGGCCCTGTACCAGCACGCGGCGGCTGCGGGTGCCATCGCTCAGGCTGAGTGGCGCGACCGTCTGGTGCGCGAGCTGGGCATCTCCACGGTGGTGGACGGCAAGGGCTGCTTCTCCATCGTCGGCGTCACCGACGGGCAGCGCCGCGAGTTCTCCCAGCGCACCCAGCAGATCGAGGCGCTCGAGCGCCAGCTGGGCATCGACTTCCCGTACGGGCACAAGCTCGCGGTGGTGTCGACGCGCGAGAGCAAGCACGAGGTCGCCCCTACCGAGAACCTCTTCGCCCAGTGGCGGGAGCGCGCCGCAGGCGTCGGGCTCGATGCCACGAGCATCCACACCCTGCTGGCACGCGAGCCCGCGGCACTGCAGCCCCGCTGGCTTGACGTGGAGCGCAGCACTGAACTGCTCGGCGAGCGCGGGCTCACCGCCCAGTACGCGACCTTCACCCGTCGCGACGTCATCCGCAGCGTGGCCGCACACGCGCCGCTGGGGATGAGCCGGGCTCAGCTCGAGGCCACCGCCGACGCGGTCCTCGCCGACCGCGAGGCGGTGCAACCGCTTGTGCCGCACCGGCGCGAGGGAGAACACGACGCCGACGCGATCACCCGATGGGTCGACACCGGTCACGAGCTGCGGTACACCACGCCGGAGATGCTCGCCATCGAGCGGGGCATGATCGCCACCGCGCGGCAGCGATCGGCAGCATGCGTCGGTGTCGCCGATGGTCGGGAGACCGAGGCAGCCATCGCCGCGCGGCCCACCCTCACCGCCGACCAGCGATCGATGGTCATGACCGTCTGCCAGAGCCCCGCCGGCGTGGTGGTCGTCGAGGGTGCCGCAGGGGTTGGCAAGACCTTCGCCCTCGACGTATGTCGAGAGGCGTTCGAGGCCACCGGCATCCAGGTCGTCGGCTGCGCGCTGGCGGGCAGGGCGGCAGACGTGCTCGAGATGGGCGCGGACATCCCCACGTGGACGGTAACCGGGATGCTCCACGAGCTGCAGGTCGACCACCTGCCACCCGGCGGCGTGCTCGTTGTCGACGAGGCGGGCATGATCGGCGACCGCGAGCTTGCCGAGCTGGTCTCACTCGCGGCACGGGACAACGCCAAGCTGGTCGTGGTCGGTGACCCCTCACAGCTCCAGCCAATTGGCGCGGGGGCGCCGATGCGCACCCTGGGTGAGCACGTCGGCAGGGTGCTGGTCACCGAGAACGTGCGCCAGAAGGAGCCCTGGGAGCGAGCAGCCCTCCAGCTGGTACGCGACGGCGAGGCGCGTGCAGCCTACGAGCTGTATCTAAGCCACGGCCGCATCCACGTCGCCGCCTCGGTGCCCGAACGGCGCGCCGAGGTGGTCGCCGAGCATGCGCGGCTCGAGGACCGGGGCGTCGATGCCGTGATCCTGGCCCAGCGCCGCGACGAGGTCGCCGCGCTCAACGAGCTCGCCCGGTCCAGGGCGGTCGAGGCCGAGCGCGTGCACGGCCCCGAGCTGACCATAAACGGCAAGGAGTACCAGGCCGGTGACCGGGTCCTCTGCCTGAGCAACGACCGCGCCAACGGCGTGAGCAACGGCACCCGCGCCACGGTCACCGCGGTGGACGTCGAGCTGCAGACGCTCACGCTGGAGCGCGGCGATCATCGCCAGGTGTTCATCGACACCACGCGGTACGACGCCATCGATCGCGGCTACGCGATGACCGTGCACAAGGCCCAGGGGATGACCGCCGACGTCGCGCTCGTGGTGGGTTCGGACGGCGCCACCCGGGAGTGGACGTACACGGCGATGTCGCGCGGCACCGACGCAACCCACTACTTCGCCGTTGCCCGGCCGCCCGAGCGTGACCGCCTCGGCGTCAGCCACGCACCGGCACCGATGCAGCCCGCCGACGAGCGGATCGTGCATTCCTGGGAGCGCTCGCTGCAGAAGGAGTTGGCACTCGACTACCCGGAGCGGTATCGCGAGGCCGACCGGGACCACACCGTCTCAGCGCCTGACGTCTACGCGCCCGCGACGGAAGCCCAGCGCGCCGCGCTTGCTGACCTCGGCGCTCCCGAACCTGGCGAGCACACAACCCGGATCGAGGCCGCTCTGGAGATCGATCGTTGGTCCGAGCACACCCCAGGTACGGGGCTGGATCACTGGCTGCGGCGAGACAGCGGCGGATGAGGGCACGACTGGAGCAGCTCATCAGTGACACCCGCGGCCCGCGACCCGACGGCGCCGACCAGGCGCCGCTGCCCCGAGGCATCAAACCGGGCGACTTCGAGGCCGCGAAGGCGCTCCTCGACCCCTACCACGCGCTTCTCGAGGCAGAGGCGCTCACGCCCAACATCGGTCCGGGGCTCGCGCCGTGAGGCCCAAAAGCACCAGCACAGCCGGACGGATCGCGGCTCACCAAATGGGCCGCACAGCTAGACGTGGGCCTTGCGTCCGTCGCCGGAGAGGTAGCAGACCTACGGTACCGCCTGGACGACCCTCAGCACGCTGCGGACTCCCGCGTCCGTGAGCAGCGGCATCGCAGAGAACGCGCAGTCGAGCGAGGACTTCATGTCACTCCTGGACTGGGTCAACTGGATGGCGCGCGCATTCGCTCTCTCGGACGCTTCCCCAGCTGCTGGTACAAACACGAGGGCGTCGTGGTGGCACTCCGGGCGCTTCGCCACTGGCACTCCGCGCTGCAAGGTAGCGGCTCGAGCGATCCCTCCTCCACCATTCTCTGGGTCGATGCCGTCTATCGAATCAATGATCGGCTGTTGCGGCCAGTCGCGCAGCACTGCTTGTCGAACCACCGAGACGCGCCCGACCTTGATCGTCCGACGGAGGACGAGCTGCCGCAACTGCGATTGGACCGTCTGGTGATCCATCGAAATGCCGAGGCGCCGCTCCTCAACGGCATTTGAACTGACATGTGCAGCGATCGTCAAAGCTAAAATGTAAGCATTCTGTGAGCAAAAACCTGGCATGCTCAGAACATGTCTGCGGCTGAGTCGACGGTGTCTCTCTGGGATCCGGCCTCGGGACGATTTGATGGATGTGCGCTGCGCGCTGCCGTGGTGGCACGCGGCTGGACGGTACGAGAGTTCGCTCGTACAGCCTGTCTCAGTCGAGCCTGTATCTATCGAGCGATCAGTGGGCGACCAATGAGCGACAGGGCGGCAATCCGCGTGTTCGAGACTTCTCATGAGACGCGCGCCAATCCTTGTGGTTCGATGCCAGCACGCGGTGGCGCGCTACAGCGGCGACGAGGCGACGAGTCTCGCGTAAGACTGGAGCGCAGCACGTTGATCCGCCGTGTAGTAGCGCCGAACCATCTCGATGCTCTGGTGGCCGAGAAACTGCTGCAAGTGAAAGATCGGCGTCCCAATGTCGACAGCGCGGGTGGCGAAGGTGTGGCGCAGCTTGTGAGCGTGGACATAGACGCCGCTGCGCTCGCTGAGGCGTTGCATCAGCTGCTGTACGCCCGTGACGGTGAGCGGCAGCGCCCCAGGGCCAACCTTCTGGGTGATGCTCAGGAAGACCTCGCGAGACGGGCTCGTCCGCTTTGGGTCGCGCTCGGTGGCGATGTACCGCTCGAGCCGCCGGGCAAGGCTGGTCGCTTCCGATGCGCCGCCGCCATGCGCGGAGAGCAGCGGCACGGTTCGATCCCGGCCGTTCTTGGTGAGGTCGGGGCTGTGGGCGGTTCGCTGCACCACCACGAACGGCGGTCGATCCCGTATGTGGAGGTCATCGACCCGGAGCGCCACGAGCTCGCTAACACGTACGCCGGTCGCGAGCAGGGTCTCGACGATGAGCCGGTCGCGGGTACTTTCGCAGGCGTCGAGCACGCGCTGGACGTCCACCGGACTGAGCGCCTCCGGCCTCTTGTACTTCGCCTGGCGGGGCCTCGGGATGCGTTCGATGCCGGAGAGCCCGATCGCCTCGTATCCGGGTGTGCCCGCGCAGAACCGCGCCAGCGCGCGGAGATAGGTCCGGTACTTGGCCACGGACGCTCCACTGAGCACGCTGGCCAGATCCGCGAGGAACCCCTCGAGGCGTTCGACCGTGAGGTCCTCGAGGTCGCGGATGCCGACCTCGTCCCGCCAGAGCGTGAACCGGCACGAAGGATTGATCAGGTAGTGCCGGCAGTTGCGAAGCGTCGTCGGCGACCAGTCGAGTGCGTGGCGCCGGAGCATCGCCTCGACGGCGTCCGTGACCGTGGGCCGTTGCCCGGGCAGCAACGCGGCGGCGTCGGTGCGTCCGCCGGCGGGGGCGCCCGGTCCGTGACGGCGCGACGGGGTCGGACGCATATACGCCGCCGCAGTTCCGGAACCGGCGGGTGGCTCCAAGTGACCGTCTTTTTTCAAGATCGCGGTTATGGTACCGAGTCACCGCTGCCCTTTGCACAAAAAGGCAACGGGCGACCCGGAGAGACGGCGTGCGTCCACGCTAAGAATCGAATTCAAAAATGGCCCTGGAAGGCCGGTGGTGGAGCGGGGGGACTCGAACCCCCGACCTCTGCCGTGCGAGGGCAGCGCTCTCCCAGCTGAGCTACCGCCCCGAGACCGTGGTCACGCCGAGGCGTTTTGCAGTATAGGGCTGGCGCTCCCAGCGCCTACGAGGCAGTCCGCGTCGCGAAGAACGTCTTGACCGCCTCGGCGAGCGCCGGGAGGTTGAACGGCTTGGGGAGCATGCCGTCCGCCCCGGCCAGACGGGCCGCTTCGGCCTCTTCGGACAGGGCGCTGAACATGAGCACCGGGGTCTGCGCGGTCGCCGCGTTCGCCCTGATCCGCCGGCAGGCCTCGATGCCGTCGATGCCGGGCATCATGATGTCAAGGATGATCAGGTCGGGACGATCGGCCGCGGCGATCCTGACGGCAGCCTCGCCATCTGAAACGGTCGACATCTCGTAGCCTTCGAGGTCGAGGTAGCGGGAGACGACCGACAGCACGCGCGGGTCGTCGTCGGCGAGCAGAACGCGCGGCCGGGACATTGCCCCCATGGTAAGGAGGCGCCGCTGAAACGGGTGGCTCGCGTCCAATCCTTTACAGCCGGGATTGCGCTTCGGGCTGAGGCCGGCGACGGCGCCCGGCAGGTTACCGATGGCTATACTCGCCCGCAGGCATGTCGAGCACTCCGGCGTCCCTGGTTCTCTTCGGGATAGCGGTCGCCGCGTACACGCTCGCGGTGGTCGCGTTCGTGCTCCACCTGGCCTTCCGCAAGCGGATCCTCGGCGATATCGGCATGGGCCTGGTGCTGGTCGGCTGGCCCCTTCACTTCGCGTCGATCTTCACTCGTGCGCTTGAGGCCGGCCACTGGCCGCTCGGCAACATGTACGAGTACTCGACCGGGATCGCCTTCGTTGTGGTCACGGTGTGCGTCGTGCTCATGGTCCGAGCCCGGATGCGTCTCATCGGACTGCCGGCGATGATCGTCACGGTTGCCTTGATGGGTGTGGCCTACATGCTCTACGTGCCGCCCGGGCAGCTCGTCCCCGCCCTGCACAGCTACTGGCTGACCATCCACGTGACCTCCATGGCCACCTCTTCCGCGGTCCTGAGCTTCTCCTTCTTCTTCGGGATGGCCTACCTGGCGCGGCGCTGGGCCGACAACAGGCTGCTCGCGGTGGCACCGGCGGCCGTGCCGGCAAGCGTCAGCAGCGGCGGTGTCGCGACCATGACCATGGGCGGCGGCGGCGGCGCCACCGGAGGATTCGCCGGGGGCGTCGGCAAACACCCGGTGGCATCCTGGCTACAGCGCGGACTTCCCGGGGCGGGCCTGCTGGACGGCTGGAGCTACCGCTTCGTGATGATCGGCTTCCCGATCTGGACGTTCGGGGTCATCTGCGGGGCCATCTGGGGCGAGCACGCCTGGGGTCGCTACTGGGGCTGGGATCCGAAGGAGACGTTCGCCTTCATCACGTGGGTCATCTTCGCGATCTATCTCCACGCCCGCGTGACCTACGGATGGAAGGAGAAGCGAGCGGCGATCATCACCGTCTTCGGGTTCGCGGCGATCCTCTTCACGCTCTACGCCGTCAACCTCTGGATCGCAGGGCTGCACTCGTACGCTCGCGCCTGACGGTTCGTCAGCGCTCGCCGGACCCAGGACTCTCGCAGCGCCGCTTCGGCATGCGCTCGAGGGCGCTCAGCGACCGATTCCAATGCGCGGACGTGCGTGTTCGCACGTTCCACAACAGACGACCGGCGCACGGCGAAGGAGAGGAGACAGCGTCGCGACTACGTGCGGCGCGCCCACCTCGTCTTCTTGAGCATCTTCTTATGCTTGTGCTTGCGCATCTTCTTGCGCCGCTTCTTGATTACGGAACCCATCTCCGAACGACTATAGCGGTCCGAGGCGAGTGAAGGCCTCGCGCAGATTCGCGGCCGTGGTCTCGAGATCCTGGGGGAGCACCTTGACGTCGCCGAGCACCGGCATGAAGTTGGTGTCTCCGGCCCAGCGCGGCACCACATGGACGTGGACGTGCTCGGCGCTCGCGCCCGCTGCGCTTCCCTGGTTGACGCCGATATTGAAGCCGTCGGGGTGCATCGCATCGGTGAGCAACTGGATCGCGCGCTGGATGGCGGCAAATATCGCCGCCCCCTCATCTGCGGTCATCGAGAGCACATCCGGGGTATGGCGGACAGGGGCTGCCATGAGATGGCCACTGGTGTAAGGAAAGCGGTTCATGAGGATGCAGGCCAGCCTGCCGCGGCCGACCACGAGGGACTGGTCGCCGGCGCCGCTCGCGGCCGCGCAGAGGAAGCATTCGTTGCCGGACACCCCAGGAGAACTCGAGACGTAGGCCATGCGCCAGGGCGCCCACAGACGCTTCATGCCCCGACGTTAGCCGACCGCCCCCTCTGCGCGGGCGGGTCCCTCGCTCAGAGCAGCGTCAGGGTCACCTCGACATTCCCACGAACGGCATTCGAATACGGACAGCGCTGCTCCGCCTCGTCGATCAGGGCCTGCGCCGCCGCACGATCGGGCAGCGAGGGAAGCGTGATCAGCAATTCCACTGCCAGGCCCAGGCGACCGGACTCGATGCGGCCGATGCCGACCCGGGCGGTCACTGTGGCGTCCTCGACGTCGAGGCCCTTTCGGCGGGCGATGCCGAGCATCGCGTTCTCCCAGCATGCTCCGAACCCGAGCGCGAAGAGCTGTTCGGGATTGGTGCCCCGGGCGCCGTCGCCGCCCAATTCCTTGGGCGAGGTGAAGTCGACCTCGACGACGCCGTCGGAGGTCACGCCATGACCTCGGCGTCCGCCTGTGACGGTCGCCTCAGCGGTATAGAGAATCCGTGGACGAGGATCGCTGTCGCTCATGACTCCTCCGAAGGCCGCCCTCAGGTTGTCTGACCCATCTTAGGAGGAGGCGTCGGGACGTCGGAGTCAGCCGGCGCGTCTCGGGTTCGCGACCTCCAGGTGCGCCGGCGCTCGGTGAACCCGGTTCCGCCCCCCATGCTTGGCGGCGTACATGGCGCGGTCCGCGGCGGCGAGCAGCTCATCGAGGTGGTCACCGTGCTCCGGGTAAGACGCGGCCCCGATGGAGGCCGTCAACCGCTCCAGGTGCGCGGCTTCAGGCAGCGCGAGCTGGGAGATCGCCTCCCGTACGGCCTCCGCCACCGTCACCGCTCCGTCGCCATCGCAGCCATGGAGCAGAACGACAAACTCCTCGCCACCGAGGCGAACCACGGCGTCGGCACCGCGCACGCTGGCGCGCAGCCGGGCGGCGATCCGCTGCAGCACCAGGTCGCCGGCGGCATGGCCGCCGTTGTCGTTCACGGTCTTGAAGTGATCCAGGTCGATGAGCAGCAGTGAGAACGGCTTGTGGTCGCGTGCGCCGCGAACCAGCTCGCGGTGGGCGGTGTCCCGGAGCCAGCGGCTGTTGTACAGCCCCGTGAGGGGATCGGTCATGGCAGCGCTCAGCAGCTCGGTGTAGAGCTGCGCGTTGCGCCACGCGGCTGCGGCGATGTGCGCGAAGAGCGAACCGGCCTCGAGCTCGCGCGCGCTGAATTGCGCGATCCCGACCCGCCAGCAGTTGATGATCCCGAGCTTCCGCTCGGCGGCCACGAGCGGGATGAGCAGGAGGGACTCGTGCACAACGGGCGTGCCTGGAACCTGTCGAGCGAGTGGGTGATCAGCGGTGTCGTCGACGTTCTCGGGGATACCTTTGGCGAATGCCCACCCGGTGATTCCGGCATCGAGCGAGAAGGCGTCGGCGAGGATCTCGGCGGCATCCGGCCCGGTGGCCAGCACCGGGTTGAATCGATGGGTCTCGTAGTCGGCCATGAAGATCGCCATCTCCGTGACCGGGACCACGCGAGCCAGCTGCTCGGCCATCACCCCGAGGATGCGCATCGGGTCGTGCTCGGTCTGCAGGGCGAGGGCCGCGTCGCTGAGCGCCCGCGGAAGGCCGCTGCGCAGCCGTGCGGGCCGGGGCTGCACCGAGGGCAGAACGGCAGGCTGTGCGAGGTGGAGCAGCGGTCCCTCCGGGGCCGATCGGACGCGGGAGACGGATCGCTGAGCGAACCACCCCGGGATGACCACCTCGACGTCGCCGTGCCCCTCGACAGGCTGGGCAAGGACCGGTCGCCCGAGGTGCCAGCCCTGGCCGAACTGGACGCCCAGCGACTGGAGGACGTCCTCCTCGGACTGGGTCTCGATTCCTTCGGCGATCAGCCGCGCCCCGATGTGCCCACCGAACGAGAGGAGCGACACCACCAGCGCCCGGCGGGCGCGGTCCGTGTCAACCGCATGGATGAGCGACCGATCGACCTTGATGAACTCCGGCCTGAGCTCGGCGATGACCCGCATGCTCGCGTGACCGGCGCCGGCGTCGTCCACCGCGATGCGGTATCCGTGGGACCGGAGGTCTGCGGCAATGCGCTGCAGGTGGTCGAGGTCCGGCACCGGGTCGCGTTCGCTGAACTCGAGCACGATCGAATCCGGGTCGAGGCGGGCGTCGTCCACCGCCGCATGCAGGGCGCGCATGCCGCCTTCGTCCATCAGGGTGCGGATCAGCACGTTGACGAACAGGTCGGTGTCGCCGATGTTCGGTGCTTCGCGGAGCGCGGCGCGGATGCAGGCGATGTCGACAGCCGCCTTCACATCGAGCGATGCGGCGGCTCCGAAGAGCTCGTCAGGGGTCGTGAAGTGCTCCGTCGGAGGGAATCGGGCGAGCGCTTCGTAGCCGATGCTCGTGCCGTCGTAGAGCCTGACGATGGGCTGCACGGCGGCGACGATGCAACCCCCATCGATGAGCTGCGTCAGTTCGCGCCGAAGCGCGGAGGTGGACCGAGGCGATGTGGCCGGTGCGTACCGTCCCCCCGCCGAGCTGTCCACGGAACGGTGCATGACCCGTCTCGCGCTCACCGGGTCGAGTGTGGCGATCGGGGGTTGCGAGGCTGTGACGGGGGAGTCGCTAGCCCGCGAAGAATTTCGACCGTTCGAATGCGCGCGCCGGTCGAATCGGTCAGGTGGTGACGGGGATCTTGGTGCGCACCTGCTCGGAGAAGTGACACGCGGCGAGATGGCCGTCACCCTTGAGCTCGAGTTGCGGTTCGACATCTGCGCACACCCCGGGGACCTGCGCGATCGGGCAGCGCGTGTGAAAGCGACAGCCCGACGGTGGATTGAGCGGCGATGGGATCTCACCCGACAGCTCGACCAGCCGGCGCCTCAACTCGATCCGCGGATCCGGAACCGGGATGGAGGAGAGGAGTGCGCGCGTGTACGGATGCTCCTGTGAGGTGTAGAGGTCCTCACTCGGCGCCACCTCGCAGATCTTACCGAGGTACATGACCATGACCCGGTTGCTGATGTGCCGGACCACGGAAAGGTCATGCGCGATAAAGAGATACGTGAGCGCGAATTCCCGTTGCAGGTCCTCGAGCAGGTTGATGATCTGCGCCTGGATGGACACGTCGAGCGCCGATACCGGCTCGTCGCAGATGATCAGCTTGGGGTTGAGCGCCAGGGCGCGCGCGATCCCGATGCGCTGCCGCTGACCACCGCTGAACTCGTGCGGATAGCGGTTGTTGAAATAGGGGTTGAGCCCCACGGTGCGCAGCAGCTCCTGCACGCGCGCGTCCTTCGCGCGTCCGCTGATCATCTTGAAGTTGACCAGGGGCTCGGCGATGATGTCACCGACCGTCATGCGCGGATCAAGTGACGCATACGGGTCCTGAAAGATCATCTGCAGCTGCTTGCGCTGCTGGCGCAGCTTCTCGCCACGCAGCCTGGTGATGTCGACACCGTCGAGGTACACCTCGCCCGAGGTGACCGGGATGAGTTGAGTGATGAGGCGGCCGAGTGTCGACTTGCCACAGCCCGACTCGCCCACCAGGCCGACGGTCTCGCCTGGGAGGACGTCGAAGCTCACGCCGTCCACCGCCTTGACCGACGCGCCGACTCCTGCGCCGAAATGCTTCACCACGTTGACCACGCGGAGGAGCGGTTCGACGGACGGCGTGACCCTCGGTGCGGGTTCCACCACGGTGTCAGTCACCGACCGGCTCCGCGACGGCAGCGGGCAGCTCGGCAGATGGGAGCGAACGCCCGGCCGGGTGGATGCCACTCGCCGCGCCGGGGCTCGTGTCCGTGATGGTTCCGGCGCCCATCTCCGCGTAGGCGCGCTCCATCGTGACCCAGCACGCCGCGTGCTGGGCCGGCGCGACCTGCTCGATGGGCGGCGATTCCGAGAAGCACCGCTCCACACGGAAGGGGCAGCGCGGGTTGAACTTGCAACCCTGAGGCAGGTCGATGAGGTCCGGTGGCAGGCCCTCGATGGAGAGCAGGCGATGTCCGCGGTTGGCATCGATCCGGGGCACCGACCGCAGCAGCGACCACGTGTATGGATGCTGCGGCGATTCGAAGATCTGCTCGACGGTTCCCTCCTCGACGATCTCGCCCGCGTACATGACGAGCACGCGCTTGCAGAGGCCGGCAACAACACCGAGGTTGTGGGTGATGAGGATGATCGCCGCGCCGGTCTGCTCGTTGAGGTCGCGCAGCAGCTCGAGGATCTGCGCCTGCACGGTGACGTCGAGCGCGGTGGTTGGCTCGTCGGCGATGAGCAGATCCGGCTTGTTGGAGAGTCCCATCGCGATCATGGCGCGCTGGCGCATCCCGCCACTGAACTGGTGGGGGAAGTCGTTGATGCGTCGCTCCGCGTCGGACACGCGCACCTGCTTGAGCAGATCGATACCGCGGCGCTCGACGTCGCTGGACGCGATCTTGTCGTGGGCGTACATCGCCTCGTCGATCTGATATCCAACACGGAGCACCGGGTTCAGCGAGCTGAGCGGGTCCTGGAAGATCATCGCGATGTCGCGTCCGCGGATGTTGCGCAGCTCTTCCCGGGTCACCTTCAGGAGATCGCGGCCCTTGAACATGATCTCGCCACTGACCACTTTTCCCGGCCGCTGCACCAGGCCGAGCACCGACATGGCGGTGACGCTCTTCCCACAGCCCGACTCGCCGACGATGCCGAGCGTCTCGCCCGGGGCCACGCCGAAGCTGACCCCGCGAACGGCTTTGACCTCGCCATCGTCGGTGAAGAAGTGGGTACTGAGGTTGCGGACCTCGAGGATTGGATCCGTCACCGACGCTGTCGTGGGTCGAAGGCGTCTCGGAGGCCGTCACCAAGGAAGTTGAAGGCGAGCAGGGTGAGCGAGAGCGCAATCGCCGGCCAGAGCATCATGAATGGCTCCAAGGGGAGTGCAGCATACCCCTCGGATGCGATCGATCCCCAGGACGCGAGGGGGCTCGGGATGCCAAGGCCGAGATAGCTGAGGAACGCCTCGGTGAGGATGGCGATCGGGATGACGAACGTCGCCTGCACGATGATCGGTCCGAGCGAGTTCGGCAGGATGTGCCCGAAGAGGATCTTGCCCGACCTGGCGCCGCTCGCCCGAGCCGCCTCGATGTATTCCCGCTCCCGGATGCTGAACGCCTGACCTCGTACCAGCCGGGCCATGTCCATCCAGGCCGTCGCGGAGATGGCGATCATGATGTTGCCGAGCCCGCGTCCCAGGACCAGGTACAGGATGATCGCGACCAGGATGCCGGGGATCCCGTAGAAGATGTTGATGAACACGCTGATGACGTTGTCGATCCAGCCCCGGAAGTAGCCGGCGATCAGGCCGACGACGACCCCGACGGTCAGGACGATCGCCGACGTTCCGACGCCGACGATGAGGGAGATCTGCGCTCCCTGCATCATCCGGCTCAGCAGATCGCGGCCGAGGTCGTCGGTGCCGAGTGGATGCGCCGCGGACGGCCCGAGGAACGTCAGCGTGTTCGGCAGGATGGTCGCGGGGTTGTAGGGCGTCCAGAAGACGGCGACGATCGCGATCAGGAACAGGATGGTCAGGTAGACGAGCGCTGCCAGGGCAAGGCGGTTGCGGCGCAGGCGGCGGAAGCCGTCACGCCAGAGCCCGACCTGTGCCCGGGCGATGGTGCCGCCCGCGTATTCCTCGAGGATTGGGGTCGCTACGGTGGCCATCAGTATCGAATCCTTGGATCAACAACGGTGTACAGCAGGTCGACGACGAGGTTGGCGATGCCGATCAGGAGTGCATAGACGGTGAACACGGCCACGGTGACGTTGTAGTCGGCTCCCAGGATGCTCTCCACGAACTCCTTGCCCAAGCCCGGGATGCCGAAGATATTCTCGATGATGACGCTGCCGGTGATGATGCTGATGACCAGCGGTCCGAGGATGCTGATCACCGGGATGAGAGCGTTGCGCAGCGCGTGCCGCACCGTGACGACGCGGCTCTTGAGCCCCTTGGCCCTCGCGGTCCGGATGTAGTCCTGCTGGAGCACCTCGAGCATGGCGGCTCGGGTGATCCTGGTGACCTGGCCCGAGGTGTAGAAGCCGAGGATGATCGCGGGCAGCGACAACTCGACCAGCGTCCCGTACGTGCCCGTCCAGATCGCGGGATACGAGATCGCGCCGTTGGTGACGGTGGGCAGCCAGTAGCTGAAGATCAGCACGCCGAGCCCGGCGAGGACGAAGCTCGGCACGCTGTAGCCCACCACCGCGATCGACGTGAGCGTGTAGTCGACCCAGCTGTTCTGGCGCATTGCCGCAAGAACGCCGAATGTGGTTCCGAGGCCGATCGTGATCAGGAGTGCCGTGCCACCCAGCTCGGCGCTGACACTGAGCTCGCGCATGACCAGCGGCGTGATCGGCAGCCCTCGAATCTGGAATGAGACACCGAGGTTGCCCTGGATCGCGTTGATGAAGAAGCTCCAGTACTGCACCAGGATCGGCCGGTCGAGCCCGTACTGATGCAGGACCAGCTGCAGCGCCTTGCCATGGACGCGCTCGCTCTCGAAGGCGCTTCCCGGCAGGCTGTGGACGGTGATGAAGACCAGGAATGACACCGCGATCAGCGTGAAGATGATCAACAGCAATCGCTGCGCGATGTAGATCAGGGTTCCCCGGGTCAGCATCTCCTGCTCCTCCGTCCGAGGGGAAAGGCGAAAGGCGCCCGGCTCGGTGCCGGGCGCCTTTTCATTCGGTTTTAGCGAGAACCTCTCAGTGAGAGAGGATCTTGATCTCGTTCCAGTAGTTATCGAAGGCGGTGTTGGACCCGGCTCCGCTCACGTACGACTGGATCAGGAAGTTACCGACCGAGTAATACAACGGGATGTAGACGACGTCCGCCTGAAGGATCCCGGCGAGTTGGTTGTAGAGCGGCAGCGCCTGGGAAAGTGGCAGGGCGTCAGCCTGCTTCAGGATGCTGTCGTAGGTCGGGTCGTCGAATCCGCTCGTGTTGGCGCCCGCCGACGTGGCGTAGACACCCCAGAGGTTGTCGTACCAGTCCTGGGGATGGTTGTAGTCGAACTGCCATCCGTCACGATCCATCTGGTACTTGCCCGAGAGGCGGTTGCTGATGAAGATCGACGCATCGGAGACCGCGTTCAGGTTGACGTGGACGCCGAGGTTGGTCTGCCACTCGTTCTGCAGGTAGGCCGCGACGCTCTCGTTGAGGCTGCCCGCGTTGTACGAGTAGGTGAGGTTCTTGGTCAGCGATCCCGATGGGTCGTACTGGGTCAGCAGCGACTTCGCCTGGGTCTTGTCGAACTTGGCCAGGGGGTCGGTGTTGGGACCGCCGTTGCCGATCAGCCCGGTGGTGATGAGTCCGCCGGTCGCCGCCGAGCAGGTGACGTTGTGGCAGACAGTTGTGGCGAGGCCGGTCTTGTCGACCGCCAGGTCGAAGGCCAGGCGCAGGCCCTTAGCAGCCGCCGACTCACCCGTGGAAGGGTCCGCCGGTCGGATACCCGATGCTGAAGCTGACCCACGTGGTGCGCCCCTTCGGCTGGGTCAGCAGGTTCGGCTTCTCCCGCGAGTTGGCCTGGATCGCGAGGATGTTGGCCAGCGGGATGATGTTGCTGTCGCCGCCGTAGCCGATGATGTCGTAGCCCTTCTGGAAGAAGGCGTCCACGGTGGTCGGCGCGGTCGACGGGTCCTTGATGTCGATGTTGATCGTCTTCACGGTGGGCTTCGGAGAACCCCACCAGTTCGGCACTGCCGAGAATGTCATCGACTGCTTTGGGGTGTAGGCGGTGAGCATGTAGGCACCGGTGCCGACGAGGTCGGCGGGGGTCTGCCACCAGTTCACGGGATCCACACCGGCGCCGTTGATGACCTTCTCATCGACGATCGCGCCCACTGTGCCCTCGAGTGTCCACGCGGTGAGGCACCAGCCGCACGCGCTGCTGAGCTTGACCTGGACGGTCTCAGCATCTGGGGCGGTCAGCCCGCTCATCATGAAGGCGGAGTTGCCGGCGGCAAGCTGCTTCTCGATGTTCCCCTGGAACGTCGTCGGGGTGCCGGAGGACGGCGGGTTGCCTGCGGCGGTCTGCACCGCGCCGTAACCCTGAATCGCGCTCAGGATCGAGGAGTACGCGCCGTGGAGGGCAGCGCCGCGGTTCCAGGAGTACAGGACGTCCTTGGACGTGACCGGATCTCCGTTGGAGAATTTCGCTGCGGGGTTCAGGTGAATTGTGTACGTCAGGCCATCGGCCGAGATCCCGCCGTTCGCCGCTGTCGGAATCGCCGTCGCGATGTCCGGAACGATGTTCAGCTTGTCGTCGAACCGCCAGAGGTTGTCGAACACGTTCTGCATGAGCTCGGTGTCGACCTCGGCGTCCATCTCACCGGGATCCCACGTTCCGGGGTCCTGAAAGACCGGGAAGTGGAGGACCTGGGAGCTCGCCAGGGTGTTCGTCGAGGGAGTGTTGCTGGTACTCCCGCACGCGGCAGCGGTGAGCAGGCCCAGCATGCCCAATCCGATCCCGCCGATGGTGAATTTGTTGACTCGCAACACGCGATCCTCCCGTGATGGATGAAAGCCGCCCTGGCTCAGGTTTTGGCAGGGTGCCCTGAACCGCCCTCACATCGGGTGAGGCGTCCGGATCATAGCCACTTGCATGATTGCCTGCGGTCAAAGCCGCCGTTTTTCACCCCGTTGGGGGACGCATCTTCCGTGAATTCGTCCCGTTGGGGGATGCCGGGTCGCGACCTGGCGGTCCGACAGGGCCCATGGGCCCTGGTGGAGCCAGGGGGGCTCGAACCCCCGACCTCTTGCATGCCATGCAAGCGCTCTTCCAGCTGAGCTATGGCCCCAGGCCATGGTACCGGGCGTATGCCGCCCGCCGCGACACGCTGCGCTTCTGGATTGCAGTCCGGCAATCCGATCGATTGCGGCTCCGATGTTCGGTATCGGACAATGACCCTGCGAGTGCGGTGCTGCGGTTTCGCCGCGGCGACTGCATCAGACCGCTCCCCTCCAGGAGGCTTCATGCCCGACGCAGCCGCCCTCGACAGAGACCCGGCTTCGGGCGCCAATTCCCCGATCGTCCAGGCAGCCGAACGCCTCGCTTCTCGAATCGAGGCTCTCGTCAACCAGGTTGCCGAGCTCAAAACTGACAACGCGACGCTCCGCCGGGAGATTCGAGAGGCCCTTGCTCTGATCGATCGGGCCGGGGACGCAGCGGCGCCACGACGGTCGACGCGGCGCGCAGCGGCTCCGGTGCCGAAGCATGCCAGGAGCCGGCGCCGGGGCAAGGGGCCAAAGGGGCGGGCGACCCCTGCCTCGGTCACGCCCGATATCGTTCTGGCGACGATCGGCAAGCTCGGATCCGCGTCCGCATCCGAGATCGCCAAGGAGTTGAGCGGTCTCGGCGATCAGGTGTCAGGCCGCGCCGTCCGCTGGCTGGCCGAACGGGCGGGCGCCGCGACCGTCGTCGGCGATGACGGCCAGCTCAGGTACCGGCTGCCCGCCTCGCCACCACGGCCGCGCTGACCGCTCGAATCAAGAGCGCCGATGCGGGGCGCCCCACGCCTCGCGTCACTTGAGTTCCTGAAGCTGACCAAACGCCACACCCGGCAGAGCAACCGGCTGGTACAGACCGCATGCGCTGGGACCGAAGGCGTCGAGCGCGAACGACGAGAGGACCAGCCATCGCGAGTGATGAACGTCGATGTACTGACAGTCAATCTGAATCACCGCGATGACCAAACCGTCAGGCGGTTGTGGAAAGAGGACCGTGTTGCTCTGCACGTGGGTCGCGAGCGACACATAGTTGAAGTTCTCACCGAGGTAGGTCAGTTCCCCGGACTTATCCCTGGTGTATGTCTGCGCGCTGTGGACGGCTTGGATGATCGGGGGAATGTATGAGTTGGCGAATCCGCTCAAGAACGGTGGATTGAGGAGACTCTTGACCGCCTGAACAGGATCGGCGGTGAGCAATGCGGAGGAGAAACAGAGGCAGACGAGGATACCAACTGGAATCAGCTTCACCTTGGCGGACAGTTGAGCCCTGGTCAGCTTCAGCTTTTCCTGCCACAGGGCGCGGATCTCGTCCGTGTGCATTGCGATGGACAGCAGGGCACCGATGCAGACGGCGCATGCAAGGAGCATCGTCTGCAACTGGGCGTCCGCATAAGCTCGATTCACGTAGTACAGAAGACAGAGGACAGTCCAGGTTCCCGCGAACGTGAGCGTGAGGGTCGCCAGGTCAAGAACAGGATCGCTCGGCATCCCGCCTCGACGGCGGCTTCTCATCAGAACCCAGCCGGCAGCAGCCGAGCAAACGACGATTGGCATCACAACGAGCACTGGGCCGGGCACCTGCATCGGGGCCGTCCCTAATCCTGATCCGAAGAGTTTGATAAAAGCTCCGACAAAGCTGATGTTCAGCGGAGAGCCGATCGACAGCAGAAACGTTGGATAGGAAGCGACGCCCAGGATCAAGCCCGCCAGCCACGCGCCGATGGCTCGCTTTCGCGTGCTCGGCACGGCACCGAACAGGATCATCAAGCCATAAACGATGGTCGCGGCGAGCCCGAAGTCCTGCGAATTCCATGTGATCACACCGCACACGAAACCGATGAGCAACAAGTGCCCGGCTCGCGCGGTTCCTCGGTACAGAAGAACGAGATCGGTCAGGCCGATCGCCATGATGAGAAATCCCGAAAACAGGCGGATCGGAAGTTCCTGAAACAAGCTTGCGATCGAAGTGGCTTCCTGCTGACGCGAGGTCACGTAGGTCAGGGGGACGACGACCGCGAGGGCCACAAAATATCCCCTCATCCCAAGAGCGCGCTTCACGATCACCGTCGCCAGCACGACCGTCGCGAAGCCCATGAGTGTCAGGAATATCGACATGGCTCCAACGAGCGCGGGTGCCGATAGGACGGATTTCAGAGGCCAGAACAGCCAGCCGTAGAGGTTGGTGTATTGCGGGATGTATGTGGCATCCGGAATCCTGCCGGCCACGGGGCCCAGCATGTCGTTGATCTCATTCTGGTTGTTGTTCACGGCCGTCATGAAGTCAAAGGTCCGAATTGCGCCGACGAGGTCGGCAGACACAACAATCACCACGACCAGTCCAAGAGCGAGCCGGACACGCTTTGTAAACCGCTGGGGCTGCACCACGGTGCCAAAGAGCAGCACGAGGACGAGCGCGGCTATGGCGACGCGACCACCGAATCCCTCCCAGTAGCCGCCGCCGAGCAGCTGAGGCCGCTCGATCGTCCAGATGCCCCAGATAAGCCCACACGATGCGAGCAGGGCCACGACTGAGTCGAACCGTGCCGACTGATGAGTGCGCAGGAAGATGACGGTCACGGCGAAGGCGAGGACGAGAACGCACAAGTAGATCGGCTTGTTGACGTTGGTCGCTATGTTGTGGTTGTTGCCCGTCGCGAACGTTCCGGCGACGAGTATGGCGATGGTGCCCAGCGCGATTCGCGGAATTAGCGTGGTGACGGTGCGGTATTCGGGCATCGTCAACTCCCCCAACTCTCGGCTGATGCGAGGGCGCGGGGTGGCGGGCCGCCGCAGCTCAGTGGACGCAGCGCCGCCTCGCCAACGCCCATCGAGAAAGCGTTCACCATGCGACGGGCAAGTATCACGGCTCTCTGGGCAATGCGGGAGCAAGCCGACTCTGCGGCGGGTGGATCCCGGCCGCCCTAGCGCCGAAGGGTCGCTTCGGTTACACTATTGTGTATGTTGGCGAACGACAATACACACTGCAGTCTCCGAAGGCTGGCGCTCGCGGTTGCCGGGGCGGTCGCCCTCACCGGCATCGCAGGCTGGTCGGTGCTCCATCAGGCATCGGCGGCGGCGCCCGTTCCGGCTGGTGAGACGGTCGACCCGCCGGCGCCGCCCACCGTGCTCGTGTTCGTCAGCGGTGCGGTGGCGCACCCGGGCCTCTATGAGCTGAGCCCGGACGCACGCATCGCCGACGCGATTGCGGCGGCGGGCGGCGTCACCACCCTCGCCGATCCCGGCCATCTCCCCGACATGGCGCAACGGGTCAACGATGGACGCCAGATCAACGTGCCATTCATGAAGAGCGGGACCACTGCAGCCAAGCTGGACATCAATACCGCCGCCCCAGCCGATCTTGACGCAGTACCAGGGATGCCCCCTGGTCTCGGTGGGGAGATCGTCCAGTATCGTCAGGAGTGGGGCCCGTTCACGTCGATGAGCCAGCTCCATTCGGACCTGGGCGTTGACTCGGCAACGGTCACGGGGCTCGAGCACTACCTCAGGGTCGTGCTGCCGCAGCAGTGAACCGCCTGGCGGGCTCACGCTCCGGGCGATGGGCGTCCCTCATATGGGGAGGGTTCGCCCTGGGCTGCGGCGCGGCGTTCGCCGGGTCGCTCTCGATCGAGGCGATGATTCCGCTGGGATGCCTCAGCGCGGCCGCCCTCCTGATGTGCGCCGCAGGAGCGCCACGGCTGCTGGCTCCCGTCGCGATGGTGAGCGGAGCGATCGTCCTCGGGGCGCTTCGGGGTGCGTGCGCGGTGACGATCCCGGGCCCCGGGTCGGTCAATGGGCACCTCGGGGCGCGCCCAGTGGTGATCGTGGGTTTCGTCCGCAGCGCCGATCCCGGGCCTGGATCCACGGCCATCATCGACGCTGATCACCTGTCGGATGCCGACACGGACGGCCGGGTCACCGGCGGCGTGCTGGTCAGCGGCCCGCTGGTCCCGGCACTGCTGCCCGGGGACGAGGTCGAGGTTGACGCGACCGGTCTTCGCCCGCTGGATCGCCGCCCGGGTGCCGACTCGGCGCAGACGCTCGAACGCGACGACGTCGAAGCCATGGCCACTTCCCCACAGGTGTTCGTTCTCGCATCGGGCGGCGTGTCGGTGGCTCGCGGGATCGCGTGGGCACAGGCACGATTGCTCGGCGCGGTCAACCGTGCCCTCCCGGAGCCGGCGGCGGCATTGACGCTTGGCATCGCGTTCGGGATTCACGAGCCCCTGAGCGCCGGCACTCGCGCTCCACTGCAGGACGCCGGCCTCATCCACATCGTGGTGGTCAGCGGATTGAAGGTTGTGCTGATCATCGGCCTGGTCACCGCCGCCGCTCGAGCCTACGAGTGGTCGCGACGGCGGACGCTGGCGGTCGCCCTCCCGGTTGTCGCGGCCTACGTGCTCATCAGCGGGGCCGGGCCCGCGGCGATTCGAAGCGCGCTCATGGCGGGCGCGGCGATACTGGTCGCGACGGGCGCACGACGCACCGACCCCGTTCCCATGCTCACCCTCGCGGCGGCCCTGATGCTCGGCGTCGGCCCGAACTTGGTCGAAGACCCCGGGTTCCAACTGTCGTTCCTCGGCACTGCGGGGATCCTCCTGCTCGGCGCTCCGATCGCGGCGCGACTTCCCGGACCGCGGCTGATCGTCGAGCCGTTCGCGATGACGCTTGCCGCCCAGGTGGCGACGTTTCCGATCATGGCCGGGACCTTCGGCGTGATCTCGATCGCCGGCCCGATTGCCAACGCACTGGTGCTCCCCCTCCTTCCCGTGATGATCGTCACCGGTGGGACCGGCGCGATCCTCAGCGCTTTGAGCCCTGCGCTCGGCTGGGTCCTCCTCCAGCTCGCAGGGGCGGGGAGCTCGGTCATCACCACGGTCGCCGGCGTCGTGGCGGCCATTCCCGGCGCGGCTGTTCAGCTTGGGAACTGGCCGCCTGCGTGGTCGGTCGCCGAGGCGACGGGTGTGACGGTCGCCCTGGCCACGCTTGCCGTGATGACGCGCCGGACGGCACCGCTTCGATGAACATTCGGGCGCTGCTCGCAGCCGCGCTTGCGGGGATCCTGGCCGCCGGGGCGACCTGGGTCATCGCGTCGAGGCCGGACGGCAGGTTGCATGTGACCGTGTTGAACACCGGCTCCTCTCCGGCCGTGCTCCTACGAACCGGCGATGGCAGCACAGTACTCGTCGACGGCGGCTCGTCCCCGACACAGCTGCTCGCCGCCCTGGGACGAGTTCTCCCTCCGGCCACCACGCATCTCGACATGGTGGTCATCACCGGGGGAGAGCAGGCCGCCGTCAACGGGCTCGGAGGACTTCCGGGCCATGACACAGTGGGGACCGTGGTGACCCAGGGCGCTCTCAACCCGGGCGGGAACAGCATCGTTGTGGCGCTCGAGACGGCCGGAGCCAACGTGCTCGAGGCGTCCGGCGGAGCGTGGTCGTTCGGCGGGGCGACGTGGCGCTGCCTCGGTTACACCGCTCTGGCCACCGGGCGCCAGATGTGCGCACTCACGGTGGACGATCCCACGGGGCGGCTCCTCGTCCTCGGTGACACCGGGACGGCCGACCAGGAGAACTTGTGCGCGGTATATCGAAGCGCGCTCGCCGCCGACCTGGTGGTGACGCCGCCCGGCGGCGCCATCTCGCCACTGCTCCTCGCGACGGCGCGTCCCGTGGAGCTGGCCGTGCCGATCGTCCAGGGCGCTCCGGCGGCTCCCGCACCCCAGGGATACCCGACGGACAAGACGAGCACGGACGGCGACCTGAGCTACATCGGGGGACCGGGCGGACTCCGTCCGGTTCCGTGATGCGACAGCGAAGCGCAGCGCGTCCTGTGTCCTACGACGACGGCGACGGCTGGGGGTAGCAGAGGGTGCCGCTCGGGGGCGGACACGGGTACGGGATCAACGCGGCCTGGGTCAGATGCAGGGCAGCTCCGAGGTCGGCAAACAGCGATGGCGAGTTGCTCGCCCAGAGCGAGCGTCGGTCGCTCATCCGTACTCCGCGGCAGCCCTGCGCCGAGATCACTGCCGTGAGTTGGGGAACCGCGTCCGCACCGAACGCAAGGGTGTAGCTGGTGCCGAAATCAATGGGACACGAGAGGGCTCCCGCGGGGAACGGCGGCAGCTTGTTGAGGTCGTCGAGGAGCCGGCCCACCGTGGCCGGGTCAGTGATCGTCACGGCGAGCGGTGCCAGGATGAACAGCCCGGGCGTCCGAGTGATCCGTACGCTCGTGGCAGCCGGGCTGTCCACCAGGCGGGCGGTGCCACAACCGCTCGCGACCACGGCGAGCAGGAGGCCGAGGGCGAGCATCCGCTTCATGCCCGTGGAACGCAGGGCGCCCACGGGCGGTTCCCAACCAACCGGTGCGAACGGCCGGCGCGCGCCTTGCGATACTGCATCAGTGGGCCCAGGTACGGTGAACCAGCTGACGCTCATCCATGGGGAGGAGAGATTCCTCGTGGATCGGTCGGTGCAGGAGTGGCGCGACCGCGCGCGGCCGCCGCAACTCGACGTCGAGGTGTTCGATGCTCCGGGACGGCTCAACGAATTCCGAAACGCCGTGGCAGAGATGCCGCTCTTCGATCCGGAGCGAGCGCTCGTGCTCAGAGACCCACCCCAGCTGACGGGATCGGCGAAGCGCGGTGGCGTCGATCCCCCAGAACGCCTCGTGGCGATCCTCGGCGAGCTCGCTCCGACGACCGTCCTCTGCATGGTCGCCCACGCCAAGGTGCCGGATCGCAATGCCGTCCTCGGCGCGGTCAAGACCCTGGGTGGCTCGATCGTGTTTCACGCCGCAGTGAAGGGCCGCGATCTCCGCTCCTGGGTCGAGCGCGAGATCGGTATCCGCGGATTGCGGCTGGGATCCGGCTCAGTCGACCACCTGGTGCGCGTTGCCGGTCCCGACCTCGGGAGCATCGCCTCCGAGCTCGACAAGCTGGTGGCGTTCGCGAACGGCAAACCGCTGTCCATCACCGATGTGCGTCAGGCCGTTGCCGGAGACGAGGCTGCCGGTCTCTACGAGACGCTTGGCGATCTGCTCGGCCCCACGCCTGCGAAAGGCGCCGAGTTGATCGACCGGCTGCTGTCGGAGGGACGAGCCGGCCAGTATCTCCTCGCCATCCTCGCCGGCCAGATCCGCGACCTCGTACTGGCTCAGGCGTATCTCCAGGCACATGGCTCGGGATCCGGTCTTGCCGCGGCGCTCGGCAAGCCGGACTGGCAGGCGGATCGCCTGAGCCGGCAGGCGCGAAGCGTCTCATCTGCGACCACGGCCGGCTGGCTGGCGGCGTTGCACGACGTTGACCGGAAGCTCAAGACCGGCGAGCTCGCTGAGAACGACGGGCTCCGTATTGCCGTGCTCCGCGCCGCAGCCGCGGTGACCGCGGAGCGTTCGAGCAGCCGCCGCTAGCCGAGCAGACCGGCCGGCGACCGCTATTTGGTCTTTGTTGTCTTGGCGGCGGGCTTTGCGGGTGCCGACGCCTTGGCGGTCACGGCCTTGGTGGCGGAGGCCTTCGTCGCAGCGGCCTTCGTCGCGGGAGCCTTGCCGGCGGGCTTGGCGGCCGGCTTTGCAGCAGCCGCGCGTGCCGGCTGCTTGGCGCTTCTCCCCTTGGCGCCGCCGGCGGCGGCCGATCGAACCGCCGCACCCTCGGCGCCTGCTGCGACATTCGCGAGGCGAGCGGCCATCGAAGCCAGGCGTGACTTGCGGCGCCGGACATTGTTCCGATGGAGCACGCCTTTCTCCGCCGCACGGTCGAGCGCGCGGATTGCCGCGTGCAACTCGGCATCACCGGTGGCGCCGCCCTCTTCAAGGATCGCGTGGCGTGCCTTGATCACCTTGGTGCGCACGGCGGACTTCACCGCCCGATTGCGGATGTGCTTCCGTTCGCTGGACCTGATGCGCTTGCGCGCGGATCGGGAGTTGGCCATGCTCGCTCTTCTAGATCACTCGATAACCGGGGCGCGCCGCCCGGGCAGTTACGAGCCAGGGACGCACGAAGCCAGCAGTATATCAGCGACCGTGTCTCGCCTCTCCACGTGGGTCCTCCCCGCATACGCAAAGCTCAACCTCTCCCTGGGGGTGGTGGCGCGCCGCCCTGACGGCTGGCACGACATCGACAGCGTCCTGGTGCCTGTCGACTGGCATGATCTGGTCGGCCTCAGCGTCGAGTTCGCGGAGACCGACATGCTTTCGCTCAGCGTCGATGGGCCGGCCGCTGCCGGGGTCCCGACCGGTGACGGCAACCTCACGGTCCGTGCCGCCCAGGCGCTTCGCGAGCTCGCGGACCGGCCCCTGGCAATCCGGCTGTGGCTGTCCAAGACCGTTCCCCATGGCGCCGGACTCGGGGGTGGCTCGGCCGACGCCGCGGCGGTGCTGCGCGCCGGGACCGCCAGGCTCGCGGGCCTCGGCGTCGCGATCGAGCCCGGCCGCGTCGCAGCCGCGGCCCTCGGTGTCGGCAGTGACGTACCGGCGTTGCTCTCCTTGTCGGCGCAGCGCGTGCGCGGCCGCGGCGATCGAACTCGAGACGATCAGCATCCCCGCCCTTCATCTCGCGATCGCCTCGACGACCCCGAGCTCCACAGCCGCCACCTACGCAGCCGTGGCTCCGGACGAGATCGGTGACGACGGTCGCTCGGAGCGGCTCGCGCGGCTCTTCGGCCTGGGGCAGGCGCTCCAGCCCGAGTTGCTGGGGAGTGCGCTCGAGCCTGCCGCCTGCCGCGCCAACCCTGCTTTGGCCGACGCACTACTGAGGGCGCGGCAGGTCATCGCCGGCGTCGACTGGTACCTGACCGGCAGCGGGGGCGCAGTCTTCGCCGTCACCAGCCGTCGCGATCAGGCCGAGGCGCTTGCGCTGACCATGCGTGCTGCCGGGTTCAATGCTCGCGCCTGCCGCACCGTCGGCTAGTGCTCGCAGCACTACAATCCGATCCTCAGTGGCTGTCGCCGATGCACCTTCTGTCACGCCGCCGACGCCGGACACCTGCGACCATCCTGCTCCGGTCACGGGGATCATGGCGCATGAATTCGCGCACTACGAAGGCGCGATCGGCCCTGAGGGTCTTCGCCGGACGGTCACGTACTACGGCCCGATCGTCGGTGGCCTGCCGATCCGCGCCTGGCACTGCGAGCAGTGCGGGCTGCTGCGACTGACCTACCCGGACGGCCGCAGCGAGGAACGGCGTCTGTTCCCCGGAGCACAGCCGGGGTTGCTCGCCGCGGCGTCACCGATTGCCACCGAGCGAGTGCACTACGGGATGCAGGCGCGTGTCTCCGGCCTGACCGGACAACCGGCATTCATCGATCAGCTCAGCGGCGGCGAATCGATCGTGCGACCCATCCAGTTCCCGACGGTCACCCTGCCGGCCTGGGACGCCATCACCTGGCTCACCGTGCTGGGGATGATCTCGGTGCTCGTGGGCCTGCTGTTTGCCGGGCTCTTTGCGGCCCTCTCGTACAGCACGCCGAGCCTCGAGCTGCCACTTGTGCTGAGCATCGTCCTCATCTTCGTCGGCGTTCTCGCGCTGCGTTTGATCATCCTCGCGATCCGGCACTTTGCTCCGGCTGAGCAACTCAGCCCCAGCATCGCGGAGACGATGCGCGGCACGCCGCAGCTGGACGCGGCGACGCGCACGGTGGTGACCCTGCTCGTGCTCTGCGTCATGGGTCTCTTCGCGAGTGCCGTTCTTGCTACCTACACGTACTCGACCCCGGGCGCCGAGTTCCCGGTTGTCGTCTTCAGTTTCTCGTGCGGCATCATCGCGGTGGCGATCAAGGTTGTGGACGCCACGGTGCGTCACTTCACCGGCAGATAGCGGACCCGCTGCCGGAGTCCATGCCGCTCCACGCGCCGCCCGATCAGGACATCGTCATCGTCGGCGCGACCGGCGATCTCGCGCAACGCAAGCTCATCCCGGCTCTGTACAACCTCCATCAACAGAAGCTGTTGCCTGGCAAGGGGCAGATCATCGGCGCCGCACCCTTCGACTGGGACGATCAGCGTTTCCGAGACCTCGCAGAATCGTCGGTTAAACAGTTCTCGAGAACACCGCTGCAGAAGGCGACCTTCGCCTCGTTCGCCAGACGGTTGCGGTTCGTGCCACTGCCTGCGGACGGCAACCTCGCGGGGATCCGATCGGCCACGACGCTGGATCGTCGCATCGCGTACCTCGCGGTCCCACCATCGGCCTTCACCTCCCTGATCGAGGCCATCAAGACAGCGGGCCTCGTCGAGGGCACCTCGATCATCATCGAGAAGCCCTTCGGGCACGATTTGAAGTCCGCGGAGGAGCTCAACCGGACCCTCCACGACGTTGTACCCGAGCAGCGCATCTTTCGCATCGACCACTACATGGGCAAGGAGACGGTTCAGAACCTCCTCGTCTTCCGCTTCGGCAACTCCCTGTTCGAACGGATCTGGAGTTGCGAGGCGATTTCGCGTGTCGAGATCACGGTTGCGGAGTTGCTCGGTGTCGAGCAGCGTGGCAAGCTGTACGAGGAGATCGGCGCGATCCGCGACATCGTCCAGAACCACATGTTCCAGGTGCTCTCGCTGGTCGCGATGGACCCACCGCTGTCCTTCGACGCGGAGGCGATCCGCAACGAGAAGGTGAAGGTGCTGCAGTCGATACAGCCGATTCGGCCACATGACGTCGTCCGCGGCCAGTACACGGATGGCACGGTTGACGGCGTGAAGGTCGGCGCCTATCGCAAGGAGCCCGGAGTGTCGCCAAAATCGACGACCGAGACCTATGCCGCGCTGCGCCTGCATCTCGAGTCGTGGCGCTGGTCCGGGGTGCCGTTTCTGCTCCGCACCGGCAAGCGTTTGCCGACCCGCGACACCCGCGTCGTGATCACCTTTCACGACGTCCCCCTGCATCTCTTCAAGACGGCGGGCGTGCACACGCTGCACCGCAACCGCCTGGTGGTGCGCATCCAGCCCGACGAGGGCATCGCGCTGTCGTTCGTGGCCAAACAGCCGGGTCCGGAGGTGACGGCTCAGTCGGTCGACATGAACTTCAAGTACGGCGACTCCTTCAAGACCTCGCCACCGGAGGCGTACGAGCGCCTCCTCCACGACGCGCTCGAGGGCGACCACACCCTGTTCATCCGCGAGGACGAGGTCGAGCACGGCTGGGCGGCGGTGGAGCCGGTCATCGAGGCTCCGCCCCCGATCACGTTCTACGCGGCCGGCACCTGGGGGCCGAAGGACGCCGGCCGGATCGCGAGCCCAAGCCACTGGGACGATTCGGTCGCCGCGGTATGACCGCAGCGCTGATCGGCGTCGACCTGGGCGGGACGAGCATCCGCGCCGCGGTTGCAATCGGCGACGTCACCCACGGTGAGCCGGTGCACCGCGACACGCCGTCGCAGGACGGCCCCGCAGCGGTCCTCGACGCGGTCGCCGAATGCGCGCGGCAAGCGGCCGGCGACACCCACATCCGAGGATTGGCGATCGGCATCCCGGGTCCGATCGATCCCGGCGCCGGCGTTGTCCACGACGCGCCGAACATGACCGGCTGGAACGAGGTCCCCGCTGCCGCGATGCTCTCCGAACGTGTCGAGTGCCCGGTGGTGATCTGCCACGATGCCGCCGCCGCCGGCTACGCGGAGCTCAAGGCAGGTGCCGGACGTGGTGCGAGGCATCTCCTGTTCATCACCGTGAGCACCGGAATCGGCGGCGCGCTCTTCATCGACGGGGATCTGTACGACGGAGCGACCGGATCCGCCGGCGAGGTTGGCCACACACCCATCACCGATGACGGCCCAGCCTGCGGGCAGGGTCATCGGGGATGCCTCGAGGGCACATCGTCCGGCACCGCGATCGCCGCACGCGCCCGCGCGGAGCTCGCCAGGGGCGCCGTGTCATCGCTGCAGGGCGTCGACCCTGCCACGATCGACGCACGCGCCATCGTGACCGCCGCCAACGCGGGCGACGCGCTCGCGCTCCAGGTGTTCAACGACGCGGGACACGCGCTTGGGCGGGCAATCGGAGGGTTCATCAACGTGCTCGCTCCGGACGTCATCGTGATCGGAGGTGGGCTGATCCACGCGGGCGATCTGCTCCTCAAACCCGCCCGCGTCGCAGCCACCGAGATCGCGTTCGAGATCCCCTACCGCCGGTGCAAGATCGTCACCGCGGCGCTCGGCACCGATGCGGGTCTGATCGGCGCCGTGGCGTGGGCGGTTCGCAGCTTCGGCGGCGCGCCCGTGGGGATGCGCTAGGCCGGGGAACCAGGACCCGGGGTGCCGGGAGGCGGTCCGCCGGGTGGGGGTACGGGTTGCGAGAGCATGTCGGCGCGTCGCTGCAGGTACTCCTCACGGGTGACCTCGCCACGCGCATAACGAATATCGAGCTCGTGCAGCCCGGGGCTCGGCCAGCCCTGCCCGTACCCCTGCCACTGCCCGCCGCGCCATTGGTGCGGGGTTACCGGGTGACGGCGCGACGAGCGCGCAACCAGGACCACCGTGGTGATGATCGCGATGAGGACGAGCATCCAGACGATCCATCCGAGCCAGTACGGTCCCCCGTAGAAGTAGAACATTCGCACGATCCCATCATACGAGCGCGCCGTGTCATTTCCATGACGGGCGATCGGTTGTGCCACAACGCAGATGACCCACCGGCAGCGGCCGATGGGTCATCGAGTGAGTGTCAGGGGATCGGGGTTACGCGATACCTCGCGCCTGGGTCGCGGTTGCCGGAGACACGCGTGTCGTGGATTCCTTCTTTCCCGATGTCACGAAACTGAAGACTTCGAAGACAAAGGCGCCGAGGACCGCGATGGTCGCCACGAGGAGGCCGATTGCCGCGTAGCCGGCGAACTGGCCGATCTGGCCCCAGCCGTACGCGTTGAGCAGCATGCTGCGGAGCGTGGTGCCCTTGAAGATGGTCGCCACCTCGCCCGCGAGCTTGGTGTCGGTGGGAGCGGCCTGTGCGGCAGTGCTGAGCTGCGAATAGGTCTGGCCGCCGGCGATCTCATTGAGATGCACGTTGATGAAGCTGTTGGCATAGACCTGGGCCTGCTGACCGGTGAGGAGCTCCTGGCCGGCGTACTGAGTCATCGCCGCAGCATCGGCCTTGGGCAGCGACGTGATCGCGGCTGTACCCGCGGCTGGGAAGTAGATCTGCTGCGCGGCGAGCTGATCATGCACGGTCGACGTCGCGAAGCTGCTTCCCCAAAAGGCGAACCCACTCACGAAGCCGAGAATGCCGATCAGTCCGATCTGTAGGACGAAGATGCGCCAACGAATTCCACTGGTCATGGTGGGTGTCTCCTTTATTTGATTAGACCTGGATCTCATCCTCGCCGGATGCTCATCCACAAGCCAGTGCCACAAGACATCAACCCGCGATCCATCCGGGCGACGTGCGGGGGGCAAAGGTCCTGAAAGTGGGTTAGGACCAGTCCTGCGCGTCGCCGCCCCGCTTGCGTCTGGCCATGAATGCGGCCACCTCCGCGCGGCGTGACAGATCGAGCTTCATCAGGATGTTGCTGACGTAATTCTTGACGGTCTTCTCGGCAAGGTGGACGCGTTCGCCGATCTGCCGATTGGTCATTCCCTCGGCAACCAGGCCGATGATGCGCCGCTCCTGCGGGGTCAACTGCTCCACACCACCATCCTCGTCACCTGCAGCGACATCGCCGCGAATCCGCGCGAGAACACGCCCCGTCACGGTCGGGTCGAGCAGTGACTCTCCGTGCGCGACTCGATGGATTGCGTCGAGCAGGTCGCTGCCGTGGATCTGCTTGAGGACGTATCCCGACGCGCCCGCCATGATCGCGCTGAAGAGCGCCTCGTCATCCGCGAACGACGTGAGGATGAGCACCCTGGTCTGCTCTCGCTGCGCCCGGATGTCCCGGCAGGCCTCGATTCCGGAGCGCCCGGGCATGCGCACATCCATGACGACGACGTCGGGTTTGGTGGCCGCGGCGGTCGCCACAGCCTCGTCGGCGGAGCCTGCCTCGCCGATCACCTCGACGGTCAGATCCGACTCCAGCAAGGCTCGGAGTCCTCGGCGCACCAACTCATGGTCGTCGCAGAGCAGCACGCGGACTCGGGTGGACGCCACCGTTTCAGTGTAGGCGGGTCGTTGGTCACATGGATCACGGCCCGGAGGCACTGTCCGTGGCAGTTGATTCGTCGGATGCTGGCGCCGTGCTCATCCACGACTTCGTGCAGATCGACCGCGACTTTGACGAGATCAGAGCGCGGGTGCGTGCCGATCCGCACGCCCTGATCGCCGCCAGCGCGGGAGCTGCCTATCGGGAGGGAGAACGGCTGTCGCTGCGCCTGACGCCACTCCTCGGCGTGCCGCGTCTCGGCAAGACCATCGACGTCGATCTCGCCGAACCGTACGAGCGCGAGGATCGGCTGGTGGTCCCGATGCACTGGTGGGCGCCGGGAGCGACCCGGTTGTTTCCGCATCTCGACGGTGATCTCGAGTTCGCACCGCTGGGCTCGAAGACCAGTCAGATCACGCTGATGGCGAGCTACGACCCGCCGCTCGGGTTCGTCGGCCGGCGTGCCGACGTCCTGCTCCTGCACCGCATCGCTGAGGCGAGCATCCGCTCCTTTCTCGTGCGCGTGACGCGCAACCTCGAGCGGCCGGTTCGCGCCCGGGTGGGCCCCGTCCGCGCCTGATCAGCTCGTCCCGCGAGACTCCCGCGGGACCGACCAGACGGCCCGAACGCCACGCGGCCGATCAGCGTCCAGCGCAAATGAGCCGCCGAGGGCGCGAGCCCGCTCGGAGAGATTCGCGAGACCGAGCCCGGGGCCGAGCGCACCCTTCATACCGATGCCGTCGTCCTCGACCGTCAGGACCACCTCGAGGCCGGCGCGCACACTGATCGCGACGGCGCCGGCACGTGCGTGCCGGACGACGTTGCTGAGGAGTTCGCGAAGCGCGACGAGAAGCTGTTCGGAGAGTTCGGCTCCAACGATCGTGTCGACCGGACCGTCGAAACCGACGTGCGGCGCGAATCCCAGGACGGGCGTCGTCTCAGCGACGAGCGCGAGCACGCGCGCCCGACAACCGGAGAGCCCTCGTTCGCTGGAGCTGAGTTCGAAGATCACGCTGCGGATCTCTCGGATGGTCGCGTCGAGGTCGTCGACGGCCACCTGGATCTTGTCGGCGACGCCGAGATCGCCGGCCACACGGGAGAGGGCCTGGAGGCCCAGCGCCGTGGCGAAGAGCCGCTGGATCACGGAGTCGTGCAGGTCCCGCGCGATCCGCTCGCGATCGTGGAGGAGCGCGAGTTCCTGGACATGCTCATGGAGGCGAGCGTTCTCGATCGCGACCCCCGCGGCGCTCGCCAGCGCAACCGCGATGGCCTCGTCGCCTGCGGTGAACGGACCACCCCGCTTCTCGGTGAGGTAGAGATTGCCGAAGACCGTGTCACGAGTACGGATGGGCACGCCCAGGAACGTTCGCATCGCCGGGTGACCGGGCGGGAATCCGACCGAGTCCGGGTGCGTCTCGAGCTCCTCGAGGCGCAGCGGCCGCGGGTTGCGGATGACGAGCCCAAGGATGCCACGACCGCTCGGGGGATGCCCGATCCGGAGTGCCACGGTGGCGTCGATTCCCTCGGTGACGAATTCGGACAGCAGGACCTCGCCGTCGGGGGTCGCGGCAGCAAGAACGCCGACCGCGCCATATCGGGCACCGGTCTGCTCGCACGCGACCTCGACGATGCGCCGCATGACCGCCTGCAGTTCCAGGTCCGACGAGATAGCGAGCATCGCGTCGAGAATCCGCTGTACGTCGGGCATGACGCCAAGCGTAGCCTGCTCGAGCACCCGGCGCTGGCGGGTCCTTTGATCGTGATATTCTGAATTTACTGAACGTGAGCGTGCGTCGATGACCCGAGCGCAGGTGACCTTCATCGACGACATGGGGCAGCTCATGGCCGGCTGGGGTCTCCCCCGGAACACCGGCCGCATCTATGCGTATCTGCTGCTCCAGCGCGAGCTCGCGACGCTCGACGACATCGCCGCCGATCTCGGCATCGCCAAGAGCGGCGCCAGCGTCGCGGCGCGCCAACTGGCGCAGCTGGGCCTGGCGCGCGCGGTCGGCCAGCCCGGCAGCCGCCGGGTCCTCTATGAGGCGCTTTACAGCATCGAGTCGATCATCGCGGCGCGCGCTGCGCAGATGAATGACCTGGTGGCGCGCCTGCGACAGGGCGCACGGGTTGCTCCCGGTGGGCACGGACGTCAGCGGCTCCAGGCCATGGCGGACTGGTGCGAGGAGTGGACCAGGCAGTTTCCAATCGTGATGCGACGCCTTGAGAAACGGAGGGGCAAATGACCAACGCAGTCGTCATGCATGGGCTCACCAAGGACTACGGCTCGGGTCACGGCCTTTTCAACCTTGACCTGGAGGTCGCGGAGGGCGAGGTGTTCGGCTTTCTCGGACCCAACGGCGCTGGCAAGACCACCACGATCAGGCTGCTTATGGGAGTCATCCATGCATCGGCAGGCACCGCCACCGTCTTCGGGCTCGACTGCGACCGGGAAGCCGTTGCCGTGAAACGTGAAGTCGGCTACCTCCCAGGCGAGCTGCCCCAGTTCGGCGGGATGCGCGGCAGCGAAGTCGTCGCCTATCTCGGCGGCATGCGCGGAGGAATCGACGGCTCACGCGTCAAGGACCTGTCGGAGCGGCTGGAGCTCGACCTCGGCCGGCGCTTCCGGGAATACTCGCGCGGCAACAAGCAGAAGTTGGGGCTGGTGCTGGCGTTCATGCATCGTCCACGTCTGCTCATCCTCGATGAGCCGACCAGCGGCCTGGATCCGCTCAATCAGCAGACGTTCCAGCGGCTCGTGGGTGAGACCAGGGCGGCTGGCGGCACCGTGTTCCTCTCGTCGCACGTGCTGTCTGAAGTCGAGGAGACGTGCTCGCGGGTCGGCATCATCCGTGAGGGCCGGCTCGTCTCGGACATGACCATGGACAAGGTGCACGAGCTGCGCTTCCATGAGGTTGTCATCGAGTTCAGCGGTGACGTTCCGGAGGCCGCCGTTCGCGCCGCGGCGGGAGTCGAGGCCGTCGCCGTCGAGGGCTCGCGACTCACCTGCACGGTGCACGGTGGGTTCGATCCGCTGCTCGCCGCCATCAGCGGCCACACGGTGACCGACATGGTGAGCAGAGAGCCCAGCCTCGAGTTCGATCTTCCTCAGCTACTACAGCAAGTGATGTCGCCGCGCCTCCTGCTCCGCCTCCATCGCATCGGACTGATCGCGATGGTGTACTTCGGGATCTTCTACGTGCTCGTCAACAGCGCGGCGTTTCCGCTCATCGCCGGCAAGACGCGAGCGGCGCAGGAGGCATTCGGACGTTCGATAACGGTGCTCGGCGCCCAGTTCAGCTGGCTGCTGCCGTCCCCGATCCGGCCGGACACCGCCGCCGGGTATCTGCAGTGGCGAGGCTATGGTTTCTTCGCCATCCTGTTCGCGGCGTGGGGCCTGTTCAGCGCGTGCGGCGCCGTGCGCCGTGATGAGGATCGTGGCCTGGTCGAGTCATGGCTGTCGTCCGGTATCCCCCGGCTTCGCATGCTCGTCAGCCGGAGCGTGTTCTTCGCGATGCTCAGCGCGGCAATCGTGTTCCTGACTGGCGCGGCCGGGTGGTTGGGGTGCCTCATCGCCGGCACGCCAACCCAGGTTGCCGGCCTGGTGGGGGAGAGCGCAGCGCTCTGGGGCCTCACGCTCGCATGCTTCGGCATCGGGCTCCTGGTCGCGCAGATGGCCGCCGATTTCCGGTCTGCCGCCTCAGCGGGGAGCGTCGTGCTCGTGGCCATGTTTCTGCTCGACAGCATCGGGAGGTCGAGCGTTCATCGATCGCCGTTCACCGACATCTCGGTCTTCGCTCTCTTCAACCAGTCCAACGCGGTTGCCCCCGGCGGAACCTTCGACGTTGCCGCAACCATCATGCTGTTCGTCGTCGGCGCAATCGCAACCGTGGCGGCAGCCGCCGCCTTTGTCCGGCGCGACATCGGCGCCGGGCTCATCCGCACGCGCCGCCGGCGCGCCCCCGAAGTCCACGCGGTGTCGTCCAACCCGCTGCTGCGTACTCCCGTCCTGCGCGGGTTGTGGATACGGCGCGTCGGCGCGCTTGGGTGGACGGCGGGGTTGGCCGTGACGGCCGCCGCGGTCGTGCTGTTGGTGAACATCACCGCCACCTTCTTCGCATCGACGCCGACTCTCAGTCCATACCTTCGGGGCCTGCCCGGCGACGTGCAGACCGTGTTGCTCGCCCTCATCTGGCTCAGCTTCGCGCAGGCGCTGGTCGCCATCTTCGCGATCACCTCCGTCTCGCGCTGGTCGAGCGAAGACTCGTCCGGCGTCTTGGAGTTGCAGCTGGCGGAGCCGATCCCCCGGTGGGGTGTGCTCGCCGAGCGTGCCGCCGAGCTGACGGTGACCTTGACGATCATGTCGTTCGTCGCCACGGCGGTGATCCTTGCGCTCGCACCCGCGGAGGCGATCCCACTGGACGTCGGGAAGATGCTGACCTCCGCCGCCCTGCTCCTGCCGTTCGGGCTCACACTTGCCGCGGTCGGAGCGCTGCTTGCGGGCTGGCGACCGCGGGTTGCGGTGGTGACGCTCTCGACCATCACGGTGATCTCATACCTCGTCTTTGAACTGGGCCCGCTTTTCAAATGGCCGAACTGGGCGGACAACCTGTCAGTGTTTCAGCTCTACGGGACACCCTTGATCACGCCGGTGTTCGTGGGTGGGCTGACTGCGATGCTGGTCATCGTGGTCCTGGGTTTCGGATCCGCCGGCGTTGTGCTGGCGCGGCGTGACGTCGCCGCATAGGAGGTTGAACGTGGCGGGGGACGCTGACATGAAGGACGCGATCCGTTGGATGTGGTCTCTCGGCGACTACGGCGAGCTCGCCGTACATCTCGAGCCGCATGCGATCGAGCTCGCCCAGCGGAGCCGCCTCCAGGCCGGATCGGAGGTGCTGGATGTCGCCGCCGGCAACGGCAACTTCGCGATCGCCGCGGCTCGGCTCGGGGCGACCGTCGTGGCGACCGATCTGACCCCGGCGATGGTCGACCTTGGACGGTCGCGGAGCGCGTTACTCGGCATGGCAATCGAGTGGCTCGAGGCCGACGCGGAGAACCTGCCCTTTCCCGCCGAGCGCTTCGATGTCGTAGCGTCGGTCTTCGGAGCGATGTTCGCTCCAAACCCGGGTCGAGTCGCGAGCGAGATGTTCCGGGTCGCCAAGCGCGGGGGCCTGGTCGCCATGGCCAACTACGCGCCCAAGGGCTTTCTCCCCCGCTTCACGGCGCTGATGGCTGAGCGGGGGCCGGCCCAGCCGCCCGGGACGCACTCCCCGTTCGAATGGGGAGACGTCGATGAGGTCCATCGCCGCTTCAAGGGCCTGACCTCGTCCATCGAGATCTATCCGCAGGCGCTGACGTTCGAGTTCAGTTCACTCGATGCCGGCTGGGAGTTCTGGGAGCGGACCAACCCACCGATGATGGCGATGTTCAGCATGATCGATGCCGCCCAGGCGGCGTCCCTGCGCGAGGATGGCAAGAAGCTCTTCGCCGAGATGAACCAGGTCTCGGGTGGCGGCCTCACGCTCGAGTCAGACTACCTCCAGGTGCTCGCCCGCAAGGCCTGATCGTTCGCGAGTTGCGATGATCGCGTATTCGAAGGCGTCCGCCAGCGCGCTCCAGGACGCCTCGATGATGTTCGTGTTGCAGCCGACAGTGCTCCAGCGCTGATGATGATCGCCGCTCTCGACGAGCACCCGGACCACGGCGGCGGTGCCGTCCCGGCCGTCGAGCACGCGCACCTTGTAGTCGAACAGTTGCGTCGAGCCGATCTCGGGATAGCTCGGGATCAGCGCCTTGCGCAAGGCGGCGTCCAGGGCGTTCACGGGGCCGTTGCCCTCTGCCGCCGTGTGCACGACCTCGTCACCGACGCGCACCTTGATGGTTGCCTCGCACACCAGCGAACGCCCTTCGCGCTGCTCGACGAGCGCGATGTAATCGATCAACGTGAATGGTGCTGGATTGCCACGCGCCCGGTGGACGAGCAGCTCGAAGGACGCCTCTGCGCCCTCAAACGAGTGACCGCTGAACTCCAGCTCCTTGACCTGGTCGGCGATGCGACGAGCGAGAGCCCGATCCTGAGTCAGGTCGACGCCGAACGCCGCAGCCTTCTCGAGCACGGTGCCCCGCCCGGATTGCTGGGTGATCACCGAGTGGCGTTCGTTGCCGACCCGCGCCGGGTCGATGTGCTGGTATGCGTACGCCGCCTTGCTCATCGCGTCGATATGCTGACCGCCCTTGTGCGTGAACGCGGCCTGGCCGATGTACGGCGCCGAGAGCGGTGGCGCGATGTTGGCGATCTCCGCGACGTCTCGCGCGACCTCGGTGAGCCGCGCCAGCTGTTCGTCCGCGATGACGTGCACGCCCATCTTGAGCTGCAGGTTGGGAATCAGGGTGCAGAGGTTGGCGTTGCCGGTGCGCTCCCCGTAGCCGTTGATGCACCCCTGCACCTGGACGGCGCCCGCGCGGACGGCGGCGAGCGTGGCGGCCACGGCACACCCGGAGTTGTCGTGGCAATGGATGCCCGCGACGCTGCCGAATCGCGCCGTGACCTCGCGGACCACGGACTCGACACGGTCGGGCAAGGTTCCGCCGTTGGTGTCGCACAGGGTGATCCGCTCGGCGCCCGCGTTGACGGCCGCGTCGAGGCAGCGCAGCGCGTAGTCCTGGTCACTGCTGTATCCGTCGAAGAAGTGCTCGGCGTCGTACACCACACGGCGGCCGTGATCGACGAACCAGCGGACGGAGTCCGCGATCATGGCGAGGTTCTCCGGGTTGGTGGTGCGGAGCACGTCTGCCACCTGGCGGTCCCACGCCTTGCCGACCAGGGTGATGATCGGCGCCATCGAGTTGAGCAGGGTGCGCAGCTGCAGATCGTCCTGCGCCGGCAATCCCGGACGGCGAGTTGCCCCGAACGCCGCCAGGGTGGCGTTGTGGAGCGGGTGGCTCTGCATGGCGGCGAAGAACTCGGTGTCGGTCGGATTGGCCCCCGGCCAGCCGCCCTCGATGACGGTCACTCCGAGCGCGTCGAGATGATCCGCGATGCGCAGCTTGTCCGACACCGAGAAGTTGATGCCGACGCCCTGCGCGCCGTCGCGCAACGTCGTGTCATAGATCTCCACGCTCACGATGCAGCCCCGCTGCGCGCAACGAGGTGGCGCAGCGCCTCGCGGGCAACCGCGTCGGCGACCGCATCGGTGCCCGTCGCGCCACCCAGGTCCGCGGTGAGCACATCCTCGCTGATGCACACGTCGACCGCCGCCTCGATGGCCCCGGCCAGATCGTCGCGGTGGAGCGAGTGGCGTAACAGCATCGCCACCGAGAGGATGGTGCCGTATGGGTTGGCGATACCGCGTCCTGCGAGGCTGGGAGCACTCCCGTGGATCGGCTCGTACAGACCCTGGTCGGACGCCCCGAGGCTCGCCGACGGGAGCAGGCCGAGCGAACCGGCAAGCACGGCTGCCTCGTCGCTGAGGATGTCGCCGAAGAGGTTCTCGGTCACGACGACATCGATGCTCGCCGGCTCGCGCACCAGGCGCATCGCGAACGAGTCGACGAGCTCGTGGGTCAGCGTCACGGTCGGGTACTCCGCGCCCAATCCGCTCACGACCTCGCGCCACAGCTGGCTGGTGATGAGCACGTTCGCCTTGTCGATGGAGGTGAGCTGCCCGCGACGCGACAGGGCGAGCTTGAACGCGACCCGCGCGACGCGCTCGATCTCAGCGGCGCTGTAGACGATGCTGTCGCGAGCGATCTCGTCAGAACCGGCGCCGGTCCGCCCCCGGGGCAGGCCGAAATAGGCGCCCCCGGTGAGCTCGCGGACGATCACGAGGTCCGTCCCCCTGATGACCTCGGGGCGCAATGTCGTGCGATCGGCGAGATGGGGGTGCACCTTGACGGGACGGACGTTGGCGAAGACGTCCATCTCGCGTCGCAGGCGCAACAGGCCCGCTTCGCAGCGGTGCTCCCCGCGCAGGTGATCCCACGCCGGACCTCCGACCGCGCCGAGGAGCACAGCATCGGCGGCTCTGCAGGCTTCGAGTGTCTCGTCGGGGAGGGGCGTGCCGAACTCGTCGATGGCACGTCCGCCGATCGGGTGCACATCGATGCTGACCTGGGCGTCGGCCGCGTCACAGACCGTGGCGAGCACGCGGAGCGCGGCGTTGACGACCTCCGGGCCGACTCCGTCTCCGGGAAGGACGACGATGTTCGCCTTCACGAGCCCGCTCTGGCGCGCGCCAGGTCCGGCATCCACGCCGGGCGGCTCGCCTCGAACGTCGTGATCTTCGCCTCGTGCTCCATGGTCAGCCCGATATCGTCGAGCCCCTCGAGCAGACGCCGGCGCACGAACGGATCGATGGTGAACGCGAACCGCAGGTCCCCGCAGGTGACCGTCTGGTCCTCGAGGTCGACCGCGACGGTGATCCCCGGTTGCTCCGCGGCGAGGTCGAGCAGGGCTCGAACCTCGTGCCCGGGGAGTATCACCGGGAGCAGACCGCTCCCCAGCGCGTTGTTGCGGAAGATGTCCCCGAAGGACTCGGAGATGACGGCACGGATCCCGTAGTCGGAGAGCGCCCAGACCGCGTGCTCGCGCGATGAGCCACACCCGAAGTTGCGCCCCGCGACCATCACGGTACCGGGCGCGTACGCCTCCTGGTTGAGGACGAAATCCGCTCGCGACCCGCCGGACGCGTCCCGACGCCAGTCGTTGAACAGGAACGCGCCATAGCCGGTTCGCTCGATGCGCTTGAGGAATTGCTTGGGGATGATCTGATCCGTGTCGACATCCGACCGGTCGAGCGGGATCAGGACGCCATCCTCGCGGTGAAACGGCTTCATCCGCGCGCCGCCGCCGGAACGGCCAGATGGCGCACGTCGACGAAACGGCCCTCGACCGCCGCCGCCGCCGCCATCGCCGGTGAGACGAGATGGGTGCGTCCACCGCGCCCCTGGCGGCCCTCGAAGTTGCGATTGCTCGTGCTGGCGCATCGCTCGCCGGGCTGGAGGATGTCGGGGTTCATGCCGAGGCACATCGAGCAGCCCGGATTGCGCCACTCCGCTCCCGCGCTCGTGAAGATCGCGTCCAGGCCCTCCGCTTCGGCCTGCACCTTCACCTGGGCGGATCCCGGCACCACGAGGACGCGAAGACCGTCATGGACGCGCCGCCCCTCGAGCATCGTCGCCGCGGCGCGCAGGTCCTCGATCCGGCCGTTGGTGCACGAGCCGATGAAGACGGTGTCGAGGCGGATGTCCTGGATGCGTGTGCCCGGCTCAAGGCCCATGTAGGCGAGGGCTCGCACCGCCGATTCGCGCTCGGCCGCGTCGTCGAACGAGTCCGGGTCGGGGACACGTCCGGTGACCGGAACCGACTGTGCGGGAGTGGTGCCCCAGGTCACCGTGGGCTCCAGCGTCGCAGCGTCGATGGTGACCACGCGGTCGTATCTGGCGCCGTCATCGCTGCGCAGCTCGCTCCAGGCCGCGACTGCCTCGTCCCAGGTCTCGCCGGTCGGCGCGTACGGCCGGCGCCTGATGTACGCGAAGGTGGTGGCGTCCGGGGCGATCATTCCCGCGCGCCCCCCGCCCTCGATGGTCAGGTTGCACAGCGTCATTCGCTGCTCCATCGACAGGCCGCGCACGACTGAGCCGGTGTACTCCACCACGTGACCCGCGGCTCCCGCGGTGCCGATCGCATTGAGGACCCCGAGCGCCGCATCCTTCGCGGTCACGCCGACGGGGAGCGTGCCCTCGATGCGTACCTCCATGGTCAGCGGGCGGGACTGGCGGAGGCATTGCGTCGCCAGCACGTGCTCGACCTCTGACGTTCCGATCCCGAGGGCGAACGCCCCGAAGGCTCCGTGGGTGGCGGTGTGCGAATCACCGCAGACGACGGTGGTGCCCGGGAGCGTGAGCCCCAATTCCGGTCCGATGACGTGCACGATGCCCTGCCAGCGATGTCCGGCGCCGAAGCACGAGATCCCGGCCTCGTCGCAGTTCCTGCGCAGCGCGTCCATCTGCGCGGTGCTCATGGCGTCGGCGCCACTGACCCCGTCGCCGTCGGTGGGGACGTTGTGGTCCATGGTGGCAACAACAAGACCCGGCCGGCGCACGCTCCGGCCTTCGATGCGCAGGCTCTCGAACGCCTGCGGTGAGGTGACCTCGTGGACCAGGTGCAGATCCACGTAGAGCAGTGAGGGCTCTCCGGGCGTCTCGGCGACGACGTGGGCCTCCCAGATCTTGTCGAAGAGGGTGCGTGGCGTCATTCGACCCTCGCGGCCGCGGCTGCAGCGTCGGCCGATGTGGCCATGGCCGCCATGCGTTCCGGTGGAACGCGCGGGCCCGCCGCGAGACGCGCGGTCAGACGGTTCAGGGCGTGCACGTACGCCTTCGCCGCCGCCACCAGGATGTCGGTGTCGGCGCCGTGACCCGAGCTCAGTGTGCCGTCCTGGCGCAGGCGCACGCTCACCTCGCCGACAGCATCCATGCCCTCGGTGATCGCCTGGATGGCGAACTCCTCGAGCTCGGCCTTCACCTGCACCAGTGAGTCGATGGCGCGATAGGTCGCGTCGACAGGCCCATCTCCCATCGCGACCGCCTCGTGGCTCACCCCGTCACTCAGGAGCATGCGCACGGTCGCCGTTGCGCGGAGATTGGTACCGCAGCTGACCTGCAGGTGCTCGAGACGGAAGGTCTCCTCACCACCCTGGCGCTCGTCGGCGACGATCGCCTCGAGATCGCGGTCGGTGACGTCGCGCTTGCGGTCCGCGAGTTCCTTGAAACGCACGAAGGCGCGCCGCAACTCCTCGCCGTCGAGCCGGTAGCCGAGCTGCTCCAGGCGGTCGCTGAGCGCATGCCGCCCGCTCAGCTTGCCGAGCACGAGCGTCGACCCGGCACCGACCTGTCCTGGCTCCATGATCTCGAACGTCCTGCGGTCCTTGAGCATGCCGTCCTGGTGGATGCCGGAGTGATGCGCAAACGCGTTGGCGCCAACCACCGACTTGTTCGGCTGGACGAGCATTCCGGTGAGCTGGGAGACGAGCCGCGAGGTGCGGTACAGCTGCGAATGGTCGAGTTGCGTGGCCACGCCATACACCTCGGGATGCAGCCAGGTGGCCATTGCCACCTCCTCGAGCGCCGCGTTGCCGGCGCGCTCCCCGATGCCGTTGACGCAGGTCTCGATTTGGCGCGCGCCACCGAGCACGCTGACCAGCGAGTTGGCGGTGGCCAGACCGAGGTCGTTGTGGCAATGGACCGAGAGCACGACGTCACGCAGCGCGGGCACCTGCACGTACATCCATGCGATCAGGTCGCGCCACTCGTCCGGTGTCGCATAGCCGACTGTGTCGGGCAGGTTGATCGTGGTCGCGCCGGCCTCGATGCAGCCGTTGACGATCTCCGCGAGATAGTCGCGCTCGGTTCGGCTCGCGTCCATCGGCGAGAACTCGACATCCTCGCGAAATGACTTGGCCAGCGCGGTCATCTGCACGGCGTGGTCGTAGACCTGTCGCTGGGTCATGCGCAATTGACCCTCGCGGTGGATCGGTGACGTGCCGATGAACACGTGGATGCGCGCGCGGGCGGCCGGCTCGAGCGCGGCGGCGCACGCCCGGACATCAGCCTCGAAGCACCGCGACAGGCCGGCGATGACCGGACCCTCCACCTGCTCCGCGATCGTCTTCACCGCAGCGAAGTCGCCCGGCGAGCTGTGCGGGAAGCCGGCCTCGATCACATCGACCTTGAGACGCGCGAGCTGATGCGCGATCTGGAGCTTGTCCTCGGCATTGAGCGCCACCCCGGGTGACTGCTCGCCGTCGCGCAGCGTCGTGTCGAGGATCGTGAGCGACTCGGTCATACCGTCGCCTCCTCACGATTGGGCTCCGCCAGCACCTTCTCCATGCCGGGCGCCGTCTTGGTGTCGAGCCATCCCATCTTGGAACGCAGCTCGGCGCCGACGCGCTCGATGGGAAGGTGCATCTCCTCGTCGCGATACTCGACGAAGTTGGGGCGTCCGGACTCGCTCTCCTCGATCCAGCGCTTGGCAAAGGAGCCGTCCTGGATGTCGCTGAGCAGCTTGCGCATGGTCTCGCGCGTACGCTGATCGACGACCTTCGGCCCGCTCACGTAGTCGCCGTACTCGGCCGTGTCGCTCACCGAGTAGCGCATCCACGAGAGGCCGCCCTGGTACATCAGATCGACGATGAGCTTGAGCTCGTGCATGACCTCGAAGTACGCGAGCTCGGGCTGATATCCGGCCTCGGTGAGCGTGTCGAAGCCGGCCTTGACCAGCGATGTGATCCCGCCGCAGAGCACCGCCTGCTCGCCGAACAGGTCGGTTTCCGTCTCCTCGGCGAAGGTCGTCTCGAGCACGCCCGCCCGGGTGCCGCCGATGCCCCGCGCGTACGCCAGCGTTCGTTCCCGGGCGAGGCCCGTCGCATTCTGGTGGACTGCGAACAGGCACGGAACGCCCTGCCCGGCGACGAAGGTGCTGCGCACCAGGTGGCCCGGGCCCTTGGGCGCGACCATGCTCACGTCGACGCCGGCCGGCGGGTCGATGAGCGCATAGCGGATGTTGAACCCGTGGGCGAACATCAACATCTTGTCCGCGTGCAGGTGGGGCGCGATCGCCTCGTCGTACAGCGCCCGCTGACCGGTGTCCGGCGTCAGCACCATGATCACGTCGGCTTCCTCGCACGCGCCGGCCGGGGTGAGCACGCGCAGCCCCTCGGCCTCCGCCGCAGCCCGGCTGTGGCTCGTCTCCGGAAGCCCGACTCGCACGTCATGTCCCGAGTTGCGCAGGTTGAGCGCGTGGGCATGGCCCTGCGAGCCGTACCCCAGGATCGCGATGGGCCGGCCTGACAGGGCCTCTGGATCGGCGTCTGCGTCGTAGTACATCCGAGCGGTCATTGATCGCTGCCTCCTCTGCGCTTGCTCATACCGTGCCGGTGGTGTCGCCGGCCACGCCCTGCGGGCGCGACGGCTCCGTCTGCGGCTCGTCGCCGTCGATCGCGAAATCCATCAGTCGAATGCGTGCCTGGTCGCCTCGAACCAGCGCGACCACGCCGCTGCGCGCCAGCTCCTTGATGCCGTACGGCCTCATCAGCTCGATGAAGTTGTCGATCTTCTCGGCGCTGCCGGTCACCTCGATGATCACCGAGCTGGCTGCGACGTCGACGATCCGGCCGCGGAAGATGTCGACCAGGTTCAGCAGCTCGGTCCGCTCGCCGGGCGGTGCCTGCATCCGGATCAGCACCAGCTCATGCGCGACGTTGCGCAGTCCCGTGATGTCGTCGATGGTGATCACGTCGATGAGCTTGGCGAGCTGCTTGGTGGCCTGCTCGGCCTGCTGACGCCCGACGTGCACCGTGATCGTCATGCGCGAGATGCTGTCGTCATCGGTGGGCCCGACCGACAGCGAGTTGATGTTGAAGCCGCGACGCCGGATCATCGACGCGACCCGCTGGAGCACGCCGGGCTTGTTGTCGACCAGCACCGACAGCAGCCGGCTCTGGGTCATCAGCTCGCCTCGACGAAGTCGAGCATCCCCATGCCGAGCGGCACGATGGGATAGACGTTTGCGTTCGGGTCGATGTTGAAGTTGAGCAGCACCGGGCCCTTGTGCGCCATCGCCTCGTCGAGCAGCCGGCCGACATCCTCGAGGCGGTCCGTCGACATCGCCTTCATGCCGAAGGCGTCACCGAGCTTGACGAAGTCGGGGGTGAACGTCAGGTCGACCGCCGACCGGACGCCGTCATAGAAGTCGTCCTGGAACTGACGGACCATGCCCAGCGAGGAGTTGTTGAGGATGATGACGTTGACGTCGATGTTGTTCTCCACCATCGTCGCCATCTCCTGCATGTTCATGGCGAAGCCGCCCTCGCCCGTGACGCAGAACACCGTCTTGTCCGGGTTGGCGAGCTTCACGCCCATGGACGCGGGAAACGCGTAGCCCATGGTCCCGGTCCCGCCCGAGTTGAGGAAGAGGCCGGGCTTGCGATAGTTGAACCACAGCGCCGCCCAGATCTGGTTCTGGCCGACGTCGGCGAGCACGATCGCCTCATCCTCGCAGCGCGCGTACATCGCCTCCAGGACCTCCTGCGGCTGGAGCAGCCCGCTGTGGTTGGCGAAGCGAACGGGATGCTCCTCCTTCCACTGGTCGATCTGGGTCAGCCACTGATGCTCACGCTTGGGCTCGACGAGCAGGTTCAGCTCGCGCAGGGCGACCTTCGCGTCGGCGACGACGCTCACGTGCGGGATGACGTTCTTGCCGATCTCGGCCGGGTCGATGTCGATGTGCACGAGATGCTCGACACGGGGCGCGAAGGAGTCGAGCCGGGTGGTCACCCGGTCGTCGCAGCGCATCCCGACCATGATCAGCACGTCCGCCTCGCAGACCGCCTTGTTGGTGAAGCCCGCGCCCATGAACCCGACCATCTGCAACGCCATCGGGTCGGTCACCGGGAAGGCGCCGGTGCCGAGGAGCGTCCATCCGACCGGGATGTGCGCCTGGTGGGCCAGCTCCGCAAGCTCCGCTTCAGCCCGGGCGATGAGGACACCGCGACCGGCGAGGATCACCGGGCGCTTCGCGCCCTTGATGAGCTCGGCGATCTGGCGGAGCTTCGCCGGGTCGGGTCGTGGCGGCGCCGGGTAGGACCGCCGCCGCACCGGGGCTTCCGGGTAGTTGAAGGCGGTGACGGCTGCCTGGAGGTCCTTCGGAAAGTCGATCAGCACCGGCCCGGGACGCCCGGTCCGGGCGATGTGGAATGCCTCCTTGATCGTCGGGGCGATGTCCTCGGCTCGGGTGATGAGGTACGAGTGCTTGACGACCGACATGGTCGAGCCGATGACGTCGGACTCCTGGAAGCTGTCGGTCCCGATTGCCGTCGACGGAACCTGGCCCGTGATCGCAACCACCGGGACCGAGTCCATGTACGCCGTGGCGAGGCCGGTGACGAGGTTCAGAGCGCCCGGTCCGCTGGTCGCGAAGACCACCCCGACTGATCCGCGCTTGCTGCGCGCGTAGCCGTCGGCTGCGTGGGCTCCGCCCTGCTCGTGGCGAACGAGGATGTGATGGAGCGCCGGGTAGTCCGGAAGGTATCGGTAGAGCCAGAGGTTGGCGCCGCCGGGATACCCGAAGATCGTGTCGACACCCTCGCGGATGAGCGATTCGAGGGCGATCTGCGCGCCGGTGAGCATGCGGGGCGGCTCGGCCATGCCGTCGGGGCTTGCTGCTGTCGTCGCAGCCGTACTCGAGCGTTGATCCGTCCGGGTGGTGATCACTGGTAGTAGCGGTTGATCGATCGGCGCACGAACTCTTCGCTCTCATCGTGGCGGGGCGTGCCGGGAGCGAATCGGTCCGCGCGTGCGGCGTCGAAGCGTTCGGCCTGGTTGCCCTCGTCGTGGGCGCCTGCGTCCCAGCGAGTTGGTGTTCCCATGCCGTCATACGGAGCGGGCGCCTGTCCGGGGCTGGCCATGACTGTTCCTCCAATTCGTTTGTGCCGGGAACGAAAAAAGGCCCCCTCCTGGGAGGGGGCCTTTTGCTTGGTTCCGGCTTGGTGCTGTGCCTACCTGCGCACGCGCCTGCCCTGAAGCATGAAAGCCCCGCTCCTAATCAGGAGCAGGCCTACCAGCAGGACCAGCGCGAAGCCGTACGACATCTCGGCGCAGAGAATACGGCCTCGACGCCCTCGCCGTCAATACACGGACTTGTGACGGCCGCACCGTATGCTTCCGCGCATGCCTGACACACCGTCCCCGCGACCGAGCTCGGTGATGCTCCACGGACCCGATCGCGCACCCGCACGCGCGATGCTTCGCGCCATCGGTTTCAGCCGAGAGGACCTGGAACGGCCGATCATCGGCGTCGGTCATTCATGGATCGAGACCATGCCGTGCAACTGGAACCACCGCGCCCTCGCCGAGAAGGTCAAGGAGGGGGTCCGCGCCGCCGGCGGCACGCCGATGGAGTTCAGCACCATCGCGGTGAGTGACGGCGTGACCATGGGAACCCAGGGAATGAAGGCGTCGCTGGTCTCACGCGAGGTGATCGCCGACTCGATCGAGCTGGTGACACGCGGTCACAGCTTCGACGGGCTCGTGCTCATCGTCGGCTGTGACAAGACGATCCCCGCGGCAGCGATGGCGTTGGCGCGCATGGACATCCCGGGCCTCGTGCTGTACGGCGGCACCATTCAGCCGGGGCGGCTGCACGACCGTGACCTGACGGTCCAGGACGTGTTCGAGGCCGTCGGTGCGTACAACGCCGGCCGAATCGACGCTGCGGAGCTTCGCGCCGTCGAGGAGCACGCCTGCCCCGGTGCGGGCGCGTGCGGCGGTCAGTTCACCGCCAACACGATGAGCACGGCGCTCGAGTTCCTGGGACTCTCGCCTCCGGGAGCCAACGCGGTCCCGGCGACCCACCCGGACAAGCCGGTGGTTGCGGAGGCGGCTGGTCGCCTTGCGGTGCGGCTCGTCGAGGAAGGCGTCAACAGCCGGTCGATCGTCACTCGGGCCGGGCTCGAGAATGCCATCGCCTCGTTCTCCGCAACAGGTGGCTCCACGAATGCCGTGCTCCACCTGCTCGCAGTCGCCGCTGAGGCCGGGGTCGCGCTCCAGATCGACGACTTCGACGCCATCTGCGCACGCACTCCGATCCTTGCCGACCTGCGCCCGGGCGGGCGCTTCGTCGCCACCGATGTCTTCGCGGCAGGAGGGCTCGCCGTGCTGATGCAGCGGCTCCTCGAGCTGGGGCTGCTCCACGGCGACGCGCTCACCGTCGACGGGCGGACGCTCGCGGAGGTCGCGGCGGCGGCGGTGGAAACGCCCGGCCAGCAGGTGATTCGCCCGGCGGACGCCCCCCTTCGCAAGCACGGCGGCATCGCGGTGCTGCGCGGAAACATCGCTGCCGAGGGCTGCGTCGTGAAGCTCGCGGGCAACGATCGCGACTCGCATCGCGGACCGGCGCGTGTCTTCGACTCGGAGGAGGAGGCATTTGCCGCGGTGCGCGATGGTGCCGTCCATGCCGGCGATGTCGTGGTGATCCGCTATGAGGGACCGGTCGGTGGTCCCGGCATGCGCGAGATGCTCGGCGTCACCGGTGCGATCGTCGGTGCGGGCCTGAGCGATGCCGTGGCGCTGATCACCGACGGTCGGTTCTCAGGCGCGACGCATGGATTCATGGTCGCGCACATCGCACCTGAGGCGGCGCTCGGAGGCGCACTCGCCGCGGTTCGGGACGGCGATATGGTCAACATCGATGTGATCTCCCGCCGCATCGACGTCGAAGTGGATGACGAGGAGATCGCGGCACGCCTTTCGACGTGGACCCCGCCTGCAGCGCGCTACCCGACCGGGGTATTTGCCAAGTACGCGGCCACGGTGTCGTCCGCGAGCTTCGGAGCGGTTACGGGGCGCTGACCCCGACCTTGCCGACGGCGCCGCGGAGTCCGCGGCAGCCGACACAGGCCGTGCAGTCGATGCAGTCCGAACACGCGACGCACGCGATGCATCGGGAGCAACGGAGGCAGCCGACCGTCAACACGCAGCGCCGGATCGCCGCGCTGAAGAAGGTCAGGACGCTGCCGGCCACTGCGGCGCTCGCGACGGTCACCGTGCTCCTGATCACGGCCGCGCTGAATGCGGTGGCCGCGCTCCCGACCACTGCGGCCGACCCGCGGGTCAAGGCGGACCCCGCGACGGCTGACGAGTAGGAGGTCGCCGCCGACCCCGCCACCGCGGTCGAGCGGCGGGTCGCGACGCTGCCTGCCACAGCAGCACTCTCGACCGTGAGCGCGCTGCCCGCGACCGCGACACTGTTGCTGGTCAGCACGGCGCTCACTCCGGGCGCTCCCTGGTCGCGCTGCGCGGACAGCTCGCGACGGAGGGCGAGGACGCGGGTCGCTGTGACGGTGGCCAGCAGGCCGAGGCCCGCCGCGATCACGATCCGCCGTCTGCGCTCCGCCGTCATCGGATGGAGTTTAGCCCCGTCATCGGAGTCCTTCGCGCTGCGAGGCGCGAGCCCGGAAACACGACGCCCGGTCTCGCGTGGCCGCGCCTCTTCGCTGCGGAGCCGCGGCGCTAGCGAAGTTCGGACCCGACGCCGGCTTCCACGGGTGCGGCACCGCCGAGGTCGTTTGCGAGGTCGAGACCTGAGGGCTCGTCGGCGGCCGGGATGCCACGGGCCTTGGTCCGAAGCGGGATCTCCTTGATGAGGAGGGTCAGGAAGAACGCGACCACCAGGATCGGCACCGCCGTGAGAAAGACGACGTGGAGCGACTCCGAGACCGCGTTCACGAGGCCGGTGTGGATCGCGGCTGGCAGGTGTGCGAGCTGTGCCGGGTTGCCCTCGAGCGACGAGGGATTGATGCCCGAGTGCAGTGCGCTGATGGGCAGGTTCTTCTTGAGGTTGGCGGCCAGCGCGTTGCTGAAGATTGCGCCGAAGATCGCCACGCCGAACGAGGCCCCCATCGAGCGCAGGAACGTCGCAGAGCTGGTCCCAACTCCCAGGTCTCGCTGCTCCACGGCGTTCTGGACGGCGATGACCAAAACCTGCATGACGCAGCCGAGTCCCAGACCGAGGACCACCATGTACATGGAGAGGAGGACGCGAGGCGTCTGCGGGTCGATGGTCGAGAGAAGGAAGACACCGATCGCCGCCAGCGCCGTGCCGACGACCGGGAAGATCTTGTAGCGGCCTCGGCGGCTGATGAGCTGACCGCTCGCGATCGATGCCGTGAGCAGGCCGGCCATGAGCGGGAGGATGTTCAACCCGGAGCTCGTCGCGCTCGCGCCGTCCACCAGCTGCAGGAAGACGGGCAGGAAGGTGATCGCTCCGAACATCGCGAACCCGATCACAAAACCGACGGCGCTTGCGACGTTGAACACCTGGATGCGGAAGAGCCGGAAGGGGAGGATCGGCTCGGCGACACGCCGCTCCACAACGACGAAGCCGGCGAGCATCACCACGCCGACGATGCCGAGCCCGAAGATCGGCAGTGACGCCCACGCGTATTGCGTGCCGCCCCACGTGGTCATCAGGATCAGTGCCGACGCGCCGGCGGCGAGGAAGAACGCCCCGAGCCAGTCGATGCTGTGCGAGATGCGCCGCGTGTGCGTCTTCAGGACAGTCGCGGTCACGAAAAGTGCGATGGCAGCGATCGGGACGTTGATGTAGAAGATCCAGCGCCAGGACACGTCATCGGTGAGGAATCCGCCGATGAGCGGTCCCGCGACGCTCGCCAGCGCGAATACGCCGCCCATCCACCCCTGGTACTTGCCCCGCTCGCGCGGCGGCACGACGTCGCCGATGATCGCCTGGGCGCCGACCATGAGCCCGCCGGCGCCGATGCCCTGGATTGCCCGGAAGCCGATGAGCTCGAGCATGTTCTGCGAGAGGCCGGCGAGCATCGACCCGACGATGAAGATCACGATCGCCGCCTGGAACAGGGATTTGCGGCCGTAGAGGTCGCCCAGCTTTCCGTAGAGCGGGGTGGAGACCGTTGAGGCGAGCAGGTAGGACGTCACCACCCAGGAGAGCTGGTTGAGCCCCCCGAGGTCGCCGACGATGGTCGGGAGCGAGGTTGCGACGATGGTCTGATCGAGGGCCGCAAGGAGCATCCCCAGCATCAGGGCGCCGAGCACCGCGTAGATCTGGCGCTGGGTCATGCTGTGGCCCTCCGCAGGTGCTCCCGGGAATCGTCCTGGGCGCTGGCAGCGATCCGTTCGGTCAGGTCGACATAGATCTGCAACTCGTCGTCATCGAGTGCGGTGAACACTTCCGCCGATGCTCGGCGCATGCCCGCCTTGAAGCGCGCCGCGAGATCCTTTGCGCGCTCGGTCGGGACAACGTGTTGCACCCTCCGATCTCGCGCGTCACGCACCCGGGTCACCAGCCCCTGGCGCTCCAGCCGGTCGATGAGCTGGGTCGCACCGCTGAGCCCGATCCCCTGCGCCTCCGCGACCTCACGCATGCTCATGCCGTCCCCGAGCAGCAGGCGGCGAACCACCTCCATCTGATGCACCGTGGTGCCGCCGACCTCCGCGAACTCCGACTGCAGGTTCGGTGAAGCGACCTCGAGGAACCGTCGCCGGAGCGCGGTCTGGGCGGTGATCAGGCGCTCGAGCAGCAGGGTGCGGTCCTTCATGCCACAGATAATACATCGCATGAAGTATTTTTGCCGAGCATCAGGCCGGCCGCTTCGACGCCGCCTCCAGGACCTCCTGACGCTGCGCGGGGTCGAGGTACTTGACCGCCTCGCGCAACGTGACCCCCGACGCGCGGCTCGCACGGGGCAGCACCCACTCGTAGACCTCCAGCGGCCGGCGCTTGCTGGCGTCGCGGAGCACCCAGCCGATCGCTTTTCGGATGAAGAATTCCTTCTCCTCGAGCATGGCGTCCGCGTATCCGGCGAATGTCTCGAAGGAGGCGCCCTGTTTGAGCGGCAGGATCATGGCGAGGAGGGCCGAGCGCCTGACCCAGAAGTTGTCGTCGACCGCCCATCGATCGATGCGCGATGCGAGCTCCGGGTACCTGACCAGAAGCGATCCCGCCACATTGGCCGCGAGCGCGTCGATGTACGCCCAGGTCCGCGATCCTCGGATCGTGGTCTCGAGCAGGGCAAGGTCGTCCCGACCCAGTCGCGGGGCGTCGAGCTCGACCAGCATCACCGCGGACATCCGGCATTCGTGCACCGGACTCGCCCAGAGAAGGCGGGTGAGCGAGACAAGCTCGTCGTGGGTCAGATCGGGATGCGCCGACAGAAAGGCTTTGACGACGCGCCGGATCTCGGAGAGGCTGGTACCGAGATGCTCGAGGTCGCTCTTCAGATAGGCGCGCTCGCTGACCGCGCGGTCTGCGCTTCCCGCGTCGCGGCATCGATCCAGGATGGTTCCGGCACTCGCGGCGACGTCGATCACGGTGAGCCGATGATGCGATGCCCGGCTACCCGGCTGCTGCTCGCGTGCCCGCCCAGCGATCTTGTATAAGTCGCGAACTCGACCAAGGGGTGCCGCGAGGCATCGAGGAGCCCGTGCAGGAGGCAAGATCATGGGAAGCCCGATCGTCCACTTCGAGCTCATGGGCAAGGATGCCGCGCAGCTGAAGGCGTTCTACAGCGAACTCTTCGACTGGAAGATCGGCGAACTGATGCCCGACATGGGCAACTACGGGCTCATCGACGCAGGCTCGAGCGGCCTCGCGGGCGGCGTCGGCCAGACGGACGACGGCAAGCCTCGAACGACGGTGTACGCGCAGGTGCCTGACCTCCAGGCCACGCTCGACAGGGCGGTCGCCCTTGGCGGCACCGTGTTGATGCCGCCGATGGAGATTCCCGGCGTCACCTGGCTGGCGCTGTTTTCCGACCCGGCCGGCAATGTCTTCGGATTGACCTTGGGCTCATCAGACCGCGGCACCCTGAACTGGCGCACGCCGTCGCGCAGCCGCGCCGCGGGCCGCCGGTCACGTCAAGATGGTGCGCGCCGTGATCCAGCATCCCTCCGCGAGCTTCGCATTCACCGCTCGGTGCCGCATCGTGAACCGGCCGGGAATGCTCGGCCAGCTGACGTCGGCCATCGGCAGCGTCGGGGGTGACATCCGGGCGCTCGACATCGTTCGGGTCGAGGGCAGCGGGATCGTCCGCGACATCACCGTGCTCGCCGCAGATGAGGATCACGCCCAGAAGCTCATCCACCGGATGTCTGCCGTACCGGGTGTCGAGGTGCTCGAGTACTCCGACCGCACCTTTCTCGCCCACCTCGGTGGAAAGATCGAGGTGACCCCGCGCCACCCGATCCGCACGCGCGACGACCTCTCGATGGTCTACACGCCGGGAGTTGCCCGGATCTGCATGGCGATCGCCGAGGATCCACGCCGCGCCCGCAATCTGACGATCAAGCGCAATGCCGTCGCCATCGTGACCGACGGGAGCGCGGTGCTCGGTCTCGGAAACATCGGTCCCGACGCCGCGATCCCGGTGATGGAGGGCAAGTCGATGCTCTTCAAGGAGTTCGGCAGCGTGGATGCCTTTCCCCTCTGTCTCGCCACCCAGGATGTCGAGCAGATCATCGAGACGGTGGTCAACATCGCGCCGATCTTCGGTGGCATCAACCTGGAGGACATCGCCGCGCCGCGCTGCTTCGAGATCGAGGACCGTCTCACCAAACTGCTCGACATCCCGGTCTTCCACGACGACCAGCACGGCACCGCCATCGTCGTTACCGCCGCGCTGCTCAACGCCCTCAAGATCGTCGGCAAGCGGCTCGAGGACGTCCGTGTGACCTGCCTCGGCATCGGTGCGGCCGGGACAGCGGTGTCGCGGTTGCTCATCGCGGCAGGCGTCGGACACATCATCGGGGTCGATCGAGCCGGGATCCTGAGTGAGGGTGCGCTGGGCCTCAGCCCGGCGCAGATGACCTACGCGGCCGCCACCAACCGCAAGCGCGTGACCGGGGGCCTGCGTGAGGCGCTCACCGGGGCGGATGTGTTCATCGGCACCAGCGCCGGCGGCGCCCTCGATGCCGACCTCGTGCGCCTGATGGCGCCCAGCCCCGTCGTGTTCGCTCTGGCCAACCCGGAACCGGAGGTGCAGCCGGAGGCGATCGAGGACTATGCCGCGGTGATCGCAACCGGGCGCAGCGACTACCCGAATCAGATCAACAATGTCCTCTGCTTCCCCGGTTTCTTCCGGGGTCTGCTCGACAGCGGAGCCGGCCAGATCACCAGCGCGATGAAGCTGGCGGCGGCGCACGCGATCGCCGACGTTGTCGGGGAGGACCTCCATCCCGAGTACATCATCCCGTCCGTCTTCAACCGGGATGTCGCGCCGGCGGTCGCGGCAGCTGTCGGCGGCGAGGCGAGGAGCAGCGGGCTCGCCCGCGAGTACACCGATCTCATCGATCCGCTCCACGTGGCCCGGCCGGCTCGCGACCCCGCGCCCTGAGGCTCGACAAGCGAGTTTTCCACACCCTCGCGAGCGGCTTCTCTCTGGGACTCCCGCCTTTGTGCCGGTTATCCACAGCCCGGTGGGGAAAGCTCAGCGGGCCCTATGGAATCGGAACGGTCACGTCTCCGCTCTGCTGAAGCAGCTGCTGCCAGGTGTCGAAGGACATGCAGAAGCGGCCTCCGACCCCGAAGGTCGGGCCCCAGCTGTTCCAGAACCAGACGAGCTTGTTGGGTGCGTCGATCTGGTCGGCGACCACCTCGTGACCACCCCTGACCGTGGCGCCCGGGGCGATCGCCACGAGCCCGTCCGCCGACGGTGAGTTGAAGCTCGTATACCAGCCGATCCCGGTGATGACCGGTCGGAGCACGAGCGCCAGCAGCGCATTCTCGATGCCGAATGCATGCTTGTACGACGAGATCCATCCGAGTTGCACGGCGGCCTTGCAGACCTCGAGACCGCTGCCGCCGGGGTCATTCGGCGGGTACGGATCGCCTTCGAGCTTGGTCTCGAGCTCGTACAGCGTGATCGCGTCGGTCTCGGTCCGCGCCGTGCCTCCCTTGAAGTCCGGTGCCGAGTTCAGCGCCCCGCAGAGCGCGTTCGCGGTGCACGATCCGATGTCACCCTGGTTGAGCGGCAGGCCGGTGGCGCCATGCGTCACGCTCGTGATCGCCGCCGCGCCCTCGGCGGGAAAGTTGCGCGAGCGCGGGTCGTGGACGATGTGCCGTCCGAGCCGCTTCCCCGGCGTCACCTGCTCAGGAATCACCGATCGGACAACGTCTCCGTTCACGGCAGATCTCCTCCAGTACGACGAGTGCCGGTGCGCCAGGCGCCGGGTGCGCGAGCGTCCGAGGGTCAATCTTCCAACGGCGAGGCATGGGTGTCAATTTGGATGCGACACTCGCGGGCATGGATGTCGACCGGCAGATCGAACGGATTCGCGCTGACGGCGAGGCGCTCGCTCGGGCCGCGGAATCAGGGCCGCTCGACGCGCCGGTGCCCGGTTGCCCCGGCTGGGATGTCGAGCGGCTGCTGTTGCACATCGGCGACGTGCATCGCTGGGCGGCGACGATCGTCCGGGAGCGGCGGCCGGAACGGCTGCAGCGCGAGTTCGAGGGACCCGCCGGACGCGACGAGCTGCTGGCCTGGTATCGCGAGGGCTGCGCCGCACTGATCGAGACGCTGGCAGCGGGCTCGCCGCAGGATGTCTTCTGGTTCTGGGGACCGGCGCCGAGCGCGCTCGCCTTCTGGGCGCGGCGTCAGGCCAACGAGACCGCCGTGCATCGCTGTGACGCCGAGTCCGCGCGTGGGCCCATCACGCCGCTGAACACCGTCGATGCGCTCGACGCCCTTGACGAATGGTTCGGTCTCGCGGTGCGACGCGCCAGAGCTCCCGAAGGCGGCGGCCGCATCCTGCGCATGGTGGCCACAGATGGTGCCGCAACCTGGAACCTGATCCTCGGTGATCGAGTCGAGGTCACCAGCGACCGGGGGAGGGGACACTGCGAGCTGCGCGGAACGGCCTCGGATCTGTATCTCTGGTCGATGAACCGGTGCGGCACCGACGGGATCATCGTTTCCGGCGACGACACCCTCCTCCAGGTTTGGGCCGACAATGTCAGATTCTGACGGGGTGGTCGCCCCGGCTGTCCACCGGTAGGCTTCCGGTCTACCCGGCGACGGCCACCTCGCAGAGGGTGTACCGGGTCGAGTCGATCACCCGCTCGTTGACGGCGGTGAAGCCGAAGCGCTCGTAGTAGCGCCGTATGCCTGGATTCTCCGCCAGGCAGTCGAGGCGGACGAACAAGCGTCCGCGCCGGTGGGCCTCATGCAGGCACCACTCCACCGCATGACGGCCTGCGCCCGCAGCCGCGCGCCGGACGGCGAATCGATGCAGGTACAGCGCCTCGTCGCCCGCGTCCGGCCAGAACAGGGAATCCCTTTCGAGCAGGGAGAACGTGGCGACGGCATCGGCCCCTCGCCACAGGAGGTAGAGGCTGTTGGTGGCGATGTCTCCGAGCAGACGCGACATGCCGATGCTGTCCGGGCCGGTGAATGAGCCGGCTGTCCAGCTGGGGAATCCTTCCGACGCGCCCCATGCGGCCACCTCTTCGATGATTGTCGCGCTGATCTCCGGTGTGGCGGAGCGAGCGACGCGCAGGTCGGTGTCAGTCTGGGATCCACCGTTCACCGGTCGAGCGTATCCGGCGGGACGCCGCGCAGGCGCGAACCGGTCAGCCGCTCCCGGCGCCGCGCTCGGCGACTGCCTGAATCTCCTCGAGTCCATAGAGGAAATGCGCCCGGCGGACCTCGTCGAGCGCGGCCTCGTCAACGCTGTTCCGCGGCGCAGGAGCGATCTCGAGGCCCGCCGTCGCCGGGCGCGCCAACAGGCGAGCGTCGACGTCCTCGATGCCACCGCCAACCGGGATATAGCCAAGGTCCTTGCGCTCAGCCGCCTGCATCATCCAGCGCGCCACGGCGGCACTGATCGGCGACAGCACCTCCTGGTCGAGCCAGCGCAGGTCAGCCTCGGTGGGTGTGCTCAGCTCGCGATTGAAGGGTGGGGGCACGACGTTCACGTCGTGTCCATTCACGGTGATATGGATCTCGGTTGGACGGGCCTCGTCGGAGCTGATCGACACGCGGATGGTCACACTCGTCGGCGAGAGCGTCTTCCACTGTTTCTCCCAGACCCGGGTGTGCGACAGCGGGTTGAAGCGCCTCCGCACCGGCTCGGCGACGAGCATCTCGCCGTTCAGGGCACAGAACACATTCAGGGTCGCGATCACCTCGTCGGCCGCCGCGGATGAGATCCACTGGAGCACCGGGACGGTGCGGCTGTCGATATCGGGATGTGACGCAGCGCCGAACTCCCATTCGAGCGCCTGCATCGCGTGGGCGTGCAGCGCGCAGTAGATCTTGCCGTCCACCACGCTCCGGTCCGCGGGGCACCACGCCGTCTTGCAGCGTCGCCCGCGGCGATCGACGTAGCTGCAGGGCATCCCCACCAGCGATGAGCAGCGCAACGCTGAGCATGGCTGGTTGCCGGCTGCGGTCGCCGGGAGGCGCGCCGCGTCGTTCCGGCCGTCAGCGTGGTGCTGCTCAGCCGTCCCTGTTCGCCACCTCAGCATTTCTTGACCTGCATTGATCGAGCGGCTTGCCCGGTGTCGAACCATGCTAGGTGGCGCTCGACGGCGCTTGTGGCGACCCGGTAACGAACCGCTCTCCTCGCGCTGAGCGTCGCATCCGGCACCGAAAGCGGCCAACGGGCGCCCGCAGGCCTCACGTCTGGCGAGTGGACCGGCGCTTCTCGGTGAGCTTGCGAATGCGCTGCATCTCCGGGGAGGGCTCGCGATGGGGCGGACGCTCCGGGGGTTGCAGCCTCGGGGGCAGGTTTGTCCGGGGACCGGCCCAGAGCGCTGGTGGCGCGTTCACGGCGTCAGCGATGCGGTAGGCGAGGGACTCGTAATTGACCCGCCAGCCGCGGAAGTGGATCCACGATTCCGCGGCGCCGCGCTGCATCTTCCAGCCAACGTGCTCCAGGTGATGGATGGCATCCTGGTAGTTGTCCTCGGTCAGCTGAATGGGATCAGCGGGCTTCGGGTCGGGGTCATAGGTGAGGCCCACCACAACCGCGAGGTCACGCAGGCACATGTATCCCATGCGCAGGAACGCCCGTGCATCAGATGGCGCCACCAGCGGTTGCGTGGCAAGTTGCATCGCGGCCGCGTCCATCACCGCCAGCAGTGCGATGACCCACGACCGGTACGGGTGCGGCGAGCGGAACCACAGCAGCACCGGGTACGAGGCGTGGGTCTCGGCCACGTCCGCGGCCCACTCCTCCCAGCGCTGATAGAGCCGCGCCAGGTTCTGGACATTGTCGACTAATTCGCTGCGGGCCAGCAACTCAGGACCCCAGGCCGGTGAGCCGGCCCGGCTGTCGAGCATGGTGACCAGGACCTCGCGACGGTTGAATGCACCATAGAGGACGGGCAGATAGGCGATCTGCAGGGCCACGATGGTGAGGCCGGCGGCTGCAGCACAAAACACGATGAACCGCGGACCCGCGCCGGGTTCAGCCGCGAAACCGAGGGTGAAGAGCGACGAGCCGCTCACGGTGATGGCGTGGATGAGGCCGCCCGTGTGCATGAACGGCCAGAGCATCAATGCGAAGCCGATGAGCAGGGCCCCCAACCAGATCGCGAGGATGACGATGAGGTAGAGCGGCGCCTGGAGCGCGAGGAAGCGGTCTCGCGCCTCGTACGTCTCGAATCGGTGGGAGACCCGCGAGAAGAGCTTGATCATTCCCCGCCCCGCGAACTTCTGGATTCTCGATGAGCCGAGTCGCGGCAGCACGAGTGAGGTGACCACGCTCATCAGTGTTGAGAGCACGATCAGCAGCCCCAGGGCCGCTGCGATCCACGCGACAACCGTCATCCGCGCATCATCGCCGAAGACCGGCGTCGCAAGCGGCAATCGCCCGCGACGCCGGTGGGTCAGATTTGGTCTACCACTCCACCCAGTCGCCCGGAGCCGCACGCCACACCGAGGTGTCGGGCGCCCCGGCGAACACCGGCCCGAAGTGCTCGAAGCCGAGGGAGAGCTCGTAATACTCGTTCATGCGGTCGGCGTCCATCCAGAGATCGACGCCGATCAATTCCTGCGTCGGTGCTTCCCCGGGATTCGGGACACGCAGCCAGTTGCTGTGGCTCACGATGCCATAGCTGCGCGCCGTGTTGATCGTCGCGGTGGCATACGCACTGAACGCCTCGGCTGCCTGCGCGACCGAGGTGACCGGCACCTGGATCACGCCAACAGCGCCGACCGACCGTCCGCTCGGCAGCGCGAGGTGAAAGGCGCCGAATCCCTCGAGACGCGACCACACGATCCCGTCGCGCTTCGAGAAGAGCTGGCCGGCAGCCGCCTGCACCTGCGGATTCGAGAAGAACATGTTCAGGCCGGAGACGCTGTTCCAGATGTCGATGAACAGCAGCTGGCCATCGAGCTCCTTGCTGATCGGGGCGTACACGTTGTGACTCAGGTCTCCGAGCGAGCGAGCCCCCGCCGCACTCTGCGGCGCACCGGCGGTGGCGTTGTGAATGGTTCGAGTCTCTTCCAGCGTGGACAGCACCGTCGTGCCGCGCACCGTCAGCAGATATGTCGTCGCGCCTGCGTCCGCGGGATATGTCGTGTCGGTCATGTGGACTCTCCTGTTGTCTGTGTGGACCTACTCACACGACGAACGGCAGACCGCCGATATCGACAGGCGCGTCCGATCCGCTACCGGTGGTGATGCGCCGACAGGCGTTCGGCGCGGGCTTCGAGGTACCGTCGCTCGGGGTTGCTCAGGGTCCGCCGCGCCGCGGCGCGGTAGTGATCTCGCGCCCCGACCGCGTCGCCCGCCATCTCGAGCAGGTGCGCGCGCACCGCGTCGACTCGATGGTGTGCGGCGAGAGCCGGGTCGTTCGCGGCCGCGTCCAGCTCGCGCAGCGCAACCCTCACACCCTTGACCATCGCGACCGCGACGATGCGATTGAGGGTCACCATCGCTCCGGGCGCGATGGTGCTGAGCAGGTCATAGAGGCCGAGGATCTGCGGCCAGTCGGTGTCTTCGGCGCGTGCCGCTTCGTCGTGCACGGCCGCCAGCGCGGCCTGCAACTGGTATGGGCCGGCCGGCGACGTTGAGAGAGCCCCGGTGATCAGCGCGATCCCGTCACGAATGGCCGCCGCATCCCACAGCGTGCGGTCCTGCTCCGCAAGCGGGATGAGCATCCCGTCGGGGCTGAGCCGCGCCGGGCGCCGCGCGTCGGCCAGCAGCATCAAGGCCAGGAGCCCGGTAACCTCACCGTCGTCGGGCAGCCGCGTATGGAGCTGCCGCGTCAGGCGTATCGCCTCGGCGATGAGGTCGACACGGTGGAGGTTCGCTCCCGAGCTCGCGGTGGACCCTTCGTTGAACACGAGATACAGGACGTGGAGAACAGCCGCCAATCGTTCGGAGCGTTCAGCCTCCGGCGGCATACGGAACTGCGCGCCGCTTGCCCTGATCCGCTGCTTGGCGCGGCTGATCCGTTGTGCCACCGTCGCCTCGGGGACGAGGAGCGCGCGAGCGATCTCGGCTGTGGTCAGCCCGCCCACCGCGCGCAGCGTGAGCGCGATCTGCGAGACGGGCGTCAACGACGGGTGGCAGCAGAGCAGGAGCAGGGTCAGTCCGTCATCGGTCTCGGCGTCGGGCTCGATGTCCTGCGGTGCCGAAGCCAAGGAGGCTGCCTCGCGCCGGCGGCGCGCCGAGTCGCTGCGCCACATCTCCGCCCGGCGCCGAGTGGCGACAACGGTCAACCAACCCCTGGGGTTCTCGGGCACGCCGTCGGCGGGCCACTGCAGCGCGGCCGCCAGCAAGGCCTCCTGCACCGCGTCCTCGCAGATGTCGAAGTCGCTGAAGCGGCGGACGAGCGCACCGAGGACCTGCGGCGCAAGGGCCCGCAGCAGCTCCTCTGTCTGATGAGGCGCGTTCAGATGTCCCATCCGTCGAGGCCCATGATCGGACGCACCTCGACGAGCCCGAACGCCGCCTCGGGGATCCGTGCGGCCTGAGCGAGCGCCCGCTCCATGCTGTCGCATTCGAGGAGAAAGAAGCCGGCGAGGTATTCCTTCACCTCGGCGTAGGGCCCGTCGGTGACGATCGTCTGACCCTCGCGATTGGTGACCCGCCTGGCCAGCGACGGATCGGCAAGGGCTTCGGAAACGATCAACTCGCCGGTGGCGACCATGCTCTCGTGCAGCGCCTCGTACTGGCGCAGGCCGGCCGCCCGCTGGTCGCGCGAGAAGGCATCCCAGATCTCTCGCGACTGCGGGTTGCTGTAGATCAGGATCAGGTACTTCATCGATGTCTCCTCGAGATGGCGTTCGGTCCATTCGTCAGGATGTCGATTCCGAGCATCTGACTTCGACATCCTCATTGAAGGCGCCGATCAGAGCGCCGCAGCCGGAGCACCAAGGAGGAACACGATGACAGACGCCACCCGCATCACTCGGATCGGAACCGTGATCGTCCCGGTCGCCGACCAGGAACGGGCACTGACCTTCTACGTCGAAACGCTCGGGTTCGAGAAGCGCCTTGACGCGCCGTTCGGCCAGGGTGGCCGCTGGATCGAGGTCGCGCCGGCCGGGGCTGCCACGACGATCGCGCTCGTGCAGGCGCAGGAAGGCGATGCCGGGATCATCGTCAGCCTCGCGACCACTGACGCCGACGCCGACCACGAGACCCTGCTGACCGGCGGTGTCGATGCGGACCCGGCGGTGATGCGCATGGGCGACTACGTCCCGCCCATGTTCACGTTCCGCGACCCCGACGGCAACCGATTCCGCATGGTGCAACGCGACTGATGCAAGCCGGGTGTCGAAGCGGCTCGGTACGCTATCGCTTGTCATGGATCACGACGCGCTGCTCCAGCGGTATCGGGACGGTCCCGATCAGCTGGAGGCAGCCGTCCGCGGCCTCTCCGATACGGAACTCGACTACCAGCCGCGTGACGGCGGATGGTCGCCGCGCGAAGTGATCCATCACACCGCCGACAGCGAGCTGACCTCGGCGATCCGTCTGCGCAAGCTGCTGGCCGAGGAGAACGCCCAGATCCAGGGATACGACGAGATGGAGTTCTCGCGGCGGCTGCACTACCACGAGCGGCCCATCATTCCTTCCCTGGCTGCGGTGCGCGCGTCCCGGGAGACGTCGATGTCGATTCTCGAGCTGCTCGGTGCCGCGGACTGGAGCCGCGCCGGAACGCACGGCGAGAGCGGCCAGTACTCACTGGAGACGTGGCTCGAGATCTACGCCGCCCATTGTCACGACCACGCTGATCAGATCGCCCGGGCGGTCGAGGAGTCACGAGACAAGAGCACCAGCACCAGCGCTGGGGCTGGCTAGAGAGTGCCGGTTCGCCGGCAACAGGAGGTGCAGAGTGGCCAAGGGCACGGGGACCAAAGACGATCCATGGCAGTTGACGACGCCGAGCGGGACGTCCAACTACGAGATGTATCGGGATGAAACGCTGGATCCTCCGGCGCTCGTGTGCACGGTCGGGACGACCCAACTCCGGTATCAGCTGCGCTGCCTCGATGACCTTCACCAGATGCTCAAGGAGCGTGGCGACTGGGTGGCGCTGGGCAGCGCCGATGAGCAGAAACCCGCGGCCGAGGGACCGTCGAGGCGTGGGGCCGTTCGACCGACAACCCGGTGGGCGGGTGGTACGGGCTGAAGAAGGGCTTGCGCGGGCGCTTCGGGATGTACGTGCCCCCGCTCATGGAAGCGCTCGGACTCGCCGAGGTCGAGCACAACCCGCGCAACAACAGGATGCGTGCGATCTAGCGGCGGACCGCTACATGAGCCGCCGTCGCGCGGCTACTCGATCTTGGTGATGTACGACCCGACGAGGGTGGCCTTCTGCTGGTCGACGCCACCCTTCGCGACGCTCCCCATGTCCATCCTGAAAATGCGCGAAGGCCGCGATCGACGAGATGGGGTTGACCTCGTCGTCGCTGTGGTCGTGGAATGAAACGTGCACGAATGAGCCGTCCTCGAGGCGGAGGACGATGTAGCTGACATTGCCGGGCTTGTTCGCCTCGAGCTCGGCGAAGACGCCCTCAACGCGGCGTTGATTCTCGTCCGCAGCCTCAGTGGACTTTGTCGTCGTAGCGCGTGACCAATCGCTTGTGCATGTGAGCTCCTCTGTGCCTGTCGATACACTACGCGCATGGACTGGAAGATCGAACTCGTCGCCATCCCGGTCACCGACGTCGATCGCGCGAAGGCCTTCTACGTTGACCAGGTCGGGTTCAACGCCGACCATGACTATCAGGTCACCGACACGTTGCGCTTCGTCCAGCTCACCCCTCCCGGATCAGCGTGCTCGATCGTCATGGGCGTCGGGATCACCCAGATGCCACCGGGGTCGCAGAAGGGTGTGCAGATGGTCGTGGCGGATGTCGCCGCGGCTCGAGAGCACCTGCTGGCCCGCGGCGTTGCCGCGAGCGAGGTCGACGTCCAGCCATGGGGATCCTTCGTCACCTTCAGTGATCCGGACGGCAACACCTGGGCACTGCAGCAGCTGCCGGCCTGGCAGTAGCGGGCCGCGCCTCCGCGCCACGGTGCGGGCTGCACCTTGCGACCGCCGAGCGAGATCCCGAACGCCTCCTTCAACAGGAGCTTGACCATCTGCGGCTTCACCGCCACAGTCGCGACCGCCACCGTCCTGCGCAGGTACTGATCGCTCCCGGCCTGTTGGAGCATGCACGCGGCCAGGTCCGTCCTGGATGTGAAGCGTTCGCTCAGGAAGCCTTCGGCGAGCCTGTATTCGGTCACCGCAGGCGTCTCGAAGAGCCCGGACGGACGGACGATCGTCCACTCGAGATCGCTGTTGCGCACCAGTTGTTCCATCCGCAGCATGTCCGCGTACATCGTCTTGCCGATGACGTTGGTGATGAACGGCTTGAGGACCTTCTCGAAGATGACCCCGCCACCGGTGTCGTGCGACCGTGTCTCGGGATCGGTGACGCTCGAGCTCACGCAGACCAGGCGTTGGACGTGATGGTCGTGCATCGCCTGAACGATGTTCGCCACGCCGCCCGAGTAGAGGGTGATCTCCTTGCGGCTGTACCTCGTGCCGAGAGCGGAGAGGACCGCATCCTGGCCCGCAACAGCCTCTTCGACTGCGGCGATATCGAGGGCATCGCCCTGCAGCACACGCAGCTGCTCGTGATGAATCGGGAAGGCGTCCGCATGGCGGGTGAATGCAGTGACGCTGTGCCCGGCTGCGAGCGCCTGCCCGGTCAGGAGGCGTCCGGTCGGACCGTTGGCTCCGAAGATGGCGAGTCTCATGTCGGCCTCCGTGATGGTGGTCTGGGCGATCAATCAGTTGATTGGGGCACGCTACCATGCCGTCCCAGGCGTGTCAATCAACTGATTGAGTGATACGCTTGCGTCCACTGCGATGAAGAAGAAGAGCGCCGCGGAAACGCCGGTGATCGATCGACGCCAGGATCTGGTCGGTGCTGCGTACCGGCAGATCGCGCACCTCGGATTCGAGGGGCTCCGCACCCGAGACGTCGCCGCCGCGGCCGGGGTCAACGTCGCGACCCTCCATTACTACTTCCCGACCAAGGAGGCGCTGATCGGCGACGTCCTCAAGCATGCGATGCAACGCTTCCGGTCGACGATGCCGGCGGGCGGTTCGCCGTCCGATCAGTTGCGCAACCACTTCGCCGGGATCCGTCGTCTCGTCCGCGAGGAGCCGGAGCTCTTTGCCGTCATGGGGGAGCTGGCCCTGCGGTCGGCGCGTGATCCGGCCATCCGCGAGCTCTACCAGCAGACGACCGATATCTGGCAGGCGACCGTGCGCGGTCTGCTCGTCAAGGCCGCGCGGGACGGCCACCTGACGGGATCCGGGAATCCTGATGCGCAGGCGTCGCTCGTGGTGTCGGCCTTGACCGGGGCATCGATGATCCCGCTCTCGCGGCCGGAAAGACTGACCGAGACGATTGCGGAGCTCGAGCGGTCGCTCGGGCTCGGGCGAGCCGCTCTGGAGCCCGGAGGGACGATCTCGTGAGGGCCGTGGTTCACGACCGGTACGGCCCACCGGACGTGCTCCACGTCGAGGATATCGAGCGGCCGGTGCCCGGGGACGACGAGGTCCTCGTCAGGGTCCACGCGACCACGGTCAGCCGGACCGACTGCGCGCTTCGCGCCGCAGAGCCGTTTTTCTCCCGATTCATCACCGGCGTTCGCCGGCCCAGGCGGCGGGTGCTCGGCAGCGACTTCGCCGGCGAGATCACCGCAGCCGGGCGGGCCGTCCGCGAATTCAAGATCGGTGACCGAGTCTTCGGCATCAAACCGTGGAAGTTCGGCGCGCACGCCGAGTTCATCTGCATGCAGCAGAACGCCGCACTGGCGGAGATGCCCGCCGCCGCCGGCTTCGACGAGGCCGCGGCGGTCTGCGACGGCGCGCTCCTCGCGCTGAATTGCCTCCGACCTGGAAAGGTCCGGAGGGGACAGTCGATTCTTGTCTACGGCGCGTCGGGGTCCATCGGCACCGCGGGCGTGCAGCTGGCGAGGGCCTTCGGCGCGCACGTCACCGCTGTCTGCAACACCAGGAACTTCGACCTCGTTCGATCGCTCGGCGCCGATGCGCTGATCGATTACACGCAGGAGGACTTCACGAAGAACGGACACACCTACGACGTCATCTTCGACGCCGTTGGCAAGCACTCGTTTGCCGGATGCAGAGGCTCACTGAGCGTCGGGCGGGGTCTACCTGCCGACCGACGGGCTCCGGAACGTGGCCCTCGCCGCCTGGACCGCGCGGATCGGAGACCGGAAGGTGGTCTTCGACCTGCCGCCGAAGTTCAAGCAGCAGGACGTGGTCTTTCTGAAGGAGCTGATCGAGGCGGGGAAGTACCGTGCGGTGATCGATCGCCGCTACCCGCTCGAGCGGGTGGTCGAAGCCACCCGGTATGTCGAGACCCACGAGAAGGTTGGCAACGTCGTCCTGGAGGTGGTCGCCGATACCGCGACCTGATCGCCGAACAGCGGGATCCTTCAGGAATCCAGCGCGAGATGCGCGTCGCCGGCGGCTTTCTCGGCCTCGCCGGCGGCCTGTTCGGCAGCCGTCGCCTCCCGGGCGGTGAAAGCGGCTTCCTCCGCGACGTGGTCAGCCTGACGCCGCTTCGCGTCCGCCGAGGCGCGCAGGCGTTCGGCGACCGCGTCGAGATCTGCGGCATCACGCTCTGCATCGCGTCGGGCGAGCAACTCGAGGCTCGGCGGTGGCCGGCGTCGCTCCGTTGGATGTGGCGGCGTTGAGGACCGCCGCCGCAGTGGCCCGAGCAAGGTTGCCAGTTCGGCCGGATCCTCCTCCGGCTCATCCACCCCGCCAAAACCGGCGGCGTCGAGGTCGCGATCCAGGGTCCCAGTCCAGAGCGCCTTGCGATCGGTGGCGCCTCCGGTGGCCGCCGCCAGCAGCGTCGCTCGGATTCGTCGAGACGTCTCATCGCTGGCGTGGTGACCAGAGCGCTCGAACACCCGTGTCGACGCACGAGCAGCGGCGTCGACGCGGTCGCGAAGCCGGGCGGTGGCGGCGAGGAGGTCTTCCCGGCTCTCGATCCCCGCCGCGACGTTCCGTTGCGCATCGCGCGCGTCGGCGCCGGCCGCCAGAAGCTCAGCGATCAGCGTCGGGTCATCGACCGCTAGTTGGTCGACCGCCCAGGCCGCCACCGGCGGCTTGCGCAGCTTGCCGGCGGCCGAAGCTGCATCCGGATCAGCGGATCGGAGTTCGCGGGCCAGCGCCGTGCGTCGTGCGACGAAATCCTCGAGCGGTCCGTGATACAGCCCGGCCGTGTCCACGGCGCGTCAGTTTGACGATCCTCTGGGCCGCATCACCGGCGTGACGAGATCAGTGAGTTCGGCGTGTCAGCCTGTGTTGGCAATGTGCCATGGACGCCGTCACACAGTCACCTATCCGTTGCCGGGTCGCGATCT
>CAVZQR010000006.1:0-206516 GCA_963777445.1 Candidatus Dormiibacterota bacterium | reverse complement strand
ACGAGCGCAGCGTTCGGCGGCAAGCGGCTAAAAGGAGTCTCCGCACTTGGCTGGTCGTTCGCGGCCGGGTCAACCACGGTTCAGTCGGATTGCGCGCCGGAGTTGATTGGTTGCCACTCGGCGGGCCACCAGTCTCCCCTTGGGTCGGTGGTTTGCCCGACCTCGATGATGTAACCGTCGGGATCTCGGATGTAGCAACGGATCTCGTACGCGTGCTGCTTCGGCGGCGTCAGGAATTGCGCACCGCGGGCGCTCCATTCGTCGTATACGGCGTGGATATCTGCGACCCGGATGTTGAGGAAGCTGCTGACTCGGTCGGGGTCGCTTGGCGTTTCGAGGGTGACCGTGGGCTTGTCGTCGGTGGGGCCTCCGCCGCCGTTGATGATGATGTACGTGTTGGCCAGTTCGATGTTCGTCGGCACTGGGCCGAAGACAAGTCTGCCGCCGAGTACTTCGGTATAGAAGCGCGCGGAGCGCTCGACGTCATCGGAGACGATGAAGTGGCACACGATCATTCGCGCTGCGGGCTGCGTGGGTTCGGCCACTGGCACCTCCACTCGTTGGGGAGCTCATGCCCCGCTGACGACGGGTCTGAAGCCTGAAGCTAACCACATCGAATCGTCGAGGGTGTCGGACGAAGCCGGGGCGGGTTAGGGTCCGTGCTGAGCGCGTACAACTTGGTGCGAATGGCCAATCTGGAGCCGGTTTGCGGGGTGTAATCCGCGGTCAGATCGGGAGCAGGGACCTGACTGACCAGCCGGATCCGCCGTCGTCACCTCAGTTCTTCGCGGTCTTCGAGGTCGTTTCCTTCAGCCGAGCTCGATCGGCCCCCTCTTAATCGCCCGCTAGGTCGACACGACGGAGCTGCGGACTGCCTTCCAGCGTGCTTGCTTAGGAGGTCAGATCTGCGCCCTCGACTCAGCGCATAGCCGGAGCTACTGTGTCCCCACAATTACCTCCGCGAGCAGGGGTGATGGCTAAGGGCTTCAAGGACGAGGAGGTGCAGCCGTGGATATGAAGCTTGAGGTGGTGGTGGTGCCGGTGTCCGATGTCGACCGCGCCAAGCGTTTCTATCAGTCGCTGGGTTGGCGGCTTGATGCCGACTTCGGCGGCGAAGGTGGCTTTCGGGTGGTGCAGCTGACACCTCCGGGCTCGTCATGCTCGGTGATCTTTGGCACCGGGGTGACCTTGGCCGTGCCAGGATCGGCTGAGGGCCTGCAACTTGTTGTCACCGATATCGACGCGGCCCGCGCTGAGGTGGCCGCACGCGGCGTCGACGTGAGCGATGTGTTCCACGACGCGGGGGGAGTCTTCCACCACGCAGGAACTGTCGGACGGGCGCCTGGCCCAGCGCCGGAACACAAGAGCTACGGCTCGTTTGCCTCGTTCAGCGATCCCGACGGCAACAGCTGGTTTATCCAAGAGGTCACCGCGCGCCTTCCGGGGCGGTAGGCGCGGAAAGAGGCTGCTTGCCTGGCCAGCGCGGCAGCGGTGAGCGGCTCACCAAGTGCAGTGTCTTGATAGAGACGCGGAGGTATTCCTGTGGCAACGACGTACGGTTCCGCGGCCGATCTGGCCGCGGCCCTTCGGCGGGCAGCCGACGCGCACGGCCGCCACGAAGCGGAGATCGGGCATCCGGACACGGATTGGCCGGATTGGTACGCGCAGTACATGGTGCAGGAGCAGGTAGGGGGCTCTAGTCAGGCCAGCCCAGGAGCGCGAACGTGAGCAGCTATGACGTTATTGTCATAGGCGGCGGTTCGCCAGGCGAGCACTGTGCGGGCGAGCTGGCGGACGGCGGTCTTCGGGTTGCTCTTGTGGAGCGAGCGCTGGTGGGTGGCGAGTGCTCGTACTGGGCGTGCATCCCCTCCAAGACGCTGCTGCGCCCCGGGGAGGCGGTTCACGATGCGCGTGAAGCCGCGGCAACTGCCGAGGTAGACGTTGCCGAGGCGCTCGCGTGGCGGGACTACATGGTTTCCGACTACTCCGATGCCGGCCAGCAGCGCTGGCTGGCGTCCAAGGGGATCGAACTGCTGCGCGGTATGGGCCGGCTTGCAGGAGTGGGTGTTGTCGAAGTGGATGGTGTGCGCCATACCGCCGACCACGTCGTGGTGGCGACTGGATCCGATCCGGTCACCCCCCCAATCCCGGGATTGTCGGAGTTGCAGGGCGTCTGGACCAACCGCGGGGTAACCGGCATGAAGGCCGTCCCGCGCCGTCTGCTCGTGCTCGGCGGCGGGCCGGTCGGCGTCGAGATGGCTCAGGCCGTGCGCCGTCTCGGTGGCGAGGTTGCCATCGCTGAGGCGGCCGCACACGTGCTGGCACGCGAGCCCGCGCCGCTGGGTGAAGCGCTCGGCGACGTCTTGCGCGGTGATGGTGTCGAGCTGATATTGGGCGTCAGGGTCACGGCTGCCCGGCGCGACAGCGACAACTACGTCCTTACGCTCGACGACGCCCGCGAGTTGCGTGGCGACGAACTGCTCATCGCGACGGGCAGACGTCCGCGCACCGAAGGACTCGGCCTCGACACGGTCGGTATCCAGGCCGACGCGCGAGGCAGCATCCCAGTCGATGCCCACTTGCGCGCCGGCGAGCGGCTATGGGCAATCGGTGACGTGACTGGTATTCGGCTGCTGACCCACGTGGGCAAGTACCAGGGCGAGGTCGTCGCCGCCAATATCCTTGGCGAGTCACGCGAGGCGAACTATGAGGCAATGCCCTCTGTCGTCTACACGGACCCGCAAGCTGCTTCCGTTGGCGCAGCAGACGCCCGGTTCACCGCCACTACACCACTCTCCGAAGTGGCTAAGACGGCCACATACACCCGCGCCCAATCCAACGGCTTCCTGACCCTCCTGAGTGATGGCGACCGGCTCACGGGCGCCTACGCTCTGGGGCCCGAGGCAGGCGAGTGGCTCCAGCAGGCCACGCTCGCCATTCGGGCCCGCGTTACGCTCGACGTGCTTCGCGACACGATCCAGCCTTTCCCGACCTTCTCAGAGATTTTCGTCGCCACGCTCAAAGCCCTGCGCCGTCAGGTCCTCGCGAGGCGCGCGCCGGTCGAGGCCCCGGCGACACGGTAGTCAAATGATCTCGACGTCTCCGCCGTCAGACCCGTCGGACCAAGCAGCTGGTGACAGCTGTGCGATCGCCGATTACGGGTTCCTGTCGGACTGTTCATCGGCATCGCTGGTGAGCAGTGGTGGGTCGATCGACTGGTTGTGCTTGCCTCGCTTCGATAGCTCGGCGGTCTTCGCGCGCATCCTGGATCCTCGCACTGGGCACTGGTCGCTCCGCGCGGTGTCGAGCTTCCAAGTACAACGGCGCTACCTGCCTGGCAACACTCGCGTTGGAGACGACGTTCGTGACCGAATCGGGGACCGTACGGATGGTCGACGTCATGGCCGCAGCAGCCGGTCAGCGCGGGCACGACCTACGGCTGCATGCGCCGCATGAGGTCCTGCGCAACGTGGAGGGTGTGTCCGGACGAGTTGAGATGGTGATGGAAAATCGCGCCGCACCCGGAGTATGGACTGGTTCGCCCGTTGTTTCGCCAGACCGAAGAGGGCGGTCGCACCTTTGGCGGCCCCAACCAGCTCGCGACCAGCTCAGCCGTGCCAGTCACCGTTGAGGGCGCAACGATGCGCTCGACCTTTCCCGTGAGAGCCGGCGACAACGTCGGATTCTCGCTGCGTTGGGCTGCGGTCGAAGCGCGGCCCCACAGCCAACCTCGTCTGCTGACGTTCAGACGCGCATCGCTGACACGGTCGAATCCTGGCGTTCCTGGGAGGCGCTGCCCGATCTCTACCGGGAGAACGCCGCGAACTGGTCCGCTTCAGCTCGCGAGTGCGTTCAGTCATGTCGGGTTGATCGATGCCGCGTGGGAGATCGATCAGGCGCACGCGCGTGCGGGGCATTCCCACAGTGTTTCTGCCAAAACACGCGAAGGAGACGACCAATGATCAGTCACGTGCCGACACAGAGCCGAGAGCGCCCGTCGGGAATGCAATCGCGGAATTGAGCGGCCGGGGGATCACGGCCCGCGTCGTCACCACCGTACGACCAGCAACGTAAATCTTGCAAGAGCTCCGGTGCACGAAGGGCTCGATTCGACAGCGGACACCACATTCTCGGCCTCTCCAAGCCGAACCATCTCGATCGACTCTTCGTTACGCGGCAGTGCGGCTTGCTCGGGGCGGTCACGGCGCCGCCGTGGTCAGCGCAACGTTCAACAGCAACAGGCTAAATCTGGTTGCAGGGAAAGCTGTGCGGCGGCGCCGTGCTTGCTGTTGAGCGCCTGCGGAGCGTTCGTCGACTCGCCATCCTGCCGGCGTAGACTGCGTGGGCTCGTCGACCTCTCCGGTCGCCTCAGGGTTGATCACTACGCGGCGTCTTGCTCGGGTCTACTCCCAGCCGTATTCGAACCCAGGGAAGCCGGGCCTGACGTCACACCTTCGTCACCCGAGGTTGCTTGATGATATGGGCACTTGTCACAAGCTATTTCAGCGACCTTCAAGTCGGTTTTGCAACCTGATCTCAAATCGTCACTAATCAAGGAGATGCCGTGCAATTCCAGGTCATTCGCTGCCGTGAGTTCGCGTTGACGCGACTGCAGGAGATGTTCGACGGTTCGGACGAGAGGGGACAGGGGATGGTGGAGTACGCCCTGATCCTCGTCCTCATTGCGATCGTGGTCATCGTCATCCTCACCACCGTCGGTCACCAGGTGAACAACGTGTTCTCCAACATCAGCCACGGGCTCAGCAGCTAGGAACCATCTGCCCCATTTCCCCCATTCGGCGGCGCCACCGGCTCGCATTCTCTCCTTCACGAACACGGGGCGCCGTCGTTGTGCATCCACTTCTGCAGGCGCAGCCGCCCGCCAGGTCGCTGCCGAAGCTCCGCGCCACATCGCCGCAGCGACCGAGCCGATCCGGGCGGGAGTTGACGCCGCCTGCCTGCGCCAGCCACTGTCTTGCTCGAATCAGTGAAGGTCGAGCCTGCGGAAGCCGGCAACCGCGGTCAGTGTCAAGAGAGCCCCGACGGAGATCAGCACCCCAGCGGACGCGAGGCTGAGACCGCTGGCAAGCTGCTGGTTTCCGACGGACCAGTAGAAGAGCGAAACGTACCGAGCCGGGCGAATCCATGCGATCACCGGCGCGAGTGAACTCACCAGGTACGAGGCGGCAGCCAACGCCGCGGTGAAGCCGAGTGCGGCCCCGCGGCTGCCGGTGATCGAGCCGACTGCGAGGGCGCATAGCCCGAAGTCGACACCGAGGAGCGCGACCCCGAGGCTCAATCCGGCGAGATGCGCGATGGGGAAGGAGAGATCGAACTGTCTTCCGATCAGGACGCATCCCATGGTTGCGATCGCCAGGAGGAGCGCCTGCACGGTCAACGCTCCGACCTTTTGCAGCACCACAGCGCGCCGCGACATCGGGAGGATCGTGACAAGCGACAGCGTGCCGTCCTCGTCCTGCCCGGCAATGCAGGACGCACCGTATCCCACAGTGATGAGCAGCATGATCAGCGGGAGGAAGTTCTCATAGATGTTGGCGTCGAGCCATCCGCTCGGTGACGTCAGTGACCCTGTCGCCCCAAAGAGTGCCGCGATTGGCGACCCGTTCTTCGTGAGCTGATCCAGGCTCGTAGCGCCTTTGAACTGTGGGTACAGGGCAACGATGACCAACGCATACAGCGCCATTCCGGCGACGTAGCTGAGCAGCGCCCGCCGGCGCAACTGGAGGTCAAGGACGGCGATTTCAGCGCGCATCGACGGGCTTCTCGGCGGATTGGTCTCGGTAGTAGGTGAGGAAGAGTTCGTCGAGGTCGGCCGGGCGCGCGACCACGTCGAGCGGATCGAGCTCGGCAGCGACGCGAAGGACGGGAGCAACAGCACCGAGCAGAGCCAAAGTGATGCGTTTCCCATCGGCGGCGACGACGCGAACGCCCTCGATCGATGCGAAGGGCTTCGGATCGGCGGTCTCCGGGAAGGAGAACTCAATGGTCCGCGGTGCCCGCCGCCGCAGCGCTTCGACCGTGTCGGTGACGACGAGATGCCCGTCCTTGATGATCGCCACGCGGGTCGCGACCCGCTGCACTCCGTCGAGTTCGTGGGAAGAGAGGAAGACGGTCGCCCCGGTGCTCACCAGCTCACGCATCAGATGTTCGAACTCATCCTGCATCAGGGGGTCAAGTCCCGATGTGGGCTCGTCGAGGATGACCAGCTCAGGTCGATGCATGACGGCGAGCAGGATGCCGATCTTCTGTCGATTGCCCTTGGACAACGTGCGAGTGGGCCGCTCGAGGTCGACCTGGAACCGGTCCACCAGTTCATCGAGGAATGTTCTGTCCTGCACACCGCGGACCTTGGCAGCGAAGTCGACGTGCTGCCGCCCGGTCAGGCGAGGGTGGAGCGCGAGTTCCCCTGGCAGATATCCGACGCGTCGATGAATCTCGACAGCGTCGGCGATGGGGTCGAGTCCGAAGACCTTCGCGGTGCCGGACGTCGGGTGGGAGAGACCGGTCAGGAGACGGATCGTTGTTGACTTGCCGGACCCGTTCGGGCCAAGGAACCCGAAGATATCTCCCTCTGCAACGCTGACGTCAACGCCGACGATGCCACGGTGTGTCCCAAAGGTCTTGGTCAGGTTCTCCGCGCTCACCACGACCGTCATGACGCGGCCCCACGAGACGGATCCGTTTCAGTGGAGGAGACCTCACCGATGGTCAGCACCCCGCGCGAATAGACGTCAAGCACTTGAGCGGTCCATCGCTCCATCCCCGACGCGAATTTCGCAGGCGAGGATGACGACGCACACTGAGCGATCATGGGGGCGGTGCTTTCGCGGATTCCGGGTTCAACGCCGACGACAGCGAGCTGCGGGTGTCGGCTCGGTCTAACTCGACGCGCGTCTGGTATGCGACCAGGATGTCGCGATGGGTCAGCCATCCAAGGATGGTCGAACCGCCTGGGTCCATGACCGGCAGTGCTGAGGTGCTCTGCCGGACGAACTGCGAGAGCGCGGTGTCGAGGGGCGCGTCTGGTGCAACGGCGCCTGCCAGGTTGGCAAGGTCGCCCGCGGTGATGTCGAACGTGTCGTTATCCAACGCGGCTTCGACCTCCTCGGCGGTCACGACGCCGCGGTAACCGCCATCGACATCAACCACCGGAAGCGCGGTCAGGTCACGCCGCCCGAAGCGGCCGACAATGTCGTCCAGGGGCGTTGTGGCCAGCAGTGGCTCGGGCACTGGCTGCATGGCATCGAGGACTCGAAGCTCGTGCATGAGGTTGGCGCTCCGTGAGCGAAGAATATCGATCCCACGCCGCCGCAGCTTGAGTGTGTAGATCGTGTCCCTCGAGAGCAGGCTGCTGATGCCTGCAGCTGCGACGATGGCCACCATCAAGGGGAGGATGATCGTGTAGTCGCCCGTGAGCTCGAAGATGATGATCACAGCGGTTATCGGCGCCCTCGCAGCACCGGCGAACACGGCTCCCATCCCGACGAGTCCGTACGCACCGGCTGGCCCGACCGCACCATGGAAGAGCATGTTGGCGACCAGACCAAACGCGGTACCCAGCATCGCGCCCATGAAGAGCGACGGCGCGAAGACACCGCCGGATCCGCCGATGCCGATGGTCAGGCTGGTGGCGAGCATCTTGCCAACGAGCAACACCAGCAGCAGCCCAAGCACGATCTGTCCGGCGACGGCGTTCTGAAGCACCGGATAGCCGACGCCATAGAGCTCGGGGAGCGCCAGCAGCAGGAGTCCGAGGAGCACGCCACCAGCCACCGGACGCAGCCATTCGGGCCCATGCCACATGCGATCCAGGAGATCCTCGGTCCCATACAGGATGCGGATGAATGCAAGCCCGGCAAGGCCACCCAGCACTCCGAGGATCGCGTAGAGGCCGAACTCCCAGGTGGACACGATGTGGAACGCGGGCAGCGTGAGGAACGCCTGGTTGCCGAACGCCGCCCGTCCGATGACGTCGGCGGTCACCGAGGCGAGCACAACAGCACCGAACGAGTCCACTGCGAAGTCCTGAAGGATGAGCTCGAGCGCGAAGAAGACACCGGCGATCGGCGCGTTGAACGTGGCCGAGATACCGGCGGCCGTGCCGCAGGCGACGAGCAGGCGCAATCGGTTCTCGGAGACGTGGAGCACCTGCCCGATCGAGGAGCCCAGCGCCGAGCCAATCTGGACGATGGGGCCCTCGCGTCCTACCGACCCGCCCGCGCCGATGCAGATCGCTGAGGCGAGCGACTTGACGACAGCCACCTGAGGTCGGATCTTCCCTCCCCGATCAGCCACGGCGAGCATGACTTCGGGGACGCCGTGGCCTCGAGCTTCAGGAGCAAAGAGCTGGATCAGGGGGCCGTAGATGAGGCCCCCGACAACGGGCGCGAGCACGACGAAGTAGATGCCGAGCCACGGCACATTGGGATTGGCAGCGTGTCCCGCGGCGCTGTAGTCGTTGTGACCGGTGAAGAGCAGGGTGAACCAGCGGATGAGGTCACGAAAGAGGATCGCCCCGAGTCCGCCGCCGGCGCCGACCACGAACGCGATCGCGATGATCCCGCCCTGCGTGCCTCGTAGCCAGTCGAGGGCTCGTCGGTGAAGATCTGACGGAATTTGGATCCGGCGAGCGGTTGAGGTCACTCCCCGTCGCCGCTGAGTCCGGCAAAGATGGCCGCCAGGACACGAGCGATGTTGTTCCAGCGGAATCCGGAAGGGTCGAGAGAACCGTGCAGGGTGAGCCCGTCGCCGAGTGCGAGCAGGACCGAGGCGAAAGCGTTTGCAGGAATGTCGGCGATCTCGCCGTCGGCAACGGCCCCCTCGATCCAGCCCCTCAACATCGCTCTGCGGCGTCCGACCGCTGACACCATCCGATCGCGGATCGCCGGCTCGGTGAGGATGAGCGCCCACAGGTCCGAACGCACTTGGACTCGGGCCTGGTCGGTGCCGCGCTCGCACATCTCGCGGGCAAAACTGCGCAGCCGGTCGACATTGGAGATGTTGCGCTGAGCGAGGCTCTCAAGGCGTTCGTCGAGTTCAACCGCATCCTCCTCGAGAAGCGTGATCAGCAACTCCTGCTTGGAGGAAAAATATCCGTAGAAGGCCCCTTTGCTCATCTCCGCTTCGGCGCAGATGTCATCGACGGTCAGTTCGCTGTACCCCATGCGTCCGGCACATCGCCATGCCGCGTCGACGAGCTGCTGGCGGCGCTCAAGGCGGGCGCCTTCCGAGATGCGGGGCACATGGATATGCTACCATCCATAAAACCGACGCGTTGGTTTTTATTGGGAACTGTCCTCCCTCCCAAGAGCGGGTGGCGACGTGCCACCCGCTCCCCTGGACACTACCTGCGCAGACCGATTCGAGCCCTGGATGCGGCCCCGACCAGGTCCTTTGCGCGTCCCGGGTGGACGGACAGGAGGTTTGAAGTTATGGTTGACCTCCAGCATATGGATGACGCGGTGGCCCGGATTCGGGAGCTTCTGACCGAGGCCGCAGAAACGCACCACCATGTCTACCGCATCGTCGACGGAAATGATCCGGATTGGGCATCTTGGTACGCGGACTGGCTCATCAATCTGTCGGAGTTGCCGACATTGCTTGGTCGAACGCCGGTGCGCAGCGAACTCGTCTACTTACTTGTCAGGCTGGACAAGGATTTCACGGCACAGCCCCGCGAAGGCGGGTGGGAGGCTTTCTACGCGCTTGACGTCTTCAGCGAACTCGGCGCACGATGACCAGGCGAGGGGTTGCACCATTTCCAACCATTTCCCGGGGAAAGCACTCTTAAATCGAACTCACCCTGCGCCCGGAAGTTAGTGCCGGGCGAGGGGACCAGCGTTCTTGCAGGTTCGAGGCCTGCCTTCCTACGCACATGGAGCCACTTGATGGCCGGCTGGCGTCCGTCGCTGGGGATTTGGCGGGGCTCGCGCGCAGCGAACGGTTCGCAGCGCCTCCCGGTCTCCGTCGGGATGCTCGGCCTGAAGAGCATCAGGAGTCGCGGCGTCCTCTTCACGGCGCGGAGTCTTCTCAGCGCAAGATGCCTAAGGAAAGCCTCGTTGCTCGCCGGTCGGAGGATCAGCCTAAGCGTTGATCATTTGCGCAGATCTGGCGACATCGTGAGCAAGGCCGCGGGGACTGCCTGGCCGGTGTGCGCGGATGGAGATGCGATCGCGGTGCTGCGCGCCACGCGGCGCGCAGACCGTATCGTCACGCCGCCCTCCGGCCTCGCGTTCCGGGAGTTCTGGTCGCGGCACGTCGCCGGAATCCGGTGATCGACCTCAGACGTTCAGGGGCTTGCCTTCCATCTCCTCGAGCGGGTCGCGCGTGATCTCGAGCAGGGCCCCGTCGGGATCGTGGAAATACAACGAGTTCTCCACGCGGTCCGGCCCGAAGTACTCGATGTGCAGGTCGTCAAGCTTCGCGCGGATGGTGTCGAAGTACTCGGGATGCACGGCGATCGCGATGTGGTGCATGCCCCCGATCGATTCGCGGGTTGCCGGCATCGGATCCTCGGGAAAGTCGAAGAACGCCAGCAGGTTTCCGTTGCCGATATCGAAGAAGAAGTGCGTCGAGCTGGGCAGGTCGCGGTTCTCGAACAGCTCGACGAGCGGGAACCCGAGCACCTCGGTGTAGAACTTGATGGTGCGCTCAATGTCCGAGCAGATCAGCGCGAGGTGATGCGAACCGCGAGCCGTTGACGCCGGTCGCTCGGCCTTCGGCTTGAGATACGTCTGCATGAGCGCGTCTCGTTTGGCGCTGTAGTCGACTGCCGTGTCCACCATGGTTGGCCTCCTCGATCCTAGATCTTGAACCAGAGCCGGCGGATGCGAGCCGCAAGCGCCTGATCACCGATCGCGGCCCCGCCGCTAATCCGCTGAAATGACGTCAGGACGAAGTCGTTCGGGTCGAAGTTGAACACAACGGGCAACCCGGCGACGCTCCCCTCTTCGTACGACAATTGCCCGCCTTTGAGAGTCGCGCGCCACGACCCGCCTGCGTCGCCCGAGACGCGGACACCCCAGGTGGCGTCAAGACCTGCTGCTTCCTTCTGATCGACCGTCGACGGATGCAGGACGTAGAACATGTAGGGGATGAGAGCATCTGCCTCAGCGTCCGGGATCGGAGCGGAACGTCCGAGTCCGGCGCGAATGTCCCAGCTGTGGACTGCGTAGTCGATCAACTGGAATCCCATGTAGATGAATGCTGGAAGCGGACCCATGTAGACGTGCTCGACCAGCTCGCCTCCCCACTTCTCAGCATCGATGCTGTCAAAGATCACGAACAGCTCGTCCGAGGCGCGCTTGAGGCGCGCGATCAGCTCCTGTTGTGGGACTTCGCGCAGCTTCTTCGCTGCCGCGTCGAGCCCATGCGGCATCACATCCTGCACCCCGATTGCGGAGCCCACCGACTGCCCGCCCCGCGCCAGGGCCCAGCGCTGGAGATATGCCTCGGTCACGTCAACCATGTGTGCGGAGACATCCCGAACCTGCCATTCGGTGCACGCTGTCGGTGTCTGCCAGCCCTCTGCGTCGAGGTTGTCAATCAGGTCGTAGAACTCGGCTCGGGCCTGGCGGACAACGGCCAGCAGATGGTCCTTCCCCGAGTGATCCATGACGTTGATTCGCGACGGCTCTACCCGGACACTCATGGTCGCTAACCTCCTCGTCTCACAACGCTGCGCGTTCGTAGCGTGCGCCAACTCGTAGTGTGATTTCAAGCTTCGCCTTGTCTGTTCGCAGTGCGTACCAGGCTGGTCGCGCGGACGAGGAGTTTCCTGCCAACTGCGGCTCAGGTGAAGGGACCATTGGCCACCAGGGCATACAGCTTCCACACAAGGCCCGTCAGGGACTGTAGATGCTGGGCACGACCGCCCGAATGCCCGAGGCCAGTGCGGGCATGCACCCAGCATACCCTGGGGGGTATCACTGTACACTGAACGCCATGAACCACCCCTCCTCGCCGGAATCGCACGGCATCGACTTCGATGACGCCACGCTGGCTGACCTGCAGCGGCGGTTGCGCAGGGTGGAGGGCCAGGTTCGAGGAGTTCAGCAGATGCTCTCAGCGCGTCGTGATTGCCGTGATGTGGTGACACAGATCGCCGCGGCGAACAAGGCACTCGAACAGGCAGGGTTCGTGCTCGTTGCAGCTGGGTTGACGTGGTGCCTCGAAGACCCACGCCGCTCCGCCGCCGCCGGATACGACATCGGCGACGTCCAGAAGATGTTCCTCAAGCTCGCCTGATGTTCGCGAGCCGGAGATCACGACCTGAACCGCTAATCGACTTCTTGCTTTGCAACCGCGACCATTGAGCACTGACAGAGGAGCACTGATGATCCCGATCAATCTGACTGCGGAAACCTTCCGACCGACCGTCGAGGCAGACGGCATCGTGCTGGTCGATTGGTGGGCATCTTGGTGCGGCCCGTGCCGCGCATTTGCGCCGACGTTCGAGGCGGCGGCACGGAAGCATGCAGACGTCGTTTTTGCGAAGGTCGATACCGAGGCCAACCAAGAGCTCGCCGGTGGTGCTGGGATCATGTCGATTCCGACACTGATGGCATTTCGTGACGGCATCCTGCTGTTCTCCCAGCCCGGCGCCCTGCCTGCAACAGCGCTCGAGGATCTCATCGCGCAAATCCGTGCACTCGACATGGATAAGGTGCGCACACCAGTCGCAAGCGGCGTGGCTTGACGGGCGACGCGCGTGTGTAGAGCAGTCACCTGCAAGACCTGCCGGCGCCCAACCTCGGCCGGGTGTAGTGCGCACGTCGAACAGGTACTTGGCCATGTTCCTCGTGATCAGCGCTGCCAGTGCGATGTCCGGTCGATCGCCACGCCGACCTCCCGAGGAACCTCGCAATCGTGGTTCAGCCGCCTCCGGGGACGGTAGCGGCAACCCCGCGGCCCGGAACGTTGCAGCCCCTGACAACCCGATCCGTGGCACGCGATCCGCGCCATTTCGACGGCGAGTCATCGGACGCGTCCTGAAACGAGGTCGCTCGCTGTGACGAACGCCACGCCGCGAGCAGCGGTCTTGGAACGGGCAGCCTGAAGCTGGCTGTCTCGCTAGAGGAAGGCGGTTTGCGCCATCGACAGTCGCAAACGACCGAGTTGGTGCGACCTTGGACCCAACGACTTCTCCTCCCTGAGGACCTATGGCCCTGGCGCGCCCTGCGGGTCGCTGCGATTCTGGACTGGTCCGCCGACCACCCAGGAGGTAGGCCATGAATCCCGTCGCATCTGACCAGCTGAAAGCGAAGACGGTGAGCACCGCAAACGGCCGCCTGAGTGGCGAAGCACGCTCGCTGCGCCGGCGCCTCGAGGAGATCCGAGTGCTGATCGCCGAAATGCCGACCATGAGCGACGCACAGGTGCTCGAGGCATTGCGCCACGTTCGATTCCTCGTCGACCACATTGCCGTGCATGGACATGCGGAAGAACGCGTTGTGTATCCGTACATCGAGACCTTCATGAGCGGGTCTGACACTGAGATCGCAGGGCTCCGCGCCGATCACATCCGTCTGGACGATGTAGCTCGGTCGATCATCGAGTGGGCGCCGGCGCAGAACCGCGCGGCCTTGCACGATCTGCTCACGGAATTCGTGGAGATCGGCAACGCGCACCTCCTGGTTGAGGGCGAGGATTGCATGCCGGTCGTTCACGCCCACATTCTCACTGGCGCCGAGCAGGTGCTTTTCGAGGCAGTCGAGATCGAGACCTTCGATCGTGTGGTTGCTGACGCTCCCGGCCTCCGGGCGCGGTAGCGCACCCGCCACAGTCGACCCGCCGCTATCAAGTGTCATCGCCTTACTCGTAGCCGAGACCTATGACTGACGCACCCGACGAGGACCAGTGGCAGGTCCTGTCGCGCTTGGTCGAGGTCCGAACGCCCTGGATGTCGATGATCGGCGAGCGGTGGCGGGAGGGAGCCGGACGGGAACTCGAATATTGGCGAGTCGAGAAGTCCAACTCGTTGCTCGTGCTCACCGTCCACGACGGCCGGCTCATCGCACCAGTGCGCTCGTTCCGGCCCGGGGTCGGCAGGAGGACCCTCGACTTTGCCGGCGGAAGGCTCGACGATCCGAGCACGCTTGCACAGACAGCACTGGCGATCGTGCGGCGCGAATTCAAGCTGAATGCCGATGATCTGCTTGTGTCCCAGGAACCGCTGAACCTCGTCGGCTGGGACGTCGACAGCGCCACGTCAAGTCAGCGTGTCTTCGGAGTTGCCGCGGAACTCCGCCGCGACGTGCAGGTCGCCGCCGACCGTCTCGGTGCCTCCTACCCGGCAACCAACGCAGGAGGGAGGGAATTGCTCAGCGAGCTTGTCTGCCTACAGTGCCGTGCTGTGCTGTCCGCGTGGCTCGAACGTCATCGGTGACCTGGGCCGATCGACGCGCCTGAGCGGGCAGTTGGTCAGCGCTCGAGGGCTGCGGCAACGCGGCGCAAGCGCTCGGCGGCGTCCGCCGCGATTGGGGCCAGCGCTGGGTTGTGAACGAGGCCGAGGATCGCGACCGGGTCCATGAACGACACGCGCGATCCACCCCCGGCGCGCTCGGCGACGACCACGTTGCACGGGAGAAGCAGCCCGACGTCCGGATACGCTTGGAGCGCTCGGTGGGCGAGCGGCGGATTGCACGCGCCGAGGATCTCGTAGCGGGGGAATTCCACGTCGAGCTTCTCCCGCAGCGTCGCGCGCACGTCAATCTCGGTGAGCACGCCGAAGCCCTCGGCCTTGAGCAGTTCGCGAACGCGCGAGTCGGCCTCCTCATACGCGATCGGCACGTCGACGCTGAACCCGAACGCGTTTGTGGTGCTCATGCCGCTGATCTCCGTGCATCATCGTCCGTGGAGCGCCGCTCGGCACGCACCAGAGCGTCGATGGCGTTCCGCTCGCCGTCGTCGGTGATGACGGGGCGCATGACACGGTCGGCCCGCATCACGCGGAGCCCATCGATCCCGGTGAGGTCAGCGCTGATGTCCTCCGGGCTGAAGAGGATGGTCGGGTCCTGGGGCCCACCGTATCCCTCCTCGAGGTTGCTGCGATCGTGTCCAATCACGAGGAGCGTGCCGCCCGCCGCGACGGCGTCTGCCGCGCGGCGCACGACAGCACGCCGCTCCTCGCCGGGGAGATGGATGTAGATGAGAACGACCAGATCGAACGCGCTCTGCGATGGCTGGTAGCTGCGGAGGTCGGCCTCGATCCAGTCGACCTCGACCCCGCGCGCCTCCGCCAGATGTCTTGCTTTCTGCAGGCCGACGCCGGAGAAGTCGACAGCGGTGACGCGCCACCCGCGTTCCGCAAGCCAGATCGCGTTGCGACCTTCGCCGGCGCCGAGGTCGAGCGCTCGCCCGGGCGGGAGATCCGCGACTTCCTGGACCAGGAAACGGTTCGCCTCAGCGCTCCAGACCAGTTCGGCGTCCGCATAGCGCTGATTCCATGCCTCACGATCCATGATGGCTCAGTATGCGCAGCCACTCTGTGTCGCCGAGCAACTCGAGGCGGCGCCAGAGCACCGGGTTGTCGCTCGCCTGGCTGGCGTGGCAGGCGATGGCCCGGCGTTGCGTGACGCGATCGATTGGCAACCGGAAGTCGAGTTCGGTCGGCGGACGACCGCGGAATGCGGTACCGAACTCGAGGTTGAGCACGGCGGCGACGTCCTGGGGGAGAGCCCAGGCGACAACCGGAAGGTCTGCACGCGCAGCGGCGATCGCGGCTTCCGTGGCGCTCGCATGGTCGGGATGCCCGGTGACGCCGCCCTCGTCGAAGACAAGGAGCATATCGGGGTCGCTGCGCTTGATCATTGACTCGACGTCGGCGCAAAGGGTGTCAAGGCTCATCACGTCGAGCTTCCCGTCGGGGTAGTCGAGCAGGCGCACGTCTCCCACCCCGAGTGTTGCTGCTGCCCGGTTGAGCTCGCTCGTACGCACGCCGTGCAGATCGCCGTCGACGCCGTGCAGGCTTGACGCCTCCCCGCGCGTGAAGCAGAGCAGTGCCGTGTCGCCTCCGAGCCGGTTGAAGGCGACGATCACCGCTCCGAGCCCGAACGACTCATCGTCGGGATGCGCCACGACGGCAAGCACGCGGGCTCCAAGCCCGAGACTCCCGGCCACTTCGTCAGACCCTGTTCGCACATGCACACGGTGTGGACCACGATGGTGGATGAGCAGCCAGGTCAGAGACTGGCATGGCGCCGTGACCGCGTGCTGGTGTGGACGAGCGCGTACAGCGGGCAGAAGCCAACTGTCGCGGTGACGAGGAGGATGCCCGCAACGACCAGCAAAACGATGCCGGTCACGGTTCCAAAGCCCACGGACAGCGAGAGGAGCGCGAGCGCGAACGCGACGACGACTCGCGCTGCTCGATCAATTGGGCCCATGTTCTGTGTCATGGTGATCTCCGACGGGGAGCCGGCCGGGTCATCAGGACCCGATGGGACCGGCTCGATCCACCACCACGGATGCGCGATCCGGCCGAATGGTGCGCAAACAGCTCCTTACAAGATGGCCGCGACCTCTGCACGGAGGGCCCGCCGCGCGCGGACAAGGAGGGATCGCACCGCAGGGACCGTGGTGTCGAGGCGCCGCGCCACGTCGCTGATGCCCAGGGCTCCGCCCTCGTGGAGGACGAAGGCGAGGCGCTGCCGGTCGGGGAGCGTGGCCACCGCTGCCAGCACCGCGTTCCCGAGCGTTCGCCGTTCGGCGAGAGCCTCCGGATCTCCGTCAGTGGTCGCCAAGAGCAGCTCGGCGTTGCCGGGATGTTCCTCGAGCAAACCGTCGAGAGACCTTGCCATCACGCGCCTGCGCAGCATCCGGCACTCGTTGGTGGTGATGCGGTGCAGCCAGGTACGCACCGTCGCATCGCCCCGGAACCCCGCGATGTGCTCGGCCGCCTTCACCAGCGAAGACTGGGCGACGTCCTCGGCGTCCTCGGGATGGCCGCACAGCTGCCGCGCGAGGCGAGCGACATCGTCCGCCTGCGCCCAGACGAGTTCCGCCTGCCCCTCGGGCTCGGCAGCCTCGGCCACGTTCACGCAACGAGCTTACCCAGTGAAGGTATGGTGCGCTACGGCTGAGATGACCTCCGCAGCAGGACCGATGTCCCGCGACCGGCCCACCTCTACCGATGCGGGTCAGACCGAAACCATCGACAAGGCCGGCTCGTCGGCGCCAACCGGGCTTCGGCCTTGTCGCGCAGACGTGATCCGGTGGTCGAGCACGGATCATTCGCGCTGAGTGGGTCCTCCGGCCCGGGCACTCGGGCCCTCCGGCCCTGGCCCGAACACCCGGGGAGCGCGAGGATTGCATCGATGAGCATTGAAGTGATCTCGGTTGAGGCACCGCACCGGACACCGCCGTCGGCCGCGATTTTGGGGGCGGCGAGTGTGAGCGCTCCTCTGCGGATGCGCTTGCCCAGTGACGTCGAGCCGGCTGCCGCCGATTTCCTGGGGCTGCTGGCGGATGCGAATCGACGCCGGATCTTCCTGTTGATCATGAGAGGGGAGCGTTGCAACTGCGAGCTCGCCGAGGAGTTGGACCTTCCCCAGAACCTTGTCTCCCACCACCTCAGCAAGCTGCGTGAAGCTGGCCTGTTGCGCGAGCACCGCGATATTCACGATGGGCGCTGGATCCACTTCACGGTGAACCCGGTGGCGTTGAAGACCGCCTGGAACGCCCTCATAGCAGCATTCGGCCCGGCCTCGCTTGGGTCCCGCGCTCCCGCCTGCCACCAGCGCGCTGAGCGGACGCAGGCGATGACGCCCGAGGCGACCTCCCGACTGGCCGATAGATCAATGGTGGTTGGCCCACCGTGAAAGCGCCAGCTGTCCAGGCGATCGCCGACCCGAGACGGGACGGTGTCGACATCTCGGGCACGGTCACGGACATGAGCCCTCGATTCGACCCGGCGCCGTGGAACCAAAGCCCACTGAGAAAGGAGACACCATGCGAACCATCCAGGTCTACGAACCGGCGTTGTGCTGCAACACCGGCGTGTGCGGCCCCGATGTCGACCAAGCACTCGTGACCTTCACCGCGGATCTCGAGCATCTCAAGGGCCGGGGTGCGGACATCGCTCGGCACAACCTCGCCAACGATCCTTCCAGCTTCGCGGCGAACGACACAGTTCGGGCCTATTTGCAGGTGGCTGGCTCGGAGGGTCTGCCGCTGACACTCGTCGAAGGCGTGACCGTGATGGCAGGCTCGTACCCAACCCGAGCACAGCTCCTCGCGTATGCGCAACTGGCCGATATTGTTGCCGTGCCGCCAGACATCACTCGGATTGAGTTGACCGAGAAGTCTCGTGGGGTCGGCAGCCCGACGGGATGCTGCTGACGGGCGCTGGTCCGATGAAGTTCCTCGACAGTCCCCCTCGCTTCCTCTTCTTCACCGGCAAGGGTGGAGTCGGCAAGACGTCCGTCGCGTGCGCGACCGCCCTCCATCTGGCCCACGCGGGCAAGTCGGTGCTGCTTGTCAGCACCGACCCAGCCTCCAACGTCGGACAGGTTTTCGGTGTGACCATTGGCAATACCGTGACACCCATCGACGCGGTGCCCGGCCTCTCCACGCTGGAGATCGACCCTGAACAGGCCGCTGACGCGTACCGAGAGCGGATCATCGGACCCGTGCGGGGGCTGCTGCCAGACAAGGAAGTTCTCTCCATCACCGAGCAACTGTCGGGGTCATGCACGACTGAGATTGCTTCCTTCAACGAGTTCACCAGTCTGCTCGCCGACGAGAGCGTCTTCGGCCACTTCGATCATGTCGTGTTCGACACGGCACCGACCGGGCATACCCTCCGGCTGCTCCAGTTGCCCGGCTCATGGACGGACTTCCTGCAGTCAGGCAAGGGTGATGCCTCCTGTTTGGGCCCCCTGGCGGGACTGGAGAAACACAAGGCGGTCTACGGCCAGGCTGTTGCTGCGTTGAAAGACCCAGCCCAGACTCGCATGGTGCTCGTCAGCCGCCCGCAGCGATCGGCGCTGGCCGAGACTGACCGCAGCCACAGCGAACTCATCCAAATCGGAATCACCGGATCGTTCGTTGTTATCAACGGTGTCCTGCCGGCTACGTCTGGGAACGACGAACTGACTCGGGTGCTGCGCGAGAGGGAAACCGCGGCGATCCGGTTGATCTCGCCGGCGTTGGCTGCACTTCCCCGCGACGTGCTCGAGCTGAAGGCGACGAACATGGTCGGTGTGGCCGCACTCGACACGCTGTTCACTCCAGCGACTTCAGCTGCCATCAACTGCCGTGCTCCAGCGACGCCGGTAATCCCGGATGCACCGCTGGCAGCCTTGGTCGACGAGTTGGCACAGGGCGACCACGGGCTGATCATGTGCATGGGCAAGGGGGGCGTCGGAAAGACAACGATCGCTTCAGCCATCGCCATCAAGCTAGCCGCTCGCGGCAAGGTTGTGCTCCTGACCACAACCGACCCGGCAGCTCATCTCACCGAGACCCTGCAGGGCAACGTGCCTGGTTTGCAGGTCGCGCGCATTGACCCCGTAGCGGCCACGCAGGAGTATCGCGACCGCATCATGGCCACGAAGGGCAAGGACCTCGATGGCGCGGGACGCGCCAACCTCGCCGAGGATCTGCTCTCGCCGTGCACGGAGGAGGTGGCGGTTTTTGGGCAGTTCTCAAGGGCGGTCAACCAGTCGCGCAGCCAGTTCGTCGTCATCGACACCGCGCCCACCGGCCATACCCTGCTGCTGCTCGACGCCGCCGGCTCCTATCACCGCGAGATCACCCGTCAGATGAAAGGCCTCAGCTCATTCACCACACCGCTGATGCATCTCCAGGACCGTGCCGAGACCAAGGTCATCCTCATCACGTTGGCGGAAACAACCCCCGTGCTGGAGGCCCAAGGACTGCAGGAAGATCTGGAGCGCGCTGGGATTCATCCATGGGCGTGGGTCGTCAACAGCTCGATCGCCGCCTCCCACCCCGATTCCGTCTTCCTTCAGCAGCGTGCCGCTGCTGAAATCGAGCAGATCAACCGAGTCCTCGCAGCAGCCGACCGGGTCGCCATCATCCCGCTCCTCAGCACGGAGCCCGTCGGCGAGGAGCGCCTCGCTGCTTTGACCAACCTCAGCTTGCAGCCTGTGTGAGTGACGCTCCGGGTGGCATCTGCTTCGTACGGGCGGTTGGTGAACGCTGGGTTTCGTGGATTTTGGATCACGGCACTGCGATGCTCGTGTCCCAGCACAGCGACGGCATGGGGAGTGATTAGGACGACTCGGAAACGGGCGGCTCGCGATGGACGATCGGTGAGTTGTTGATGATCGAGGTGGTGGTCTCGCCGTGGGCAAGAAAACGATCGAGGATGCTTGCCAGCTCATCGATGGAGCGCAGGTACAACTTCAGGTAGAAACAGTCTTCGCCGGTGATGCGATGGCATTCGCCGATCTCCGGGATCTCGATCGCGAGTTCGGCGATCCGCTGGATCTGCCCTGGCGCGGGCTTCACTCGGACGATCGCGGTCATCTGGTAGCCGAGGGCGCGGGGATCGATTACGGCACGGTAGCCAGTGATCACCCCGCCCTGCTCGAGCCGCTGAACGCGCTCTGACACCGCCGGTGACGAGAGGTGAACGCGACGACCCAGCTCGGCGATCGGAAGGCGGCCGTCGGCGACGAGCTCGGCGACGATCTTTCGGTCGATCTGATCCAATCGCACTCGACTCGTCGGTGACATGAATACATTGCCGCTGTTCATAAGGTGCAATGAGCCTATTACCATTGATCGCCCATGTCAAATTCTGTTGGTATGGGCTACGGTCTTCGTATGGTCTCCAGCCCCCCGCGACCGAGGTCGAACGAGCGGGCGCTGCAGATGCCGCCCCACCTCTACTTCATGGGCAGCGCAGTCTTTCATTATCTCGGGCCGTCGTTCGCGGTTCTGCTCTTCGCGCGCGTCGATGTCCTGGGAGTCGCGTGGCTTCGGATCGCCTCGGCGGCGCTGGTGTTCGCGATCTGGCGGCGCCCGTGGCGTGGTTTCTTCGCAACTGAGCGAAGGGGGCAAGTCCTGATCGTGGGCCTGGGGGCGGTGTTCGCGGTGATGAACGCGTGCTTCTACGAGTTGATCGATCGGCTCCCTCTCGCGACGGTGGCCGCGATCGAATTCATCGGGCCGATTCTGCTCGCGGTGATCGCAGCCCGGGTGGGGCGCAACTTCGCGGCGGTCGCGGCGGCGGCAGTCGGGGTCTTCTTGCTCACGCACGCACGGTTGGTGGGAGACCCGGTGGGCGTGGCATTTGCCTTCGCCAATGCGGCGCTCTTCGCGATGTACATCATCCTGGCGCACCGGGTGTCACGGCGATCGACGATGGGCGGGATCGATGGACTCGCTGCGGCGATGATGTTCGGTTTCGTGTTCGTGTCACCGATTGGGCTGGCGAGCGCGACCCATGCTTTTGGCGATCCGATCGCGCTTGCTGCTGGCGTCGGGGTGGGTGTGTCGTCGTCGGTAATCCCGTACGTCTTCGATCAGCTGGCAATGGCACGTCTGCCGCGGTCGACATATGCGCTCTTCGTGGCGCTGCTGCCGGCCACGGCGACGGTGATCGGAGTGATCGTCCTCCGCCAGTTCCCATCGCTCGCCGACATCGCGGGCATCGCATTGGTGATGTTCGCTATCGCCATACATCGGGGTGAGGCGCATGAGCCTCCGGCAGAAGCGACGGAGAACGCTGTTCAGGAATTCGCGTTGGGTGGCGCCGCTGGATCGTCGACAAGGTGGACCGAGAGGACATCCAACCGGAGGTAATCCGGGCAAAATAAGTGCTGGTCTGGGGGACCAGGGGTCGCAGGGGTCGAGTCCTGTCTCCCTGATTCGCGGCCCATTGCATTGAAGCGATTTCCACTCAGTCGCGCCGGCCGACCTGAAGGGCCGGATGAACATGCGAACCCGAGGTTCAATCAGAACGGAGTTGTCATCGTGAGCGTCACGCGGATCCTGCCTGTCTACCGTCAAACATTCGCCCGTTTCGTTCTGGGAGAAGGCACCTCCAGGTCGCCCTTCCAGCGCGGTGACATTGGGCAAGCGACCAAACGCGGCGCACCGCAAGCCATGGCACACTAGCGACCTTCTGTAGCTCCTCCCGTTCCGGAGATCATCAAATGGCACTCGTTAGACCAGTCCTGCTCACCGCAGACGGCCAGGCCGCGCTCATCGCCGAAATGCGCGAACTCATCGATTCCAAGCGTCCTGAAGTCGTCCAGCGGGTTGCCACCGCCCGCGCCGAAGGTGATCTGCGCGAGAACTTCGCCTACCACGATGCCAGGCGCGAACTGGGTCTCCTCGACGGCCGCGTACAGACCATCGAAGGGATGCTCCGACATGCACTGATCGTCGAGGCTGCACCGTATGACGGTACCGTGGGCTTAGGCGCGACTGTCGTGGTGCGGGATGATTTCGGGGACTCCGAGTACACCATCGTTGTGTCAGCTGAGGCGGATATCGCCCGTCAGCGGATCTCGCTGGACTTGCCTTTGGGAGCCGCGATCTCCGGCCACCGCGCCGGCGACGAGGTGAGTGTCGACAGTCCTGGAGGGATCCGCCGAGTCGCCATCGTCCACGTGCGCTGACACGGGCGGCGGATACGCCTCGACGTTGCCGACCCAGTCGCCCTGGCCGTGCTGCAGACTGCCTGCCGCCGCTTTCAACGCCGGCGCCAATGTCGGGACGTTCGATTGGATTCCAACACGCCTGCTCTAGTACACCCAGGGTGACGGCGCTGGGAGCAATCGCCAGTACAGCGTTCTCATCTTCGAGCGTCCGCACGTCAAGGACGGCACCGAAGTTCCTCCACGTAGCCTTACGTTTCTCACGAGGAAACGGATGCAACCAGTGCAGGAAGCTCGAGGAGGTCTAGGACATGACCATGACGATGGACCAGCGGGAACTCTCCGCGGAACAACGGCTCATGCAGCAGACGACCCGCGACTACGTGGACCGGATCGTGATCCCGTTCATCCGGGCCAACCGGGAGCGTGAATGGCTGTTCGATCCGGATAGGCGCCTGCCCAAGGAGATCCTCGAGGAAGCCGACGCTGCCGGCCTGCGTTGGCTGGGGGTTCCGGTGCAATACGGCGGGGTGGACCTGGACCCGGGAACCGAGGCGCAGACGTTCGCGCTGATCGCCACTGAGCTCGGACGCGGGGACGCCGGTCTCGCCGACAAACTGGCCCAGGGCTGGAAGGTGTCGGTGCTCCTTCGGCACGTGGCTTCCGAGCATCTACAGGCGCGCTGGTTCCCCCGCTACATGGCGGACCCGTCGTTCCTCATGGCCCATTGTCTGACCGAACCAAAGGGGGCGTCGGATCGCTGGCTGCCGTACAACGTCCCGGAAGCAAACATGGACACCCGGGCAACGTTGGCCGACGGTCAATGGACGATCAACGGCCGGAAGCAGTACATCAGTAACGGGTACGACGCGTCCCTGTACGTCGTCTATGCGAACACGAATACGGCGGTCGGGATGCTGCAGGGGACGAGCAGCTTCCTCGTCCCGCGCGATACACCGGGGCTGACCGTCACCCGTTGCAACGAGACGATCGGTGGCCGCTACATGAACAACGGCGAGATCGTCTTCGAGGACTGCCGGGTGGCCGAGGATCATCTGCTGGTGCGGGATGATGCCCTCGGCAAGGCGGGGGTCTACTTCCGTCCCGGCAAGATCCTCCAGGCGGCTAAGAACCTGGGCACCGGCATCGCCGCATTCGAGGACACGGCCACCTTCGTGCAACAGCATGTCCAGGGCGGCCGCATCCTCATCAAGCACCAGGCGGTCGCCGTGAGGCTCGCCCAGATGGCCATCAAGCTGGACGCGGTCAGGGCGTTCGTGCGCCACGCGGCCCGGGCGGTCGACCACAACGCGGCGGACGCCGACAAGCTGTGCAACATGGTCAAAGTCTTCGCCTCGGAAGAGGTGTTCGAAGTCTGCAAGCAGGCCCTGGAGCTGCACGGCGGCCATGGGGCGATGCTCGACGTGGGGATCGAGAAGTATTTCCGCGACGCGTCGGTCTACCTGCACATGGATGCGACCGTGGACGTCTCGGCGTTCAAGATCGTCAAGGCGATGTTCCCGGACACGGCCGGGGTGTATGCCGGCCCGGAGTAGGTCCGCGACCCTGCCGCGAGTAAGTCACGGGTGATATCTGGAAGCAGTCTGGCTGGGGAGCCTCCGACGCGCCATCGATCCGCGCGTGGTGCCGTGCTGACCATGTTCTTTGTCAATGGCGCGGCCCTCGCAACATGGGTGCCGCTCATACCGGCGGTGCAGCAGAAGCTCGGTTTGAATGCCGGCGAGGTCGGCATTGCTCTCCTTGGCCTGGCAGTTGGTGCGGTGATCTCCACGCCGTCAACGGGCTGGCTGGTCGGGCGAGCGGGCGGCCGGAGAGTTGTGACCCTGGCCGCAATCGTCGGCTGCGTCGTCCTACCCCTCCTGCCTTTGGCGCCGACGCTACTGGTGCTTACCCTCAGCTTGGTCGTCTTTGGCGCTGCCCTCGGAACGATGGACGTCGCCATGAACATACAGGGCTCAGCGGTCGAAGCCTTGTATCAGAGGCCTCTCATGTCGACGTTCCACGGCTTCTACAGCATTGGCGGGTTCTCGGGCGCACTCACAAGTGGTGCACTCGCCGCCCTCGGCGTTGCACCGTTCGAGCGCGCACTCGGGCCTGCACTACTTCTGGGTGTCGCCGCCATCGCCGCGCACCAGTGGCTTCCGCCGACACAGCCGCACACGGCGAGCAGACCACCTCGGACGCGCGTACGCGCTATGAGGCCGTCCTTGCCAATGGCGGCGCTCGGACTCATGGCTTTCTGCAGCCTCCTCGCGGAGGGAGCCAGCGGCGATTGGAGCGCCATATACCTCCACCAATCGTTAGGTGCGGACTCCGCGTTCGCGGCAACTGCATTCGCGGCTTTCTCGGTGGCAATGGCTGCGGGACGCTTGAGCGGCGACTGGCTGACGAGCCGCCTGGGCGCCGCGCAGCTATTGCGCGGCGGAGGTGCCCTCGCTGCTCTCGGCTTGACCGCGACCCTGCTGCTTGGGCGGCCTGCGCTCGCTGTCGGCGCGTTCGGTTTGATTGGTCTCGGTCTCGCCAATGTGGTCCCAACGCTCTTCAGCGCCGCCGGCCGATCGAGATCCCGGGCGCCACGGGTGGCCATTGCCGCGGTCGCGTCAACTGGCTACGCAGGGCTCCTCACCGGTCCTCCGTTGATTGGTTTCGTCGCGCAGGCGTTCACCCTCACGCGTGCGTTGATCGTGGTGGTCGTCTGCTGCGCGCTGATCGCACTCCTTGCGCCGATGGTCCGCCGCTCCGGTTGATCGGCGAGCGTCTGGTGGCGACGACTGATGACCGAAACGACCCCGACCGATCCTCGGTGCAGATGCCCACTGAATCGCCCCGGGAACGCGGCAGTAATTGGAAGCTGAGCGCTCCGCCGACATTCGGTCCCTCAACCATGACCTTGCAAGCGTTCCCTCGACTACCCCTGCTGGCGACTGGGCCGGATCAGGACTTCGTTGACGCTGACGTTGGGTGGCTGCCCGATCGCGAACATGATTGCGTTCGAGACATCTTCCGCTGCCAGCGGCGTGACGCCAGAGAAGCGCTGGTGCATCTGCTCAAGTACCTCGGGGCGCATGTGCGACGCTAGTTCGGTGGCCACAACTCCAGGTTCGATCAACGTGACACGCACCCCTATTTCGACCGCCTCTTGCCGGAGAGCCTCTGAAAAGCCACCGACGCCCCACTTGGTGAGGTTATAGACCCCGGAACCAGCGCGGGCGACGCGTCCCGCAACCGAACTCACATTGACAATGTGACCCGATCCCTGTTCTCGCATTACAGGCAGCGCAGCGTGTGTACAGTAGAGAACCCCAAAGACGTTCACGTGGATCATGCGGCGCCACTCGTCGGTCGGCGCGTTCTCGATGGGTCCGAGTAGCATCACGCCAGCGTTGTTGACCAGAACATCGAGCCGTCCGAACGCCTGATGCGTTTGTTGTACGAAGACGCGGGCCTGATCTTCTTCTCCGACATCGGTCTGAACGGCGAGTGCTTTGCCCCCCGCGGTGACTATGTCGGCGGCAATGGCCTGGATCCGATCCAAGCGACGCGCCGCCAGTGACACCGCTGCGCCAGCACGGGCAGCCGCGCGAGCGATCGCTTCGCCGATGCCGGACGAGGCGCCGGTGACCGCGACTACCTGACCGCTCAGATCGACATCCATCTGGATTGATCCTAGCCACTTCCCGAACGTGGAAGGGAACCTCCTCGGTCGAGGCTCGCACGTCTCAGCCCCCGCCCCGCATCGAGGAGTGGCCGGATTTGGTTGTCACGGACCGAGCCGATCCCCACTGGCTCTACAACTGGGCCCTCGCGCTGCATCGTATCGATGCATCTCGCAGCGAAGAGGTTGCGGAGAAGCTGCGTCAGTTCTACGGCTCCAACGCAGATGGCTACTCGGCGTGGGATCCATGGTGTTCGCTCGACCTTCGCCCCCACAACTTCGATCCTGAAGCGATGCCATTCATGGTGCGTCACCCCGATGGGCTGGCGCCGCCGCCGCCGCCACCGGGCCTATCCATCCGCCGGTGTGTGACGGTTTGGGACCTCCACAACTTCGGTCGCATCGTCGGCGCGTGCTTCGATCCGCCGAGTGGCACCGAGACAGTCGCTCCTCAGCGATTCGCAGCCGCCGGTCTCGGCAACGGTCCCGTCCGCCTGTGGCTCGGCGACGTCGATGGAAAGCCAGTGACCTGCTCGTGTGTGTTCGTTGCCCAGGACGCGCTCTATGTTGACTTCGTGGCCACGCTCCTCGAGCACCGTGGCCAAGGATAAGGCGAAGCGCTGACATGGGTCGCCACCGTCGCCGAAAAACACCTCCCCGCGACGCTGCATGCAACCGAGGACGGCAAGTCCACCTACGCTCGCATGGGGTATCGAACCGTGGCCGAAGCCAATCTGTGGTACCCCGTGAGAGCAGCCCCATCGGCTCCGACCTTGGCGAGTACGCCGGGCTGAAGCGGTGTGAGGCAACCTGCATAGCCGCCAGAGAGACCTGCAAGTGCCGCTTCAGGCTGAACTGTCGAGGCCAGTCAACGTGCTCTGGTCGTGGGCTGTCGATTTACGCTGCTGGGCTCCGTATAGGAGGTGACGGGCCGAGCGAACCGGCCAGACCGAAGCCAACGGCAAGATCCTTGCCGAGGAGGAACCACCGTGACGCAGTACCTGCTCAGCGTCTACCACGTCGCCGGCGAGCCCACCCCTTCGCCAGAAGAGATGCAAACCATCTTCCGGGACGTCGATGCGCTCAACTCGGAGCTTCAGTCGGCGGGCGCCTGGGTCTTTGCCGGGGGTCTCCACCCTGAAAGCACGGCGTCGGTGTTGCGCGTCAAGGACGGCGCCGTGCTCACCACTGATGGGCCCTTTTCCGAGGGCAAGGAGCACATCGGCGGGTTCTGGATCATCCAGGCGGACGACCTCGATGCCGCGCTGATATGGGCCGCGAAGGCGACCCGGGCGTGCGCCGGCCCGGTCGAGGTGCGCCCGTTCCAGGAAGAGCCGGGCGCCTAGTCCAGCGATGGGAGAAGTGAGCGATTCGGAGATCGAAGATGTCTTCCGCCAGGAGTACGGCCGCGCCGTCGCGGTGCTGGTCCGATCCTTCGGAGACATCGACATCGCCGAGGAGGCGGTTCAGGACGCGTTCACGGTTGCGGTGCAGCGGTGGCCTGACACCGGACCGCCTCCCAGCCCTGCGGGGTGGATCATCACCACCGCGAGACGGCGGGCGATCGATCGCCTGCGCAGCGACACCGCCCGCGAGGATCGTCATGCCAGGGCGGCGCTTCTCCAGGCCGAAGGCGAGCCGATCGAGGAAGGATCGGTGCGTGACGATCGCCTCCGCCTGATCTTCACCTGCTGCCACCCGGCGCTCGCAACCAACGTCCAGGTTGCACTGACGCTGAGGCTGCTCGGCGGGTTGTCGACGCCGGAAATCGCCCGCGCGTTCATCGTCCCGGAGGCAACCATGGCGCAGCGACTCGTCCGCGCCAAGAACAAGATCCGGGATGCGCGCATTCCGTACCGGGTGCCGGATGCAGTGGAGCTTCCCGCCCGATTGCGGCCGGTGCTCGCGGTGATCTATCTGATCTTCAACGAAGGTTATGTTTCGAGCACCGGTCGGCATCTCTCGCGTGGCGATCTGTGCGCAGAAGCGCTCCGGTTGGGACGGCTCCTCGCAGACCTGATGCCGGGCGAACCGGAGGTGCTGGGACTCCTGGCGTTGATGTTGCTCATCGATTCGCGACGGCACGCGCGGACCACCAGCAGCGGGGATCTCGTATTGCTCGCGGACCAGGACCGCTCGCTGTGGGATCGCGCACTCATCGCGGAGGGCCAGTCGATCGTGCGCGACTGCCTGCGTCGCAATCAGCCAGGGCCGTACCAGATCCAGGCGGCGATCAACGCGGTGCACAGCGATGCACCGACCGCGGCCGCAACTGATTGGCGACAGATCCTGCAGCTGTATGACCAGTTGCTCGGATTCACACCAACCCAGGTCGTCGAGCTCAACCGCGCCGTCGCACTCGCCGAGGTCAGGGGAGCGGCAGATGCGCTTGCGGTGGTCGAGACCCTGGACCTGCGTGACTACTACCTGTTCCACGCCGTGCGAGCGGAGCTGCTCAGCAGGGTCTCTCGCAACGAGGATGCGAGGAAAGCCTTCGACGCGGCCCTCGCGCTCACCACAAACCCGGCCGAGCGGACCTTCATGAAGCGAGCCCGCGATGCGCTGCCGGACTGAGCGACGCTCAGGAGCCAGGCGGCCATGCGCGAGCTGTGAGCCAGGCCACGATGGCCGCGACGGTCTCGGGGTCCAGTGTGGCGTCGGCCGCGTTGTACCTCTGCATCGCCTCGCCCTGCACGAGCTCGTCCCGCGGACGCGGCTCATGCTTCAGCACGTGATTGGCCTCCTCGGGAAAGACGAAGCTGACGTCGGTCCGCCCCGCTGCGGCGTGCTCAAGCGGCTCCCCGTCCGCGCGCCAGTCGACCTGTAGATCCTTCTTGCCGATGATGATGAGCACCGGGACGCGCACCGCCTTGAGAGGTGCTGCCGCGTCCGCGGTCCATAGCTCCCTCGCGAAGGGAAGGTTGTAGGGGCTCTCCAGGCTCGCGATCAACATGCGCACGCTCTCCGGCAGGGCCGAATCCGGCGCGGCGGGCTCGCCCGCAAGGAATCGAGCGACGGCGTCGTCGTAGAGACGGAGTAGCTGTTCGCCGTTGGGGATGCCCTTGGCCTGGGCCGCAAGCTGGGAGCGGGCGACAGCACCCACGGCGCGCCCGGGAGGCCCGGTCAGCACCAGACCGGCGAGGGGGATGCCGGGGTCGTCGACCTGGTAGTTGAGGGCGTGGAGCGTCCCCTCGCTGTTGCCGAGGGCGAAGATCCGCTGACGGCTGACACCTTGCTGCCCGGCGAGGGTGCGCACCGCCCCGGCCAGCTCATCGACGTGGCTCTGCATGGTGATGGCGCCGATCAGGAGGGGAATCGTCTCGCGGACATGGGGGCCGGACGCCCGCTTGTCGTACCGCAGGGAGGCGAACCCAGCTCGCGCCAACGCCCCCGCGAGCAGACGACCACTTCCATTGGTCCCAGGAAGGAGCGGGGAGTTCCAATCGCGGTCCGTCGGACCACTGCCCGCCACCAGAACGACCCCCGGGAAGGGACCGGCTCCCTCCGGCATCCCCACGGTGCCGTACACGGTCGTGGGCCCAAGGGGCCAGGTGACCTCTCCCTTCACTCGCGTCTCAGCGTGATCCAGAGATCGGGATTCACCAGCGCCGCGAGGAGCAGTGGCCAGAACCTCGGACCGTGGCAGCTGAAGCCGGCGACCTCGTCCTGGGCGACATCGAACGACCGCTCGGGGCTGCGGTGCCCGCCGGACTCGAGACGCAACGTGTGGTGTCCAGGGGCCACATCTGCCTCGACCGTCTCCCTGTAGGCGATCGACCCCACGACGATGCCGTCGATCGCGATATTCCACTGCTCACTCCGCGCACCAGTACCGATCCCACCCCAGGCTCGAACCAGCCTGAGGGTTGCGTCGCTCACAGCTCCATCGTGTGCGCGGTGATGTTGGGTGACAGCCGCTGTAGCGGCGCCGACGTCACCTCGGCCGACGCGAGTCGCGACGCGGACGAGGACATAGACAACGACCGCAACCGCCACCACGATGCCGATGACGATCTGGACGACGTGGGTGCCAGAACCTCCCAGGATGCCTGCCACGCTTACCGCGGCTCGCGACGCGATGGGCAGGGGTTGGGCGTGATCCAGGAGCGTGCCGTTACCCATCGTCCGTACCTCCGATGCGCCGTATCCGTCGAACCTCACCCGCGGGCGGGGCCTGACCGCCGCCACCCGGCGCTCGTCGCGCCGACGCGCCGGTGATGAGCCGCTCGCGATCGAACAGCGCCACGACGACCCGAAACAGAATGATGTCAGCCACAAGGAGGATCAGCGCGAACACCGCCGCGAGGGTGACGCTCGGCGTGAAGACGTTGAACGACACCAAGGCCACCACCGCGAGCGGTGGAATGCTCGACAGCGTCCCCAATTGTTGCGCGACACGAACGTCGCTCGCTCGCGTCGAGATGCCGATGCCCACGCAGATCGACCATCCCGCTAACAGTGGTGCGAAGAGAATCTCCGCCAGGATATGGGGACCTTGGCCCAGGGCCGACACCACGGCCGGATTGCTGGCAAAGAGTTGAGCACAGACCTGGATCGCGGCGAAGAGCACGTAGGCGATGCCGACCGCGGGAACAACGACACCGACTGCCTTACCGAGGAGCAGTTCCTCGCGGCGCAGCGGGGTGGTCAGCAGCGGCTCGAGGGTACCCTGCTCGCGCTCTCCGACCACGGAGTACGCGGCGATGACCGCGGGCAGCAACGCAGGCGCGATCAGCAGCACGAGAAACGTCGCGCCGACGGCCTTGTCCGCAACATCTGCCGCGACCGACGGGCCGATGCGAAAGATGGTGATCAGGGGTTCGACGAGGAAGACGAGCGGGAGCAGCGCCATGGTCCCGACAATGAAAGGGCTGCGGCGGTATTCCCGGAGCTCCTTGCGAAGCACCGCACCCAGACGTCCGAAGCTGAACTTCATCGCTGCGATGCCTCGGGGTCATCTTCGATCAGCTGCAGGTAGACGTCTTCCAGGGAGTGCCGGGACTCGCTGATCGAGACGACATCGGCACCCGCAGCGACGAGTGCACGGGTCACATGCGGCGCGACATTCCTCGGATCGATGACGTTGAGCACGTAGCTGCTCGTTCCGTCGGGCCGCCAGCTTTCGACGCCTGCCGTGCTGGTGAAGACGTCATCTGGCGCGACGACAGGCTCCAAGGTCTCGACGACCAGCGACCGGCTGAACAGTCGCTCACGGAGCTCGTCAGGTCGGCCCACCAAGCGGAGTTTGGTGTTGAGGATGGCAACTCGATCGCAGAGCCGCTCCGCCTCCTCGAGGCGGTGGGTCGTAAGGAATACGGTGACCCCGCGCTGGCGAAGCCCGTTGATGAGGTCGTTCACCTCGTGCGCGGCGACCGGATCGAGCCCGGACGTTGGCTCATCGAGGAACATGACTGCGGGGTCGTTGAGCAGTGCACGGGCGAGCCCGACACGCTGCAGGAGACCCTTGGACAGGCTGCCACAGAGGTCGCGTGCGCGCGCCGTCAGGTTGACGGCCTCGAGCGCCGCGCTGATCCGAGCGGCTGCGTCGCGCTGTTCGTAGAGACCCGCAAAGAGCTGAAGGTTCTCGGTCACCGTGAGGCGTCGGTACAGACCCGGGTTTTCCGGCATGATCGCGATGCGCTGGCGGATTTCCGGTCCGTTGTCAGCGGTCAAAGGGATCCCGGCAACGCTTGCCGAACCCGAGGTTGGTGCTATCAGTGTCCCCAGCGTCCGAACCGTCGTGGTCTTCCCGGCCCCGTTCGGTCCCAGGAACCCGAACACCTCGCCCTGCGCAACAGAGAACGAAACGTCCTCGAACGCGGTGCGCTCACCGAAGCGTTTGGTGAGGTGGTCGACCACCAATGCAAGGGGCGTGCCGGATGGAGGCTCTCCGCGGATACCGGTCATCGTCTCGGCGACCATAACTCAGACATATCATTTTCAAGCCGCCGGCGGAAGGGCCCTCCCCAACGTGGCGAAGGCACCTGGCCGCCGAGGCCGAAGAAACGCCGTCGTAGGTCTGCGCCGGCGCGACCCTAATGCGGCTGCAAAGTGATGCGCAGGTACGGCTTCAGAGCTCGGTAGCCGGGGAAGAGCTGCTGGCCTCTTCATCCGAGACGCTGCCGGCGATGATCACGTCCTCGCCCTGCTTCCAGTTCACCGGGGTCGAGACGCGGTGCTTGGCCGTCAGCTGCAGCGAGTCGATGACCCGGAGGACCACGTCGAAGTTGCGACCAGTGGTCATCGGGTAGACCAGGATCAGTTTCACCTTCTTGTCGGGGCCAATAACAAACACGTTGCGGACGGTCTGATTGTCCGCCGGCGTCCGCTGTGACGGGTCATCCGAGACGCTGGCCGGCAGCATCCCGTACAGCTTGGACACGTTGAAGTCCGCATCGCCGATGATCGGGTAGGTGGGGCGGGAGCCCTGTGTCTCCTCGATATCGTTGGCCCACTGCTCGTGCTTTCCGACGGGATCCACCGAGAGCCCGATGACCTTGACGTTGCGGCGTTCGAACTCTGGCTGGATTTTCGCCATGTAGCCAAGCTCGGTGGTGCAGACGGGCGTGAAATCCTTGGGATGCGAGAACAGGACCGCCCATGAGTCGCCGATCCATTCGTGGAAGGGAATCCTTCCCTGTGTGGTGTCAGCCTCGAAGGTCGAGAATTCTACCTTTTCGATAGAGCAAGCCAAACACCCGTCGTCCCGCGACCGTCGCAAATCCTCAGCCAGTGGCCGTCTTTGATCGAAATCATCCTGTCGAGCAATGTAGGGATCGTCAGGCGATACTGCGGCGGCCATCTGGTGCAAGTTCTCTGGTCGCCGGCGGGTGGATTCCGGGCATGGCAGAAGGCCGGCCTTCCGACGATGCCGGACGAGCCATCGGCAGCTCAGCCCCTGCGATGAGGGAACTCTTTCGCCCTGCGCTGAAATGACAGGATCTTCGGGTTCTGGATAACTCCATCGCGGATGTCGATAGCCCGGCGGATCGTCTCGTCCGACTCCCATGCCGCCGGTCCGGCGATGACCGTCTCGAGGTAGGGCAACAGGGCTTCGCTGATCTCCCAGGTTGCCGACTCCCAAAGATACGATGGGCTATGGTCCACCGCGTAGTAATGGATGCCTGCACCAATGAGGTGCATGGGGTCCTCGAACGACGTCGGCCGAGCCCACTCAAACCCCATGCCCAGGTCGCACGACACGTCGACGAACAGAGCCGTGGGTGCGAAGGCCGCCAGCTCGTCTCCCGTCACGAACATGAGCGGCGCGTCAGTGTCCTGAAGCACGCAATTCACGACGATGTCGTACCCGGCGAGAAATTCAGCCATGGGCACTGGTCCCGTGCCGGCAAGCACCACGGTCCTGCTTGGGTCCCGGGCGTCGCGCTCGAAATGCAAGAGTTGCGCGCCGTGGATCGGCGCTGCGACGGCCGAAGCCCTGCGGTGCGTCACGACGGTGACGTCGAGGACGCCGAGTGCGGTCAGCGCTCCCACAGCACCCCGCGCCGTCGCTCCGAAACTGATCACCGCTGCGCGCAGGCGGCGGCCGTACGCCCCGGTCATCCCCATCAGCTGCATGGCATGAAGCACCGAACAGTAGCCGGCGAGCTCGTTGTTCTCCTGGAAGACGTGCACCCGAAACGAGCCGTCATCCGTCCAGTGATTCATTGCCTCCCAGGCGATGATTGTTAGTCTCCGATCGATGCCGAGCTGAGTGATGGTCTCGTCCTGGACGCAGTGCGGCCAGCCCCACAACACCTGCCCGTCTCGGAGGCAGGCCACGTCATTTGCTGTCGGCTTGGCCAGAAGACAGACATCGCACTCCTCGATGAGTTGTTCGCGCGATCGCACCCCGCCGACCAGAGGTGCAAGCCGATCGTCCGCGACGCCAAAGCGTTGGCCGTAGCCCGCCTCGAGAAAGAGGTGCTCACGAACCGCTGGGTCGATCTTGTCAAGGTGCCGCGGATGGATCGGCAGCCGATACTCGTTCGGCTTGTGGGATGCGCCGATCACGCCGATGCTCAGTCGCTTCACGCGATTGCTCCGGCCTGAGCAACGACACCGGCCCGTCGGGATATGCGCCGTGCCCGTCAACTCACTTTGTCCTCGTTGTCTTGTCCGGCTGGATTATCGCAAGGTAACGCTTCGTTGGCCGTGACAGGCTAGGCCGTCGCTCGTGCACCTCGTTCCCGCTTACCGCGGTACATCGCTCGGTCCGCAGCACTCAGCAGTGCTTGGAGATCACTCCCGGCGTCGGGATACGCCGCCACCCCAATGGTGGCGCCCACGGCCACCGTTTGCCCGTCGATCTTGAGCTGCTTGCCGACCGTTCGTTGTAGCGTTCCCGCGAGAGCAGATGCCGAGTCGTGGTTTGCCCCGACGAGGAGGATCGTGAATTCGTCGCCGCCCCATCGCGCCACCGTATCGAACTCGCGCACCGCCTCAACCAAACGCGCCGAGATCTGCTGCAGAACGACATCTCCGCCGGCATGCCCCAGGCCGTCGTTCACGGCCTTGAATCCGTCGAGATCGATGGCCAATAGTGCGAATGTCGTCCCCTCGCGTTTGGAGACGCGAACGGCTTGGTTGATGCGGTCGTAGAGCAACACACGGTTGGGTAACCCGGTGAGGGGATCATGGAGCGAAAGGTGAAGCAGCGATTCTCGTTCCGTGGCGAGCTCGTTCGTGAGCTCGGCCATGCGCCTGTCGAAGGCGCGTGCGACCTGGACGAGGCTGGCGTCGAAGCTCACGCGCACCGCGCTGAGCGCGTCGGAGAGCACGTCGCGAGGGGTGCTCAGGCGCGCGGCTTCCTCGCGCAAGATCTCGACGATCGTGTCCCGCCAGATCAGGTACGCCCTCGTCAGGTTGACGGTAGACTGCTGGAGCGAGGCCGCCAGGTCGCCGCGGTCGGCTATGTAGAGCATCTCCTCAGGTGAGACGGGCACTCGATAGGCGATCCACCGCGCCGTCATGACCGTGGCGAGCCAGTTGATGCCTCGAGACCGCTCGACGTACTTTGGGTCGGGAGGACGTCCGACCCAGCCGTAGTGCAAGGCGCGAACGCAACAGAGGTCCCAGCAGTCTTCCGTACGAAGGGCGAGCGCGAAGCCCAATGCTTGACCCGCATCAGGTGCTGGACGGGTCAGCTCGCGACTCTCAGCCTGCCTCGAGGGCCGACCAGCCATGGTGGTGACGGCTCCATAGCGGCCATCCTATCCCGACCACGACCTGCGGTCAGCGGCGCGGTGAGGAGCGTGACCCGGTGTGGGACAAGTTTTCACCCGCAGAGCAACGGCCGTCGGAGATCCGTCACAGCGCCCATGGCGGCGAGGTGCCCAAATCCCTGACCTCAAAACTCGCGAGAGGCATCGTCGTGGCCAACGGGCAGGTGGTGATCCTGGGTCGCTCGCCGCGCAACCCAAAGCGGAGCGTCGGCGGCCCGTGATTCGTCCGCGCAACTCAGGGCGCGTCGATGATCGGCAAGAACTCGCGCCACGGGCCGATCGCCTGGGTGTACTGCTTGGCCATTGTCTTGACGATCTGATTCACGTGATTCAGATCGTGCACGACCCACGTGGCGAGGAGCTCGCCCAGCGTCACCGCTCCGAAGCTGGGATGGAGACCCCGTCGTCCGAGATCCCCGACATCGACCAGCACCTGCAGCGTCGTGAGATTCGAGGTCCGCACCGAGACGAATCGATCCAACACGTCACTCAGCGTCCAGCCGCTGAAGCGCGTGAACCCGGCTTCTCGATCCACGGGTTCGAAGACGCTGTCGGGCCCGTGCTCGAGGATCACCCGCGTCCTGTCAATCCAATCGCACTCCTCGACATACGTCATGTGTCCAACGACTTGATAGGGAGACCACGTACCGGGTCCTTCGTCGCCCGTGAGCCACTCGTCCGAGAGGTCCGAGAGCAAAGCCCGAAGCACGTCCGGCGTCCCACGAAGCACTTCCTTGCCGAGCTCGAGTGAGAAGTCCATTGGTCCTCCATCGTAGTGGAACGTCCGTCTGGCCTCGCGTGAGCTCACCACGCCGCGAGCGCCCCTCAAACAAGGGTCGGGCAACGTTGCGTCGGTGACCGGGGCCGTCGGGTGACCGCCCACGGCGAGCCAGAGGCAGCGCTGGGGCGTCTGGGAAACGGCGCGTGATGGAGTGGTATGACGCGTACCTGCGCAGGGCATCCCAGGGACGGCACCCAGGTATGTTGGTACGGGCCCTGAATCGTATGTCGGCGATGACGTTTGGCGCTGGAATCGGACCTCGACGCGCCGCCACACTCGAGGTGGTGGGACGGAGCCGCGGCCGTCTCCTCGTGTTGCCCGTGGTGATCGCCGACTGGCACGGTGAGTGATACCTCGTGGCAATGCTCGGCGAGCGGTTGAACTGGGTTCGCAATGTTCGGGCGGCCCAGGGCCGGGCTGTGCTCAGGCGCCGGACGCGTGAAGCCGTGCTTCTGGAGGATGTGCCGGTCGACGAGCGACCGTCGATCCTGCGCCGGTATCTGGAACTCGCCCCCGAGGCGCGTCCACACATCCGTGTCGACCGCCACGCGCCACTCGCTGATTTCGCGTCGATTGCCCGATGCATTCCTGTCTTTCGGGTCAGGGATATGCCCACAAACACTTAGCCTCGAATCGCGGGCACTCCAATCTTTCGTGTCGATGCGACAACGATCTGCATTACCGACCTGCACATCATGAAAGGTGACCTCCCCGCGACCACTGACGGAAGAATCCTTGGCCATGAGGCGGTCGGGACCGTTGAATCCGTTGGCACCGCGGCGAAGAATGTGAAGCCCGGTGACCGCGTCCGGGTTTCATGTGTCAGCGCGTGCGGTGCCTGCCGTTTACTGTCGCGAGGGGCGCTATGGGCAGTGCCTCGGGGGTGGCGGCTGGATCCTCGGCCACATGATCGACGGCACGCAGGCCGAATTCGTTCGCGTGCCATTCGCGGATAGCTCGACGTATCCCGTCCCGGCCCGAGTGAGTGACGAGGACCTTCTGATGCTGGCCGACATCCTCCCGACGAGCTACGAAGTCGGTGTGCTCAACGGTCACATCACACCAGGAGATGTGGTCGCGATCGTCGGCGCAGGCCCGATCGGGCTCTCCGCGATGCTGGCTGCCCAACTCTTCAGCCCCTCGCACATCATCGCGATTGATCTGGCCGATGTCCGCCTCGAGGCAGCAAGAGGATTCGGCGCCGACGTCGTCATCAACAGCGGACGAGACGACGCCCTGGCTGCCGTGCGGAAGATGACCGAGGATCTCGGCTGTGACGTCTCCGTCGAGGCTGTCGGGCTTCCTGAGACGTTCGAGCTCGCCACCACACTGGTCCGTCCGGGGCGGACGCATCGCAAATGTCGGCGTGCACGGCAAGCCGGCGACCCTTCCTCTGGAGACGCTGTGGACGCGCGACGTCACCATCACCACCGGGTTGGTTGATACGTTCACCGCGCCGCCGCTGATCCGCCTTCTCGCGGGCGGTCAACTCCGGACGAATCGCCTCGTGACTGACGCAACTCGCCATCGATCAGCGGTTGGCCAATCTCCCATGAAGCCCCACTACGACAGCCTCGCGGTCGTCGGCGCCACCGACGCGGCAGTGATGAGCGGCGTCACTTGCTGGCGCCGACACCGGGGGCGCGATACAGGAACTGACTGAGTCCCTCCGAATGCAGTTGGATGGCGCCGAGCCCGAGCGCCACCAGCGCACAGGCCAACGCCACGAGCATCATCACGTGTCTGGCCCTCAGGCGTCGCCGCTTCAGATCCGAGTAGGCGTCCGGCTCGTAGTGCATGGCTCAGTCGCTCGGCGGCCGCTGCACAAATGCGGCGCTTCCCTTGGTCGCGAGTTCGTGGACCAGTTGCGTGTAGCCGACAGAGAACAGCCCGATGAGGACAACGGCGACGCCAAACCTCAAGACGCGCCGAGCGCGGGCTTTCCGCGCCGCACGCCACCACCGGCGTATCGCCGGTATGCGCATCAAGGCGAGCGGAGCGCTGGCCGCAAGTGCGTCGAGAAAGAAGGAACTCAGCCCGAAGAGGAATGCGAGGTGGATGAGGATGGTCACCCAGAGGACATAGGTCAGCCGCTGAACCGACTTCCAATGGCCACCCAGCCAGTGCATCGCGGGGCGATTTGCGGTCAGGGTCAGGGGAATCAGCAGGAAGACCGACAGCGTTCCGAACACCAGAAAGGTGTGGCCCGCGATGCGGGCGAGTGGACCTCCGGGAAAGGTGTCACCTGTCGTGAGCGCGGCGAGGGTGAGGTCGGTGCCGGCGGTGAAGAACATGGCAACGCCGTAATCGCGCCGAAGGATGAGGTGCCAGCGCCAGCCGGTCATCGTGTGGATCGGTGTCACCGAGAGCATCATCACGAAGAGCAGGAACGATGACGTCCCCAGGACGTCGGCGGTGGATGCCGAGACGTTCGCCACCGAGCCAGGACGTCCCAGGACCAACGAGACGATTTCAGGCGCCATGAACACGAAGGGAATGACCAGGAGCCCGCGGAAGCACCACACGCCGAGTGCGGGAAGCAGTCGGTTCGCCGTGCGGGCTCGAGGACTTGTCGCCGCCAGCCGGACCGCGACGGCGGGAGGTGGCTCAGTGAGGTCGGTCCTCGCGGTTGAGGCGGGGCTGTCGAGGCGGTCCTTGCCTGCGCTGGTCGCGCGCGTGCCTAGCTCGAAAATGGTCCGTACTCCCCCGGCCCGATTTCTGATCTCCCTTGCTGCCGCCGCAGCGAGCAGGCAGAACGATACCAGGGTCGACGCGACCGCACCATCAGGGTCGAACGCCTCACAAGACTCATTGGCGCCATCGGCTCCGGATCGCGCTTCCTCAACTCGAGTCCACGTTCGCCGCCGACGGCACGGCGCGGTGACCGCCTCTCTCATCCGCCGTCACTGAAATGACTTCAGACGCGGCCACAATTGGTCCAGCGGGAATCGAGGTCGAGCGCACAGGACAACTGGGGCCCCGGCCTCCTGGTTCTGCAGGCCGTACGCATTTGAGATGGTCGCGACCTGCGTACAGCCCGAGAACAGCCTTGCGAGAAAGGCTGGATCGAGACCGACTCCGATCACCGGACCGTACAGGTGCGCCGGCTTCCAGTAGTAGTAGGTGAGTTCGCCGGACACAGCCGTCGGAAGTCCCTGCGTCGGTCCATACGTGTTGATCGCACCGGCTTCGCCGTAGTTGTTGGTGAGCAGCACGGTGCTGGATCGGTCCCTCGCCGGCAGCCGCTTGTAGATCGCATCCACCTGAGCGACAAGATCCTGCCACCCGACCGTGTCCGCAAAGTCGGTGCGAATCGAGGGCAATGGTGACCGCGCCATCATCGCCTCAGGGAGGATCGGGATCGCGATCGGCAGCAGCACGACTGCCTGGAGTATCAACGCGACCGTGGTCATCGGTCGCAGCCAGCGCATGCGCTGCAGCGTCCACGCTTCGACGGCGCATGCGCCCGCTGCCACCAGCAGCGGATGCAGTGGTCCGATGTAGTAGCCCTTGCCCACGATTAGGTAGATGAAGAAAACGACCAGCACTGCCACCCCGAGCGCACGCCGCTCGGCGGAGAGCAGCCACCTCCAGCCTGCGAACCACACCGCGACCGCAAGTGGCCCGATCAGGGCGAGTTGGTCGGAGAGGAAGGTCAGGGCTGCGAAGTCGCTGGACTGAGCCGCGTGATGGTTGAATGTGTACGCGATCGACGGCCACCCGTTGGCGACCTGCCAGATGATGTTTGGAAGGAAGATCAGCAGTGCGAGTCCCAGGCCGAACCACGGCCAGCGGCTCCGGAGGTGCCTGCGCAACGGGCTCACGGCGACACCAGCCGCGAGCCCCGCGATGAGCGCGACGATTGTGTACTTGGTTTCCAGTCCGATGCCGGCAGCGGCGCCGAGCGCCAGCCAGAGACGCCGGTCGCCCGTCCTGATCAGCCGCACGGTGACCCAGAGGCAGATCAGCCACGTCACCTGGTCGAAGGTGACCGTCTCAAACAGCCAATTGGCGCCGAGCAGCACAGGGCTCGCCGCCGCGCCGACGGCGGCGATAACGCGCGCCCAGCGGCCGCCGCCGAGCTCGCGGGCGATCTGCGCCGCAAGGACAACCATCAGCGCCCCGGCCAGGCTCGGCCACAGCCGCAGCCCCCAGACACTGGTGCCGAAGACGAGCTCGCTCAGCCGCGCAACCGCCGGAGTGAACGGGGGATAGTCGACGTACCCCCATGCCAGGTGGCGCGCGCTGTCGAGGTAATAGAGCTCATCACGATGGAAGCCGTACAGCCCGTTGGTTGCGAGGTGCAAGACGAGCACGGCGAAGGAGAGACCGAGGACGATGAGCCACTCCGACCTGCCGGGCGAGGTGGAGGGGGTGGTGGTGACCGGAGTCGCTGCCGGCGCTGCGGGGGCGGCCGCTGAATCGTCGCGCCGCGCGGGTCCCACCACCGTTTGCGTCCGTAACGGCCAAAACACGCTCATCTCTGTGCTCCTCGATACCGCCGGCGATTGCGGTGCGAGGATCGTCGGACGTTGGGGGCTCGGTGGGCGTCATCCCGAAGGCTGACTGAGGGTCGCTCTCCGGGACGAGATCTCCGCCGTCCTAGCGAAGACCCGGCTCGATCAACCCCGACTCGTAGGCGAGCACGACGGCCTGGACGCGGTCGCGCAACTCGAGCTTGTCGAGCAGGTGGGCGACATGCGTCTTCACCGTCGTCTCGCCGAGGAAGAGGCGCATCGCGATTTCGCTGTTGCTGAGGCCCCGGGCCACGAGCAGGAGCACTTCACGCTCGCGATCGGTGAGCAGGCGGAGGGGAGGGGCGTCAAGACTCGCTGTGTGACCGCTGAAACGCTCGATCAACCGGCGCGTCACGGACGGGGCGAGCAGGGCATCGCCCGACGCGGCAACCCGTACGGCGCGCACGATATCGTCCGCGGTCGCGTCCTTGAGCAGGAACCCCGATGCCCCGGAGCGCAGCGCCTGAAACACGTACTCGTCAAGGTCGAAGGTGGTCAGGATCACGATGCGGGCTGCACACCCTCGTGCGGTGATGCGCCGCGTCGCCTCGAGCCCGTCGAGAACCGGCATGCGAATATCCATGAGGACGACATCCGGACTGAGTGTCACAACAGCCGCGATGCCTTCCTCGCCGTTGGTGGCGTCGCCCACCACCTCCACATCGGCTTCCTCGTCCAGCAACGTCCGAAGGCCTGCGCGCACCAGGGGCTGGTCGTCGACCAGCAGGACGCGGATCATGCAGTCTGGGATTGGAGGGGGAGGCGAGCCATGACGCTGAAGCCGCTCCCCGTGGATCCGGCGCGAAACTCGCCGTGGAGCAAGGCCACCCGTTCGCGCATCCCTGCCAGGCCGGAGCCGTCCGCAGCCGGAGTCTCGTTGTTTCGCCCGTTGTCGGTCACCTCGACGGTGAGGTCATCGAGCCCATATCGGATCGCGACTGCCGCGTCGTCTGCTCCCGAGTGTCTGAGCACGTTCGTCAGGGATTCCTGCACGATGCGATAGGCCGACAGTTCGACGCCCGGCGCGAGTGGGCGTTGGATGCCGTCGATGCTGACGTGCACGGCCACGCCCGCTTTCCTGACCTGCTCGACCAGAGCCATCGAGCTGGAGCAGGCTCGGCTGCGGTGCGAGCGCCGCAGCCTCGGCGGGATCGGTCTTGAGCACCCCGACGGCACGACGAAGATCGGCGAGTGCGTCGCGACCGGTCTCTTCGATGACCTCGAATGCCGCTGCTGCGTTGGCGGGATCGCGGCGAGCGAGCCGCCGGCCCGCGGTTGCCTGGAGCACCATCACGCTCAGGCTGTGGGCGATCACGTCGTGCAGCTCACGAGCTATTGCGGTGCGCTCGTCGGCCGCAGCCTGGCGAGCGAGGAGTTGTGACTGCTCCTCGCAGCTGCGCGACGTAGGCTCGCCGGGTGCGCACGCCGTAACCGAGGATCACCGGCAGCGCGAAGATGATGGCGTTGTAGCCGATGTCCGATAGATACACGTGGTGCTGGCTTCGCCACCCGAGCACGATTCCTGAGGAGAGACCGACCACCAACGCCGTGCTCATCACCGCGATCCGCCATCCGCTCCGCGCAGACGCATAGACCGTGTAGAGCGCTAGCAGGATTGCGAAGTTCTCGATGAACGAATTCGTGTAGCCGAGGAGCAGATGCAGGATCAGGGCGGTGCCGATGGCCGCGCTGACCGCGGTCGGGAACCATCGTCGCGCGGTCAGCGGAAGCGCGATGAGCACGACCGCCACCAGCTGGACCAGGGTCAGTCCCCCCGCATCCTGGTATTCCGCGAGCCCGGCGCTGACCATGACCACGAGGGCGACGGCGCCATCGGGGACAACCGTGGGCAGACGCCGGAGCCGGTTGAGGAGGTCGGTCATCATGGTTGTCGCACGAGCCTAGCCGAGTGCCGGAGCGATGGCGTCCTCCTTGAGGACGAACTGGCACGTGCCCGGTGGCGACCGGCCGCGGCGCTCTCCGAATCTAGCGCCGACCGCGCCGTGGCGTGTTGGTCCAGGCGGCGTCGATCGCCTTGACCTCGCCGCTCAATGACGACGCGGTGGCCACGTAACCCGAACGCACGTAGCGCTCGTGGTTGACTTCCAATCGCTGTGGCTCATACACGTAGTTGACCATCACGCCATGCGATTGCCGTCCTCTCGGCGAGAGGTCACCATCGGGGTTGACGCGCTTGAGCCGCGCACCGTTGGACAAGTGAAAATGGCCCACGCTGTCGGCGCTGCGGCCGCGGACCTTGACATGCAGCAGGTCGGCGAGCGCCAGGCGACCGGCCAGGCGGGCGACCATCGGGGCGTGAGGACCGGGAGCCTGAAGGAGCAGTGACAGCGCCTCGAGTTCGTCGCCAGACGCGGCGAGGCGGCGCAGTTCGTCGTGATGACCTGCGGTCAGCGCGCGAAGCCGCTCGTCCGTGAAGCCGTCAACGTTGTGCCGATCCGCAACAGCCGTGGCGAGGCTCGGCACGGGCGACAGGGTCGCGAACGTGCGCAGCCCAGGTAACTCAACTGACAACTCGCGAACCACCTGCTTGATCAGGAAGTTGCCGAATGAGATCCCGCGCAGGCCGGGTTGACAATCGCTGATCGAGTAGAAGACGGCAGTGTGGGCCTCCCGAGCTTCCGCAATGGGTCGCCCAGCCCCGAGGAGCGGTGCGATCGCCGTGGGCAGGTCTCGGGTCAGCGCGATCTCCACGAAGATCAGGGGCTCCCCGGGAAGCAATGGATGAAAGAACGCGAAGCAACGGCGGTCTGCGGCGAGACGCAGGCGTAGGTCATCCCACCCGTGGATCTCGTGCACCGCCTCATAGGCGATCAACCGTTCCAGTGTCGCCGCAGGAGTTCCCCAGCTGATCTGCTCGAGGCGCAGGAAGCCTCCGTTGAACCATGACGACAGGAGGTGGCGTAGATCGGCGTCAACGCCGCGCAGATTCGGACGCGCTGGAAGCACCGTGAGCAGAAGGCCGCGTAGTTTCACAAGCGCCGCCGCGCCACCGCCGACCATGTTGAGGCGCCGGAAGAGCTCCTGCCGTGGCGCCTCGGTCGCAGAGGCAAGTGCCATCACTGAATCGTCAGAAGGATCCGACCGCCAGCGCGCCACTGCCGCGGCGACCGACGCGGGCGGAGGAGAGAACGAGTCGGCGAGCACTTCCAGGAACTCGGCGGTCTCGGCATTGCTCATGCGCTCCAAGGCGTGCACCACTTCGGCGGCGAGAGCCAGGCCCGACGCCTCACCCCGTCGCGCGATCAGGCGGTCGCACGTAACCGCCAGGCTGCCCGTGCCGTGTGTACCGCCCGCCGCCCGCCCCAGCATCGCGCGCCCCCGCTCCGCGACACCGGTGACGTGTTCCAGCCACGTCGGCGGTGTCATGGGGGCGAAGTATCCTCGAGGGGCGGCTCCCACCGGAGCAGGGCGACATCCGCCACCTGACGCAGGTGCGCGCGCATCGCGTCCGCGGCCCCTGATGTCCGTCGCGCCTCGATCGCGTCCAGGATGCGACGATGCGCCAGGAGCGAGTTCCTCGGGCGGTTCGGCTCGGTGAGCGATTCCAGACGAGTTTCGTGAATCGCGTCGGCGAGTCCGTCGATCACGTGTTCCAGCACCTTGTTGTTGCCGGCCCGGTGAACGGCGTGATGAAACGCGGCATCGCCGTCGATCCCAAGACCCGCCGAGGCGATCTCAGCCTCCATGGCGACGAGGGCCGCACGCATCGCCGCGAGGTCGTCGTCGGTGCGCCGTGTGGCCGCCAGCTCCGCGAGCCGGACCTCCAGCAATTCGCGCGCCTCCAGCACTTCGGGGAGCCGGGCTCGCCGTTCCACGAGCTTGTGGAGCACACCGCCGAATCCACGGCTGCGGCGCAGGAAGACGCCCCCGCCGTGACGCACTTCGATGAACCCCTGCGCCTCGAGGACGGCAAGGGCTTGACGCAGCGAGGCGCGGCTGACCTGCAGCCGCGAAGCCAGTTCGCGCTCCGGCGGGAAACGTTCCCCAACCCTGAGATTGGTGCGGATGACGAACTCCCCAAGACGCTCGACGAGATCCTCGTACAAACGGGTGCGACCCAGAGGACGGAGCGGCGACGTGTCGAGACTCACGGTACCGATTATCGCGCAAAGAATTGGACTATCCACTGCCCCATTGACATAGTCCTCCACGCCGGAGCATGCTTCCGCCAATATCGGGGACGGCCCTTGGACGGGCCGCTGACGGAGGTTGGACAGTGCCGCGGACAGCCATGGCCCGGAACCCGCAAACACGTGCTCCCAAGCGACTGCTCACCGGTATCGCGGTGGCCATTGTCGTCGCCGCGTGCGGCAGCTCGAGTCCGTCCGGCAGCTCGGGCGGCGGCAACGTCAAGACCGATAGCGCCGGCCATGTCTCCTTTGGCGTGCTCTCGTGCTTCACAGGGCCGCTCGCGGTTCTCGGGCAGGCGATGCTCCAGGGATCGCAGGTGGCGCAGAAGGTGATCAACGACTCCGGCGGTGTGCTCGGCAAGCAGCTGGACCTCAGTCACGCGGACACCCAGTGCGACGAGGCCGACGCGGTTCCTGCCGTACGCCAGCTCCTCTCGGCGGACAGCGTGAGCGGGATCATCGGGCCTGAAACCCAGGAGATCGCTGCCGTGGCGCCGATCGTGAGCTCAGCCAAGATCCCAACAGAGTTCCAGGGTGGGAGCACCGCCTTCGACAAGAACACCAACCAGTACCTCTGGCGCGATAGCCCGTCGGACTCGCAGCTCGGCGTCGCCATGGCGCTCTATGCCCATCAGAAGGGCTACACGAAGGCGGCCTTGCTCTTCTCGTCAGACATCGCGCAACAGACAATCCCCAAGCCGATCACGGCGACGTGGGAGAAGTTCGGCAATTCAATCGTCTCCAACATCACGGTTGCGCCCGGGCAGACCTCGTATCTCACCGAAGTGCAGCAGATCATTGCCGCGCACCCCGATGTCATCTTCACGCAGCTCGATCCTCAGACTGCGGCGGTCATGTTCCAGAACTTCAAGGAGCTTGACAACCTCGCCATCCCGATTGTTGGGACCGACGTGACCAGCGGCAACGACTACCTGAAGGCGATCACCTACCAGATCGCTCACGATCATCTCGTCTCGGTCTACGGCACCAACGCAACCGGTGCTGCCGCTGACAACTTCGCCGCCGCGTTCGCCGCGCAGAACGGCGCCAATGCGCAGCCGATCGCCGGCGCCAACTACGCTTATGATGCTGTGCTGAGCCTCGCGCTGGCGATGGACAAGGCCGGTACCACCGACGGTGCGGCGGTCATCGCCGACATGAAGCAGGTGACCAACCCACCGGGCACACCGTGCGACACCTACAAGGCATGCCTCGCGGGTATCAAGGCCGGGACCAAGATCAAGATGGACGGGTCCAGTGGTGACCTCATCTTCAACGCGTACAACAACGTCTTTGGTCCCTACGGAGCATTCCAGGCTGACGCCTCGACGGGAGCTGAAAGCCAGATCTCACTCCTCTCCGCCTCGGACCTTGCCACAGCTACTCCCTGACGCATCGGGGACACCGCGCGGCGAGGTCGCACGGTGCCCCCGTCACGTCGCCGGCCGTCTCGCGTTGTGCCGTCAAAACGTTGGAGTACCGGTGTAGATGCACGAGGCCCTTCTCACGCTGGGCTTCGGCCTCGTGGCGGCTGCCATTCTCTCCCTGTCGGCGCTGGCTTTCACGCTCGAATATTCCGTCACCAATGTTGCCAACCTCTCGCACGGTGAGATCCTGACCGTCGGCGCGTACTGCGCCTACCTGGTCCAGCAGCACGGCGGCGGCGTGATCCTCTCCGGCCTGGCCGCGGCCGGCGGTGGGGGAGTCCTCGCGCTCGCGGTGCACAACGGTGTGGTCGATCGATTCGTGCGCAAGGGCATCGGCGGCCTACCAACATTCATCGCCACGCTCGGGGTGTCGCTGGTGATCCAGAACGTCCTGGTGATCATCTTTGGTGCGTCCAACCTTGGCTATGCAGTCCCTCAAGGGTCGCCGCGAACCGTGGGCCCGTTCCTCTGGACCGATACCGAGATCCAGATCATGATCTCCGCGGTAGTGATCACGATGGTGCTCTACGTCATCATCCAGCACACCCGATTCGGCAAGTCGCTGAGGGCCGTATCGCAAAACCGTTCGCTGGCCAGGGTTTCCGGTATCAACGCCAACCGCGTCGCGGCCCTCACCTGGCTGCTTGCCGGGCTCATCGGCGGCTACGCAGGCTTTATTCTCGCGGAGAGCGTCGGCACGTTCAGTCCTTATTCCGGCTTCAGCTTCTTTCTGATAACGCTCACGGCTGCGGTCGCCGGTGGCCTAGGCAAGGCGGTTGGCACGCTGGTGGGCGGAATCATCGTGGGTATCGCGCTCGAGTTCTTTGGCGGCTACCTGAGCGCGAGTTACAATCTGGCGTTCGCTTTTGCGATCCTCTCGCTGGTCATCCTGGTGCGTCCCCGAGGTCTCTTCGTCGGCGGGAGGCGCAGCGTCTTCGAATGATCGACTACCTGGTCTCAGTGCTCACCGAGGGCTCGATCTTCGCGATCATGGCGCTGGGGCTGAATATCATCTGGGGCTGGTCCGGTGACTTCGATCTGGCGTTCTACGGGTATGTCGCGCTCGGAGCGTACATGACGTTGGTGCTCACCATCGGGCCCGCCACCAGCCCGACGACCTACATCCTTGGGCTCACACTGCCGTTCCCGATCGCCGTCGCGATCGCGGTTGTCAGCGCGATGCTGCTCGCGCTTATCGTGGGAGCAATCGCGCTCCGCCACCTGCGGGGCATCTATTTCTCGATCGTCACGCTCGGCGCCGTGTATGTCCTGTACGTGTTCGCCGGCCAGTTCGTGCCGCTGTTCAACGGCTACAACGGGCTGTCGGGATTGTTCGACCCGATGGGGGATGTCCTCGGGCTCGACTTCTCGAGCTACCCGTTCTTCTACCTTGGACTCTGCGTCGTCGTTCTGTGCTTGGTGCTCGTCCTGGTCACGCGGCTGAGCGCCAGCCGGTTCGGCCTTGCGCTGCGCAGCCTGCGCGAGGATGAGCGCGCCGCGGCGGCCTTCGGACGGAACATCTACGCGATGAAGCTCAAGGCCTACGTGATCGGGGCCGGCATCGGCGGGCTCGGGGGTGCGCTCTTCGCGGGTTACCTCAGCGCGTTCAACCCGTCCGCCTGGTCGCCGGTGGAAACGATCGTCCTCTACGCCGCGATCCTCGTCGGCGGTCGGGGTAGCAACCGCGGCGTTATCCTCGGCGTGGCCGTCATGGTGATGGGTCTTCAGGAGGCCACCCGCTACCTGCCCGAGATCGCCAATCAGCCAAGCTTCGCGCCGGCCCTCCGGCTCATTCTCACCGGCGTCGTCCTGGTGTTGTTCATCCGGTTCAGGCCCCAAGGCCTCCTCCCCGAGCACCGCATGCGCGACAAGGATGCAGCCGGGAAGGGTGGTACCGCAGTCACCGTCGAAGCTGCGGTCGCCGGCACCACACTCGACCCAGGCGCTGCGTGACCGCACTGCTCGAGGTGCAGGATCTGCACAAACACTTCGGAGGCGTCCAGGCGGTGACCGCCTGCTCGTTCGTCGCGGAAGAGGGCCAGATCACCGGACTGATCGGCCCCAACGGCGCCGGCAAGAGCACCGCCATCGACCTCATCTCCGGCTTCAAGGTTCCCGACTCCGGCACTGTCCGTTTCGAGGGCAAGGAGGTGCAGGGCAGAACGCCGCACGTCATTTCGCGGATGGGGTTGATCCGGACCTTCCAAAGCCCGCGCGAGTGGCCCGGGCTCAGCGTCCTCGAGAACCTCATTCTCGCCAGCTTCGAGCCGCGTCGTGAGCGGTTCTGGCGATCGCTGCGCGGTCCGTCACGCGCCGAGAAGGACCAAGCGAATGGGCAGCTGATCCGCGCCCGTGACATCCTCGATGAGTTCGGATTGTTTCATCTGCGGAATGAGCGAGCCGGCAACCTCAGCGGTGGCCAGAAGCGACTGCTGGAGTTTGCACGGATCCGAATGGCCGGGCCCCGGCTGGTCATCCTCGATGAGCCGATGGGCGGGGTGAACCCCGTCCTGGGCGAACGCATGGCAACCGCAGTTATCGGTTTCATCGCGGCAGGCACGTCGGTGGTTATCGTCGAGCACAACCTGCCGTTCATCGAGCGGGTCACCAACCAGGTCGTAGTCATGGCGGAAGGGCGGGTGATAGCGGAAGGTCCATTCGATCAGTTGCGCGGCAACCGGGCGGTCGTCGACGCCTACCTCGGAGAGATGCCCACCTATGACGACGCTGAGTCCTGATCCCGCGCCAGCGGAGGCAAGGACCGTCGCGGCACTGGATGTCGCAGGCCTAACGGCCGGCTACGGCGGTGCGCCGATCGTCGAGAACATCAGCATTCGCGCGCACCGGGGCGCAATCACTGCCATCGTTGGTCCCAACGGGGCGGGGAAGTCAACATTGCTCAAGGCGATCGCAGGAGTTATCCGTTCCAGTGCGGGCACCGTCGCAGTCGAAGGCCGGGATGCCACCGGTCTGCCTTCCGAGAAGCTCGTGCGCCGCGGTATCGCGTACGTACCGCAGGTGGCCAATGTCTTCCCACAGCTCACCGTTCAGGAGAACCTTGAGATGGGCGGCTACAGCCGTAGGCACGGGCTGCACGAGCGTGCCGAGGAGCTGTACCAGCTTTTTCCCGACCTCAAGCTCGCACATCGTCGCCATGCGGAAACGCTGAGCGGTGGCCAGCGCACCATGCTGGCCATGGCCCGTGGCCTTATGGTGGACCCCGCCGTGCTGCTCCTCGACGAGCCCTCCGCGGGTCTCTCTCCGAAATTCCAAGCCGCGGTGTGGGAGCGCATCGAGCAGGTGCGCGCGACCAACGTGGCCGTGGTGGTGGTCGAGCAGAACACCCGCGAGACGCTGCGCCACGCGCAGTGGGCATACGTTCTCGTGCTCGGCAAGAACCGCCTCGACGGGAGGGGTCGAGACCTGCTGCACAACGACGAGGTCGTCAACCTGTACGTCGGCGTGCTGTCCTAGGGATCGCTGCGTGATGGACCCGCAACTCGCGCAACCTCAGCCGTCGGGCCCGCTCTCCGGTGTGCGCATCCTGGATCTGTCGCGCATCCTCTCGGGTCCGTTTGCCACTATGATTTTCGCTGACCTCGGCGCCGACGTGGTCAAGCTCGAGAACCCACGCACCGGTGACGACACCAGAGAGTGGGCGCCTCCATACCAGGGGGACCAGTCGGCCTACTTCCTCTCGGTGAACCGCAACAAGCGGGGCGTCGCGGTCGATCTGAAGACCGCGCGAGGACGTGAGATCGCGCTGCGCCTCGCCGATCAAGCCGATGTCGTCGTTGAGAACTTTCGGCCTGGAACCTCGAGCAGGCTGGGGCTTGGCTATGACGACCTCAGTGCTCGCAACCCCCGCCTGATCTACGCGTCGATCTCAGGGTTCGGTCAGACCGGCCCGTACGCGACTGAGCCGGGTTACGACGCCATCGCGCAGGCGTTGGGCGGCCTCATGAGCGTGACCGGTGAGGCCGACGGGGAGCCGGTGCGTGTCGGCAACTCCGCGGCCGACCTCGGTGCGTCGATGTGGGCTGCGATCGGCATCCTCGCAGCGCTCCACGCGCGGCATGCGAGCGGCCGTGGCGAGTGGATCGACATCTCGCTTCTCGACGGCCAGATCGCCTCGTTGACATACCTGGCCGGTGGCTACTTCGCGTCAGGGGAGGTGCCGCAACGTTACGGGTCGGCGCATCCGAGCATCGTTCCCTACCAGGCATTGCGTACGGCAGACGGCGACCTGATGGTCGCTGTGGGGAACGACACTCTCTGGCAGCGCTTCGCTCCGCTTGTCGGGCTTCCTGAGCTCGTCGAGGATCCCCGATTCGTCAGCAACCCGCAGCGTGTCGCCAACCGTGCGCAGCTGATTCCACTCATCGAAGCCGCGCTCGCCACCCGGGGCTCTGCCGCGTGGGCCGACGAGCTGTCGCGCGTTGGGATTCCCGCCGGCGCCATCAATAGCATTGATGCTGCGCTCGAGCACCCCCAGGTGCGAGCGCGAGATATGGTGCTGAGTACAGAGCACCCCACCGCCGGCACCCTGCGCATGACCGGCTCGCCGATCAAGCTCTCCCGTTTCGCGGCGACCGTTCGCCGTCCGCCGCCGACGCTCGGCCAGCACACTGATGAGGTCCTGGGTGAGCTCGGATACTCGACTGAAGAGATCGCCACGCTGCGCGCCCAAGGCGTCGTTCGTTGAGGCTCCGCAGTTGAGCGATCTCGAGACCGAGCTCCGCGCGGCGATGGAAGGGGAGGTGCGCGCCGACGCCTACACCCTTCACCTGTTCTCGACGGACGCGAGCATGTACAGCATCGAGCCGCTCGCGGTCGTGTTTCCACGCGACGCCGCCGCTGTCGCTGCCGCCGTTGGCGTTTGTGCGCGTCGACGGTCAGCACTGCCGCGGGCGCGGGCACCAGCCTGGCGGGTCAGACCGTGGGGCGCGCGGTGATCATTGACACCTCGCGCCACATGGACGCAATCGTCGAGGTCGATCCGGAGCGACGTGTTGCCCGGGTTCAGCCCGGCGTGGTGCAGAACGACCTCAACCGCGCCGCACGCAAGCACGGGTTGATCTTCGGACCGGATACCTCCACCAGCGATCGGGCGACCATCGGCGGGATGATCGGCAACAACTCCGCGGGAAGCGGATCGCTTGTGAACGGCATGACCATCGATCATGTCGAGGTGCTGGAGGCGGTGCTCAGCGACGCGAGCACCGCAACCCTCGGACCCGTCGATGCCGCAGATGCGCTGCGCCGGGGCACGGCGGCGACGCTCGAGGGGCGAATCCACGCGCGTCTGCCGGGGCTTGTCGCCGAGCATCGCACCGCGATCGCGCAGGGGTTTCCGCGGCACTGGCGTCGCGCCGGCGGCTATCAACTCGACCGTCTCGCCGACGGGCCGCCGTTCAACCTGGCGCGTTTCGTCGTCGGGTCCGAGGGATCCCTCGTCGTCGTCACCGAGGCGACGGTTCGTCTCGTGCCCTTACCACGGGCAAAGGCGATCGCCGTGGGTCACTTCGCGTCGGTTGTCGACGCGGTTGCGGCCACCGAGGACGCATTGAGCACACAACCAAGCGCGGTGGAGCTCATTGACCGAACGATCCTCGAGCTCTCGCGAAAGAAGATCGAGTATGCTGCTTTGGGCTCGATCCTCGAAGGCGATCCGGGTGCACTGCTCTTCGTGACCTTCGACGCCGACGACGCAGGTACGGTGTCGGCGGGGGTGGATCGGCTCGCCGAACTATGGCAGCGCCATGGTCACGGCTATCACACGCTGCGGGCTACCACACCGGAACATCAGGCTGCGCTGCTCAAGGTGAGGTCCGCCGGGTTAGGGCTGCTGATGGCCGCCAGCGAGGGGATGCGCCGGCCGGTCGCGTTCATCGAGGACACGGCCGTCGACCCGAGCCGACTGACGGAGTATGTGAAGCGCTTCAGCGCGGTGCTCGAGCGGCACGGCCTGGTGGCGGGCTTCTACGGTCATTGCTCGGTCGGGTGCCTGCACATCCGCCCATTCATGGATCTGACGCAGCCACGGGTGCTGGCAACAATGCGCGCGGTCGCACTGGAGATTCGCGATCTGGTCAGCGAATTCGGCGGCGCCAACTCCAGCGAGCATGGCGACGGCCTGGCGCGGAGCGAGTTCAATCGCAGCATCTTTGGCGAGGAGCTCTACGACGCCATGTGTGAGGTGAAGCTTCTGTTCGACCCTCACGCGCTGATGAATCCCGGGAAGATTGTCAATGCGCCGCCGATGACCGACAACATCCGCGACGTCGCACTCCCCCCGGCGTTCGAGCTCTCAACCCGGCTCTCGTTCGCCGCTACAGGCGGCATGCGTGGCGCGGCTGACCGATGCATGAATATCGGGGTCTGCCGCAAGGGGTCGGCCGGCGTGATGTGCCCATCCTACATGGCGACGCGCGAGGAGGAGCACAGCACCCGTGGCCGCGCCAACGCGTTGGTGTACGCGCTGTCACAATCGGATCCGAGAGTAGCCCTCGGCGACGATCGGCTCCACGAGATCCTCGATCTCTGCCTGGAGTGCAAAGCGTGCAAGAGTGAATGCCCCCTCGGCGTGGACATGGCCTCGATGAAGAGTGAGTTTCTCTTTCAGTACCAGGGGATTCACGGCGTTCCGATGCGCGCGAGATTCTTCGCTTCGGCGCGCCGTCTCAACCGCTTGGGTTCGGTGTTTGTGCCGTTCTCCAACCTGGTGACATCTCTGCCGGGATCGCGTGCGATCATGGAGCGGACGCTGGGGATCACGCGAAGACGTCCGCTGCCTCGCTTCCACCGTCGCACCCTGCTTCGCTGGGATGCGGGCCGAAGGCGCCGGCCTTCATCTCGCGGACGCGTGGTGATGCTCGCCGATTCGTTCACCACGTTTACCGAGCCCAGCGTGGGCATTGCGGCTGTGGAATTGCTGGAGATGGCCGGATGGAGCGTCGAGCTGATCGGCGATCTCTGTTGCGGGCGAGCCGCAATCTCCAAGGGGCGTCTCGACGATGCGGCCCGCGACGCGAAAGCGATGACGGCGCGCCTGGTCGACCTCGCGCACCAAGGCGTGACGATCGTCGGCGTCGAGCCCTCATGTATCCTCACGCTCACCGAGGAGCATCTCGCGTTCCAGCCGGACAGTGCGGAAGCGAAGGTCGTGGCGGCACAGGTCCGCCTCGTCGACGAGGTGATCCTCGAGGCGTTTGACGCCGGACACCTACAGATGGATCCAGCCTCACCACTGGTGGGCCGACGCCTCTTGTTTCACGGACACTGCCATCAGAAGGCGCTCGCCGGGACCGATTCGACGGTGAGGCTGCTGTCGCTCATCCCCGGCTCCGACGTGGTTGAAGTTGACGCCGGATGCTGCGGCATGGCGGGGTCCTTCGGGTTCGAAGCCGAGCACTACGAACTCTCGATGCAAATCGGTGGGATGCGCCTTTTCCCTGCGGTCACGTCGGAGGACGCCGCCACGCTGGTCTCAGCCACCGGGGTGTCGTGCCGTCAGCAGATCGAGCACGGCACGGGGCGCGGGGCGCGGCATCCGGTTGAGTTGATCAGGGCAGCGGTCCTGTCCAAACGCTAGACGTGCCCCGCAGCGGCTTGATCCAGCGTGGTCATGGTGCCTGCGGTCGGATTCGCGCTGCTGAGCACCTGGATGGTGACCACTGTCGATCCCTTGGTGAACTCGACGAGTCCGCTGCCCGTCACGAAGGCGTTGTCGCCGATTCCGGTGACGTCCTGGAATCCGGGGACTCCGCCCATCGCTGCTGACCGTGTTCCGTCGAATGATGTCGGCGCGGTGGTCCCAGTGGCGGTCGAGCCGCCGCAAGCGGCGACCGCGAAAGCTGATACTGCGAGCATTCCACCGCAGACGAGCAGGTTTGATCGGATCATCGTCCGACTGTTCATCAGCGTGGCGCGTGCTCTCACGAGAGTCACTGGATCGGCACCAATTCGAGAACCATCGACTCAGGCGTTCCCGCCAGACCTGGCGAGTTCTCGGGCCGCGCCCAGATCTCGGTGGTCAGGAATCGCTGAAACGATTGCGCCTCGCCAGCAGTATCGAAGTCGAGGTCGACCACGACGAACCTCGGATCGTCCACCGGACGTTGCACCCGCTGCGCTCGGACTCCCGCGTTACGTCGGGCATCGGCGAAGCGGCTGAACGCCGCCGTCCATGTGTCGAAGTCGGTGACCGCATGCTGGATGTGCAGTGTTGCCATAGGGTTCTCCTCGTTGCGTCTTGTCCTTCGACACTAGGAGCCGGCCGGGCGGTACCGCCATCCCAGGTTGTTGGGATCTTTGGGTTACGAGGCGGCGACTCGATGCGCGTACGATCGCTGCATGGCCGCGACCACTCCGCAATCGCGAGCAATCGAGAGGGTTGTCCGCGTGTGCCGGGTCACGACCGCGGACGCCCTCTCGCTTCGGCTCGCCGTGCTCGATGAGATCCGCCGCGTTGTCGGCTTCGACGCGTATGCGTGGCTGCTCACCGACCCCGAGACCGAGGTCGGCTCGGCTCCGCTCGCGGACGTGCCCTGTCTACCCGAACTTCCTCAATTGATCCGGCTCAAGTACCTCACGTCCGTCAACCGATGGACGCAGCTCGATGCTCCCGTGGCTCGACTCCACGAAGCCACGGGCGGCCACCTCGAGCGCAGCCTCGTCTGGCGGGAAATGCTCGCGCGCTATGGTGTCACCGACGTTGCGTCGCTGGTGTTCCGCTGCCGGCACGGATGCTGGGGCTTTCTCGACCTATGGCGGAGCAAGCCGGGAGGAACATTCACCGACGCGGACGCCGGTTTTCTGACGGCCATCGCCAAGCCGGTGACCGCGGCCCTGCGACGCACCCAGGCAAGTACCTTCAGCGGTAGCGCACCGGCGCCGACCCGGGTGGGACCGGTGGTCCTGGTGCTGTCACCGGACCTCCGAGTGCGAGCTCAGACGCTCGAGACCGACGAATACTTGAAACGTCTCGTCCCCACAAGCGCGGATCGGCAACCGATTCCGGCAGGTGCTTACAACGTGGCCGCTCAGTTGTTATCGGTTGAGTCCGGCATTGACCAGCATCCGCCAACCGCTCGGGTGCACCTGTCGAACGGCGCGTGGCTCACGCTTCGTGCGGCGCGGATTGTTGCCGCAACACCGACGCATGAGCAGGACATCGCCGTCACGATCGAGGCGGCCGCTCCGGCAGAGCGGATGGCCCTGTTCGGCCGCGCGTGCGCGCTCAGCGCTCGTGAGATGGACCTGCTCGGCCATCTGATCGCCGGCTCCGACACCCGCAGCATCGCTCAACGGATGTTCGTATCCGAGAACACGGTGCAGGACCATCTCAAGTCGATCTTCACCAAAACCGGGACAGGCAATCGCCGAACACTGCTCGCTTGCGCTGTCGGTCGATGAGCACGCTGGCGGCAACTGCGACAATCAGCGAGGACCGCTTGAATGGGCCATCGTGGCCAGGTCAGCATCGGCTTATGGCGCAATTATGGCCGAAACAAGCCGCGCGACGCCTTGCGATTGTGACATTCGGCCCAGAGCTCGATGGCCCACGGCTCTGACACCGCACTCGATATCGCTCTAGGCTGTTGCAATTGGCGGAAACCAAAGGAGCACCATGCGGACACCGGCACCCACACCGGACATTGGCCCCCCACCGCTGCTGATTCAGGGTGGCATGGGTGTGGCCGTCTCCAACCATCGCCTCGCACGTGCGGTGGCAATGACCGGTCACCTCGGCGTCGTCTCCGGGACGGCCATCGACCTCGTGCTGGCACGACGGCTCCAGGACGGTGACCCGAGCGGCGAGATGCGCGACGCCCTGGCGCGGTTCCCCGTGCCCGCCATCGCCGACCAGGTCCTGCAGCGCTATTTCCTGCCGGCAGGCCGCCGCGGGCGCCCCTACAGAGGCGTCCCCATGCACTCGCATCGCGACAACCACGCGTCGCAGGATCTCCTTGCGGTGGCCGCCTTTGCCGAGGTGCTGCTCGCCAAGCGCGATCACCGCGGGCGAATCGGCATCAACCTGCTCACCAAGGTGCAGGTCCCCACGGTACCGACCCTGTTCGGCGCCATGCTTGCCGGCGTCGACGTCGTGCTCATGGGGGCGGGGATACCGCGGGATATTCCTGGCATCCTTGACCGGCTGGCGGCGATGGAACCGGTGGAGACTCGGCTCGAGGTAGCGGGCGCGTCGGCTCAGGACTCCGTACCCCATCTTCGTTTTGACCCGAACCGATTCCCCGTCGACACCGGGGTGCGGCGTCCGGCGTTCCTGCCGATCGTGTCGTCGCACACGCTCGCAACCGTGCTGGTCCGCAAGGCCAGCGGCTCGGTCGAAGGCTTCGTCGTCGAGGCGCCGACCGCCGGTGGGCACAATGCGCCGCCGCGTGGCACAGCTGCGTATGACGCCCTCGGACAGCCGGTCTACGGCGACCGGGACCAGGTCGACTTTGGAGTGATGCGCGACCTGGGTCTGCCGTTCTGGCTGGCCGGCGGCATGGACTCGCCGGAACGCGTCCGCGAAGCGCTCGATGTGGGTGCCTCCGGTGTGCAGGTGGGCACGCTGTTTGCTTTCTGCAGGGAATCAGGAATTGCGCCGCCACTGCGCAGTGCGGTGCTCGACGCGGTGCACGGCGGTCGTGAGTTCGTCCTCACTTCCTCGCGCGCGTCGTCGACCGGGTATCCATTCAAGGTGGCGTCGATCCCAGGAACGCTGTCCGATCACGATGTCTACGCGGCGCGTACCCGCCTTTGCGATCTCGGCTACCTGCGCGAGGCATACATCAAGCCGGCGGGCGGCATCGGCTACCGCTGCGCAGCCGAGCCCGTTGCCGATCACATCGCCAAGGGTGGCGATGCTGCAGCCACGGTCGACCGCATGTGTCTGTGCAATGGATTGAGTGCCGCCATCGGGCTTGCTCAGGTGCGCGGCGCCGGCGTGGAGCCGGCGGTGATCACCAGCGGTGACGGTCTCGGCTCGGTGCGGACCGTTCTGGACGACAGTGACGGCTACTCAGCCGCCGACGTTGTGGCACACCTCTTGAGCGGGGTCCAACTCGCGGTCAGGCCGTGAAGCAGGTCAGGCGCTCATCGGTGGGGTGGAGGGGATCCTGCACCCTGGTGGGCGGGCGCGCATCATGAGCACCACGATGTTCGACACGATCATCGAGCCGTTCCGCATCCACTCCGTGGAGCCGCTCCGCCTGACCACGCGCGAGGAGCGCCTCGAGCACGTCGCCGCGGCCGGCTACAACCTGTTCGCGCTGCACTCCGATGACGTCCTCATCGACCTGCTCACCGACTCCGGAACGGGCGCGATGTCGAGAGACCAGTGGGCCGCGATACAGCACGGTGACGAGAGCTACGCGGGGTCCCCGTCGTGGTTCCGCTTCCTCGACGCAGTCCAGGATCTCTTTCCCTTCCGGCACATCATCCCAACCCACCAGGGGCGTGCGGCGGAAAAGATCCTGTTCACCGCCATCGGCGGACCGGGCAAGACCGTGCCCAACAACACGCACTTCGATACGACCCGCGCCAACGTGGAGTTCACCGGTGCCGAGGCGGTCGACCTGCTCACCGCCGAAGGACACGACCCCGCACTCCAGCATCCCTTCAAGGGCAACATGGACGTCGGCAAGCTCGAGGAGTTGCTCCGCACTCACGAAGGATCGGTGCCGGTCGTGTTCGTCACGATCACCAACAACTCGGGCGGCGGCCAGCCCGTTTCGCTCGCGAATCTGCGCGCGGTGCGTGGCGTCTGCGACCGCTACGGTGTCCCGCTATTTCTCGATGCGTGCCGATTCGCCGAGAATGCCTGGTTCATCCGCGAGCGGGAACCCGGTCAGCAGGGCCGCGATGTGCGCGACATCGTGCGCGATATGGCGGCGCTCGCCGACGGCATGACGATGAGTGCCAAGAAGGACGGGCTCGCGAATATCGGCGGCTGGCTTGCGATGAACGACGACGATCTCGCGGCCCGCTGTCGCAATCTCCTGATCCTCACAGAAGGATTCCCGACCTATGGCGGGCTGGCGGGTCGTGATCTCGAGGCAATCGCCCAGGGTCTGCACGAGGTGGTGGAGCACGACTATCTGCGCTACCGCATCCGATCAACCGCCTATCTCGGCGAGGCGCTGACCCGTCTCGGCGTCCCGATCGTCCAGCCCCCAGGCGGCCACGCGGTGTACATCGACGCACGCGCGCTGCTTGCGCACATCCAGCCGCTGCAGTATCCGGGTCAGGCGCTCGCGGTCGCGCTCTACGAGACCGGTGGGATTCGCAGCTGCGAGATCGGCACGGTGATGTTCGGGCGGCGACCCGACGGAACCGAGCATCCCGCTGACATGGACCTGGTGCGGCTCGCGATCCCGCGGCGAACCTACACCCAGAGTCACATCGACTACGTGATCGCCGTCTGCGCCGAGGTGGCGGAGCATGCCGTGGACCTATCGGGGTACCGCATCGTCGACGAGCCGCCCGCGCTGCGCCACTTCACGGCCCGATTCGAGCCCCTCCAGGCGCCCTGACCAAGGGTCGATCCGCCTCCTGGGCGGTGGCGCATCTCGTCTTGAACGTTGGCTGCGTGCCGGCCTGGAGTCCCGACCGCCCCTGAGGTTAAGAAAGGTGTTGACAGTGCCTGAGGCGAAGCATAGAGTGTGGAACCGCTCCCATGAAATCGCCCCAGAACTCGAAAATTACTCTTGAAAACGTAGCTGAATTGGCGCGTGTGTCCCGGGCAACCGCTTCACGCGTCCTCACCGCCAACCCGCGCGTCAGCCCCGAGTCCCGACGAGCCGTCGAGCGCGCGGCTCGAAAGCTCGGCTACATCCCCAACCACGCGGCGCGAGCGCTTGCGACCGGTCACAGCGACGCCGTCGCCCTGGTCATCTCCGAACCGACAAGCCTGATCTTCGGCGATCCGTTCTTCCCCCGCCTCATCCGCGGCATCGGGGAGGTGCTCGCGGCGCGCGACAAGCAACTCATCCTGCTGGCGCCGCAGTCTCCGACCGACATCGATCGTCTGGAGCGGTTCGTCGCTGCCGGCCACTCCGACGGCGTCCTGCTCGTGTCCCTCCACGGCGTCCATCCCCTCCCAGGACGGCTCGCCGCCCGGGGCATTCCGGTCGTGGTCGGCGGCCGGCCCGCCGAGGCTGACCTCTTCACCTACGTCGACATCGACAACGTTGGCGGTGCATTCGCGGCCGTCACGCACCTCGCGGGGCGCGGGCGTCAGACGATCACGACGATCAGCGGACCCCAGGACATGCCGCCGGGGCGAGATCGACTGCTCGGCTACCGCTCGGCTCTCGAGGCCGCCGGATTGCCGCTCGATGAAGGAGCGGAGGAGTCCGCCGACTTCACCCAGGAGGGCGGCGAACAGGCGATGCGGCGGCTCCTCGAGCGGCGTCCGTGGTTGGATGCGGTTTTTGCCGCTTCCGACCTGATGGCCGCGGGAGCGCTGCGCTCGCTGGCCGAGGCGGGGCGGCGCGTTCCCGACGACGTCGCCGTGGTCGGTTACGACGACGACCCGGTTGCCGCATCGACGAGTCCACCGCTGACCAGCGTGCGTCAGCCGATCGAGGAGATGGGGCGGGAGATGGCGCGCCTGCTGCTCGAAGTGGTGCACGCGCCGCGAAGGGTGATCCTCACCACCGAGCTCCAGGTACGCCTCTCCTCAGGGCGAGCGACCGAGGCCATGTAGGCCGATGCGCGTCCTTGCCCGGCGGTTGGGTTTCTACATCCTCGCGGCGTGGGTCGCGCTCACCGTCAACTTCTTTCTCCCCCGGCTGGTTCCAGGCAACCCGGTAGCGACCGCGATCGGACACCTCACCTTCGTGAACGAGCAGGTGGTGGAGGCGATCAAGGCGCAGTTCGGGGTCGGGATCAGCGAGAGCATCTGGGTTCAGTACGTCCACTACTGGGGTGATCTGTTCCACGGCAACCTCGGGGTGTCGTGGGGGAACAGCTTCGAGCCGGTCACGAGCCTGATCGGAGCCGCGCTGCCCTGGACCCTGGGCCTGCTCGGGGTCGCGACCGTCGTCAGCTTCCTGCTCGGTACGGTCATCGGCGTCCTGCTCGGCTGGTTGCGCGGTTCGTGGCTCGACTGGGTGCTGCCCGGCGCGACATTCTTCCAGGCCGTCCCGTACTTCTTCCTCGGCACGGTTCTGCTCCTGGTCTTTGCGACCGGGCTGCACTGGTTCCCCATCAGCCAGGGGTACCAGACCACCGGACTGAGCAGCGTCACCCCGGGATTCAACTGGGACTACCTCGTCAGCCTGGTGGACCACGGGGTGCTGCCCGCCAGCACCATCGTGCTCACGTCGATTGCGGGCTGGATCATGGGCATGCGCAACATGATGGTGATCACCATGGACGAGGACTTCGTCCTGGTGGCCCGCGCCAAGGGTCTGCCCGCCCGAAAGGTGGTCTGGTACGCGGCGCGCAACGCGATCCTTCCGAGCGTCGCCAACTTCTCGCTCGCCATCAGCCTCGTGGTCGCCGGTCAGCTGCTCGTCGAGATTGTCTTCAGCTACCCGGGGATCGGCTATCTGCTCTTTCACGCGGTGACCAACCAGGACTACCCGATGGTCCAGGGGATCTTCCTGGTCATCACCCTGGTGGTGCTCGCGGCGAACTTTCTTGCCGATCTGGTCTACGTGTCGCTCGACCCTCGGGTCCGGCAGGAGGCGTGAGGCGGTGAGCACCAACGTCCACGGCCTCACCGCGACACCGCCGCCGAGCATGGCGGCTCCGGCCGCGGCCAGGTTCCGAGCGCTGCGACTCCCGCGCTCCCCAAAGGTGATTGCCGGCCTGGTGATCCTGCTGGTGTTCGCCGTGCTCGCTGTCATCGGACCAGTGATCGCCCCCTTCAGCCCCACGCATACGGACCTCTCCTGGGTGCGCATCCTGCCGGCGGTGGGGAAGTTCGGCTCGCCGGAGATCGTGCCGCTGTCCCCGTCGAGCGGCCACTGGCTCGGGACGACCATCTATGCGAACGACGTCCTGTCGCAGCTCCTCGTTTCCGCACGGGCGACGATGTTGGTGGGCTTTCTCGCCGGCGCCGCGGCGACCGTGCTCTCCATCGTGGTCGGGGTCACCGCGGGCTATATCGGCGGCGTGACCGACGACGGGCTGTCGCTCGCCGCCAATGTGTTCCTGGCCATACCCGGCCTCCCACTGCTCATCGTACTGGCGAGCTACGTCCCAGGAGCGGACACGAGCCCGGTGCTCATCGCACTCATCGTGAGCGTGACCGGCTGGGCCTTCGGAGCGCGCGTCTTGCGCGCCCAGACACTCTCGCTCCGGAATCGAGAATTCGTGGAGGCCGCACGCGTGTCCGGGGAGAGCAGCTTCCGGATCATCGTCTTCGAGGTCCTTCCCAACCTGGTCCCGATCGCCGCGGCCTCGTTCCTCTTCACCACGCTCTACGCTCTCGGCGCCTACGTTGCGCTCGCGTACCTCGGCCTCGCCGGCAGCAACATCTGGAACTGGGGTCTGATGCTCATGCAATCGCAGGCGGAGAGTGCGCCTGCGAGCGGGTGGTGGTGGTGGTGGGCGCCTCCGGGCGTGTGCATCGCTCTGCTCGGCTGCGGCCTGGCACTGCTCAACTTCGGTATGGATGAGTTCATCAACCCGCGCCTGCGGGCCGCCGGACTGAGCCGCAAGAGCGCGCGCAAAGCAGGCCTGCGCAGGCGGCCCAAGCTCGGGCTCACTCCAGTGTTGCGCCGGCCCGGTGCTGCGCCGGGGCCTGAGGCCGTGATGCAGACGGGTCCGGGTGTCGACGGCACCGGCCCGATGGGGGCGCGGCGATGATGAGCCGGGTGGAGCCGATTCCGGCGCCCGCCAACGCCGTGCCGGCCAACGCGACCCCTGCTGCTCCGGGGCCGCGGCGGGCCGATCCAGTCCTCGAGATCAAGGGCCTCTGCGTCGACTACGGCTTCGGCGACGACGCTGTTCATGCCGTCGTGGGCTGCGACCTCACGCTCCGACGCGGTGAGGTCATGGGTCTCGCGGGGGAGAGCGGGAGCGGCAAGTCGACGCTCGCGATGGCGGCGCTCCGTCTGCTGCGTGCGCCGGCCGTGATCACCGCCGGCGAGGTGCTCTTCCATTCCAGGCCGGACGGTGGCGCCGGCGCCGCCGTCACCGTCGACATGCTGTCGGCGGGCGACAGGGAGTTGCGCGCGGTGCGCTGGTCGGAGATCGCGGTCGTCCTGCAGAGCTCGCTGAACGCGCTCAACCCGGTCGCAACCATCGGCGCCCAGTACGACGACGTCCTGCACGTTCACCGCCCCGGCCTGTCGCGGCACGCCAGGCGAGAGCGGGCAGGCGAACTGCTCGGGATGGTGGGGATGAATCCGGACCGGCTGCGCAGCTATCCCCATGAGCTGTCGGGGGGGATGCGCCAGCGAGCGATGATCGCCATGGCACTTGCGCTGGATCCTCAGGTCCTGATCCTCGACGAGCCGACCACGGCACTCGATGTGGTCACGCAACGGGAGATCCTCGAGGAGCTGATGGCTCTCCGCGACCGGCTTGGCTTCGCAGCCCTCTTCATCACCCACGATCTCTCGCTGCTCGTTGAACTCGCCGACGACATCGCGGTCATGTACGCCGGGCGCATGGCGGAGGCTGCCCCCGCGGTCGCCCTGTTCCGTGCTCCCCGCCATCCGTACACGCACGGGCTGCTCAACTGCTTCCCTCCGATGCACGGCGAACGGCGGCCGATGATCGGCATCCCAGGGTCGCCACCTGACCTGAGAGCGGTCCCATCCGGCTGCGCGTTCCATCCCCGCTGCCCCTGGGTGATGGAAAGATGCAGCGTCGAGGTCCCGCGTCTCGAACGCGTCGGCGCCAACCGGGAGGTCGCGTGCTGGCTGCACGGCACTGGAGGCGAGGTGCCCGCTGAGCTGGCGCTCGTCGATCCCGTCCCCGCGGCACCGGCCCGTAGCCCCGGTGCGGCGGAGCGGGGTCCCGAAGTCGAATCGTGAACGTCGCCACCGTCGCCACCCCGGTCACGACCACGGCTGCGCCGCCGGTGCTGGAGGGACGCGATCTCAACAAGCGATTCTGGGTGCGTCGCGGCCGCGGCTCCTTGACCCGCCGGGCAAGCCTGCGCGCGGTCGAGAACGTCACGGTCAGCCTCGATGCGGGACGCGTGGTCGCGGTCGTCGGCGAGAGCGGATCGGGGAAGACGACGGTCGCGAGGCTGCTCGCGCGCATCATCACGCCGGAGTCCGGGCGGCTCCTGCTCGACGGGGAGGCCGTGTCACGCCGGCGATCGCGGGAGTACGCCGCGCAGGTGCAGATGGTTTTCCAGGATCCCTTTGCGTCGCTCAACCCGGTGCACCGAATCCGCTATCACCTCGAGCGTCCGCTGCGGATCCATCACCTCACGGGTCACGACGTGGACGCAGCAGTCGCGGAACTGCTCCAACGCGTTGCCCTGTCGCCCGCGGGACAGTTCGTCGACAAGTTTCCACACGAGCTCTCGGGAGGCCAGCGCCAGCGCGTCGCCATCGCGCGCACGCTGGCAGTGCGCCCTCGCGTCCTCCTCGCCGACGAGCCGGTTTCCATGCTCGACGTCTCGGTCCGGCTCGGCGTCCTCAACCTTCTCGCCGACCTTCGCGACCGCGAGCACATGGCGATCCTCTACGTGACCCACGACATCGCGTCGGCCCGATACCTCGCCGACCGTATCGTCGTGATGTACGCCGGCCAGGTGGTCGAGTTGGCCCCGAGCGTCAGCCTCACGGACCATCCCGCGCACCCGTACACGCAGCTCCTGCTGTCCGCCGCACCCGATCCCGATCGTGTGGCTCCTCCCCGGCTTGCGGCGGGAGGCGCGCCGCCGAGCCTGCTCGCGCCGCCCAGCGGTTGCCGGTTCCACCCGCGCTGCCCTCACGCCATGGACATCTGCAGGCAGGTTGCACCCCCCAACGTCGACATCGCGCCGGCGCACACCGCGGCCTGCTGGCTTCACGTCGATGCCACCCAGCGGCATGCCCCCGAACTCGGGCCGCAGGTGCGAAGCAGCCACTCAGACGAGGACTTGACCGAATTGAGCGCTGGAGGAACCGGAGGATGAAGTGACATCTCGCGATCCGCCCGGCCCCTCGTCGGCAGCAGCTACGCATTAACCGACAGCGCTCGGCACCACTAATGCCAGCGCATCACGGAGATAGTAATCGATGAATCGGAAACTGGCGACCGGTATGGCCGTTGCCTCCGCGCTCGCGATCGCCGGATGCAGCTCGGGAAGCTCGAGCCCATCCACGGGCCCTGCCACCAAGACCGTGCTCACGGAGGAGGCGAACACCGGGGTCACGTTCACGCAGGACTTCAACCCCTTCAACAGCTCGTCATTCGCGACAAAGATGAACCTTCGCAGTCTCATGTACGAACCGCTGTACGAGTTCAATGCCCTGAATCCCGCGCAGACCCATCCCTGGCTGGCGACCGCCTACAGCTTCTCGACCAATGGGCAGGATCTGACGTTCACGATCCGCCCGGGTGTGACCTGGAGCGACGGCAAGGCCTTCAGCGCGGCGGACGTGGGGTTCACGTTCAAGACCATCAAGGACAACACGGCCGCCAACTACAGCGGCATCCCTGCGCAGGCGAGCGATCCGACGGTCACGGGCAACACCGTCACGCTCCACTTCAGCACCGCGCAGTTCACCAACCTGTTCTCGATCGCCGGGTCCACCTACATCGTGCCGCAGCACCTCTGGACCTCCATCTCCAGCCCGGCGACGGCGATCGTCCCGAACCCCGTCGGGACCGGCCCGTACACCATGAAGACCTTCTCGACGCAGGTCGTGAAATTCGCCGCCAACCCGAATTACTGGGGCGGGACCCCACCGATCTCCGAGGTCGACGTTCCCTACTACGCGACCAACGACGCTGCGAGCAGCGCGCTGGTCGCCGGTCAGCTTGACTGGGCGGGGAACGACATCGCCAACATCCAGCACAATTTCGTCGACCTGAATCCGTCGACCAACCACTACTGGTTCGCGTCGGGAAACACCGTGACGCTCTGGTTCAACGTGAAGTACGGAGCGCTGGGCGACGCCCAGGTTCGCAAGGCGATCAGTGCCGGCATCGACAGGACCGCGCTCGCCCTGCTCGGTGAGTCCGGATACGAGGCTCCGGCGACCTCATCCAGCGGCCTGATCCTGCCCAACTTCGCGCAGTACCTGACGGCGTCCTTGACCAACGATCTCAAGGCGGGCGCTGACGCCGCCGCGGTCAAGACGATCCTGACCGGCGACGGGTACAGCGCACCGACGGGGAGCGGCAACTGCACCGCGAACACGCCCGCCAACTGCTACACCAAGGGCGGTCAGATCATCAGCTTCAACATCGAGGACCCGGTTCCGTACTCGGACTACTGGGAGGATGCGCAGCTCATCTCGCAGCAGCTGCAGAGCGAAGGCATCAACGCGACGACCAAGGGCGACAACCCGGACACCGGCTGGTACGCCGCCTACACGACCGGCAACTTCCAGTCGATGATCCACTGGGGCAACGGCGGCCCGACGCCGTTCGTGCAGTACCAGAACTGGCTCGACAGCTCGCAGCCGACGTCCGCGGGCAACTACGGTGGGTTCACGAGCGACACGGCGCAGCAGGCGTTGACGACGCTCGAGGGGACCAACCCGAGCGACACTGCGGCGATCACCACCGCGGTCCAGGCGCTCGCGCAGATCATGTCGACGGAGGCACCCCAGGTGCCACTCCTTTACGGCGCTGACTGGAACGTCTACAGCACCGCGCACTTCACGGGCTGGCCGGATGGTTCCAACCCGTACATGGGTCCCTCGCCGAACGACCCGCAGCTGCCGTACATCCTGATGCACCTCAAGCCGGTCTGATCGCCGGATAACCCTTCTCACCGCCACCCGCCCCACCCGCGGTGGATCGCGTCCGGCCGGCACATGCGCCGGCCGGACGTTGACCCCGCGATCGCGGGTGCCCTGTCTCGACCCCACTAGGAGGCATCGTGCGGTACGGACACTTCGATGACGAGCGCCGCGAGTACGTCATCTCCCGGCCTGATACCCCACTGCCCTGGATCAACTACCTGGGCACTGAGGAGTATTTCGGCATCATCTCCAACACCGCCGGCGGCTACTCGTTCCTCCGGGACGCGCGCCTCCGGAGGCTCACTCGCTATCGCTCGAACAACGTTCCATTCGACTTCGGCGGCAGGTACGTCTATGTGCGCGACGACACGACGGGCGAATACTGGTCGCCGTCGTGGCAGCCGACCCAGACAGCGCTCAACTCCTATGAGTGCCGCCACGGCCTGTCATACACGATCATCTCGTCGACCTACAGCGGCATCCGAGCGGAAACCCTCTACTACGTGCCTCTTGGCGAGACTCTCGAAATCTGGCGCGTCCGCCTGGCGAATCTGTACGACGATCCCCGCGACCTGTCGCTGTTCTCGTCTGTCGAGTTCTGTCTCTGGGACGCGCAGGACGACGCGAGCAACTTTCAGCGCAACTTCTCCACGGGCGAGGTGGAGGTGGTCGACGGGGTCATCTTCCACAAGACGGAGTACCGGGAACGACGGGCGCATTTTGCGTACTTCGCATGCTCTGAGCCGGTTGCGGGATTCGACACCGACCGGGAGGCGTTTCTCGGATCCTACCGCGGGTTTGACCGGCCGATCGCGGTCGAACGCGGCTGCGCCGGCAACTCGATCGCGCACGGGTGGTCGCCCCATGGATCGCATCACGTGAAGCTGACGCTGGGTCCGCGCGAGGAGCGTGAGGTCGTGTTCGTGCTCGGCTACTGGGAGAACCCGCGCGACCAGAAGTTCGATCCGCCGGATGGCCAGACCATCAACAAGAAGGGCGTACTGCCCGTGATCGAGCGCTGGCTCAGACCGGAGACGGTCGACGACGGGCTCGCGCGCCTGCGGTCGCACTGGCGGGACATGGTTTCGACCATGCAGGTCGAGACGCCGGACACACACACCAACCGGATGATCAACACATGGAATGCGTACCAGTGTGTCGCGACATTCAACATCGGCCGGTCCGCCTCCTTCTTCGAGTTGGGGATCGACCGCGGGATGGGATTCAGGGACACCAACCAGGATGTGCTCGGATTCGTCCACATGCTTCCGGAACGCGCTCGCGAGCGACTTCTCGATGTCGCATCCACACAACTCCCGAGCGGCGGCGCGTACCACCAGTATCAGCCGCTCACCAAGCGGGGCAACAACAACATCGGCACCGGTTTCAATGACGATCAGCTCTGGCTCGTGCTCAGTGTGGCCGCGTATGTGAAGGAGACGGGAGACATCGGAATCCTCGATGAAGCCGTGCCCTACGACGGCGACCCGGCGAGCGCGATGCCGCTTCTCGAGCATCTGCGCCGGAGCCTGCGCTACACCCTCGATCGCCGCGGCCCCCACGGTCTCCCGCTGATCGGCCGGGCTGACTGGAACGACTGTCTCAATCTCAACTGCTTCTCCGAAACCCCCGGAGAGTCCTTCCAGACAACCGCAAACCGCGAAGACGGCAGCGCTGAGTTGGTGTTCATCGCGGGCCAGTTCGTCCTCGCGGCCAACGAGCTCGCGGCGATCGCGCACCGCTTGGGTCGCGAGGAGGAAGCCGGCGAGTATCGCGGCTGGTCGGTCGCGATGGAGGCCGCGGTCGCCGAGCATGGGTGGGACGGCGGTTGGTTCCTCCGCGCCTACGACTACTTCGGCAATCCCGTCGGATCGACGGCGAACGTCGAGGGCCAGATCTTCATCGAGCCCCAGGGGATGTGCGTTCTTGCGGGCATCGGGCTTGGCGACGGCCGTGCGCGACGCGCGCTCGACAGCGTCCGTGATCGTCTCGCGACCGAGCATGGTGTGGTGCTGGTGCAGCCGGCGTTCTCGCGATACCGGCCGGAGCTGGGGGAGATCTCGTCCTATCCACCGGGCTACAAGGAGAATGCAGGGATCTTCTGCCAGACCAATCCGTGGATCATGATCGCGGAGGCGATGTCCGGTGACGGTGACGCAGCCTTCGACTACTACCGGCGCATCAACCCGTCGGCACGCGAGGACATCAGTGACGTGCACCGCTGCGAGCCGTACGTCTACGCGCAGATGATCGCCGGCCGCGACGCCGCGACCCATGGCGAAGCGAAGAACTCATGGCTGACCGGCACCGCTGCGTGGAACTTCGTCGCGATCACGCAGTGGATCCTCGGGATCCGCCCCGAACATGGCGGGCTGCGTATCGACCCAGTCATTCCGGCGTCATGGCCCGGATTCACGGTCACCCGCCGCTTTCGCGGCGCCACCTATCGCATCAGCGTTCGTAAGCAGGTGGGACTGACCGGGCGCGTCGTCGAGCTCCTCGTCGATGGCGTCCGTGTCAACGGCAACGTGGTGCCGCCGGGGATAGCCGGCAGCATCGTCGAGGTCGACGCCGTGGTGCAGTCGGAGCTGATCGCGGCGAGCTGATCCCTGGGTCCGGAGCAGGGCGCGCGCCGCCGCGTCTCGGCTCAGGGCTCCAGCGCGTTCGCCTGGACCACGCGCTGATACCACCAGAAGCTCGCCTTGGGCGTGCGGTCGCCGGTCGGAAAGTCCACCCAGGTGATGCCGAAACGTTTCGAGAAGCCGTGCGCCCACTCGAAGTTGTCGAGGACACTCCACACGAAGTACCCACGCACGTCGACGCCCGCGGCCTCCGCGTCGAGCACCGCGCGGAGATGGCCGTCGATGTACTGGATTCGCTCGGCGTCGTGAACCTCACCGTCGGGACCGAGGTAGTCGTCGAAGGCGGCTCCATTCTCGGTCACGTACAGCGGCAGGGGCGCGTACTCGTCGCGCACCCGGATCAGGGTTTCGGTGAGCGCCCCAGGCTCGATCTCCCATCCCATCTGGGTGCGTTTGACGTCGCTGCGAAGCACCTGCACCGCGTCGAGGTCTCCGACGCGTGCCCGGTGGTCGGACTCCGGAATCCAGTAGCCGGCGTCGCGAGCCTCGGCTCGGCGGGTCGGCGCGCACACGGTCGTGGGCATGTAGAAATTGACGCCCAGGAAGTCGATCGGCTGGCTGATAACCGCGAGGTCGCCATCAGCCACCACATCGAAACCAGGCGCCAGACCCGAGTAGTGCTCGATCATGTCGACCGGGTACTCGCCCTTGAAGAGCGGATCGAGAAAGAGCCGGTTGAGATTCCCATCGACGCGGCGAGCGGCGGCGCGATCGTCGTCGTGGTCGCTGGCGGGGCGGATGGGCTGGAGATTCAGCCCGATGCCGATCTCCGAGCCTGGGATGGAAGCGCGAAGCACGCGCAGCGCCTCCCCGTGGGCGAGGAGCAGATGGTGGGATGCCGCCGCCGCCTTCCCGTGGTCGCGCATTCCCGGCGCATGCTCGCCGGTGCCATAGCCGAGCCATGCCGAGCACCACGGCTCGTTGAGCGTGATCCACATGCTCACCGCATCACCGAGCGCATCGGTGACGATTCCCGCGTACTCCGAGAAGCGGCCGACGGTGTCGCGCGACACCCAACCGCCGGCGTCCTCGAGGGGCTGCGGCAGGTCCCAGTGGTACAGCGTGATCACCGGCGTGATGGAACGCCGAAGTAACCCGTCCACGAGGCGGCGGTAGAAATCCAACCCGGCCTGGTTGGCGGGGCCGCTGCCTGACGGCTGCACGCGCGGCCAGGCGATGGAGAAGCAATACGATCCGGCGCCAAGTCGGGCGAGCAGGTCGAGATCCTCGTCCATGCGGTGGTAGTGATCGCAGGTGACGTCGCCGGTATCGCCGTTGCGTGTCGTTCCCGTGCGGTGGCTGAACGTGTCCCAGATGGATGGGCCGCGCCCGTCAGTGTCAACCGCGCCCTCGATCTGATACGCGGCCGTCTTCGTTCCCCACATGAATCCGTCGGGAAACGCGGAAATCTCATGCCGCCCTAGCACGATTGAACAGTCCTCCAGGATTCCGCCGCGGAACGTTCGCTATTGTGCTGGACGGCCAGTGCCGCAAGCGCTTGCCGGTGTCGCGACCGGGGGCCACTTGTCTCTCATAGATCGGGACGATTGGCACTGGTCGAACGCCGTGCGGTGGCCGAAGCTGAATCTGCAATCTCGGCGAGAAGCTCAGGTTGGCCGCGATGTGCAGCATCCGAACTCGAGCCTCGAGGAGCAGCCACGGACACCAGGGCGAGGTGAGGTCATGAACTCCGATCCGGCCACGATTCTGTTTGCCACCGACGGGACGCCGGCGAGCGGGAGGGCGCGGGGCGCTGCCGCGCATCTCGCGCGTTCCGCCGATGCTGCGCTGCATGTCGTCCACGTCTGGTCGCCGGCAACGACGATGACCGGCGAGCAGGAGGTCGACCGAGGAATCGCTGCCGGCGTCGCCAGCTCCGAATCGCACGTGATCGCAGGGCAGCTTTCGTGCCCCGTGGCCGGACTGCACACACCGGAGGGCTCACGCGCCCGTGGAATCCTCGCGACCGCCGCCGTGGTCGGCGCGGGTCTGATCGTGGTCGGCGGGCGCAACCTCGGCGTCGTCGAGGAACTGTTCACCTACCGGGTCTCGGAGGACGTGATCCACCACTCCTTCCGCCCGGTGTTGCTGGTACGGGAGGACGGTCCCCCGTGGCCACCGCGCCACGTCGTCGTGGGCTGCGACCGCTCGCCTGAGGCCGCCCGGGCTGCACGCCTGGGTGCGTGGATCGCTCGAGTTTCGGATGCCGAACTTGTGCTGGTCGCCGTGGTGGGCAGCGACAGCAGCGCTCGCGACGAGGCGACGAGCCGCCTCGAAGCCCTCGCTGATGAGCTCCGAGCGGAGAGCGGGGCCCGGCCGATCACGGTCCGGGTGGCCACAAGCGCTGACGTGCCGGCGGCCCTGCGCGATGCGTGCACCTTTCCGGGCTCACAGTTGCTCGCGATCGGCGCATGCGGCAGCAGCGCGGTGAACCGCGCCCCGGAATTCAGTGTCTCGCGGTCGATGACTCACCACACCCACCTGCCACTTCTGCTCGTTCCCCGAGCGACGGGCGGATAGGATGGCCGGCGGTCGACGTTCTGGTCATGTCGCGCGCTACGGTGTCGCACCGTGATCAACCAGCCTGACTCGATCGCCCGGTATCGCCGCCATTTCACCGTCACATCCGACGGCGCCTTCGAAACCACGAGCCGCGGTCAGGAGATCCTCGAGTTCCCGTTCCTCAACAAGGGTTCCGCATTCACGCTCGACGAACGCGAGGCCCTGGGTCTCCACGGATTGCTGCCGACCGCCGTCACGACGATCGAGCTGCAGGCGGAGCGGTCATACGCGCAGTACCGTCACCAGGGCGACGATCTGGCCAAGCACATCTTTCTCGATGCGCTGCATGACCGCAACGAGGTGCTCTATTTCCGGGTCCTCAGCGAGCACCTTGCGGAGATGCTGCCGATCGTCTACACGCCCACCGTCGGCGAGGCGATCGAGCGCTACAGCAAGGAATTCCAGCGACCGCGGGGGATCTACCTGTGCGTTGACGATTCCAACGCCACCGATGTTGCCTTTCAGAATCTCGGCGCCGGCGCAGACGACATCGACCTCATCGTGGCCACCGATGCCGAGCAGATTCTCGGCATCGGAGACTGGGGAGTTGGCGGCATCGCGATCTCAGTCGGGAAGCTCGCCGTCTACACCGCAGCCGCGGGCATCGACCCCACGCGGGTGATTCCAGTGATGCTCGACGTCGGTACCGATCGCGAGGAGCTGCTCGACTACCCGGCATACATGGGCGCCCGGCATCGGCGAGTGCAGGGTGCGGCGTACGACGAGTTCATCGACCGCTACGTGCGCTCGGCGACGTCCGCGTTTCCCAAGGCGCTGCTGCATTGGGAGGACTTCGGCGCCAGCAACGCACGGCGGATCCTCGAACGCTACCGCGCTCGCGTCTGCACGTTCAACGACGACATGCAGGGCACCGGTGCGGTGGTGCTCGGCGGGGTGCTGGCGGCGACGCGGGCCGCGGGAACCCCCCTTGCCGAGCAGCGAGTCGTGGTGTTCGGTGCGGGCACGGCGGGGATCGGTATCGCAGATTTCATCTGCAGGGCGATGGTCCGCGAGGGCATGGCACCGGACGACGCAATTCGACGGCTCTGGTGTCTCGGCAGCCATGGCCTGCTCGTGGAAGGCATGGGGTCGGGAATGCGCGATTTTCAGCACGCCTATGCCCGGCCTGCAACGGAGGTTGCCGGGTGGGATCGACAGGGCGAGGCCATCGACCTGCTCGAGGTGGCCCGGCAGGTGCGACCGACGCTGCTCATCGGCTGCGCCGCGCAACCCGGCTCCTTCACCGAGGAGGTGGTTCGCGAGATGGCGGCTCATGTGGAACGCCCGATCATCTTCGCCCTCTCGAATCCGACATCGCTCTCCGAGGCGATTCCCTCCGACCTGATCAGGTGGACCGACGGTCGTGCCCTGGTCGCTACGGGAAGCCCGTTTCCTCCCGTCACGTATGGCGGAACGACGTACACGATCGGTCAGGCGAACAACGCACTCCTCTTTCCGGGTCTCGGACTCGGCACCATCGTGGCCCGGGCGAGCACGGTCAGCGATGACATGCTGCTCGCGGCTGCCGACACGATTGCGCGCTTCGTGGAAACGTCGACGCCGGGGGCTCCGATCATGCCTCCGGTCGACAAGGTGAGGGAAGTGTCGGTGCACGTGGCGGCGGCGGTGGCCCGGGCCGCAAATGTGGGGGCACTCGGCGACATGGACGCCGCCGGGCTGATGGCGCTGGTCCGGGGGGCGATGTGGGAGCCCGCATATCGCGCCATCCGTCCCGCCTGATCGCGCTCCAATCGGAACCGGATCCGAACCAGGTTCTGTCAACCGGGGCCGCGCCAGGCCCTGGACGCCGAATGATCCGGGGCCGGCGGAGCACCGCCAACCCCGGATCTGGCGACTGAAGGGGTATCAGCTCCGGAAGGCGCCCGAGGTCGCGCGAGGTGCACTCACCCGACCGATCGCGTGCCGCCTCACTGTCAATGCCAGCGCGCCGGCGGCGACGGCCACGGCGAGGAGGGCGGACACCATCATGAACCAGAACATCAGGACCATCGAGCCGGGCGACCACGGAATCGATGCGCTCTGCGTGTAGTTCTGGACATTGCCTTCGATCAGCGAGGTCGCGGCTTCCATCCGCTGCACGATCTGCGGCAGCTGCGAGGCGCCGGTCGCGACGGCCGGGAACTGCGTCGCCACGAGTTCGCTCATCTGCGCCGGCGTCATGTGGAGCGCGGTCGCGAAGCTCGGCATCGCCTGCTGGGCGAACTGCGTCGCCATGGCCGCCACCGTGTTGGTATCGGTCCGCGCCTGCTGGACGTTCTGTGCGCTGAAAACCGGTGCGAAGGCGCCGGTCATCTGATCAGCGGCGGTGGTCTTGGCGAACATGGACACGGACAGGAGGCCGATCACAAGGACCACACCGACCGCGCCCGAGGCTGCAACCATCCGGCGCGCCACCCGGGGGCGCACCAGGCCGAACAGGCCGAACACGAGGAGCACGCCGCCCGGCACGATGAACAGCCACGTCATGGTTGTCGGTGCGAGGAACCCAGTGGGGATCTGATCAGCCTGCTGGAAATTCGATTGTTGCGCCTGCATGGTCGCCTCCAGGTTGCTGAAGAACGGCAGGATCGTGCTGAACTGGGCCAGGCCCTTCGCGACGGCCGGGTCATTGGCGGCCATGTACGCGGTGAGCTGCGCTGGAGTCATGTGCATCTGCGCTGCGAGCGCCGGCAGCATCGCCGTGGACACCTGTTGCCCCATCGCTGCCATGGTCCGCTGGTCGGTTGCCGACTGTGCCAGCGACGTGCTGGTCATCGCGGGGCGAAATGCCGTCATCATGTCGCCGGTTGCACTGGACTTCGCAGGCAGGTTCGTCGCCAGCGGCAGAACGATCAGGAAGGCGCCGATCACCACCATCGCGACAAGCGCGATTCGCTGCACGAACCCCCGTGCGCGCCCATTGGTCGGATCGTTGTTCATGATCGTGCCCTCGCTACCGGTTGACATGGAACCCACGCTATTGCGCCCGTACCTGCGGTTGGTAGTGCCGAAGGGCCCGATATCCCCGCCCACATGGTGACCATCGACCCTGTCGGCAGCAGTTGGGTCTTTCTACTGTGAGGCCATACGCATCACTTTCAGCCGGAGGTAAAGGCTATGACCCTCACGCTTGAGCCAGTTCGGGTTGCACCGCAACCCACAACGACGAGCAAGGTGTACACGCCGCCCGGTGAGCCAGGCAGCGTGGTCCCGCTCAAGCCGCGCTACGACAACTTCATCGGCGGCCGCTGGGTGCCACCGGTGTCCGGCAACTACATGCCCAACATCAGCCCCGTCAATGGCAAGGTCTTCTGCGAGGTCGCGAAGTCCACACCAGAGGACGTCGAGCTTGCACTTGACGCAGCCCACGCCGCCAAGGACGCGTGGGGCGCCACGTCGCTCGCCGAGCGCGCCGCAGTCCTCAACCGCATCGCCGACGCCCTTGAGGCCAACCTGGAGATGCTGGCAGTTGCCGAGAGCTGGGAGAACGGCAAGCCCGTGCGCGAGACCCTCGCTGCGGACCTTCCCCTGGCTGTCGACCATTTCCGGTATTTCGCCGGCGCGACCCGCTCGCTCGAAGGCCGCACCACGGAAATCGACAAGGACACGGTTGCGTATCACTATCACGAGCCACTCGGTGTGGTCGGACAGATCGTCCCGTTCAACTTCCCGCTCCTGATGGCCGCGTGGAAGATCGCTCCCGCGCTGGCCGCAGGCAACTGCACCGTGCTCAAGCCCGCGTCGCCGACGCCGTGGTCGATTCTCAAGTTCGCCGAGGTGATCGAGAACATCGTGCCGCCGGGCGTGATCAACATCGTCACGGGACCGGGCGGTGAGATCGGCAAGGCGCTCGCGTCGAGCCCGCGTATCGCCAAGATCGGCTTCACCGGCGAGACCGTCACCGGGCGGCTGATCATGCAGTACGCAGCCCAGAACCTCATCCCGTCGACCGTCGAACTGGGCGGCAAGTCCCCGAACATCTTCTTCGAAGACGTGATGGCTGCCGATGACGACTTTCTCGACAAGGCGATCGAAGGCCTGGTGCTGTACGCCTTCAACAAGGGCGAAGTCTGCACGTGCCCGTCGCGCGCATTGATCCAGGAATCGATTTACGACAAGTTCATGGAGCGCTGCCTGGCCCGAATCCGCGCAATCAAGCAGGGCAACCCGCTCGATGTGGCGACGATGGTCGGGGCACAGAACTCCGCACAACAGCTCGCGAAGATCGAGTCCTACGTCAAGATCGGCCGCGACGAAGGTGCCGAGTGCCTGGTCGGCGGCGAGCGCGCCGTGGTCGCCGATGACATCGCGGGTGGCTACTACTACCAGCCCACGGTCCTCAAGGGCGACAACAAGATGCGGGTCTTTCAGGAGGAGATCTTCGGACCGGTGCTGGCCGTCACGACCTTCAAGGACGAGGCCGAGGCCATCGAGATCGCCAACGACACCCCCTACGGCCTGGGAGCCGGAGTGTGGACGCGTGATGGCAGCCGGGCGTACCGGATGGGCCGGGCGATCAAGGCCGGCAGGGTCTGGACCAACTGCTACCACCTCTATCCCGCCGGAGCGGCGTTTGGTGGCTACAAGATCTCGGGCGTCGGACGCGAGAATCACCAGATGATGCTCGAGCACTACTCGCAGACGAAGAACCTTCTGGTCAGCTACAGCGCGAAGGCGCTGGGCTTCTTCTAGAGGGCTAGAGGAATGGTGAGCGATCACACCTCCACGGTCGCGTCGTCCGCGCGTGTGATCGCCACCTCTGCCGCCCTGCAGGCAATCCGGCGCCTCGTGGCGGAGCGAGGGCCGGTCATGTTCTTCCAGTCGGGGGGCTGCTGCGATGGCAGCCTCCCGATCTGTTTCGAGCTCGGCGAATTCGTGCTGAGCGATCACGACGTCCTCCTCGGCGAGGTCGGCGGCTCTCCCTTCTACATCGACCATCGCCAGTTCGAGGCGTGGAAGCACACGCAGCTCATCCTCGACGTCGGCGAGGGCTTCCCCGAAGGTTTCTCGCTTCCCGCAGGGCCGGACGAGCACTTCGTGACCAACTCGCGCGTCTTCGGTCCCGATGAGAGTCCCGGACAGGGACCACCAGGGGAAGTGGCCTGCCGTCGCTGAGCCGGGTGGTCGAGCTCGACGTCCGGTCGCGCGCACATGTCATCGTGCAGCGGACCCGGTTCAGCGAACTCAGAGGCAGCGTGAGTGACCTCGGAAGCTGTGGACTTCCAGATGCGAAGGCGCACCGGCCATCCGGACTTCCTCGACCTGCCGTGGGATCTCCCCCTCGCGCGCTGGCGGCAGGATCGCCTGGTCGACGTGCCCCGCGGGATCTCCCGTCACGTGGTCCGGTTCGTGCGCTACGGCGAGGCGATCTACGCCCTCAAGGAGCTGCCGCACCGCCTGGCCGAGCGTGAGTACCGGCTCCTGGCCGAGCTGGATCGACTGTTCATCCCCGTGGTGGAGGTGGCCGCGCTGGTCACCGGGCGCCAGGTCGGCGCTCGACGCGCGGCGGAGGACGATGAGCTCGAAGCCGTTCTGATCACGCGCCACCTCGACTTCTCGCTGCCGTATCGCCGGGTGCTCGGGGCGACCGGCGCGGACGACGCCCTCGGGGACCGCCTGCTGGATGGCCTGGTGAACCTCCTGGTCAGGCTCCACGTCGCCGGGTTCTTCTGGGGCGACTGCTCGCTGTCGAACACGCTGTTCCGTCGCGACGCCGGAGCGTTGGGCGCCTATGTGGTCGATACCGAGACCGGGGAGCTGCATCCGCAGCTCAGCGACGGACAGCGCAACCAGGACGTGATGGTGGCCGAGGAGAACATCGTCGGGGAGCTGCTGGACGTCACCGCTGAGGGGCTCGTCCACCACATGGACCCGGTCGAGGCGGCTGAGGAGCTGCGCCGTCGCTACGACCGCCTGTGGTCGGAGCTCGTGCGCGAGGTGGCGTTCGCGCCCGACCAGCGCTACCTGATCGAGGAGCGATTGCAGCGGCTCAACGCGCTTGGCTTCGACGTCGAGGAGGTCGAGGTCAGCGCCCAGGGCGGCGAATACCGCCTTCGCCTTCAGCCTCGGGTCGTCGAGCCGGGCCATCACGTCCGAACCCTGCAGGCGCTGACCGGGCTCGAAGTCCAGGAGAATCAGGCGCGCCGCCTGCTCGGTGATATCGCGCGCTACCGCACCGAGCTCGAGGCGACCTCCGGCGGACCTGTGTCGGAGACCTATGGCGCGCGGCGCTGGCTCATCGACGTCTTCGAACCCACCATCGCAGCTGTGCCGGAGGCGCTGCGGGGCCGGCTCGAGCCCGCCGAACTCTTTCACCAGGTGCTCGACCATCGCTGGTATCTGTCGGAGGCCGCCGGCCATGACGTCGGACTCGGTGAGGCGGTCAAGTCCTTTGTCGACACCGTGCTGCCGCGTGCCACGCCGCCCGGCCTCTCGGACATGCTGTTCGAAGGGAACTGAGACTGCGGCCCCGGTACGACATGTCGGCCCGGCGCCAACCTCCGGTGCCGTTCACCAGTCTCTGGAACGGATTCGGCTCCGGCGCCTGCGTGATGCGAAGCCTGGTGCGAAGTGCAGACCCATGCGCGCACCGCGCAGTGCGATCACCACGTTCTGGGCGAGCAGGCTGATGCCGAGCGACAACTCCAGGGCCGCGTCCATGACGTTACCGACCCCGGCAGCGCCGGCTGTGATCGCGATGACCACCCGGATGCCGATGGTCGCGACCCAGAGTGCGACGGTCACGATTCCGCCCTGCCGCCACATCACGCCATCTCGCTCGAACACGCGGACGAAACATCCACGAACGCCGCCGAGCGCGATCGACGCCACCAGGTCGACGGCCAGATACTCGAAGGCCGTCGTACTGAGATTGCCGTTGTCCACATGCGATATGGCGGCGGCGCCGATCACGGCGAGGATTGCGGGCAGGAGCCACAGCCTTCGGGCGACCACGGGGCGGGCGATGGCCTGGCGGTAGAGGACGAATCCCACCAGCGCGAGGACGAGCCCTGCGTTGAGGAGCGCGGAGACGTTCATCGCCAGCGGCGACTCTAGTCGATGTGCGCTGCGCCTGAGTACCGTGTTCGGGGCCGTCAAACGCGTCCCGATGGCAGATCCGACCCGTTGGGCTCTAGGCTGCCGTTGGTGGCACTCTCAGATCTGCTCCAACCGAACGCTGCACCGCTCCGTGTGGCGTGGTTCGGTCATTTCCAGGGACGCCACGGCAACGGTCTTGCCGCCTACAGCCGGCAAACCGTGGCAGCGATGCGCGCTCGAGGGATCGAGGTGCTGTTCTTCGCGCACCGCGAAGGCGCCGTCGCCCCCGCCCCTCGACAGGTGGAGTTACGCGCCGTCCATCTGAAGACGGCGACGGTCTCCTTGCCCGGTTCGCTGGATCGCATCGCCGCGGAGCTGACCAGGTTCCAGCCCGATGTCATCCATGTCTCGGTGAGCTTCTCGCTCCTCGACGGCGCCGTCGCGAGCCTCGCCAATCACCGGCACATACCCGCCGTCGCGACGGTGCATCTGCCCTATGGAGCGCTGCATTCCGGACGTGCGCGAGTCCTTCGCGAGATCTACCGCTTCCAGGCGTGGCGTCTCGCGCATTTCGACGCGATCGTCGCACTGAGCGAGGGGCAGCGTGCGCTGCTCGTCGAATCCGGCTGCGACCCGGCGCGCATCGTGGTGATCCCCAACGCCGTCGACACCGATCGTTTCAAACCGGGACGCTCGCGGCTGCGCGCGGCGCTGAAGGGACGCTTCATGGTCGTGTACATGGGGCGCCTCGATCCGGAGAAGCGAGTGCCACACCTGGTGCGGTCTTTCCTCGCGCAGGGCTGGGGAGACGACCACCTGCTCGTCATCGCGGGGGGTGGGACGCAGCGACGCCAGCTGCAGCGCCTCGCCGCCGAGCACCCCCAGGTGCGGCTCCTCGGCGTGCTCTCAGATGAGGAGGACCGCGTCGATCTCCTTCGTGCCGCTGACGCATTCGTGCTGCCCTCCACGGCGGAGGGGCTCTCGCTGGCACTGCTCGAAGCGATGAGCGCAGGTCGCGCGGTCATCACCACTGACGCCGGAGAGGATGGCGCGGTCGCCGGCGACGCCGGCCTCGTCATCCCCGTCTCGCCACTCGAGCCGGCCCTGCGTGATGCGCTGCACCGGCTCCACGACGACACCACGCTTCGGCGCAGTCTCGGCGAGCGCGCGCGCTCCCGTGCGCTTCAGTCCTACAGTCTCGGCACCAACATCGACCGCCTCGAGAAGCTCTACCTGGAGCTCTGCGTAGCGGGCGCGGACGCGGCGGAGGTGTTGCCGCCACCGGGCTGACCCAGGTAGCCGAGGACGAGGTCCGCGGCCGAGTCGATGCTGGCGGCGACCGCGTCGCTCAGCCCCTCGCCCCAGCCGAGGTCCTGCGGTTCGATGCCGACAATACGGAGCACTCGGGGCATCCGCCCGACGGCCCGCCCGAGGGCGATCGCCTCGAGGATCCCAAGGCTGTGCGAGCCGTGCTCACCACGGTGAGAAGGTGCGGCGTGCTCGTCCCACAGGATGCTGGTGATCGACCCGGGGACGCTGCCCTGGCGGACGGTCTCGACGACAACCGCGAGCGGCACATCCGCCCATGAGTCGATGAGCCGGGCAGGCTCACCGTCACTCTCCAGCACGACTGTGGACTCGGGAGCGCGACCGGCCAGCGCGTCGATGACTCGCAGCGCCGATCCATCGTCGCGGCGGTAGCGGTTGCCGATGCCGATGACGACCGCTGAGGCGCTCACCCCCGATCCACCGTCAGGTCGAGGAAATGAGTGGCGCACGAGATGCAGGGGTCGTAGTTTCTGATTGCCTGCTCGCACTGCCTCGTGAGCTCAGGATCGTCGAGGTGGAGGCGGTCCTGCACGAACTGGCGCAGCCCGTGCTCGATCGACGGCTGATTCTGCGCGGTCGGCGGCACGATGACGGCGTCGCTGATGATCCCCTCGGCGTCGATCGTGTAGCGGTGGTAGAGGAGGCCGCGCGGGGCTTCGGTGCATCCGTGTCCCGTGCCGCCCCGTGCCGGCATCTCGGAGGCGGGCGTGACCGGTGGCTCGTACTCGTCGATGATCCGCAAGGCCTCGTCGCAGGCGAAGACGACCTCGAGGGCGCGGACGATGATGCTCTTGAAGGGATTGCGACATGTCCGACCCAAACCCACCTCCGCGGCGACCTGCTTGACGAGGGGCGGGAGTTGATCGAAGTTGAGGGTGTATCGGGCCAGCGGACCGACCGTGAAGGCGCCGGCTCGCGCACGTCCGTGCAGTGCGGTGGAGTGCGCGACGTGTTCCTCGCCGAAGTGCTCAGGGAACTCGCTCACCGCGATGTCGAGCCCCGACGTCGATGCGATCCGGCCGTCGGTGATGGCGTACTCGCCGTCGTGATGCAGCGCCACCAGGTCACCGTCCAGCACGAGCTCGGGGAATTCGAAGGTCGCCACCCAGCGAGCGGTGTCGATCGCCGCGTCACGCGCCCAGCGGAGACGCTCCGCGACCGGCGCCAGGTCGGCCGGCGTCGGCGCCTTGTAGAAGCCGCCGACGCGCACGTTCACGGGATGGATGGCGCGGCCGCCGAGCACGTTGAGGATGTCGTTGCCCACCTTCTTGAGCTGAAGGCCGCGCTCGACGATGTCGCGGTGGTCCCGCGCCAGCTCGATCGAGCTCTCGTAGCCGAGGAAGTCGGGCGCATGGAGCAGGTAGATGTGCAGGGCGTGGCTTTCGATCCATTCGCCGCAGTACAGGAGGCGGCGGAGCGCCCGAACCTGCGCGTCGATGGTCACCAGGCAGGCGTCCTCGACCGCCTGACAGGCACTCATCTGGTAGGCGACTGGGCAGATGCCGCAGATGCGGGCGGTGATGTCCGGCACCTCGGTATACGACCGACCCCTCAGAAAGGCTTCGAAGAACCGCGGGGGCTCGAAGATCCGCAACTCGACGTCGTGAACCGCCCCGTCACGGACGACAACGTGCATGCTGCCCTCGCCTTCGACCCGCGCCAGCGAGGCAACCGAGAGCGTTCGCGATCCGGTGGTGCTGTGGGTCACCTGCGGTCCTCCGCGGCTTCGGCCGCCATGCTGGCCTCGCGAAATGCGGGCGCCTCGGCGTTGAATGTGCGGAATACCCGGACGAGGTCGAAGTCCGACATGCCCGCAGCGCCGAGGGCTCCGACGAACGCTGGGATATTGGTCGTGTCCGCGGGCCCGAAGCAGCCGTAGCACCCGCGGTTGAACGCGGGGCAGATGGCGCCGCAGCCTGCGTGGGTCACGGGTCCGAGGCAGGGGATGCCCTTGGACACCATGACGCAGACGGTGCCACGTCGCTTGCACTCGACGCACACGGAATGCGAGGCGATCTGTGGTCGCCGCCCGTGCAGGAAGGCGGTGATCACCTCGAGCAGCTGACGCTTGTCGATCGGGCAGCCGTGCAACTCGAAGTCGACCTCGATGTGCGCTGAGGGCGGCGTCGACCGGTCCAAGGTGTGGATGTACTCCGGATGCGCGTACACGACCGACGTGAACTCACGGACATCCGCGAAGTTTCGCAACGCCTGGATGCCACCGGCAGTGGCGCAGGCCCCGATCGACACAACATGGCTCGACATGCGGCGAACCTCGCGGATGCGCTCGATGTCGTCCGCCGTCGTGATCGACCCCTCGACGATCGAGAGGGCGTACGGCCCCGCAACCACGGCGCGAGACGCCTCGAGAAAGTACGCGATCTCGACCTGCCCCGCCACCTCGAGGAGCTCGTCCTCGCAGTCCAGCAGGGTGAGCTGGCAGCCGTCACACGACGAGAACTTCCAGACCGCCAGCTTGGGTTGCACGGCGCCGCTCACAGCTGGCGCACCGCGAGCAGTGGCTCGACACGTTCCCAGGTGAGCACCGGGCCGTCGGCGCAGACGAAGACCGAGCCGAGCTGGCAGTGGCCGCACTGCGCAATGGCGCATTGCATGTTCCGCTCCACGGAGACGCGGATCCGGGAGGCGGGCATGCCCCGCTCCATCAGCGCGAGCGCGGTGAACCGCATCATCACCTCGGGGCCGCAGACCAGCGCGATCGCACCCGGGTTGCACTGGATGCGAGGCAGGACGGTCGTGACGACGCCGACCGTGCCACGCCAGCCGGGAGTGGCCCGATCGACGGTCACATGGACCGACAGGTCGTCCCGCGCCCGCCAGGTCTCGACGTCTTCCCTGAATGCCAGCTCTTCCGGGGTACGTGTCCCGATCACGATCTCGACGGTGCCGAAGCGGTCGCGCTGCGAGATGACCTGGGTGATGACCGAACGCAGCGGTGCCAGTCCGATGCCGCCGGCAACGATCACGAGGTCGTCCCCTTCCGCGCTCTCCAGCCCCCAGTCGGACCCGAATGGCCCGCGCAGTCCGAGCGTGTCTCCGATCTGCAGGCCGCATATGGCTCGTGACACAGCGCCGACGTTGCGAACCGTGTGTGCGATCGGTCCATCGTCCAGAGGATTCGCGCTGATCGAGATCGCGACCTCGCCGACCGCATATGCGTAGAGCATGTTGAACTGCCCCGCCGCGTAGCGAAGCCGCGATCCATCGGTGGCCTCGAGGTGGAGCGTCACCACGTCTGCCGTCTCCTCACGTCGCCCGACGACACGATGACTCACCGGGGTCATGGCGGCGCGGGCCGGAGAATCAGCCCGGGTGGGGAGAGCCATATAGATCCAGCAGCCGCATCCGAGCGGCGTTGAGTTCGATCGCCGAGGATGGCGGCGACGCGCTGTGCGAGGTCGAATCCGAGAGCGGGGTCCGCCGCGCACTTGCCACGCAGGCAGACGGCGTCGAATGCGACTGCGTGGACCTCGTCGAGCGCGTCGGCATCAAAATGCCAGCGGTACGGGGGAAAGAGCCACGCCCAGCCGAGGACGTCACCGGCGTGCAACGTGTCGATGGTCAGCACGCCCTGCCCGGGGGCGGTGACACCGAGCGCGACCCTGCCCGTGCGCAGCGCCCAGAATGCGTCGGCGTGGGCGCCCTCTCGAATGATCGACGCGTTCTTCGCGATCACGACGTTGCGTGCACAGCCGGTCAGCACCTCGAGGTGTGCGCCGTCCATTCCCGCGAAGAAGCGATGCGAGGTCAGCTCATCGGCGATGGTGTTCACACCGACCCCTGTCCGAGGCCGTCGCTCGCCTGGATCGCAGCCGCTTCCTCGGTGATGTCGATGCCGACCGGGCACCACGTGATGCAGCGCCCGCACCCGACGCAGCCCGACGTGCCGAACTGTTCCCACCAGGTGCCGAGCTTGTGAGTCATCCACTGGCGGTACCGGCTGCGAGTCGTCTCGCGCACTGTGCCGCCATGGATGTACGAGAAGTCGTGCGTGAAACAGGACGCCCACTCCCGGACGCGCGAGCTGGTTTCGCCATCGGGCGCTTGCGATTCGACGTCGTCACTGCAGAAACAGGTCGGGCATGCCATCGTGCAGTTGCCGCAGCTGAGGCAGCGCGCCGCGACATCGTCCCAGCGAGGATGCTCGAGGTTGCGCTGCAGCATGTCGGGCAGACCGCTTGTGTCCATGTGCCGGCCCATGCGCTCGACGGCGACATCGGTGACGGCCTGCGCGGCGTCGAGATCCTGCCTCGACGCGGGCGCCGCGGAGAGCGAGTCCAGCACTTCCTGGCCGGCCGGTGAGCCTGCTTCGATCACATACCGCGGCGCCGCCGCATCCAGTAGCTCGGTGATGCCGAGGTCGAATCCCGCGCGAGCCCGCGGGCCGGTGTTCATGGACGTGCAGAAGCACACGCCGGATGGTGACCCGCAGTGCACGGCGATGATGAACAGCTCGCTGCGCCGGGCCGCGTACGTGGGATCCGGGTGCGCCGCACCGGCGAAGACGCGGTCGTGCACCAGGATCGCCGCAAGCTCGCAGGCACGGACACCGAGGAACGCGTATCGAGGTGCGGGCGTCGATGACTCATCGAATGCCAGTGTTCCATCCTCGTCCCGTCGTGCACGCCAGAGCGTCGTTGCGGGGGGATAGAGATATCGCTTCCACGATGAGGGCGCGGCGGCGAAGCCGAAGAGCGCGTCGTCGTCGCGATCGCGCAACCGGTAGCGAGCTGGCGCCTGTTCGTCGCCGACGCCGCGGGGAAGCTGGGTCGCGCTCGTGATCGGCTCGTACGCGATCGCGCCATCGCGCACCGTCGGTGCGATGACCGTGTAGCCCCGCTGGCGAACGGCGGCGATCACGGCAGCCAGGCCGTCGCTGTCGAGGGCGAGGGATTCGCCGGGGGGCCCAGCCATAGCCCATATCTTGACCGGTCCCTGCCGCCAGAGGAGAGGGCTGGAAGTCACCTCTCGTCGGGGACGTTGTGCCCGGCGGAGCGCGATGCCGGATCAAGGCGCGTAGTCTGCTCCGTACCTCATGTGCTTCTCCGCCGAAGCCGATCTGGTGACGGGAATCGTAGTGGGCACGGTCGGCATCGATGCGCTTCGCCACGTCCGCAAGCCTCACCAGATCGCTCTCGCCGCGACACCGGCCCTTTTTGCGGTCCACGAGATTGATGAGTCCTTCGTCTGGTGGGGGCTGCACGGACAGGTCTCGTGGCCGGTCGAGCATGCGGCCATCTACATCTTCCTTGCCGTCGCGTTCCTGCTGCCGTTCTGGGTGCCCTTCGCGATGCTCGGTGTCGAGACCAGGATCGAGCGTCGCCTGTTGATGAAGGTGTTCCTCGTGGTCGGCGCCCTGACCTCGGTCTTCCTGCTCGTAGCCGTTGTCCGCGGTCCGGTGGGTGCCTCGATCGACGGGTCACACATCTCCTACACCGCGGATATCAGCTACGCCGACATCCTCGTCGTTCTCTACGTGGTCGCAACCTGCGGCGCGTGTCTCGTGGCAAGCAACCGCTGGCTGGTCCTGCTTGGCCTCGCCAATCTGAGTGCTGTGATTGCGCTCGGGTGGATCACGTTCACAGGCTTCACATCGCTGTGGTGCGCGTGGGCTGCGCTGACGTCGGTTGCGATCGCCATATACCTGCGCCGATCGGGACGACCGGATGCCGCAACCGACCTGGCCGGCCGCGCCGGTCACGATGTCCCATCGGGAAACGCGGCGTGAGGGACCGCCGGGTAGCCTGGATCAGTGACTCACAACCGAATCTCACGAACCGCCGGCATCCTGGCGGTGGCGATCTGCCTCGCGGTCGTGATCCCGCTCGCGAGCATCGAGATCTCACTCCTGATCGCGCCGGCGCAGAACATCGATGCGGCAGGGCAGTCGCTCGGCCTCAGCGCGGGACCGTCAGCGTCCACGTCCGGTCCGGGAACGCTCGAACTCTTTGGGCAGTCGATTCCCACGACGCAGCAGTTCTCCGGACCGATCCGCCCTCGCCTGGTGTGGGCCGAGGTCACGCACTATGACGAGCTGCTGCTTGCGCTGAAGCAGCCGGAGCATCTCGGCCAGGACCTGCGCCAGGGTTGGAGCGAATACTTCGTTCGCGAGCTGGTCATCGCGGTGCTGGTGGCGCTCCTGCTGGCCGCGCTCGGCCTCGCACTCCTGCGGCGCCGATGGCAGGTCGTCGTCGCCGGCATGGCTGTCGCCGGCATCCTTGCGGGCGGTATCGACGCGGTCGCCATCGGCAGCGCGGCGCGGGGTTTGCAGGACCTGGCCCAGGTGAGATCGCTCGACCAACTGGTCGGGCGTGCGCCGCTCGCCGTCGATGCGACACGTCGCAAGTCGCCTGACGTGAGTGCGAGCACGGTGGTCATCGGTGACTCCACCGCCGCGGGGGCGGGCAACCCTCCACTTGCGAATCCGACCGCTGAGGACACCGCGTGCCGGCGAAGCCAGGACAGCTATGCCGCAGACATCGCGGGAGTGAACGGCAGCACCGTGGCCAACCTCGCGTGCACGAATGCGTCGATCGAAAACGGCCTGTTCGGGCCGGAGGCGATCAACGGCGCGCTCGTGCCGTCACAGCTCGCGCGCCTGGCGACCATGCACGGCATCAAGACCGTGATCGTCAGCATCGGTGCCAATGAGATGCATTGGACACAGTTGATGGAACTCTGCTTGATCGCGCCGCAGTGCGATGACAGCGCTTCCGCGGCGTGGTTCTCCCAGGCCCTCGACAGCTTCACCATCGACTACTACGACCTCCTCCAGCGACTCGCCGCGCTGCCTGGGTTGCCGCGGGTGATCGTCAACGAGTACTACGACCCGCTTCCCGTGCAGCCGGTTTGCCCGGGCCAGCCGTCGATCACCAGCGCCAAATCGGCGGTGCTGCTGAGCCGGTTGACCACGTTCAACACCGTACTTGCGGACGGTGCGGCGAGCTTCGGGTTCGATCCCGTGGCGCCGAACTTCGCGGGCCACGAGCTCTGCACCTCGCAATCCTTCGTCCAGGGCCTGGGTGACGCCGCGCCGTTGCATCCCACGGCGGCGGGGGAGATCGCCATCGCGCTGGCTGATGAGCAGGCGCTGCTGAATCCGCCGCCACCCCGCCCGACGGGAGCGACCACCCCAACCCCCTCGTAAGCCACTGCCAAGGTCTGAGAGCCGTGCGGCCGGCCGCCGCCCGTATTGTGCAGGCGGATGAGTGAGCGCGACGCTCCCGCCAGGGCGGTGACCGTGGCCGGCTTCGCCGTCTTCCTGCTCCTCGGAGTTGTGATCGCGTCCTATGGACCGTCGATTCCGCATATCACCGAACGGTTCACCTTGAGCGTGAGCGTCGCGGGCCTGATCGTCAGCGCGAACTTTCTCGGCGAGGTGATCGGGCTCATGGCACTGGGATTGACCCATGCCCGATGGAGCCTTGGCGATCGCCTCGCGGTCGGGACCTCGCTGTTCGCCGTCGGTCTGCTGGCGGCGGCAGCCGCGCCGACGTGGCCGCTCCTGCTGCTTGCGGTGTTCGTGCTCGGCATCGGGGCCGGCGGCCTCGTCGTGCTCATCAACCTGTACTTCGCGACGAGGTTTGGGCGCAGGAGTCCGGCGATGCTCGGTCTGGTCAACACCGCGTACGGCGTGGGCACGTTCATCGGTCCGGCGCTGGTGGCCCTCACGCGCGGGTATTCGATGGTGTTCTCCGTCGCCGGCGTCGGCGTGGTTGCGTGCCTCGTCTTCCTGCGCCGGGCTGTGGACGAGGCGGTCGAGCCGGAACGGGCGCCCCCCGCCCTCAACGCCCGCACGCTGAGCCTTGTCCTCACGTTCGCCCTGATGCTGCTGGTGTATGAGGGGCTCGAAGCGGGCATCGGCACCTGGGAGGCAACCGATCTCCTGAGCCTCGGCTCGTCGGCACAGTTCGCCGCTGGAGCGACCTCGGTGTACTGGGGAGCGTTCACCCTGGGGCGCGTGATCTTCGCGCCCCTCGCCGTGCGCTGGGCTCCGCAGCGGATCCTGGTGCCGGCGTTCATTGTCAGCATCGTGTTGCTGATCGGGATTCGCGCACACGTGTACGCGCCGGTGATGTTCGCACTCGTCGGACTGTGTGCGGCGCCGATCTTCCCGGTGGTGGTGTCGTGGATGACACGAGTTATTCCCAACGCGACCACGCTGGTGACCTACGCGATCCTCGGCGCGGTGATCGGCAGTGCGCTCCTGCCCGCCGCCCTCGGCGGTTTGATCGCGATCGCCGGAGCGCAGCAGTTGCCGCTCGGTGTTGCGGTGTGTGCGCTTGCCTCCCTCGCCATGGTGGGGGTCATTTCACTGCGGCTTCGGCATTGAACACGGCTCCGCGGCCGAGGCGCATGTCAGGGCTCAGGCGCCGTGACCACGATTGCGATCCACTCGATCGTGCTCCCCTTCTGCAGTGACGCCATCGCCGGAATGCCGTCGGTCACCTGGCCGAAGATGTCGTACGTCCGCGCGAGCGCACTGCTGTCCCCCTTGCTGATGAAGAATTGACTGCCGATCCGCGCGGGTGTGCTCGCGTACATTGCGACTGCGCCGAACAGGTAGTCGCCAACCACCGGATCTGACACCACGGTGTAGCCCGGGCCCCCTGTGCCGGTCGCGCTGGGGTCTCCGCTCAGTGCGATGGGTGCTGATCCCGGACATGAGGCGCCGCTGGTCGCCGGGCAGAGTTGGTAGAAGGTGAGACCGTCGTAAAAGCCGTGCTGTGCGAGATAGATGAAGTCACTCACCGCGTGTGGCGCGTACTCGGGACGGAGCCGAACCGAGATCACCCCGGCGGCCGTCGCGATATACGCGCAGTAACCGACGTTGTGATCGAGGGTCAACCGCGGTGCAGCGGTGAAGTGCCGAACCGGATTTGCAACGGCTGTGTGACTGGGCGGCGCAGGACATGTGACGGCAGTCTGTATCGTCACGAGGCCAGGTGTTGCCGTCGGCGCAGCTGTCGATGCGCATCCGGTCAGAGCGAGCAGTGCCGCAGTGGGAGCGATGATCGTTCGCAGGCGCACAGACCGTGCGCAGGCTGCGACCGTACGCTGGCGCACATAGAGAATGCCCTTTAGCAGCTTCATCATCGGCGGTCAGTCTACGCATGAAACAAATCGCGCGCCACATCGAGATCAGATTTGACTTTCATGATCGGAGCGTGCAGCATCCCGCATGAGGGAAGGCGGTACGCGTGGAGGCGATCAATGGGCGAGAGCCGGAATCAACACGTGGTGCCACGCCATCGATGGTGGATTGTCGGTATGACACTGATGGTCCCATTGGCGCTGGCCGTATCCCAGTCGTGGGTCGCGCATGCGGTTGGACCCGTGCAGAGCGCGTTCACACCGATCACACCGGTGCGTGCGCTGGACAGCCGCATCACCCTATCGATGCATCTGTCCCCGGGCCACGAGACGGATGTGTGGCAGGTGACGGGAGCAAGCATCCCGAGCGGCGCAACGGCTGTCGTGCTCAACCTCACCGTCGCCAACGCGAACTCGACGACGTTTCTCAGGCTGTGGCCGGATGGCCAAGCCGAGCCCGGCACCTCGAATCTCAACGTGCTTGCCGGTCACACGAATGCGACGGCTGTCGTCGTGGGCTTGAGCGCGGGTGGCGTCCTGGACATCCTCAACGCAGCTGGAAGCGCGGACGTCATCCTGGACTACTTCGGGTACTACGCCGCGGTGATTCCGGGTGGACCGACAGGACCAACCGGGGCAACCGGGCCGACTGGCCCGACCGGACCCTCCGGCGGACCAACCGGTCCCACGGGCCCGACGGGTCCCGCAGGTGCAACGGGTAGTACCGGGCCTTCCGGCGCCACCGGAAGCACTGGGCCAACGGGTCCGACTGGACCGACCGGAGCATCAGGTGCTTCTGGAGCTTCGGGAGCGACGGGCGCCACCGGGGCCACTGGCTCGGTTCCGTACACGACGACTGCCGGCGTGACAATCGCGGGCGAGCACGTGGTATTTGGAACGGGCACTGCCGGAACGGCCGTAACGCTCACCGGAGCGGCCATATTCGCTGGAGCAGGTACGTATGTCTGCTACGGATCTGACACCACATCGCCAGCTGCAGAGATTCTGTTCACGTACACGTCGGGCACATCGTTTCTACCGGCCGTCGGACGCGGGAGCCCTCGATGCTGTCAGGTTCATCTGTATCGGTAGCTAGGCCTCGACACACCTGACCGTTCTATCGGATTGACGCAACGGCCATGGTCCGTCTCGCACCGTGTGTGGGGCGGACCAACCGTTGGGCCCACATCGGTTTTCGACACGGAGAGCAGTTCGAGCCGTGGTCCTTTGCATCGGATGACCGCCGTCATCACCCGCAGCGCAGTGGCGCTCACGCTGTCGATGCTCGCCGCCGGCATCGCAGCCTGCGGCGCGCCGCCGACGGCGGCAAGCCTCGTGTCGCAAGGCCTGATGGCGCAGCTCGCAGGCGACGAGAGTACGGCGGAGACCACGTATCAGCAGGCGATCAGCCTGGATCCGAACAATGCTGTTGCCCACTACGACCTGGGCACCGTGTACGACCGTCAAGGCAGCAAAGCTCAAGCGGTGACGGAGTACACGGCAACGCTGGTCATCGATCCCACCTTCGCCGACGCTTTGTTCAATCTCGCCGTCGACACGGTGACCACGGATTCCACCGGCGCCGAGAGACTTTATTTGCGCGTACTGACGCTTCAGCCGAACTTCGCGGCGGCGTGGCTCAACCTCGGTTTCATCCTGCAGGGTCAGGAGAAACTGCCCCAAGCAAGATCAGACTGGGCCAAGGCCGTCGCACTCGACGCGTCGCTGGCGTCCCACGTCCCCGCTCCGACGCCCGCCCCCGCTGCACCCACACCCAAGCCATAGCGCGTGACGGCATCCAGGTGATCGCGCCACCCCAACCGCGCGTGCGCCATGGACGGCCCGCCGCAGCGACCGGCGCAGCTGATGCTCCGCTGCCGCGGTGGTGGTGGCATTCGCCCCCCTTGCTCTTCGTCGTGGCTGCGTGTGTTTTCGGCCTCGTCACCATGTCCGGCGAGCTGACCGTCGTCCAGCCGCTCAATGACGAGGCGATGCACTTCGAGATGGTGCGCTGGGCGATGCAACAGATCCACGAGGGCAACGCACTGCCACTCGACGGTTGGTTTCCATACCTGAGCCTCGGAGATGCGCAGTTCTCGCACTACCAGAGTCTCCCGCACCTGATCACGGCGTATGGCTCGCTGGTGTTCGGCTCCGAGGCCACCACCCGGTGGGCCGGGTACCTGCTTTTCGCGCTCTTTCCTCTGAGCGTGTATGCGGGAAGCCGGCTTCTCGGCTGGTCGCGGTGGGCGGCCGGATGCGCCGCACTCGTCTCGCCACTCCTGGTGAGCGTCACCGGGTACGGCTACGAGTCCTTCAGCTACACGTGGCTTGGCAACGGGCTCTGGTCGCAGGAATGGGGGATGTTCCTTCTCCCCCTCGCGTGGGGACTCAGCTGGCGTGCGGTCCAGGGCACCGGCCGAGGGAGGTACGCGCTTGCCGCGCTGGTGGTCGGACTGACCATCGCCATGCACTTTCTCACCGGGTACTTCGCGCTGCTGTCACTCGGTGTCTTCGTGATCGTCGTCTGGCGAGGCCTCCTGCCACGCGTCGGGCGTGCAGCCCTGGTCTTCGCAGGCGCAGCGCTGATTGCTGCCTGGGTGATCGTGCCGCTGATCACCGACGGCGCGTATTTCAACCTGAGCATCTTCAACCAGGGCACGTTCTGGCTCAATTCCTATGGAGCGCCGCAGGCGCTTGGATGGCTCTTCACCGGTCAACTCTTCGACTACGGCAGGTTTCCTATCGTGAGCCTGCTTGTCGCGTTGGGTACGGTCGTGTGCGTCGGCCGCTTCCGCAGGGACGCTCGTGCGCGTGCGCTGCTCGGACTGATGGCCATGAGCATCGTCCTGTTCTCGGGCCGTCAGCCGTTCGGCTTCATCCTGAATCTGCTGCCGGGCAACGCAGATCTCTATCTCTCCCGGTACATGATGGGCATCCAGCTCGCTGGAGACCTGCTGGCGGGTGTGGGGCTCGCGTGGGCGGGGGAGGCCGTGATCCGCGTCATCCGGACCCGGACGCCCCGAGTTCGCGCTCATCCCTCTCGTCGCGGGGCTGATGGCGGCGGCTGTGGTGATCACGCTCCCCGGCTGGTTGAACCGCGCCGCCTACGCCGCCACCGACTCGACGAGCATCGCGCTGCAGGTGACCGGCGATCAGACCGACGGCGCCTCGCTCGATGTGCTCATCAATGACATCAAGGCTCGCGGCGGAGGTCGGACGTACGCGGGCCTGCCAGGGAACTGGGGTCAGCAGTACGACATCGGACAGGTGCCCGTGTACGCGTACCTGGCGGACAGCGATGTCGACGAGTTCGGCTTCACCCTGCGCACGCCGTCACTGCTGGCCGACAACGAAGCCTTCTTCAACCAGAGCGATCCGGCGCAGTACCAGCTCTACAACATCCGCTACCTCCTCATCCCTTCGGGCATGAGCGTACCGGTGCCCGCAACGCTGATCGCCATCAGCGGCCGGCACCGGCTGTTCCAGGTCGCGACGACCGGCTACCTCCAGGTCGTCGACACGTCCGGGGTCGTCGAGGCCGACCGCAGCGACATGGCGGCGCAGACGCAGCCGTTCCTTCGCTCGGCGGCGTTCCAGCAGGGCCAACTGCCGACGGTCGCATTCGCCGGCCGAGCAGCAGCGGCGCCGACACTCCCGATCGGCGATGCACCCACCTCGGCCGCCGGCGCCAGCACCGACGTGCTCGTGGCAGCCCAGGACGGGTACTTCGCGGGCAACGTCACCGCGATCCGTACCGCCGCGGTCGTGTTGAAGGTCACGTATGACCCGCTCTGGCAGGTGATCGTCGACGGACGCGCGGCGGTGGCGTACATGGTGGTTCCCGGGTTCGTCGCAGTCACGGTCGGCCCCGGGCGGCACTCGGTGATCTTTCACTACGTCCCGTACTCGCACTACCGCGCGCTCCTGGGCATCGGGGCGGTGACCCTGCTGGTCCTGGCGTCAGGTCCCCGGCTCTGGCGGCGGAGGCTTCGTTCGATGTTCCCCCACCGGGCGACACTGCTCGGACGGAAGGCATCGTGAAGCCGCTCCTCGAGGTTTCGATCCTCATGCCGTGCCTCAATGAGGCCGAGACGATCGGGCGATGTGTCGACCGCGCGCGCGAGTCGATCGCGCGCCTGGACATCCGCGCGGAGGTCCTCGTCGCCGACAACGGCAGCACCGACGGATCGCGGCAGATCGCCCTCGCCCACGGGGCCAAGGTCGTGACGGTTGATGAGCCCGGGTACGGCGCCGCCATACGGGGCGGCGTGGCGGCGTCGTCGGGACGCTACATCATCATGGGCGACGCTGACGAGAGCTACGACTTTGCGGAGATCCCGCCGATCCTCGAGCGCCTGCGCGTCGGTGATGACCTGGTGATGGGCAACCGCTTCGCCGGTGGCATCGAGAAAGGTGCGATGCCGTGGTCGCATCGTTGGATCGGGAATCCGATCCTCTCGATGACCGGAAGGATCTTCTTCTCGTCGCGCGTTCGCGACTTCCACTGTGGGCTGCGGGGATTCAGCGTGGACGCATTCCGGCGCATGCGTCTCAATACAACCGGGATGGAATTCGCGAGTGAGATCGTCGTCAAGGCGTCACTCGCCAGCATGAAGGTGAGCGAGGTGCCCATCTCGCTGCACAAGGACGGACGCAGCAGGGCGCCGCATCTGCGCACATGGCGCGACGGCTGGCGGCATCTGCGATTCCTGCTGCTCTTCTGTCCACGCTGGCTGTTCGTGATTCCCGGACTCGCACTGATGCTGTCCGGTTCACTCACAACTCTGTGGCTGCTCGGTGGAACGCGATATGTGGGATCCGTTGGTCTTGACATCCACACCATGCTGGTGAGCGGTGTCTTCGCACTCATCGGCTACGAGTTGATGCTGTTCGGAGCGTTCATCAAGGTCTTTGGCATGCGGGCGGGGTTCTTGCCGTCGAGCCGCCGCACCGACAGCTTCTTTCGCGTGGCAACCCTTGAAAAGGGACTGCTGGTCGGCGGCGTGCTGACGCTCACCGGCCTCGCGCTGATCCTCGTGGCCGTGGTCAGTTGGGGCCGGGGTGGTTATGGCGCACTCGACACCCAGGCGTCGATGCGGCCACTGATCGTGGCTGTGCTGCTGATCGCCGGAGGAGTGCAGACGATCTTCGCGAGCTTCGTCCTGAGCATGCTCGGGATCCGCGACAACGTTGTGGTGCGCCCGTCCGCGGTCTTTGAGGCCGAGGTCGCGATGTGCGACGTGACCGCAGTTGGTCGCCGCCGGCCTACGAGCGGCTCCTCGAACGGGCGGGGTCATCGGGTCGGGTGAAGACAAACAGGTTGTTGAGTCCCAACTGAAATCGCTGCGCGCGGTGCACGGTCAACCCGGATTCGGTGAACAGACGCACCGTATCTGCCGGCTCGAATCCGTAATGCTCGTGCTCGGCCATGCCATCGAGGATGCGCAGCCGCTGCCCGAGGTGAATCAGCGAGTCCACCTTTGGCGATGGCACGGTGCATACGACGCGACCCTGTGGTCGCAGGAGTGAGACACACATTACGGCGAGGTCGCGCTGGGCCGCCGGGGGGATGTGCTCGAGCACGGCGAGCATGGTGATGACGTCGAATCGATCTCCCTCGGGCAGGGCGGCGGGAGCGGAGCCCTGGATGAACCGGAAGGATCCGTGATCGCCGGGTACCGGTGCTGTGTCGATACCGACGCCGGATGCGATCCGCCCCCGGAGGGTGCGGAACAACGCCCCGTCGCTGCATCCGATGTCGAGGACCTGTGCGCCCCGTGGGATATGGCGCGCCGCCGTGCGAATGCGCCAAGACTGCAGGACCGAGTCGCCCTGTCTGATCTGCGCTCCAGTGAGTGTCCGCCTATCTCCGGCGACCTTCACACTACGCGCTTCGGGCTCCTGACGCGGATTTCTCGATCCGAAGGTGGGCTCGTGCCCGTGGGATCATGCGGAGGCCAGTTCGCGACAGCGCAAACGCCCAGATTGCAACGCTTCTGAGCGGAGGCAGTTGCGACGTCGGCATTCAAGCGGCGCGCCGGCCGATTCGGCACAGGCTAGGTTGGTGCTTCCAGACGAGACCGTGTCATGACCGGCCGCCAGACGACACCACGGCAGGATCCGCTCCCACCCGAGGTCGGCTTTGGTGAGCTCATGACCCGGATGATTTCCGCCAATCGAGTTGAGAAAGCCAAGCGGGCGAGGGCCGACAGCCTCAGTCGGACCCACCCGAGGGAATCAGCGGACACGCGGGGGACCCCCGAAAGCCCCGCCGCGTGACCCTCGCCGCGAGTAGAGCGCCGTCCGGCGGCGAGCTTTTTGCGACGTTCCTCGAGGCGGTCCCGGACGCGATCATCGGCGTCGTTGCCAACGGCAGCATCCTGATCGTAAATGCCAAGGCTCAGGCGCTCTTCGGCTATGGCCGAGACGAGCTGGTCGGTCAGCCATTGGAACTGCTCGTCCCCGACTCCTTCCACGACCACTCCCAACTCCGCACGACCTACTTCCAGTCCCCGGTGCCACGCGCGATGGGCCTCGGCATGGAGCTCTCCGGCAGGCGGCGTGACGGCTCCGAGTTTCCAGCGGAGATCTCGTTGGCACGGATGGAGCTCGACGCCCGTCTGGTCGTCATCGCCGCGGTGCGGGATATCACCGAGCGCAAGCGTGCCGAGGCCAAATTCCGCAGCCTCCTCGAGGCGGCGCCGGATGCGATCGTCGGTGTGAACCCGGATGGGCTCATCACCCTGGTGAACACGCAGGCCGAGGCGCTGTTCGGATATGAGCGCAACCAGCTGATCGGCCGTCCGGTCGAGTTGCTCGTCCCGGGGGCGGCGCTCAACATCCATTCCCCCAACCCCAACCCGGGGTTTCGGGATCCGCGCACCAGTCCTGACGAGGCGTGGATCGCCCTCGCCGGCAGACGCAGCGACGATTCGGAGTTTCCTGCCGAGGTGTCGTTGTCATCGATGGAGACCGAGGAAGGCCTCATGGTCTGCGCCGCAATTCGCGATGTCACCGAGCGGGTGGAGGCACAGCACGAGCGCGACCGCATGGAGGCTCAGCTCGAACGCGATCGGCTGGAGCGGCAGCTCCACCAGTCTCAACGCCTCGAGAGCCTCGGTCAGCTGGCCGGAGGGGTCGCGCACGACTTCAACAACCTGCTGGCGGCCATCCTCAACTACGTGAGCTTCGTGGACGAGGAGATCACCGCGGAGATCGCGACGCGACCGGCACACGAGTCCGTGCGCCTCAGTGCGGTGCTCGACGACGTGAGCCAGATCGGTGCTGCCGCGGAGCGTGCGGCACGGCTGACGCATCAGTTGCTCGCCTTCGGTCGGCGCGAGATCATCAAGCCGGAGATCATCGACTTCAACGCCGTCGTCGGCGAGGTGGACGGGCTCCTGCGCACGACCATCGGGGAACACGTTGAATTGATCACCCGCTGCGCGACCGACCTCGACCACGTGCTCGCGGATCGAGGACAGATGGAGCAGGTGCTGCTCAACCTCGCTGTGAACGCGCGCGACGCGATGCCGACCGGAGGGACGCTGATCATCGACACCGACAACTTCACGGTCGATGACGGCTACGCGGCTCAAGATCAGCGGCTGCAGGCGGGTCCACATGTGCGTTTGCGCGTGGCGGACACCGGCACCGGCATGGACCGCGACACCATCGAGCGTGCTTTCGAGCCATTCTTCAGCACCAAGTCGAGGGAGAAGGGCTCGGGACTTGGCCTGGCGACGGTCTACGGCATCGTCAACCAGGCGGGCGGCATGGTCGACCTCGAGTCCGACCTCGGCACCGGAACGACCGTCACCATCCTGCTGCCGAGCGCGGTGCCGTCGGGCGCGCAGTCCGAGCCACGCCGGCCGGCCACGCGCCGGAGCCAGGGCGGCGAGACGATTCTCGTGGTCGAGGACGAGGATCTCGTGCTCGATGTCGCGAGGCGCATCCTCACCAGACACGGGTACCGGGTGCTCGCCGCGCGCGGTGGATCGGAAGCGCTGGCGTTGATCAGCGAGCACCGGGGCACGATTCACCTCTTGCTCACCGATGTCGTGATGCCCGGATTGACGGGCAAGCAGGTCGCCGAGCGAGTCACGGAGCTGCGCCCGAAGATCCGGGTGCTCTACATGTCCGGTTACCCCGAGTTGGTGATCACGTCGCAGGGGGTCGTGCAACGCGGGATCCACCTAGTGTCAAAGCCGTTTGTCGCTGCTGACCTGCTGGATCACGTGCGCGCGACACTCGACGCCTGAGCTCCCCGCTAGAGCGACTCCGCCCAGGCGACGACCACGCCCCACACGACCGCCCACGCCACCAGCACTGCGACCCACTGCCAACCGGAGATGTGTGGGCCACGGCCTCGTCCCCTGGCCATGGCGAACCACGCGGCGGTCTCCTTGTCGAGCAGCCGCCAGACAAGCCAGGGTGCGTATCCCAGCTCGATCGCGGTCGTGAACAGCAGGCTGCCGCTGAAGTTCCCGGTCACGAGCATCAGCAGTGACGCGACGCCAACAAGCGTGATGATCACCATCAGACCGACCTGCACCAGACGCAGCGCGGGGACGCCACGGCGCAATCCCTCGCCAAGCGCGAGCAATCCTGCCGCCGCGATCAGGCCGCCGACGATCACGCCTGGATTCGGGGTGAACCCGAGGTTGCGCGTGGCCGACGCCAGCGCCTGGGTCGTCAGCTGCGCGCTGAGCGCCCAGTCGAAGACGACCGCGATACCCAGCCCGTGCGGTCGAGGGTGAGCTGCCGGGTCGCTCACCCCCGACCGCTGGACTCGAGCACTCAGGCCGCCCCGGCGGGGACCTTGGGAAGTTCAGCGAGCGCGGTGTCGAGCCGCTCCTGCGGGAGTTCCACGTCCTGGAGCGTTCCGGCGAAGTACGCGTCGTAGGCGCCCAGGTCGAAATGCCCGTGACCCGAGAGGTTGAAGAGAATCACGCGCGAGTCCCCCGCCTCGCGGGCCGCCGCGGCTTCCTGTGCGACCGCGCGGAGCGCGTGCGACGGCTCGGGTGCGGGGAGGATTCCTTCGCTGCGCGCGAAGCGCACCGCCTCGGCAAAGCACTCGTTCTGCTTGTATGCGCGCGCTTCGATGAAGCCGTTCTTGACGAGCAGACACAGGGACGGCGCGTCGCCGTGATAGCGCAGCCCGCCGGCGTGGATGGTGTCCGGAATGAAGTTGTGGCCGAGCGTGTACATCGGCACGACCGGTCCCATGCCCGCTGTGTCGCCGAAGTCGTACGCGTAGAGACCGCGGGTGAGGGTCGGGCAGGCGGCCGGTTCGGCCGCGATGAACCGGGTGTTGGTCTTCCCGGCCAGGCGGTCGGCGAGGAAGGGATACGCCAGCCCGGCAAAGTTCGAGCCACCGCCGACACAGCCGATCACCACGTCCGGATAGGCGTCGGCCATCTCCATCTGCTTCTGGGCCTCCTGGCCGATGACCGTCTGGTGGAGGAGGACGTGGTTGACCACCGAGCCGAGCGAATAGTGGCTGTCGTCACGGGTTGCCGCGTCCTCAACGGCCTCAGAGATGGCGATGCCGAGGCTTCCCGGCGATTCCGGCTCCCTGGCGAGCACGCTGCGGCCGAACTCGGTCTGATCGGTCGGGGAGGGGAGGACCTTCGCGCCCCAGGTCTCCATGAGGGCGCGACGGTACGGCTTCTGCTGATACGAGACCTTGACCATGTAGACCATGACCTCCAGGCCGAACAGGCCACCCGCGAACGCCAGTGCGGATCCCCACTGGCCGGCGCCGGTCTCGGTGGTCAAACGCTTGATGCCTTCCTCGGCGTTGTAGTAGGCCTGCGCGACCGCCGTGTTGGGCTTGTGAGACCCCGCAGGCGAAGTTCCCTCGTACTTGTAGAAGATCTTCGCGGGGGTGTCGAGCGCCTTCTCGAGGCGCGTGGCCCGGTAGAGCGGTGTGGGCCGCCACATCTTGTAGATGTCGCGCACTCGATCGGGGATCTCGATCCAGCGATCGGTCGACACCTCCTGCCCGATGATCGCCATCGGGAAGATCGGGGTCAGGTCCGGTGGCGTCAACGGTTCGAGGGTCCGGGGGCTCAGGAAGGCGCCGAGTGGCTCGGGGACGTCGGCGAGAATGTTGTACCAGTGCGACGGCAGATCGTCTTCCGTCAGCAAGAACTTGGTTGTCATGCGGTCCACCTCTGCCAATCGCTCTGACGTGTCCAGCGGAGGATACGCCGGGCGCGCGGGTGAGTCACCCGATTCGAGCCGCCAGTGATGATGAGTGCTACTCTCATGAGATGGTAACTGTCAGATAGAGGTAACTGTCATGAAGACACAAGGCGCTCGGAGGTGGTGGGCGCTTGCGGCCGTGAGCCTGGGGGTCCTCGCAGTCGGCCTCGACGGGACGGTGCTCACGGTCGCTTTGCCGACGCTGGCGAAGGCGCTGCATGCGTCGGAGTCCGATCTCCAGTGGTTCACGTCCGGGTATTTTCTGGTGCTCGCCGCAGCGATGCTGCCGGCAGGCCTTCTCGGCGACCGCTTCGGCCACAAGAAGGTATTGACGATCGCGCTCGGCCTCTTCGGTGTCGGATCGGTGGCCTGTGCTTACTCGACATCGGTGGGGGAGTTCCTGGCGGCGCGGGTAATCCTGGGCCTCGCCGGCGCCGGCGTCGTGGTCATGGCGATCTCGGCGCTGACCGTGCTCTTCACCAAGGCCGAGCGCCCCAAGGCCGTGGGCATCTGGGCGGCGGCCAACTTCGTGTCGCTCCCGATCGGCCCGATTCTCGGCGGGTGGATGCTGTCCCACTTCTGGTGGGGATGGGTCTTCCTGATCAACGCCCCGGTCGCGGCAATCGGCGTTGTGGCCCTGATCACGCTGGTTCCGGAGTCCCGGGCCGCTGAGCGCCCGGGATTTGACGCTGTCGGAGTTGCGCTGTCGGTCAGCGGGCTGGTCGCGCTCACCTACGGCTTCATCCAGGCGGGGCAGCAGGGATGGAGCGATCTGACGGCGATTGTCGCCATGGGGGTCGGGGCCGTGGTGCTGGTGGCGTTCGGTGCGTGGGAGCGCCGGCTCAACCGGCGGCCGGGAGGGCAGCCACTGCTCGATCTCAGCCTGTTCCGCTCCGCCTCCTTCACCTGGGGCGTGATCCTGGCTGGATTCGCTGTTCTCGCGATGATCGGCGTGCTCTTCACGATGCCGCAGTACTTCCAGGGCGTACTGGGAGCCGACGCGATGGGCTCGGGCCTTCGACTGCTGCCGGTGATTCTCGGCCTGGTCCTCGGCGCCGTGCCGGCGGAGCGGATCGTCCGTGTCGCCGGCGCCAAGCTCGTCGCTGCAACCGGGTTCCTCCTTCTGGGTGCGGGGTTGTTGGTCGGTTCGACGACTGGTACCGGCTCGAGCACCCTGTTCGTTGCCGTCTGGATGGCCATTGCGGGTATGGGGCTCGGTCTGGCGCTCTCCACGTCGACCTCCGCCGCGCTCGTCGAGTTGTCCGAGGAGCGCAGCGGCGTCGGCTCGGCCGTGCTCCAGGCAGTCAACAAGGTCGGTGGGCCGTTCGGCACTGCGATCCTCGGCAGCGCGCTGAGCTCGGTCTACCTCTCCCGGCTGGCGGTTACGGGCCTGCCCGTGGCGTCGGCGGCGGCGGTGCGGAGCAGCGTGTTCGCGGGCGTCGCGGTTGCGCAGCAGGTCGGATCGCCAGCCTTGCTGCATTCGGTTCGCAGCGCGTTCACCGACGGTATGGACACCGCGCTCGTCGTCTCGGCAGGCATCGCAGTCTTCGGGCTCGTCCTGACGCTGCTCTTTCTACCGCGCAGCAACGCGGTGCAGGACAATCAACTCGTGCAACCGGAACGGGGCCGCGAGCTTGCAGGCATCCGCTGAGCTGCGCGCCCCCGGGCTGCGGGAGCGGAAGAAGGAGCGAACCCGCGAGATGATCCGCGCCCACGCGATGCGCCTCTTCCGGACGCAGGGCTATGACGCCACCACGGTGCAGCAGATCATCGACGAGGTTGAGATCTCGGAGAGCACCTTCTTTCGGTACTTCCCGACCAAGGGCGATGTGGTGCTCACCGATGACTTCGATCCGATCATCGTCGCCGCGTTCCAGCGACAGCCGCCGGAGCTGACTCCGATCCAGGCGCTGCGCGAGGCATTTCGCGAGGCGTTCGGCGCGCTGCGACCTGATCAGATCGAGGAACAGTCGGATCGCATGCACATGATCCTCGCCGTCCCGGAGTTGCGCGCCGCGATGCTCGAGCAGTTCGCGGCAGCGATGCGATTGCTCGGCACCATCCTGGCAGAGCGCGCCGGACGGAGCGAGGACGACATGGCCGTTCGGACGCTCGCGGGCGCCGTGACCGGTGCCGCGATGGCGGCGATGTTCGCGGTGATCGATGACCCGCAGGCCGACCTTTCAACTGCTGCTCGATGAGGCCATGTCGCACCTCGAGGGTGGCTTGATCCTCTGAGCCCGGTGGCGACGGGGGCCGTGGCGGCGACCCTATCCTTGGCCGATGCGGCTCGCCACCTGGAATGTGAACTCCGTCCTTGCACGCCTGCCTCGACTGGTCGAGTGGCTCGCCTCGAGCAGCCCTGACGTGCTCTGCCTGCAGGAGACCAAGATCGCCGACGACGGGTTTCCGCGTGCCGAGGTCGAGGCGCTCGGCTACGAGGTCGCGCTCCACGGGGAGGGACGGTGGAACGGCGTGGCCATCATCTCCCGCGTCGGATTGCTGGATATCGCCCGCGGCTTCGAGGGTGAGCCCGGTTTCCCCGGGGTCGAAGCGCGGGCGATGAGCGCCACCTGCGGAGGCCTGCGGGTGTGGTCGCTCTACGTGCCCAACGGACGCGCGCTCGACAGCGACCACTACCCCTACAAGCTCAGCTGGCTCGCGGCGTTGCGCTGGGCGCTGCTCGCGTCCCAGGGGTCGTCGCCGCCGCTGGTCGTCTGTGGTGACTTCAACATCGCGCCACGGTGACGATGACGTCTGGGATCCGTCGGCGTTCATCGGGTCGACGCACGTCAGCGCCCCGGAGCGTGAGGCGCTGGCGGGGCTCATCAGCCTCGGGCTGGACGACGTCCAGCCGCGTGCGCTGAAGGGACGACCCTTCACGTACTGGGACTACCGTGCCGGCAACTTCCACAAGGGTCTCGGCATGCGCATCGACCTCGTCCTGCTCGACCACGCGGTCACCCCGGCGGTCACTGACGCCTACATCGATCGAGATGCACGCAAGGGCACGTTGCCATCGGACCATGCCCCGCTGGTGGTCGACCTCGACTGGCCGCGAGCTTAGCGGCGAGGGGATCTACAGCTCCAGGGTGGCCTCGGCGGTTATCGGCACTGCCGCCAGCGCCTTCGACACGGGGCAGTTCGCCTTGGCATCCTCGACTGCGGCGGTGAAGACCGACGCATCGATGCCCGCGACCTTGCCCTTGACGATGAGATGGATTGCCGAGATGCCCTCGGCGGTACCGAAGGTGACCTTTGAAGTGGTGTCGAGCCGTTCCGGGGGGTGCCCGGCGCCGGTCAGCCCGTGAGCGAGCGCCATCGAGAAGCAGCCCGCATGGGCGGCGGCGATCAGTTCCTCGGGGCTCGTCCCAGTCGCGCGCGACTCTGCGCGTTGGTTCCACGTGAGCGCGAGCTCCGGGAATGCGCCGCTTGCGGGCCGAACGGTGCCCTTCCCACTCACGAGGCTCCCTTCCCAGGTTGCGCTGGCACTGCTTTCGACGGTCATGCGCGGCTCCTTTGGCGAATCCAGACGACAGTGCTCAGATTAGCCAGACCGACCCGCGCGGCGCTCTTCGCACTGCAGCAGGGACGCACATCGGCACCGCGGAGCAGCCGACGAGCCGCCCGGATCCGGGTTACCGGCGGTCGCGCCTAGTGGGACAGACCGTTGCTGACGTTTGAGAAGACGTTGTTCACCTGCTTGCCGACGATCTGCAGCACGACGATGACGACAATCGCGATGAGTACAAGGATCAGGCCGTATTCGACCAAACCCTGACCGTCATCCCGGCCGCGGGCAAGGCGGGCAATGCATTCTCTGGCGCGCAGGTACCACGCGCCGAGCGCCCCGGATGAGCCGACCATGTCTAGATGGTATCTGCCGGTGGGGGGCCACCCATGACAGCCGGGTCACGCAGCCCACCCGTTCTTGCACCACATCCGCATCACACGCAAAGTTCAGCCGGCCGCTGCGAGCTCCGGGATGAATGTCGCCGCATCGACGGTTCCGACCCCGCTCGCCAGGTCATAGCCCGGCAGCGACTGGAACCCGACAACTGTATGAACCTTGCCGTGCTGGCTGAACGTGACCGTGTTGTTGCCGCTGGTGATGTCGACGACCCCAGGGGCTCCGGCTTGTGACATGGCGTAGAGCGCCGGGTTGATCACGCCCAGATCGTGTCCTGCGAACTGATCCGCGATCGCGACGATTCCCGAGAACAGGGGGGTGGCCTCGCTGGTCCCGCAGACGACATAGAAGCCTGGGGGTCCGCCGCCCTTGAAGCTCTGATACATGATCGCGCCGCCGTTGCAGGCGCCGCTCATGCTGATGTCGGGCACGCCGCGCTGTGTGCCCACAACCGACGACACGCCGTCCTGGTAGTCAGGCCGCGCGAAGACGACCGACAAGCCGCCGCCTCCAGCCAACGGGTTCGGACCTGCGTCACCGAAGATGAACTCCTGGGTCGGCACGTTGTACGTGTCATTCCAGACGTTGTCTGGGGCGGTGTGCCTGCCCATCGCGTCCAGGTGCAGTTGCGTGCCGCCGACCCCGGTGACCAGCGGATCGGAGTCCGGCCACGACGTCACCGGGCGGAGGTAGAAGTCGGAACCGTACCTGACGTAGTCGGTGGCCCCGGAATCTCCCGTCGCGGTGTTGACGGTGATGCCGTGCCTGGCGGCGTTGACGTACGCGGATCGCAAATTGAGCAGCGACTGCACGGTGGGGAACGTTTCCTCGGTCGCGCTGAAGCTCTGGCTGATCACGTCGCCAAGATGGTGGTTGATGACGTAGTTCTCCGCCTCCACGATCTGGGGAAACCCGGAAGTTCCTTCGTTCTCGGATGTGGGCGTCTCGACCAGCAGAATGTTCGCGCCGGGCGCGATCGTGTGCGCGTACTCGACGTCGAGGTCAGTCTCACCCGCCCATCCCGGGTTCGGATGCGGCACCGCGCCCGCAGGCTGGATGATGTTGAACGACGGCGGGGGCGGAAGATGGAACGCCGCATCGAACACGGCGAGATCGTGGCGGACGGTCGTCGATCCGAAGGAATCCACGATCACGATGGTCTTGCCGGCGCCGGTGTAGCCCTTGGCGTACAGGGGTCCGAGGTCGTAGGCGCGCTGGATCTGTGCCGGGTCGTAGCAGGCAACATGGAAGTCGGCCTCGCATTGCGCCGTCGTCGGCGGAGCGCTCGTCGAGATCCATCGCGACATCGCGATGTCCGGTTGGATGGCGACCGTCGCGGCGGCTGGAACCGCCGCGAGCGAACCCGCTCCCATCGAAGCCAATCCAAGAGTAGCGGTGGCAATGGTCAATCGCAGTGCGCGCATGGATCCAACCCCCTGATGATTCTCTGGGACGGATGACACCACGTTGTGGGTGCCGCGGTCAAATGCCGGTCTCGCCCGCGATCAGGCGTTGACCCGCGCCATGTACTGGGTGGCGCCACGTGCACCGGCGACCGTGTCCGGGGAGGCCACCGCATCGATTTCGCTGAGGTCGTCGGCGCTCAAGGTGACAGCTGCGGCTGCAGCGTTCGCCTCGAGATTCTCGCGCCTGCGCGTTCCTGGAATCGGGACGATGTCGTCGCCCTGATGGAGCACCCACGCGAGGGCGAGCTGCGCCGTGCTGATGTTGTGGCGATGTGCGATCTCCTCGAGGTGACCGACGAGCCGGACGTTGTGATCGAAGTTCTCCGCCTGCCAGCGCGGGACGCTGCGCCGCCAGTCATCTGCCGGGATGTCATCGAGACGCTGGAACCGACCGGTGAGCAGGCCGCGGCCGAGCGGGCTGTATGCCACAAAGCCGATGCCGAGCTCGCGGGTGGTCGGCAGGATCGCCGCCTCCGGCTCGCGGCTGAACATCGAATACTCGGTCTGCAGGGCTGTGATCGGATGGATGGCGTGCGCTCGGCGGATCGTCTCGGGAGCGGCCTCGGAGAGCCCGAGGTAGCGAACCAGTCCAGCCGTCACCAGCTCGGCCATCGCCCCGACAGTCTCCTCGATCGGCGTCGACTGATCGACCCTGTGGAGGTAATAGAGGTCGACGTAGTCGGTGCCAAGACGCGCGAGGCTCTCCTCGAGCGCCGGGCGAACCTTGTCACGCTTGCCCAGACCGATGCCGCCGCCACCACCGAACTTGGTCGCGAGCACCACATCGGCGCGATGCCCGGAAATCGCGCGACCCACGACCTCCTCGCTGTGGCCGGACCCGTAGATATTCGCCGTGTCGATGAACGTGACCCCCAGCTCGAGGGCGCGCGCGATGGTCGCCGCCGACTCGGCGTCGTCGGCGCTCCCGTAGACGCCGGCGAAACTCATCGCGCCGAGTTCGACTGCCGAGACGATCGGTCCGTCCGTGCCAAGGCGGCGATGCTGCACGAGGGGTCCTCCTGGGTTTCGGGTTCGGCTCATAGCTTGAATGCCCCGACCTCTCGAACGCTAGGGCCACTGCTCCCAGCTGCGCATCGTCGAGGCGATCGACTCCTCCTCGTACGCGAGGTGGGCGAGGAGATCCTCCTCGAGCCGTCCCAGGGCCGTGACGAGGCGCTGGCGCGCGGGGTTCACCGCGGCGTCATCAAGCCCCTTCGCCGACTCCTCGACGTCGTCGAGCAGGCGGGAGATCGCGCGGTGGTCCGCCTCGAGCTTGTCGACGACCGCGGACAGCTCCGGGTTGGAGCGGCGCAGTGCGGGGAACATGTCCGTGTCCTCGTGCCCGTGGTGCGCATGCACGACCCTGCAGTGGTACAGGCAGTTGACCTGCAGCGTCCAGATGGGGCTCCGCGTCTGCAGGGCAACGATCTGCGCCGCGATGTCCTCAGCCGGTGCGCCGGCGGCGACCTCGACGGCCAGCTCGCGGCACACCGTGAGGTCGCTGCGCAGCATCTGGTGGATGAGCTTGAGCTGGCGGTGCATGAGCACTCCGAACGGCGCCTCGCCGCTGTCCCTCGAAGTCACGTCAGAGCAGTCGGGCGCGGTGCAGAGCGTCCTCGACACCGCCGATGTCATCGACGAGGTACCCGGGGTGATCGCGCTCGAGCATGTCCCTGTCGCGAATGCCCGAGCACACCGCGATCGACAGGTAGCCGAGTGCGTTGGCGGCGGCCACGTCGGCCTCGGTGTCGCCGATGACGACGGCGGGGTCGTCGGCGGGCACGGTCTTGCGGATCAGCCGTGCTTTCTGAAATGCGGGATCGGCTCCCGCGGCAGCGATTTCAATCGCGTCGAAGAAGGGTGTGAGCGCGAAGACCGCGAGCTGCGCACGGAGCGCCGTGGCCGACGAGCGAAGTGACACGAGCGTGCAGCGGTATGTTGCCGCGAGACGCGTGAGCACCGGGATGGTCTCCGGGAAGAGGACGTCGAACCCGAGGCTGTCCGGCAGTTCGATCAGGTCCGCGAAGTTCGCCTCGAAGCTTGCCACCTGGGTTTCGTCCACGCCACTCCGCGCGAGGATCTCCGGCCAACCGGTGTGCCGCCGTTTGAGATGCCAGTAGTCGGCGCGAGCCATGGGCTGACCGCCGAGCGATTCGCAGACCGTGGCGTAGACATGATGGTGTCGAGCCGACACGTTGAGCAGGGTCCCGTCGAGGTCAAAGACGAGCGTCGGCGGCCGCTGCGCTGGCAATCTGCTCCTCCAACCCGTCTGGAAAAACGCGAGCCGGAGAGAATCCGGTCGCCTCGCGGAACCGCGTGACGTCGAGCACGATATCAGCCGCAGGTTTCTGCCGAGGGTGCTGCTCGAGGGCGGAGCTGCCGCCGGCGAGGCGGAGCACCGCGTCCGCGGCGTCGCGAACCGTGACGCCCATTCCCGAGCCGACGTTGTAGGTGCCCGAGAGCCGGCGCTCCCACGCGACCATGACCGCCTGTGCGGCGTCGTCAACGTGCAGGTAATCGCGCAACTCCTCGCCGCCGAAGATCCGGATCGGCTCACCCATCACCGCGCTCCGCACGAAATTCGGGATCGCGCGCTGGATGGGGTCTCCGGGGCCGTAGAGCACGGTGAAACGCAGGATCGCGATGCGCATGCGGTCGTGATGCTCGAGCGTCCGGCAGTAGGCTTCGGTCGCGACCTTGCTCGCGCCATACCAGGTGAGCGGCCGGGGTGCTGTGTCCTCGCGGAGCAGCTCGTGGCCCTCAGGCAACCCGTAGACCTCCGCGGTGCTCGCGACGATGTTCGCCTGCCCGACTCGGCCGAACGCGCCGAAGAGGTGGATCGTCCCCATCACGTTGACCGCAAATGCGGTCGCGGCGTCATCCTGCTCGGCGTTCCTGGGCACCATGGCGGCGAGGTGGATGATCGAATCGACGTCGCCCGCTTCCGAGGCGGCGCGCTTGACGTTCCCGGCGTCGGTGAGGTCCGCCTTGATGAAGCGGCCGGGTTGCGTGAGCGGTCCGGCCGGGGCCGACCGACCGATCGACACCACGTCATGGCCGCCGGCAACCACCAGCTCCGCGACCCTGCGACCGAGGAACCCGGAGGCGCCGGTGAGCAGCACCCTCATACGCGCAACCTCTGTCTGCGGCGCGCGAGCTCATCGCGTTGCGCCTCGATGTCGGCCATCGGCACCAGAACGGGCTCGAAATCCATCCCGCGAATCCACACCATCCCCTGGGCTGCCGGGTTCAGCTTCTGCGGGATCTCCGGCAGCGGCTCGTCGCACGCGAGCTTGACGAACACGTATGGCATGTTGACTCCGAGCTCCGAGAAGAAGAGATGGGTGGTGAAGAAGCGGCCGATGTTGATCTCGGTCGGATTGGGAATGCCATTGCGGTCGTAGGTGAGGTCGACGCCGAACAGCGCATCGGGCGCGGGATCGATCGCCAGCACCGCTGCCTTGGCGATCTCGTCGACCTGCGGGTCGGCAACGGTGATCGCCGCCCCGGTGGCGCCGGTGACGCCCGACTGCGACACCTTCGACAGCTCCCAGTAGAGCCGTTTGCGGCCCTGGGCCAGGATGAGCTCGCCGCTGCGCCAGATCGACATCCAGGTGATGGTCTGGGGCTCGAGCAGCTCCGAAGCGGTGTATCGCCCCCAACCCTGGCGCAGGTCGAGCCACGAACGCGCCGTGTCGAGATCGTGCACCGGGAGCGCCCCACGCCCGCCCGCTCCGGTGGCATCACGCAGCCACATCTTGCCGCCGAACGATGTGAATGCGCGTCGCAGATCCGCCTCGGTCCGCATGACAACGGTCTCCGGCACCACCACGCCCGCGGCGCGCCAGCGCTCATAGGAGAGGAACTTGTCCTGGCAGATGCGGACGGTCTCGGATGACGGCAGGAAGGTGCGCGCGTGCACGTCGTCTCGATGGTCGGACAGAAACCGCACCTCCGCATCGTTCTGCGCGTGCACGAGGTCAACGCCCTCCTCATCGATTATGTCGTTCAGCACATCGAGATATGCGGGATCACTCGCCGGCGGCACCAGGTACCGGCTGTCGGTTTCGGCACGCATGAGCAGAAACTCGTCGGCGTCGGTGCCGACAAGCTCGAAGGGTTCGGGGGCAAGGCGCAGCGAGCGCACGAAGTTGGTCGACGGCGAACCGCCCGCCCCGGTGATCAGGATCCGCTTCAACGCCGGGCCCCGGGGCTCGTCTTGAGCATCGGCGCCATGGTAGCTGCCCCCGGCTCAGTCCCCCGTCACGCCTCCGACACAGCTCCTACTCGTCCGAGTCCTTCCAGCCGAAATGCTTCCAGCGGAAGATCCCGGCCAGGCCGAGGCGCGAGACGTGGAGCTGCTCGAACTCCTCGTACCGGTCGGACGTCGCGCCGTCGACTGAGAGATGGACGGTATCGGTGGTGATCCGCTCGATGTCGGCGGCAGGAGCGAGATAGTGCTTGCGACGGTGTGCGTGCTCGAACACGATGCCGTGGAAGATGTCCTCCCTGGCGAGGGCGGCAACCTCCACAACCTTGCCGATGTTGGTGCCGTCGCTGGTCACGACTGCCTCACCTGTCTTGACGGCGGTCCACGCGATCTGTTCTTCAGACATGGGACTCATCATAGAGCCGGCGCAATTGCGCGGCTTTGATCGTGGCCGTCTGACCGAAGACGAGGAGGAAGAGTGCCTCGCGAGCGAGCCGCTGCGCCTGGTGGTCCAGTGCGATGGCTCGGCCACCACCGGAGACGACCAGCGCCGTGGCCGCGCGCAACGCGAGCTCCGAAGCCCGGGCGCGTTGCTCGGGCATCGCCTCCAGCGAGGCCCGGTCAAGCGCGCTGCGGCACTCGCTGAGCTCCGTTCTCAGGACGTCGCTCTCGAGCAGGGCGGCGCATCTCCTCGCCACTCCGAGGGCGAGCGAGCCGTTCAAACGCAGGCTTGCACGGTCCCGCGCCTGCCATTCGTCGAAGGGCTGAATCGAGATCACACGCTCGGGCGGCACAGCATGGTCGTCGAAGAAGAGGGTCACCGTCGCGCTGGCGTTGACGGCCGCGAGCCGGAGCGGTTCCGCGCGCAGGGTGGGCCCGGCCGTCGCGTCGATGAGCACCCAGACGATGTCACCGTTCTCGCGCCGCGCTGCAGCCCGGATCACGTCGATGCGGCCCCACCCGGTGACCCAGGGAGCGAAGCCGCGAAACCGCCAGCCACCGTCGTGCGCGATGGCGGTGAGGATCGGGGGGCCGGGCCGGCGAAGCCCGGAGAATGCGACGCCGGCTCGCACCGCCCCGGAGCAGAGTCGCTCGAGCCAGGTGTCCCGGAGCAGTGGCGGTGCCTCCATGAGGGCGCGGACGGCTCCGTGGTGCTGAATCCAGACCAACGCGGTTGTCAGACAACCGGCGGCCATGATCTCGATGATCTCGAGTGCAGTGGCCATGTCCTCGAGCCCCATGCCACCGGCATCCGCGGGTCCGGCGAGGCCGTAGAACCCGGTCGCCGCCAGGCGATCGAGCCGATCGACCGGGACCACGTCGGCGCCGTCGACCTCCAGCGCCCCGGGGAAGAGCAGGCCGTCGCTGATCTCCTCGGCGAGCGCGATCGGATCGGTCATCACGTCACTCGAGGACCGATCGCGCCCCGGTGACTACGCCGGACGCGGTTTGACCGGCGTGCGTGCTCGTCTCCGGCGGGGTCGAACGGGCAGATGGGCCGGGCGCTCGGGGAACTCCGGTGCGCCAAGCGCCTCGAGTTCGTCCGCAAGCCAGTGGGTCATCGCCCCCACGTCGGGCATGACGTCGCGATCAGCGATGATCCCGACGTTGAGGCTGCCGTTGTAGCTCATCACGGTGATGTTCAAGCCGAGGCCGTCCATGATCACCGACACCGGGTAGATCGCCTCGAGGAGCGCTCCCGCGCAGTAGAGCGGGATCTGGGGGCCGGGCACGTTCGAGACGACGAGGTTCCAGGACGGCCGCAGGCGAGGATTGCTCGTCCAGGCGAAGGTCAGCCGGGCGGCCCGCGTGAACAGGGCCGGCGGGATGAAGTTGTTGGCATCCTGGAGCAGCGACGCGGGGAGCGCTTGCTCCTTCATCTCGGCCAGCGATTCATGGGTCGCGCGCAGGCGGTCGACGGGGTCGGCGATCTCGGTGTGGAGTTCAACTCCGAGTAGCAGGATGCGGTTGCCGAAGGTCCCCTGCTGCTCCGGGCTGCGTACCGAGACGGGGATCTGCGCGATCAGGGGTTCCGTACCCAGTTCGTGATGCTGCAACAGCCAGCGGCGAACGGTGCCGGCGCAGATGGAAACGACGACGTCGTTGACCGTCACCCCGTGCATGTTCTTGACATCTTTGACAGCATCAAGTGGCAGCCTGCCGAAGACGATGCGTCGGTGCGCCGATATTCGCCCGTTGAACGAGGTGTGCGGGGGAGTCGCGAGCTTGCGACCACTGACGATCGGGCTCCTGCGCAGCGCCGCCTGGAGCCGCCGTCCGGCCGCGCCCACAAGGCTCGCGCCAGGGAGGATGCTGAAGATGCCGACCTCCTCGAAATGCGGCAGCGCGGCCGGCAGCGAGCGGAGCAGGCGCAGCGGGTACTGGGGAACGCCGATCAGTCCGCGGGCGAGCATCTCGAGTTGCGACGGCATGTGATGGAGGCCGGGAAAGACGGGTTCCGGAGCGGGCCGTCCTGCCGGGGTGAGATCCAGGAGCGAACCGAGGATCTCCGCGCCCGACAGACCGTCGATCACCGCGTGGTGCACCTTGGTCATCAGCGCAACGCGCCCGTGCGCGAGGCCGTGGATGAGATAGATCTCCCAGAGCGGACGGCTGCGGTCCAGGGGGCGCGAGAAGATGCGCGCCACCTGTTCCTCCAGCTGGGCGGTCGAGCCGGGTGGCACCAGCGCCAGCTCGCGCACGTGGAAGTCGATGTCGAAGTCCGGATCGTCGACCCAGTACGCGAAATCGATCCCGAACGGAACCTCCGCGAGCCGCCACTTGAAGATCGGGATCAGGGGGAGCCGTTCCATGATCAGGTTCTGAAGGTCGGTCAGCGCGAGCTTCCCCCCGGGTGCGGTCGAGGGGTCGAGCACCAGGACGCCGGTCACGTGACCGTAGATTCGAGGTGTCTCGAGTGCCAGGAATTGGGCGTCGAGGCTGGTGAGCTGGCGCATGGGCGTCGGCCAACACTGGCAGAACCTGCCGAGAACGGTCAACCCGGCCCATTGGCGCGTGCATGTGGGATCGTTCGGGGGTGGCTCCGGAGATCGCGACCATCGAGACGCCAGAGCTGGGGGATCGGAGCTACGCGATCTTCGCCGGCGCAGATGCGGTGGTCGTGGACCCGCAGCGTGACATCGACCGCGTCCTCGCGCTGCTGGCCGGCCGCGGGGCCCGCCTGAGCCACGTCGTCGAGACGCACATCCACAACGACTACGTCTCCGGGGGACCCGAGCTCTGCAGGGTCACCGGGGCGACCCTGGTCATCCCGGCGGGGGAGTCCGTCGGCTACGCGCGTCGTCCGATCGCCGACGGCGAGCGGATCCCGCTTGGGAGCATGGCACTCGTGGCCCGGCACACCCCAGGTCACACCGCGACACACATGACCTTTGTGCTGGAAGAAGCAGGACGACCGGTTGCCGCATTCACCGGGGGATCGATGCTCCTCGGTTCGGTGGGGCGCACCGACCTCTCGGGGCCGTGGGTCACCGACCGGCTCAGCCACCTCCAGCACCAGTCCGTCCGGCGCCTCTCGGACGAGCTTCCAGACGACGCGGCCATCCTGCCGACCCATGGATTCGGCAGCCTCTGCTCGGCTGGATTCCCGGTCGGAGCGGCAGACACGGCGGACGCCGGCCATCAGCGCGCCGAGAACCCGGCGCTGCTGATGGACGAGGACTCGTTTGTTGCCCGGCTCGTCTCCGGGCTCGACGCCTTTCCTCGCTATTACGCGTACATCGCACCGCGAAATCGCGAGGGCGCGGGGAGCGTCGATCTCGGGTTGCCTCAGCCGAGCGGGACCCGGGAGCTTGCCGAGCGCGCTGCAGCCGGGGAGTGGGTGGTCGACCTGCGCGAGCGCCGCGCGTTCGCGGCGCGGCACCTCGCCGGCACGCTGGCGTTCGAGCTCTCCGACCCCTTGTCCACGTACCTCGGCTGGCTGCTCCCGTGGGGCAGCCCGCTCAGCCTGATCGGACGTTCGGTCGCCGACGTTGCTTCGGCCCGGCGGGCGCTGGCTCGTATCGGCATCGAGAAGATCGTCGCGTGGGGCGTCAGCGACGGTGACGACGGCGAGGATCCGTGGGCGGGGGTTCCCACCGGGTCCTACCCGGTCGTCGGCTTTGCCGACCTCAAGCCGTTCGACGGCGCTCCCGGCGAGGTCGTCGTCGACGTCCGTCTCGGCAGCGAGTGGCGCGAGGGCCACCTTCAATCGGCGATGCACATCCCCCTCCACGAGCTGCCCGACCGGCTCGACGAGGTTCCCGCGGGCAGGGTCTGGGCGCACTGCGCTGCCGGCTATCGCGCCGCCGTGGCGGGGTCACTGCTGGCTCGGGCCGGGCGCGACGTGATGGTGGTGAGCGACGAGTTCACGAGCGCCATCCAGGCGGGGCTCGAGATCGCCTCCACATGCGACTGAGCATCGCGGCGTAGGGCTCGCCCGGATGAGCCTCGCCACCCGGGCGGTCGAGCGGCTCGCCCGACTCCCGCCGGCCCAGACCCACGCGCTGACCGTTCGACGTGACATCGCCGTCGTGATGGGGGACGGAATCACCCTGCTGGCCGACCTGTATCGGGCCCGCGAGCACGGCACGCAGCCGACCGTCCTGATGCGCAGCCCGTACGGGCGCACCGGGGTCTGGGGATTGGGCGCGCGTGTGTTCGCCGAGCGCGGCTACCAGGTGCTCATCCAGAGCTGCAGAGGCACCGGTGGTTCGGAGGGCGATTTCAACGCCTACCGGCATGAGATCGAAGACGGCCTCACCACCTTCGCGTGGCTGGAGCGGCAGCCCTGGTTCTCGGGGAAGGTCGCGATGTTCGGCCCCAGCTACCTGGGCATCGTGCAATGGGCCGTCGCCACCAGGCCGCCCGGTTCGCTGCGCGCCATGGCCGCGCCGATCTCGTCTGCCCGGGTCCGCGCCTTCACCTACCCCGGAGGGACGTTCTCACTCGAGAGCACCCTCGTGTGGCTGGCGCTCCTTGCCGGCCAGCGTCGCGGAGGACGGCTCCGGCTCCGCCGCCGGCTGGCAGCCCGGCGACGGATGGCGCGTGGCTTCCGGGCCCTGCCGCTCAGCGAGGCGGACGTCGCCGTCACCGGTGAGCCGGTGCCCTTCTATCAGGACTGGCTCGCACGCATGAGCGACGATGCCTTCTGGGCGCCTGTCGAGTACGACCGCCACCTCGAGTCGCTCACGGTCCCGGTCACGATGGTGACCGGCTGGTACGACATGTTCCTGCCGGCGCAGATCGCCGATTACCAGGCACTCCGAGCGGCGGGGCGCGATGTCCGCCTGACGATCGGCCCCTGGAAGCACACAGACGCGGGCGTCGCCGGCGAGAGCCTGCGCGACTCGCTGGAATGGTTCGGCATGCACCTCCAGGGTCGCGACGCCGACTCGCGCCGCTCCCGGGTCCGGCTGTTCGTCGGCGGCGCCCGCCGGTGGATCGACGTCGCCGACTGGCCGCCTCCGACGCGGAGCGTGCGCTGGCACCTGCAGCCGGCGCGGCTGCTCCACACCCGGCTCGCGCGGGCGTCCGCTCCGGACCGCTATCGCTACGATCCTTCGGACCCGACGCCGTCGGTCGGCGGCAGCCTGCTCGGCAGGTCCGGAGGGCCACGCGACAATCGTGACCTCGAGCGCCGGAGCGACGTGCTCGTCTATACGAGCGCAGCGCTGGTGCGCGACCTCGAGGTGATCGGGCCGGTCACTGCGGAGCTGTACGTGCGCTCATCGCTGGAACACACCGACTTCTTCGTCAGGCTCTGCGATGTCGAGCCGTCGGGAAGGTCACGCAACATCTGCGACGGGCTGCAGCGCCTGACCCCGACCGCATGGCGGCGTGGTGGCGACGGAGTGTCCGCGCTGGAGGTGCACCTCTGGCCGGCGGCGCACGTCTTCCGTCGGGGCCATCAGGTTCGCGTGCAGGTGTCGAGTGGCGCGCACCCCAGGTTCGCGCGCAATCTCGGTGGGGGAGAACCGCTCCCAACCGCGGTGAACATGCGTGCGGCTGACCAGGAGATCTGGCATGACCCCGACCATCCGTCGGCGATCGTCCTCCCGATCAGCCAAGCGACTGGCTAATGCGAGGTGGCGGCCGGGACGCGCTCGCGGGGAGCAGGTTCATCAGCGTGCTCGGTCTTCGGCGAGGCCTTGTCCGCGACATCGAGCGCAGAGAGCCAGCTGCGGCGGCGGTGATCCGGATGGGAGAGGCGGGGATTCGGGGCCGTCGTCGCCGCGCCCAGGTTCGTCGTCAACCGCTGCCGACTGGTTGTGGTCGTTGTCGAAGGTGATCAGGTAGATGGACGCGATCGCGGTCATCGTCAGCAGCGCGAAGCATGCGAAGGGCAGCCGGTACACCCAGCCGACATCATTCGGCAGGCCCGGCATGAACGCAACCAGGACCGCGCTGACAATGCCGATGCACGGTGGGAGGAGCCAGACCCACACGGTGCGGCCCTCGCGATCAATCCCGAGGCGACCCTCGAGACGTCTGAAGAGAGCTGCGAGCCGCTGTTTCATTGAGGCCATCTACGTTCTCCTGTCTTCAGTCTATCGTGGAATGACATGAGCACATTGGTGACGCGACAGATCCTCGGCGCCGGCGAGTTGAAGCGACTGTCGCCTCGGTTCTGGCTGGCTCGACAGGCCGAGCTCGCGCTGTTCTGGGGCCCGCTCTTCATCGTCGCCCTCGTCGTCGCGCTGGTCGTCCATGTGTCCGCCGCCGGCCTGCTTCCCGTGGCCGTTGCCCTCATCGCCGGCGCTGCATGGCTGGTCGAGCGCGGCCGCTACAGGTCATGGGGATACGCGGAGCGCGAGGACGACCTGATCGTCACCAGGGGCCTGATGTTCCGGCACGTGTCGGTCGTGCCCTACGGACGTATGCAGTTCATCGATGTCACCGCCGGGCCGATCGATCGGGCCTTCGGCCTCGCGACCGTGCAACTTCACACCGCCGCCGCTGCGACCGACGCCCGGATTCCGGGCCTCGTCCGCGCCGAGGCCGACGCGCTCCGCGACCGGCTGGCGCTGGTGGGGGAGGCGAAGGCGACCGGCCTGTGAGCGCGATGCCACCCGCCGTCCCCGTGGCGGCGCCGCTCGAGGTCGGCGAGGAGTGGCGCCGCCTGCATCCGCTGTCGCCGATCGTGCGCTTCGGGAGGGTGCTCATCGGTGTGCTCGTCATTGCCGTGCCTTCCATTGCCGAGCAACCCGGTCTGCACCGTGAGGGGGGGCTCCCGATCTCGCTCATCATCTACGCCGGCCTGCTCGTTCTTGGCGGCCTCGGGGGGTTCATCTCGTGGCTGGTGACCCGCTGGAGGATCGCCGGCGGGAACCTCCAGATCGAAACCGGGTTCATCCGGCGCCAGTCGCTGCGCATCCCGCTGGCTCGGATCCAGGCGGTCGACGTCATCTCGCCGCTCTCGGGTCGTTTCCTCGGTCTGGCCGAGGTGCGCGTCGTGTCGGCAGGCCGAGGCGCCGAGCACGGTCGGCTCGCCTACCTCACCGCCGCTCAGGCGCCGGTGGTGCGCGCGCGCCTGCTTGCGCTTGCCCATGGCCTGGAGGTCGGCACGCCCGAGCCGGCCGCGATGCCGCTCCTGCACGTGCAGAACGGCCTGCTCCTCCCGGCGCTCCTGATGCGCTCCCAGGTCCTCGCCCCGATCCTCATCGCCGTCGCGGCGGTCGCCGCGATCGCCGCCGCCCCCGTGGTCGGCGCCGGCGCGCTCGGCAGCGCGGTCACGGTCCTGGTGATCAGCGGGCTGGGGGTGGCGCGCGCCTTCAACGAGGACTTCGATTTCGCGATCAGCGAGGCGGGCGACGGCGTCCGGCTCGACCGGGGTCTCCTTCAACGCCGCCACGAAACCATCCCGTACGGCCGCATTCAAGCCGTTCGGGTGGTGGAACCGCTCTTCTGGCGCGCGCTCGGATGGGCGCGTCTGGAGGTCGACGTCGCCCGCCAGAGCGTCTCTCGCGAAGCCGATCGTGACGCGCAACAGGTCGCCAGGACGCTCATCCCGGTGGCATCGCGCGATCAGGCGCTCTGGCTGCTGGCGCGGGTCATGCCGGATGCATATCCGGATCCCCCGCCCGGCGCGGGCCCTCCGTCACGCGCGCGCCTCAAGGCTCCGCTGTCCTTTCACTTCCTGGCCGCCTGGTTCGGGCAACGCTACGTGTACGCGCGGACGGGACGCCTGCAGAGGTCGACGATCATCGTGCCGCTCGTCAAGGTGCAGAGCGTGCGGCTCAAATCCGGGCCGCTGCAACGAACATTTCACGTCGCCACCGTCGACGTCGACACCGCCGGACGGAGGTGGCAGGCGTCCGCGCGCTGCCGTGACGAGCACGAGGCGGTCGAGATGGTGCGTCACATCAGTGAGCGAGCCCGTCTCTCACGGCGGGCGCCGCCGCCGCGCCCGGCGAGTCCCGTGCCGGTTCCCGCTGCCGGATAGGCGCGCAGACGTGGCAATATCGCAGTACTGATGGCGGTGACAGCTCGTTGCGACTGCGACGGAGAGGAGACACCGATCTTCCGTCTCGCCGCGGTGATCCTCGATGGCAGGATGGCGCGCGTCTGCCCCAGATGCGCGTCGAAATACAAGGATCGCATCGAGATGCCGTACTCACCGCGTGCTGATCAGGGCGCTATTCAGCCGAGCACGTCGAGGGAGGTCTGGTAGCGCCGTGACATTCGTCGCACGCCTGGATACGTGCGTCGACGCATCCGGTTCGCTGCTGTGCTGCGGCCTCGACCCCGACGGTTTTGCGAATGCCGCGGACGCCGAACGCCGCTGCGTCGAGATCGTCGAGGAGACCATCGAGTACGTCTGCGCCTTCAAGCCGAATCTCGCATTCTTCGAACAGATGGGATCCTCGGGGTACGCGATCCTCGAGCGCTTGCGCAACCGGATACCGAGCGATCGCATCCTCATCCTCGACGCCAAGCGGGGCGACATGGGCAACACCGCCCTGGCCTACGCGCGCGCTCTCTTCGACGTGCTCGGCGCCGACTGCGTCACCGTGAACCCCCTGCTGGGCAGCGACTCGGTGCTGCCCTTTCTGCAGCGCGAGGACCGCGGTGCGCTCCTGGTGGCGCGGAGCAGCAACCCGGGGGCGATGGACCTCCTCGACGAACGCCTCGCGTCGGGCATTCGGGTGAGTGCCCGCATCGTCGAACTCGGTCTCGGCTGGGACCCCGGCGGGGCGGTCGGCTTCGTGGTCGGTGCGACCAAACCCGATGCTGTCGCCGAGATCCGCGAAGCCGCGCCCGACGCACCCCTGCTGCTCCCCGGCGTCGGAGCCCAGGGCGGTGCGCTCGAGGGCTCTGTCAGCGCCGGCATCGATGCACGCGGCCGTGGCGCGATCATCTCGGTCAGCCGTGGCATCGCCTCGGCGCCCGAGGGTGCCGCCGCCGCCGCCCGCGGGTTCCGCGAGCGTATCGAGCAGGTCCGCGCCGCAGTTGCACGGGTGTGACCGTCCCCCTTGCGCTCATCCGCAACGACGACCAGTCGGCGCACATGAGCCCCGGGCACCCCGAGCGACCCGACCGGGTGGTGGCGGTCCTCGAGGGCATCGCCGCGGATGACGAGCTTGCGGCGCTGCCGTGGCTCGACGCCCCGGTGGGGCGTCGAGCACTGCCCCGCATGGTCCATTCCGAAGATGAGGTTCGCCGCGTCGAGGGGTTGGCGGTGAAGGGAGGGGGCTGGTTCGATCCCGACACGTACTGCACCGAGGACTCGTACGTGGTCGCCCTGAACGCGGCGGCATGCGCGTCCCGCGCCGCCGAGGCGGTGATGCAGGGCGAGGCGCGGTCGGCGTTCGCGGTGGTCCGTCCTCCTGGCCATCACGCGACACCGAACCTGCCCATGGGGTTCTGCCTCTTCAACAACGCCGCAATCGCGGTCCGAACAGCTCAGAACGCTGGTGCGGCCCGGGTGGCGATCGTGGATATCGATGTCCATCACGGCAACGGGACGCAGGACATCTTCTACGCCGACCCGTCGGTGCTCTACACGTCGCTCCACCAGTTCCCCTGGTACCCGGGGACGGGACACGCGTCCGATCGCGGCGATCCCGGCGCCTCGGGGACCACCGTGAATGTGCCCGTGGCGCCGGGGACGGGCGGCGCGCGCTGGCTCGAGCTGTTCGACGGCGTCGTGCTTCCGGAGGTAGCCGCGTTCGATCCGGAATTCGTGGTGGTCAGCGCGGGCTTCGACGCGCACCGGGACGATCCGCTCGCGGAGCTGCGTCTCGAGGATCAGACGTACGCGGCGATCGCTGAGCGGGTGCGCGCCCTTGCGGACGCGCATTGCGAGGGACGATCCTTGTGGCTTCTCGAAGGCGGCTACGACCTTCGAGCGATCGCCGCTTCGGTGGCGGGATGTCTGCACGTGCTCGCCGCCTGACCCGAGCCGGTCTGCCGGCGTCGACTGCCGCGGCGCTCGCGGCTGGTGCCGCCATGCTGCTCGTGGCCTGCGCCGGGGTTCCGTCGACCCCCTCGCGAACGCCAACCCCGCGGCCGACGACGGTCGCGATCCCCACGCCGAGCCCAACCGCGCAAATCGTCGGCACCACGAGGACCGTGCTCAGCCCCCTGGGTCTCCGTGTGCACTCGGTCCCGGCGCTCGGCTCGAACAACGTCGTCGGCGGCTTCTCCCAGGGGCGGACCTTCACGGTGCTCGAGTACCAGAGCGGCGGCGGGGGCTGGTTCCGGGTCCAGGGGCGGACATTGGCGGGCTGGGTCGTCGCAGATCCGGCCCTGACCGCGGCGGGGACCTTCAACACGTACTCGGAGGCCGACGGCGTGTCGGCGCTCTACCCGCAGAACTGGGGGTTCCAGCAGGAGTCGTTCGGCACCCTGTTCGTCCCCCAGGCCGGGTCGTCGGCGAGCGCGGTGCTCCAGATGGCGACCAGCCTCAAATCGTTCGGCCCGGCGGGGCTGCCCGGGTATGCGCCTGCGACCTCGGCTCCGATCGTCGTCTGCGGGTACACCGGCACGCTGGGCTATTACGCGAAGGAATCTGCTTATACCGGTCCGACTCCGGCGCCGCTGCCGGTCGCGCGCCAGCCGCTCTACGCCGAGATCCGGCTCGCGATCGATGCGACCCACGCGATGCTGATCGCGTTCAACTACCAGGACAGCGGCCAGCTCGACGTCTACGCCGCCCTGTACAACTCGGTGGCATTCCCATTCCCGCGTTGCGAGGCGCCGGCTGTGACGACGCCGACGCCGGGAGCCTAGAGCGACGTCGTGCCGGTGCTCTGGTTGACGCCGGGCACGGTGTTGCTGTTGACGATCGTCGTGTTGGCGATCGACATCCCGGCAGCGGCGACCAGCAGGATCCCGATGTAGGCCGCGCCGAGGCCGACGCGCCGCGAGGCGTCTGCCTGCGCCTGGTCGGTCATCTGGTTGCTCCGGCGGAACCGGCCGATGGTGTGGAAGATGCCGAGGACCAGGAAGATCAGGCCGATCGGGTTGCCGAACAGCAGCACGACCCCGGCGACCACCAGCAGCCCGAGCACGTTCATCCACTTCGGGATCGCGTCGGCGACCTTGGCACCGTCGAGAAACCCCACCGGGATCAGGTTGATGAGGTTCAGGAAGCACCCGAAATACGCGAGCGCGAGCAGCAGGTAGCGAGCGTACCCGGGTGTCGCCGCCTCGGCGAGCAGGAAGCAGAGGAGCGCGGCGACCGTGCCGAGCGCCGGGCCCGCCACGGCGATGACGCCCGACTTGCCGGCGTCACCAGGTGCACGGCGGAGGCTCGTGACCGCCCCGAGGGGGCCGATGAAGATCGGCAACCTCGCGGGCAGCCCCATCCATCGGGCGACGATGAAATGCCCCAGCTCGTGAACCAGGATCAGCACCACGAGGCCGATCGCGAATGCCGGTCCGAAGAACAGTGTGTAGAACCAGATCGCGACGACCATGGTGATGAGGGTCGGTCCGAAAGTGCCGAACTTGACGAAAACAAAGCCCCACTTGAGGAACGCGAACAGCCCGGCGAGGATGCCGCCGGCCGCTCCTTCGCGGCGGCGGCGCTGCTGGCGTGGCGCCGTTGGGCTGTGCTGCTGCGGAGACGCCGGCCGGGCGGGGCCGGGCGGGGGCAGCCAGGACGCGTTATCGCCCGAGGTGGTGACCGAGCTGTCGGGCAGCCACTGATAGACCGGCGGCTGATCGGTGCCTGGGCTGGGGACTTAACTCATCCGGTATCGATCATGGCACGCCCCGCCGAACCCACCGGCGAATGGTTGGCGGTATGGTGTGCCGTCACATGAGTGCGGAAAGCCTTCAGGGCATACGGCTGGGGATCGTCGGCACCGGCGTGATGGCGGAGGCGATGCTGGCAGGCCTGCTCGAGCGCGACCTCGTCGAGGCACGCAATGTCATCTGCACCCACCCTCGCGCGCAGCGCCGCGAACTCCTTGCCGCGACCCATCACGTCAACGTCGCCGCCCTCAACATCGAGGCCACCAAGGACACGGATGTGGTCCTGCTCGGGGTCAAGCCGCAGATGCTCGCCGGCGTCATGGCCGAGTTGCGCGGCTCGCTGCTTCCCGCGCAACTGGTGATCAGCATGATCGCCGGAGCGACGACGACGGCGCTCGGCGACGGTCTGGATCACCCCGCGGTGGTGCGCTGCATGCCCAACACGCCGGCGCAGATCGGGCGCGGTGTCACCGTCTGGTACGCGACCAGGAGCGTCGACGAGGTGGGAAAGGCACGCACTCGCGCGATGCTGACCGCTTTGGGGCGCGAGTTCGAGGTGCATGACGAGCGCCAGGTGGCGATGGCAACGGCGGTCAGCGGGACCGGGCCCACGTACATCTTCCTGTTCATCGAGGCATTGACCGACGCCGCTGTCCACCTCGGATTCCCGCGCCACGTCGCCCGTGAGCTCGTGCTCGACACCATGCAGGGCAGCGCGGAGTTCGCACTCCAGAGCGGCAAGCACGTTGCCGAGTTGCGCGACATGGTCACCTCGCCGGGAGGGACGTCGGCGGAGGCGCTGTACCAGCTCGAGCGCGGAGGCCTGCGCACGGTGGTGAGCGATGCCGTGTGGGCAGCCTTCGAGCGAACCCTGCGTATCGAGGCGACGCTCGAGCAGCGCGACCCCGGCTCGGCGCCACCGTCGCGCCAGCGGACGAGCCGTCCCGCAAGGACCTGACCGGACGCCGCGAGGCCTGCAATACTCCCATCCACGATGCCCAGATCCCATCTCATCGGCATGCTGCTCGGGGTAGAGGAGGACTGGCCGGCCGCGTTCGAGGAGTTGTTGGGACTGGCGGATCTCGCGATCCGCGAGGGCGGCGAAACGCATCGTTTCTCAACCGAGCGGGTCACCATCGAGCCGTTCGACCTGCGCATGAAGCCGCGCCACTCGCTGGTCATCGACCGCCTCGGTTGGTGGTATCCGATGCCGCGCGAATGGCTGAAGAAGGTCGTGCTGATGGACCACGTTCATCTGCTCAACAACCCGTTCACCTTCCAGGCGATGGAGAAGCACGCCGCTTACTGCGCGATGATCCGCCTGGGTCTCAAGGTCCCGGAGACGTGGATGCTCCCCAACAAGACGCCGCCGGACAACCCGCGTTTTGCCGGAACCGCACAGCGCTATCTCCGCTACTTCGACCTGGAGGCGGTGGCCCGCGCAGTCGGCGTGCCGCTGTACATGAAGCCGTTCGACGGGGGCGCCTGGGTCGGCGTGAGTCGCATCGAGAACGCCGAGGCGCTGTATCGCGCCTACGATGAATCAGAGCAGCGGCTCATGCATCTCCAGGCATCGGTGGATGGGTACGACGTCTTCGCGCGCAGCCTCGGCATCGGCGCGGAGTTGATCGTTCTCAACTTCCACCCCGAGAAGCCGATGCACGACCGCTACTCCGTGGATCACGGCTTCCTCACCTCTCGCGCGGGCGATGAGGTCGTGACGATTCTGCGCACCGTCAATGCGTTCTTCCGGTGGGAGCTCAACAGCTGCGAAACGCTGATCCGTGGCGACGACGTCTATCCCATCGACTACGCGAACGCGACGCCTGACCTCGCCCTGACGAGCCTCCACTATTACTTCCCCTGGGCAATACGAAGCCTGCTGAAGTGGGTGGTGTTCTGCTGCGTCACCGGGCGTCTGCAGACCGTCGATCTCAACACGGAGGAGTACTACGCGATCGCCGATCGAGCGGATCTGAGCTACGAGGAGAAGCTCGCCGGGTACAGGAAGCTCGCCGACAAGCAGCTCGACGTCGACCGGTATCGTGAGTTCTGTGAGCGACACCTCGCTCATGTCGACGAGGTGTCGGTGGCATGGGTCGAGAGCCCTGACTTCGACAGGATCATCGTCGACACCGTCCAGAACACCTTTCCGGCGCACGAGCACGAGCAGTTCATCGCGCATTTCCGCGGCCTCCTGGGAGCCTGGGCCCATGATCAGCGCGTAACGGCGGCGTAGAGTGGATCTCTCATGACTCACATCGACTTCGTCTCCAGTCCCAGGCCGACCATCGGCGTGGAGATGGAACTGGAGCTCATCGATCGCGACACCCGCGAGCTTGTGCGCGGCGCACATGAGATTCTCGGTGAGATGGGCGATGGGTACGAATCCGGGCACCCCAAGGCGAAACCGGAGCTGCTTCAGTCCACCGTCGAGATCATCACGGGGATCTGCGACAACGCCGCCGACGCGGTGGCCGACCTCGCCGGAACGCTGGCCGAGCTCCGGCGGCACACGGAGCCACGAAACCTCGAGGTCATCTGCTCCGGGACTCATCCCTTCAGCGATCCGGCGCTCCAGGAGATCAGTCCCGACCCGCGATACCTGCGGCTGGTCAACGAGATGCAGTGGCCGGCGAAGCAGATGCAGATCTTCGGCATCCATGTGCACGTCGGGGTCCGGAGCGGGGAGAAGGCCATCGCGATGGTCAACGCGCTCTCGGCGTACATTCCGCACTTTCTCGCGCTGTCCGCTTCGAGCCCGTACTGGATGGGCCATGACACCGGGATGGCGTCGTGGCGCTCGAAGGTGTTTGAGGGACTGCCCACAGCGGGCCCGCCCTGGTATCTGAGTGGCTGGCCGCAGTTCGAGCAGCTCATGGATACGCTGATCTCGTCGCATACCATCAAGACCATCCGAGAGGTGTGGTGGGACATCCGCCCCCACCCGAGCTTCGGCACCGTCGAGATTCGCGTGTGCGACGGCATTCCCACACTCCGCGAGGTCGGCGTTGTCGCTGCGCTGAGCCAGTGCCTCGTGCACCAGTTCGATGTGATGATCGATCGCGGCTACACGCTGCCGACGCCACGCGCGTGGCTTGTCCGTGAGAACAAGTGGCGAGCCGCGCGCCATGGTATCGACGCGTCGATCATCGTCGACGAGGGCGGCACCACCGTGCCCCTTCGTCAGGCGATGCGCGAGCTTGTCGAGGACCTGACACCTGTCGCGGCACGCCTGGGCTGCTCCGAGGAGTTGCGCGGCGCGATCGACATCATGGAGCGAGGCTCGAGCTACATCCGTCAGCGCGAGATTGTCGCCGCGGGCGGCTCGCTCGTCGATGTCGTCGACAGCCTCATCGCGGAGTTGCATGCCGACATGCCGGCGCCACGTTCCGCGGTCCTCGAGGCGGTGGGCAAGCAGGCCGTCGCCTCCGGCGACTGACACCCGCATATCGGCGAGCGATGCCGCGGGCCTGAGCTGATCGGGGACGGCAGGGGCGACGCTTGATGACCTACCGCGATGGAATCCGGCTGCTGGACAGCCAGGCCACGGCAGTTCCATGGGGTTCCGACGGGGAGCTCTACGGCCGGCGCGATCACGGCGAGTTCCACCCGCTCGGCTTTGCGCCGCACCGGCCGCTGGACAGTCGCCTGATCGCCGTCTACAGGTCGGGGGTGATGCAGCTGATCGACGCGCTGGATGCGATCGAGCGACTGGCGACGCGCGCGAGTGGGGATCCGGCGGCGCCGGCAGCGATGAGCATCCGCCAGGTCCTGCAGATCCTCGACGCCGGTGAGGGCGACGGGAACTCGTTTCGAGGCGGCCTGGCGGAGCTCGATCGCCAGACGACACCACCGCCCTGGGATGCCGGACATCTGGTCCTGGGCATGGAGTTGGACCCGGAGATTCGATCCTCGCTCGGCATTGCCACTCCCAGACCCGGGGACTGTCAGCTCATCGCGGTGGCCCGGTCGGCGGTGCCACGCGCGCTCGAAGCGCTTGGCTTTACGGAGGAGTGCCTCGTGGTGCACGGCAACCGCGACGGATCTCTGCGCCGCAGGGGGGCGCTGAACATCGCCGACGCCGTGACAGCCTTCGACCGGCACCGGATCGACGAGGGAATGGGCACCGGTACCGTCTGAATGTCAGGCGACGGTCCGTCCGGGCTCGCGATCACCCACGCGTTGAGCCGGCTCGCTAGTACGCGTAGAGCCGGCTCGCTAGTACTCGTAGAGCCGGCTCGCTAGTACGCGTAGAGCTGCAGCTCGGTGGCGAATCGATCTGCGATCTCGATGCACGAATCGAGATCGGGGTGCCTGACGATCACCATTCCATCGGAGATGAGGGTCATCATCCAATCGCGGCGCGGAGCCCCGATGGGGAGCAGGTCGATCGCGCACACCCACTCTCCGTACTCCGCAAGCAGGTGGGGCAACCCCTCGATACGCGTGATCCGGCCCTGTCCCTGGGCGCGCTTGAAGATCGACGCTGCGTTGTAGCGCCGCTCGATCGGTTCCGACAGCCGGCCGTGGATGAGCGCTTCCGCCCACTGCTGGAACAGGTCGATGTCGTTCGCGAAATTCATCACGTCAACTGTGCGCGCGCCCGCGGGACGGGCTCCGATCTCGCCGAAGACGACTTCGCCGTTGTCACGGCGGAACCATTCCATGTGGGTGAATCCGTCACGGAATCCGAGAGCCCGCAGGACATCGCGACCCATCGCGCGACCGCTCGAGAGCTCAGGTGCATCGATGTCGCGCAGGATCATCGTGACGGGGCTGATCCATTCGAGCTGTCGCGCGATCAACGGGCGCGGCCGGTACCACGCGACGTTGTCGAAGAGCACCTCACCGCCGGCGCAAATGGTGTCGTACGTGTACTCGGAAGCCTCGACGAATTCCTCGACGCTCACCGCCTCCAACCACAGCAGCCTGGGGAGCACGCCCTCCAGCGCGACCGCGCTGTCGACGCGGTATGTGTCCGCGGATCCCGCGCCGGCGATGGGTTTGACGATGATCGGATAGCCGATGCGCTCAGCGGCCTCGCGAACAGCAGTCGCGGTCGTGCACTTGTAATGGTGCGGCGTGCGGATTCCCGCCGCGTCGAGCACCTGCTTCATCCGCTCCTTGTCTCGGAAGGGGATGGTCTGATCGACGGTCATCCCCTGGATGCCCAGGGCTTCGCGAATCCGCGCGGCCAGCACCATCGTCGGCTCCCACAACGACGCCACGTGATCGACGTGCACGCCGGCTGCGCGCTGCACCACCTCGTGGACGATCGCGTCCTCGTAGGCGAATGACGGGATCTGCCAGTAGGCGGCCAGGTGCTCACGCGCCATGTCCGGGAGCGCCGAGACCGCCTGGTCCCCCGCGCCGATGACGCGGGCTCCGGCGCGAGCCAGACCGCGCGTGAAGAAGGGCATCTCGGCCGGATAGCCTGGGGAGATCATCAGCACCGTTGCGGTCATGAGTCACCGCCCAGTTCAACACGCGCGACCTCGACGATGCGACGCAGGCCCGCTTCGACAACCGCGGTCTCCGGGTGGCGGAGGATCACGTGGCCCTCACCCTCATACGTCCCGGACGGCGATTGGCCCCGCGGAGGGAGGTGCGCCTCGACGACCAGGTCGCCCAGTTCGCGCTGGAGGGTGTCGAGGCCGTGGATGGCGACGACGGGCCCGCTGCCCTGCCCGCGGAGGTAGGCGGCGCCGACCGCATAACGACGTTCCGGCGACGAGAAGATACCGAAGATCTCGAGGCGCGCCCAGGCCGCATACATGTCGATGTCATGCGCGTACGAGAGCAACGAGGTGAACTGCGCTCCGGGCGGTCGTGCGGCAACCTCGCTGATGGCGATGTCGCCGCCGGGGCGCCGGAACCACTCCATGTGGGTGAGCCCGGTCCGCAGTCCGAGTGCCCGCAGACCACGCAGTCCATCCGCGCGGATGGGATCGTACTCGGCTCCCGAGATGTCGCGGGGCAGGAGGACGGCCCACTGGATCCACGGGTTCTCGAGCACTTCGAGCGGCGTCGGGAGGTAGCGGGAGATCGAGTGCCACACGAGTTCGCCGTCGATGAGCACGCTGTCGTAGCTGTGCTCGGCACCCATCACCATCTGTTCCAGGAGCACGGGATTGCCGTCACCGGGCGGATCGGCGCGGAGCCAGGCCTCGAGCTGGCCGTCGCCGTCGAGGCGGAAGGTCGATCGGGCTCCCGCTCCGGCAGGCGGCTTGGCGACCAGCGGATACCCCAGCGCCTCGGCCGCGGCCCGACTCTCCTCGACGGAATGGGCGAGGCGGTGCCGGGCGCACGGGACCCCGTTCGCCTCGAACACGGTCTTCATCCGTGCCTTGTCGCGAAAGTTACGAGCGACGTCGGCTCCCATGCCGCGAATGCCGAGCGCGTCGCGGACCTCGCCGAGCGGCACCTGGAGCTGCTCGAGCATGCCCAGCAGGCAGTCGACGCCACCGAGGTGCTGCGCCATGACCCGGGTCGCATCGGCGATCTGCTGCGCATCGGTGCCGTCGCTCACGCGGTAATGGCCAGAGAGGGCGGCGCGGAGGTCGTCGGGCAGCCGGTCCTCCGGATCCTGGCTGATCAAGCCGAGCCGCACGTCCGGCAGCACGGCGGCCGCGGCGATGAAGCGCACGGTGGCCGGAAGCAGGAACGGAGCAACGAAGATCGCATTCGCCATGGGGTTTTCCGCGAGTTTAGACAGGCGGCGGGGGGCGGGTCGGGATCCAGCGGGTAGGATCTGCGCGTGAACGTCATCTTCGTCGAACCCGCCTTCCCGGCAAACCAACGCGAATTCGTGCGCGGCCTCGCAGAGGCCGGGGCAAATGTGATCGGCATCGGCGAGCGCCCAGCCGACTGGCTCGACAACGATCTCCGCGGCTGGATGCTCCACTACCAGCAGATTCCGAACGTCACCGACGTCGGCGCCCTCGTCGAGGCGGTGCGCTTCGCGCAGAGCAAAGTCTGGATCGACGCCCTCGAGTCCACGATCGAGTCACACACGATGGCGGCCGCACATGCCCGCGAGGCTTGCGGCATCCCGGGGACGTCGGTGCGGACGGCCTACCTGTGTCGCGATAAACCGGCGATGAAAGAGGCCCTGCGCGCTGTTGGAATCAGCACGGCCCAGTCGATCGGCGCATCCAGCGCCGCGGAGGTGCGCGAGTTTGTCGCGACGGTGGGCTACCCGATCATCCTCAAGCCTCGCGCCGCAGCTGGAGCCTCGGGAACCAGCCGTGTCGACTCGGATGCAGAGCTGGAGCGTGCGCTCGCCGAGCTGGGCGCGTCCGGCGCGACCGATATCGCCGTCGAGGAGTTTGTCGAAGGTCACGAGGGGTTCTACGACACCATCAGCATCGACGGGCACCCGGCGTACGACTTCGTCTCGCACTACTATCCCAACGTTCTCGAGGCGATGCGCGAGCGCTGGATCAGCCCGCAGTTCATCGCGACGAACCGGGTCGATAGGGCGGAGGACTACGCGGAGGTGCGCGAGCTTGGCCGGCGCGCCATCGAAGCGCTGGGCATCGAGACGTCCGCCACCCACATGGAGTGGTTCTTCGGCCCCAAGGGTCTGCGCTTCAGCGAGATCGGCTGCCGTCCGCCGGGCGTGCGCGCCTGGGACCTCTACGCCGCCGGGAACGACGTCGACATCTACCGCGAATGGGCCAACACGATCGTTCACCACACCGTGGAGCGCCCGCTCTCGCGGCGCCGCGCTGCCGGCATTGTCGCGCTGCGCCCGGATCGCGACGGCAACATCAGCCACTACGACGGCGTCGACGGGGTGCAGCGCGAGTTCGGAGAATGGATCCTCGACTCGTACCTGCCGGGTGGCGGCACGCCAACCCAGCCGGTCGAGGCCGGCTACATGGCCAACGCATGGATCCGCATGGCCCACCCGGACTACGACACCCTCCACCACATGCTGAACGTCGTCGGGGAGAGGGTGCGCGTGCGCGCATCGTGAGGCAGGTGACCCTGCTCGGACCGCTCGACGGGGTCGACCTCGCGGCGGAGGTTCAGGCGTTCGGGGTCGACGGACCGGTGGCGTTGATCACCGCCGGATGGGAGGAGGGCGAGCGCAACGACGCCGAGATCGACCGGAGGCTGGGAGGCGGCTCGCGCAATCTCAATCTCTACGGTCGCCGCCTCGACGTGCTCGAGAGTGAGGTCGACTATGCCGAGGCGCAGCGTCTGCTGCGCACCCAGCTGGATGAGCTGCGAGACCTCTACCTGTTCCGGCTGCGCCCCGCGCTTGCCGGGGTGGACGCGATCCGGAGGCGATTCGCGGAGGTGCACCGGCCCGCGGGTCCCGAGCTCGACGGCGCGATCGAGGCGGTGCGGGCGCTCGACGAGTTGCACGCGTCGGCGATCGCGGCGGCGTATGAGCGCTTCTACGCGCAGAACCCGCCCCACGACCGTCCGACCATTGCCCGGCACCGCGAGGAGGTTGCGGCGATCGTGGCCGGCTGCGCCGCAATCGCCATTGCCGGAGGACACGTCGGCGTGCTGAATGACTGCCTGCACCTCTGCAACCTGGCCGCACTGCTCGAAGAGCGCCCGTTGCTCGCGTGGTCGTCGGGCGCCATGGCGGTCACGGAGCGGATCGTCGTCATCGACGATGACGACCCCGCCGGCCGGCCCGATGAGGTGTATGACATCGGCATCGGCATCGCGCGTGGGATGGTCGCGCTTCCTGCCGCGGCGGCGCGCCTGCACGCGCATGACCCCGACCGGCTCGCGGTGCTCGCACGGCGGTGCTCGCCAAGCGTGTGCGTGCTCCTCGACGGCGGCGATCGCCTCGAGCTGCAGGCCGGACGGCCAGCCGACCTCGGCTCGGTCGGCGTGATCACCGGCGATGGTCGAGTGCTCCGAGGGGCGGCAGCCGCCTGACCGTGAGCCAGAGCCCGGCGCGCGGCCAGCGCGCACTCGCCCGCCTGCTCAGCCAGGGCAGCTCCCCCGAGGCCGTCGACCAGCTGTTGCGTGAGCACCCGGTTCCCATCGTCGACGGGCCGACGTGCACGTTCCTCTGGCGCGGCGAGGCCGATTGGGTCGGCGTCGAGCACCGGATGCTCGGGGTGCCGATTCCGCTGCCGCTCCGCCGCCTGAAGGGCACCGACCTGTGGCACGCGAGCGTCGAGCTCCCGCGGGGCGCGCGCATCCAGTACCGCCTCCTGGTGCGTCGCGGAGAGCACACCGAGAGCATGAACGACCCCCTCAATCCGAGGGTCGTGGGTGACCCGGTCGGGTCTCAGTCGGTCCTCGAGGCCGATGGGTACGTCACCCCCGACTGGACCCACCCGGACCCTGCGGCCGTGGCGGGGGAGCTGGTGGATCTTCGGCTTCCGAGTAAAGCGCTGAGACGCGAGGCCAACGTGACCCTGTATATCCCGTCGCGCATCCGGCGCGACCGCCGAATGCCGCTGCTGGTCGTGCACGACGGCGGCGACTTTCTCCACTTCTCCTCGATGGCAACCGTGCTCGACAACCTGATGCACCGGCGCCTGATTGCGGACTGTGTCGTTGCCTTCACGCACCCCGGCGACCGGCTGCGCGAGTACGGGGCGAGCGCGGCGCACAGCCGGTTCCTGACCAACGAGCTGGTGCCGAAGATCGAGGGCGCGCTGCAACTTCAGGGTGATCCTCGCGGCAGGGTCCTGATGGGCGCCAGCTTCGGTGGGGTCGCCGCGCTCGCAGCCGCGGTCCGTGCGCCGGGGCACTACGGCGGGCTGCTGCTCGAATCTCCCTCGCTTCGATTCACCGAAGCCGCCACGCCGGGCATGTTCGGCGAGGTGTTCGAGCCGGTGGTGCGCTTCGTCAACTCGGTTCGGGCCAGCCCGAAGAAGGTCACCGATCGGATCTTCCTGACGTTCGGCGCCTTCGAGCCGCTCGCGGTGCCGGATCGGGCGATGGTGGGGGCCCTGGAACGGTCGTGCGGCGAGCTGCATGTCGTCGAGGCGCTCGACGGCCACAACTGGATCAACTGGCGCGACCGTCTCCTCGAGGGTCTCGGCTGGCTCTTTCCCGGCGAGGCGCGGCTCATCTATCCCGGGTGATGCGTCGATCAGCGCCGATGCGCGAGACTGTGCGGCCATGAAGAGGCGAGAGCGCTGGTATTCCAACCGCGTCGAGAGCGATGTCACGGTAGCCCGCTGGGGCCATTTCGGCCGGCCGGTCATCGTCTTCCCAACCGCCGGGGGTGACGCCGAGGAGATCGAGCGCATGTGGCTCGTCGACGCGGTGGGGGAGCACCTCGAGGCGGGGAGGGCGAAGATCTACTCCTGCGACAGCGTTTCCGGCAGGGCGATGCTCCGTGAGGAAGGCAACCCGCGCTATCGTGCCGCGATCACCCGCGGCTTCATCGAGTTCGTTCGCCACGAGATGATCCCGATGATCCGGATGGACTCCGAGAGCCCCGACATCACCGTGATCACCGCGGGGGCTTCGATCGGCGCGTTCAACGCAGTGTCGCTTCTCTGCCACTACCCCGATGTCGTGACAACGGCGCTGGGGATGAGCGGCACCTACGACGTCTCGCGTTTTGTCGGCGAGAACGCTGGCGACGACCTGTACTTCGCGACCCCCTCGCACTTCCTCCCGGACCTGAACGGCGAGCATCTGGCGTTGCTGCAGACCCGCAAGGCAATCCTCGCGTCGGGTGAAGGCCGTTGGGAGAACATCGGTGAGTTGTGGCGGCTTGCCGATGTGCTCGGGAGCAAGGGGATCCCGAACAGAGTCGATTCCTGGGGCACGGAATACGACCATGACTGGTCGACGTGGCGCCAGATGCTGCCGAAGTATCTCGACGAGCTGGTGTGACGCTCTCCAGGGTTGCCGACGGCGTCTCCCGAGTCACCGGCGGCGTCGTCAACTGGTATGTCGTCGTCGATCGTGGCAAGGCGACGCTGGTCGACGCGGGCGCCCCGGGTGACTGGAAACTGCTCCTGGAAACCGTGACGTCGCTCGGGTTGTCGTTGCGTGATATCGACTGCGTCCTGCTCACCCACGCGCACAGCGATCACACCGGGTTCGCGGAGCGTGCGCGCGTGGAGGCGGCTGCAACCGTGCGCGTCCACGCAGCCGATGAGCGGGCAGCGCGCACCGGCAAGGGAGGGAAGAACGAGGGCGGGGCGAGTGCATATCTCAAGGTGCTGCTGCGCGCCGAGGCGTATCGGACCCTCTTCGGTCTGATGCGCCGCAGCGGCTTGAGCATCGTGCCGATCACCGAGCTGACGGTGTTCGTCGACGGTGAGATCCTCGACGTTCCGGGCCGGCCGCGAGTCCTCCACGTCCCCGGGCACACCGCGGGGAGTTGCGCGCTCCATTTCGAGGACCGCTCGGTGCTGTGCACCGGCGACTCGCTGGTCACGCACGATCCGTTCACGGGCCATGACGGTCCGCGCGTGATGCCATCCCTCGCCAATATCGACACGGCACAGGCCATCAGGTCACTCGACCACCTGAAGCTCGCGGGTGCCGAGGTGGTGTTGCCGGGACATGGCGATCCCTGGCGACAGGGTGTCGAGGCCGCGGTCGCCGGCGCGAGGAGTGCTTCGGGCGCTTAGCGGCGGGCTAGGCCGGCGCGGGCGCGGCATCGTCGCCGGGGTCGCCGGCGATGGCGCCCTCGACGACTTCGAACTCTTCATCCTCGTCGTCGTCATCGCGCCCGCGCGCCATCAGCAGCAGTGTCGAGATGAGCAGGAACGCCGCCATCGACAGGAAGGGAACCGAGATGAACCCGAAGATGTTGATGACCGCGATATTGCACGGCACAGCGGTTCCACACACGGTCGGCTCGCCTGGGACGCGCTCCAGTTGATAGTGGTAGATGGCCAGCCCGGTACCGACCAGCGAGAGCCAGATGAAGTATCGCCTCGCAACCTGGACGTCGCCACGGAAGGCGGCGATGCCGAGGAGCAGCGACAGCGGATACATGCAGATTCGCTGAAACCAGCAGAACTCGCAGGGGTTGAGTTGCTCAGCAAACTGGAGGAACAGGCTCCCGAAGGTCGCGAGCACGGCCACGATCCACGCGATCTGCAGCGCGAAGGGGCTGATGCCGTCGCGCAAGCGCGCCCAGCGCTCGCGAGCCGCCGGCGATGTCCGTGAGAGGACGAAACCGGCCGCCATCAGGAGGACGAGAGCATCCGCGATCAGCGCGAGCACCGCGTAGCCGGTGTTGATGACCTCAGATGACGTTACGACAGCCATTCGTTCCGGTCGGACCCGGTCAGGCCGTCGTGGCCTTGATCTTGAGGAGTCCCTGCTCGATGCTCTGGATGGTCGAGGAGGAGCACACCGACGAGGGCTGATCCCCGGTGGCGATGCACGTGGCGGCAGTGAGGATGTTGGCGTTGCCCACGATGTCCTTGGTCACCTGATCGTTGGGATTGCTGAGCTTCGCCGCAATCTGAGCCCACGAGAGGTTTGCCAGGTCGCCCGGGGTGTAGCTGGTGCTGTAGAGGCTGAAAACGCCGCCGATGTCGAGAAATGGGAACTGCCCCGATTGGGTGGTGTAGGGGGTTGAGTTGTACTTGGTGAAGATGTTCGAGACCTGCGTGGACATCGAGTTGAGTTTCTGCTGGTTTCGGTCCTCGATCTCGTTCGTGCTCAAGTTGATGTACGGGCTCGTGTATGACGACTTGTGGAACGTGAAGGTGTTGGTGTTGGGGAAGACGTCGGTGGAGGAGGACTGGATTTCGGAGAGGTTCTTGAAGGTCCCGAAGCGAGACAACCACATCACCATCACCCAACGCTCGGCGGCGCAGTAGGGGCAGTACTCGGCTCCGACATAGACGACCATCGGCTTGCCGGTCGAATCCACCAATTTCGCTGAGGCGGGGAGGCGGATCATCTCACCGGGCTGCCCGCCAGAGCCCACGGTGTTCACCACCGAGGTGCTGGGATTCTGGACGGCGCTGAGGATCGCCTGCGGGACCGCGGTGGCGACTGTGGTGTTGTTGTTTCCCACCTGGTTGATCAGCACGATGACGATGAGCACGATCGCGACAACGGCGACGCTCGAGATCGTCACGAAGGTCGGCGACTGCCACGGTGGGCGGCGCTCGAGTGAGACCGCCCGAGCCGAAGCCTGGTGGCGGCGCTGCTTCTTGGTCGCCGGCTTCGCCGGGTACTTGCTCGCCGGCACTGGTCGCTTGCCCACGGGCTTGCGCGGGCTCGATTGATCCACGGCATCAGGGTAGCGGACCAACCTTTCGACTGGGTGTCCGGGTCGACGGCGACCGACGCGGTTCACGCGGATCGCCCATGAAGATACGGTGACGATCTCGAGAGTCTCCGCGTCCGTGTCTATCCTCAGGGCAATGGTGGGTCTCCTCGGGGAGGTGGCGTGAGGTCTCGGATCACCGCCACCGCCACGGCTGTGGTGCTCCTGGCGGCTGTGCCGTCCGGGATTCTGCATGCTGTGGACGGCCGGGCTGCCGCGGTTCGAGAGGGGATCGACGTCAGCGCTTACCAGGGCTCGTCGATCGCCTGGCACTCTGTGGCGTCTTCCGGGATCTCGTTCGCCTACATCCGTGCGGCTGACGGCGCCGGTTCGCCGGACGGGCAGTTCGGGACCAACTGGCGAGGCGCCGTCGCGGCTGGGGTGACCCCGGGTGCCTACCTGTTCTTCGAACCCAACCAGAGCCCGGTTGCGCAGGCGGATCTGCTCATCTCCCAGCTGCGATCGGTTGGTTTCACCCACGGCGACCTGGTCCCGACGATCGACGTCGAGACGACCGACGGCGAGCCTCAGTCGGTTGTCGTCGCCAATCTCCGGACGGCCGTCAACACTGTCAGTGCCGCGATCGGGGCGCTGCCCGCCATTTACTGCTCGCCCTCCTGGTGGAACGGGAACATCAACTCGGCAGCCTTCACCCTGGACCCGCTCTGGGTTGCGAACTGGTTCGTGAGCCAGCCGTCCGTCCCAGAGAACAACTGGGGCGGCACGGGCTGGCAGGTCTGGCAGTACAGCGACGCCGGCGTGGTTCCCGGGATCCCGGGCCACGTCGATCTCGACCAGGGCGGCGCGCGCTCGCTTCCGTACTACGGGTTCCCGGACCCGCTGGCGCTGCCGCAGGCGGCCAACGTGGCGGGCACGCCGCAGGCGGTGTCCGACCAGGCCGGCGATATCAACATCCTCTGGCGGGGGACGAACAACCATCTCTGGACGCTTGGCTTCCGGAACGGCTCGTGGGGGACAGCCTCGGCCGATATCAGCGCCACCGGCGGCACGCCCGCGACGCTGATATCGGATCCCGCCCTGGTCTCATCCGGCCCTGGCCAGATTGACGCGTTTTGGGAAGGGGAGGACCACAACCTCTGGTACGACGCTTTCACCGCCGGCTGGTTTGGTGGCGGGACGTGGTCGACGCCGATCTCCCTCGGGTTGGGGCCACTCGGGTCGGAGCCCCGAGCCGTGTCGCCCGGCCCCGGCCTCATCGACGTGTACTGGAAGGGCTCCGACGGCGGCCTCTGGGTCGACCGGTACAGCGGCGGCTGGAGCGGCGCGACACCCCTGGGCACAGGAGCTGTCGGCGGCAACCCGGTGGTCGCCAGCGCGGGGCAGGGGTCTGACACCGTCTTCTGGCGAGACGCATCCGGCGACCTGTGGGCCGACACGGGAGCTTCGTGGGGCTGGTCCGGCGTCCAGCGTCTGACATCCACTGCGCTTTCGGCGGATCCCGCCGCCAGCGCGGCCGGCACGGGGATCGACGTCTTCTGGAACACAGCGGGTGAGCTCTGGCACGGTGCGCTCAGCGCCGGGGTCTGGAGCGGTGCCGTCGCCCTCGGCACCGAGACGGTCGCCGGCAATCCGTCGGTCGTCGACCTCGCCCCAGGGGCCGTCATCGTCGATGCTCGCGAGCCGTCGGGATTGATGGCCTCATCGCTGTACACGGTCGCGAGCGGTCTGGTGGGTCCCGAGGGGCTCGGCGCGACCGCGACCTCGGATCCGTCTTCGGTCGTGTTCGCGGGCGGCGGCGCCATCGACGTGGTCTGGCGGTCCAGCTCGAACACGCTCTGGGTGGCGCAGGCGTGCCCCGGCTGCGCGGCCCCGGCCATGCCGGTCTTCAACCCCGCGGGGTAGCTCGGGCCCAGAGGGTCGTCGGGCAATCGTCGAGGAACAGAGGGAGAGTGCTTGGCTCCGTCGGCCACCGTTCGGCTTTGCTAAAGCTCCTGATAATGCATATTCTCACGATCTAGAGCTGTGGGTGAGTGCAACAGGCGGTCGCACCCCCTCCCCCTGATCCAATTCGTTTCGGATCAACTCCCAGGGCTACACTCCCGGCTTGGTCGCCCCGGTGGCGGGGGCCCGGTCAGGAGTTGAGCGCTTGTCAGACGCCGCATTCGAACTGCAGCAGATCCTGGAGCTTGCCCGGTCGCAACGGCCGGATCCGGCGGGTTGGTCGCTTGCCGTGAACGTCGAGTGGGTTGAGCGCGCCTACTTCGGCGTCGGTGCCCTGCGCGAGCTCGAGATGCTGCCCAGCGGTGCGCTGGGCGCCTGCGCCTCGGTTCGGGGGGCACCGGAGTCCGGCGAGGCGTGGGTCACCGTGACGTCATTGCTCCGCCCAGGCCACGACCACCTCTGGGCCGCCCAGCTGGCATGGATCGAGGCCCAGCTCGCGAGCGCCGGGCCCGCTCCGGTCCTCGTGGTCAGCGAGTGCCTGACGGATGCCGAGACCCAGCGGTGGGCTTTCGCCGGTTTCGACCTCGTCTTTGAGGAGCTCGCCACGGATCGGGATCTCGAAAACGCGAACGCAGCGCCGTCATGGCCGGCGCTGACGGCAGTCCTCGAGTGGAGCCCCGAGACCGCCGACGTGAGCTACGAGGTCTACGAAGCGGCCTTCCGGGATCGACCCGGCTTCCCGGGCTGGACGCGATCCGAGTGGATCGATCGGCTCACCGGTGATCCCGACTTCCTGCCCGAAGCCTCCGTCCTCGCGCTGCACGCCGGCGCGCCGGCGGGGTTCGTCGTATGCAGCAATGGATGGATCGACCAGGTCGGGGTCGCGCCGGGTCATCGCCGCCTCGGGCTCGCATCCGCGCTGGCGGCCGAGGCGACCCGGCGCATGCGGGCGCTCGGGGTCGGGGTCGCTCGTCTCCACGTGAACACCAACAACCCTGCGGCCCTCGCGACCTGGCGAAAGCTGGGCTTTCGCGAATCAGGGCGGCGTGGGCGCTTCGAGCGCCGGGCGCCGGCCGGGGTGCAACGGACGAGCTGAACGGTAGCGTCGGGCGGTCGGGAGTCGTCGTGATCAGGGATAGGGTTATGGGCGATGGACATCGACCCGCGGATCATCAGTGCGGGCGGCCCTGGGATCGGTTCGTTTCTTGCTCTGGCGGTCTCCTCCTGGCGCAGCGCGCTCGGACGGAACCTCGCGGGTGTCTACGTCCACGGATCGCTGTCGACCGGCGCGTTCAACCCGCGGACCAGCGACATCGACGTGCTCGTGACCACGCGCGCGCTGACCGACGAACCGGCGAACGAGCGGATTCACGAGGTCCACCGGGCGATGCTCGGCTGGGGCGACGATCGCTGGGCGGACCGTCTGGAGGTGATGTTCGTCCCCGCCCGAGCGCTGGCAATGCCGGGCGCCCCCCGGCTGCCCGTCCTGGAATTGCGCCCCGACGAGGGGTTTGGGGTGCGGCCCCTCGGCCCCGACTTCATGTTTCAGAAGCGGATGCTTCGCGAGCACGGCATCACCCTGTTCGGGCCGAGCATCAGAAGTGTCGTTGCCCCCGTGACGACCGGCGAGCTGCGCGAGGCTCAGGCGGGCATCCTGCGCGAATCGTGGCTGCCCCAAATCGAATTTCCCGGGCAGTTCCTGAAGCGCAGCTATCAGGCCAATGCCGTGCTCACCATGTGCCGCGCGCTCTGCCTGCTCGCCACGGGCGAGGTGGTGACCAAGCCGGAGGCCGCGGCATGGGCGATGCGCGGCCCGTATGCTCGAGCCCTGGCGCCCACTGATCCAGTCGGCCATGGCGTACCCGGGCGGCGCGCAGCCGGATCAGCGTCCGGCCACGCTGGACTTCATCCGTTTCACCCTCGAGGAGGCCGGAATCGGTCACTCGGCGCCAAGCTCCTGATAATACTGGGCATGGCAGCCCGGCTCCGCTCCACCCGCAGGCCGACCGCGCCCCGGCAGCGACGTGGACCAGCCTGGGCCGGCCACGTCCCCGGCCCCACCGACTCGATGCCCGACCAGGTCGAGCAGTTCCTCGACTGGCTGCGCGTCCAGCGCAACCGACCCGCCACCACGGTGCGCGCCTATCGCCAGGATCTCGCCAAGTTCGTCGCGTTCCTTCGTACGCGTCCGCTCGCCGATGACCTCCTCTCGGGGGTCGACCGTCCCGTGCTGCGCCGGTATCAGATCGAGCTCGCCGATGTGCTCCCCAACCCGCGGTCGCGCGCGCGCGCATTGGTGGCGCTGCGACGCTTTCTCGCCTACGCCTACGACGAAGGCTGGATCGCGGCCGAGCTGAGCCGTCAGGTGTCGGTGCCTCGCTACGTGATCGGTGATCCGCATCCGGTGCCGACCGACCACGTGCCGCGACTGCTCGCCGCCCTGCCCAGGGAGACGCTCCGAGATCGGCGCGACCGGGCGCTCATCCACCTGCTCCTGAGCACCGGCTGCCGCATCGCCGAGGCATGCGGCCTGGATCGCGGCGACGTCCGCCCCGAGGGATTCCGGGTTCTGGGCAAAGGTGGCAAATACAGAACTGTGTACTGCACCGACGACGCGTTCGCCGCCGTCGACGACTATCTCAAGATGCGCGGCCCTGACCCCTCCCCTGCCCTGTTCATCAGTGTCGCGCGTGCCGATGTGCCCAACGGCCGCGCGCTGCCGCACAACCGACTGACCACCGATGGTGCGCGGCGGGCGCTGAGCGCGCTGCGCGCTCGGATGGGCGTGGACCCCGAGATGTTCGAGCTCTTCAGCGACCTGCGCACGCCGCACGCCGCCCGGCACACTGCGGCCACGACGCTGCTCGAGGCGACCGACGGCGACGTGCGCCTGGTGCAGGAGGTGCTCGGTCACGCCACCCTCGAGACGCTCAAGGTCTATACGGAGATCACCGATCGCCGCAAACGCGAGGCATATCGTCGCCTTGGGGATTACCTTGACGAGGTGGCCGCCCGGGCGTGACCCGACGGCTCAGGCGTCGTAGGGCTGCCAGGTGTTACCCAGGACACGCACCGCGCCAGCGCCGTTCTCCTGAGCGCAGGCAAGCAGTTCCGCCCCGATGGGCGGATACATCTCGAGCTCGTTGAGCGCCTCGAGCGGTTGCCACTGCGCATCGCGGAGCGACTTGTCGTCGACACCGACGGAGAGCACGCCGCCGCGAACGGTTCCCGCGTAGACGGCGTTGACGATGTGCCGGCCGCCGGGCGTCGGGTCGATCGCCTCGCACACGAGGAGCAGACGCCCGATCTCGACGTCGTAGCCAGTCTCCTCGAGGAGCTCACGGGTGGCCGCGGCAACCATGGTCTCGCCGGTGTCGACGCCGCCACCGGGGACGAGCCAGTACGAGCGCCCGGCCTTCTCGTGCCGGACGAGGAGGACCTCCTCGTCACGCCAGATCAGTGCCCCGACCCGGATCCTGATGGCGCGGTCGCTCACTCGGGGATTATCCGGCTGCGAGCACCTGAGCGCCGTCCCGAGCCTCGTCCTTGACTCGAACATCCGTTCCCTGGTACTCTAGCCACATGGAACATCCGTTCGGTGCAGGAACATGATCCAGGACAGCCTCGGCCCCAATCGTTTCTCGCGTCAGGCAGATCGCCTCAGCCGCCCGGCGCGGCTCGCCCTCGTGGTGGCCACTGCAGCCGCCGGGCTCGTCGTCGTCGGCGGCGTCGCCTACGCGGGATCGCCGAGTACGAATACCCGAGTCGTCGTCCACGCCGGCGACACCCTCTGGGGTATCGCCGCGTCGCAGTACCCCGGCTCGAACATCGAGCAGGCGATCACGCAGATCGAGTCGGCGAACCACCTGAGCAGTGCGTCGATCAGACCTGGCGAGACCCTGACCCTGCCGGCACCCTGACGGGCCTCGGCGCCACCGGTTCGTCGGTGGTGCGGCCGTCGCCCACGTCATCGAGCCACCGCGGGAGGCCTGAAGGACGCGGACGGGGTGCGTCGAGCCTTGGACTCGAACCACCTCCACCCCCGCCGCCGTCGTCCTCGCGTCCGTCGGACCCGCTGCTGAGCAGGTTCATGAAGACCACCCAGAAGGCGGCGAAGAGTGCGATCTTGCTGACGAGGGCGATGCTCGCTCCCGCGATCTGCTGATCCGTCATCGCGTCGAGCCCGACCAGTTGCGGCCCGGAACCGTAGCCCGGATAGAGCACGTGGCCTGCCAGCGCCACGATCAACCCGCCGAGCGTCTGCGGGATCGTTGCCAGCACGATGTAGCCCAGCTTCCCGAAGCCGCTGAGCGTCCGGGCTGGCGGGGCGCATGGGGTCACGATCGGCCACCAGAAGAGCAGCGACACGAGCAGCAGGGTCGTCTGCATGAGGTCGTAGAGCCACCCGTTCGCGAGCGCCGCGTCAAACACGGGCGCCACGTGCCAGACGGCAAAGCCGGCGTTCACGGCGATGATCGCGACGATCGGGTGGACCGCAAGCCGGAGCGGCAGCGGGACCGATCGAGGGGCAATCCCGGCATCTCTTGGGAGCGAGAGCAGCAGCAGCGCCGGCACGGGCCCCATGAGGATGAGCACCTGCGCCAGGTGGGCAGACAGCAGGTAGTGCTGCGCAAGGGTGGCGAGGGGGCTCACCCAAGCCAGTCCGAGCAGCAGGACGGCCGAGGCGAGCGATACACGCCTGCTGCGGCTCGCCGGTTCGACTGCGCGGCGCGCCAACAGGAGCCACGTCGCGACAACCAGAAGCATCAGCCCCAGCAGCAGCGGATCCACGTTCGGAGCGGTTGCCGGAGGGCGAGGCATGGCGTTCAACGCTATCGCACCTCACGCAGTGCTGTCGCGACGCGGTACAAATGGAGCAACGCCATGCGCCCAATGATCACTCGCCTGCGAACGCGCGCCTACCAGTTCTCACTCCGGACCGGAAAACCTCCTGGTGATGTGCTCGGAGAGTTCGCCCAACGTAAGATGCCGGGCATCGCGGTCGCCGAGCGGGGGCCCAATTACCTGGTGCTCCGGCCGCAGCAGCGCCGGCGCTACGGCGGCGACGTGGCGGTGCTCCTGGGCCTGGCGATCGTCCTCGCGGTGCTCATCCTCACCGCCGTGACCCCGATGCTCATCCTGCTCCTGCCGCTCGCGCTGCTCCCGGGTGTGCCGCTGCTGATCGACAATCGCCCGGACCTCGCCATCAGCGCCGTTGCCGACGATCTCGGTGGGACGCGGGTCACGGTGCACGGGCAGGCCAGCTCGGAGCTCGCAGCCGCGCTTGACGCGTACCTCGGCTCACTCCCGCGACTGTCCCTGGAGAACATCGGAGGCGGCCCGCAGGGTTAGCGGAAACGGTCCGCCGTTTCGGCGCCTACGTCAGGAGGCGGATGACCGCGACGACGACGCCCTCGAGGTGCACATCGCGCGCGTAGATCGGGGCCATCGTGCTGTTCTCCGGCTGGAGGCGGATGCGTCCGGACTCCCGGAAGAAGCGCTTGACCGTGACCTCGCTTTCGCCCGTATCGCTGTTTTCGATCCGCGCGACCACGATCGTGCCGTTCGCGGGAGCTTCACGCTGCGGGCGGACGACCACGATGTCGCCATCGCGGATACCCGCGTCGATCATGCTCTCGCCGTGGACGGTGAGGGCATAGGAGTCCTCCCCTCCGGCGATCTCAGTGCCGACGTTGAGGTGCTGCTCGACGTTCTCGATGGCCAGAACCGGTGTGCCCGCCGCGACCCGGCCCACCAACGGGAGGTTGACGATGTTGCTGTGGCCACGGGAGACCTGTGCGTCGACGATCTCGACGGTTCTCGACTTCGCGGGGTCACGTGTGATGAATCCGCGCGTCTCGAGCGTGTTCAAATGGTTCTGGACTGTTGAGGACGAACTGAGGCCGACGGCTCGTCCGATCTCCCGGACGGTCGGCGGGTATGAGTGATCGCGGCTGTGATCTCGAAGGTAGTCAAGGATTTGACGCTGCCGCGGATTCAGGGTGTCAGGCATTGCTTTGAAACATCCTCCAGCCAGCTTGGGCGACCCGGAATGTAGCACGGGAACCAAAAAAATGCAAACGGATGTTCTGGTTCTAGGGAGCGCCTCCTGCAAAGGGCTCCCCCGCTTCGGCCGACGCCACCAGGTCGAGGACGCCGGCGAGCATCTCGTCGAAGCTGATCAGATCCGGACGGAACCACGTGAGGCGCGCGTCGCGACGGAACCAGGTGCGCTGCGCTCGAGCGTAGCGCAGCGTTCGCCGCATGGTCGCCTGCATCGCCGCCTCGAGATCGATGTGGCCCTCGATGAGATCGAGCGCCTCGCTGTACCCGATGCCGCATGAGCCGATGACGGCGCGATCGAGCCCGCGCGCGAGCAGCCAGCGCACCTCGTCCTGGATGCCGCCGCTGTCGAACATCCCGGCGATTCGGTGCTCGATCCAGCGCACGTGCACCGGTCGAGCGACGTCGAGTCCAACCATGACGGCGAGCCTGGGCGCGCTGCGCCGCCGCGCGCTGATGATCGACCCGCCCTTGGCGTCCAGGATCTCGAGTGCTCGGATCACCCGTCGGGGATTGCGCTGGTCGATCTCGGTCGCGCCCCGCGGATCGCGCGCGCGAAGCTCAGCGGCAAGTGACGCCAGGCCTTCGGGCGTGGCGGCAAGCTCGGAGCGGTCGGCGCGCCGGACGGGGTCGGGCGGCACCTGGGCGAGGTCGAAGCCGTCGACCAGCGCGGTGACGTACAGGCCCGTGCCTCCGGCGACCACGGCACGCGCACCCGCGCGGTCGAGCCGCTCCAGGCTGCGTCGCGCCGCCATGAGCCAGTCGGCGACCGTGAAGGTCTCGCCGGGGTCGCAGAGGTCGAGGAGGTGGCAGCGCACCCCGTGCAGCTCGGTCGGCCGGGGCGCACAGGTGCCGACCCGAAGCCCGCGCCGTACCTGCCGGGAGTCCGCATTGAGCATCTCCGCCGGCGCGAGCGCCTGGGCGGCGGCGACGGCGAGCGCCGTCTTGCCGGAGCAGGTCGGCCCGACGACGACCAGCATCGGGTGGCTCATCGCGACGGCCGCCGGAATGCCCGACGGAGCACGGTGTCATCGAGGATGAGCACCGACGGCCGGCCGTGCGGGCAGGTGGTTCCCCCGGGCGTCGCCACCAGCTGGTCGAGCAGCCGCTGCTGGGCGACGACGTCGAGCCGGTCGCCGAAGCGGACCGCTGCGTGGCACGCCACCAGGGCCGCAAGGCGGTGACGTCGCTCCTCGGTCCCGGCGTCGCGCGCGTCGAGACCCTCGAGGAGCTCGCCGACCAGCACCTCCGGGTCGGTATCCGCGGCGCTCAGCGGCACCGCCGTGCAGCGCACCGCGCCCGGGCCGAACTGCTCGATGGCGAAACCGCAGCGCGAGAAAAAGTCATGTTCGGCTGCAACTCGCGATGCCGTGTCGGGGCCGCACTCCACCACCACGGGCATGAGCAGCAGCTGTGCTCCGGCCGCGTCGGGTGTGGGCCGGCGCCAGCGCTCGAGCAGATCGGCGTAGAGCACCTTCTCGTGCGCCGCATGCGGGTCCACGAGCACGACCGCGTCACCGGCGGTTGCGACGAGGAAGCCGCTGCCCGCCTGGCCGAGCGCTTCCATGGCCTCGAGCGTCTGCGACGGATCGGCGGTGGTCACCGGGTCACCCGCCGTGACCGTCAGCGGCGCGCGAAGGCCGCCGGTCTGCGGTGGCAGGCGCGATGCCGGCCGTCCGAGGACGTCGAGGTCGCCGTCGCGGACCTCGAGCATCACGCCGGCAAACCCCGACGGGACGTGGCCGTCCGCGCCGAGCGCCGGCGCGGCGCGCAACGTGGCCCAGCAGGCGCGCTGCACCGCGGTGAAGACCGCGCGCTCGTCGCTGAATCGCACCTCGCGTTTCGCCGGGTGCACGTTCACGTCGACCGCCTCGGCGGACACCTCCACGGTGACGACGCCGTACCCGTGGCGACCGCCGGGAATCAGCCCTCGGTACGACTCATCCACGGCAGCGAGCAGCGCCCGGTTGTGGACCAGGCGGTTGTTGACAATGAGCACGAGCCCACTGCGCGATGCGCGGTGCGCGTGCGGTGAGGAGATTGCACCGCCGACCGCGATCGGCCCAGGAGCGTTGATATCGAGCAGGTCGCGATCCGCGCGCGCGCCGATGACGGCTCGAAGCGTCTCGCGCAGCGTGCCTCCCGCGGTCCGCAGGACCATGCGCCCATCGTGGGTGCAGGTGAACGCCACGCCCGGGTGCGTGATCGCCAGGTCGGCGGCGACGCGAACGGCGGCACTCCCCTCGGTCGCGACCGAGCGCAGGAATCGAAGCCGCGCGGGCGACGCGGCGAAGAGCTCGCAAACTTCGACGCGGGTTCCCGGACCGCTGGCCGCGGCGGCGCGCGAGAGCAGCTCACCGTTGCGGACGTGGAGGCTTGCTCCGGCCGTGCTGCCGCGCGACCGCGTGGTCAGACGCAACTCGGACACGGCGGCGATGCTTGCCAGCGCCTCACCGCGAAAGCCGAGCGTGCGCACGCCCGCGATATCTCGAGCGACGGCGATCTTCGAGGTGGCGTGGCGCTCGACGGCGAGCCCCAGGTCGTCAGCGGCGATGCCGGTCCCGTCGTCCGCCACCACGATGCGAACGAGGCCGCCACCCTCGATGGCGATGTCAATGCGACTGGCATCCGCGTCGAGCGCGTTCTCCACCAGCTCCTTGAGCACTGACGCCGGCCGTTCGATGACCTCGCCTGCGGCGATGGCGTCAGCCACGACCTGCGGGAGCCGCCGGATCGGGGCGGCGGCAATCATGTCGACGCCCTCTTGCGGAGCTCGGCGAGCTTGTTGAGCGCGGCGATCGGCGTCATCCCGTCGAGGTCGAGCGAGGCGATCTCGCTCATCAACGGGTTCGGTCCCGGCTCCGTGATCGAGAGGGTGAGCTGGTCGGACGAGTGCTCGCCATTCCCGCCCAGCGGGCGTTCATGTTCCTGTGCGGCGAGCAGCTGCCGGGCTCGAACCAGCACGCCGCCCGGGATGCCCGCGAGCTTGGCGACGTGAACGCCATAGGACCGATCCGCCCCGCCCGGGACGATCCGGTGCAGGAACGTGATGTCGGCGCCGTCCTCGACCACCTCGACGCGCGCATTGCGCACCCTCGGCAGGGCGGTGGCGAGCACGGTGAGCTCGTGAAAATGGGTCGCGAACAACGTGCGGCAGTTGAGCTGCGGCGCGTCGTGCAGGTACTCGACCACGGCTTGGGCGATGCTCACACCGTCGTAGGTGGAGGTGCCGCGGCCGATCTCATCGAGGATCACGAGGCTCCGCCCCGTTGCCTGGCGGAGGATCGCGGCAGTTTCTGCCATCTCCACCATGAACGTGGAGAGTCCGCCGCTGAGGTCGTCGTGCGCGCCGATTCGCGTGAAGATGCGATCGCACACCCCGATGGTGGCCTCGTCCGCGGGGACGTACGAACCGACCTGGGCGAGCAATACGATGCTCGCGGTCTGGCGCAGATAGGTGGACTTGCCCGCCATGTTCGGGCCGGTCAGGACGATGATGCGCGCGCTGTCGTCGAGGCTCACATCATTGGGCACGAACCTGCCGGGGCCGAGCACGCGCTCCACCAGCGGATGGCGTCCGCCGCTGATCCACAGGCTGGACGACGTGTCCACAATCGGGCGAGTCCAGTGCTCGTCCTCGGCGACGGTGGCGAGCGACTGCGCGACGTCCAACGTGGCGACCGCTGCCGCCGCGTCGGCAAGACCCCGGGCTTCGATCGCCACCCGCGCCGCCACCCCGGCGAGCAACTCCTGCTCGCGGGCGATGGCACGCTCGCGGGCGTGCAGCACGATGGTCTCGTGCTCCTTCAGGTCAGGGGTGACGAAGCGTTCGGCGCCGGCAAGCGTCTGCTTTCGCGAGTAGTCGTCGGGGACGCGATCGCGATGCGCGTTCGGCACCTCGATGAAGTATCCGAAGACCCGGTTGTAGCCGACGCGCAGGGACCGGATCCCGGTTCGTTCCCGCTCGCTCGCCTCCAGCGCCGCGAGGTACGCGCGGGCATTGCTTCCGGCCGCGCGGAGGGCGTCCAGGTCCGCGTCCGCGCCCGGCCGGATCGCCCCGCCATCGCTCGCGCCGGCCGGGAGGTCGTCGCAGAGCAGCGCACGCAGGCTGTCGGCGAGCCCGTCGGGCGCCCGGCAGCGCTCGGTGGCCTCGGCGATCTCGGCTGCCGGCGCGAGCGCTCGAGCCGCCGTTCGGGTCGCATCGAGCGCCGTGCAAGCATCGCGAACCGCCCCGAGGTCCCGCGGCGCGGCCATTCGCTGGACGCAGCGCGCCACCAGGCGCTCGAGGTCGCGCATCCCGCCGAGCGCCTCGCGCAGATGCCGGCGTGCTTCGCGATCGGCGAGCAGCGCTTCGATCGAGTCGAGGCGTCGTGTGATCTGCTCCACATCCGTGAGCGGCTCGTGCAGTCGGGCGCGGAGCAGGCGCAGGCCCATCGGTGTCCGGGTCGCGTCCAGGAGCTGCAGCAGCGAGCCGCCGCGCTCGCCGAGCCGCGTGAACAGCTCGAGGTTGGTGCGAGTGTGCGCATCGAGGCGCATGGCGCCCTCGGCCGGGCGGATCGCGATCCGGAGCAGGTCCTGGCTGATGACGATATGGGCACGCTCGCAGTAGGCAAGGACGGCACCCGCCGCCCGCACGGACACCGGGACCGCGGCGACGCCCAGGCCGTCGAGGGAGACCGCACCGGTCGCGCGGCGCAGACGCTCTTCCGCCCGTGTCGTGTCGAAGACGGCGGCGGCGAGGGGAGTCACCCTCGCGAGCGCCCCGAGCGACGCCGGGATCGGCGTCGCGTCCTCGACGAGCAGCTCGCTGGCGTCGAGGCGCCCCAGCTCGTCGGCGACCGCAGCGCCGCCCAGGTCCCCGGCGACCTCGAACAGCTCCAGATGCTGGGTGTTGGGATCGAATGCGGCAACACCGACACGACCGCGCGACGCGAAGAGCGCGACGCAGCGCGACACCGCGGCCGGGTCGAGCAGCTCGGCTTCGACCACCATCCCGGGGCTCAGCACGCGCGTCACCTCACGCCGCACCAGCCTGCCGGAGACGACCTCTCCCATCTGGTCCCAGATGGCGACCCGCTGGCCGGCGTCGAGGAGCTTGCGAATGTGCTGGACGACCGCCTGGTGGGGCACGCCGCACATGGGGAGCCGCCCGGCCGACCCGAAGCCACGGCCGGTCAGCTGCACACCGAGAATCGGCGCGGCGATCAGTGCGTCCGCGCCGAACATCTCGAAGAAGTCGCCGAGCCGAGCCAGGACGATCGCGTCGGGATGATCGGCCTTGACGGCGCGGTATTCGCGGAGGATCGGCGTGTCGCCGGCCGTCTCGAGGTCGAGCGTTGTGCGAGGTGCCGCTGGCACCGCCGCGATGAGGTGCGGAGCCCGAACTTTCGAGCTCGTTCTCACGCCGCCTTGCCGGCCGGCTGCACGTGCAACTGCCATGCGCTGGACGCGACCACCTGTGCGGTGTGCAACTCACCGGGGACCGCCGCGCCCGGCGGAAGCCACGCGACCTTGTTCTCCCTGGTCCGGCCGTACGGCCTGCCGTCTTCAGCGATGCCGTCGACCAGGATCTCGACATCGGAGCCGACGTAGCGTGCGTTGCGCTCTGCCGCGATCTCCCGCTGCACGGCGAGGAGGTGGTTCAGCCTGGCCTTCTTCTCGTGCTGCGGGACGTCGTCGTCCCTGCGGGCAGCTGCCGTCCCGGGGCGGACCGAGTAGGCGGCGAGGTGGACGGTGTCGAACAGCAGGTCGCGCATGAGCGCCTCGGTGCCGGCGAACTCCGCCTCGGTCTCACCGCAGAACCCGACGATGATGTCGGTGCTGAGCGCCAGCCGGGGTCCCACCGTCCCGACTGCGGACTCGATCTTGGCGCGGTACTCCTCGACGCTGTAGAGCCGGCGCATGCGCCGGAGCAGGTTGTCATCACCCGCCTGCACCGGGAGGTGGAGCTGCTCGCAGACGGTTGGAAGGTCGCGCATCGCCGCGAACAGCTCGGGGACGGCGTTGCGCGGATGGGACGTCAGGAATCGCAGCCGCCACAACCCCGGGACCGCGTCGACGGCGGCGAGGAGCTCGGGGAGGCGGGCGCGGTGCGGCTGGTCGTGATACGAGTTCACGTTCTGTCCGAGCAGGGTCACCTCGCGGACACCCTGAGCGACCAGGCGCTCGACGTGCTCGACCACCTCGGGGAGCGGCCGGCTGAGCTCGCGGCCGCGAACGAAGGGGACGATGCAGTACGTGCACATCTCGTTGCAGCCACCCATGACCGCAACGTAGGCGCTGAGCCGGTCGGAGGCGGGCACGATCACCGGCCCATCGAGATTCGGGGCGTGCAGTGCCTGGAGCTTGGCGAGGAAGCCGTCAGGCTCACGGACGTCGAAGACGTAGTCGAGCTCGGGGAGCCTGCCGAGCAACGCCTCGCCGTGCTCCACCGCCATGCACCCGGTGAGCGCGATCGCCCGACCGGGGCGGGCCCGCTTCCAGGGGATCAGCTCGCGGAACTTCCCGAAAACCTTCTGCTCTGCGTTGGCGCGGACGGTGCACGTGATCAGCACGGCGATGTCGGAGTTGTCGAGCGCGGTCTCCGGGATGCAGCCGATGTCAGCGATCTGGGCTCCCAGTTCCTCGCGATCGGCGTCATTCATCTGACATCCGATGTGCCAGAGATGCACCCGAGGGGCCCGGCCGAGTACGGGCACCTGAGGCTCCCGGCGCGGGGCGCGCGCGATCAATGGGAGCGGCCTGAACCCCCGTGCGGAGTTGCTCAGGATCGGTACCGGCGTTGGCATCGTCGAAGCCTAGCAGTGTGCCCTGGCGACCATCGGGGCTCGCCGGTCGACGCTAGCGGACTTCGACGACCAGACGGATTCCGGTGCGCTCCTCGCCGTCGATCGAAATGTCGATGAACGACGGGATGCAGACCAGGTCAAGCCCGCCGGGGGCGACATAGCCGCGCGAGATGGCGATCGCCTTGATCGCCTGGTTGATCGCCCCGGCGCCGATCGCCTGGACCTCGACCCGCTTCTGGGTGCGCACCACACCGGCGATCGCGCCTGCGACCGCGACCGGCTTGCTCGTTGCTGAGACTTTGAGAATTTCCAAAGGGGGTGTCACAGATGCGGCGTCATGTGAGGGCGGTGAGTAGGACGTGGTCATTATCGGCCGCGATTGTCGCCCTCCGCAGCGCGGAGCACGGGCGGGCGCGATGCAATCGTTACTTCGCGTACTCAACGCTGCGCGTTTCGCGCAGGACGACCACTTTGACGCGGCCGCTGTAACTGCCCTCGCCGTGCAGGCGCTTGGCAATCTGGCGAGCCATGATCTGCGCCTCGTCGTCACTGATCTCGTCCGGTTTGACGAGAACGCGGAGCTCCTTGCCGGCGAGCACCGCGAAGCTGCGCTCGACGCCGCGGAACTCGTTCGAGATCGCCTCGATGCGTTCGAGCCGCTTGATCGTGGAGGCGAGCGACTCCCTGCGGGCACCCGGTCGCGCGGCGCTGATGGCATCTGCGGTCATGAGAATGGCTGCGGCGGGCGACCGCGGCTCCTCGTCGTAGTGGTGCGACCGAACGGCCTGCACCACCGCCGCCGGGCGGCCGAGGCGAGCGAGGATCTCGCCCCCGACGATCGCGTGCGGGCCGTCGACATCGTGCTCGACCGCCTTCCCGATGTCATGGAAGAGCGCGGCTTCCTTGGCGATCTGCTCGTCGAACCCGATCTCGGCCGCGATCATCCCGGCGATCGACGCGGTGTCCTGGCTGTGCGAGAGCACGTTGTGGCCGTAGGAGTTGCGGTATCGCAGCGTCCCCAGCAACCGGGCCAGCTCGGGATGCACATTGGTGAGCCCGATGTCCTGGCACGCCTGCTCGCCCTCGTGCTTGATCTGTTGCGCCAGCTCGTTGCGGGCTTTGACGACCATCTCCTCGATCCGCGCGGGATGGATCCGCCCATCGCTGAAGAGACGTTCGAGCGTTGCTCGGGCGATCTCGCGCCGGACCGGATCGAACGAGCTGAGCACGATTGCCTCAGGGGTGTCGTCGACGATGACGTCCACACCCGTCGCCGCCTCCAGCGCGCGGATGTTGCGGCCCTCGCGGCCGATGATTCGGCCCTTGAGCTCGTCAGAGGGAAGATGGACGACGGTGACCGACGCCTCGCCGCTCTGCTCGGACGCCTGGCGCTGCATCGCGGCGATGAGGATTTCGCGACTGCGTTCCGCGGCCTCCTCACGCACCTGCGCCTCTGCCTGACGGATGCGCTCGGCGATCTCCGGGACCAGCTCGCCCTCGACGCTGCGCACGACCTCGACGCGGGCCTCCTGTTCGGAGAGTGCGGCGACCCGCTCGAGCTCTTTCGTGATCAGAGCCCTTTCCTCCTCAACCGTCTGGCGCAAGGTCTCGAGCTCGGCTTCGCGCCGGGTCAGGCGTTGCTCGTTCGAGTTGAGCTCACGGAGCCGGCGCTCGAGCCCTTCCTCGCGCTGGTTGGTGCGCTGCTCGAGCCGTGCGATCTCCGCCCGGCGATCGCGAACCTCCGCCTCCGCCTCGTCGCGACGTCGTGCCGCCTCCTCCTTTGCGGCCAGCAGCACCGATTTCGCTTCCTGTTCGGTGGCGCGGACCTGATCGAGACGACGTTCGGCATCGGCGTCGTGCGTGATACGGCTTTGCGATACCGTTTTGCGCGCGTAGATAAGAGCTGCAGCCGCAAACGCGGCCGCAACAATCACCAGCCCTACCAGGGCAAGGATCTCGATGCCGATGGGATGGAACCTCGGAGGTCGGGCGCGATGCGCCCTGCTTGGAACGCCCCACGTCGGGAAAGGGACCGGGGCGAGACCCACAGCGTCTCGACGATCCGGTCGGGGCCGGCCCGCTTCTGGCCGGTCGTTCACGACGGAAGACGGTGTCATTGTACGAGGCGAAGGGGTTACCCGCATGTTTCGATCAATGCGCCGTGGCGGGCTACCCTAGGAGCGTGACCGACCGGGAGGTCGCCAGCGTGCTCGAGGCACCCGGCGATGATCAGCTGCGCAACACGGGCCCGCGAGCGATTGGTGCGTTGCTCGTTGCCAGTGGTCTGCTCCGCGTCGGGGCGGTCGGGGCCGGCGTTGCCGTCCAGTTCAGGATCAGCGACCTGGCACACGGCACGCCCAGCGGAGTCGCCATCGGTCTGGTCGGTGCGTCTCAGGCGCTGACCGAGATGATCTTCGCCCCGATCCTCGCTCGCTACGCTGATCGCTTCGGCCGCCGGAAATTCCTGGTTGCCGGGCCGCTCGTGTGCGTCGTGGCGGTGTTGCTGCTCTATTTCGGAGTGCGACCGGCTCAGCTGGGCGGAGCGCGGATGCTCGAGGGTCTCGGCGCCGCTGCCTTCGTCCCGGTTGCGCTGGGGACCGTCGCGGCCGCGACGTCCGGCGATCGGCGCCGCCGTGCCGGCGCGAGCGGCGCGTTCGAGGCCTCGACGCTGATCGGCTATGCGGGCGGGTTCGGTCTGGGGTCAGTCTCGTACTACGGGTTGCACCGGGGCGCGTTCATCCTGCTCGCGGGGTTGTACGCCCTCGCGGCGATCGTGTGCCTGGTGCTTGTTCCGCGCATTCCTCCTCTGCCGGTTCACCCCATTCGGGTCGTGTTTCAAGCCGCCATCGGGCCTGGCCCGATGCGCACCTTCCTGCCCGCCTGGATCATGTCGTTCGCGCTCATCGGCGCGTTCGTCGCCAATCTGCCCGCGCTGCTGCGACGCCACGCCACGGGGTCGCAGTCATTGATCCACCACTTCGACGTCCGAATCATCGGCCTGTTCCTGATCGGCTGGATCGCAGTCTTCCTGATCGGGATCGTGCTGTGGACTCCGTTCGTCTCCCGGCTCGGTCCTGCCGTGGTGATGCGCCGAGCCGTCCCCGGGGCCTGGCTGACCATGGCCGCGCTCTTCGCCATCAATCACCTGCAGATCGTCGGCATGCTGCTGATCGTGCCCTTCCTGGTGCTCGGCATCCTCTGGCTGGCGGGGTTCGGCCCCGCCGCGGTGACCTACCTGGCGGACTGCTCGGAGAGCTTGAGTGCGGATCGATCGGCGCTCATGTCGTTCTACACGGTCGCGCTGGCGGGCGGCGGGGCGCTCGGTGCGGTCATCGGCGGGTTTGCGGCGCACCTGCTCTACATCGACGGGCTGGTGATCCTCGGACTCCTGCTGTCGACCGCGACGTTCATCATCCTCGGCCCCGTGGTGCGCTACGAGCGCAACGCGGCCGCGTCCGCCGCCGGCGCCTGATCGCTACCAGGCCCAGGCTTCGGGGGCCGGTCCGGGTCCGGGAAAGATCGCGTCAAGCTCTTCGAGCGCCGCATCGTCCAGGTGGACGTCCACGGCGTGGAGATTGCTCTGGAATTGATCGATGGTTCGCGGGCCGACGATCGGCCCGGTGACGCCCGGCTGGGCCAGTAACCACGCAAGCCCCACCGCCGACGGATGCTCACCGAGCCGGGCGCAGAACGCCTCGTACCGCTCGATCTTGTCGCGGTGCTTGGCGAGGAGGTTCTGTGTGATCTCCGACGCCGAGCGGCCGGTGTCGCGTTGCTTGGCGAGGATGCCGCCGAGCAGACCGCGCATCAACGGGCTCCACGCGATGATGCCGACGCCGTAGTGCCGCGCAGCAGGGACCACCTCCTCCTCAACATGACGCTCGACGAGGTTGTAGAGGCACTGCTCGCTGACGAGCCCGAGGAAGTGACGGGTCTTCGCCGCCTCCTGGGCCTGCGCAATCGTCCAGCCGGCGAAGTTCGAGGAGCCGACGTAGATCACCTTGCCCTGCTGGACCAGCACCTCCATCGCCTCCCAGATCTCGTCGAACGGCGTGCTCCGGTCGACGTGGTGCATCTGGTAGAGATCGATGTGGTCGGTCTGGAGGCGCCGGAGCGAGCCTTCGCACGCGCTGCGGATGTTGCGAGCCGAGAGGAACGTGTCGTTGGGCCAGTCGCTCATCGATCCATAGAGCTTGGTTGCGATGACGACCTTCTCGCGACGTCCTCCTCCCTGCGCGAACCACCGGCCGATGATCTGCTCGGTGAGGCCTTCGCCCTTCTTCCACCCGTACACGTTGGCGGTGTCGAAGAAGTTGAGGCCGGCGTCAAGCGCCGCGTCCATGATCTGGTGGGATGTCGCCTCGTCGGTCTCCGGGCCGAAGTTCATCGTGCCGAGGCACAGGCGGCTGACTGACAGTCCGGAACGGCCGAGATGCGTGTATTCCATCGATCGAGTCTGACAGTCAGGTCAATCCGCGCAGCACCCGGACGATGAGCGACGCCGAAAAGCCGCGACGCTGGAGCGCACCGGCGACACGCATCCGCGCCCGCTGGTCACGCGTTCCAGATGTCGCGGTGCGCTCCCAGAGTTGCCGGGCAACCGCCATCGCGGCGGCTTCCTCAGTGTCGTTCTGGCCGTCGAGCGCCTCGGTGATGTGTTCCGCGGCGACACCTTTCGCCTTCAGATCGGCGGCAACGCGAGCCCGGCCGTGTCCGGCGCGACGATGCCGTGCCGCCACCGATACAGCCATCGCCGCGTCGTCGACATACCCGGACGACGCACAACGTCGGACTGCCTCGGCGGCGGCCTCAACGGTGTATCCGCGTCGCTCCAACTTGCGCCGCAGGGATACCGTGGATTGGCCGGCGCCACGAAGGATGCGCAAGGCGGCATCCTCCGCGGCGTCAGCACTCTCAGGAGATGTGGGTGGGGACGGCGCCCTCACGATCGCGGGTCCGCGCGTGTCAGGCGATCGGCGCGGGCAGGGGCGGCACTTCGCCGTTCAACTCGACGACGGCGTCGTGGAGCACCGGTTCCGGGAGCGCGGCGATGCGCACCTTCGCCGCCACCTCCTCCATCAGGTCGGGGTTCTGGCGCAGGAAGTCGCGCACGTTCTCGCGACCCTGTCCGAGGCGCATGTCCCCGTAGGAGAACCAGGCACCGCTCTTGTCGATGATGTGCGCGTCGATTCCCATATCGAGCACGCTCCCGGCGTATGAGATGCCCTCGTTGTACAGGATGTCGAACTCAGCCGAACGGAATGGCGGCGCCACCTTGTTTTTGACAACCTTGACCTTGACGCGGCTGCCGACCACGTCGAGGCCCTGCTTGATCGAGTCGATCTTGCGAATGTCCATCCGCACCGAGGCATAGAACTTCAGCGCCCTGCCGCCGGTGGTCACCTCGGGGTTGCCGAACATCACGCCGATCTTCTCGCGGAGCTGGTTGATGAAGATCACCGACGTGTTGGAGCGGCTGATCGCGGCTGTCAGCTTGCGCATTGCCTGAGACATCAGCCGGGCCTGCAATCCGACGTGGCTGTCCCCCATCTCGCCGTCGATCTCGGCCTTTGGCACCAGGGCGGCGACCGAGTCGATGACCACGACATCGACGGCGCCACTCCGCACCAGGACCTCGACGATCTCGAGGGCCTGCTCACCGGTGTCGGGTTGCGAGATCAGCAACTCCTCGGTGTTCACTCCGATGCGGGACGCGTACTGCGGATCGAGCGCGTGCTCCGCGTCGATGAACGCCGCGACGCCACCGCGACGCTGCGCCTCGGCGATGATGTGCAGGGTGAGCGTCGTCTTGCCGGACAACTCAGGGCCGTACACCTCGACGATGCGGCCGCGCGGGATGCCGCCGACCCCGAGCGCGATATCCAGGGTCAATGCACCGGTCGGGATGATGTCGATGTGCTGAGCATGTACGTCGCCGAGACGCATGATCGCTCCCTTTCCGTGGGCTCGTTCGATCTGTCCGAGCGCTGTCTGCAGCGCCCGATCCCGCTCAGTCGTCACCGGCTCACTCCTCTCGTCACGGGGCGCTCGAGCACGCCGCCCGTTCACTTCTACGACCGGCTCGACAGTCTCGATGGTACGACTTGCCAGTGTGTTCGTCAAAGCTGTACTCCAAGGGTTGGTGGAATTGGTTGGAGATGCGGCGGGGATGCCGTAGAGGGGTCGCGACGGGCGACGCGTCCGGGCTCACCGGGTGGGGCGAACATTTGTACTGTACAACCTTCGCGAGGACGTGACAAGCCCGAAGTCGGCGCTTCGGGAACCCCGAGACGGCGCCGCGACTCAGCGATCTCACGGACCCACCGGAGCGGATGCGGTGATCTCCCGGACGACGTCCTCGCAGAGGCGAAGCGCTGCCTGGACGGCACGCGCGCGGTTCGCTTCGCGGCCGTGGTCCTCGTCGAGCCGGATCACCCGTGTGGTCGCCCCATCGGCGACGGCCACGAACACCAGCCCTGCCGGCTTGTGCTCGCTCGCGTCCGGACCGGCGACCCCGGTGATGCCAACGCCCAGGCCTGCGTCGAATCGCAGCCGCGCACCCGAAGCCATCGCCCCGGCGACCTCAGCGCTCACCGCACCGTGGGTCGCGAGCAGGTGGCGCCCGACGCCGAGGTGCTCGGCCTTCACGTCGTCCGCGTATGCGATCACCCCGCCACGGACGTACGCCGAGGATCCGGCAACCGCGGTCAGCGCGGCGCCGAGCAACCCGCCGGTGCACGATTCGGCAACGGCGATGGTGAGACCCGCCTGGCCGAGCGCTCGTCCGAGCAGCGCTGCCTCGGGGAAAGCCGCGAGCAGCGTCGGGAAGCGCTCGTCGGAGCCACGGTCCGGCGTGGACACTCCGATCACCGGTCAGCCCGCGGGGCCGCGTGAATGCGGATCGCAGTCCGGGCCGCGCCAGGTCACCGGTAGTTGGTGAACTGCAGGGGAACGTCGAGGTCGAGGTCGCGGAGCTGCTGGATCACCCCCTGGAGCTCGTCCTTGTCCTTGCTCGAGACCCGCAGCTGGTCGCCCTGGGTCCGAACCTGGGCCTTGGGATGCTGGCCCCGGATGCGCTTGGTGAGGTCGCGGGCGAGCTCCTCGCCGATCCCCTTGCGGAGCTTGACCACCTGGCGCACATTGCCCTTCGCCGCCGGCTCGGCCTTCTGGGGGTCGAGGACCTTGAGATCGATTCCCCGCCGGTGGGCCTTGCTCTGGAGGACGTCGATGATGGACTTGAGCTGCGCGTCGGTCCCGGTCAAGAGCGTGATGGTCTCGTCCTCGAGGGTGATCTCGACAGTGATCCCCTTGAAGTCGTAGCGGGTCGTGATCTCGCGCCGGGCCTGGTCGACGGCGTTGACCAGCTCCTGGCGGTCGAACTCGCTGACGACGTCGAAGCTGTGGTCCTGCGCCATGAGTGATGAGGATAGCGACCCGCGACGCGGGGCAGGGGCGCGCCCGGGCGGAGCACGGACGCCGAGCAGGACCCGCTCTTACTCGTCGCCCAGGTCGGCGAGCAGCTCGTCGACCTGGAACACATCCAGGAGAACGTCGCGTGACTTGCTGCCCTCGAAGGGACCGACCACACCGTGCTCGGCGAGCTGGTCGATCAGACGCGCGGCGCGCGTGTATCCCACGCTGAGCTTGCGCTGGAGGAGCGACGCGGCCGCACGCCCTTCTGCGGCGACCGTGTGCGCAGCCTTGGCGAAGAGCGGATCGCGCTTCGACGCGTCGCGCGCCCAGGAAACGGTCGCTTCGACCGTGAAGATCTCCTCCTGGTAGTCCGGCTTTCCCTGCAGCTTCCAGTGGCCGATCAGTGTGTCCAGCTCGCGATCGCTGACGAATGCTCCCTGAAGCCGCCGCGGCTTGCCCTCGTCGATGGGCAGGTACAGCATGTCGCCCCGGCCGAGGAGTTTCTCGGCTCCCATCTCGTCGAGGATGACGCGCGAATCGACGCCACTCGACACGGCGAAGGCAACGCGACTCGGGATGTTGGCCTTGATGAGCCCGGTGATGATGTCCGCCGACGGGCGCTGGGTCGCGACGATCAGGTGGAGCCCCACCGCACGAGCGAGCTGCGCGATCCGGCAGATCAGGTCCTCGATCTCCCCCGCCGCGACCATCATCAGATCGGCGAGCTCGTCGATGACGATCACGATGTACGGCAGCGGCGCAACGCCGAGACCTGGCGCCTTCTCGTTGAAGGCCACGATATTGCGCGCGGCGTGGGATGCGAAGAGCTTGTACCGCTCCTCCATCTCCTTGACCGCCCAGCGCAGCGAGGCCACCGCCGCCTCGGGTTCCACGACGACCGGCACCAGCAGGTGGGGCAGGTCGGCGAAGTTGGAGAGCTCGACCCGCTTGGGGTCGATGAGGATCATCTTGAGCTGCGCGGGCGTGGCCTGGAGCAGAAAGCCGCCGAGCACCGCGTTGATGCAGACCGACTTGCCGCTGCCGGTCGCTCCGGCGATCAGCAGATGCGGCATGCGCGTGAGGTCGCCGATCACGGGGTGGCCGCTGACGTCGGCTCCGAGGGCGACGCTCAGCTTGTTGCGCCGGTCGGTGAACGCGGGCGACTCGATCGTCTCCTTCAGGCTCACCAGCTGCGCGGCCTTGTTGGGAACCTCGACGCCGATGGCGGATTTCCCCGGGATGAACGGCTGGATCCGGATCGGCGCGGCCAGCGCGAGCGCGAGGTCGGTCTGGTATCCCAGGATTCGACGCACCGGGACACCGACCGCCGGCTGGAGCTCGTACTGCGTCACGGTCGGCCCGCTGTTGGCGCCGACGATGCGGGTCTCGATGCCGAACGACTGCAGCGTGCTCACGATTTTGTCACCCGTGGCGCGAACTTCCGCGGCGAGGCGCTCGCGCTTGCCGGTGATCGTGTCGAGGAGGTCCGGAGTTGGCAGCACCCAGACCTTGTCCGGCTCGTCGCTGATCATCACGGCGTGACCGATGCCGACGTCCGGAACCGGGCCGATCAGCGCCGCCGACGCATCGCCCGGGACAGCCGGAACGCCTTCGAACTCGCGTGTGAAGCCGTGTTCGCCGAGATCCTCACCGGTCGCCTGTGGCTCCTCGGGGTCGAGGAAGGCGGTCACGGGGGGTGCGGCCGTCTTGGGGGGGTCGAAGGGCAGCACCATCGGCACGCCGGTGAGTTCGCGCGATGGCTCGGTCGAGGACCCCGGGAACACCCGACCATGGGTGCCTGACGCGGCCGTCGAGCGGTCGCGGCGCAGACCCTCGCCCTCGGCGGCGAACCAACGCGCCAGGGCGCGGACCACGGTGCCGGTCCGGAGGTCGGTGGCGAGGATGACGCCAAGGAACGCGACGACGATCAGGGCCGCGCCCGCGCCCGCGCCCCCAAGGATGCGCTCGACGCCCGAGCCGATCCAGCGCCCCAGGGCGCCCGCATCCGCCGGCCCGATCATCCCGGTCAACCCGAGGAGCGCGACCATCGCGACGGCGCTGCCGAGCGCCGCGAGGGTGCCGGCTCTCCACTCGGGGGTCACGCACAGGCGCGCACCGGTGAGCATCAGGCCGGCGACGCCGATCCAGGCTCCGATTCCAAACGCGCCGAAGAGGCCGTCGTGCACCGGCCCCGCCACCGCCCCACCTCCCGGGAGGATCAGGACCGCAGCCAGAATGAGCCCCGCTCCGATCGCTCCGATCCCCGTCAGCTCACGGCGGAGGTCGCGATGGAGCAACGGAGAGCGGGACGACGTCGAGGCGCGCGCTCGCGAGCGCGACGGCGGACGCTTCGACGGCGTGCGCTTTCGCGTTGGACGGGTTGGGGCGGAGCGAGCCATTCGTGAACTCGATGTGGAACGCGTGGAAGACGGGCTACCGTGGCCCCTGGATTCGGCCCGATGCTATCAGCAAATCGACCGTCGCAAATGCGGCGGCGGGTGCCGGCTCGGGCGGGACAACCAGGCGGCGCACGGCGAACATCCGTGCCCATACTACACGAATGTGTTGTCGTGGAGACTCTCTTTGGAGCCTCAGACCTCCGTCACCAACGGCAGGATGAGCGGCCGCCGCTTCGTCTTCTTGTAGAGGAACCGCGAGAGGCCCTCGTGGATCGCCCCCTGCCACGCGGTGTATCCGGCGTCGGGGGTGAGGCGGGACACGAGCGACAGCACATGCTCGCGCGCCTCGTCGAAGAGCGCGTCGGCGTCGTCGGCGACGAAGCCGCGGGAGACGAGATCGGGACCTGCGACCACCATCCCGCTCGATCGCTCGACGGTCAGCACCACCAGGATCACACCGTCCTGGGCGAGCTGCTGGCGATCGCGGAACACGACGTCGCCGGCCTCTTCGATGCTGAGCCCATCGACGTAGACATAGCCCGTCCGCACCCGCTCGCCGGTGACCCGAACCCCGTGCTCATCGATCGCGATCACGGTGCCGTTGTCGATGGCGAGGACCCGTTCCGCCGGGATGCCCACCGATCGCGCCAGGGCCGCGTGCAGCGCGAGGTGGCGGTACTCACCGTGCACCGGGATGAAGTACCGCGGCCGCGTGAGCGTGAGCAGCAGCTTGAGCTCCTCACGACTCGCGTGCCCGGATGCATGGACACCGTGGCGCGAGGAGTTGAAAACTCGAGCACCGCGGCGGTACAGGTTGTTGATCGTCCGGTGCACCGATTCCTCGTTGCCCGGAATGGGGTTTGCGCTGATGATCACGGTGTCCGCCTCGCGCAGGCTGACCATGCGGTGCTCGCCTGCGGCGATGCGCACGAGCGCCGACAACGGTTCTCCCTGTGCCCCCGTGCAGAGGATCGCGAGCTCGTTGTCAGGCATGCGTTCGTGCTCCTTCGGTGTCACGAAGGTGCCCGGGGGCACGTGCAGGTAGCCGAGCTCCTCGGCGACCTTGATGTTCTTGAGCATCGACCGTCCGACGATGAAACAGCGCCGCCCGCACGCCTGCGCGGCGTTGATCGCCTGCTGCAGACGCGAGATGTTGGAGGCGAACGTCGCCATCAGAATCCGCCCCTGGGCCGCCGCGAAGATGGGCGCGAGCCCCTCCCCGACAGTGCGCTCGCTCGGCGTCGTCCCCTCCTGCTCGGCGTTGGTGCTGTCGCTGAGCAGCAGGAGGACGCCGTCGTCGCCGACGCGCGCGAGCCGCGCGAGGTCCGGCGGCTCTCCCTGAACCGGTGTGCTGTCGATCTTGAAATCGCCGGAGTGGACGATGACCCCGGCGGGGGTGCGCACCACCAGCGCGCATGCGTCCGGGATCGAGTGGGTCGCGTGCACCCATTCGACTTCGAAACACCCGAGCGTGCGCGAATCGCCGGGACGCACCGTGTTCAGCTCGGTGGTCTCGATGAGGCCGTGCTCGCGCAGCTTGTTGCGCAGGAAGCCGAGGGTCAGCGCAGTGCCGTACACCGGTACCGGAAGACGCGGCAGCACATATGGAAGCGCACCGATGTGGTCCTCGTGACCGTGCGTCAACACGATGCCGCGGATGTTCGCGACCCGCTCCTGGAGCCAGTGGATGTCCGGGATCACCAGGTCGACGCCGAGCATCTCCTGCTCGGGAAACATCAGGCCGGTGTCGATCACCACGATGTCATCGCCGCAGCTGAGCGCGAGCATGTTGCGGCCGATCTCGCCGAGGCCGCCGAGCGGAATCAGCGTGAGCTGTGCCGAGCTGGGCGCGTCGATCAAAAGAGATCCATCTGGTCACCGCCGGCCGCCGCCGCAACCTTGCGCAGCTCCGACGCGGAGGCGCCCCCCGCCCGCCGGGCCCTCGCGGCCTCAGCGTCGGCCAGGTATCCGCGGACGCGCCGCATGTCGGCTTCGAGGATCTCCTTGAGGCCGCCGTTGTAGAGCGCCGCAGCCGGGTGGTACAGGGGAACGAAGACGCGGTCGTTGTGACGCACGCGCTCTCCGTGGAGGCGCGAGATCCCGCCTGCACCGGGAAGCAGTCGCGTCAGCGCGTGACGCCCGAGCAGCAGGATCACGTCCGGTTGGAGCAGCTCGATCTGCTCATCCAGGAAGTGACTGCAGGCATCGACCTCAGTCGGCTCGGGATCGCGGTTGCGCGGTGGCCGGCACTTCACGATGTTGGTGATGTAGATGTCGCGTCGATCGAGCCCAGCCGACTCGAGGAGGCTGGTCAGCAGCCGGCCGGCCGCGCCGACGAAGGGCCTGCCCTCCCGGTCCTCGTTCTCGCCCGGAGCCTCGCCCACGGCCATCACGCGGGCGGTGACCGGCCCGTACCCGGGCACCGCCTGGATGCGAGTGAGGTGCAGGGGGCACGCGGTGCACTCGCGCACCCGCCCGTGGAGCTCGAGGACCTCTTCGGTCGTCGCCACCATTGGCGGAGTTTAGTGCACCACGCGGGGCATGCCCAAGCGGTCCATTCGTGGTGCGCTCAGCGCTCGCGGAGCAACAGCTCGGCGACCTGGACTGCGTTGGTCGCCGCGCCCTTGCGAAGGTTGTCGGCGCTGAAGAACAGCGCGATGCCGTGCTCACGCCCGGGATCGCGCCGGATCCGCCCCACCTGCACGTCGTCGGTGCCGGCCACTGCACGCGGCATCGGGTAGCGCTGCGTACCGGGGTCGTCGACGACCATGATCCCGGGCGATCCTCGGAGCAGCGCGCGCACGTCGTCGGGGTCCGCCGCCTCGTCGAGCTCGACCCACACCGCTGCGCTGTGGCCGACGGCCACCGGGACGCGCACCGTGGTCACGCTCATGGCCAGCTCGGGTGCGTCGAGGACCCTGCGGGTCTCGGCGATGACCTTGACCTCTTCCTCGGTGTCGTCGCCCTCCATCGTCCAGCCCCCGGGCACCACATTGCCATGGAGGACATGCGGGTACAGGCGGGCGGTCGGGGTAACGCCCGCCGCGTCATCCCGCGCCTGGGTTTCGAGCTCGTCTGCCAGACCCAGTCCGGCCCCCGTGGCGGCCTGGTAGGTCGCCGCGGTCACGTGGCGCAGCCCGTACGCGCGCTGCAGGGGGGCCAGCACGATGCTCAGCGGGATGGCGACGCAGTTGGGATTGGCCACGATCCCTCGATGCTTCTCGAGCGTGGCGGGATTCACTTCGGGGACGACCAGCGGCACCGCCGGGTCCATGCGAAATGCGCTCGACTTGTCCACGGCGACGCCACCCGCATCGGCGACTCCCGGGGCGTGGCGCCGGGACGTCGCGGCGCCGGCCGCGAAGAAGACGATGTCGGCGCCGCGCAGGGCATCGCGGCTCAGCTCGCGCACCTCGATGTCGCCGAGGTGCGTGCCGACATGCCGGCCCGCGCTCCGCGCGCTCGCGTACAGCGTCAGCGCCGAGGCCGGGAACGAGCGCTCGCCGAGGATGCGCACCAGGGTGCCCCCGGCAGCCCCGGTCGCGCCCACGACGGCGACGGCCGGCCCGTCAGACCCCACCCGGGTGCTCGCTACGCGGGCCCGCCGGCGCCGTTGCCGGCGGCTTCCTGCTGCTTGGAGAGCTCGCGGATCGCCTCGCGCCGCGAGAGGTTGACGCGTCCCCGGTCATCAACCTCGATCACCTTGACCATGATCTCGTCGCCGATGTTGACGACGTCCTCGACCTTGTCGACATGGTGTTCGGCGAGCTGGCCGATCCGGACCAGACCCTCCTTCTTCGGCATGATCTCGACAAAGGCGCCGAAGCCCATCAGGCGCGACACCTTGCCCTTGTAGATCCTGCCGATCTCGATGTCGTCGGTCAGGTCGTGGATCATCGCAACCGCCTGCTCGCGCGACGCGGCGTTGGCTGAGGCGATGAACACGCGGCCGTCGTCTTCCACGTCGATCTGGGCGCCGGTTTCCTCGACGATCTTGCGGATCATCTTGCCGCCGGGTCCGATCACATCGCGGATCTTGTCTGGGTTGATGTTGATCACCTCGATGCGAGGTGCCCACGGACTCAACTCGGTCCGCGGCGCGGCCAGCGCCTCGGACATCTTCCCGAGGATGTGCAGCCTGCCCACACGGGCCTGCTCGAGCGCGCGCTCCATCAGGTCCCAGCTGAGGCCGCTGATCTTGCAGTCCATCTGCATGGCGGTGATCCCGGTGGCCGAGCCGGCGACCTTGAAGTCCATGTCGCCGAGCGCATCCTCCATTCCCTGGATGTCGCTGAGGATCGCCGTGTGCTGGGCACCCTCGTCGGTGATCAGCCCCATCGCGATGCCGGCGACGGGAGCCACCAGCGGAACGCCGGCGTCCATGAGCGCGAGGCATGAGCCGCACACCGATGCCATCGATGTGGAGCCGTTGCTCGACAGGATCTCAGTGACGATGCGCACCACGTAGGGGAACTTCTCCTCGTCGGGCATCACGTTGTGCACCGCCCGCTCGGCGAGCGCGCCGTGGCCGATCTCGCGACGGCCCGGGGAGCGCAGCGGCCGCGCCTCTCCGACCGAGAATGGCGGGAAGTTGTAGTGGTGCATGAACCGCTTGAAATTCTCGAGGCCGAGGCCGTCGATCTTCTGCTGGTCCTGGCCGGAACCGATGGTCACCACGGAGAGCGCTTGCGTCTGGCCGCGCGTGAACAGCGCCGATCCGTGCGTGCGCGGGAGGACGCCGACCTCGCACCAGATGGGACGGATCTCATCGGTTCGGCGTCCGTCCGGACGGATGCCCTCATCGAGGATCGCGGCACGCACGGCTTTCTTGACCTCGGACTCGTACGCCTTGGAGATGTCTGCGCGCGCGTCGGGGAAGCGCGCTTCGAGCGCGGAGGCCGTTTCCTGCTGGAGTTGATCGAGGGCCGCCTCGCGCGACGCCTTGTCGGAGTTGCGCGCGGCGCTGCCGATCCGGGAGGCGACGTGCTCGTGCACTGCGGCGGTGATGTCCGGGGACACCTTCTGCGACGGGTAGCTCATCGTCGGCTTGCCGATCGCGTCGTGCATGCCGCGCTGGAACTCCACGAGCTTCCGAATCTCGTCGTGCGCCATGCGCAGCGCATCGAGCATGGTGTGCTCGGAGATCTGATGTGCCCCGGCCTCGACCATGACGATCGCATCCCACGTGCCCGCGACGATCAGGTCGAGCGCCGACTCGTTGATCTCGGTGAGGGTCGGATTCAGCATCAGCTGTCCGTTGAGCATGCCGACACGCACGCACGCGACCGGACCGCCATGCGGAATGCCGCTGATCTGCAGCGCGCACGAGGCGCCGGTGACGGCGAGCGTCGCCGGGTCCTGTTCCTGGTCGGTGCTCAGCACGGTTGCGACGATCTGGACGTCGTTGCGGAAGTCCTTGGGAAAGAGCGGCCGCATGGGACGGTCGATCATGCGGCTCGTGATCGTCGCGGCCTCGCTCGGCCTCCCCTCGCGTCGAGGGAACGATCCGGGGATCCGACCCGCGGCGTAGAGCTTCTCCTCGTAGTCGCAGGTCAGCGGGAAGAAGTCGATGCCTTCTCGCGGCGCTTTCGATGCGACCGCGGTGACGAGCAATGCCGTGTCGCCCAGCCGCAGCATCACCGCGCCGTTCGCCTGCTCGGCGATGTAACCGGTCTCGACGATCAGTCGCTTGCCGCAGAAATCCGTTTCAAATGTTTTCTTGAGATTGTCGGGGATGGCCACGTGTGTCTCCTGGTGGTGACCCACGCCGGAACAGCTTCGCTTCGCCGCGCTCGACAGCGGTGAGGTGTTGGGGACTGGGCATCAGGGCTTGCGGCTCGCGCTGCAGCTGCGTCACCGCTTCCTGACACACGGACCCCAACGTCTCACCTGTGAGTGCGACGTCGCCGGAAGATGCCGGCACCGGGTCGGTTGATGGTGTGTGTTTCTTGGGTCTGATGAGTGGTCGCGACTGACACTATCGGCGCAGACCGAGGCGCCCGATCAGTGCGCGATAGCGCTCGACATCGGTTCCCGACAGGTAGTCGAGCAACCGGCGGCGCTGGCCGACGAGCTTGAGCAACCCGCGACGTGATGCGTGGTCTTTGGGGTGATCGCGAAGGTGTTCGGTGAGCGAGCTGATACGTTCAGACAGCACTGCCACCTGGACCTCGGTGGAGCCGGTGTCCGTGTCGTGGCGCCGATGCTCCGCGATTATCTCGGATTTGGATCTGACGATTGGCACGATTGTTCGCCGCAAGTCTAACAGGAGATCACCGATCAGCGGCCTGCCCCTGGGGCTGGGCACACGAGGTTGATCGCCCCCGGGATGCAGGTGAGAGTCGCCGGAGTCGACCCGACCTGCTCTCCCTCGACGTCGAAGAGCATGGGGGCGCCGGCGCACGACACGCGAACCGTTCGAGCGCGATGCACCTCGACCTCTCGGCGCGCGACATGCCGGCCGCGGTACAGCGATGGGATGCCGGTGAGTGCGCGAAACCGTCCCGTCTCACCGATGATCACGACATCGAAGCGGCCGTCGTCGAGCTCCGCACCGGGCGCGACGCGCATGCCGGCGCCGAAATACCGGCCGTTGGCGACCACGACGCTGCGCACGTCGCGCTCGATCCGGGTCCCGTCCATGTCGACGGTCGTGATTCGTGACTCATACCGCAACAGGGTCGAAAGCGATGTCGCCAGGAACATCGCGCTCCCGCGAGCGCCGCCGGCCTTGTGAGCGCTCCGGTTGACGCGGGCGACGACCTCGCCTCCCATGCCGCAGTCGGCGATGTTGATGAAGAATCGCCGCTGCCCGTCGGCGAAGTCGACCCGGCCTGCGTCGATCCGCCGTCTGGACCCGGATGCGATCAGACGCGCTGCGGCGCCGAGCTCGGCAGGGATCCCGGCCGCCCTCCGGAAGTCGCCACCGGTGCCGCTCGGGAGCATCGCCAGCATCGCGTCCCCCCCGATTGCGACCCCCTCGGGGTCGAAGAAGCCGTTGACCACCTCGTTGAGCGTGCCATCCCCGCCGACCACCACGATGGTGCGATAGCCGCTGCCGAGCGCGGCGCGCACGGCAGCGGTCGCGTCACCCGCGGCAGCGGTGCGATGGAGATCAAAGGTCACGCCGGCCGAGCGCAGTGCCGTGGCGATCGCCGGCCAGTTTCGATGTGTCCGGCCCCCGGCGCTGGCCGGGTTCATCACCAGGAATGCGGCGGTGGTCACGACGGCGGCGAAGACCGCCGCACGATGTCCCGGGTGTGCGCGATGTCTCCGGCCATCGCCGCCGTCAGCGATGCGACCGAGCCGAAGGCGCGCTCGGAGCGCAGCCGCCGCACCAGCGCCAGGCGTACCTGCCGGCCATACAGGTCACCGGCGAAATCCAGAACGTGGGCCTCAACGGTCACCGACCCGCCGCCGAACGTCGGCCTGGTGCCGATCCCGGTTGCCGCCGGCTGCCAGCCGTCGCCGAAGTTCAACCAGCCGGCGTAGACCCCGGCGATGGGGACGCACCGCGTGGGGTCGACTCGGAGGTTGGCGGTGGGCACTCCCATCCCCGCGCCGCGACCTTCGCCGCGTTCGACGATGCCCTCCAGCACATAGGGACGGCCGAGCATCGAGATCGCAGCGGCGAAGCTCCCCCTGGTCACGGCATCACGGACCCGCCCCGACGAGACCGGGGCGCCGCCGCGCGTGGCCGGCGTGACCGTGGTGACCTTGAAGCCGTGATCCCGGCCGAGACGGTCGAGGAAGGCGACCGTGCCCTCGCGCCCTCGGCCCAGGGCAAAGCCGGGACCGACGATGAGCAGGCGCATCCCGAGGCTCTCGACGAGGGTCATCGCAAACCGCTCGGCGCTCCAGGCGCTGAGCTCGCGGGTGAAGGGGATGACGACCACGCGATCGGCGCCGGATTGCCCGAGCAGCTCGAAGCGGTCCTCGAGACTGCAGAGCAACGGCGGGCACCCCGTCGGGTCCACCACACAGCGCGGGTGCGGGTCGAAGGTGACCGCGACCGCACCCATGTGGCCGCCCGCGGCGGCGCTGCGGACGCGGCGCAGCAGGCGCTGATGGCCGACGTGAACGCCGTCGAAGCTGCCGATCGTCACCACCGATCCCGGGCCGCTCGCCTCCCCCGCGGGGAACTCATGGAGCAGTTCCATCGCGCTGTCAGCCGGCCAGCACCTTGGTCGGCCGGAGCAGGCCGCCGTTCAGCTCTCCGATGCCGATCAACTCTCCGATGGGGTCGTGCATCCGGCACTCCCCCGCCACGTCCGGCAGGATCGATCGAGGCAGCCACACGGACTGACCGCGCCGGATCTGCTGCACCTGCGCGGGCCCCAGGTTGACCATCGGGAGGTGGGCGACCGCAACGTCGGGCGGCAGGAGGGCAAGCCAGGGATCCTCGAGCGCCGCAAGCTGATCGAGAGTGATCGAGGCACCCAGCCCGAGGGTGCCGTAGCTGGTGCGCGAGAGCCACCCGAGGAGCCCGCCGGTGCCCAGAGCGTCGCCGAGATCCGCTGCCAGCACGCGCATGTAGGCTCCCTTGCCGCTCACGACCACGATCTCGGCCTCCGCGACGGCGCCTGGTCGGAAATCGACAAGCTCAGCTGAGTAGATGGTCACGCGACGCGGTTCCCGAACGACCTCCTCGCCTGCCCGCGCAAGCTCGTAGAGGTGCCTGCCCTCGTGCCGGACCGCCGAATGCATCGGCGGGATCTGGTCGATATCGCCGATGAAGTTGGTGAGTGCAGCGCGCACCTGCTCGGCGGAGACACCGCCGGCGTCGGCGCCGGTGACGACCACGCCCTCGGTGTCGCAGGTGTCGCTCCGCTCGCCCAGCCGGACGACGCAGTGGTAGGTCTTGGGCTGGGCGTGGAAGTAGTCGACGAAGCGCGTGGTGCGTCCGACGCAGATCGGCAGCAGTCCGGTGGCCGTCGGATCGAGCGTCCCCGCGTGGCCGACGCGTCGCTCCCCGAGGATGCGTCGAACCTGACGGATGGCGTCGAATGACGTGATTCCGGCAGGCTTGTCGAGTGGGAGCACGCCTCCTCTGCGCGCGACCGCCGACCCGGGGCGAGGGCCGGCGCCCGGCGCGGCGACTCCGGTCACCCCGCTGAGTCGATCAACCGGCGAGCCACATCGAGCACCTTCCGCTCCGCGACGGGGAGGGCGTCCCCGAACTCGGCACCGGCGGCGCGACGGTGGCCTCCACCTCCGAACGGCGTGCAGACCTCGGTTGCGTCGATGGGGTCACGGCTGCGCACGCTGATCTTGCTTCGGTCGGCTGAGTGTTCCTTGAAGAGAATGGCGATCCGCATCGTCGCGATGCTCTGGAGCGCGTCGATGATCCCCTCTGCATCCTGCAGGTCCGCTCCGGTCTCCTGGAGCATCGATGCCGTGACCTCGGACCAGAGCAGCCGGCCGTCCATCTCGGAGTGCATCCGGGCGATGGCGAGGCCCTCGAGGCGCACCTGCGCGAGGGAGCGCGACTTGTAGCTCTTGAGCGCAACCCACCCGGGGTCGGCACCCTCGGCGACGAGCGCGGCGCCGAGCCGGAGCGATGCCTCGGTGGTGTTCTCGTGCCGGAACCCGCCGGTGTCGGTGAAGAGCGCCGCGTAGAGGTTGGTCGCGACCGCCGGGCTGATCGGGATGCCGAGCTCACCGAGCAGTTCGTGGATCACCTGGCCGGTGGCGCTTGCCGAGGCCTCGACAAGGTTGATGGTGCCGAACGCGGTGTTGCTCAGGTGGTGGTCGATGTTCACGACCGTGCCGGCTCGCTCGACCTCGCCCCGGCGCTCGCCGAACCGCCCGAGCGTGGCGCAGTCGAAGGTGAAGACCGTGTCCCCGAGCGGGGCCCCGCCGGTTTCCACCGTCTCGAAGCCCGGCAGGTGCTCGAGCAGCCGCGGCAGTGGCTCCGGCACGACGACGCGTACGTTCCGGCCCCTCGCCCGCAGCGCGAGGGCGAACCCGAGGGCGGAGCCGAGGCTGTCGGCGTCGGCGTCCTTGTGCGCGAGGCAGGTGATCTGGGCCGTGCCGTCGATGATCTGGCGGATCGGATCGACGACGTCCTCGAGGCGCGGCCAGGCGGCGGGGGCGGCGACGGTCATTCGGGAACCTCCACGGCTGCCTCGACGGGACGTTCCGCGTCGAGGTCTCTCAGGAGCGTGCTCACCCTCACGCTGTACGCGATCGACTCGTCGAGCTCGAAGTGGAGTCGGGGGATACTCCGCAGGTTCTCGAGCCGCCTGCCCAGTTGAGCACGAAGGAACCCTTCGGCGTGCCCGAGCGCCGCGACGACGTTCTGGCGATCGGCATCGTCGCCGAATGCGCTCACGGCGAGCCATGCCTCGCGCAGATCCGGGCTCACCCGGACGCGCGAGATCGACGCAAGCCGGACCCTCGGATCCTTGATCCCGCTGAGCATCATGGCCGAGATTTCCTCTCGAAGCTGCTCGCCCACCCGCTCGCGGCGCGGGCTGCGAGCCCCGGGGCGAAGCGTCATGCGTTCTGCTGCTCCATTGTGAAGGCCTCGAGGATGTCGCCCTCGTGGAAGTCGCTGAAGTCGGCGAGCGTGATCCCGCAGTCGTATCCGTGGGTGACCTCGCGGACGTCGTCCTTGAAGCGCTTGAGCGCGTCGATACGGCTCTGGGCGATCTCCCTGTTGTCGCGCAGCACCCGGCACGTCGCGTTGCGGGTGATCCGTCCGTCGAGGACGTGCGATCCCGCGATCGCCGGCTTGCCGTCGACCTGGTAGACGCGACGGACCTCGGCGCGGCCCTGCGTGACCTCGATCATGGTCGGCTGGTAAAGACCCTTGACGGCCTTCTCGATATCGTCGGTGACCTGGTAGACGACGTCGTAGAAGCGGACATCGACGCCCTGATCCTCGGCCGCGGCCTTGGCATGGTCGTCGGGGCGGACGTTGAAACCGATGACGATCGCGTCGGTGACCGCAGCGAGGTTGACGTCGGACTCGCTCACCGCCCCGACCCCTTCGCCGACGACCTTGACCTTGACCGTGGGGTCCTCGATCTGAGTGATCTGGCTGCGCAGGGCTTCGAGTGAGCCGTTCGCCTCGGCCTTGAGCACGAGGTTGAGGCTCTTCATCTCGCCTTCCGAGATGTTCTGGGCCAGGTCCGCGAGCGTGATGCGACGGACCGGCTGCGCCAGGCGCTGCTTCTCGGCGAACCCGCGCTGTTCTGCCTTGGAGCGCGCGCCGCGCTCGGTCTCGACGACCTCGAAGATCTCGCCGGCCATGAGCACTTCGGAGAGCCCGGTGACCACGACGGGCGTGCTCGGCCCGGCTTCCTTGATGCGCTTGCCGGTGTCATCGATCAGCGCGCGCACCTTGCCGAATGCGGAGCCTGCGACGAGGTTGTCGCCGACGCGAAGTGTGCCGTTCTGGACCACCAGCGTGGCAATGGCACCGCGGCCGCGCTCCAGGTGCGAGTCGATGACCGTCCCCACGGCACGGCCGCTCGGATCTGCCTTCGGCTCGACCAGGATGTCGGAGACGGTCAGCACGCTTTCGAGCAGATCGTCGATGCCTTCCCCGGTCCTGGCGCTGGTCCTGACGACCGGCACATCGCCGCCGTAGGGCTGCTCGGCAACGACGCCGCGGTCGGCGAGTTGCTGGAGCGCGCGATCCGGGTTCACTCCGTCCTTGTCGATCTTGTTCATCGCCACGACGATGGGTACGCCCGCGGCGTGGATGTGCTGGATGGCCTCCTCTGTCTGAGGCATGACCCCGTCATCGGCGGCCACCACCAGGATGGCGACGTCGGTCACGTCGGCTCCGCGGGCGCGCATCGCCGTGAACGCCGCATGGCCCGGAGTGTCGATGAAGGTGATCAGGCGGCCGTTGCGCTCGACCTGGTATGCGCTGATGACCTGGGTGATGCCGCCCGCCTCGCCGGCGGCAACCTTGGTCTTGCGAACCGCGTCGAGGAGCGATGTCTTGCCATGGTCGACGTGGCCGAGCACCGCAACGATCGGCGGCCGGGTGACCAGCGTCCCCGGTGCGGCATTGGAGAGATCGATCAGGGGGTGCCTGCGCCGGCCCCCGGGAGGCGACGTGCCCTTGGCCTGCTCCGCGACCGATTCCTCGGATTCCGCCTCGAACCCGAAGTTGTCGGCGGCGAGCGCCGCGGTGTCGAAGTCCACCGTCGCGTTGAGCGCGGCCATGACGCCATTGCTCATCAGGTACTTGATCAGCTGGGGACCCGACACCTCGAGGCGATCGGCGAGCTCAGCGACCGTGAGACCTGCCGGCAGGGTGACTTTCTTGACCGTGGCTATGTCGATTCCTCCGTGACGAGCTCCCCGAGCGCTGCGGCGAGGGTTGGCTCGTCGATTACATCATCCCCGACCCGTAGCGAGCGCGCCAGGGATCGGTGCCGCCGTGACTGGCGCAGACAGGTGATACCCGTTTCCCGGCAGAGATACGCGCCCCGGCCGGGACAGCGGCCAGACGGGTCAAGGGTAACCCGCCCGGAGGCCGCGATGACCGCCAGCCGCACCAGCTCGCTCTTGGGGCGCACGGTCCTGCAACCGGCGCACGTCCGCAGCGGGGCCGCGCCGCTCATTCCGTAGCGGCCTCGACCGTGCCATCCGCGTGCCGGGCGTCGTCCGCGGGCTCCTCGCCGCTGATGTCGATCCGCCATCCGGTCAGGCGCGCGGCGAGGCGCGCATTCTCGCCACCGCGCCCGATGGCCAGCGAGAGCTGGTCGGCGGCCACCGAGATGTGCGCCGTACGCGACTCGGGGTCGAGCTCGACCCCACGGGCGACGGCGGGGATCAGCGAGTTCATCACGAACGTCGCCGGGTCGGCGGACCAGGCCACGATCTGGACCTGTTCCTCGCCGAGCTCCGAGGTGACGGCTCGCTGGCGCACGCCGTTTCTGCCGATGCAGGCCCCCTGAGGGTCGACGTCCCCCTCGGGCGCGTCGACGGCGACCTTGGTGCGGCGGCCGGGGTCGCGGGCGATGGCGCGAACCACGACCTGGCCGCTCTGCAACTCGGGGACCTCCTGCTCCATGAGCCGTTGGACGAGCTGCGGATGCGAGCGGGAAACCACGACGACGGCGTCGGGTCCCTTGCGCCGGCCCTCGACGATCACCACTTTGATGTGATCGCGAACGGCCAGGCGCTCGCCGGGGATCTGTTCCTCGGGTGGCAGCATCCCCGGAACCCCGGCGGCGTCGACGTACCAGATCGACCCCAGGCGCCGCTGAACGATGGCGTCGCGGAGCACGCCCCGCTGGCTCGAGCCCTCGCCGAGGACCCGGCGCTGCTCGAGGCTCGCCAGGCGCTCGGCGACCGCGGTTCGCGCCGCCGCCGCGGCACGCCTCGGAAAATCGGGGACGTCCACCTCGAGCGGCTGCTCGGCGCCGTCCTCGTCGACGCGGTACACGATAAACGTTCCCGACTCGAGGTTCACCCGGGCGCGGACCTGTGGGTCGTCCACGACCAGCCGTCGGTAGGCGGTCGCCACCCCCTGCTCCACCGCACTCGCGATGTCGGCTTCGCTCAGGGGGGTTGCGGCCGCGAGGTCGCGCAGCGCGCTCAGGGTCACGGCCGGCGCGGCCATCAGATGTCGACCACGATCCGGGCGGCCGCAACAGCCTCGATCGAGAAACCAACCGCCCGGGTCGCCCTGCGATCGCGAACCTCGATCTCCGCCGCATCACCGGCGACCGAGATCAGCCTGCCTTCGAGCACCAGCTCCGCATCGCCGTCGCTGAGCCGGACGTTGATGCGCCGCCCGATCGCGGCGACCCATTCCTCATGGCGCCGGATCGGCCGCTCGGCGCCCGGTGAGCTCACCTCGAGCCGGTAGGGGTGGTCGATCGGATCGTTGGCGTCGAGCACCGCCGACGCCGTGTTGGACGCGCGCTCGCAGTCGTCGAGCGTCACCCCGCCATCGACGCGATCGATGACCAGACGGAGCACCGCACCTCGCCCCCGTCCCGACCACTGAACGTCGACCAGCTCGATGCCGAGATGTGCGAAGGACGGGCGCAGCAGCGAGGCAATGCCGGAGGCGTCGTCGGTGTTCATATGTGATGGTGCCGGGGAGGGCGAGGGCCTACGCCGTCCGGGGAGCCACCCGTCTCCTGCCGGCAGGTGGCGCGACCGCTCGGGAGCCGCGAGCCTTCTCCCAGGCGACCAGCAGCGTGCTGGCGTTGAAGATCGAGCTGTACGTCCCGGTCACGATGCCGATCAGCAGCGCGAGGACGAACCCGCGGATCGAATCGCCGCCGAAGATGACCAGGGAGAGGAGCACGAACACGACCGTGAGCGACGTGTTCAACGACCGCGTCATGGTCTGCACCGTCGAGAGGTTGATCACCTGGTCGAAGGTCAGCCGGGGTCCGACGCGGAGGTTCTCGCGCACGCGGTCGAAGACCACGATGGTGTCGTGGATCGAGAACGCCACCGAGGTGAGTATCGCGGTGACGAAGAGCGAGTCGACCTGGCCCAGGTTGGAGAAGTGTCCGAGGATCGCCCAGATCCCCGCCAGGACGAAGACGTCATGGAGGAGCTTGAAGAACGCGCATGCGCTGAACCGCCAGGGCGAGATCGCCCGCTGGCGCCGGAAAGCGAATGCGAGATACACGGCGATGGCGCCGGCCGAGACAAAGATCATGATGATCGCGCCGGTGACCAGGCTCGCGGCGATCGTGGGCCCGACCTGCTTGACGCTGACGTCAGGCTGGCCGCTCTTGGTCGCGATCGTGAAGTTGCTGTTCAGCGTGTTCTGGATCTGGACGAGCTGCCCGCTGTCGGAGGGCAGTGTGGAGATGGCGAAATGACTCTGCTCGTTGCCCGTCGTGCTCTCCGCCTGCACCTGCGGGCGCAGGCTGGCGAAGTTCGCGTCCATGACGGCGGCGACCTGCGCCTGAGTGACCGGCTTGGAGAAGCCGACGTCGACGACGTTGCCACCCTTGAAGTCGATGCCGAGGTTGAAGCCCCAGAACAGGATGGCGAGGATCCCGGGGATGATGACCGCGAGCGATCCGGCGAAGAACCAGTTGCGGTTCTTGACGATGTCGAAGCGGCCGCGCGGCGGATGCTGCGCGAATTCCTCGTGGATCTCGGTGTAGAGGCGCGGGTCGCGGCCGATCTTCCAGCTCAGCACCCACGCGAACAGCGAGCGGGTGATCGTGATCGCGGTGAAGAAGGACACGATGACGCCGATCGCAAGTGTGATCGCGAATCCGCGGATGACGGTGGTGCCGAAGAAGGCGAGGATCGCGCAGGTGATCAGGGTTGAGATGTTGCTGTCACGAATGGCAGGAAATGCACGACGGAAGCCAGTCTCCACGGCGAGGGGCACACTGCGCCCGTGGCGTAACTCGTCACGGGTGCGTTCGAAGATCAGGACGTTGGCGTCGACAGCCATGCCCACGCTGAGGACGAAGCCCGCCAGCCCCGCGAGCGAGAGCGTCACGGGGATCAGCTTGAACAGGGCCAGCACGATCGCCGCGTAGATGAACAGGGCGGCGGTGGCGAGCAGGCCGGGGAATCTGTAGTAGCCGATCATGAAGATCACGACGATCAGCAGCCCGATACCGCCCGCGACCAGGCTGAGGGTCACCGATTGTTGCCCGAGGGTCGCGCTCACTGTTGTGCTCGCGACGGTGGTGATCTCCGCAGGCAGCGCGCCGGCGCTGATCAGGCTGGCAAGCTGGGTCGCCGAGTCCGAGGTGAAATTGCCCGTGATCTGGGTCTGATTGCTCTGGCCGCCACCCTGCACCACGGGGGCGGTGATGATGTCGTTGTCCAGGAAGATCGCGATCTGCGCCAGAGGACTGGATGGGTTGGTCGCGTACACGCTGTAGGCGGCGGTGGTGATCTTGGCCCACTCACTCGCGCCGGCCGCATTGAAGTTGATGTCCACGGTGATCTGGCCGCTCGTCGAGTCCGTGCCCACGGTCGCGGTGTTGACATCCGTTGCGGCGATGTTCTCGTCGATCTTCCAGTGGTAGCCGGCCGGGTAGAGCGCTGTGTTGGCGAATTGGTTGGGGTCGTAGTGGCCCCTCTGGTCGCTGATGAGCGCCGTGGTCGGAGGGATGGTCGCGCCGCCCGGGACCGGCGTCGCGAAATAGAGCGTCGACGTCGTGCCGATCGTGTCGATCGCCTGCTTGAGGCTGACGCCCGGCAATTGCACCAGGATCTGATCGTTGCCCTGCGCCTGGACGCTCGCTTCGGAGACGCCGAGCGAGTTGACGCGCTGGTCGAGGATCGGGATGGTCGCCTGCTGCGCCTGCTCGAGTGAGGCACCGCGAGGTGGACCGTTGCGGCAGTCGGCGTTGGGCACGTTGAGGCCGTGGCAGATCTCGATCGTCAGCTCGGTGCCACCCTGGAGATCCAGCCCCTTGTGGATGTACAGCTGCCGTCCCAGGAAGGTCGGCACGGACGTCAGCGTCTGGCCCAGTGGCTGGTGGACGACCACGTATCGGTAGATGAGGCTGTAGCCGTCGATGAAGAAGGCGCCGACCACCACCAGGAGGACGACGGCCAGACGGAAACGGGTAATCCTGAACACGGGTCGTCCAGTCTACCGGGGCACCGAGCGGAGCCGGCCATCTCGATCGGCCCTGAAGCCCGCGAAGCTCCCGCCGCGGATCGCGGCGCGGGCACCTTCCATGAGCCTCGCGAGGTGGGTGATGTTGTGCAGGCTCACAAGTCGGTGGGCCAGGATCTCGCCCGATTGGAAGAGGTGGCGGAGGTACGCGCGCGAGAAACCGGTGCAGGCGGCGCAGGGGCAATCGGGATCGATCGGGCCGAAGTCGTCCCGGGCTGCCGAGTTGCGGAGCGAGAGGCGTCCGTCGGGTGTCAGCGCGCTGCCGTTGCGCGCCAGGCGGGTCGGCACCACGCAGTCGAACATGTCCACGCCAAGCGCGATCGCGCCGAGGAGCTCGGAGTCGGTCCCCAGTCCCATGAAGTAGCGGGCCCGGTCGCCGCGAAGCTCGGCCACGCTCGCCTCGGTCATCGCGAGCATGGTGTCGACGGGCTCCCCCACCGAGAGGCCGCCGATTGCCACACCGTCGAAGTCGAGGCCGGAGATGAAGCGCGCCGAGTTGCGTCGGGCGCCGGCGTCGAACCCTCCCTGGGCGATGCCGAACAGCAACCGGCCCTCGCCCGGGTGTGCGGCCCGGCATCGCTCCGCCCAGCGGTGGGTGCGATCGGTCGCCGCTCTCGCAGCCTCGTCGTCGGTGCCATGGGCGACCGGGTGGTCGAGACACATGAGCACGTCGGCTCCGAGCCGGGCCTGGTTGCCGACCGCGTCCTCGGGGGTCACCCGCAAGCGTGAGCCGTCGTACGGCGAGACGAAGGTGGCGCCGTCGTCGTCCACCCCGGCGACCTCGGCGAGGCTGACCAGCTGGTAGCCGCCGCTGTCCGTGAGGATCGGGTGGTTCCAGCCCATGAACGCGTGCAACCCGCCCGCCTGCTCGATGAGCTCGATCCCAGGTCGCAGCGCCAGGTGGTACGCGTTGCAGAGGAGGATGTCGACCCCCGTGGCGCGGACCTCGTCGGGATGGAGCGCTTTGACCGTGGCATGCGTCCCGACCGGCATGAAGGCCGGTGTGCGGACCGGGCCGTGCGCGGTCGCTAGCGTTCCGGTACGGGCGTCACCGTCGACCGCCTCGGTCGCGAATGCCGGTGTCATGGCGCGGCCCAGCAGAGCATGCAATCGCCCAGCGACAGGAACCGATAGCCACCGCCGAGCGCGTGCGCGTAGGCAGTCCGCCACTGTTGGTCGCCGATGAAGGCGGCGAGCAGGACCAGCAGTGACGAGCGCGGCTGGTGAAAGTTGGTGAGCAGCCCGTCGACGGCGCGAAAGTGATGTCCTGGCCGGATGAAGAGGCTCGTCGTCCCCGACTGCGCCCGCAGCGCCCCGGGTTGCCGGGCGCACGTCTCGAGCACGCGGACCACGGTGGTGCCGACGGCCACGACCCGTCCCCCTTCACCGCGGGTTTGCTCGATGGCCATCGCGGTGGCGGCCGGCAGCGCGTAGCGCTCGTGGTGCATGGGGTGGTCCTCGACGTTCTCCGCGCGGATCGGAGCGAAGGTGGCGAGACCGACATCGAGGCGCAGCGAGGCCCAGCCGATGCCCGCCCCGCGCAGCCGTTCGATCACCTCGGCCGTGAAGTGCAGACCTGCCGTCGGTGCGGCGGCCGACTCCGGGTTCCCGGTCGCGTAGGTGGTCTGGTACCGCTCGGGGTCGCGCAGGTCGGTGTGGATATAGGGAGGCAGGGGTGCGACCCCGGCCAGTTCGATGGCCGCATCCGGATCGTCGGCGTCGAACGTCACGGTGCGTCCGCCGCGGTGGGTTGCCGACACGCCGACCACCGTCGCCCGGAGCGCCGTGCCGACGCGGATGACGGCGCCCGGAGCTGCCAGGCGGGCGGGACGAGCCAGGCACTGGTACTCGCCGCCCGTCTCACGGGTGAGGACGAGGAGCTCGACATCGCGGCCGCCGTCATCGACCCCATGGAGCCGGGCTCGCCGCACCCGGGTGTCGTTGACGACCAGGAGGTCGCCTCGACGCAGCAACGCCGGCAGCTCTCGAAACTCCCGGTCCTCGAGGCCACCACCGGGCAGCACGTGGAGCAGCCGCGACGCGTCGCGTTCGGCCAGGGGCTCCTGCGCGATCCGCTCCGCGGGGAGCGAGTAGTCGAAGTCGGTGGACCTCAACGCTCGAAGAGCGCTGTCTGCGCCTCCGCGGCTCCGGGGGCACCGGCCGGCACCGGGAGGCCGAGATGGTGGTACGCGGCGGCCGTGGCCAGACGGCCGCGCAGCGTGCGGGCCAGCATCCCACGCCGGATGAGGAAGGGTTCGACGATGTCCTCGATCGTGTCGGGGTCCTCCTGGACGCTCACCGCGATCGTCTGGACTCCCACCGGGTGGCCGCCGAGCGTCCCGCACAGCACCCCGAGCACTCGCCGGTCGAGCTCGTCGAGCCCGATCGAATCGATCCCGAGGACGTCGAGCGCCGCGGTGGCAACGTCGATGTCGATGCGCCCAGCCGCACGGACCTGGGCATAGTCACGGGCTCGGCGGAGCAGGCGGTTGACGATGCGCGGGGTCCCGCGCGAGCGCCTGGCGATCATCGCCGCACCCTCGGGGTCGAGATCGATGCCGAGCAGGCGCGCCGACCGGTTGGCGATGGCGATCAGGTCGTCGGTGTCATAGAAGTCGAGCCGGAAGGTGACCCCGAAACGATCACGAAGCGGCGCGCCGAGTGCGCCCGCCCGGGTCGTCGCGCCGATCACCGTGAAGCGATTGAGGCTGAGCCGGAGCGTCTGCGCTCCCGCCCCCTTGCCTGCGACGAAGTCGAAGGCAAGATCCTCCATCGCAGGGTAGAGCGCCTCCTCCACGGCGCGATTGAGGCGATGCACCTCGTCGATGAAGAACACGTCGCGCTCCTCGAGGCTGGTGAGGATCGAGGCGAGCATTCCCTGGTGCTCGAGCGCCGGACCGCTGGTCAGGCGAATGTTGACCCCCATCTCGATGGCGATGATCTGCGCCAGCGTCGTCTTGCCGAGCCCCGGGGGGCCATACAGCAGCACGTGGTCGAGCGCGTCGCCGCGATGGCGGGCAGCCTCGACCAGGATGCGAATCTGGTTCTTGATCGCCGCCTGGCCGACGAAGTCGTCGAGCGTGCGTGGACGCAGCGCGGTGTCGGCGACCCGCTCCGCCTCCAACTCCTCCGGGCTGACCACGCGCTCGTCGGTCACCGCCCGGCACCCGCGGTATCGAGCCGCCGGAGCGCGGCCCCCACCAGGTCGGCGACGTCGTGACCGTCTCCGTCAACGGCGATCGCCGCAACGGCGTTGCGCGCCTCGGTCTCGCGAAACCCGAGACCGACGAGCCCTGCAATCGCGGCCGCGACCGCCTCGTTCTCGCGTGTCCCGGCGGGGTGATGGGTCCCAGGTGGCTCGAGGGCACCGACCTTGTCGCGCAACTCGAGGATCACCCGTTCCGCGGTCTTGCGCCCGATGCCCGGCACGGTGGCGACGAGCGCGATGTCCCCTTCCGCGATGGCCCGCACCAACGCGGGCAACTCCGCCCTGCCGAGGATTCCGAGCGCCGCCTTGGGTCCGATGCGCTCGACCCCGATGAGCAGGCGGAACAAGCGCAACTCGTCGTGGGTGGCGAATCCATACAGGCGGATCGCGTCGGCGCTCACGCTCGTGTGCACGTGCAGGGTCACTCCGGCTTCGCGCGACGTGTGCAAGGTCGCGATGGTGCGCAGGTGGCAGAACACCTCGTAGCCGACACCGCCCGTGTCGACCACGACATGGTCGTCGCCGATGTCGACCAGCTCCCCGCGGAGCAGCGCGATCATGGAACGCTGCGCGCGAGCGCCGCGCGCGCACGGCTGACGGCGACGTCAAGTGCGCTCTCACCGTGATTCCTCGCTCGAGAGGTCAGCGCGCCAAGGCGTCCGCGATGGTGGTGGCAGACGGCGACGGCGCACGCGTCGGCCACGTCGTCGTGTCCCGGAATGTCCGGCACGCCAAGCAGATTGGCGACCATGCGCGCCACCTGTGGCTTGCGCGCCGCGCCATATCCGCACACGGCTTCCTTCACCTGTGTCGGTGTGTACTCCGCGATCGCCACGCCTTCGCGGGCAAGCGCGCAGAGCACGACTCCGCGCGCCTCGCTGACGCGCATCGCGGTGCGCCGGTTCGTGGAGAAGAACAACTCCTCCACCGCCGCGACCTCGGGCCGCAGCGACGTGCACGCATCGACGACGAGGTCGAAGAGGATCGCGAGCCGCGCGGCTTCACTGGTCTGCGGCACGGTCTCGATGCAGGCCGCGTGCAGCAGCACCAGGTGCCCCGGCGTACCGTCGACGATGGCCACGCCGGTTCGCGCGAGCCCCGGGTCAACCCCGAGGACTCTCATCCGCGTTGGACGGCGCGGTGGTCAGCTGACAGCGTCAAGGACGTCGTCCGGTATCTCGGCGTTGGCGTAAACCTGCTGGACATCGTCGTGCTCCTCGAGGCCGTCGAGAAGACGGAGCACCTGACGTGCCTGGGGCGCATCCAGGGGCACCGAGGTGGTGGGATTCATGGTCACCTCAGCCGAGTCGACGGAATATTCGCGCTCCTCGAGCGTGCGCCGGACCTCCTCGAATCGCGACGGGGCCACGGTCACCACCACCTCGTCGCCGTCGACGCTGACATCGCCGTCCTCGCCGACATCGACCGCATCGAGCAGCTCGAGAGCAAGTTCCTCGGGATCGCGCTTCCCGGCCTCGATGCTGAAGACCCCCTGCTGGTTGAACATCCACGCGACGCTGTTCGCCTCGCCCAGCGCGCCGCCCGACCGGGTGAAGGCGTTGCGGATCCCGGCCACCGTCCGATTGCGGTTGTCGGTCAGCGTGTCGACCATGACCGCCACACCGTGGGGCCCGTAGCCCTCGTAGCGGACCTCCTCGAGCTGGACGCCGTCCTTGCCACCCGCACCGCGCTGGATCGCGCGTTCGATGTTGTCGGCGGGCATGTTCACCTCACGGGCCTTCTGCATCGCCAGGCGCAGCCGGAAATTGCCCTCGATGTCGGGGCCACCCTCGCGGGCGGCGACCGTCAGCTCCCGCGTGACCTTGGTGAACACCTGGCCACGGCGGGCATCGACGATGGCTTTCTTGTGCTTGATTCCAGCCCACTTGCTGTGACCGGACATGGATCCTCCGAGACGAACAGGCGTTCCGATTCTAGCGCAGCCCTGAACCCAGTCTAGGCTTCGCGATCCTTGCCGTCAGCCGGGAACAGGTCTATGGTTAGAGATAACATCGGCATTCAGACGGAGGTAGCCATCCCAATGTTGCGTACCGTCTGGCAGCGTTTCCGGCACGGCCGAGCGGAGGGTTGAGGCCCGGCTGACGGGCCCCTGACCGCACGAACATGGCGCCCCCGTAGAGGTCGCTGGGCAATCGGCGTCCCCCGGGTTGGCCTCGAATGTGGGCAAGTGCGCGTTGTGCGGCTGGGCGTTCGTACCGGGCGTTTCCCCGAACCCGGCACCGGTTTCGGTGCCATCAAGAGCCCGGGAATTTCTACCGGGCTGCCGTATCAAGAAACGGTGCATTCACCAAGGGGCCGGCACAGTCCGGCCCCTTCCTTTTGTCCGGTCACACCTGGGTCTCTCCGACGTCGCGAGGAACGGGGCGCGACACCGCGGGATCGCCGAGCCAGGAGAACCTGAGCAGCCGGTCGGTGGCGTGGCGGAGCCCAACACGTGTCCCGATCGCGATCGGTGGGGGTGCATCGCATCGATCGATGTGCAGACGCGAGGCGGGGTCGATCAGATCGATGCCGTCGTCTGCCAGCGTGATCCCCAGACCGCGACACAGGTTTCCCGGTCCGCGGAGCAGTGCGGCTGCGGCCAGGCCGTGGCCACGCCGAGAGGACACGGTCGCCGTACCTTCCTCGACTGCGGCGGCCCGGAAGAGCACCGCTCCAGCGACACCGTCCGCCTCGGTGACCACGTTGGCGCAGTGGTGCATGCCGTAGGTGAAGTACACGTAGAGGTGTGCGGGCGGACCGAACATCACCCGCGACCGGGGCGTCGGGCCGCGGTACGCATGCGACGCCGGGTCGCCGGTCCCGAGGTACGCCTCGGTCTCGACGATCCGCGCGACGACGGCGCCCGGCGTTCCGGCGTCAACCACCAGCCGGCACCCGATCAGGTCGCGCGCGACCTCCGCCGTCGGTCGTGCGAACCACTCGCGGGGCAGCCCGTCTACCGGCGAATCTCCGCGTCGCATCGCCGTGCGAGCGCTGCCGCGATCGCATCCTGGGCGCTCTGGGCCTCCTCGCCGGTGAGCGTGCGATCGGGTGCGCGGAACGTCAGCCGGAACGTCCAGCCCTTGCGGCCGGCGCCAAGGCTGCCACCCCGGTACTCGTCGTAGAGCTCAGCTCGCTCGAGCAAGGGCTCCTTCGCCTCCTGGATCGCGTCCATGGCGTCGCCGGCGTGACGGTCGGCGGCGACGGTCACGGCGAGGTCCTGGACGATCGCCGGGAAGCGCGGGGGCTGGGTATAGCGGAGGGGTGGCGGCGGCGACGGGGCGATCGCATCGATGCGCAGCTCCCCGACCGCGACCCGACCCTTGATCTCGAACACCGCAGCGGTCTCGAACGAGAGCTCGCCCAGGATGCCCACGGCTTCGCCGCCGATGTTGAGGGCGGCACTTCGTCCGGGGTGCAGGCCCGATTCCTCGGACGGCTCGCTCCGAAGCGCAGCGCCGGCGAGGTCGTCCGTGATGCGCTGGAAGAGGGACTGCACCAATCGAACCGCGCCGCCAGCCTCTTCGGCTGAGCCGTTTGACACGTGCAGCACGACGCTCAGCAGCAGGGGCTCGAGGGGCAGCGGCGGGAGGTCGCTGTCGGCACCGTCGGGCGTCGACCCGGGCACCGGCCCCATACGCTCGCCTTCCCAGAACGCCCGGCCGAGCTCGAAGAGCATCACGTCGCCGCTCCCGCGGTTGACGTTGGCCGCAAGCGCGGCGCAGAGCCGGGGAAGCTGAGATGTGCGCATCACGCTCCACTCGTCGCTGAGTGGATTGCGCAGCGGGATGGGCGTGCGACCGCGACCGAGCCCCGGCAGCAACGTCGCATCCAGCGGCCCGACAAACGAGAAGGTGATCGCCTCGTCGAACCCGGCTCCGAGGCACGTGTCGCGGACGGCGTCCTCGACCGGCGGGGGCGAGCCGGTCGTGGTGACCTCGACGCGCCGCCCGGGAAGCGTGCTCGGCACTCGCGAATACCCGATCATCCGGCCCACCTCCTCGACGAGATCCTCCGGGAGGGACACGTCCCGCCGGAAGTACGGGGGCATGACCGTGAGGGTGGCGCCGTCCTGCTCGACCGCGAACCCGAGCTGCGCGAGGGTCGTGGCGATCTCGGTCGCATCGATGGGCACACCCAGCAGGTCACCGGCGAACCGGGCGGTCAGGGCGATTGGGCCGAGCTCCGGAAGCGGACGCGGCCATTGATCGATGGTGCCTGCCAGGACGTGGCCGCCCGAGAGCTCGGCGATCAGAGCGGCGGCACGATCGAGCGCCACACCCGGGAGCCGGTCGCTCAGTCCCTTCTCGAAAAGCGTCGACGCGTCGGTTCGGAGCCCGAGCCGCTTCGATGTCGCCCGGATCGTCGGACCATCCCAGCTCGCGGCCTCGAGCAGCACCGACCTGGTCGAATCGGTGACCGCGGTCGAGCTGCCGCCGATGAGGCCCGCGATACTGGCGGGTGTGGTGCCGGCGCACACGACCAGGTCCTCCGAGGAGAGCACGCGCTCGATGCCGAGAAGGTCGATGACCTGCTCCCCCTGCGCAGCCCGCCGGACGACCACGTCCGCCGTTCGTGCGCCCCCCGCCTCGACGAAACGATCGAGATCGAAGGCGTGGAGCGGCTGGCCGAGCTCGTGGAGCACGAAGTTGGTGATGTCGACCACGTTGTTGATGGGCCGCAGCCCGACGGCGCGAAGGCGCTGGCGGAGCCATCCCGGGGATGGGCCCACCGCCACCCCTTCGATGACCCGAGCCGTGAAGCGTGGGCAGCCTTCGGGGTCGTCGATCCGAACCTGGGCGCGCAATTCGGCGGACGTCGCTGAAAGGAGCTCGTCGGGCACCGACGCCGGGGGCTCCTCCAGCCCCTCGCCGAGTGCGGCCGCGAGCTCGCGCGCGATCCCGACGTGGCAGAGGCAATCAGGCCGGTTGGTGGTCACGTCGAGGTCGAGGATGGTGTCGAGGGTCAGGACTTCGCGGAGCGCCTGTCCTGGCGCACCGTCCTCGAGGATGAGGATGCCGTCGGCGTCCTCCCCCACGCCGAGCTCGATGGCCGAGCAGAGCATCCCCGGGGATTTGTGGCCGCGGATGGTCTTCACGCCCAGGCGCTCATCCATCGCGGGCGGGCGCGTCCCGGGCGGCGCGTACGGAACGAGCTGGCCGGCCCTGACGTTCGGCGCGCCGGTCAACACTCGCACGGTCCCGGGCACGGCGCTGAACGCCGCGAGCGACGCCGGCACTTCGCCGCCAAGATCGAGATCGGCAAACTGCAGATGCGACGATCCGGGCACCGGCCCGACCGCGAAGATCCGCGCGACCACCAGCCCCTCGCCTCCGAGCTCGACCGTCCCCACCTCGGTGCCGGTGTCGACCAGCGCGCGCACGATCGTCGCGACCGGCGCGTCGAGGGTCGCGTAGTCGCGCAGCCAGCGAAGCGAGAACTTCACTGAGCGCGATGCCCCGGGGGGCCGTCGGTGCCGCCCTGGGGGACGAGGAAGCGGACGTCGTTGTCGTAGAGCAGACGCATGTCCGTGATTCCCCAGGCGAGCATCGCGGCGCGCTCGATGCCCATGCCGAAGGCGAACCCCGAGTAGCGTTCAGGATCGACGCCGCCGTTGCGGAGCACCTGGGGGTGGACCATCCCGCTGCCCAGGAGCTCGAGCCAGCCGCTGTACTTGCAGACGCTGCAGCCGGAACCCCCGCACACGACGCACGCCAGCTCGAGCTCGAGCGACGGCTCGGTGAACGGGAAGTGGTGTGGGCGCCACTGCAGGGCCGAACCTGCGCCGAAGAAGGATCGAGCGAAGTACTCGAGGGTCCCCTTCAGGTCGCTGACCGCGATCCCTTCGTCGATGCAGAGCGCCTCGACCTGGTGGAACATCGGCATGTGGGTGGCGTCGTGATCGCGGCGGTACGTCTTGCCCGGAACGATCACCCGCTGCGGCGCACCGCGGATCAGCATGCTGCGGATCTGCACCGGCGAGGTGTGGGTGCGGAGCAGGCGTGAGTTGTCGATGTAGAAGGTGTCCTGCGAATCTCGCGCGGGGTGCCCGGGCGGCTGGTTGACCAGGGTGAAGTTGTAGCGGTCGTACTCCACCTCCGGGCCGTCGACCGCTTCGAAGCCGAGCTGGCCGAAGATCCGGCGGATCTCGCGCGCCGCGAGGGTCACCGGGCTCAGGCGGCCTCGGCGCAGTGGTGGCGCGGGGCGGGTGAGGTCGAGCGCCTCGGTCTCGAGGCTCTGCGCCCGGGCTGCGCGCTCGATGGCGCGTTGGCGCTCGTCGAGGGCGTCGGTGACCCGCTGGACGAGCTCATTGACCATCTGACCCATCTGGCGCCGCCCGTCCGGGTCGGGGATCTTGCCCAGGCCGCGTCGAAACGATGTCAGCTCGCCGTCGCCCCTGCCGAGGTATCTGGTCCGCACCGCCTCGAGGGCGACCAGATCCTGCGCCGCGGCGATCGCCTCGAGGGCTGCCGCCGCCACGCTGTGGAGGTCGGCGGTCACGCCTTGGTCAGGGCGCCCCGGGCGACTTCGACGAGCTGTTGAAAGGAGCCCGAGTCCTTGACCGCGATGTCAGCGAGCATCTTGCGATTCACCTCGACGCCCGCCTCCTTGAGGCCGTGCATGAACTGGTTGTACGCGAGGCCGTTCTGGCGTGCGGCCGCGTTGATGCGCGCGATCCAGAGGCCGCGCATGTCCCCCTTGCGCTGCTTGCGGTCGCGGTACGCATACGCGAGCGAATGCATCACCGCTTCGTTGGCGTTCTTGTAGAGCCGGTGGCGAGCTCCCTGCATCCCCTCGGCCATCTCGAGGATCTTCCGGTGGCGAGCCTTGGCCGTCACCCCACGCTTCACTCTGGCCATATCGCTCTCCTAAAGATAGGGTGCAAGCCGGATCACCTTGCGGCGGTCCGACGAGGACACCTCGTGTTGCATCCGGTATGCCCGCTTGCGCTTGGCGCTCTTGTGCTCGAGCAGGTGCGAGCGAAACGCCTTGCGCCGCATCACCTTCCCGGTCGAGGTGACGCGGAGCCGCTTGGCGGTTCCTCTATGGGTTCGTATCTTCGGCATCGTGGTTGTTGCTCCCTGATTCGGCGCCCGGCTCTTCCGCCGGAACGGTGACGCTCATCTCCACTTCCTGCGTCGGACGCCGGTCGTTGCTGTGCTGGTCGCCTTTGGCGTGCTTCTTGTTGAGGGGGCTCATGATCATGATCATGTTGCGGCCCTCCACCAGGGGGGTCCGTTCGATGATCGCCACCTCTTTCAGTTCCTCGGCCATGCGGTCGAGCAACTTGCGCCCGTACTCCTGGTGCACCATCTCGCGTCCGCGAAACATGATCGTGAGCTTCACCTTGTCGCCGTCATGGAGAAAGTGACGTACCGAACCGAACTTGGTCTGGAAGTCGTGCTCCGAGATCTTCGGACGGAGCTTCATCTCCTTGACGTTGATGGTGTTGTGCTCTTTGCGGCTTTCCTTCTCTTTCTTCAGGGCTTCGAACTTGAAGCGCCCGTAGTCCATGAGACGGCACACCGGCGGTTGGGCCTGGGGGGCTACCTCGACCAGGTCCAGCTCGCGTTGGCCGGCAAGCTCTCGTGCTCGCTCGATGGTGACGATTCCCAACTGCTCGCCCGTGGTGTCATCGAACAGGCGGACGCTCGGGATGCGGATCTGGTCGTTGACCCTGAGCTCTCGGAATGCGATCGGCGCGGCCTCCTTGTGGATACAAAAAACTGGACAGCGGTTCCGCTATCCAGGGTTCGGGTGCTGGACCTTCAAGGCAAGCCCGGAAGGTGAGGGCCGTACCTGGCGGTCCTGCTTTGCGGCGCCCACGATGAGCGTCGTCGGCTGAATATAGCACGCGCGCGGGACGGCCAAACCTGGGGTGACGTCACGCGGATCGCCGGGCGTGAATCAGCGCCTCGACTGCCCCTCGCCCGCCGAGCACCGGAGACGCCATGGCGCCGATGACCCGCCAGCCGGCGGCGGCGATGCCGGCGGCGGCACGCTCGGTCGCCGCCTCGACCGTAACGAGATCGGACGGGGCCGTCGCCAGGCGAAGCTCGAACATCGGCTTGACGAGGCCGATCAGCTCCGCATCGCCGGCGATGTCGATCCGGTCCAGCTGGGCGACGGCTGCCGCCAGCGAGAGGTACGAGACGTCGATCGTGACCACCTGGATCGTGTCGGGAATGAGGCGGGCGTCGAGGGCGGCGACGTTGGTGGCCTCCAGATTGACGATCCGCGGATCCTGGCGGAGCGAGCCCAGGAGCTGGCCGAACCCGGCGTCGACCGCGTACACACGGGTCGCGCCTGCCTCGAGCAGCACCCGTGAGAATCCGCCCGCCGCCGCGCCGAGGTCGAGGCACACTCTGCCCGCCACCCGGACATCGAATCCGGAAAGCGCAGCGCGCAGCTTGGCCTCGCCGCGGAGCGGTGCGCGAGTCAGGTGGACTTCCGACGGCTTCTGCCGGGGTCGCCTCACTCGGGACGCCGCTCGCTCACCTCTGCGACCAGACGGTCGATGAGCGCACCGGTCGAGACGTCCTCCTGCGCGTTGCGTCGGACATCACGAACACGCACCACGCCATCGCCGCGCTCGACGTCGCGTTTGCCGATGACCACGACGTAGGGAACCCGCTTGAGCTCCGCGTCGCGCACGCGTGCCTGCATTCGCTCCCCGTGGCGCTCGTCGACGGAGACGCGCAAACCTCGCTCGCGCATACCCGCAGCCAGGCTCCGGATGTACGCCATGACCTCCTCGCTGTCGTCCTGAACCGGGACGAGCGCGCACTGCACGGGTGCGAGCCAGAGCGGGAAGTGCCCGGCATAGTGTTCGAGCAGGATCCCGAAGAACCGTTCGATGGAGCCGAACAGGGCACGGTGGATCATGATCGGCTGCTGCTCGGCGCCGGTGTCGTCGATGAAATGCAGACCGAAGCGCTGGGGAAACTGGAAGTCGACCTGAATCGTCGACATCTGCCACGTGCGCCCGATCGCATCACGCGCCTGGACCGAGATCTTGGGTCCGTAGAACGCACCACCGCCCTCGTCCAGCACCAACTCCAGGTTGCGACCTTCGGCTGCGAGGCGCAGCGCGTCGGTTGCGGCATCCCATTCCTCGATCGTCCCGACGGCCTTGTGCTCGGGACGGGTGGAGAGCTCGAGATAGAAGTCCGTCAGGCCGAAATCACGGAGCAACCCGAGGGTGAAGTCGAGCAGGGATATGAGCTCGTCCATCATCTGCTCGCGCGCGCAGAAGATGTGCGCATCATCCATGGTGAGTCCACGGACGCGGGTGAGCCCGTGAATCACGCCCGACTTCTCGTAGCGATACACACTGCCGAATTCGAAGAGGCGCAAGGGCAATTCGCGATACGAGCGCATCCTGCTGCGATAGATCAGGATGTGCATCGGGCAGTTCATCGGCTTGAGGTAGTACTTGGTGCCCTCGTCGAGCTCCATGGGAGGGAACATGCCCTCGGCGAACCACTCGAGGTGCCCTGAGACCTTGAACAGATCCTCCTTGGTGATGTGCGGCGTGTTCACGAAGGAGTAGCCGCCTTCCTCGTGGCGTTGCCGCGAGTAGTCCTCCATGAGCTTGCGCACGAGCCCGCCGTTGGGGTGGAACACAGGAAGCCCTGAGCCGATCTCGTCGGGGAACGAAAAGAGGTCGAGTTCGGCGCCGAGCCGGCGATGGTCACGTTTGCGCGCCTCCTCGAGGCGGTGCATGTAGGCGTCGAGCTCCTCTCGCGAGAACCACGCGGTCCCGTACACGCGCTGGAGCTGCTCGTTGCGTGCGTCGCCGCGCCAGTACACGCCGGCGATGCGCAGCACGTGCACGGCCTTGAGCCATCCGCTATCAGGGACATGCGGGCCACGGCACAGGTCGACAAAGCTCCCGGTCCGGTAGATGCTGACGGTGGTGACGTCGTCCGCAAGCCGGTTGATGATGTCGACCTTGAAGTCCTGGTGCATTGCGGTGAACATCTCGACCGCCTGGTCACGCGGCACCGCCTCCTGCACGAACGCGATCTTCGCCACCGCCAGCTCCGCCATGCGCGACTCGATGCGTGCCAGGTCGTCGTCGACGAAATGCTGGCCGCCGGGGAGCCGGAAGTTGTAGAAGAAGCCATCCTCGATGGCCGGCCCCACGTCGTACTGAGCGCCGGGGAAGAGGTCAACGACCGCGGCCGCCATCAGGTGAGCGGCGCTGTGCCGGAGGATCTCGAGAGTCGGCTCTGGTGGTGCTGGAAGTGGTGCGCCTGCTTCAGCGGCGTCGTCGACGATCTCGTCTGGCATGAGACGCCGATTCTACGCAGTCTGCCGTGGCGGCCCTCTCCAACTCCTGCGCGAGTGTCAGCCAGTGAGCCGGGACATGCCCGCGGGGACGTCCTCTCGCGCCAGGCACAGCTCGTTCAGCTGTGCCTCGGGATCGAAGCCCGTCGCCGGGAAGTCGAACCGCAGCTGCCGCAGCATCGGGATCGGACGCGCCGACGCGCGGCGTGCCTGGTTGCGCAGTCGTTCGTGACGCGCAGGGTCGATTGAGCAGCACTTGATGCTGCAGTACTTCGCCGTGGGCTTGTGCACAGGCTCGCCACATCCCACCCTTTGGCAGATCCGGCGCGGCATGGTGGCTCGCTGCGAATGCCTCGACATACCCACCTCCGATGTCACCGACGGAGTGTACGCCGCCGCCATGACCGCCTGTCAACCGTCATGTGGCACAGCGATGACGCGTGGAGTGCGACGCGTTTGACACGCGCGAGCCTGTGCACAATGTGGACAACTGCGCACCTTGTTTGTGCAGTAAGGCACATGCCTGTGCGCAACTTTCTCGCGCCGCGCTTCGTGCGCGGAGCGCACGTTGCTTGCCTGAGATCAGTGGCCGATCACGTCCAACCCAATCCGCTCGTGTGACAGTCGTGTCACCGCCCACCTGCGTGATCGCGGTCACCCGTACGCGGGGTGGAACGCGTCACGCAAGTGGGCCGGGGCGCACCGGTGAGGAGCTAACGCTGCGCGGCCGCGGCGGTTGACCCGCTCAACTCCCGGTCGCCCGAATGAATCTCGTTCAGCCGCCCGGTGGACACGTCGTAGACAAACCCACGGACGCTCTCACGATGTGGAATGAATGGGCTCGCCTTGATGCGCGCGATCGACTGACGAACGTCGTCGCCGGCATCCGGAAACGCCTCGAGCGCGAACGGCGGACGGATCCCGGTGTCCTCCTTGATCTGCGCCTTGACCTCGTCGTCCGCGAAGGTGACCATGCCGCAGTCGCTGTGATGGATGAGGATGATCTCCGTGGTACCGAGCAGTCGCTGTGAGATCACCAGCGAGCGGATGGCATCGTCGGTGACCACTCCGCCGGCGTTGCGGATGATGTGGGCGTCGCCGATCTCGAGGCCGAGAATCGCGCTGACGTGCAGCCGTGCATCCATGCACGCGACGACTGCCACGCCGCGTGCCGGAGGAAGTGGGGTGCTGCCCTTGTCGAAGGTGGCCGCGTAGCGCTCGTTGTTCTCCAGCAGTGCATCAGTGACAGACATGACAGACCTCATTCAGGTTTGGTGAAACGATGTTGATGTCGGATGGCGTCGCATCCGCGATGCGGGGGTTGATCCGGAAGTCGGTGCTCAGCGACAACAGATGGCGGAGCCGCAGCAGCCGTGGTCGAGCCACCGGCGACGCGTCAATCCGAGAGCCCTGGTGCCCATCGCTGGGACGGTATCAAAACCAGACTGAAATGGTCAAGTTTCTGCGGCCAGGCTTTCCATCCTGACGGGCGGGCCAACGCAGGCCCCAGAGTTGCACGGTGTCCGAGGAGATACCGCCGCACACGCGCGCAACGCCCGATCCGCAGATGGAGTCCATCGCGCCGGCGGACGCCGCGGACCTCAGGCGGTTGGGGATTCGGAAGCATCTGACCTCTCTCGCCGTCGATGTCACGCCGCTTCGGGAGTTGAGAGAGTTCCGGCTGCTCTTCATCGGCCAGGGGGTGTCCTTCGCCGGGAGCATGATCACCTACGTCGCCATCCCCTTCCAGGCATACCAGCTCACGCATTCCTCGCTCGTCGTCGGGCTCGTCAGTCTCGCCGAATTGGTGCCGATACTCCTGATGTCCTTTGTCGGCGGCGCGCTCGCCGACGCCGTCGACCGGCGCCGCATGGTGCGCATCACGCAGATCAGCGCATGCGGCGTCGTCGCGGTCCTGGTGGTCAACGCGGCGCTGCCCCAACCGCAGCTCTGGGTGCTCTTCGTCGTTGTCGTTGCGGCGGCCGGTGTCGACGCATTGGAACGCCCCTCGCTGGATGCCCTGGTGCCCCGCATCGTTTCGCGCGACAGGCTGACGGCCGCTGCTGCGCTCGAATCCCTTCGGGGCAACCTCGGCCAGGTGATCGGGCCGCCGATCGCCGGTCTTCTCATCGCCACGGTCGGGCTGCCCGTCACATACGGGGTGGATGTGGCCACCTTTCTCGTGGCGACGGTGGTGCTGACGCTGATGCGCGCCGTCCCGCCCGCTCCGGATGCGGAGGGTGTGAACCTCCGTGCTGCGCTCGCCGGTTTGCGCTACGCGGCCGGCCGCCAGGACCTGCTCGGTTCCTATCTCGTCGACATCAATGCCATGTTCTTCGGGATGCCGATGGCGCTGTTTCCGCAGATCGCCTCCGGACTCGGCGGACCGGCCGTGCTCGGGCTGCTGTACACGGCTCCGTCGGTTGGCTCGCTCGTCGCCACGGTGACGAGCGGCTGGACGCGCTCGGTGCGACATCACGGGCGAGCGATCGCGTTCGCCGCGGCAAGCTGGGGCGTCGCGATCGTCGCATTCGGCTTCGCACCATCGCTCTGGGTGGCACTGGTCGCTCTCGCCTTCGCCGGCGCGGCCGACATGATCAGCGGACTCTTCCGCATGACGCTCTGGAACCAGACCATCCCGGATGCGATGCGGGGCCGCCTTGCTGGAATCGAGATGATCAGCTACTCGTCGGGACCCGCGATGGGGAATCTCGAGGCTGGAATTGTGGGATCGCTCGCCGGAGTGCGCGCCTCGGTTGTCAGCGGCGGGATTCTCTGTGTGGTCGGGACAGCGGTGCTGAGCGCGCTGCTCCCGCAGTTCTGGAAGTACCGCGCTAGGCGGTGAGCACCGCGTACGTCACGAATCCGGCGTATGCGATCAGGAGCAGCAGCGCGCCGCGACGGGTGAGGCGGCCGGCGAGAAGGATCAGCGCGAAACAGCTCATGCCGACGAGCCACACGACATAACCTGCTGGCACCGCGCCGCGGAGTGCCGGAAAGATGACGATCGGCGCGGCGATACCTGCGATCAGGTTCAGCGTGTTGCTGTTGAAGGTTGCACTGACGACGGCCGCGCCGTGGCCACCGAGTCCGAGGCGGATCGCCGCATACGCATTGGGAAGGCTCGTCGCCGCCGCCAGCGCAACCACACCGACCAGGACGCGTGCCACTCCCCACCGCTCTCCCAGAGTGACCGCCCCCTGCACCATGACCACCGACCCGGCCACGATCACCAGCAACGCCGGGAGCATGAGGAGCACCGGTCGCCAGCTCCTCGTTTGCACCGCCGCAATGTGAGCCTCGAGCTCGGATTCGAGCTCGATCCCCTCGACATCCGACTCACGCGAGGCGTTCACCAGCAGCGCACGCAGCCCGTCGGGCAGCGCCAGGCGCGCGACGGTCGAGGTGGGCAGGATCAGAAACACGACGTAGGGAACGAAGACAAGAACCATCAGAGACAGGCCCACGGGTATCGGGAGCGCGCCCAGGACGACCAACCCGATTGCCAACGTCACCAGGATCGCCACGCCGCCGTCAATCGCGAGCGCCGCCGGTGGGATCCGTACGGCGCCCGCGGCCAGCGCCGCCCCACCAAGCAACACCGCGATGTTGAAGACGTTCGATCCGAAAACGACGCCCGCCGCGGTAGCGGCGGAACCGCTTGCGACCGCCGAGACCGACGACGCGATCTCGGGTGCATCAGCGCACAACGCCACGATCAGCCCGACGAGGCCGCCGAGCAGACCGAGGTTGCGCGCCAGGCGCCCAACCCCACGCACGAGGACTTCGCTCGCCGCTAACGTGGCGACGAGTGCGATGAGCGAAACACCGACAATGACGTCTGTCTGCAACCCGTTCACCGCGCACAGTGGACCACGCGCGCGCCACCTCGCGGAAGTCTCGACGTGACGAGCGTTGTCTTGCGCCACGCCCGTCTCGCGCCGCAGCAACCGCTGCGCAACGTCCTGATTGCGGCCGGGCACGTCACCGAAGTCGGCGACCTCGAAGGCCGGGTCGAGGTGGACGAGGTGGTCGACGTCGACGGCAGGCTGCTGCTCCCCGGGCTCTGGGACCGCCACGTGCATTTCGATCAGTGGGCCCAGGTCAGCTCACGCGTCGACCTCTCGCGAGCCGCCACCGCAGCCTCGGCGGCGCACCTCGCCCTGGCCCGTATCGCGGGTCACGACGAGGGTCGCGACGCGCCGCTGGTCGGATACGGATTTCGCGATGCGCTCTGGCCGGACGAGCCGCACCGCGATTTGCTCGACGCGGTGTCCGGCGAGCTTCCCATGGTCCTGATCAGTGGCGACCTGCACAGCGCGTGGCTCAACAGCGCCGCGCTCCGCAGGTTCGGCCACGGTGATCACGCGACCGGATTGCTCCGCGAGGAAGCGGCGATGCAGGTCATCGGCGAGGCCGGGAGGGTCGCGGACGGGGTCCTCGATGCGTTGTCACGGGCGGCGATGCATTCCGCAGCCGCACGCGGTGTCGTCGGCGTTGTGGACATGGAGAGGCCCTGGTCCCTCGAGGCGTGGCGCCGCCGTATGGCCGGGGGTGATCGCGGCCTTCGCGTCGTCAGCAGTGTCTGGCCGGAGCGACTCGACGACGCCATGGCCCAGCACCTTCACACCGGCGACGTAATCGGTGAAACCGGAGGGCTGCTCGCGGTCGGGCCGTTGAAGGTCATCATCGACGGCTCGCTGAACACGCGCACCGCGTACTGCCATGACGGGTACGCGTCAGCCAATGACGACATCACCGGAGCCGGCGTTCTGCTGGTTCCACCCGACGAGCTCGCCCAGCTCATGCTGCGTGCGATGCATGCGGGTTTCGAATGTGCGGTCCACGCCATCGGTGATCGCGCCAATGCGGTGGCGTTGCAGGCGTTTGCGCGCACGGGGGCGCGCGGCAGCATCGAGCACGCTCAACTGCTCGACGCCGCCGACCTGAGCCGCTTCGCGGAGTTGGGGGTCGTGGCGAGCGTCCAGCCCGAGCACGCCCTCGATGACCGCGATGTCGCCGATCGCTACTGGGCGGGACGCACCGGGCGCGCATTCCCGTTCCGCTCGCTGCTCGATGCCGGCGCGGTCCTCCACTTCGGCTCGGATGCGCCCGTGGCGCCGCTCGATCCATGGCTCGCAATCGGCGCGGCGGTTCACCGAACCCGCGACGATCGCCCCAGCTGGCATCCCGAGCAGGAGATCACGATTGCCGAGGCACTGGCTGCGTCGATGTCCCCGGTGCGGCGTGGTTCGGCACTTCGCGTGGGTGACCCTGCCGACCTGATCGTGCTGGATGGCGATCCGTTCACCGCCGAGCCGGGAGCGCTGCGCACGATGCCTGTGGCCGCGACGATGCTCGCCGGCAACTGGACCCATCGGACCGGCATCTGAACGGCCGGACGCGTCCAGCCACGTCCTGAGATCCGAGCCGCGGCGTCGCCGGCAGTGCCTCCCCCTTCCTATCCCAGGCGTATGGCATCCATGCCGCCGTCGACTCCGAGCATCGTGCCTGTCGTCGAACCCGACAATGGGCTGGCGAGGTAGGCGATGGCGAAAGCGACCTCGTCGGCGGTGACAAGTCGGCCCATCGGCTGGCGTGCCCGGAGCGCGGACGCGGCTGCCTGCGCGTCCGGCGCGGCCTCGAGCAGGCGCCGGACCCACGGGGTGTCGGCGGTTCCCGGGGTGACGCCGTTGACTCGAATGCCCTGCCGGACATAGTCGGCGGCCATCGCCAGGGTGAGCGACTGCACCGCTCCCTTGCTGGCCGAGTACAGCGCGCGCTGCGGCACGCCGACGTTGGCGAGCGCCGATGAGGTGTTGACGATCGCCGCATGCGCGGACCTGAGCAGGTGGGGCAGCGCCACCCGGGTCATGCGCGCGATGCCGACGACGTTGACGCTCAGGACGCGGTGCCATTCATCGTCGTCGTTGTGGGTGACGTCCCCGGACGCCCCGATGCCGGCATTGTTGATCAGGATGTCGATGCCTCCGAGCGCATCGGCCACGATGTCGATGGCCGAGTGGGCCGACTCCGAATCCGCGACGTCGCAGGGGACCTCCAGCGCGGCCGCTGTGCTCACCGCTGTGTACGAGCGATCGAGGACGGCAACTCGCGCGCCCCGGCTTCGCAATTGGGCTGCGGTGGCGGCGCCGATACCGCTCGCGCCGCCGGTGACCACTGCGACCAGTCCCTCGAAATCGTTCATTGCGTGCGCACCCTTCCGGTGTATTTCGCTGTTACAGACGCGGGTCGATGTGGAGCTTCGGACCCGCCGAGGCTGTGTCGGGTCGCCACCCGGAGAGTACGTCGCCGACCCGGTCGAGTCCCGTGGTGGCAGCGATGAGCGCCCGGGGGTCGACGTATCCGGCGGCGTAGTGCTCGATGGTTCCCGCCAGGCCCTGCGAGGCGGCGAGGATCCCCACGGCGGTGACGTCCTTGAGGACGACCGAGCGCGTGTCGATGAGACTGGCGCGTCCCGCCAGTCCCACCAGGACCACGCGTTTGCCGGGCTCGACGAGGTCGAGCGCGAGCGCCGGAAGATCCTCGGCGTTCGATGCGTCGATGACGGCGTCCCAGGGCAGTTCCGGCAACTCGCTCCGCTGCCACACCCCGGCGAAGCCGAGGGTGGCGGCGAAGTCGAGGCTGTCACGCGACCGGCCCATGACGTGGACCTCGGCGCCGTCCGCTCGCGCGAACTCGGCGACCAGGAGCCCGAGCGTGCCGCTGCCGAGCACGAGGACACGGTCACCCGCGGCCAGCGCGGCCGCTTGCACCGATCGCAGGGCATTGCCGCCGGGCTCGACCATGGCGCCGGCGGCGTCGTCGACGCTGTCGGGCAGCGCCAGCAGTGCTCCGACCGGTAGCGCCAGGCGCTCGGCAAGAGCGCCCGGGGCGCCACCACGGATACCGATCTCGACCCGGTCCTCGCAGACGTTGTGCCGCCCGGAACGGCAGCGGCGGCAGAGCCCGCAGCCGACCATGGTGTCGCCGGTGACCCGACGACCCAGCCAGCCCGGATCGACGCCCGCGCCGATCGCCGAGACGACGCCACACCACTCATGGCCGAGGCGGATCGGGTAGGTTGCGTGCCCCTGATGGAGATAGGCCATCTCGCCGGTCCAGAACTCGACGTCCGTCCCGCAGACGCCGGCTCGATGCACGTCGACGACGACCAGGCCGTCGCCCGCGACGGGATCCGGAACATCATGAACCGCTCCCTGGCGCGACGCGGTCACGACGAATGCCTTCACGAGCGGCGCACCGTCATGGCGGCGCCGAATCGCTCCGGCCATGCGCCGGCTCCGGCCCACGGTGCGACGGGAAGCCCATCGACGTCGACCTGGGCGGTGAACAGGCGGCCGGAGTCGGGGTAGCGCGCGCGCTGCGCGTCGCTGAGCTGCTCGGCGGCGGTGGTGATGAGGAGCGTGTCGAGCGCCGGCCCGGCGAACGCCACGCTCGTGGTGTTCGGCGCTGGAACCTCGACGACCGCGAGCGGCTCTCCGCTCGAGGAATGGCATCGGACCTCTCCGGCGCCCCAGATTGCGATCCAGAGGTTGCCCTCAACGTCCACGCACATGCCGTCCGGGCTGCCGTCGACACGCAGGAACTCCCGACGGCGGCCGACCGCGCCGCTGCGAGAGTCGTAAGCGCGGATCCAGACGACCCTGGCGATGGTGTCGATGCTGTAGAGCAGATCGCCGGCGGGCGAGAACGCCAGGCCGTTCGACATGCCCAGGTCCTGATCGATCATCTCGATGACGCCCTCGTGATCGACCCGGACGAGGACCTCGGCTGTTGCCCGGTCGTCGAGGGCGAGGCTGCCGACCAGGAACCTTCCGTCCGGGTCGCACCCGCCGTCGTTCAGCCGGCTCGCCGTGCCATCGGCGATCAGCTCGGGGCCCGGGGTGACGGCGCCGTCGGGTGCGACCCGGTAGAGCCGGCGCGCTCCGGCGACCAGCAGCTCGCCGTCGCGAGCACTCACCACCGCGCCGACCGTTTCCTGGAGATCGAGCACGCGGGCCTCGCGGACGCCCTGCGCGGAGAGCGTGCCGCGGTGCACCTCGCCGGCGCTGATGTCCACCCAGAGCACACGATCGTGATCAGCGTCCCAGACGGGGCCCTCCCCCAGACCGTAGGTATGCTGCGAGGCGGGGACTGCGTGAAACCGCTTCATGGGGTGACGGCGAGGCGGCCGCAACGCACTGCCATCAGGGCTCGACAATATAGGGCGTCGTCATCGAGCCTCGTTCGACTCACGGAAAGGTGGTCAAGTGTGGCGGAGCCGCGCAGCGCGCAGTGGTATGCGGGCACCGATCGCAACGCGTACATCCATCGCGCCTGGATGCGCCGCGGCCTGCCCGCGCACGCCTTCGACGGCCGGCCCCACATCGCCATCGCCAACACCGCCTCGGACCTCACGCCCTGCAACGCGCATCTGAACGAGGTCGCCGAGAGCGTCAAACAAGGCGTCTTCGAGGCGGGCGGCATTCCGCTCAACCTTCCGGTCGTCTCCCTCGGCGAGACGCTGGTCCGGCCGACGGCGATGCTCTGGCGAAACATGGCGGCCATGGCCACCGAGGAGATGCTGCGCGCCAACCCGATTGACGGCGTGGTGCTCCTCGGCGGGTGCGACAAGACGATCCCGGCGCTGCTCATGGCAGCGGCGTCGGTGGACCTCCCCGCAGTGGTCGTCCCGGGGGGCCCGATGCTGACCGGCACCTTCCGTGGCCAGGCGCTCGGGTGCGGCACCGACGTGTGGCGACTCTCCGAGGAGGTCCGGGCGGGCACGCTCTCCGAATCCGAGTTCATCAGGTCCGAGTCCTCAATGATTCGCAGCCGGGGCCACTGCAACACGATGGGCACCGCATCGACCATGGGGTTGCTGGCCGAGGCGCTCGGGATGGTGCTGCCCGGCCTGGCAGGGACCCCTGCCGCCGACAGCCGCCTGCTCGAGGGCGCGCACGCCACCGGCCGGCTGGTTGTGGAGATGGTCGCCGCACATCGAACCCCCTCCACCCTCTTGACCCGCGGCTCGTTCCTCAACGCGATCGTCGCGCTGGCCGCCATCGGTGGCTCCACCAATGCCGTCGTCCACCTGCTCGCCATCGCCGGCCGCCTGGGCGTCGAACTGAAGCAGGACGACTTCGACGTCACCGGCTCGGAGGTCCCACTGCTCGTCGACCTGCAGCCCGCCGGCCGCTTCCTGATGGAGGACTTCTTCCGTGCCGGCGGCCTGCATGCCGTGCTGCGGGAGGTGCAGGACCTGCTCGACCCGACAGCACTCACCGTGACCGGCAAGCCCCTCGTCGAGCACCTCGGCACCGCCCAGGTCTGGGATCCGGACGTCATCCGAACGCGCGCCGAGCCGATGCAGGCGCACGCGGGTATCGCTGTTCTCTACGGCAACCTGGCCCCGGACGGCGCGGTCATCAAGCCCGCGGCGGCATCGGCGCATCTGCTGAAACACCGCGGCAGGGCCGTGGTGTTCGATTCGATCGAGGACATGCACGCCCGCATCGACGACCCGGACCTGGACGTTGACGCCGACTCGGTTCTGATCATGCGTGGATGCGGCCCGAAGGGCTATCCGGGGATGCCGGAGGTGGCCAACATGCCATTGCCGGCCAAGCTCCTCCACCAGGGCGTGCGCGATATGGTTCGCATCTGTGACGGTCGGATGAGCGGAACCGCGTATGGCACAGTGGTGCTGCACGTCGCGCCGGAGTCCGCCGCGGGCGGGCCGTTGGGTCTGGTGCGAAGCGGCGATATGGTGATCCTCGATGTCGCCGCACGGCGACTCGATGTCGATATTCCCGCCGAGGAGCTGGCCGCCCGGTCCCCAGACCATGCCACCCTCAGCGCATACGCGAAACCGCTGCGTGGGTGGGAGCGGCTCTACGTGCAGACTGTCCAACAGGCAAATACCGGAGCGGACCTCGACTTCCTGCTCGGTTCGACCGGCAGCACCGTCTCTCGCGAATCCCACTAATACAGGAAGCATCACATGCCCATTCCGATCACCGACGGCCGTGCAATTCGCTGGGGAATCATCGGCGCCGGCGGCATCGCCAACTCCGTCAGCAACGACATCAACCTGACGCACGGCAACCGGGTTGTGGCGGTCGCCGCGCGCGACGCGGACCGTGCCGCGACGTTCGCCGCACGTCACGGCGCCGCCCGCAGTTACGGGGACTACACCTCCCTTGTGGACGACGACGACGTGGACGTGGTGTACGTCTCGACCACGCACCCCCACCACCGCGCGCACGCGCTCATGGCGATCGATGCCGGTAAGGCGGTGCTCATCGAGAAGCCGGTCTGCCTCAACGCCGCCGGCGCCCGTGAGGTCTTCGCTACCGCGACCCAGGAGGGCGTCTTCGCGATGGAGGCGATGTGGACCCGCACCAACCCGCTCATCCGCAAGGCGCAGCAACTGATTGCCGACGGGGCGATCGGCGAGGTGCGAGGCGTGCGCAACGAGTTCGGACTCGGCCTCCCGTTCGACCCGACCCACCGCCTCTACGAGCTTGCCAATGGCGGTGGCGCGCTCCTCGACCTCGGCGTCTACCCCGTCACCTTCGCCTACCTCTTCATGGGGCCACCGGACGAGGTTCGCACCGTCGGGACGCTCTCCCCGACCGGGTCGGATGAGACGGTGGCGATGCAGTGGATGTACGGCCCCCACCCGGGAGCCCAGCTGTGGACCTCGGCGCCCATTCATGCTCCCAATGAAGCAGCCATCCTTGGCAGCAAGGGCTGGATCTCGTTTCTTCCCGAGGCGTACCGCCCCACCGGGATGATCCTGCACACCGAGGCGGGTGAGGACCACACGGCCGATCCGCTGGCCGGTCACGGCAACGGTTACGGGCCGGAGATCGAAGAGGTCGAGCGCTGTCTTCGCGCCGGACTCCTCGAGAGCCCACTGATCCCACATGCCGACACGATCGCCATTCTCGAGATCCTCGACAATGCGCGCGCCGCCGTCGGCGTTGTCTATCCCGGTGAGCAGTGACCGGCGGCGGCGCCTCGACGCCTGAATGGACATCAAGGGGACGTTCATGACTCCAGTGCGGTTCGGCCTCGTCGGCTACGGGTTTGGTGGGCGCTATTTCCACGCACCGCTGATCGCATCGGCGCCGGAGTGCCACCTGATCGGGGTCATGACCTCGTCGCCGGAGCGCCAGGCACTGGTTGCTCGGGAGCTCCCGGGGACGCCGACCTTACCGTCGCTCGCCGCCCTCATTGAAGCCGGCGCGGAAGCCGTCGCCATCTCGACGCCGGCTGACACCCATTCCAGCCTGACCGAGGAGGCGTTGCAACTCGGGCTCGCCGTGGTCTGCGACAAACCGTTCGCGCTCGACCCTGAGGCTGCCAAACGCACGGTGACCATTGCCGAAGAACGCCGCCTGCTCCTGAGTCCGTACCAGAACCGACGCTGGGACTCGGACTTCCGCACCGTCCGAAAACTCGTCGCGGATGGGGATCTCGGGACGGTGACACGCTTCGAATCGCGCTTCGAACGCTTCGCACCCCAGCGCGGACCCGGCCGGTCAGGCGGCGGCACCCTGCGGGACTTCGGGAGCCATCTCGTGGATCAGGCGCTGATCCTGCTCGGGCCGGCGGTCACCGTCTACGCGGAGCTGCGGATCCGAGAGTCCGGTCTTGACGATGATGTGTTCGTCGCCCTGACGCACGCAGGCGGAGCCCGTTCCCATCTGTGGGGAAGCTGGAGCCAGTCTTCCCCAGGCCCCCGGTATCGGGTGACCGGCAGCGACGCGACCTTCGTTCTCGGTCCGGCCGACACCCAGGAGAACTCGCTGCTCGCGGGTGAGACTCCCGCATCGCTCGGAGAGCAATGGGGCGTCGAGCCGATCGAGACCCACGGCACCGTGTACGTCGGCGCCACGGCCTCCCGGTCATATCCCACCGAGCGAGGGCGCTGGGATCTGTTCTATTCGACGTTTGCGGGAGCGGTTCGCGGCAACAATGCGGCACCCGTCAATCCGCACGATGCGGTCGCCACCGCCACCGTGTTGGAGGCAGCGCGGTCCAGCGCCTCGACAGGTGCGGTTGTCGAGGTGCCGTTGTCATGAGCGAAGCCGCCGCCGACCAGCTCGCCACCCTGCTCGCGGAGGAGGAGCGTCTGGTCTTCTCGCACTTCGACCACGACACCGCATGGCAGCTCGGCTCGTATCTGCGCACCGCAGCGCTCGAGTCGCACCTGCCGGTCGCGATCTCGATCCGGCGAAATGGCCAGTGCCTCTTCCACGCCGCACTGCCGGGGTCATCTGCCGACAACGACGGCTGGCTGCTGCGCAAAGCCGCCGTCGTTGAGCGCTACGGCCATTCGTCCTATTTCGTCGGTTGCAAATTCCGGGCTGACGGCCGTGACTTCGACACCGATTCACGCCTCGATATCGCGCGGTTCGCCGCCCACGGCGGCGCCTTCCCGTTGATGCTCGGGCGGAGTGGCTGCATCGGCACCGTTGCGGTCTCCGGGCTGCCCCAACTCGAGGACCACCGCTTCGTGGTGACCCACCTCGAACAGTTCCTCATCGACACCGAGGGGATTGCCGACAGATAGCGGTGACCGGCTTCCGGAGGCTTGACCCGTTGGTGCTCGGCGCCCGGCAATCCGCAGGAAGAGAAGGCATACTCACTGCACATGCACGCCATGTGGAAGGTTGGGACCGCGTCTCTGGTGAGCGCCATCGCGTCGGCCGCGTGCTCCTCGCCCAGCGCCACGGGGACGGTCAGCTACCAGCAATTCCGGTACACGTGCTGCGCAGCGTCCGACGTCCAGCGGGTGTGGCACCCGGGCCAGGCATTCACGTTGCACTGGATCGTGGAGCCCGCCGGCATGACGTCCGACCCGCGTCAGCATCCGCTCACGCTCACCGCCCTCCTGAGAGGCCCGTACTCCAGCGTGGCGGCGTTGAAGGCAGCGGTCGCTCACGCAGAGACGCTTGCGGCCACGCCGATACACGTGACCGACCAGCTACCGGGCACCCCAGTGAGCACCATCCCACTCCCGCGCAACCTGCCTGCCGGCTGGTACAACCTCGTGGTCGGTGTCGACTCAGCGAGCGGGAACCAAGCCGGCGGCGGAAGCGTCATCCACGTGGCCGGCTCCACCACGTAGCGACGCGCAGCCGCGAGCTTCGAAGACAACGCCATTCCGCCTGCGAGGCGGCGGTTCACGCACCGCCGCCCGTCGCGGCATCAGGTCGATAGGTCCCGGGACGAAGCGCGCCGAGCGGCGCGCACACCGATCAGGTGACGATGGCGTTCTTGATGGCGCAGCCGCCCTTGCTCTTGTTGGCCAGGTTCGACCACGTGCCCTGCACCGCGAATTTCCCGGTTGTCAGCGTGATGTTCTGGACCTTGCCGGCTCCAGACGACAGCCAGGCGCAGAGGTCGCCGTTCTCCTCGCCGTTGTTGGCTGTCCACCCGCCCGCTGGGAACTGGTCGGTGATCGTCTCCGCGTACTCATGGCCGCCGACGATGGTCACGCCGTCCAGCTCGTTGCCCGCATTGACAAAAAACGCGCCGCAGCTGCGACCGACGTCCGTGACGTAGGGCATATTCGCGAAGGCCAGCGGCGTCCCCGGGCCGGACGCTCCGCCGCCACCGTCCAGGGTTGAGTTGCCCGTGTAGTCATGCCATGCGCAGAACCCGTTCTGCATGTAGTTGTCGGGGTCAGTCCCCGTGGGCGACACGATGAAGTACTGGTTGTTCCGATTCGAAGCGCTCGTGGTGTTGCCGAAGTGCGCCGACGCGCTGACGGCTTCGAGCGCAAGCTGATGGCCGGTCGAGTTGGAAGGGGCGGGAGCTGATTTGTCCTCCCAGATTCCGGCCAGCGCTCCGCCCGTGGGATAGCCGATGTGCTGACCGCCCGTCCCGCAGAGCGTGGTCCCCGTGGCGACGCCCTGGCAGTACTGGGTCATGACCCCGCTCCAGAGCTCACTGCCAGTGCCGAGACCCTTGAAGAAGGCCTGCAGGTCAGGTGCGACGCCCTGGGGGTCGCCGGTGAACGTCGCGTTTCCAGCCGAGTTGGTTCCCTGGGTTCCCCACTGGCTCCCCCAGAAGACCAGGAAGACCTTGGGCGCGCCGATGGTGACTTCAACGGTGCTGATGCCTCCGCGGAAATGCAGGTCCTTGGACGAGACCGCCGGGAGGGTGGTCGCCGATCCCTTCCGGGCAAGCATCGGGACGAGACCATGACGGTACGACGCCTGACCGGTCGACGATTTTCCCGACGCCTGATGCGCTTGCGCGCCGGCCGCGTTCACCGTCGTCGCCAGCGCGATCGTCGCCACGACAGCAGCCCCGAGCGCGGCGCTCCTGTGGCCCAGCGTCTGGGCAGCCCTGGACGTGTTGTTCGGTGCCATGCCTCTCCACTGTATGCGTCGCTTTTCGGTCACGATGTCCTCGCCCCCCTGTTTGCAGTTCAGTGCCGTCGGTGCCGTCGGTGACGAGGCCAATCGTCTCATACGCGCCTCCCCGCCGCAGCAGCGGCAAGGCTAGTCGGCGCAGCACCCTGAATGCATCGCTTTGCAGCAGATTGCCCGTGTGAGGCCCCAACGGAACCCGGCCGGCGAACGGGGCGCAGGGTTTGAACGGTGGGAATGGCGCTGTGCGCCCCAATTGAATGCCTTTCGTCAGGGTGGCGGCTCCACCACGGCAATTCCGTCAGCGATGTGGATGCGCCACCCCTGCTCGTGGACCGCGCGGTGGTGCGGCCGGCACAGCGAGACCAGGTTCTCGAGATCGGTGGCACCGCCGTCCGCCCAGTGGATGATGTGATGGCCATCCGTCCACGCCGGCGGGCGGTCGCACCCCGGGAAGCGGCAGCCCTGGTCGCGGAGGTGGAGCGCGGTGCGGAGGTGGGCCGGGATGGTGCGGGTCGCGCGTCCCACCGAGAGCGGCACCACGCGCGTGCTCCCGGCTGTCGACACCCACCCATCAGCAGGCGGTGCGATCGCCACCACCGTCCGCACCGCGTCACAGGCGACCCGGCGCGCGGTTGCCGGATGGATCGGACCCACGCCACGCAACTCGGCCGGCGCTGCATCGGCTTCGGAGCGCAGCGCACCCGCGCACAGCGTGTCCGCAGGCACGGTGACCGTGAGATGGGGCCGCTGCCCGTGCACGTCGCGGTGGTCACCGCAGCGCAGCTGGGTGGCGGCAAGATCGACCAGCGCATCGGCACGACGCTGCGAGCCGGACCGCGTTTCTCCCGAAGTCATCCCGTGACTGAGCGCATCGATCGCGGTCTTCAGCAGGGCGCCGCCCTCGGCGTCGAGCTCACCCCGCAGGACGAACACGCCCCCGTAGGTCTGGTCGCACTCGAACCAGCGGCGCTCGTGGGCGTGGTTGTCATCGGCGAGCACGCCATCGGGATCGAGCCGCAACCGGGTGGCCTGGATGAGGGTGCGCATGGCACCGGGCTCGAGCGTCGCCGCCGCACCCACCAGGATGCGCTCGAAGGGGGCCACCTGCTCGACACCGAGCTCCTCGGCGAGGTGGGCGATCATCACCACGTTGCTGAACGAGGCGCGACCCGCACGGGCGCTGTCGAGCGTGGCCGGCAGCTCGCCCAGGGTCCGCGCCAGGTGCACGCGGTAGGCGGCCGCCTTCCCGGTCATCCCGCAGCGATGGCGCAGCCAGGACACCGTGCTCCCCCCGCCCTCGGATTGGGCTCCACGCTCGCGATGAAAGCGGTGCAAGCGGCGGAGGAACTCTGCCTCGAGCCGGTCGATCGCCTGGCGGATGTCGATCAGGTCCGCGCCCAGGGCGTGGGTCGAGAACGCGTCGATGGACTCGTCGACGAGTGCATCGACAGCGTCACTCACGCGGTCTCCTGCCTGCGCCATCGCGAACGCTTCCATTGACACATTGTACCAAACACCTGTTCGGACCCGGCACGGACAATGCGGGCTCCTGACCGGTTATCGCCATTCAAGGCAGCAACTCGTCGGGGCGCGGCTTCGGACGACACGCACCTCTCAGCGACACGCGTGTGAACACGTCGCTCGGCACGACGCTTCGCCGCTTGGTGCCGACGATCAGCCTGCGGGGCTGATCACGAAGTGGCGGGCGGGCCATGGATCGGCAGGATGCGTGACCGATCACGCACCTCTTCGCGACGTCGCGTCCGCCGCCCTCGTGAGAGGGTTCACCAGTGGTACGTCGATACTCGTTCGCGGGGCTTGGTGTCCGTCGAGCGCCGAGCCGACGCGTGCTTCCTGCGGCGGGGTTCGCCGCGATCGCCCTGATCGCCTGTGGAGGGGCGACCCCGGTAGGCGTGACCTCTTTGAAACCGACAACCGGACACGAAACTTCGTCACCGACGGCAGCGCTCGTCGCGATCGACCCATGCGCCCTGATGACCCAGCAGGAGGCGTCGACAATGGCAGGAGTTGAGCTCGGCACCGGTCGACTCACTTCCGCAGAGTGCTACTTCGGCGGCTATACGCCAGAGGCGTCGGTAACGTTGCAGGTCAGTCAAGGCCAGGATCCAATGACCGCTCGCGCCGTGTTCAACGCGACCAAGGGTCGTCTTTCGTCACCGTGGACGGTGACGGACGTGCCAGCCATTGATGACGCCGCCGCGATTGTCCGGCTGGACAGCGGTGGTTCGTGGCTGAGCGGAATCGTCGTGCTGGACGGGTCGGTCGTCTTCAATCTCGTCTGCGATCAGACGACGTGCTCAAACGTGGAACTCGAAGCGGGCGCAAGAATCGTCGCGGGACAACTTGCCGCCGTCAAGCCGAGAGCCTAAGGGGCGTCGACCCGGTCGCGTCGCGCTGCCAAACGATGACAGGGCCTTGGGGAACCATAGGATCCCCTCCGCTGGAAGCCGGCGCTGACCTCCTCGGTCACCTACTGTGCGTCGACGTCGGCGTTCAACCTGGCGCAGGATCGCAGCCGCGAGCGAGCTCAGACATCAGCGCACGAGAACGATCATCCTTGGGTGGTGCGGGACATGGAAGACAGGAGCGAGCCGCTCCTCGGTATCGCAGCAAGTTGGCAAACGCTTCGCGCGAGGGGGACGGAGTGGCGACATCATGCCCGCCTCACCGAAGCTTTCGAGCGCGGCAGTACCCCACCGTCCGGCGCGGGCATCGCGACTTTCACCTCACGACACTCGTCGTCCGTGCCAGGGCCGACCGAGAGCGCGGAGCCTTGGGCGCTGTGGATCGAGAAGCCCGACCTCAAACGTGCAGAGTTCATGGTCGGGAGTGAGCGCTTAACTGTTGTATTCCGCGGCGATCATTGGTGGAGTTGGTCAGCGTCACGCGGAGCTCGAACCAGTGAGGGGCGAACCGACAACCACCACGGAGCGGGCCCGTCTGAAGGCTTGCTACAGACGACGCTGCTGTCTCGCGCGTTGCACGTGGAGGAGCTCTCGCGGGGCAGCCTGCTCGGCCGAGATGTTATCCACCTCCGTGGATCCCCTCGGACGCCGACAACCGCTGAGGACTTCCGTCTGATGACGGGATCCTTGCATCCGCTGGGTCTGGGCGCGGACGAGTACCTTCTCGCGCTCGACGCCGGACAGGGTGTGCTCGTACGATCGGAAGCAAGGACCAATGGAGCACCGTTTCTCGTCCTCGAAATGGCCGAGATCGCGTTCGACGCGACGTTTGACGCTCAGAAGTTCATCCTCGAGCACG
>CAVZQR010000005.1:0-317700 GCA_963777445.1 Candidatus Dormiibacterota bacterium | reverse complement strand
TTTGTCACCGAAGGGTTCGACGCGGCCTATTCCGTGGCATGTGAGACCGCTGGGGAAGCCGGCGTGGACATCGCTGGCGGGGCTTCGACCGTCCGGCAGGCGCTAGCAGCTGGTGTGATCGACGAGTTGACCCTCGACATCGCGCCTGTTCTGCTCGGTTCGGGCGAGCGCATCTTCGACGGGATCGAGTATTTCGGCTTCGAGCCTGCGGAGGTCTTGCACTCGCCGCTGACCACCCACATCCGCTACCGCCGCATCCACTGACTTGCGGCCGCGCTCACTAACTCAGCAGCGCGATCAGTTGCCCGATTGATGGCGATCGTAAACCGACGCCGGCTAGAGCCGCAACGCATCCGCCCCTTCCGTGTGAAGTACCGTGACCTCGGCCTGTCCAAGCCGTCAAGAGCATCATTGACGGATACTCGCCTGAGCCAGTGCCCTCTCCCAGGCGTCGCCGGCCATCACCGGCGCCTGCCCTCGATTTGACCATCGCGCAAACCGTCACTCTTGCGCGCGTGTGTGGGACCGAGACCATCTATGGGCAATCGGCCATATCGTTGCCATCCTGTGGGCGCTGAACAAGCCAAAATGAGCGTGTGACTAGGATCCGGTGGCCCCACAGGACCGCCGCAGGGCGGCCGTGTTATTCGCAGTGATTACGTCCGCCCTGGCTGTACTCGCTGCGGTCGTGCTTGCCACCGAGTTAAGCCAGCCCGCCTACATCATGCCCGCGTGGATTGTCGTCGTCGCCGCGATCTGCGTCGTGCTAACCATGATCGGGGGCGCTGCCGCAGCGCGGCGCCGCCGGGTAACCCCCTGGCTTGCACCAGTTATCACAACCGTTCTACTCCTGACGAGTCTTGAGGTGTTTATCGTCGCTGTCCCGCTTACCCTAATACTGCTGGTGCTCATCGCCGCACGTGCGCTGCGCCGGGTCTTAGGTCGCATTCCCTCCGATCAGACGGTGGGCGCCCCGGGCCTGCTGCTGACCGTGGGGCTCGTTCCGCTCTTTCTTCTGATCTTCCTCGGCCGTCCGGTCGTGGAGTGCTCTCCGGGTGGTGTTAGCAGCAGCATCCCGGTCTGGGCTTGGTTCGGCAATGGTGTGATCGGCGGCCCCGTCTCCGGCTCTGGTTCCGGCTCATCCGATTCGATCGTCTCAAGGGGCACAGAAACGGTGGGCGGGACCACGTACTCCTGGATCTGCCGCGGCAGCACCGTCGTTCAATTCACTCCGCATCTGTAACCACTGTGCGGATGCGCGAGATCTCAACTCCTCCAGCGACATTAGCGAATGCTCGCCTGCGCGAAGATGATCTGCCGGGATCCAGTTTCCCGCTCCGATACTCTGCACGTGGCCAGCCTCTCCACCCTCCTCGCGCACGTCGTCCACGATGCGGTCAGGCGGCGTTTACCATGCGGTGATGGACCAAGCCCCAGCTTCGAACGGCGAGAGGCTCGTCCATCGTCTGACAGAGCGTTGACGACTGATGCCCGATGTGGTCGGCGTTGGGCGCCGACGCCTTGTCCTGCTGCTCGCGGCCATGACCACACTGCTTGGTGTCGTGCAGTTCGCCAGGCTGACTGAGCTCGCGGTTCAATTTTCCGGCATGTCGGGAGCGCCCTCGTGGTTGCACCTGTTGCTGCGCTGGGAGTGGCCCGATCAGCTGCTGTGGGGTGCGCCGATCGTTGCCGGCGTCGGCGGAACGCTCGGCTTTTTGCGCTGGAACTGGTGGTTCGGTCGAGCGCTGGTCGGCATTGGGTCGGTAGCCCTGGTGGTCGCGACGGTCGTCTCAGTCCGAGAGTGGGGATGGTCGTCCACGGCCCAGTTAGACCCACTATCGGGTCGACCGCTTGTCGCCGTGCCCTTCTGCCTGGCACTCGCTGTCGCGCTTCTGTTCACGCGTCGGCGACCGCGATAGCCAGTGGGCTCGAGGTGACGCGCGCCCTCAACAGCCTGGTTCGCCAAACTGACGCCAGTACGTCCGGCGACGTCTAGGTGAGAGCTCTAGCGACTGGCCTCTGGGCCGCGGCCCAGTTGCGATTGAGCCGCCGGCCGGTGGCACTCTCTTCCGCATCCTGATACGAAGCACGGCGTACGAGGTCGTGCTCAAGGGCACTCGACCCAGACCACCTCGCGCTGCCCTTCGGCGCCACCCGGATTGGAAACCGGGACCCACCCGAAACTGATCTCATGGTTGCCTGGGGTGCTCAGACAGCTGGGCCAGCCAGCGTCATGCCAACCACCGCCAGCATCCTCCCACGCCATCACGGCACCTTCCATCCCGTACCACCATCCATCCGCCCGCACACTGGCTTCAGCGCTGATGACGCCGCTGCCCACGCTCTGATTCCCCCCATTCGAGTACGCGGTCCCGGTCGACACGTGGACTGCCGGATTCAGGGTCCCCAGCACGTAACCACCCACCGCGATGGCGACCATGAGCGCCGCAAGGAGCGACCACTTGATCAGCTGCCGCGCCACGGACCACCTCCAGACGACCAAAGGACCGGGTCATCATAGGGCGGCCCACCCACTATTTGGCTGCAAGGAACAAGTAATAGTCGGGCGGTCGTCAAGAAACATTGGCGGACACGGCCCTGAGGAACCGTCGCCTCCTTGGGCTCTTTCAAAGCTGGGCAGCACCTGTAGGGCCGCGCTCAGCCTCCCGCTGAGGGTGGCCAGAACCCGCGTCACTAAGTCAGGGCCGCGCTACGATCAACGAATGAGGCGCACCCTCGCGCTAGTCCTGCGGGTGGCGTCGGTGCCGGTGGGGACTGGGGTTGGTCTCGGGACCGCCCAACTTGCGCCGAGGGAATACCAATGCCCCCTAACGCCCTCTGTCTCCTCATGAACCTTTATCTGGCGCCTATCTTCGCGACCTGGCAATGCATCTTGTTTGGTGCGGGTGCCGCAGCCGTCCTGCTTCTCCTGTCCTTGGCCTTGCCTATGTCCCGTTGCTCCTATGTCAAGCGACAAGGGATAGCGGAGCCGATTCCTGCGAGTCATGGTCGGCAACGATCCGTGTCAGCGCACCCTGCTTGAGCTCGGGTGGGAAGTCAACGTGCAAGGAGTCGTCCGCGCCTGACGGCACGTGGCAGCACACCGATACGCCGCGCCTCTCCGGAACCCAGTGGACCGGCGCGGAGGGCAATCGGAGCCCATCGGTGAAGGTCGACACAACGCCACCCGTGGTGTCGATGACTTTCCCCGCCAACAACACGGACTACGGTGCCGATGCGTGGACCACCGGCGGTGGGACGCCGTGTGGAGCGATCAACACCATCTGCGGCCAGGCTACGGACGCGACTGGCGGCATCAGTGGCCCGGGTTCCATCAGTCTGACCATCACGCAATCGGGCTCGGGCAAGACATGGAACGGTACTGCGTTCGCCTCGGGTGTCAACGTGGTCAACCCGATCACGTACGACGCCTGCAGTGGATTGTGGACATACACCTTCGCGACCAGCAACTTCGGATCCGACGGCAACGTACCACGTGGCCTTGAACGCCACGGATCACGTGGGCAATACGACCCTGGATTCGACCCATACCTTCGTCATCGACACCACGGCGCCAGCCCCACGGTGACGTCGCCGGCGGAGGGCGCCTACACGAGCAAGACCAATCCGACTATCTCAGGCACCTCGGGAACACAGGCTGCCGACTCCAGCAACAGCGCGGACAGCACAACAGTAACGGTAAAGATCTTCACCGAGTCGACCGCGATAGGCTCGCCGATCCAGACGTTCAACGCTGTGGCAGTGAGCGGTGGGGCATTGGTCAGTGAGCGAATCGGCACTGGCGGCGAACGCGCAGTACACCGTTGAGGTCACGCAGACCGACGGCGCGGGCAACTCGGGCAGCAGCACGGCGACGTTCGTCATCGACGACGTGGCGCCGACGGTCGCGCTCGATACTCCGGACGGAAGCAATACGACCCCGACCTTCTCGGGGACGGCGGGCACAGCCACAGGAAAGCGGCACCACGAGTGCCGATGAGTTAGCGGGCACAGTCTATGTCTGCACCGGGTCGCAGTCATCGTGCAATGCTCAGAGTGCGACGTTCGTTGAGAAACTCACGGCGACCCGCGCTGGCAACGCGTACTCGGTGACACCGACCGACGCGCAGTCGCTTGCCGGTGGCGAAATCTACACGGTCCAGGCCGCTCAGGCCGATGGGGCCGACAACACTGGCATCAGCGACGCGAGTACTTTCTCGATCGCCTAGTCAAGGCCGCGCCATACGGCGCTTAGGTCGTCACTGAAAACAGGTCGGTCTCCATAATTGCGCTGCCGGCGCGACGCGCTCGGTGGCTGGGCTGCCGGGTCGCCACTCCGGCTAACGGCGAAGCAAAGCCTCCGGAGTCACGCCGTTGAGCGCAGACTCCCACAGCAGATGGGTCTCTTCCGCGCACCGGATCGATCTGGAAACCACCCCGGTCGGGGATCGACGGCGGGGGGCATCGATGCCCTGCTCGCCGAGGCGCGGCGTGGCTTGCGCCGCTTGACCCCGGGCGACGCTTACCATGCGGCCCACGCCGGCGCCCTCATTGTTGACATACGACCGTTCGAGCAGCGCGAGCATGACGGTGTGATCCCAGGCGCCCTGATCATCGACCGCAACGTGTTGGAGTGGCGGCTGGATCCCAAGAGCGCCCACAAGGAAGCGGATGTCGGAGACCGCCAAAGGGTGGTGGTGATCTGCAACGAAGGGTATTCGTCGAGCCTCGCGGCTGCCACGCTTCAGATGCTCGGTCGCGACGCCACGGACGTCATCGGTGGCTTCCAGGGCTGGCTCGCGTGTGGTCTGCCGGTCAACGCTGAGCAGCCGCCCACCATCGTGGATAGCGGGGTGCAACTCTGAGCGCCATGGCTTCCGAGTCAGAACGCTCGATCTCGCGGCGCCGACACTGGGATCGGCGTTATGCTCAGGCAAGGGCGACGCTGGTCAGTTGGTATCAGCGCGAACCCACCATGTCTCTAGCCCTTATCGACCATCTCGGCGTCCCGAAGTCGGCACCGATCATTGATGTCGGGGGTGGCGCCTCCGTCCTGGTGGACGAGCTCCGGACGCGAGGATACTCCGACGTGTCGGTCCTCGACGTGTCGGCTACAGCGCTCAATCTTGCTCGCCACCGACTAAGCGACGCCGCTTCGGTGCACTGGCTTCATGAGGACGTCCTGTCCTGGCAAGCGGAACGTCGATATGCGCTGTGGCACGACCGCGCGGTGTTTCACTTCCTGACGGACGCCGCAGAGCAGTCGGAATACTTGAAGGCGATGCGTCAGGCGATTCGCGTCGGCGGGGCGCTGATCATGGCCACGTTCGCGGCTGACGGGCCGGACCACTGCTCGGGCCTCCCGGTGGCGCGCTATGACACCGAGGCTCTCGAACGCCTCCTCGACGGATTCACCGTGGTTGAGTCGACTCGCGAGGAGCACATCACACCCGGCGGCGCCGGCCAGCCGTTCACCTGGATTGCGGCGAGGCGGCGGTCGAACGCGTCCACTTGACGTAACTACCTACTCCGGGTCCTCGCAGGCCACCGGATCGTGGGGGCCATGGCGGCATGGGCGATCAACTGCACGGGGCGAACATCGCCGGCTCCGGGCACGATGGTTGCCGGCGCGGCAGGAAGGATCCAGAATATCGACCCGAGCCAAAATCCGACTATGCATCTGACTATGACGCGATCCCAGGACGCCCGCACCCGTTGAAGGTACTCGCGGTCTGCGTTCCAGCTGCCGGGCACATCAATCCGCTGCTGCCGCTGATCGAGGCTTTCGGTCGCCAGGGAGACCGGATCGTGGTTGCCAGTGGCTCCGACATCGCTTCTTCCGTCGAGCAGGCGGGGGCCGAGCTCTGCCCCGCCGGGCAGGCCGAGCAGGCCTGGTTCCAGGTACTCCGCGCGCGCGTTCGCGGCTTCCCCGGCGACGGGCTCGCACCGGAGCGGATCCATCACTACTTCGTCCCGCGCCTGTTCGCGGAGGTGGCGACCGCGGACATGATCGACGACGTGCTCGCCTGCGGTCGAACGCTGAAGCCCGATCTCGTGCTGTTCGAGACGTACGCGTTCGCCGGTCCGCTCGTTGCCGAGCTGCTCGGTGTGCCGGCGGTGCACCACGCCATCGGGGCGATGCTGGAACGTGAGGTCCTCGAGCTGGCCAACGACGCCGTCTCGCCGTTATGGCGGTCGTTCGGCGTCAGTGCACCGGGCTTCGCGGGTGTGTATCGCGGGATCACACTCGCCATCTGTCCCCGAGCGCTGGACGTGCTCGACGTCCCCGAGGGCGAGCGGCTCCCGCTGCGCCCAGCACCGCTGCCCCAACTGCCGCCGGCCGTCACAGGGCGCCCGCTCGTATACGTCACGCTCGGCACTTCCTTCAACACGAACCTCGACATCTTCAGAGCCGTGATCAACGGGCTCGCCCATGAGCCGGTCGACGTCCTTGTGACCGTCGGCGCCGACCAGGATCCGGCTGCGCTGGGACCGCTGCCCGCGAACACGCGCGCTGCGCGGTTCGTTCCCCAGGCCACAGTGCTGCCGACGTGTGCCGCGGTGGTGCATCACGCCGGCTCCGGGACGATGTTCGGGGCACTCGCGCACGGACTGCCGCAGGTCGTGATCCCCCAGGGTGCCGACAACTTCGTCAACGCATCGCTGCTCGAACGCGCCGGGATTGGATCCTCCCTGCGACCTGGCGCGGTGAGCCCCGAGAACGTCCGCGCGGCGGTGCGCCGGGTATTGGATGAGCCGAGCCATCGCGTGGCTGCCCGACGAGCCGCAGCCCAGATCGCCGCGATGCCGAGCGCGGACGACGCTGCCGCGGCACTCCGTCAGCGTTTCGGCGACGGCAGCGGTGGGGGTGACACGTCGGAGCTGCAACCTGAATCATGACCGAAGCCGGGCCACCTGACGCCCCGCGTGACGTAGCTCGGACCACCCCGTCCACGACTTCGACGCACACTACGCGTCAACGCCGTGGGACATCGGCCGACCGCAGCAAGCCTTCCAGCGGTTGGCCGCCACCGGACCGCTGCGTGGCCGCGTCCTCGACGTCGGGTGCGGCACCGGCGAGCACGCGCTCATGGCCGCGGGACTCGGCTTGGAGACGACCGGGGTCGACGCCGCGCCGACCGCGATCTCCATCGCAATTCGAAAAGCGCAGGAGCGTGGCCTGACCGTTGCCTTTCTGGTGGCCAACGCGCTCGAGCTGCCAGCCCTCGGCATCGCATTCGAGACCGTGCTCGACTGAGGCCTCTTCCACATCTTCGACGACGACGATCGCCCACGCTACGTCGACAGCCTGCGAGCGGCGATTCGTCCGGGCGGCCGTACCACATGCTGTGCTTCAGCGATCGCCAGCCAGGCGACTGGGGACCGCGACGGGTCCACACCGAGGAGATCGACACCGCGTTCTCTGACGGGTGGCTCATCAACTCGATCGAGGCCGACACCCTCGAGGTGACCATCAGTGACACAGGCGTGGTTGCCTGGCTGGCCGCGATCACCCGAGTCTGAGCGTCGCTTTGCGAATCCGGCCCGGGCTGCGTGCCGCTGCACGTGTTCCATCCGCCGGTTCAGACCGAGCGAAACTGCATGCCCACCAACACCGGAGGCTGGTGCAACGCTGCGGGTGAGACCCTGAGTCGCGCGAACCTGGAAGCTGATTTCGGGAGGGGCGCACCGGCTGCGGCACAATCGCCCGATGTCCGGGACACCCGAACGCAACGCGAGGCGTGCTGGGATGCTGGGGACACCCTATTCCGGCACCCGAGCGGGCTTCTCCCTCGGCACCACCCGATAGGACTTGCCGAAGCGCGGAGACAGCCTTGCAGGAACTCGTGCCGTCAGGCCGGCGGCGGTTGCACCGGCCCGTTGGGTCGGCGTTGGGGTTCGGACTGTCGACGAGGCCTCCCATTGTGCCCCACACTGCTGCGCAGGGCGACCGATATCCCTTATCTGATAAGGGCATGCGGAGCGAGAGGGATTCGAACCCTCGTGGCGAGTTACCCCGCCAACCGCATTTCCAGGTCTCGGAGCCAGGTGCAGGGCGGGCCACCGGCGGGCACCGCGTATTCAAAATCGCTGGGTCGAGGCACCGCGGGGCACGCGGAGGCACCCGCCTTGGGGCTCCGTTGGGTCTGCGCCGGGGTCGGCGAGCACTCGCGTGAGCTCCGCAAACAGCCCTCCAGGTGACAGGACGCTCGCCTGGGCAAGGATACGCTAATGTACCTTGATGCCTCCGAAGGCGGCTGCCGTTTACGCACGGATCTCCTCCGACCCTAACGGCATGGCCGCAGGCGTCACCCGTCAGATCGAGGACTGCAGCGCCTTCGCCGAACGGCGATGCTGGCCGGTGGCGGATATGTATGTCGATAACGACACCAGCGCGTACTCCGGCAAGCGCCGCCCCGAGTACGAGCGCATGCTCGACGACCTCGCGGCTGGGATCCGCGACGCGGTCATCGTGTATCACCTAGACCGCCTCCACCGGCGACCGCGCGAGCTGGAGGACTTCCTCGACCTGTGCGATCGCTCCGGCATCCGGGACCTCGCGTGCGTTACCGGGGAGATCGACCTCGGCACCCATGACGGCCGCTTCCATGCCCGTATCCTCGGAGCCGTGGCCCGTAAGGAGAGCGACGACAAGAGTTGCCGGCTGATCCGCAAGCACCTCGAGCTCGCCACCGCTGGCAAGGTGAGCGGCGGCGGCACACGCCCCTACGGCTACGCCAAGGACCGCATCACGGTGGTCCCCGAAGAAGCAGCGATCGTCAAGGAGATGGCCGAGCGACTGCTAGCCGGAGACAGCCTGCGCTCGATCGCTGCCAGTCTGAACAACCGCGCCGTGCCGACGGTCACGCAGCGTGAGTGGACGACGCACAGCGTCCGCCAATTGCTGTACAGCGCGCGGATCAGCGGGCAGCGCGAGCGCCTCGGTGAAATCATCAGCAAGGCGGGGTGGCCAGCCATCATCAAGCCAGCACACACCACGCGCATCCGCGCATTGCTCAACGATCCCGAGCGCCGTACCAACCGTGTGGCGCGCAAGTACCTGCTCGCCGGACTGCTGCGCTGCGCCACGTGTGGCACGACGATGGTGTCCCGACCGCGCAGCGACGGTCGCGGCCGTTATGTGTGCAGCCATGATCCGGGTCGCAATGGTTGCGGCAGCACCTTCATCCTCGCCGATGAGGTGGACGCATTCATCGCCGACGCCGTCGTCCATCGACTCGACACACCGCGCCTCGCTGCCTCGATGCGCCGACGCGGCAACGACGATCCCGCTATCGCCAGCCTGATCGAGGCGCTCGACCGCGACCAGGAGCAGCTCGACGAGCTTGCAACCTCCTATGGCGAAAAGGAGATCAGCCACCGTGAGTGGCTCGCAGCCAGGGCACCGATCCAGGACCGCATCAAAGCCGCCAACGCGACGCTGAACCGTCGCCAGCGCACCACTGCTTTGAGTGGCGTTCTTGACCATCCAGACGGCGCTTCGGCGGCGTACGAAGCACTTCCACTCGCGCGGCAGCAGGCCGTCATCAAGGCGGTGCTGCATCACGCTCAAATTGGTCCCGCGGTGCGTGGACGCAACCGGTTCGATGCGGGCCGGGTCAGCCCCGCATGGCGGGTCTGACCCGACCCCAGTTCGGTCCGTCCCGCGCACAACAGCGTGGCGACTTCTTGCAGCGTCGATTCATCCTCGACAGTCGCCGGCAACCCCTGCTCGACGGCCGTGCGCTCAGCCCACTCCACGGCAAGGCGGCGAATCTCGGCGCGGCGGACTAGGTCCATGAGAGGAACACCGCCGATGGGCCCCGGTAGTCACGCCACGCCGACGATGGCTGGACGAAGTGCGGCTCACGTGCCATCCGCTCGACCGCCCACGCGACCACTTCTTCACTGGTTGCTCCGCTGATTCCCTCCCTGCGCGGTGCGAACCCCTGAGCTACCTCATACCGATGCAGCCCTGGCCGGTGCTCCGCGAACGCCTTCCCGACGTACTTCGACAGGTACCGCGCTGCCCTTCGAGCCTGATCGAGCGACGAGGCTGCATAGGGCAGATCACCGAGCAGCTTGATATGGACGAAGCCGTGCGGCCAGGCTTCCTCGATCGCCGTTCGTGGCACGTAGCGACCGACCGCAAAGTGCGCGTGCAGACCGTGTCCGGTCTTGTGCCATTCCGCCGTCCACAGGTATGGGAACGCAACCCCGCCAAGGCCGTGGCGTAGGCGCCGGAAGAAGCCGCCAAGATCGCGACGCATCACGATCGGCTCGTGGCAGCCCGATCCCCGATAGGTGAGAGTGGCGAGTCGATTCAGCCGATTTGCGGCACAGTACCGTCGCACCCGTGTCCGCGCGCGACGCGCCGCAACCTTGCTCAACTCCTCCGGATCTCCCCCGACGCCGCCACCGACGTTGACGTCTCCCGAGTGGAAGCTTGCGATGGCTTCCCCTGCCTCAGGGAAGAGATCTACGCCCCAGTATCCCCGCGAAACTCCGACGAGTTTCGTTCCATATTCAAGTTGAGTACGGGAACACGTCGTCCACTCTGTCGAAGGCACGCCGAACCCCTATGGGGGCGGGGTCCATTCGGCTTGCGGCCCACGGATCGTGTACACCGGACCACGTCGGCCTCGGTCCGGTTCGTCTGCCCATCCGTGACGCTTGGGCCTACTCGGGCGCGGGTTGGACGCGCCTCGCCGGTTCTATTTACCGCCTTAGAGCGGGTTCCCAGGTCGACCCCGCGTCGACGGGAAAAGCGTAGCAGAAGCGCCGAACGCTTGTGCGGCTAACTCAGCGGAGCGTCTCGGGAGACGTTGGCGGTTGCTGGCCTGCGGTGCTTTTCCGTGCCGTGAAGCACCGAATGGTGGCCTAGGGGTCCAGTGATTGGACCGCAATTGCTGTTCGCGGACGAACGTCTGGCCGCGAAGCTGGCGACCTAAATTAGGGGAACCGCACCGCCCGTTGTCGGGGGCGTCGACCGTGAACCACCCCAAAAGACCCGAGCGCCCACCACCATGCGCGTGATGGATGGAGCCCTACCCCTCAGCTACCGAAGCCTGGCGCGCATCCCGGGCCTGCGCCGCGTGATGGCTGCAGCGCTCTTGGGCCGGGTGGGCGGCCAGATGTTCACGGTCGCCATGGTCCTTTTCGCCCTAGAGCGGTTCCACTCACCAACCGTGGCGGGGGTGGTGGTCTTCGCCAGCATCCTTCCGGGGATCGCGATCAGCCCACTGGCGGGAGCGCTCCTGGATCGGATCGGGCGCGCACCGCTGATCATGTTGGACTTCTCGATCGCTGCCACTGCCAACGCACTGGTGGTCGCACTCGCGTATATCGGCATCCTCAACCCCGGATTGCTTATCGCGATCGCGGCGCTCAGTTCCCTCACGTACCCGCTAAGCGGCGCCGGGATACGGACCCTGTTTCCCTTGATCGTGCCGAGGCACCTCTGGGACCGGGCCAACGCCGTAGACAGCGTGACGTATGTGGTGGCTGCGGTTATCGGCGCCCCGCTCGCTGGCACCATTGCCGGGCTCATTGGCAGACCGCAGGCGTTGGTCGCGACCGCGGTGATGTACTTGGTGGCGGCTCTGTCGCTGCTGGGAGTGGCGCCGCCTACACCTGCCCGGGTCCCCGCTGGTTCCGCTTTGCGCGATGCCTGGCAGGGCCTTGTTTACTTGCTCGGTAACCAGACGTTGCGGGGACTCGCCGCGAGCATCTCGATACTGAACGTGGCATCGGGCGTGCTCATCGTCGGCCTGCCTATCCTCGTTCTCAACCGACTCCATGCGAACGCCGCATTCGTTGGTCTCCTCTGGGCGTTGAGCGCGTTGAGCGGCGGCCTTGGCGCAGTGGTGGCCGGCCACCTCGGTACTCAAGACCGGGAGCGCGGCCTGATTGTCACGGGCATGGCCGTTACCGCTGCGGCGCTTGCAGTGTTGACGGTCGCGCCGAACATGTTCGTCGCGGCGCTCGCCATGCTCGTCTACGGCGGTGCTGGTGGGCCCATTGACATCGCGATGTTCTCGATGCGCCAGCGGAGGACCGACCCTGCCTGGTACGGGCGCGCCTTCGCGGTGAGCATGTCGCTGAACTACTCGGGCAGCCCGCTCGGGTCTGCCGCCGCTGGCCCCTTGATCGGTGCTGGGCTCGGCATCGCTCTCGCCGTCGCCACCGGATTCGGTGTGGGTGCCGCTCTACTCGCGCGCGTACTTCTCCCCGGTGCCGCGATACGAGAGTCCGAATCCCGATTGCCGTCTGACGATTCGTCGTCAGGTGCGTCGACCTGAGGTCCTTGCGCCAATTCCTCGAGGTACATTCACGAATACTGGCCTGCGGAGCCAACGTCTCCGCCGACCCGTCATCTAAGTGCGCGTAACCCGTGGTCAAAGCGACACGGTCGCGCCGACGCAGCCCGGCCGCGGGTTTCCAGCAACACGTTACTGATCTGCTCTTGTCCGCCAAGCGATCGGGAAGCGGCTAACAAGCAGGTGGTTCCGTTGCGCCGGAGGTCAAGGTTCCCGCTCGCCTAGATGGTGTTGAGGAAGTCGCCGAGCTCACCGGGGGGAAGCTCACCACCTCAGGGACAGGCAGCGAAGGAGCCGGGACTTGGTCCCGGCTCCTTCGGCTTTGCTCAGTGAGCTAGTTCGTGGACGAGTCTGCTGGCATCGACTGTGCCGAGACCGCTCGCCAGATCGTAGCCAGGGCCGGCGTTGTATCCAGTCACCCCAGCGAACGAGTTGTTGCCTACCGTGATGTCCACGATTCCCCCGTCGCCCTGAAGGGCGTACAGCGCGGGATTGAGGAGTCCGAGGTCATGGTGTGCAGCCTGATCCGCGATCGCCACGATGCCGGCGAAGAGCGGCGACGCTTCGCTGGTGCCGCCGAAGATATACCAGCCCGGAGCGTTGATCCCGTAGGCGGTGTTGACAAACCCCAGGTAGAGGTCCACGCCTCCGTTCACCGCAGCGCTCATGGAGATATCCGGGGTACCGCGCGAGTCACCCACGACGCTCTTCACTGAGTTCTGATACGAGGGGCGGTCGAAGAACTCTGATACGCCACCACCGCCAGCGCCGAAGCCGTCATTCCAGACGGTGTCAGCAGAAAGCGGCAACGCATGGCCGGCGCTGTTCGCGTACAACTCACTGCCACCCAGGGAGGTCACGAGCGGGTCGGACGACGGCCACGAGTTCACCGTGTACGGGTACAGCGTGGCTCCGTCGAGCTCGTAATTGGTCGCGCCGGTATCGCCCGAGGACGCAAGCACGGTCACGTTGTGGGCCAGAGCGTTCTTGTATGCAGAGCGCAGGCTCAGGAGCGATGCCTTGCTCGGGAACGTCTCCTCGGTGGCACCGAAGCTTTGCGAGATCACGTCACCGAGATGGTGGTTGATCACGTAATTCTCGGCGGCCATCATCTCCGGGAACCCGGTCACACCTTCGGTTTCCGCTACGGGCGTTTCGACCAGAAGGATGTTGGCACCGGGTGCCATGGCGTGGGACGTCTCCACGTCGAGGGTGGTCTCCGACGCCCATCCGCCCATGGTGGCGTTGGTCGGGTCGTACGGCGGAATGGCTCCTTCCGGCTGGATGATGCTCAACGACGGGTTTGGCAGCCCCATCGCGCGGTCGAACCTCTGCAAATCCTTCTGGATCGTCGGCGAGCCGTAGGAGTCGACGATGACGATGGTCTTGCCGGCGCCAGTCAAGCCCTCGGCGTAGAGGGGCCCAAGGTCATAGTGCTTCTGAAGCTGCAGCACGGTGAAGCAGGCGATGCCGAAGTCCGCCTCGCATTGCAGTGTGGTCGGCGGCCCCAAGCCCGAGAAGTGGCCAAGCAGGTGCCCGGTCACCGCCGGGACCGGGGCTACCGGCGTGGTCTCGCTGACGAGCGCGATCCCAGGTGCCACGCTGGCGACGCCGAGACTGCCCATGACTCCGGCGATCATCGTGTGACGAATGGACCCAACCCGCTTCATCTTTTGGACTCCCCTTTCCACGCGTTGGCGGTCCGCCACCAGGTACGGCCATGCGACGCCAGGGCGGATAGATCGACAGTATGTGAATTTGCTTGGAGCGTTTGTCAAGCTCGAAGTGATCGGCTTCCTGCCAGTCGACCGCCGGCCAGCAGCCATATCCCGCTGAAGGGGGTTTGAACCCAAGATCCCGGGGCCCACCCGCAGCACGCTGGAGCCGGCGATCCGCATCCTGGTGGTCGACGATCACCCACTCGTCCGCGAAGGCCCGCTTCTGCCTTCAGGATGGTGCCGAGGGACAGGATCGAACTGTCGACACCAGGTTTTTCAGACCTGTGCTCTACCAACTGAGCTACCTCGGCGATCCGCGACGCAGTGTAGCGGCCCGCCACGCGCGTCCCATGGCGCGTTTGGTCCACAGAGGCGCCCGTACAATCGAAGCATGGCTCGGGTCATTCACGTTCGTCTGCGCGGGGTCCCGCCGGCCGACCGTGATCGATTGCAGGACCGCTTCACCGAGCTCATCAGCGGCCGGGAATGGCGTGATCAGCTCCCCTGGCTGGCCGACGCCGGGTCGACCGACCTGTTCGCCCAGCTCTTCTTCGAGCAGGCCCTCGCTGCCGACCTGGGTGACGACCCGCCCGGGACCGACCTCTGCGCGGCCGGATTCATCCGCGTCGCCGGTGACGAGACCGACGCCCTCGCCCTGGTCTTCGTGCTCCGCGATCTCTCCGAGCGCTTCTCGTGCAGGATCGGCGTCCGGGACCCCGACAACCCGATCGCCAAGCTGCGCGTCGTCGACCTGGTCAATGGCCGGCTTGCCGACCGGCGAGCGCTCGAGTCCATCCTCGTGCGCCGGCCGATCTTCAAACGCATGCGCGACGGGAACCGCATCGAGATGTACCCGCCGCGGGCGCTCGGCAGCGCGTTCGGCACCATGGAGGGCGCCGACGGCGAACGCCGGGCATGGAGCTTCCTCGTCCACGGCATGCGCGATTCGCGCCCGAGCTTCCTCGAAGCCGAGGCGGAGGCGATTCGGATGTGGCGCGGGCTGCGCTTCCTCGAGTGAGAGCGGTCGTCCAGCGGGTCGGCCGCGCCAGGGTCGACGTGGATTCGCAGACGGTCGGCCTCATCGAGGCGGGCCTGTGCGTCCTGCTCTCCGTGGGCCCCGACGACGATGAGGCGGTCGCGCAGCGGTTCGCATACCGGATCGCGACCCTCCGGATCTTTCCGGACGCCGAAGGCAGGATGAACCTCGACCTCATGGCCTCCGGCGGGTCCGTCCTCGTGGTGAGCCAGTTCACCCTCCACGCCGACACGTCGCGCGGCCACCGCCCGTCATTCATCCGGGCGGCACCTCCGAGACAGGCTGAGGCGCTCTATGAGGCGTTCGTGGCAGCGCTGCGGCTGCGTGGGCACCACGTCGAGACCGGCAGGTTCGGCGCCCATATGGCGGTCGACCTCGTCAACGACGGGCCGGTCACCCTGGTTCTCTCCAGCGCCGAGCCGGACTGGACCGCCGACGCCGGCTGAGCCGGATCAGCTCGCGCGCCGTGCCCTCAGCGCCGCCAGCTGCTCGTCCTCACCACCCGCACCGGAGTAGCGGAGCAGCTCGGGAGGCCTGCCCCCGGTGCCGGCCGGCGACCGGAAGCGGGGAACGCGCAGCCGCAGGGCGGCCACCTCGGTGTCCCGGACCGGTCGGAGCACGCCGGAATCGCGCAGCTCCTGGATGCGCCGCCTGAAGGTCCGCTCGGACCCCTCAGGACCGCCGTGGAGGGCTACATGGAGGCGGAGCAGGTCATCCCCGGTGAAGACGTCGCCGACCAGCGCGGCGGCGCCGGCGAGCTGCCGGGTGTCGGCACGCAGCCGATCGAGGGCGGCACGCAGCGCGGCTGCCCCAGGTGCGTCGAGGTGGAGCCCTCGCCCTGTCGCCGACCAGACACCCGGACCGGGAGCGGCCCCGTACGGGGCGGCCGCGTAGTACCAGACGGTGACGCTCCTCGCCCGGGCTGGATCGTCATCCACGCCGACCAGGTGGAGGCGCTGGCCGCCCCGGGCGCCTCGCCGGCCTCCCAGGTCGATACCCGCCTCGCCCGCGGCGCGCAGCGCCGCTTCCGGGAACCGCTCCCTGGGACCCAGATCGCCCGTCGGGAGGGTTCGTTTCACGGTGAGCACGTGCAACGCCCGACTCGCCGGGGTCCCGGGTTCAGGATCGAACCCGAAGACTGCAACCCCCGCGCTCAGCGCCGCCATAGCTCCCTTGGTCATGCTCCGGCCTCCTCCAGACTGGGTGTGGTTTCGGACTATGATGGCACGAACTTGCCAAATTGTGCCACCTGGAGTTGTCTTTTCCCCGACTCCGATCTCGCGGAGCGGGTCCGGCCTAGGCCTCGCCGGGTGGGGCTGCTGCTGCCGGAACGGTCCAGCTGACCGGGGCTTCGGGCTCTCCCTGATCTCGGGCGCCGCTCAGGACTCTCGGCCAGCTGACCGCCATCCTAGCCCCCCCGAGCGACGAGGTGTCCACTTCCCATCGTCCATGACTGTGCCGGACCACGGCGTCCGCGATCGCCAGTCCCAGCCCTGATCCGTAGCCTCCCTGGCCGGTGGCTCTATGGAAGCGATCGAAGATCTTGGAGCGTTCCTCCTCGGGAATCCCAGGCCCGGAGTCCTCGACGTCGAGGCGCACGCGATTGCCGTCGCCCCCGACGCTCACAGCGACGGCGCCCCCGGCCGGCGCGTACTTGAACGCGTTGTCGAGGAGGACGCCGAGCAGCCTGTCCAGCCACTCCGACGAGCCCAGGACGACGAGTGGTCCGGCGCCGACCGACACGCGCAGGCTGATGCTTCGATTCTCGGCGATGCCGCCGAACCGCTCCGCCGCCTGACGCACGATGACGCCGACCTCGACCGGCTCGGCGGCCGGGCGCCCTTGGGGGGTGTCGACGCGGGCGAGCCAGAGCAGGTCGTCCACCAGGCGACGGATCCTGCCGCTCTCGGACCCCACCCGCTCGAACGCGTTCCGGTACCAGGCCGCATCGCGCTCCTGATTGAGCGCCAGGCTCGTCTGCGCCTCGATGACGGCGAGCGGGGTCCGCAGCTCATGGGACGCGTCCGCGGTGAACTCGAGTTGGCGCTGCCGGGCCAGCTCGATGGGAGCGCCAACGCGCCGGCCGACGAGCAGCGCGCCAAAGAACACCAGAAGGAGGATCGCGAACCCGGCGACGGTCTCGATGACGATCAGAGACGACCGCGTCTGGGTGACTGACTCAACGTTGTAGCCGACGATCAGATGGAACGGTCCAACCGGGCCGCCCGCGATCCGAAGGTCGACGCCGTTCAGCGACGTCGTGATCGGGGTCGTCACACTGGAGTCCTGGGTCGGGAGGTCGACCTGGGTGTTGGTCTGGGTCGCCTGAATGCCGGCGGGATCGATTGCCCAGATCAACAGCGGGGCACCAAAGTCGCCCTGCCCAGGGTCGTTGACGCTTGCAAAGGGAATACGGAACACGGGCTGATCCTGGTAATGCGCGAGCTGGGACGCCAGGCGGCTGTCGACCTGCGCGGTCAGGTCGTTGGTCACGAATACGACGACCAGCATGGCAACCAGTGCGTAGACGAGGGCAACGACGCCGGTGCTGATCAGGGCAACTCGGAGCGAGGCGACATTGACGCGCTCGAGCCGCCGGTTCATGCCTCCTCCAGGCGGTACCCCGCACCCCGAACCGTGACGATCTGGATTCCCGTGTTGGGGAGCTTGGCGCGCAGCCGGCTCATCTGGACGTCGATGGCGTTCGAGCCGAGTGGCTGGGTCTCATCGCGCCAGGCGTGCTCGGCGATGGCCTTGCGGTCCACGACGCCCGGCGAGCGTCGCAGCAGGAGCTCCAGGATGTTGAACTCTGTCGACGTCAGGTTCACGGGGGCACCGCGCACCTCGATCTCGCGCCGCGCCGGATCCAGGGTGAGCGCGCCTCGCGTGATCGCCGGACCATCGACGTTGCGGGGGCGCCGCTGCAGGGCTCGGATCCGGGCTACGAGCTCGCCGAAGTCGAAGGGTTTGATCAGGTAGTCGTCGGCGCCGGCGTCAAGCCCCTCGATGCGGTCGCTGGGCGTGTCTCGGGCGGTGAGCATCAGCATCGCGGTCGGACGGTTGTTCCGGCGTGCCCAGGAGACGACCTCGAGCCCGCTGACGCGGGGCATCCGCCAGTCGATCACCGCGACGTCGTATTCATAGAAGCGGAGCTGTTCGATCGCCTCGTCACCGGCGGCCACCGCGTCGACGAAATAACCCGCCTCCTCGAGGCCCTGGACGAGCACCTCACGGAGCCCGCGATCGTCCTCCGCAACCAATACGCGCATCAGTTCACCTGGCTAGGCGCCGGTGCTGCCACCACCGCCAGATCCGCCACCTCCGAAGCCACCGCCGAACCCGCCACCTCCGAAGCCTCCACGGCCGAACCCGGCTGTGCACCCGCTGGCCGTTGCGGGTGAGATCGTGAGCGCACGAGCCGCAACCGTACCGGAGCTGTCCTTGGGGCCGATAGCCGTCACACACTCACCAGTCTGAAGCGCTGAGGGCTTGATGATCGTGGAGGTGATCACTCTGACCGTGGTCGGAACGGTGATGGTTGTCGTGACGCCGGACGCCTGAACGAGCGTCACCGAGGTGCCGGTCACGGATTTGACCTGGCCGCGCGTGGCGGTGAAACCGGCGGCACCCGCGGGCGGCGAGAAGCTCGGGCGGGGGGTGGCCCCCGGCCGCGGGCTGAAGGTGCCGCCGCCGAACCCCGCGGTGGCGCAGGAACCGCTCACCGCGGCGGCGAGGCTGACCGACGTCGCGGTCAGCGTCCCAGCCGCGTCCTTGGTGCCCGTGGCGGTGATGCAGGTGCCCGGGATGATATCCGCCAGGGTACCCGTGCTCGTCTGCGTGATGGTGGTTGTCAAGGCATACGTCACGGTCGAGTCGCCGGTGCTGCCGCTCAGGATCAGGGTTGATCCGTTGATCTGGACGAGCTGACCGAACGCGGCATTGCGCGCGAAGCCCGCTCGACCGCCGGCTGAGGGCGTGGCGGTGGGGCTGGCGACTCCACCGGCCGCTGCGCTCCCGCAGGCGGCGATGCCGAGGCAGGCCGTGACGCCGGCGGCGCCGAGGATGGCACGGTTCATGAGGTTCTTTCTCCCAACAGGATGACAGCGTGTGAGTTCATTCAGCCCGCAGTGCCGCAATCGGCGCGAGGCGAGCCGCTCGCGCGGCGGGGTAGACACCGAAGATCAGGCCAACTCCGGCCGCAACGCACACGGCGATGATCACCGGCGTCGGGGTGATCGTCACCGCGATGTTGGCCAGACGTGGCACCAGGACCCCTGCGAGCAGGCCCGCCCCAACCCCGAGCACTCCACCGACAAAGCTCAGAGTCGCCGCCTCGATGAGGAACTGACGGAGCAGATCGCGGGGGGTCGCGCCCAGCGCCTTGCGCAGGCCGATCTCCTGGGTTCGCTCGGTGACCGACACCAGCATGATGTTCATGACGCCGATGCCGCCGACGAGCAGCGAGATTGCGGCCACGCTCGCGAGGAGGATGGTCAGCGTGGTGGTCACCGAGGCCGCGGTGCTCGCCAAAGTCGATGCCGAGGTGATCGAGAAATCAGCGGAGGCGGCGTTGGTGATGTGGTGCGTCTGGAGCAGGAGTTGGTCGGCTTCGAGATATGCGGAACCGATGGTTCCGGTGCTGGTCGCGCTGATGAGGATCCGCTGTACGGAATTCGGACTCCCGCCGGTGATCTGGTCCTGTGCGGTGGTGATCGGGACAACCGCGAGGTCGTCGCTGTTGGTGAAGCCGGTGCTACCACTTGGGGTCAGCAGACCGACGACATCGAAGGGCGCACCCGAGATGCTGACCTGGGAGCCCAGGGTCACCCCCAGCTGGGCGGCGGTCGTCGCGCCGAGGACCACGACCTGGGCGTGCTTGTCGACCTGCTGCTGCGTGAAGAACACGCCTGCGGAGAGGGTTCGAGCATTGGTCATGAGCCATCCGGGCGTACTGCCCTGCACCGTCGTCGACCAGTTGGAGTTGGTGCTCACGAGCGTCGCAGTTCCCTGGACGACCGGCGCCACCGCCGCAACGTCGGGTGCATCCTGCCGGTCCTCGAGCCCGTTGACGTCGCCCATGGTGAGAGTGTTCGCCGAGCCCGACCCGCCACGAACACCGAAGCTCGTGGTGGTTCCGGGCGAGATGGTCAGCAGGTTGGTGCCAAGCGCGGCGATCCGCGAGTTGACCGAGTTGGCCGACGCGGTGCCGATGCCGACCGTGCAGATCACCGCGGCAACGCCGAAGAGAATGCCCAGCGTCGTCAGGATCGAACGCAGGCGGTGCCCGAGCAGGCCTCGCATGCCGGTGTCGAACGTGCGCCAGAGATTCATGCCGCGACCCGGTCCTTGAGCCGGCCGTCCGCCATCTCGACGACGCGCTCGGCAACGCCCGCCACGTTGGGGTCGTGGGTGATCAGAACGATGGTGTGCCCCGACTTGTTGAGACCGGTCAGGATGTCGAGCACCTCACGACTGGACCTCGAGTTGAGATTGCCGGTTGGCTCGTCGGCGAGGATCATGGTCGGTTCGGTGACCAGCGCCCGAGCGATCGCGACGCGCTGCTGCTGGCCGCCCGAGAGCTGATTGGGACGATGCTGCACTCGGCTGCTCAGCCCCACCTGAGCGAGCGCGTTCAACGCCGTGTTCCGGCGGTCTCGCGCCGATCGATACAGCAGCGGCAGCTCCACGTTGCGCCATGCCGACATCGACGACAGGAGGTGGAACTGCTGGAACACGAACCCGATTCGTCGATTGCGAATGCTCGCCAGCTCGCGCTCGTTCATGCGGCTCACGTCCTCTCCGGCGAACAGATACTCGCCACTCGTGGGGACGTCGAGGCACCCGAGGATGTGCATGAGTGTCGACTTGCCGGACCCGGAAGGCCCCATCACTGCAAGGAAATCGCCCTCCTTGACGGAGAGCGAGACGTCGTCCACCGCACGCACCGTCGCGTCGCCGGTGCCGTAGACCTTGCTCACCTCGACGAGGCGGATGATCTCCGCGGCCATATCAGCCCGTGCGGCTCGCGCCGCCACCGCCGAATCCACCGCCACCGAATCCACCACCGAATCCACCACCGGTGAGGCTGCGCCCGGTCCCGGACGTTGACGACGGGATGGTGCTCGTGATGGTCGCGATCACCACGGTGTCACCGACCTTGACCCCGCTGAGGATCTGGGTCAGCGTGGCATCGGCCGCGCCGACCGTGACGGCAACCGGATCCGGCTTGCCGTTGACGAAGAGCGTGACCGTGCTCCCGACCCCGGTTGTGTGCACCGCGCTGGTGGGTACCGTGATCACCCCGACCACCTGGTTGATGATCACGCTGACCGACGCGGACATCCCGGGTCGCAACGAGGGACTGGCGCCGCTCAGCACCACGGTGACCGGGAAGCTCGCGACGCCCGACGTCACCGTTGCGGCCTCGGCAACCCCGGTCACCTTGCCCGCCACCGCCTCGCTGGACCCGGCGGCCACCACCTCGGCCGACTGTCCGACGGCGATCTCGTTCACGAGCGTATCGCTCACCGAGCCGGTGACCTCGAAGACACCCGGAGCGATGATGACGATGGCGTGAGTTGCCGACCCGCTCGCACCCGCAGATGCGCCGCCGGTACCGCCACTCGAGATCTGCTCCCCGTTGGTGACGTTGACCTGCTCGACGAGGCCGCCTGTGGGCGCCTTGAGGGTCGCCGCGTTGACCGCTGCCTGTGCGTTGTTCACGTTGACCTGGTCGATTTCGACCTGGCTCTGATCGGTCGCGATCTGCGTCGACGACGTCGTCGACCCGCTCTCGAGCGCCGCCAATGACGCCTTGGCGTTCTCCCACTGGACTTTGTCCGCGTTGACCTGACCCTGGGCCTGGTCGTCGCTCTGGGCGCCCTTGACCTGCGCCGCCTGCCACGCCTGATAGTCCTGACTGATCGTGGCCTCGTCCTGTGGACACGGTGGGGTGGTGTCACCGGGCGTGCAGCCGGCGGCGGTGGCAAGTGCCTGCGCGGCGGCGTACGCGGCGTTCGCCTGGGCGACCTGCTGCGCGTTGACGGCCCTGGTGTCGGCGAGACTGGTCACCGCGGTCTGATACGCGACGTACGAACTGTTGACCTGCCCCTCGGCCTGGGTGACGCTCGAGGCGGACGTGCCGGACCTGGCCAGCGTCAGGTTCGCCTCGGCTGAGGAGAGCGTCGCCTCAGCCTGGGTGAGGCTGGCGGCAACGGTCGTGGAGTCCTGTGTGGCCAGCACCTGGCCGGCAGCGACTGTCTGCCCCGGCTGGACATTGACCGATGTCACCTTCCCTGCCCCTCCGAAGTCGAGATCGGTCTCGCCGTCGGGCGCCAGGTTCCCCGACAACGACACCGTCTGCGTGATGGTCCCGAGGGTGGCGACGCCGGTCCGGTACGAGACGGACGCCGCAGCGCCTCGTGTGAGAAAGAACGTGCCGACACCCGCAGCGATGACCACAACGACGACGCCGGTGATCAACGGCTTGCGCGGCAGACGACGTCTCACGCTGGATATCTCCCAATGCCGGTGGCGGCCGCGACCATTGGTCACGATCCTCGCGCGTGCTTCCTTTCAGGAGAGTGACAGCGCGCGCACACCTCGCAACCGGTCCCGACGGCGCACAAGCGCTGTGTGGGCGGAGCAGGGATCGAACCCGCGACCTCCTCGGTGTAAGCGAGGCGCTCTAACCAGCTGAGCTATCCGCCCGTTGCGACTGTATCGCCAGGGGCGCTCAATTGCTCGACGCTGCCGTCGCTGTGCCCGATGAACACCAGGTCGGTCATCCCCAGGAACAGCCCGTGCCCGGCCACCCCGGGGACCGAATCGATCGCGGCGGCGAGTGCCGCCGGGTCGGCGACGTCCGTGTACTCGCTGTCCGCGATGAGGTTGCCGTTGTCGGTGGTGAACAGCTCTCCGTCGGGATCTGTGCGGAGCACGAATTCCAAGGCTGTCCGGTCGGCGAGCGCCCGCACACTCCTCGCGCTTCCGAAATGAACGACTTCGACCGGGATGCGGCCCCGAAGCCCGGACATGTATTTGCTGTCGTCGGCAATAACCACGAAGCGCGCCGCCGATGCGGCGACGATCTTCTCGCGCAGCATCGCGCCACCCCTGCCCTTGATCAGGCGCAGCGATGGGTCGACACTGTCGGCGCCGTCCACGGCGATGTCGAGACCGTCAGCCCCGAGTTCCTCCACGACCATGCCGTGCTCCCGTGCGAGCGCTGCGCTCGCCACCGACGTGGCGACGGCGCGCAGCTTCAGGCCCCGACGCACCCGAGCCGCGAGCCCGAGGATGAACCAGCGTGCGGTCGTGCCGGTTCCAAGGCCGACACGCATGCCGTCCTCGACGAGCGGCACCGCGGCTTCACCCGCTGCCCGGCGGGCGGCATCGACGTCCACCCGTGCAGCGTAGCGGTCAGGACGCCAGGCGTCTGCTCAGGTCGCTTGCCGCGGACACGGCATCGCGATGCAGGCCGTCAGGCTGACGCATGAAGCGTTCCTGCACAAGGAAGACCGCCTCGATGAGCTCCGCGGCCGATGTCCGAGGACGGAACGTCACCCCGCGACGACGGAGCGCGACCAGGACCCGAGTGGGGATCTGGCCGCCGCGGAGATTGACTTCCTCGAGCTGGGTGAGCAGCCCGTCGAGCTCGCACAGCGTTTCGCGTCGCTGCACCCGTTGTCGTTCCTCTTCTGCTGACCACACCAATTGGTTGAGGACGCGGTTTCGGACGAAGGTGGCCATGACGCTCCCTCGGCGCGTCCATCGGGTTCGGGGTTTTGATGTGACGTAGGGTGAGGCGGACCGAACAGATGGACGTCCTGTGGTCGCGATCCTACCGATTTGTGGGCCATTTGCATAGCGGAACACCTGTTCGCACGCCGTGAGGGCGGCTCGCCATCGGAGCCGCTCTCACGGGTGCTGCGGAGGGACTGCTATGCGCCGAGTAACTTGATGATGCGATTGGCGTCGGCACCGGCACCGTCGAGATCGACGTGCGCGGTGCTGATGTTCTGCGCCGCGCTCTTCAGGTCGACCTGGTTGCCGGGCCAGTCTGCGGGCGTGAGGTTGATCACCGACGACGAGACACCGGAGATCGACGTCTGCGCAGCATCGACCTTGCTCGTGAGGTCGTTCAGGTCCGCCTGCGCCTGCGCCTTGACCGTCGCCGACACCGACGCGTTGTTGATCAACGCCTGGAGTTCCGGGATGAGCGGTGCGAATGTCGCATCGACCTTGGTCACGCCGTCGGCCGCGATCACCTCATGAATCTTGGGATCCTCGAGAACGTAGACGCGATACCCGGTGACGATGGTCTGACAGTCAGCCCACGCCTGCTGGTAGGTCGGGTCGACCTGGATCGTCTTGTCGAGCGCGATCAACCCCTGCTCATCGGCGTTGATCTGACCGTCAAGCTCCGTCCGGTCGCCGTTGCTCACGGCGGCGGAGTCCTTGATGAAGGTGTCATCAGCAGCGAGCGTTGCGAGCCGGCGCTGGACCGCGACATTGCAATGTCCTTTGAGCGTCACGAGCGCCATGGGATGCGGCGCCGCCGTGGGACCGGCGCTCGGGACCGGCGTCGGCACGGCGGAGGCGTCGACCGCCATCGAGCCGGCCAGTCCGAGGCCTGCGGTGACCGTGAGGGTTGCGACGCCGCGGGCGAGAAGTCGAGTGTTCAATGGGACGGGTCTCCTTCGCTGGTGCTCAGTCCCGCGCCGGCAGCGTTGAGCTGCGAGCCGACGGTGCCGAGCTGGTTGTCGATGCTGGTGATCTGCTGATTGATGCCGCTGGTATCCGGCGTCGTCTCCGGCTGGGCGGGCGACGTTGTGGCAACCGCGGCACCCGTGGAAACGCCGGGAGTGGTGACCACCGGCGCGATACGGGTGAGGTTGCCGCTCTGCCGGGTGGCGCCGCACCCGGCGACTGCCACGACGGCGAGGCCGCACAGGACGCCGTTCCTGAGCGCCGTGAGATGGGTCATCGGGGTGTCTCCTCTGGGTGTCTCGGGGGATGCGTTTCATCCAACCAGACGCCCCGACCCGGCTCCTGAGACCGCGCGGAGTAAGCGCTGAGAAATCGCGGAGAGGTCTGCCAATCACCCTGCCGCCACACGGCGGCCCGAAACTCAGGCTGCGGCGGGCTCGCGTCCCGGCGAACGCACCAGCGCGTCCAGCGGACCTGCGCCGCGGAGGCTGCATCCGAAGGCAGTCGCGAGCGCAGCGGCGAGCACCGGGGCGACCTCCGCGGGAGTATGTCCGGCCACGCCGAGGCTCTCCAGCGATGCGACCCCCGCTCCCTCGATGCCGCAGGGCGTGACCCGGTCGAACCAGGTGAGATCGGTTGCGACGTTCAGCGCGACGCCATGGGTGGTGACACCGCCCGCGAGCTTCACGCCGATGGCACCGAGCTTCCGCTCTCCCGACCACACGCCGGTGTACGGCGGCCGGCGGGTCACCGCGACACCGTAGGCGGCCGCGGTGGCGATCAGACCGGCCTCGAGCGCCCGGAGGTAGCGGTCGACGTCACCGTGGGCGGGATGACGCGGGATCGGGAACAGTCCGGCGAGGCGGACGATCGGGTAGGCAACCAGCTGGCCCGGCCCGTGAAACGTCACCGATCCGCCGCGATCAACCTCGTGGAATTCGGCGCCCGCGGCGATCAGCGCGTCACGCCCGGCACCGAGATGCCGAGGCTCGCCCTGGCGCCCCATCGTGTAGACGGGAGGATGCTCGACGAGGATCAGCGCATCGTCGCCGAGCGCGCCGGAGCGACGCGCCGCTGAAATCTCCCGCTGCAATGCCCAGGCGTCCTGGTAGCCGACCGTTCCCAGCCAGACCCAGCGCAGCGCCGGCTCGCCCATCAACTGGGTCATCCGGCGTGGGCAGCGACCGCCTGCTCATGGGCGTGGTAGCTGGAGCGGACGAGCGGCCCGGACTCGACGTGCTTGAAGCCGAGCGACTTGCCGTACGCCTTGAGCTCCGCGAATTCTTCGGGATGCCAGTAGCGGATCAGCGGGTGATGCTTGAGCGACGGGCGCAGGTACTGCCCGATGGTGATGATCTCGATGTCGTGGGCGCGCATCTGGTCGAGCAACCCCTTGACCTCGTCCATCTCCTCACCAAGCCCGACCATCAGGCCTGACTTGGTGCGGCTGCGTGGTTCGATCCGCTTGGCCGCGCGGAGAAGTTCGAGGCTGCGATCGAGCTCCGATTTGGGCCGGACGCGTCGGTAGAGGCGCCCGACGGTCTCCACGTTGTGGTTGAAGATCTCGGGGACCTCGTCCATAACGGTGCGGAGCGCGACGTGGTCGCCCTGGAAGTCGGGGGTCAGCACCTCGATCGTGGTCCCCGGTGAGAGCGCCCTGATCGAACGAATCGTGGCGGCGAACACCCCCGCCCCGCCGTCGGCGAGATCGTCGCGATCGACCGAGGTGACCACCGCGTGGCGCAGCCCCATGGTCGCGACCGCCTCTCCCACCCGGCGCGGCTCGTCCCAGTCGATGTCGCCACCGCGTTTGCCGCTCTTCACCGCGCAGAACGCACAGGCTCGCGTGCAGACGTCGCCCAGGATCATGAACGTGGCGGTGCCGTGTCCCCAGCACTCGGCGATGTTCGGGCAGCGGGCCTCCTCGCAGACAGTGTTGAGATTCTGACCGCGCATGATCCCCTTGATCTGCGAGTACCCATCCCCCGCCGGCAGCTTGACCGTGAGCCACTCAGGTCGCCGCTCCACGCCCTCGGGAAGGAGCCGCTGATGCAGCGGCCGGGGATCGGCCACGGGGACGGGCCGCAAGCGGATCTGGTCCATGAGGCTCACTCACTCTACACACTCGCTGCGCCACAATCGCCGCGATGACTTCCCAGCCACCGATCAACGAGCCGGTTCACCTCTACGCGCCAGGGTCAGCCGAGCGCTCCCGCCTGCGCGCGACCATCCACGCCATGGAGGCGACAGCACCGCACGAGGTGCCCCTCCACATCGGTGGACGCAGCGTCGCCGGCCACGGCGAGCGGCTGACAATCGGTGCGCCCCACCGCCATTCCCTCACGATCGTGGAGACGTCGCTGGCGACCACCGACGACGTGCGGGCGGCGGTCGACGCGGCGCTGGCGGCCCACCACGACTGGTCGACGGCACCCTGGGAGACCAGGGCATCGGTGTTCCTGCGCGCCGCCGACCTGCTGAGTGGCCCGTATCGCGACCGCCTCAACGCCGCCACCATCCTCGGTCAGAGCAAGAGCGTCCAGCAGGCCGAGATCGACGCTGCGTGCGAGCTCATCGATTTCTGGCGCTGGAACGTCCACTTCGGGGAGCAACTGCAGGAGATGCAGCCGGTGTCGTCGCCAGGGACGTGGAACCGCATGGACCACCGGCCGCTCGAAGGCTTCGTGCTGGCGATCAGCCCCTTCAACTTCACGTCGATCGGGGGCAACCTCGCGGCGGCGCCTGCGATCGTGGGCAACACCGTCGTCTGGAAGCCGGCAACCACCGCGCTCCTGGCGGCGCAGGTGATCATGGAGATCCTCGAGGCGGCCGGGCTACCACCGGGGGTCATCAACATGATCGCCGCCCCCGGAGCTGCCGTCTCCGAGGTGGCGGTCAAACATCCGTCGCTCGCGGGTATCCACTTCACCGGATCGACCGACACCTTTCAGCATCTCTGGAACACGGTTGCCGCCAACCTTGGGAATTACAGGACGTACCCGCGGCTGGTGGGCGAGACCGGCGGCAAGGACTTCGTGCTCGCCCACCCGTCGGCCTCCGCAGACGCCCTGCTGGTCGGACTGCTGCGCGGGTCCTTCGAGTACCAGGGACAGAAGTGCTCGGCGTCGTCGCGCGCCTACATCCCCCACTCGGTGTGGGAGCGGCTGCGCGATCCGCTGGCTGCGGCGACCGAGGCGATTGCGGTTGGCGATCCCGCGGAGTTCGGCACCTTCATGGGCGCGGTCATCGACGAACCGAGCTTTCGCAAGCACGAGGCGGTGCTCTCCGGCGCCCGCACCGATCCGGATCTCACGCTGATCGCCGGCGGCGAGTGCGACGGCGAAGTTGGATGGTTCGTCCACCCGTCCATCCTCGCCAGCTCGAATCCCCACCATGATCTGCTCGAGCGCGAGCTCTTCGGTCCGATTCTCACCGTGTTTCCGTACCCGGACTCGGACTGGCACTCGGTCCTCGACCTGGTCGATCGCACCTCGCCCTACGCGCTCACCGGTGCCGTCTTCGCCAACGACCGAGCGGCGCTCGACGAGGCATCCGGACGCCTCCGCTACGCGGCGGGCAACTTCTACATCAACGACAAACCGACCGGTGCGGTGGTCGGTCAGCAGCCCTTCGGGGGCGCAAGGATGAGCGGGACCAACGACAAGGCCGGGTCGGCCCTGAACATGCTCCGCTGGGTGTCTCCCCGGATCATCAAGGAGACATTCGTTCCACCGACGGACTGGCGTTACCCGCACCAGGACCCCGACTGACCGCGAACCCCGCCACTCGCTGACGCGTTCCCACCGCTGAGTCGGGCCAGCCTTGACATATGCCGATATTGGCATATGATGCACCCATGGCCCGGGCAGCGACAACGACAGACGCGTTCAACGCGGTCGCGGAACCACGCCGCCGCCAGATCCTTGATCTGCTCGCGAAGGGAGAGCGGCCCGTGAACGACATCGTGGCGATGCTCGGGGTGCCCCAGCCGCTGGTCTCGAAGCATCTGAGGGTGCTGCGGGAGGTGGGCCTCGTCGGCGTCCGCGACCTGGGGCGGCAGCGGCTGTACTGCGTCAACGGCCAGCCGCTCAAGCCGATTCACGACTGGGTGAAGGCATATGAGGCGTCCTGGTCGCTTCGATTCGATCGTCTGGACGTCGTACTGGAAGAACTGAAGGACAAGGAGGACAGTCATGGCAGCGACAGCGACCAGTGGGACCGCGGTGGTGACGCTCCCCGCTGACGATGAGATCCTGATCACCCGGGAGTTCAACGCTCCCAGGAACCTGGTCTACCGGGCCTACACGACGCCCGACCTCATCAAGCGCTGGTGGGCGGGCGACCGCGGCGAGGTCACGGTTGCGGAAGTCGACCTGCGGGTCGGGGGCAGGTGGCGCTACGCGATGACCGCGAACCAGGGGTTCGAGGTAGCCTTCCACGGCGAGTTCCTTGAGATCGTCCCCAACGAGCGGATCGTGTCGACCGAGGCGTTCGAGGGCATGCCTGACGCCGGCGCCTCGATGAGCACCCTGTCGCTCACCGAGACGGACGGTCGGACGACGCTCACCATCCTGACTCGATACCCGAGCCGCGAAATCCGTGACCTCGTGATCAGCTCCGGTATGGAAGGCGGCCTACAGGAAGCCTACGACGACCTCGAGGAGGTCGCGATCTCCCTCGGCTGACCCGAGCAACCGGCTCCCACCCCGGAGCCCTGCACGCCTGGCCCGGAACACGGTCGAAGCGGCCGCTATGCCCGCCAGCGCGTGCAGGACCGGGTGGGCCGGCGCCTGCAGGAGCAGCTACCCGGATGGCGAGGGGTTCGCCGCGGGACCGACGGATTCTCGGAAGCGATCCGGATCAGGGCATGGAACCTGCTCTCGTCGATGATGCCCTTCTCCAGAGCGCGCTGCGCCCAGGCCGGCGGGGTCCGAAGGCCCCACGCATCGAAAGCGCCTTGCTCAATCATCGTTCCTCCTGATGATAGCCAGGACGGGCTAAACAAGGGTCCCCGACGGGTCCAGACCTTCGAGGAGCTTCTGGACCGAGGTCACAAAACGCGTCGCCTGGAGGCCGTCGTTGATCCGATGGTCGAACGACAGTCCCAGGTTCATGATCGGCCGGATCGCGATTGCGTCGCCCACCACCACCGGACGCTTCACCACGAGGTCCATGGTCATGATCGCCGCCTGCGGCTGGTTGATGATCGCCTCGGTCATCACCGCTCCGAGCGCACCGGTGTTGTTGAGCGTGAATGTCCCACCCTGGATCTCGTCGAGCTTCAGGTGGTTGCTGCGCGCCCGAGCACCGAGATCGGCCATCGTGGTCGCGAGCCCGGTGATGCTCAGACGGTCGGCGTCGCGCACCACCGGGACGATGAGGTTGTCCTCGAGCGCCACCGCGATGCCGAGATTGATCGAGCGCTTGACGACGATCCCCGCGTCGCTCCACGACGCGTTGAGCGTCGGATGCCGTTGCAGCGCCTCGACAACAGCGCGAGCGACAAACGGCAGGAACGTCAGCTTGACGCCGTGCCGCTCTTCGAACGCCGCCTTCTCGCGATCCCGAATCCGCCACACCGCCGACATGTCGACCTCGACCATCACATACGCATGCGGTGACGTCTGCCGGCTCCGAACCATGTGCTCCGCAATCGCCTTGCGAACCTGAGTCAACGGAACCACGGTCTCCCCTTCTGCCCCAGTGAAGGAGGCCGAGCCAGCGGAAGCTACGGCTGGCGCCGATGACACCGTCTGCGACGGCTGGGGTGCCTGCGTAGGCGACATAGCCAGGGGAGGCGCCGGAGCAGGCACCCCGGCCGTCGCGCCAGTGGGCACCGACGAGCCAGCCGAAGCGTCCCGCCGCTGCACGTACTCAAGAACGTCCTTCTTTGAGATCCGCCCCCCGATCCCGCTGCCGGTGATCTGGGAGAGGTCGACCCCGTGTTCGCGCACGAGCATCCGCACCGCCGGGGTCACGTGGTATCCCCCGGCCTGCCCGTTCCCGCTGGAAGCCCCATCGGACGCCGGAGCCTGGGCCGCTGACCGACTCAGTGAATGCATCCTGAATCGGCGCAACCGCGGTCTCCCCTCCCGCCTGCGGCTCGGCCGGCGCGGTCACCGGCTCCGCGGGTGCGGCCTGTGCGCTCTGTGCAGCCGGGGCGGCAACGGCTGCCGTCTCCTGCGCCTCCGGCTCCGCCGATGCAACGCCGGTCTCGATCGAGCAGATCGGCTGCCCCACTGGCACAACGGTGCCCTCGGGCGCGATCAATTCGGACATCACGCCGTCCGCCGGCGCGGGAATCTCGGCGTTCACCTTGTCGGTGATCACCTCGGCGATCGATTCGTATTTCGCGACCGCGTCACCGGGTTGCTTGAGCCAGCGGGCGATGGTTCCTTCGGTGACGCTCTCCCCGAGCTGCGGCATCGTGACGGTCAGTGCCATTTCGCGAGCTTCCTTGTGTTCGGGTTCAGTACGCTGCGAGCTCGCGGAGCTTCGCCTCGACCTTGTTGGGTGTGACCAGGTAGAACTGTTCCAGCGGCGGTGAGAAGGGCATCGCCGGAATCTCGGGACCGCCGAGCCGCATCACCGGGGCGTCGAGACTGTCGAAACAGTCTTCCGCGATGATCGCAGCAACCTCCGATGCGACGCTCACCGCCAGGTTCGCCTCCTGCACGATGAGCACCTTGCCGCACTTGCTCGCACTCTCGACGATCGCCCCGCGGTCGAATGGGCGCAGCGACCGGAGGTCGACGACCTCGCAGGAAAACCCATCTGCAGCAAGGCGATCTGCCGCCTCGAGCGACGCGTGCACCATCATCCCGTAGCTGAAGAGCGCGATGTCCGTGCCCTCGCGCACCACGCGCGCACGATCGAGCGGCACCGTGTACTCACCCTCGGGCACCTCGCCCTTGATGGCGCGATAGCAGCGCTTGTGTTCGAAATACAGCACCGGGTCCGGGTCGCGGATTGCGGAGATGATCATGCCCTTGGCGTCGTACGGGTTCGACGGCACCACAACGCGCAGTCCGGGAATGTGCGCGAAGATCGCCTCGATCGACTGCGAGTGATACAGCGCGCCGTGGACTCCTCCGCCGAATGGCGAGCGCACCACCATCGGCACGTTCCAGTCGCCGTTGCTGCGGTAGCGGATCTTCGCGGCCTCGCTGATGATCTGATCGACCGCCGGCATGATGAAGTCCTGGAACTGGATCTCGGCGATCGGGCGGAGGCCGTTCATCGCGGCGCCGATGGCGACCCCGACGATGAGTGATTCGGCGAGCGGACTGTCGAGCACGCGCCACTCCCCGAACTGCTTCTGCAGCCCCTCGGTCACACCGAAGACACCGCCCTTTGCGCCGACGTCCTCTCCGAGGATCATGACGCGCCCATCACGCTCCATCTCCTCGCGAATGCCGTCGCGGATCGCCTCGATGTACGTCTTCAGCGGCACGATCAGTCCCCGGGCTCGGCGTAGACGTTGAGCATCGCACTCTCCGGTGCCGGCAGCGGCGAGGCCTCTGCATCGTCCGTCGCCCGATCCAGCTCGAGCACCAGCTCGCTGCGCATCTCGTCGGCGTCACCCGGATGCAGGACCCCAAGCTCCTCGAGGGTTGCCTTGAAGCGGAGCAGCGAGTCACGCTCCTTGTCGGACTGGAGGTCAGCGGCATCACGGTAGCGGCGCTGATCGTCGTCCGAGCTGTGGGACGTCAGACGGAGCACCTTCGCCTCGACAAGGGTGGGACCGTCGCCGCGACGCGCGCGCTTGACCGCCTCGCGCGCCGTTCGGTAGCAGGCGATGGCGTCGCACCCATCCACGATGACGCCGGGAATGCCGTATCCCTTGGCGCGGTCGGCGACGTCCTGGGTGGGCATCTGCTTCTGCCACGGCACGCTGATGGCAAACCCGTTGTTCTCGACCAGGAAGATCACCGCGAGCTTGTGGATCGCCGCGAAGTTCAGCGCCTCGTGGAAGTCGCCTTCGCTGGTGCCGCCCTCGCCGATCGAGGTGAGCGTCACCGCATCCTCGCCGCGCATTCGTGATGCGAGCGCGATGCCGGTGGCATGCAGCAACTGCGTGCCCACTGGCGACCCCGTGGTGATGATGTTCAACCGCCGGCAACCGTAGTGCGCAGGCATCTGCCGTCCGCCGCTGTTGGGATCGGCGGCCCGCTGCAGCACCGAGAGGACGTGATCCAGCGGGGTCATCCCGAGCACCAGGGTCAGAGCGAGATCGCGATAGTAGGGCGCCACCCAGTCGTAGGTGGGCCGCAGGTTCATGCCAAAGGCGACCTGAACCGCCTCGTGGCCCTCCGCGGAAATCCAGAACGGCGCGCGGCCCTGGCGATTGAGCACCCAGAGGCGCTCGTCGAGCAGGCGGGAGCGAAGCATGTGCCGGTACATGAGCCGGAGCGTCTCGGCGTCGAGCCCGGCGCGCGCCTTCGTCTCCGTTCGTGTCATTGCCACGTGTCGGTCATCCCTCCGAACGAAGTTGACGCCACCGGCGGTGCCTCGACGCTCCGCGCCCCGCTCAAATGTGGATTGCCTCGCCGCTCACTGCAAGGGCTGCTTCCGAGAGCACTTCGCTGAGTGTAGGGTGTGGCGCGACCGCGTGACCCATCTCGAAAGCCGTGGTTTCGAGGAGGCCGCCGAGGGCCGGTCCCCAGATGAGCTCGGTCACCTCGTGGCCGATGATGTGGACGCCGAGGACGGTGCCGTCCGCCTTGTCGGCCACGACCTTGCAGAACCCGCCGCTCTCACCCCAGATCAGCGCTCGGCCGTTGCCGCGGAATGGCATGACCCCCACCGCGACCTCGTGCCCGGCCGCCTGAGCCTCGGCTTCGCTGAGCCCCATGGAGCCGATCTGGGGGGTGCAGTAGGTGGTCCGGGTCACGAGCCGGGGATCGAGCGGGTAGCGGGTTGCGCCCGGCGATCGCCTCGACGGCGAGCACGCCCTCGTGCAGCGCCTTGTGCGCGAGCTGAAATCCGCCCACAACGTCGCCGACAGCGCTCACTCCGGCCTCCCCGGTGCGGAGCATCCCGTCGACGGCGATGACGCCGCGGTCCACGACGATCCCCGTCCCCTCGATCCCGATGTTCTCAACGTTGGCCACCCTGCCGACCGCGACCAGGAGGATCTCGGCCTGAAGCCGTTGCTCCTTCCCGTCACTGTCCGCAACGGTCACGGCGACCCTGCTCTCGCTTCGCTCTATCGAGCCGAGATCGAGGCGGTGGCCGGGGAGGCAGGTGATGCCGCGCGCTTCGAACTGGCGGCGAAGCTCGACCCCGACCGCGGCGTCCTCGAGGGGTACGAGGCTGGGCAGCATCTCGACGATGGTCACCTCGGATCCACAGCTGCGGTAGAGCGAGGCGAACTCGACCCCGACCGCGCCCGCGCCGAGCACGATCGCCGACGCCGGCACCCGGTTCATGCGCAGCGCCTCGTCGCTGGTGAGGACGACGTCTCCGTCGGCGGGGATGCCGGGGAGCTGCTTGGGCCGCGACCCGGTCGCGATGATCACCGCGCCGGCCTCGATGTCGACCGCGTCGCCACCCGGCGCGATGACCGCCAGATGCCCGGCGCCGTCCAGCCGGCCGCGCCCGCTCACCACACTGACCTTGTTCTTGCGCAGGAGGAACTGGACGCCCTTGTGCAGCTGGCTCACCACATCGTCGCGACGCCGCCCGGCCACCGCGTAGTCGAAATGGACGTCGCCGGTGGTGACCCCGAACGACTCTGCATGGCGGAGGTCGTCGAGCAGCGCGGCGCTCTGGAGCAGTGCCTTGGCAGGGATGCAGCCGCGGTGCAGGCAGGTGCCGCCGACCTTGTCCTCCTCCACCAGGACCACGCTGATCCCCAGCTGGGCGGCGCGGATCGCCGCCGGGTAGCCGCCCATCCCGCCCCCGAGAATGGCGATGTCAAATCGTTCGGCCACGGACCCTGAGTATATCGGCGGCGTCCTCCGGGCCACCGTCGGGGCCCTCGCCTGCGGAAATGCGCAGCCGGGCGCCGTGGCGATCAGGCCGACAGGAAGCGGCGAACCCCGAGGAAACTGCCGAATGCGCCGACCGCGACCCCGCCGACCAGGAGCACGATCAGGAGCGTGACCGTGTAGCGCACGTCGAACGGCACGCTGAGGAGATTGCCCTGCGCCGCCTGCACGAAGAGACGGTAGGCGCCGAAGACGACGGCCCCCGAGAAGATCGCTGCCAGCAACCCGCCCAGCATCCCTTCGAGGATGAACGGCCAGCGCACGAACCAGTCGGTTGCCCCGACGAGCTTCATGATCTCGATCTCGGTCCGGCGTGAGTACACGGCTGTTCGGATCGTGTTCATGATGATCACGATGCTGATGGTCAGCAGGATGACGGCGATGATCGCGCCGACCCATTCGATGACCGTGATCACCGTGTTGAGCTTGGAGATGACGTCGGAGTTGTAGTCGGTCGGGGTCGTGCTGTCGACGATCGGCGTGGCCTTGGCTTCCGCGTTGAACTGGCTCAGATCGGTCAGCTTGCGAACGTTGAGATTCAGCGACGCCGGCAGGGGGTTGCTGCCCAGGACGTTGAGCGCACTCGCGATGTCGGGGTTCTGCGATGCCTGACGGGCTGCCTGGTCCTTGGTCTCGAAGGTGACCGAGATCACTCGCGGATCGGTCTTCAGGCGGCTCTCGAAGTTGGTGATCGCCGCCAGAGATGCGTTGTCCGATAGATAGATCTTCAGGTGGCTCGCGTTCTGTTCCTGACCTTGAAGCACGGTGTCCACCGAGTGGGTGAAGAGCAGCGATCCGCCGACCAGGAAGATGATCAGTCCCATGGTGAAGACGCCGGCGAGCGAGACGCCCAGATTGCGCCGGAAGTTCTGCCCGGCACTGTGGAGCGCGAACCACAGCGAGGCGAAGATCTGCCTCACAGGGTTGCGGTTCCTTCGCGGAGGTAGCTTCCCTCGGCCTCGTCTCTGACCACGCGCCCGTTGTCGATGGCGATGACGCGGCGGCGCACCAGGTCGACCACCTCGCGGTTGTGGGTTGCCATCAGCACCGTCGTGCCCCGGTGGTTGATCTGCAGCAGCAACTGCACGATGCCCCAGGACGTGTCCGGGTCGAGGTTGCCGGTGGGCTCGTCGGCGAGGAAGATGCGCGGCCGGTGCACCAGAGCGCGGGCGATCGCCACGCGCTGCTGCTCGCCGCCGCTCAACTCATCCGGGAACTTGTCGAGCTTGTCCTCGAGCCCGACGATCCAGAGGACCTCCTCCACCTTCTCGCGAAGATGGCGCTGGCCCGGTCGCGTGACCTGGAGCGCGAACGCCACGTTCTGCGCAACGGTGCGTCGCGTGAGCAGCTTGTAGTCCTGGAACACGATGCCGAACTTGCGCCGCAGCTTGGGCAGCTTGCGGTGCGACATCCGGCTCACCTCCTGCCCGTCGATGAAGATCCGGCCCGTCGACGGGGCCTCGTCACGGATCAGCAGCCGCACCAGCGTCGACTTGCCGGCGCCGCTGGGTCCGACCAGGAAGCAGAAGTCGCCCTGATGGATCGCCAGATCAACGTCGCGCAGGGCCTCCGTTCCGTTCGGATAGACCTTGCTCACGCCGTGAAACGAGATGACTGGGCGCAGCGCGTGCTGAGGGGGGGCCGCAGATCGCTCGGCTACCGCCACGCTCACCAGGCTGCCCCCTGGGGCGATGTGTTCATAGGATGGTGTCTGGGATCGCTACTGGGTCGGCGGCCAGTATAAACCCGGGTTCCCGCGGACTCCCGCGATATTTCACAAGTTGGTCACTTCCGTACCGGGATCTCCCGCGACCCGTTCGATCAGCTTGCCTTCGATTCTGAACCCTCACGAGCCGCCCAGTGCAGATATCCCTCGATGAAGGGGTCGATATCGCCGTCGAGAACGCCCGTGGTGTTGCCGACCTCGACGCCGGTCCGATGGTCCTTGACCATCGTGTACGGGTGGAGGACATAGGAGCGGATCTGGCTGCCCCACTCGGCGGCGATGAGCTCACCCTTGAGATCGGCGACCTTCTGGGCGTGGGCCGCCTGCTGGAGGGCGAGGAGCCGCGAACGGAGGACGCGCCAGGCGACGTCCCGATTCTGCTGCTGCGACCGCTCGTTCTGGCAGGTGACGACCACGCCGGTCGGTATGTGCGTCAGGCGGACCGCCGATGACGTCTTGTTGACGTGCTGGCCGCCGGCGCCGCTGGAGCGGAAGACGTCGGTGCGCACGTCGTCCGGGTCGATCTCGACAGTGACCGTGTCCTCGATTTCCGGGGTCACCTCGACGAGCACGAAGGAGGTGTGCCGGCGATGGGCCGCGTCGAAGGGACTGATCCGGACCAGCCGGTGCACCCCGTGCTCCCCCTTGAGCAGGCCGTAGGCGCGCGGACCGGAGACGCGAATGGTCGCGGACTTGATGCCGGCCTCGTCCCCCACCGACTCTTCGAGGAACTCGACTGACATCCGGTGCTCCTCGGCCCAGAGCAGGTACATGCGCAGGAGCATCTGCGCCCAGTCCTGCGAGTCCGTGCCGCCCGCACCGGCGTGGATCCCGATCAGGGCCACGTGGTCGGTGTAGGGATCGCTGAACAGGAGGTCGATCTGGCGACGGCCGATCTCCTTCTCCAGGGCGCGCAGCTCCTTGTCGAGGTCGTGGGTCATCGCCTCGTCCGGCTCGGCGTCGAGCATGGCCGCGAGCTCCTTCATGTCGCTGGCGCGCTGGGTCAGCGATTCCCAGGTGCTCAGGTCATCGCGGATCCGCGACGCCTCCTGGTTGAGTGCCGCCGCGTGGCGGGGATCGTCCCAGAGGTCGGGCGCCGAGATCTCCAGGTCGAGTTCCTTCAGACGGACGCGTTTCCCGTCGAGGTCAAAGATGCCCCTGGAGCTCTGCTATACGGGCGGCGATGTCGGTGGCGCGTTCTGCAAGCTCGCTCATCTGGCGAGTATTCCACAATGCAGTGATGCAAACCGCTGCGGCAGCCTCACCCGACGCGATCGGCGAGCTGTTCTCCGACGTGCCTCGGGCGTTCGATTTCGACGACGTGTCGCTGGTGCCCCGGGTCCGGTCGACGCTCGTGCATCGAACCGAGGCGGTGCCCGCAATGGACTTCGGGCAGCTGCGGCTGAGTGTTCCGTTGATCGGGTCGCCGATGCCCGATGTCTGCGGCGTCGACATGTGCCGCGCGCTCGGCGAACACGGCGCGCTCGGCATCCTGCCTCGGTTCCAGCCGGTCGACGAGCAGATGGCGGAGCTGAGCGAGATCGCCGCCGCCGGCGCGCCGCTGGCTGCAGCCCTCGGCGTGACCGGTGATTACCGCGACCGCTTCGCGCACCTCGTCGAGGCCGGCTGCCGGATCGTCTGCCTCGACACGGCCAACGGCGCGCACGAGCAGGTCGCTCATGCCGTGCGCTGGATCCGCGAGCAGCACCCGGCCGTGCTCCTCATCGCCGGCAATGTCGCGACCGCCGAGACGTTCCGATGGCTCGAGGATCACGGCGTGGACGCGATCCGAGTGGGCATTGCCGGCGGCTCGGTGTGCGAGACGCGCACCGAAACCGGTGTCCACGCTCCGACACCGTACAGCGTGTATGAATGCGCGCAGGTGCGCCGCCACGCGCTGATCATCGGTGACGGCGGGATCCGGAGCCCTGCCGACATGTGCAAGCTCCTCGCCCTCGGAGCCGACTGCATCATGGTCGGCTCAGCGCTCGCTGGGACGTACGAGGCTCCGGGGCGCGTGATCGTCGTTGACGGAAAGAAGTTCAAGATCATGCGCGGGGCGGCGTCCTTCTCGGTGCAGCAGGAATTCGCCGGAGAGGACCCGGAGTACATCGAGGGCGCCGAGTTGATCGTCGCGTACAAGGGCCGAGTGGCCGACGTGATCCAGCGATACGTCGCCGGGCTGCGCAGTTCCATGTCGTACATGGACGCGCGCACCCTCGACGACTACCGTCGCAACGCGAGCTTCATCCGGGTGCGGTAGCGGCGCTCGGGCTCAGTTCAGCGATCAACTCCGCCGACGTCATCGGCTTGGAGAAACGCAACGTCGAGCACCGGCAGCTCCTCCACGGATCCGGCCGCGATACGGCCGGCGCCGTGCGCGCCGCCTCCATCCCGAAAGAGGTCGGCTCCGATCGCTACAGTGGACAGATGATCGGAGACATGGTGGAGGTCATCGTCGACGCCGGGACCGGTAGTGCGCGGACCTTCGAGATCGCAGCCACTCGCGCCGGCCGGCGCGTGGAGGTGACGACGGCGCGCGGCGTCGTCGAAGTGGCCGAGCTCACCCGGACCGGTCAGCCGGTGCGGGTCGGGCGTTTCATGGCCACACGCGTGATCGCGATCGTTGAGCACCCGGCATCTGACGGCGCTGTCGGGGCGGAGCGCCGCAGGAGCACGCGCGTCGAACAGGAGGAAACGCTGCTCTGAGCGCCTGCCCCGCGCCTACTTGCCGTGGCAGAACTTGTACTTCTTCCCCGAGCCGCACGGACACGCCTGGTTGCGGCCGACCTTGCCCTGCGGCGCGCCGTTCGCACCATTGCCGTTGCCATCCGCTCGCCGCGTTCCCGCGGCCGACGACTCGACGATGTTGCGCACGATCGGCTTGGCAACGAGTGGGGTCGACACGCGTGTTCCGGTCGCACGCGCGAGGGCTCCGCTGGCGAGCGCCGCCGCCGGCCGCGCCGGAGGCACCTGCGCACCATCGACTGCACCGCCCGGCCGGTCAGCCCGGGGTGACGGCGGCGCTGTGGCCCCAGCCGCGCCGGCGGTGGGTGCGGGAACGGCGGGCGCCTGATCCGGCGAATCGCCCCCCGGATCGGATGCGGTCTCACTGGGATCGACGCGGCGAATCTGCACATTGAGCAGCGCGCGGACGATCTCACGCTGGATCTCCTCGGTCAGATCCTGGAACGCCGTGAAGGCCGCGGCCTTGTACTCGACCAGCGGATCCATCTGACCGTAGGCCTGGAAGCCCATTCCCTCGCGAAGGTGATCCATCTGGGTCAGGTACGCCAGCCATCGGGAATCGATCACCTGGAGCATCACGCTCTGCTCGACCTCACGGAGCAACTCCGCGCCGTACTCCTGCTCCTTCTCCTCGTAGAGGCCGATCAACTCTCCGCTGAGCGTCTCCGACACCTCCTCAACGGAGTTGCCGAGGCTCTCCATGCTGACCTCGGAGAACTGCGGCAGCCCCCCCGCGAGCTGGTGCATCTGCGTCCAGAGCCCCTCGAAGTCCCACGCTTCGCGGTGACGCCCCTCACAGTACGCGGGCACATCGGTCGCAACCACGTGCTCGACCATCGAGATGAAATTCGAGCGCGTGTCGGTGCCTTCGAGGATCTTGCGACGCTCGCCGTAGATGATCTCGCGCTGCTTGTTCATGACGTCGTCGTACTCGACGACGTGACGGCGGCTGTCGAAGTTGCTTCCCTCGACTCGCGCCTGCGCCCCCTCGATCTGGCGCGACACCATCTTCGATTCGAGTGGCGTGTCCTCGTCCACGCCGAGCTTGCCCATGAAGCCCTGCATGCGCTCACCGCCGAAGACGCGCATCAGGTCATCTTCGAAGGACAGGAAGAACCGGGACTCGCCGGCATCGCCCTGGCGTCCCGCGCGGCCGCGGAGCTGATTGTCGATGCGCCGTGATTCGTGGCGCTCGGTGCCGATGATGTACAGGCCGCCGATATCCGCGACGCCTTCGCCGAGCACGATGTCCGTACCGCGCCCCGCCATGTTCGTCGCAATGGTCACGCTGCCCCGCTGGCCGGCGTTGGCGATGACGTCCGCCTCTTTCTCGTGCAGCTTGGCATTGAGGACGGAATGCTGAACACCGAGCTTGTCGAGCATGCGGCTCAGTCGCTCGCTCTTCTCGATGCTGGTCGTGCCGACCAGGATCGGCTGTCCCTTCTTGTACCGATCAGCGATCTCGTCGACCACGGCGCGGTACTTGCCCTCCTCGCCCTTGTAGATGAGGTCGGGCTCGTCGAGACGCACCATCGGCTGGTGGGTCGGAATCGGCACCACCTCGAGTTTGTAGATCTTGTGGAACTCCTCGGCCTCGGTGAGCGCCGTGCCGGTCATGCCCGAGAGCTTGTCGTACAGCCGGAAGAAGTTCTGGAAGGTGATCGTTGCGAGCGTGACCGTCTCCTGTTGGACCGCCACCCCCTCCTTGGCCTCGATCGCCTGGTGGAGACCGTCCGACCAGCGACGTCCGGGCATCGTCCGGCCCGTGAACTCATCGACGATGATCACCTCGCCGTCGCGCACGATGTAGTCGCGATCGCGCAGCCAGAGCGCGTGCGCGCGGAGCGCCTGGTTGATCTGGTGCGCCTCCGCCGCGTGCTCCATCTCGTAAACATTGGAGATGCCCGTCCACTTCTCGATCTTGTCGACACCCTCCTCGGTGAGCGTCGCCGACTTGGTCTTCTCGTCGATCGTGTAGTCGTCTTCGGCGACGAGCCGCGGGATCAGTCGCGCATACGTGTAGAACTTATCGGTCGCCTCGCTCGCCTGACCGCTGATGATCAACGGCGTCCGTGCCTCGTCGATGAGGATCGAGTCCACCTCGTCGACGATCGCGTAGCGCAACCGGCGCTGCACGCACCGGTCGAGCTTCTGGGCCATGTTGTCGCGCAGGTAATCGAAGCCCAGCTCGTTGTTGGTCGAGTACGTGATATCGGCGGCGTAGGCCTCGCGCCGCGTGCACGGGCGCAGATGCTGCAAGCGCGGGTCGGGGTGCGTGTCGTCGACGAATTCCGGGTCGTAGATGTAGGACATGTCCTGCCCCGCGATCACACCGACCGGCATCCCGAGGAAGTGATACAGGGATGCATTCCAGCCGGCGTCGCGTCGAGCCAGGTAGTCGTTGACGGTGACGAGGTGGGCACCGCGACCTTCGAGCGCGTTGAGGTACAGCGCCAGCGTGGCAACCAGCGTCTTGCCTTCGCCGGTCTTCATCTCGGCGATCCGCCCCTGGTGGAGCACCACCCCGCCGATCAGCTGGACGTCGAAGTGGCGCATGCCCAGGGTCCGCTTGGATGCCTCGCGGACCACCGCGAACGCCTCAGGCAGGAGGTCGTCGAGCGCCTGCCGGCGCTCCGCGTCGCGCTCCTTCTCCTCGGCGCGCTGCATGGCCATCTCCTCGGTCTCCTCGCCGAGGCCCGCAGCGAAGGACTGCCCGTGGGTGATGTCGGTGCCCTCGACGCCGAGGCGCTCACGGAACTCGCGTGTCTTGTCGCGCAGTTCCTCGTCGGTGAGCGCGGACATCTCCGGCTCGAGGTCGTTGATGAGATCGACGACGCCCTGGTAGCGCTTGATCTCGCGCTTGACGGGGTCACCGAGGACCTTGTTGATCGGCTTTCGAAAGAGGGACATGATCGCCTTCATTGTGCCAGCCCTCACCCTTCACGAAACCGCGGCCACCACCACGACGTCGATGAGGGACGCTCCGGCGTGGCCCAGCGCCGATGAGGCGGCCTCGACGGTGGCGCCGGTCGTGAGCACGTCGTCGACGAGCCAGATGTAGGCACCGCCGAGATCGCTGCCGCCCCACGCAAAGGCGCCGGCCACGTTGCCGCTTCGGGTCGCCTCGTCGCGGGCGCTCTGGGGCGGGGTGTCGCGGACCCGTCGGAGATCGTCCAGCACCGGCACGTCCCGTTCGTCTGCGATGACCGCGGCGAGCACCTCGGACTGGTTGTAGCCACGCTGCCGGCGGCGGCGCCCGCCGAGCGGGACCGCCACGACGGCATCCGGGGTGGAGAGCCGCGGGCCACGCAGCCGGCTCGATGTCGCGGCGGCCAGCTGGCTCAGCGCGGCCCGGTCGCCCCCGTATTTGCCCCGATGCAACGCTGCGCGGACCGGCTCGACGAACTCGAAGCCCGCGTAAGCGCTGCCATTGCACAGCCGCCTGATTGACGGGATCGGCATGGCGCTCATGGCCGCGACGCACTGCGGGCAGATCGGATCGTCCGAGACCGCGTCGCATCCGGCGCATCGTCGCGGGGCGACCGCGTCGAGCAGCAGCCGGGCAAGCGCGGCGAGCATGAACCCACGGTCACCTCCGAGCGAGGACCCTGCCTGGACAACCCGGGCGGCTATTCCCCGTCGGCGAACGCGTCCAGTGCCGTCTGCATGCAGGCGACCAGCTCGCGCGCCGACTCAACGCTCAACTCCAGGGCGACGCGTTCAGTCACCGGCCGTCCGCTGCTCATGAAGTCGAGGATCAGCGCGTGATCAAGCGTCGCGTGGAAGGGATGGTCGACGGACACGACGGCAGTGGTGATCGGCGTCCAGGTGCCGGCCGCCTTGGCGCTCCCGGTCACCGCCGTCTTCTCCACGATATACGAGCACATTGGCGTCTCCTAGCTCAGGTGGCGACGGTAGAAGTCGAGGATCAGTCGCCAGCCCTCGACGGCGGCTTCGACCCGGTACATGGGCCGGTCCACCGCGAAGAATCCGTGGCCGGCATGCTCGAAGGTGTGGAACTCGTGCTCCTTGCCGAGCCTCGTGAGTTCGGCATCGATCTGAGCGACCTCGTCGGGTGACGGGTTCCTGTCCTCCGCCCCGAAGAGCCCGAGGATGGGGCAGGAGATCTTCGACGCGCGATCGATGACCGGCTCCATCCTGATCGGCAGCTCCGGCGGCGACGCCGAGATCACGAACGCCCCGTAGCAGTCGACGGCGGCGTCGACCTCGAGCTCACACGCCGCGAGAAAGGACTGGCGCCCTCCCGAGCAGTACCCGATCGACCCGGCCCTGCCGTCGCTCACCGGCAGGCCTCTGAGGAAGCGCAGCGCGCCGGCCGCATCACCGAGGAACTGCTCCGTGCTGATCCACCCTCCGGCACGCGCCGCCGCAGCCGCGTCGTCCGGAGCGAGATCCGGCCCGAAGCGGTGGTAGAGGTTCGGGCAGATCGCCAGATACCCTTCGGCCGCGAACCTGCGGGCGATCTCCTTGCTGGCCGGATCCCAGCCGGGTGCATGGTGAATCACGAGCACTCCGGGAAACGGTCCCGCGCCGAGCGGCCGGGCGAGATAGGCACCGATCTCCTCGTCCTGGTGACCCCTGATCGTCACCGTCTCGGCGAGCATTCCCTGGTACACGTCGTTCCTCCAGTCACGAGTTGTGGTCGGAGGCGACGGTACCGAATCAGGACATTGTCAGGAGGTCTCCCACGCCGACCCCGGCCCGCGCCAGCGCGCCGCTCGGGAGCTCGATCGCCGCCTTGGCGCGACGCACCACCCGCGAGATCCGCCACGGACGGAGCCCGTGGTACATCCGCACCACATGGCCGTCGCCGTCGATGAACGCAACGTCGACCGGGAATCGCATGAAGAACATGTGGATGGAGCTGCACGGACGCAGACAGAGACCCGAATCGGCTGCGAGCTCGCTGCGCCCCATGAGGCCCATGAATCGCTGCCAGGGGGTGTCGGCCATCGATACCGCCCCGGCGACCGTCGTGCCGGCAGAAGTGGTCAGACGGAAGCTTCGCTGCGTCGAAGAGGACATGACCGGGATCCTAATGGTCGTTCGCGGGCGCGCCGCCGCCGTCGCTAGGTCGTCGCGCGGCTGTCAGGGATGGTCACGCGAACCTCGGTCCCGAGCCCGAGCCCGCTGCGCACCTGGACCCGGCCTCCCACCAGTGCGGCCCGTTCGCGCATCTGGATCAACCCGAGGCCCGCGGTCCGTCCCATGCGAGCGTCGGTGGCGCCGACGTCGAACCCGTCGCCGTCATCCTTCACCACCCCGACGACCAGGTGCGGGAGGAACGAGACGATCGCGTCGACCCGCTGTGGCCGCCCGTGCGCGAGTGCGTTGTCGATCGCCTGTTCGAGAATCCGGTACATCGTGATCTCAGCGAGCGAGGGCATTGGGCGTTCGCTGCCGAGGATGTGGAGGAGCACGGTCCCTCGATCGGTCCATGAGGCAAGGAGTTCCCGGATGGCTCCGGCGAGACCCCGGCCCTCGCTCAGCGGCAGCAGTCCTGCGATCACCTCACCGAGTTGCTCGGACGCGTCAGCCGTGGCGGCCCTGCAGCGCGTGCTGGCGCCGACCGCGGTCTCCGGCTCGCGAGTGAGGCTCCTGCCGATCAACTCCGCCTCCAGCGCCGCGTCGGCGAGCCGCTGCATCGGTCCTTCGAGGATGAGCCTGGCTGTCTCCGCGTGCTCCACGTCTGCGATCTCGTAGATCTGGCGCGCGGCCTGGCTGTACCGGCTGGCGCGCTGGTGCGGGTCGGCGACCGACTGCCCCGGCACCTCCGCGAGTTGACCGCTCATCGTCCGAAGCAGGGTCTGCTCGGTGGTGATATCGGCGAGACGGGCGCGGATCCCGTCGGCTCGCGTCTCGAGGCGGGTGAGTTCGGTGCTCATCTCGAGGCCCTCGGTGAACGTCGCCGTGATATCCGACACGATCGCCGGCGAGACCAGGCCCGGAAGCACCTCGAACGCCTTCTGCCGCGCCTCCTCCACCCGGCGCAGGTGAAGGAGCAGGTTCGCGCGCCGCGCCCCGACGTCGATCAGCTCGCGTTCGAGGTGCGCCGCCAGATCCTCGAGATCAGCCGCGCGGGAGTCCATGTGAAACCGGAGCCCGACCAGCGGAGAATCCGCGACCCGGACGTCGATGTGGCCCGAGGTCGTGGCTCGCTGCGCTGTTCTCACTGAGCGATTATCGCCGGACGATGAACCGAAGACGCACCAAATCGTAAAGAACGCCCAATGAATCGCGCATCGCGCTCACCCGCGAGTCCTCCTTGTGCTCCCACCGCACCGGGACCTCGGCCACGCTCCACCCGAGCCGCCGGGCGCGGAGGAGGACTTCGGCGTCGAACCCGAAGCGGAGCGTCCGCAACGGCGTGAAGCAGGCAATGGCAGCCTCGGCCGTGAACGCCTTGAACCCGCACTGCGTGTCGTGCAGGCCGCGCAGCGCCGCCAGGCGCAGAAGACGGTTGTAGGTGCGCCCCATCACCTCCCGCCTCCCCGGCTGATGGACATCGATCTGGGAATCAGGCAGGGCACGCGAGGCGATGGCGACCGCGGTGTTCCCGTGCAATCGAGCACGTAACTGCTCGACCTCCTCGATGGGAGTGCTGAGGTCGGCATCGCTGAACACCCGCTGCTCGCCGGTGGCGCTCAGCATGCCGAGGCGCACCGCGGCACCCTTGCCGGTGTTGCGGTCGAGCGCGAGCACCTGCAGCTGCGGCCAGCTCCCGGCGATTTTGCGCGACAGCGCCAGGGTGCCGTCGCCGCTGCCATCGTCGACGACCAGCACCTCGTACGGCTCCCCGCGGCCGTCCAGGTATGCGCGCATCCTGTCCAGGGTCGCCGGGAGGCGCTGCTCCTCGTTGTATGCCGGGACGATGATGCTCAGCATCTGCGGGTCAGCGTCCGGCGCGCAGTGCTGCGGCTTCGCGCCGCTCGAGCCACCAGTAGAGCGGGAGCACCGATTGCCGGCGCACCCGCCATGGCTGGACCGCAAGCCGCCAGGCCCATTCGAGGCCGACCCTGCGGACCGCAGCCGGCGCGCGTCGCACCCTGCCGGCCAGGAAGTCGAGGGCGCCGCCGACGCCGATGCCCGATGCCGCGCCGATCGGCCCGAGATAGCGGTCCAGGAAGAGCTCTTGACGGCCGGCGCCGAAGGCAGCGAGGACCATCTCGGGACGTGACCGCTCGACCTCGCGCGCCGTCGTCATACCCGGTAGACCATCGCTGATGGCCACCACCTGAAGCCCCGGATGCGCCTCGACCATCCGATCGCGAGCCGCGCCGGCGACGCCCGGCGCCCCGCCGACCAGTGCGATCCGGTGTGCACGCAGCTCCGCCTCGGGGAGGTACGCGCCGATCAGGTCGGCACCGCCGACGCGCTCGACCTCGGGATGGCCGCGGCGGCGCAGTGCGCGCACCAGGCCGATCCCGTCGGGCACGACCAGGGCGGCCGACTCGAGCACTGAGCTGAATGCCGGGCTGCGCCGAGCCATCATCACCATCTCCGGATTGAGCGTGATCACGACTGCCGGATGCGACGTCTCGTTGGCTCGGCGCCGTTCCACCATCTCCACGAGCGTCTGCACAGCGGTGGCCATGTCGACGATGTCGACGGGGCACCCGAGCACGCGAGCCCGCACCGTCGTACGCGTTACGGGCGGTGACTCCACTACCGCTTGGTGTACTGCGGCGCCTTCCGTGCTCGCTTCAGACCGTATTTCTTCCGCTCCTTCTCTCGCGAGTCGCGGGTGAGCAACCCCGCCGCTTTCAGCACGGGGCGAAGCTCTGGGTCGGCAGCGATCAGCGCGCGCGCGATCCCGTGGCACACCGCACCCGCCTGGCCGGCGATGCCGCCGCCGAACACCTTGACCGACACCTCGAAACGGCCGGTGGTGTCGGTGACCCGGAGCGGTTGCGTGACCACGGTCTCGAGGTCACGGCGTCCGAAGTACTCGCTGGGTGGACGGTTGTTGACAACGATGACGCCGTCGCCGGGGACGATGCGCACGCGTGCGACCGCCGTCTTGCGACGGCCGGTGGCCTGCTTGTATGCCTCAACTGGTGCGGGCAACGATGATCTCCCCTAGCTCGCCGAACGTGATCGGCTGCGGTCGCTGGGCCTCATGTTTGTGCTCCGAGCCCGCGTAGACGCGAAGATGGGTCAGCTGCTCAGCACCGAGGGTGTTGTGCTGAAGCATGCCACGGACGGCGTGCATGATCGGGAAGGTCGCGTCGACGGCCATCGCCTCATCAAAGGTGCGCACGCGCCGCCCACTCGGATAGCCCGAGTAGCGGTCGTACTGCTTGAGGGTTCGCTTGCGACCGGTGACCACGATGTCGCGCGCGTTGATCACGATCACGTGCTCGCCGGTGTTGATGTGCTGCGTGAACTGGGGGCGATGCTTGCCGCGCAGAACCCGCGCGATGTTCGCCGCAAGGCGGCCGAGTGTCTGCCCGCGGGCGTCGACCAGAAACCAGCGCTGCTCGAGCTCGAGCGGCTTGGCCTGGTAGGTCAGCGTGCTGGTCATGCCGCAAGCTCCTGGTCCATCGGGGCCGGTTCGTAGCGCACCGACCACTGATGCAGCCCGCGCGCTGGGGCAACCGCAACGGACGGATCTCGACGGACCGAGCTGTCGACGAGCGACGCGAGCCACTCCGGCGTCGCGCGGCCCTGACCGATCTTGACAAGAGCGCCGGTGAAGGAGCGCATCATGCCGCGCAGGAAGGCGTCGGCGTGGACGGTGATCGCGACCGTCTCGAGGACACGCTCGCCGGGCTGGGCGACCTGGCTGTCCGCGATCTCGTACCGCTCGATGCTGACCGACGTGACGTGGCGCACCGTGCTGCCGCCGATGCGCGGTGCGCTCCCGAAGGCCGCGAAATCGTGCCAGCCGGCGAGGTGTGCCGCCGCCGCACGCATCGCGTCGATGTCGAGCGGACCGCGCACCGTCCATGCGTTGCGGCGCATCACCGGCGACCTGCCGTCCCTGCACACGATGAGGTAGCGATAGGTCCGCTCGACTGCGTCGCGACGCGCATGAAAGCCCTCATTCCGGACGGCGACCGTGCGAACCGCAAGATCGGCGGGGAGCGACGCGTTGAGCGCGTTGCGCAGCGAGTGAGGCGCCCATTCGCGCGCGAGCGTGCATCCCACCACCTGGCCGTGCGCGTGCGCGCCCGAGTCGGTGCGACCCGCCGCGGTGAGCGCCGGGGACTCGGAGGTGACTGCGCGCAACGCGTCGTTGAAGACGCCCATGGCCGTGCGCACGCTCGGCTGGATCTGCCAGCCGGCGAAGTCGGTGCCGTCGTACTCGAGGGTGAGGCTGTATGTGGGCACGAGTGACTCGATCCTACTCGACCAACTCGATGATCGCCATCGGCGCTGCGTCACTGCGCCGCGGCGGGAGCTTGACGACCCGCGTGTAGCCGCCGGGGCGCTCCTTGTAGCGTTCGAGATACGTCGAGAACAGCTTGTTGGAGACCTCGCGGTCGTTGACATACAGCGCGACCTTGCGGCGCGCGTTGAGGTCGTCGGGCTTGGCGTCGGTGATGACGCGCTCCACCCACCGACGCAACTCCTTGGCCTTCGCCTCGGTGGTCGTGATACGGCCGTAGCGCAGCAGGGAGGTCACCTGGTTGCGCGTCATCGACTGGCGATGCGCCGCGCTGCGCCCGAACTTCCGACCGGCGATCCGATGTCGCATGACTGGGCTCGGTTACCTCGCCATCGGCTGGAACAGTGTCTCCAGCTCTTCGGGGGTGACCAGTTCGCGCTGCACGAGCTTCTCACGAATCTCGTCGAGCGACTTCTGACCGAAGTTGCGCAGGGTCAGCAGCTCTTCCTGCTTCATCGCCACCAGCTGACCGACCTTGGTGATGTCGTTCGCCTTCAGGCAGTTGAGCGCGCGCACGCTGAGTTCGAGGTCCTCGATCGGGACGTCGGCGAGCCGGCTCGGGAGGTCGTTGCCACGTGCCTGACGCTGCTGGGGCGCGGCGAGGTTGTCGCCGAACCGGACGAAGAGACCGAGGTGATCGGTGAACAGACCGGCGGCGCGGCTGACCGCTTCCACCGGCGCCAGGGTGCCGTCGGTCCACACCTCGACGACCAGCTTGTCCCACTCGGTCTCCTGACCGACGCGGGTCTTCTCGACGAAGAAGTTGGCCTTGCGCACGGGCGTGAAGATGGCGTCGATGGGGATCACGCCGATCGCCTGGCCTTCCTTCTTGTTGCGCTCAGCGGTGACGTACCCCTTGCCGCGCTCGACCATCAGGTCCATGCGCAGCTGCGCCTTGGGTGAATCCAGGGTCGCGATGTGCTGACCGGGGTTGCGGATCTCGATGTCGCTGGGGCACTCGATATCGCCGGCGGTCACGTCGCGTGGACCGTGCTGGTCGAGGCTGATGCGCACCGGGTCGGCGCTGTGCGAGAGGACGTTGATCTCTTTGATGTTGAGCAGGATCTCGGTCACGTCTTCCTTGACGTTCTCGATCGAGCTGAACTCGTGAGCGATGCCCTCGATCGACACCGAGGTGATCGCGGCGCCAGGGAGCGAGGAGAGCAGCACACGGCGCAGCGAGTTGCCGAGCGTGACGCCGAATCCGGGCTCGAGCGGCTCGATCTCGAACTTGCCGTAGTCGGCGCTGCTCTCGATCTCCTTGACCGCGGGGGTGGTCATCATGTCAATTGCCATTCAGGACTCCTCAACAGGGGGCAGGGACGTTGCGCCGATCCCGGCGCGGAGCATGGTCATCTCGAGTAGTACTCCACGATGAGCTGCTCTTCGATTTGTTGTTCCATCTCATGGCGCTCCGGCAAACGTGTGACAGTGCCTTTGAGCGCCGCGGCGTCGAGGGTGAGCCACTCGGGGACCGACCTGCCGGACACCAATGACTGTGCATTCTCGAGGACCAGCATCTTGCGACTGCGCTCGCGGACCTCGACCACGTCCCCGGGCCGCAGCTGCGCGGACGCGATGTTGAGCGCCCGGCCGTTGACCTTGAAATGGCGGTGGCTCACGAGCTGGCGCGCCTCGCGGCGCGAGCTGGCGAGCCCGAGCCGGTAGACGATGTTGTCGAGCCGGCGCTCGAGCTGCTGGAGCAGGACGGTGCCGGTCACACCTTCGGCGCCCTCGGCGCGTTCGAAGTACCGGCGGAACTGGGTCTCGAGGACGCCGTAGATCCGTCGCGCCTTCTGCTTGGCCCGAAGCTGGATGCCGTAGTCGCTCGCCTTGCGACGACGGGCGAGCCCGTGCTGGCCCGGGAGCAGACCGCTGCGCTTGTCAAACGTGCAGTTGGTCACGCATTTGGCGCCCTTCAGATAGAGCTTGGCGCCCTCGCGGCGGCAGAGGCGGCAGACGGGCCCGGCTTGGTTGGCCATCGAATCCTCCTAGACCCGGCGCCGTTTGGGCGGGCGGCAGCCGTTGTGAGGAATCGGGGTCACGTCGGAGATGGCGCTCACGTCGAGACCGCTCGCCTGGAGGCTGCGGATGGCGGCCTCGCGGCCGGCTCCCGGGCCCTTGACGAAGATCTCGATCGATTTCAGACCGTGCTCCATGGCACGGCGGGCCGCCGCCTCGGCAGTGACCTGCGCGGCAAACGGGGTGCTCTTCCGCGATCCCTTGAAGCCCTGTGCTCCGGCCGATCCCCAGGCGATGACGTTGCCATCGGGATCGGTCAGGCTCACGATGGTGTTGTTGAACGTCGCCAGGACGTGCGCCTGACCGACCGCGATGTTCTTGCGCTCGCGGCGACGGGTTCGGACGACTTTCTTCTTCTTGGGCATGGGTTACTTGGTCGCCTTCTTGCGGCGTACGCCGACGGTCTTCTTCGGACCCCGGCGGGTGCGCGCGTTGGTGCGGGTGCGCTGACCGCGAACCGGGAGCCCGCGCCGGTGGCGCAGACCGCGATAGGTGCCGATCTCGGTGAGACGCTTGATGTTGAGCGCGATCTGACGGCGGAGGTCGCCTTCCACCCTGCCCTGCAGTTGCTTGGCGATCACGTCGCGCAGCTTGCCGACCTGGGCGTCGCTCAGGTCCTTGGTGCGCGTGTCGGGCGCGACACCGGCGAGCGACAGCATTCGCTTTGCGGTGGTCGGGCCAATGCCGTAGATGTAGGTGAGGGCGATCTCGATCCGCTTGTCTCGAGGGACGTCAACGCCGGCGATACGTGCCATTGCTCGGCGTTACCCCTGTCGCTGCTTGTGTTTCGGGTTCTCGCAGATCACTCTGACCGCCCCATGGCGCTTGATGATCTTGCAGCGCTCACAGAGGCGCTTGACCGATGCTCTGACCTTCATCCTGGTGACGAATTCCTCATGGTTGGCGGCGTAGGGAGCCGATGGCAAAGTGCTCGATGCGTCCCGGGGCGATCCGTGACGCTGGTGCCGGCGGTACCCCGTTGCGTGCGCGCCGAACCAGGCTCATGCGAGAGCCCGAGGGACTGAGTATAAACCGCGCCCGGTCCGGCAGGCAAATCGGGGGAGCCCACTATCTCGCGTCCGCCAGAACCGGGTCCGGGCGCAGGGTCAAAACCTCTGGGCCCGATTCGGTGATCGCAACCGTGTGCTCGAAGTAGCAGGAGAGCTTTCCGTCCGACGTCACGACGGTCCAGTCGTCGTCGAGGACCCGCGTGTCGGCACGCCCGACGTTGACCATCGGCTCGATCGCGATCACGTAGCCGGGCTTGAGCAGGTTGCCCGTCCCCGGCCGGCCGTAGTTGGGCACCTGGGGGAGTTCGTGCATGTCCCGACCAATCCCGTGGCCGACGTACTGGCGCACCACCGAGTAGCCGTGGGACTCCACGAACGTCTGGACCGCCGCCCCGATATCCCCGATGTGGTTGCCCGGTCTGGCCGCGGCAATGCCCATGTCGAGCGCCTGGCGGGTTGTGTCGATGAGACGACGCACCTCCGGCGACGCCTCGCCACACGCGACCGAGAGCCCGCTGTCGGCCCACCAGCCGTCGAGGATCAGCCCGCAGTCGAGGGACACGAGGTCGCCGTCATCGATCACCAGCGGACCGGGAATGCCGTGGACGACCTGGTCGTTGATCGAGACACAGAGCGAGTTCGGGAATCCCTCGAACCCGAGGAAACCAGGGATGCAATGGTGGTCGCGAATGAAGGTCTCAGCCTCGCGATCGAGGTCGAGGGTGGTGATCCCGGCGCGGACCGAGCTCGCCAGCTGCGCGAGGCAGGCGCCGAGAATTCTCCCCGAGACCCGCATCTTCTCGATCTCGTCGGGCCGCTTCAGGCGGAAGCTGTCCACTGCGTGGGTGCTCATGCGCTGCTCAGCTGGACGCCGTTCTGGACGAGGGATTCGATGATTCGCCCGGTGATCGCGTCGATATCGCCGACACCGTTGACCGCCTCGATTCGCGTGCCGATCTCGCGGTAGTGCTCGAGCACCGGCGCCGTGTCCTGCCGGTAGACGATGAGGCGCTGGGCGAGCCCCTCGGCCGTGTCGTCGCTGCGCCCCTCGGTGGTGGCCCGCTTGAGGATTCGCGCCTGCAGCTCCTCGTCTGGGACCTCGAGCGAGATGACGTCCTCAACGTTCTCGCTCCGTCTGGCCAGCATGGTGTCGAGGTTGACCGCCTGGGGCACGGTGCGGGGGAAGCCGTCGAGGAGCACACCCCCCGACGCATCCGCCTGGTTGAGGCGGCCGTCGATCATGCGCACGACGAGATCGTCGGGGACGAGCCCACCGGCATCCATGATGGGCTTGGCCTCGCGGCCGAGCGGCGTGCCCCGAGCAACCTCGCTGCGGAGCATGTCCCCCGCCGCGACGTGCGGGACCCCGAGGCGCAGCGCCACGCGCGTGGCCTGCGTGCCCTTGCCACTGCCTGGCGGTCCGAACATCAGGGCGATCATTTGATGAATCCCTTGTACTGGCGCATCAGCAACTGAGTCTCGATCTGCTTCATGGTGTCGAGAGCCACGCCGACGACGATCAGGATCGCCGTTCCGCCGAGGTAGAGGCTGGTCGACGGTACTCCCGTGAGGACGGCGGTGAGCAGTGGCAGTACGACGGTGATCACCGCCAGGAAGAGCGCGCCCGCCAGAGTGATCCTGCCCATCACCTTGCCGAGGTACTCGGCGGTGCTCCTGCCGGGGCGGATGCCGGGGATGAACGTGGACTGCTTCTTCAGGTTGTCGGCGACATCCACGGGATCGAAGACGATCGCCGTGTAGAAGTATGTGAACCCCATCACGAGCAGGAAGTAGATCCCGTTGTAGAGAATGTTCAGGGGGATGAATCCACCGGTCGCCTGCCAGTTGGTGGTGATCCAGGTGGAGACGGCCAGTGTCCAGCCGGTGCTGCTCTGAAAGAGGTTGGCGAAGATGGTCGGGAACGTCATGATCGAGATCGCGAAGATGATCGGGATGACGCCCGCCGCGTTGACTCGGAGCGGTAAGAAGTTGCGCCGTCCCTGGGCTGCCTGGCCGGTGCGCACGTTGAGGACGCGTTGCGCGGACTGTACCGGCACCTTGCGCTGAGCCTGCTGCACCTCGATCACGCCTGCTGTGACCGCGACCGCAATCAGCGCCATGACGACGATCTGAATGATGTGCGCAGTGCCACCGGTGCCGCCGTAGCCGACGATCGCCGCGGGGAGCCTGCCGATGATGCCCACGAAGATGATCAGTGAGACACCGTTGCCGACGCCGTATTCGGTGATCAGCTCACCGAGCCACATCGCGATGATCGTGCCGGCCGTGAGTGTGAGGATGATGCTGATCTCGGTCGCCCCGGTCGGGCTCGCGAGGATGGCGCCGTCCTTGGTGACCGACGGGTTGGTGAACAGTGCGAGATATCCGAAGGCCTGGAGCATCGCCAGCGGCACGGTGAGCCAGCGCGTGTAGCGGGTGATCTTCTTGCGGCCGATCTCCCCTTCCTTGCTCAGCTCCTTGAGCCGGACGGAGACGACCGTCATGAGCTGCATGATGATCGTGGCGTTGATGTAGGGGTTGAGTCCGAGCGCGACCAGGGTGAAGCGCTGCAGCCCGCCGCCGCTGAAGAGGTTGAGCAGGCCGAGCAGCGTGTTGCCCGAGAAGAGGTCGTTGAGTGCCTTCGGGTTCGTCCCGGGGATGGCGATCGCCGCGAGGATCCGGAACGCCGCCAGCAATCCGAGGGTGAAGAGCAGCTTGCGCCGCAGCTCCGGGATCCGGATCGCCTGACCGAGCGCCTCGAGGAGGTTCACTCCCTGTCCTCGGTCTCCGCCTCGTTGTCCTGTGGTGCTTCCTGCTCGGTCTCTGGGGCTGCGGCGCCGTCGTCGCGAGCCGGCTTTCGTTTGCCGCCACGCTCCGCCCGGCCCTGTGCGGGTTTGGCCGCAGACGAGGCGTCAGCGCCCGCGCCCTTGGGCCGTTTCTTGCCCTCCGATTTCACGGCGGGCTCCGCGGGGGTCGCCGGACGGCTCAGCAGCTCGGCGCGTGCCACAACCGCGGCGGCCTTGCGCTTCGCGCGCTTGCCGACGGGCTCAGCGCCCTCGGCCGCGGGCTGCGGGCCGAGCAGCTCGACCGATCCACCGGCGGACTCGACCGCGGTGCGCGCCGCGGCGGAGATCCGGTGCACCCGCAATGTCAGGGCGTGGCCGAGATGGCCGGCGGCGAGCACCTTGACGGATGACGAGGCGCGTGGGATCAGCCCCGCCTCGGTGAGCACGTCGGGATCCACAACGGTGTCCTTCTCGAAGCGCATGAGCTTGCCAAGGTTGACCACCACGTATTCGTGGCGCCAGCGGTTGTGAAAGCCACGAAGCTTCGGCAGCCGCTGCTTGAGCGGCATCTGGCCACCTTCGAAGCCGGTCGGGAGCCCGACGCTCGATCGCGATCCCTGACCCTTCTGGCCGCGACCGCTGGTCTTGCCCTGCCCGGCACCCTGGCCGCGGCCGACCCGCTTGCGCGGCCGGCGGCTGCCCTTGGCGGGACTCAGTTCATGCAGCTTCACGCCGCGTTCTCCGAGTTGGCTGCCAGCTCCTGAAGGAGTGCGACGCCTGCCGGCGAGTCGGCGGGCTCACCGTTCACCGCGACCAGGTGGCGGACCTTGTGCACCATGCCCCGGATGGAAGGAGTGGCCTCGTGCTCGACCGTATGGTTGAGCTTGCGAAGGCCCAGCGCTGCCACGGTCGCCTTCTGATCCCACGCATAGCCGATCGCGCTCTTGCGATAGGTCACGCGAACCGTGCTCATAGCGGCACGACCTCGCCGGTCGGAGCCTCGGACACGGTCGGGGTCCGGCCGAGCATGCGATCGGCCATCTTGCGACTGCCGACGATCTGCTCGGGCGTCCTGCCGCGAAGCTCGGCCACCGCGGCCAGGGTTCGCAGGCTCGCAAGCGCCGAGACGGTCGCGCGCACGACGTTGATGGGATTGTCGGTGCCAAGGCTCTTGGTCAGGATGTCCTTGATCCCGGCGGCCTCCACGACTGCGCGCATCGAGCTGCCGCTGATGACCCCGGTACCGGGAACCCCCGGCTTGAGCATCACCTTGGCGGCGCCGAGCTTGTAGCGGACCTCGTGGGGGATCGTCGTGCCGACCATGGGGACGGTGATCATGTGTTTCTTGGCGTCGTCGACGCCCTTGCGGATTGCGTCCGGCACTTCACCGGCCTTGCCCAGCCCTGCGCCGACGCGGCCCTTGCCATCACCGACGACCACGAGAGCGCTGAACGAGAAGCGGCGACCGCCCTTGACCACTTTCGCGACGCGATTGAGCGAGACGATCTTCTCCTGGAACTCGCTGCCGCGATCGTCGCGGCGATCCATGCGCATGCCCATCTAGAACTTCAACCCGCCCTCGCGGGCTGCCTCGGCGAGGGCCTTGACGCGGCCGTGGAAAAGGTAGCCGGCGCGGTCGAACACCACCGTGTCGACACCGGCGGCCTTGGCACGCTCGGAGATCGTCTTGCCGATCGCCGTCGCGCCGGCGGTCGTGCACGCGTTGGCATCGCCGAGGACCGCGCGCAGTGCGGGCTCGGTGGTCGACGCGGCGACCAGCGTCCGGCCGGTGGAGTCGTCCACCAGCTGCGCGCCGATGTGCCGGAGGCTGCGGAACACCGCGAGCCGTGGACGCGCAGCCGTTCCGGACACGTGCTTGCGCACCCGGCGGTGGCGCCGAGCGCGGGCGGCGCGTCGATCGTGCTTCGTGAACATGCTGATCAGCCTTCTTGTTGGTTACTCGATCCGGTTACTTTGTCTTGCCGGCCTTGCCGGACTTGCCGGCCTTCCGGCGGAGCTTCTCGCCCCGGTACAGGATGCCCTTCCCCTTGTACGGCTCCGGCTTCCTGAAGGAGCGGATCTTGGCGGCCACCTGCCCGACCACCTCTTTGTCCGATCCGCTGACCGAGATCTGGGTGGGCACCGGGACCTCGATGTTGATCCCCTCGGGGGGCGTGTATCGAATCGGGTGGGAGTAGCCCAGCGTCAGGATCAGGTCACCACCCTGACGGGCAGCGCGGAAGCCGACGCCGACGAGGTCGAGGTCGCGGGTGAAGCCGCCGCTGACGCCCTGGACCATGTTCGCCACCAGCGTCCGGGTGAGCCCGTGCAGGGAGCGATGGATACGCGCGTTGGAGGGTCGGTCGACGGTGATCGTCCCGGTCTCGACGTTGATGAGCATCGACGGCGCAAAGGTGCGCTGCAGCGTTCCACGCGAGCCGGTGACGCTCAGACGGTTGCCCGTTTCGAGGGCGACCTGGACGCCGTCGGGGACGGGGATCGGAAGCTTGCCGATGCGCGACATCAGTGCCGACCTACCACACGAACGCGACGACTTCGCCGCCCAATCCCGCTCGCTGTGCCGCGCGGCCGGTCATCAGGCCGCGCGATGTCGAGATGATCGCGACACCCAGTCCGCCGAGCACGCGAGGGATCTCGGATTTGCGCGCGTAGACACGCAGCCCGGGGCGGCTGATCCGGCGCAGGCCGGAGAGCGCGCGTCCGCGCGGGCTTCCCGGCTTGAGCGTGACCGTGAGCAGTTGCATCGGCGCCTCGCCCGAGACCTCGTAGCCATCGACGAAGCCTTCCTCGGTGAGCACGCGCGCGATCTCGACCTTCATCTTCGACACCGGGATCTCCACGGTGCGGTGATGGGCCTGGTTGGCGTTGCGGATGCGCGTGAGCATGTCCGCGATGCTGTCACTCGTCATGGATCACCACGAGCTCTTCTGGACGCCAGGAATCTGTCCGATGCTGGCGAGTTGGCGGAAACAGATCCGGCACATGCCGAACTTGCGCATGTAGGCACGCGGGCGACCGCAGACTCCGCAGCGGTGGTGCGCCTGCGTGGAGTACCGGGCGGGCCGGTTCGCCTTGGCGATCAGCGACTTCTTTGCCATCGGTCAGTTCTTCCTGAAGGGCATCCCGAGCCCGGTGAGAAGTGAGCGGCCCTCCGCGTCCGTACGGGCGGTGGTCACGATGCATACCTCCAGCCCGCGAAGCTTGTCGATCTTGTCGTAGTCGATCTCGGGAAAGACGAGTTGCTCGCGCAACCCGAGGGTGTAGTTGCCGTGGCCGTCGAACGCCTTCGGGTCGACGCCGCGGAAGTCTCGAATGCGCGGGAGCGCGACATTCAACAACTTGTCGAGGAAGTCGAACATCCGGCGTCCTCGCAGCGTCACTTTGACACCGATGGGCATGCCTTCGCGCAGCTTGAACGCCGCGACCGACTTTCTCGCCCGGATCACGATCGGCGCCTGACCGGTGATCAATTTCAAGTCGGCGATGGCCGCGTCGATGGCGCGTGGGTTGGTGATCGCCTCACCAAGGCCGATGTTGATGACCACCTTCTCAACGGATGGCACCTGCATGGCGTTGAGATAGCGGAATTCGGCAACCAGCGACGGCACGATCTCGTCGATGTACCGACGATGCATACGGGGCAGCTCGGCGGTCTGAACGGCCATCACACCTGCGCCCTGTCGAACGTCTCGCCGCACTTCTTGCAGACGATCACGCGCCGCCCGACATCGTTCACGCCGTGCGCGATCCGCGTGGTCTTCTCGCACCGGTTGCAGACGAGCATCACGTTGCTGTACGCCACCGGACCGTCGAAGTCCACGATGCCGCCCTGAATGTTGCCCTTCACGCCGGACTTGGTGTGGCGCTTGAGGAGATTCACGCCGCGCACGGCCACGCGCTGCTGCTCCGGCAGGATGCGCTCGACGACACCGCGCTTGCCCTTGTCCTTGCCGCTGATGACCTCGACGTTGTCGCCCTTGCGGATATCGAGCGGGCGCAGGTGTCCGCGCGCCCACCCCTCGTGGATCAGCATGGCGCGGTGTCTGCGTTCGACCTTCGTCGCCATCTCAGATCACCTCCGGGGCCAGGCTGACGATCTTCATGAAGTTCCGCTCGCGCAGCTCGCGCGCGACCGGGCCGAAGATGCGCGAGCCGCGCGGGTTGTTCTGTGGAGTGATCAGCACCGCGGCGTTCTCGTCGAAGCGGATATTGCTCCCGTCGGGGCGCTTGTACTCCTTGGTGGTGCGCACCACGACCGCGCGGACCACGTCGCCCTTCTTCACCTGGGCGTTCGGCTGCGCAACCTTGACGGTGCCGATGATGACATCGCCCACCGACGCGTACTTCCGATAGCTCCCGCCCAGCACGCGGATGCAGAGCAGCTCGCGCGCGCCGCTGTTGTCCGCCACCTTGAGCACGGATTCCTGCTGGATCATCTCAGCGAGCCTTCTCCAGAACTTCGGCAACGCGCCAGCGGATCTCCTTCGAGATCGGGCGCGTCTCGATGATGCGCACGCGGTCACCGATGCCGCAGCTCTCGTCGTCGTGCACCTTGAAACGTGTGCTGTGTCGCACGACCTTCTTGTAGAGCGGATGCGGCTTGCTGATCTGCACGAGCACGATCACCGTCTTCTCCATCTTGTCGCTCACGACGACGCCGTCGCGCACCTTGCGGCGGGGGCGCGGTGCGGGGGTCGCGGTCACGTCACTCATCGACATCCTCCTGGGCGTCGACGGTTTCCGCGACTTCCTCCGCGGGCTCCGAGGACTCGGCGACAGGGACCGCGGCGGGCACAACCGCCGGGACCTCGAGGCGGGGGGTGGACTTGGTCGCCCGCGGCGCGCGCGCGGGCTTCGGCTTGGCCGCGACCGCTCGCGGTGCCGGCGCCTCGAGCAGGGCGGGGCGGAGACCGCGCTCGATCTCAATCTTCACGGTCATCGCGCGGGCGATCTCGTGCCGGATCTCGCGAACCTGACGGTGGTTCTCCACCTGGCCGGTCGCCTGCTGGAAGCGAACCTCGAAGAGCCGCCGGCGCTGTTTGCTCAGATGATCATCGAGCTCGACCACGGTCATCCTGCGCAGCTCGTTGAGCGCATCAGTCTGCTTGGTCATGGCGTCGCCGTCTCGAGGTCGGAACCGGTCTCCTCGCGGATGAGGAAGCGCGTCTTGATCGGCAGCTTGAAGGCGGCGAGGCGCATCGCCTCCTGAGCTGTCTCGCGAGTGACGCCTGCCATCTCGAAAAGCACCCGCCCCGGAAGGACCACGGCGACCCAGCCCTCGGGCTGACCCTTGCCGCTTCCCATGCGTGTCTCGGCCGGCTTCTTGGTGAAGGCGTGGTCGGGGAAGATGCGAATCCAGATCTTGCCGCCGCGCTTGACGTGACGGGTCATGGCGCGCCGGGCTGCCTCGATCTGCCGGTTGGTCATCCAGCACTGCTCGGTTGCCTGGAGCCCATAGGTCCCGAAGTCGAGCTTGTTGCCGCGCTGGGCGGCACCCGTCCTCCGTCCGCGGTGGAGCTTGCGATGTTTGGTTCGCTTCGGCATCAGCATCGCTACTCCTCCTCTTCTTCGACGATATCGGCGGGGACGTCGGTCTTCTTGACGGGCTTCTTTGGCGCGCGCGATACCGACGCCGGCTTCTTGGCGGCGACGGGCTTGCGGCGTGCCGGTGCGCGCTTGGGGGTGAGCTTCTCGACCTTCTCGCCACCGGCCGCGGGATCCACGCCGGCAGCGGTGATCACCTCATCGTCCTCGTCGATCTCGACCACGTCGTCAGTCGCCGTCTCCTCGACGTCGATGTCGGGGACCTCGATCACCTCGGAGGCAACCGCGACCTCTTCGACGGGCGCTTCCGCGATCCGCGCAGCAGGCACCGGCACACGATCCTCGAGGCCACGGTCCTCGGCACGATCCTTACCCGGTGCGATCGGCTCGCCCGTCGCCGTGACGAAGTCGCCGAGGTAGAGCCAGCACTGGACGCCGATGCGCCCGAACGTGGTGCGCGCCTCGGCCTTGCCGTAGTCGATATTCGCCCGCAGCGTGTGCAGGGGCACGCGGCCGTCGCGATCCCACTCGCGACGCGACATCTCAGAGCCGCCGAGCCTGCCGCTCACCTGGATCTTCACGCCCTTGGCACCGGCGCGCATGCTGCGCATGAGCGTCTGCTTGAGCGCGCGCCGGAATGCGATCCGCTTCTCCAGCTGCGAGGCGACGTTCTCCGCGACCAGCGTCGCGTCGAGCTCGGGCGTCTTGATCTCGTGGATGGTGACGCGAACCTTCTTGCCGGAGATCCGCTCGAGCTCGTCGCGCAGGGCATCGACTGACGCACCCTGCTTGCCGATCACGATGCCGGGCTTGGCGGTCTGGATGATCACGGTGAGCTGGTTGGCGCTGCGCTCGGTCTCGATGCGCGCCAGACCCGCATTGCGCAGGCGGCTTCCGATGAGGCGCCGCATCGCGATGTCCTCATGGAGGAGCTTGGTGTACTCCTTGTCGGCGTACCAGCGGGCGTCCCAGTTGCGGTAGACGCCGAGCCGGAAACCGATCGGATTGACTTTCTGACCCATCTACTCAGCCTCTTCCGTGGTCGGCTTGGGTGCACGGCGGCGTGCCGGGCGTGGCCTTGCTGCGGGTGCGTCGGCACTCGCCGCGGGTGTCGGTGCGGCCACCGGCGTCACCACCGGCGCCGGAACCACCGTCCGCGGCATCTTCACGGCCTTGCGGCGGCGCACGTTCACCGGCGCCTCATCATCGGTCACGAACGCGCGAAGGTGGCTCGTGCGCTTGAAGATGCTGCCCGCCATGCCGCGGGGCTTGGCGCGCCAGCGCTTGATGATCATGGCGCCGTCAACCTCGACACGCGCGACGCGCAGCGAGGAAGCGTCGAGGTTGTAGTTGTGCTCGGCGTTGGCAGCGGCCGACTTGATCACCTTGGCGATGTCGACGGCCGCTGAGCGCGGCGAGAACTGCAGGACGACCAGTGCCTCGGCGACCGGCAGGCCGGTGACCATCGCCGAGACGAGGCGAGCCTTGCGAGCAGTGGTGCGAACCCATTTCGCGGTTGCGACAACTTCCATCTCGTTCTACTTCAGCGCCGTGCTGCGTTCGGTGTGGTGGCCGTGGCCGCGGTACCGGCGGGTGTGCGCGAACTCACCGAGCTTGTGGCCGACCATGGTCTCGGTGATGAGCACGGGGACGTGCTTGCGTCCGTCGTGCACCGCGATCGTGTGGCCGACCATCTCCGGGAAGATGTCGCTGCGGCGCGACCAGGTCTTGATGATCCGCTTCTCGCGCGACATGTTGAGCTGCTGCACCTTCTTGAGAAGGTGGTCATCGCAGAACGGTCCTTTCTTGAGCGAGCGACCCATGGCTACTTGTCCCGCCGGCGCACGATCATCCGATCAGTGCTCTTGTTGTGACGGGTGCGATAACCGAGCGCGGGCTTGCCCCATGGGGTCTGCGGGTTGCCACCCGCACCGCTCCGTCCTTCGCCACCGCCGTGAGGATGATCGAACGGGTTCATGGTCATGCCGCGAACCGATGGGCGGATGCCCCGCCATCTCGACTTTCCGGCCTTGCCGATGACTTCGTTCTCGTGATCGACGTTGCCGACCTGTCCGATCGTCGCGCGGCAGCGAACATCGATGAGGCGAACCTCGCCGCTCGGCATGCGCACCTGCGCGTAGGCGCCCTCCTTGGCGAGCAGCTGCGCTGCCGTCCCGGCGCTGCGCACCAGCTGACCACCTCGGCCCAGCTTGACCTCGAGGTTGTGAATCGTTGTACCGAGCGGAATGTTCGTGATCGGCAGCGCGCACCCGGGGCGGATCTCGGCGCCGTCTCCCGAGCTGACCAGGTCACCGACGCTCAGCCCGTGGGGCGAGAGGATGTAGCGCTTGTCGCCGTCGGCGTAGACGATCAGCGCGATGCGGGCGCTGCGGTTCGGGTCGTACTCGATCGTCTTCACCTTGCCGGGGACGCCGTCCTTCTGGCGCTTGAAGTCGATGAGGCGATAGGTCTTCTTGTGACCGCCCCCCTGGTGACGCACGGTGATACGCCCGGACGCATTGCGCCCGCTGTGCTTCTTGAGGTGCTCGACAAGCTGACGCTGTGGCGCGCCCTTGGTGACACCCTCGAAGCTGCTCACCGACATGAACCGGCGGCCGGGGCTCGTTGGCTTGTATTTCTTGGTGGGCATCAGCTACACCCCTTCAAAGAGGCCTTCGATCTTCTGGCCGGCGCCGAGAGTCACGATTGCCTTCTTCCAGTCGGGGCTCTGGCCGAGCACACGCGTCTGCCCGCGCGAGCGACGCCGCTTCTTGCCACGCACGTTGATCGTATTGACGTCGATGACGGTGATCTTCTGGTCGGCAAACGCCTCTTCGAGCGCACGCCGGATCTGGATCTTCGTCGCCGATGGATGGCAGCGGAACACGTACCGGCCCGAGGCCATCGATGCGTATGACTTCTCGCTGATCACCGGCAGGACGAGGACCTGCTCGAAGCTGCGGCCCGCGCTCACGCGAACGCCTCCTCGATGTGCTCGATGGCGTCGCGGGTGATGATCACCGTGTCGGCACCGATGATGTCGCGCACCGAAAGGTTGCCGGCGAGCGTCAGCCGCACCTCCGGGATGTTGCGCGCGCTCTTCTCGAGCATCTCGTTGTGCGAACCGAGCACCACGAGCACCCGGCGCGGCGCGTCGACGCTGCGAATCAGGTCGGCGACAGCTTTGGTGCGGGGCGCCTCGAGCTCAAAGCCTTCGAGGACGAGCAACCCGCCGTCCTGCGCCTTCGACGAGAGCGCGCTGCGCAGGGCGAGGCGACGCTGCTTGCGGGGCATGTCGATGCGATAGGAGCGCGGATGCGGCCCGAAGACAACACCGCCGCCCTCCCAGTGAGGGGCTCGGGTCGAGCCCTGGCGGGCGCGCCCGGTTCCCTTCTGACGCCAGGGCTTGCGACCACCGCCGCGAACATCGCTGCGCGTCTTCGTCGATGAGGTGCCCTGACGCCCGTTGGCGAGCTGACGGATCAGCGCCTGGTGCATCACCGGCTCGTTCGGCTCGATGCCGAAGATGGCCTCGGGAAGCTCCACGCTGCCGGTCTCGACGCCGGCCTGGTCGACCACGCGCGCAGTGCTCACACCCGGGCTCCGATGGTCGCCGAACGATCACTGTCCCGGATCATCACAACCTGGTTCTTGTGACCGGGGACCGACCCGTGCACGAGCAGGAGGTTGCGTTCCGTGTCGACGCGAACGACCTCGAGGTTGCGAACGGTCACCTGGGTCGCGCCGTGCTGGCCGGCCATCTTCAGGCCTTTGAAGACGCGCGCGGCGTCGGTGGAACCGATCGAGCCGGCTTGCTTGATGTTGTGAGACCCGTGCGACACGGGGCCGCGATGGAAGTTGTGGCGTTTGTGCTGGCCGGAGAACCCCTTGCCCTGGCTCACGCCGGTCACGTCGATGCGCTGCCCGGCGGTGAACATGTCAACGCTGAGCTGCGTGCCCACCGTGACGTCGCCGGCATCTCGAAGCTCCTTGAGTTGCGACTGCGGTTGCAGCCCGGCGCGCTTGAAGTGGCCCCGCATCGGCTTCGATGTGCGCTTCACAGCCTTGTCGCCGAACCCGAGTTGCACGGCCTCGTATCCGTCGGTGCCCACGGTCTTGCGTTGCACGACACGGCACGTATCCGCCTCGAGCACGGTGACGGGAACCGACGTTCCCTGCGGCGTGAAGATCTGGGTCATGCCCACCTTGCGGGCGAGAATGCCTTTGCTCACAGCTTGATCTCGATGTTGACGCCGCTCGGGAGGTTCAGGCGCATGAGCGCGTCGACCACCTTGGGGTTGGCGTCGAGGATGTCGAGGATGCGCTTGTGCGTGCGCATCTCGAACTGCTCCCGCGAGTCCTTGTCGATGAACGGCGAGCGCACGACGGTGTACTTGTTGATGGTGGTGGGCAGCGGCACCGGTCCAGCGACCCGCGTCCCCGTGCGCGTAGCCGTCTCCACGATCTTGGACGCGGCCTGGTCGAGGACGCGATGATCGTATGCCTTGAGGCGGATGCGGATCTTCTGGGGCACGGTGTTCCTGTGGTTCCTCTGCTCTGCTTATCGAGTGTCTACTTGTCGATCGATGTGACGGCGCCGGCACCCACGGTGCGGCCGCCCTCGCGAATCGCGAAGCGCATACCGTCCTCGACCGCGATCGGGGTGATCAGCTCGATGCCCATCTCGACGTTGTCCCCGGGCATGCACATCTCCTGGCCGTCCGGGAGCGCGATGGTACCCGTCACGTCGGTGGTCCTGATGTAGAACTGCGGACGATAGCCGGTGAAGAACGGCGTGTGCCGTCCACCCTCGTCCTTGCTCAGCACGTAGACCTGGGCCTTGAACTTGGTGTGCGGGGTGATGGTGCCGGGCTTTGCGAGCACCTGGCCGCGCTCGACGTCCTCGCGCTTGATACCGCGGAGGAGGCATCCGACGTTCATGCCGGCCTCACCCGCGTCCAGGAGCTTGTGGAACATCTCGACGCCGGTCACCGTCGACTTGACGGTGTCCTTGATGCCGACGATCTCCACCGCCTCGTTGACCTTGACGATGCCGCGGTCGATACGACCGGTGACCACGGTGCCACGACCTTCGATCGAGAACACGTCTTCGATCGGCATCATGAACGGCTTGTCGACGGGACGCATCGGCACCGGGATGTAGGTGTCGACCGCTTCCATGAGCTTGAGCACGCCGTCGACCGCGTCCTTGTCACCTTCGAGCGCCTTGAGCGCCGACACGCGGACCACGGGGATGTCGTCACCGGGAAAGTCGTAGCGGCTGAGCAGCTCACGAACCTCGAGCTCGACGAGCTCGAGCAACTCCTCGTCGTCTACGGCGTCGCACTTGTTGAGGGCGACGACGATGTACGGAACACCGACCTGACGCGCGAGCACGATGTGCTCCCGGGTCTGGGGCATGGGGCCGTCCGTCGCCGCGACGACGAGGATCGCGCCGTCCATCTGCGCTGCGCCGGTGATCATGTTCTTGATGTAGTCGGCGTGACCGGGGCAGTCGACGTGCGCGTAGTGACGCGTCGCGGTCTCGTACTCGACGTGCGCGGTCGCGATGGTGATGCCGCGCGCCTTCTCTTCAGGAGCGTTGTCGATCTTGTCGAACGCGACGAAAGCGTTATCGCCCCCGACGTTCTCGGAGAGGACCTTGGTGATCGCAGCCGTCAGCGTCGTCTTGCCATGGTCGATATGACCGATGGTTCCGACATTCACGTGCGGCTTGGTGCTCTGGTATTTCTTCTTGCCCATTTCGTGCCTCTACTGAACTCCTGCTCTCTCCGGTGGTCTCAACTAAACCCTGGCCTTGGCGACGAGCTCTTCGGCGAGGCTCGCTGGAAGCTGCTGATAATGATGGAATTCCATGCTGTAGTTGGCCCTGCCCTGGGTCATGCTGCGCAGGTCCGTTGAATAGCCGAACATCGCCGACAGCGGGACCTCGGCGTGCACGATATGCGATGTCGCCCGACCCTCCATGCCGAGGATCTGCCCGCGACGCCCGGAGAGATCGCCCATCACGTCACCCATGAACTCCTCGGGCATGAACACGTCAACGCGCATGATCGGTTCGAGGAGCACGGGTTTCGCCTTGCGCACGCCGTCCTTGAAGCCCATCGACCCGGCGATGGAGAACGCCTGCTCGGACGAGTCGACGTCGTGGTAGGAGCCGTCGACGAGGCTCACCTTGACATCGACGACCGGGTAACCGGCGAGCACGCCGTTGGAGAGCGAATCGGCGATGCCGCGACCCGTCGGCGCGATGTACTCGCGCGGGATCGTGCCGCCGTGGATCTTGCTGATGAACTCGAATCCCTTGCCGGGATTGGGCTCGATCTCGAGTTCGACGTGACCGTACTGCCCGTGGCCGCCGGACTGGCGGACGAAGCGGCCGGTGCCATGCGCTTTCGCGGTGACCGTCTCCCGGTACGACACCTGGGGTTTGCCGACGGTCGCGTCGACCTTGAATTCGCGAAGCATGCGGTCGACGATGATCTCGAGGTGGAGCTCGCCCATTCCGGAGATGACCGTCTGTCCGGTCTCCTCGTCGGTGCGAACGCGGAAGGTCGGATCCTCCTCGGCAAGCTTCTGGAGGGCGATGCCCATCTTGTCCTGCTCGGCCTTGGTCTTGGGCTCGACGGCGACGGAGATGACCGGCTCGGGGAAGGTGATCTGCTCGAGCACGATCGGGTACTTCTCGTCGCAGAGGGTGTCACCAGTGGTGGTCTTGCGCAGGCCGATGGCCGCGGCGATGTCGCCGGCGCGCACTTCCTCGATCTCCTCGCGATGGTTGGCGTGCATCTGGAGCAGGCGGCCGACGCGCTCCCGTTCGCCCTTGGTGGCGTTGTAGACGTACGAACCGCTGCGCAGCACCCCGCTGTAGACGCGGAAGAAGGTGAGCTTGCCGACGAACGGATCCGTCGCGATCTTGAAGGCGAGCGCCGCGAAAGGCTCGCTGTCGCTCGCGTTGCGGATGGTGGCGGGCTCGCCCTCGACGGCCGCACCCTCCACCGACGGACGGTCGAGCGGTGACGGGAGGAAGTCGACGACCGCGTCGAGCATCGGCTGGACGCCCTTGTTCTTGAGCGCCGAACCGCAGAGCACCGGGACGAGCTTGGTGCCGACGGTGCCGGCACGCAGACCCCGAATGATCTCGGCGGTCGTCAGAGTCTCGCCGTCGAGGTACTTGACCATCAGCTCGTCGTCCGATTCGGCCACCGCCTCGAGAAGGTCGTGCCGGTACTGGGCGACGAGCTCACGCATCGATTCGGGGATCTCGGAGCGGCGCAGGGCGGTGCCCAGGTCGTCGGTGTAGACGATCGCCTCTTCGGTGACCAGGTCGATCATCCCCCTGAACTCCGACTCCGCTCCGATCGGAAGCTGGACCGGTACCGCGTGCGCCCCGAGACGGTCCTTGATGGAGGTCACGGCCGCATAGAAGTTCGCGCCGATCCGATCCATCTTGTTGATGAAGCAGATGCGCGGAACCTCATAGCGATCGGCCTGCCGCCACACGGTCTCCGACTGGGGCTCGACCCCGGCCACCGCATCGAACACGGCGACTGCTCCGTCAAGGACGCGAAGGCTGCGCTCGACTTCGACGGTGAAGTCCACGTGCCCGGGCGTATCGATAATGTTGATACGGTGGCCGCGCCACTCGGCAGCCGTCGCGGCCGAGGTGATCGTGATCCCGCGCTCCTGCTCCTGGACCATCCAGTCCATGGTCGCAGCGCCCTCGTGGACCTCACCCATCTTGTGGATGCGGCCCGTGTAGAAGAGGACCCGTTCGGTCGTCGTCGTCTTGCCCGCGTCGATATGGGCCATGATCCCGATGTTCCGGGTCTTCTCGAGGGGGAATGCGCGCGCCGCCACTGCAACCGCCATGTCAGTACCGGAAGTGCGAGAAGGCTTTGTTCGACTCGGCCATCTTGTGGGTGTCTTCCTTCCGCTTGATCGACGCGCCGACGCCGTTGGCGGCATCCATCAACTCGCCGGCGAGCTTCTCGGACATGCTCTTGCCACCGCGGCCGCGTGCGTAACGGATGATCCAGCGGCGCGCGAGCGCCTGGCGCCGGTCGTGGCGGATCTCCACAGGCACCTGGTACGTGGCGCCGCCGACCCGCTTCGGCTTGACCTCGAGGATCGGCGTGACATTGCGGATCGCCTGGTCGAAGACGTCGAGGGGCTCCTTGCGAGAGGAGCGCCGGATCTTCTCGAAGGAGTCGTAGACGATCTTCTCGGCGATGCTCTTCTTACCGGCGAGCATGATGCAGTTCACGAACTTCGCCAATCCCACGCTCCCGTAGATCGGGTCGGGCAGGATGACGCGTTTCTGAACGCGGGCACGGCGTGGCATGTGCGGCTAGCTCGCCTTCTTCTCGCGCTTGGCGCCGTATTTGCTGCGGCCCTGCTTGCGGTTCTTGGTGCCGGCGGCATCGAGCGTCCCGCGGATGACGTGGTAGCGCACACCGGGGAGGTCGCGGACGCGCCCTCCGCGGATGAGCACGACCGAGTGCTCCTGCAGATTGTGACCGATGCCGGGGATGTAGGCCGTGACCTCGACCTTCGTGGTCAGACGGACACGGGCCACCTTGCGAAGCGCCGAGTTGGGCTTCTTGGGCGTGGTCGTGTACACACGGACGCAGACTCCGCGCCGCTGGGGGCATCCCCGCAGCGCCCGGGCCTTGGTCTTGTGTGTCGGCTTGGTGCGGCCCTTGCGGACCAGCTGCTGAAAGGTAGGCACGACCGTCCGTTTAGTGAGAATTGCGCTCTGCCACGAAACAGCGCGCGCGAATACGAGGAAAGCTCGTGGAGCGAAGCGAAAGCCTACCAGACGTTGAGTTCACACGTCAAACCGCACTACCACCTGTCACAGGTACGCCCCGGGACCTCGCGAGCGGCAGCCTGACGGTGGTGCTACGCTGTGGCCCTTCCAGAAGACGACTCGCGGTCGTCCGTTCGCCGAAGACCGCAGGCGCGGGGCTGGCCCCGCTCAATCTCCTGCGCAGGTGGGCAAGGCTGCCGGATCGCGCCAAACGGCGCACACCGGAGCCGTGATCCCGCCATCGGCGGAGGCACGGCACCGACGGAGGCAGCAATGGCACCAACCAGCACCGACAAGCCTGAGGTCACAAGAGCGGGCTCGCGCAAGATCGCGTCTGTGACCCAGCTCACCGAGATGCTCACTCGAGCCACCTCGGCAGTCGTGACCGACTACCGGGGGCTCACGGTCCGGCAGCTCGAGGACCTGCGTGGACGGCTCCGGGCCGAGGGGATCGACTACATCGTCGTCAAGAACACGCTCGCCAGACGCGCGGCAGTCGATGCCGGCGCCGCCGGCTTCGCCGACGTCCTGACCGGACCCGTCGGTCTGGCGATCGGATACGGAGACCTCTCTGCTCCCGCTCGGATCCTGTTCGATCACTTCCGCAGCACGCGGACGCTGCCGCTGGTTGCAGGGCTCGCCGAGGGCCAGGTCCTCGACGGCAACGACGTCCGCACGCTGGCTGAGCTTCCGTCACGCGACGTGCTCCTCGGCCGCCTCGCCGCGGCGTTGCTCGGCCCGCTGTCCAACCTGGCCGCGGCTCTCGATTCGCCCCTTTCAACGCTCGCGGCGACCCTCGAGGCCTACCGCGACAAGCTCGCCGCCTAGCCGCCTTCACCCGATCAGCACTTCAACAGGTGTTAAGGAGAACCGATGGCCAGCAAGACACTCACCCCTGAGGAGTTCGTCGACGCGCTGGAGACCTGGACGGTCCTGGACGTCGTCAACGCCGTGAAGCTCATGGAGGACAAGCTCGGGATCAAGGCCGCCGCCCCGGTCGCCGCAGCCGCCGCTCCGTCCGCTGCCGCCGACGCGCCGGTCGAGGAGCAGACCGAGTTCTCGGTCATCCTCACCCACCCCGGCGACGCCAAGATCAATGTCATCAAGGCGGTCCGCGAGATCACCGGGCTCGGCCTCAAGGAAGCCAAGGACCTCGTGGATGCGGCTCCGAAGGCCATCCGCGAAGCCATCCCCAGGGCCGAGGCCGACGCCCACAAGGCGAAGCTGGAGGAGGCGGGCGCCAGCGTCGAGATCAAATAGGCCGTCGCACCGGTACCGGCGAGGCGATCCGGCGGGGGAGCCGGACGCCTCAGATCCGTCGTCTTCGATACAATCCGTTCCCCGGCTCGAGCCCGTGCGAAAGCGCGTCAAGCGGTTCGAACGGTCAGGGACGGCCGTCCTGCGCGGGTTTTTGCTACGATACGGGATTGTGCCCGTCGCCGCGCGTGCCCGCGCGCATTCCTTCTCGGGGGAACTTTAGCATATGGTCCTTTCTCTTTCCACTACTGCCGCCCGCAAGTCGTACGGCCAGATTGCAGACAAGCTCGAGGTCGGAAACCTTATCCAGACCCAGCTTGACTCGTTCGAGTGGTTCAAGAAAGAGGGACTGAAGGAGCTCTTCAGCGAGCTCAACCCGATCACGGATTACACCGGGAAGAACTACGAGCTGCGCTTCCTCGACTACGAGTTTGGCGAGCCCAAATACGACGAGGAGGATTGTCGCCAGCGCGACATGACCTTCTCGGCGCCACTGCGGATCAACACCCGGCTGCACATCAAGACCGGCGAGAACGCCGGCGAGATCAAGGAAGCCGAGGTCTTCATGGGCGACTTCGCGATGATGACCGGCGAGGGCACGTTCATCGTGAACGGTACCGAGCGGGTCGTCGTCTCCCAGCTCGTGCGCTCGCCGGGTGTCTACTTCACCTCCGCCGAGGATCGCACCACCGGGCGCCTGCTCTTCGCGGCCAAGTTGATCCCGAACCGCGGCGCGTGGCTGGAGGTCGAGACCTCGAGCAAGGACGTGCTCACGGTCAAGATCGATCGCAAGCGCAAGGTCCCGGTCACCACGCTCGTGCGCGCCATCGGCTACGCGAGCAACGACGACATTCGCGCCTTCTTCGCGGACGTCGACGAGGACCCGGAGCACCAGTACATCAACGCCACCCTTGAGAAGGACGGCAGCACGAGTGTCGAGGAGGCGCTCGTCGAGCTGTATCGGAAGATCCGCCCAGGCGATCCCCCAACAGTGGAGAACGCGCGCAACCTGCTCAACTCGCTGTTCTTCAACGCTCGCCGCTTCGATCTTTCCAAAGTTGGCCGGTTCAAGCTCGACAAGAACCTCGGCATCAGTGAGGAAGAGGCACGCGAGCGCGCCTGGGACAAGGACCGCCGTGTCCTCGACAACCAGGACTTCGTGTCGATCATCCGCAAGGTGATCCAGCTCAACAACGGCCACGGCGAGGCGGACGACATCGACCACCTCGGCAACCGTCGCGTGCGCGCCGTCGGCGAGCTCCTGCAGAACCAGTTCCGCATGGGCCTGATCCGCATGGAGCGGATCATCAAGGAGCGCATGACCATCAGCGACTCGGGGACGATCACGTCCGCGAGCCTGATCAACGCGCGGCCGGTGGTCGCCGCGATCAAGGAGTTCTTCGGGTCCAGCCAGCTGTCGCAGTTCATGGATCAGACCAACCCGCTCGCAGAGCTCACGCACAAGCGCCGCCTGTCGGCGCTCGGGCCCGGCGGACTCTCCCGTGAACGCGCGGGGTTCGACGTGCGCGACGTGCACCAGAGCCACTATGGCCGCATCTGCCCGATCGAGACCCCGGAGGGTCCGAACATCGGGCTCATCGGTTCGCTCGCGACCTTCGCACGCGTCAACGAGTTCGGCTTCATCGAGACGCCGTTCCGCCGTGTCTACAAGGACGAGAAGGGCACGCCCTGGGTCAGCGACGAGATCGTGTTCCTGTCCGCCGATGAGGAGGACAAGTACACCGTTGCGCAGGCCAACGCGCCGGTCGACGAGCAGGGTCACTTCGCGGTGGCGCACGTCGCCTGCCGCACGCGCCACACCTTCAAGGACCTGCCCATCGGCGACGTCGACTACATGGACGTCTCACCGAAGCAGATCGTCAGCGTCGCGACGGCGCTGATTCCGTTCCTCGAGCACGACGATGCAAACCGAGCGCTGATGGGCTCCAACATGCAACGCCAGGCCGTCCCACTGCTGGTCGCGGAGTCGCCGATTGTCGGCACCGGCATGGAGAGCCACGCCGCTCGCAACTCGGGCGAGATGGTGCTGGCACGCAAGCCGGGAACCGTGGTCGGCGTCGCCTGGCCGGAGCCGGCCGATAATGACCGCTCGGTCGAGAAGATCCGCAGCGGCCAGGACAGCGGCATCGGCATCCTGGTGCGCCCGGACGACGGCGGTCCGGACCAGTGGTTCGGCGTCCACAAGTTCGTGCGCAGCAACCAGGGAACGTGCCTGTCGCAGCGCATCACCGTCTTCAGCGGCATGCACATCGCCGCCGGCGATGTGCTCGCCGACGGTCCGTCGACCGAGGGCGGCGAGCTCGCGCTCGGCCGGAACATGCTGGTCGCGTTCATGCCCTGGGAGGGCTACAACTTCGAGGACGCGATCCTCATCAGCGAGGCGGTCGTCCGCGATGACAAGTACACCTCGATTCACATCGAGGAATTCGAGATCGAAGCTCGCGACACCAAGCTCGGTGCGGAGGAGATCACGCGCGATCTTCCCAACATCAACGAGGAGTCGCTGAAGAACCTCAACGAGCGCGGCATCATCTACGTCGGTGCCGAGGTGCATCCCGGCGACATCCTCGTGGGCAAGATCACACCCAAGGGCGAGTCCGAGCTGTCCGCGGAGGAACGCCTTCTGCGCGCCATCTTCGGTGAGAAGGCCCGTGAAGTGCGTGACTCATCGCTGCGCGTCCCGCACGGCGAGCGCGGCATCGTGGTCGACGTCAAGGTCTTCAGTCGCGAGAGCAACCATGAGCTGCCGCCGGGCGTCAATGAGCTGGTGCGTGTTTACGTCGCGCAGAAGCGAAAGATCGCCCAGGGCGACAAGATGGCGGGGCGCCACGGCAACAAGGGCGTCGTCGCCCGAATCATGCCCATCGAGGACATGCCGTACCTGCCCGACGGCACCCCCGTCGAGATCGTCCTCAACCCGCTCGGTGTGCCGAGCCGGATGAACCTCGGTCAGGTGCTCGAAACCCACCTCGGGTATGCCGCGCACGCGCTCGGCCTCAAGGTCGCATCACCGGTGTTCGACGGTGCGTCCGAGGAGCTGATCGAAAGTGAGCTGGCTCGCGCGGGACTCCCAAGCAGCGGCAAGGAGAAACTGCGCGACGGGCGGACCGGCGAGTTCTTCGACCGCGAGGTCACGGTCGGCTACATCTACATGCTCAAGCTGCATCACCTGGTTGAGGACAAGATCCATGCGCGCAGCACGGGTCCCTACTCGCTGGTCACGCAGCAGCCGTTGGGCGGCAAGGCGCAGTTCGGCGGTCAGCGGTTCGGAGAGATGGAGGTCTGGGCGCTCGAGGCGTACGGCGCGAGCCACATCCTCCAGGAGATCCTCACCGTCAAGAGCGACGACATCGTCGGCCGCGTCAAGGCGTACGAGGCGATCGTCAAGGGCGAGAACACGCTCGAGGCCGGCATTCCGGAATCGTTCCGCGTGCTGGTCAAGGAGCTCGAAGGCCTCGCGCTCGGCGTGGAGATCCAGTCCGACGACGAGCACCAGATCCTCCTCGGTGAGGAGGACATCCCCGACATCCCACTCGATCTTGGTATCCACCTCGAGCGCGACGAGCGCGACGACGTGGACGACATTCGATAGCAATCGGAAGTTAGGACACACATGCTGAAACTCGAGAACTTCGATGCGCTGAAACTGTCGATCGCCAGTCCGGAGATGATCCTGTCCTGGTCCCACGGTGAGGTCACCAAGCCGGAGACCATCAACTACAGGACGCTGAAGCCGGAACGCGACGGGCTGTTCTGCGAGAAGATTTTCGGCCCGACCAAGGACTGGGAATGCCATTGCGGCAAGTACAAGCGGTATCGGTACAAGGGAATCATCTGCGACAAGTGCGGCGTCGAGGTGACCCGCGCCAAGGTGCGTCGCGAGCGCATGGGTCACATCAAGCTGGCCTCGCCGGTGTCCCATGTCTGGTACTTCAAGGGCATCCCGTCGCGCATGGGACTGCTGCTCGACATGAGCCCGCGCAACCTCGAGAAGGTCCTCTACTTCGCCAACTACATCGTCACGTCGATCGACGAGAAGGCGCGCACCGAGCTGCTCGCCAAGCTCGATCCGAACACCGACGAGCGCGTGGTCGCGCTCAGGGAGCGGATGAGCTCGGGAGGCGCCGACGAGCGGCCCGAGATCGAAGCACGGATTGCCGAGCGCGAGGCTGAGCTCGCCGCGCAGCGGACCCGCCTCGAGGAGGAACTCGAGAACCGGGTCGCCAGGCTGCGCGAATCCGCCGCCGACCTCGACTCCCGCATCCAGGAGGCGAAGGGGCACAAGGCGGTCGCCAACTTCACGCTCAGCGACTCGGTGATTGCCGAGGTCGTCGCCAAGAAGGGCGTGATGCTCGAGGAGGATCTGGCGGTCGAGGTGCAACGCCGCGCCTCGGAGCGCGAGGAGGAGCTGCGGGCGAGCATGGCCCAGCGGATCCAGGAGGCCGAGGATGCGGCCGGCGCCGAGATCGCCGGGCTGCGTGCGGACCTCCAGGGGAATCGAGCCGAGCGCGAGGTCAGCGCTCAGGAAGAGCTCGATGCCCTTCGTGCGGACGTGCAGAAGCAGCGCGATGAGCTCGAGTCGCTCACGGTTCGCGACCTGCTCACCGACACGCAGTACCGCGAGCACGTCGAGAAGTTCGGCAAGGTGTTCAAGGCGGGCATCGGCGCCGCTTCGATTCGCGAGCTCCTCCAGCAGATCAACCTCCCCGACGAGGCGCTGCGCCTTCGCGAGGAGTCCAAGTCGACCAGCGGCCAGCGCCGCCAGAAGGCGATCAAGCGGTTGCGCGTCGTCGAGGCCTTCCGCAAGTCGTCGACGTCACCCGCGTGGATGATCCTCGACGTTCTGCCGGTGATCCCCCCGGAGCTGCGCCCGATGGTGCAGCTCGACGGTGGTCGGTTCGCCACAAGCGACCTGAACGACCTCTACCGGCGTGTCATCAACCGCAACAATCGCCTCAAGAGGCTGCTCGAGCTCGGTGCGCCGGAGATCATCGTGCGCAACGAGAAGCGGATGCTCCAGGAAGCCGTCGACGCGCTCATCGACAACGGGCGGCGCGGCCGTGCCATCACCGGCACCGGCAACCGCAAGCTGAAGTCGCTCTCCGACATGCTCAAGGGCAAGCAGGGCCGGTTCCGTCAGAACCTGCTCGGCAAGCGCGTGGACTACAGCGGACGGTCGGTCATCGTGGTCGGCCCCGAGCTGAAACTGCACGAGTGCGGCCTCCCCAAGAAGATGGCGCTCGAGCTCTTCAAGCCGTTCGTCATGCGCGAGCTGGTCTCGCAGAACAGCACCCAGAACATCAAGAGCGCCAAGCGCATGGTCGAGCGGGTACGGCCCGAGGTCTGGGACGTCCTTGACGGCGTGATCAAGGAGCATCCCGTGCTCCTCAACCGCGCCCCGACCCTCCACCGCCTCGGCATCCAGGCGTTCATGCCCGTGCTCGTCGAGGGCCAGGCGATCCAGATCCATCCCCTCGTCTGCAAGGCGTTCAACGCCGACTTCGACGGTGACCAGATGGCCGTGCACGTGCCCCTCTTCAGCGGCGCGGTCGCCGAGGCGAAGAACCTGATGATGTCGTCCAACAACATCCTCAGCGCCTCCAACGGCAGCCCGGTGGTGGCACCGCACCAGGACATCGTCCTCGGTGCCTACTACCTCACCCAGCGCGGGGCCGACGACGAGCGGCCGGAGACCGACCTGCACATCTTCTCCTCCACCGGTGAGGCCCAACTCGCGTTCGAACACCACGTGGTGAACCTGCACGAGCGGGTCCGGGTGCGCATGCCCAAGCGCAATGTGCACTCGCATCGCGCGTCAGAGGAGGATCCAACCGGCACCGAGATCATCACGACGACCATCGGCCGGGTCATCTTCAACGAGGTCCTGCCGCTCGGTGACGCCGGCGCCGACAACGACCTGCCGTCGATGGCCTTCCGCAACGAGTTTCTCGATCTCGGCAAGCTGTCGCACCTCGTCAAGGAGTGCTACGACCTTCACGGCGCCGAAACCACGGCCCTGCTGGTCAACGCCATCAAGCGACTCGGCTTCCATTACGCGACCGTGGCCGGTGTCACCGTCGCGGCCATGGACATCAAGACCCCGCCGGCGAAGGCGGGGATCATCGCCAAGGCTGAGGACGAGGTCGAGCAGGTCGACCTGCAGTTCCGCCGCGGGCTCATCACGGACGACGAGCGCTACCTCAAGACCGTCGACATCTGGACCAACGCGACCGACAAGGTGACCGAGGTCACGATGAGCTCGTTCGACCGCTTCCACTCGGTGCTGATGATGTCCCAGTCGGGAGCGCGAGGCAGCAAGCAGCAGATCCGGCAGCTCGCCGGTATGCGCGGACTGATGGCCGACCCGACAGGACGGATCATCGACCTGCCGATCAAGGCCAACTTCTCCGAGGGCCTCACCGTCCTCGAGTACTTCATCTCGACCCACGGTGCCCGCAAGGGACTCGCGGACACCGCGCTGCGAACCGCGGACTCGGGATACCTCACCCGCCGGCTGGTCGACGTCGCGCAGGACGTCATCGTCCGCATCGAGGATTGCGAGACCACCGCGGGAATCTGGATCGAGCTCACCGACGACGAGCTCAAGGATCGAGTCATCGATCGCTACCAGGGACGGATCGCGGCCCAGGACATCGTTATCGGCGACGCGACCGTGAAGCGGGCCGGCGACGACATCGACGACGAGACCGCACGCAAGATCCTCGCCGCGAAGGATTCCGTCGGCAGGGTCAAGGTGCGCAGCATCATGACCTGCAAGGCCCGCGAGGGTGTCTGCAGGATGTGCTACGGGCGCAACCTGGCAACCGGCCGGCTGGTCGAGATCGGCGAGGCGGTCGGCGTGATCGCGGCGCAGTCGATCGGTGAACCGGGAACCCAGCTCACCATGCGCACGTTCCATACGGGCGGTGTGGCAACGGGTGGTTCCGACATCACGCAGGGTCTCCCGCGTGTCGAGGAGCTGTTCGAAGCCCGCGTCCCGAAGGGAAAGGCCCTGATCAGCGAGATCGACGGGGTTGTCGAGGTCATCCGCGGTGAAAACCGCTCGCAGAAGGTCAAGGTGACCTCACGCGACATCTTCGACACCACCTACCCGATCCCGTCGAAGCATGCGGTGGCCGTCGAGGACGGCAGTCAGGTGGCGGAGGGCGCCGAGCTCATCCGCGGGGTCGATGAGCATGGCAACGAGGTCTCGATCCGCGCCCGCTATGCGGGTTCGGTGAAGGTCGACGCCAAGCACATCCTGGTGCGCAGCACGGACGACGACTCCCGGGAGTACCCGATCCCCGTGTCGGCACAGATCAAGGTCCGCGACGGCGATCACGTCAGTGCCGGCGACAAGATCAGTGAGGGTTCGATCAGCCCGCAGGAGCTGCTCCTCGTCCGCGGGCGCGACGACGTGCAGAACTACCTGGTCCGCGAGGTGCAGCGCGTGTACCGGACACAGGGCGTCGACATCAACGACAAGCACATCGAGGTCATCGTGCGCCAGATGATGCGGAAGGTCCGCATCGACAACGCCGGCGACAGCGACCTGCTCCCAGGTGAGATCGTCTCGCAGCTCGAGTGGGAAGAAGCCAACGCCAAGGCGTTGAGCGAGGGCGGCGAACCCGCGATCGCGCAGACGGTGCTGCTCGGCCTCATCAAGGCGGCGCTCAACACCGCGTCGTGGCTCTCGGCCGCATCGTTCCAGGAGACCACGCGGGTCCTTACCGAGGCGGCCATCTCGGGCAAGATCGACCGGCTGCGCGGTCTCAAGGAGAACGTCATCATCGGCAAGCTCATCCCTGCCGGGACGGGCCTCGACTACTACCAGAAGCTTCGCGACGAGGCGCTCCGCCTCTACGAGGAAGAGGCAGCAGCGGCCGGTGGCGGTGACCCCGAGTACGTCGGGCTCGACATGGGTGTCGACGCCGAGGTGGCGCTGGCGCTCGAACCGGAACCTCAGCCGAACCCCGTCGCGTAAGCGGGGCTCACACAAGCAGCAGCGCGCACGATCCGGTGACGGCTTCACGGCTGTTACCGGATCGTGAACTGTTGCGTTGCAAGCGAGGGCTAGGCTTTGACTGATGCTCCTTCTCCTCGCAGCCGCCGCGCACGCCTCCAAATCCAGCTCGATCCCGGGCGACGTCTACCTCGCCGCAACCGGAGCACTCGTCTGCTGGGTGGTCGTCTACCTCGTCTACAAGGTGGTCATGACCGGCCGCAAGGACTTCGGGATGCCGGTCAAGCGCCGTCTGCTCTGCAAGCGTCTTCGCGTCGACCATGACCAAAGCGCCGAGGTGCCGATCTGGTGGACCGATCTCCAGGTGCAGCGCGCCGTCCGCGCTCATTGGCGGCACACGCTCCGCCTGCCGTTTGGGACGCCATCAGACGCGAGACCGCAGTTGTAGCGTTCTCGCACAGGCGTGTGACGAGGACCTCCGGATTGATCCGATCAGGGACGATGGCCGTCTCGTCGCGATCGGTCACGGGCTCTGAGAGGGCATGACGCGGAGGAAACCAGCAGGTGGCTCGGATACTCGTCGCCGAAGATGACGGGCTGACACGCCGGTTCATCGAGGAGACGCTCGACTTCGCCGGGCACGAGGTGACCAGCGCTTCCGACGGCGCCGAGGCGATCAGCGCAGTCGACTCTCCCGGCTGCTTTGATGCTGTGATCACCGACTACGCGATGCCGCACGCGAACGGCGTCGACCTCATCACCCATGCGCAACGCGTGGATCCGATGATCTCCTGCATCGTCGTCACGGCGTTTCGTGACCTGGACCTCGCGATGCAGGCGATGCAGGCCGGTGCGGTCGCCTTCATCCCCAAGCCATTCAAATCCATGCACCTGCTCACCGTGCTCGACCGGGCACTCGAACGCCGCGAGCTTGCCGACGAGGCACTCCGCCTGCGCTTTCTCGCGCCGATGCTCGAGCGCTTCACGATCGTCCTCGCCAACGCGCTCGAATCCAAGGACTACGAGACCCAGGAGCATTCGACACGGCTCGTGGGCATGTCCGACGCCATCGCGCGCCACCTCGGCATCGGCGACGGCCTGCGCAGCATCATCCGCTTCGGAGCCTGCCTGCACGACATCGGCAAGGTGGCCATTCCCGAGGCGTTGCTCCGCAAGCCGGAGGCGCTGACCCCCGAGGAGCGCGCCGTGATCCGCACGCACCCCGAGGTGGGCGCGGCCATTCTCGCCGACATCGATACGTGGGAGGACGTCCGGCTCATCGTCAGGCATCACCACGAGCATTTCAACGGGCGCGGCTACCCGGACGGCCTGCGCGGCGATCAGATTCCGATCGGCGCTCGCATCGTGTCAGTCGTGGACGCGTTCGATGTCATGCGCAGCGGGCGGCCGTACCAGCCCGCTCGCTCGTACGAATGGATCCTCGAGGAACTGCACCGCGAGAGCGGTGGGCAGTTCGATCCCGAGATGGTTGCGGCGCTGATCGAGGTCATGCCCGCCGAGGGCACCATGATCGAGGTGCCGCCACTCGATTTCCAACCGGAGCGTCGAGCCGCGGTCGGGCGTCGCCAGAACGACGCTGCCATTGCCGCGTGGCTGAGCGGGGACGCCGCCATGGTCCGCGCGCCGATTCTCCCCGGCTGAGACCCTAGCCGGCGAGAGGGCTCAGCGCGGTCAGGGCTCCGAGGTCGCCCGCCACGAGCGCAGCTGCCAGCAGCTGGATTCCCCTGCCGTTCGGCTCGGTGAGCACGACGTCGGCACGCGCCTTGAGAGCGTCGACCGCATTCGCGACCGCGACGGACACGCCGGCGACAGCGAAGAGAGGGATGTCGTTCTCCCCGTCACCGACGGCGACGGTCGCGCTCGGGAGCTCGCCGAGGGTGCGCAGCGCGGCCTCGAGGCCGGTGCGCTTGTTGATGCCCGGGGGAATGACCATCGCTGATGCGCGATTGCGGACGACCTGGCGATCAACGCCCAACCTGGCGATCGCGGCTGAGAGCTTCGCCTCCTGGCTCCATGCCGTTGAGCAGAGCACCCGGCCCACCACCAGCGGAACCACACCTGCCCGCTGGAACTCGGCGACAAGACCGCTCGGGACCCGCGGTGCGAGGAGCTGCTCCCGACCGGTCGAGGCATCGAGCACGACGGCGCCGTTCTCGAGCACGATCGCTTCGAAGAGGTCGCCGGGATCAAAGACGTCGGCGAGCTCCTCGCGGGTGCGACCGGTCACCAGGACCAGCCTCATACCGGTTGCCGCGACGCGCTCCAGGGCTTCGACTGTTGCTTCCGAGCACACCCCCTCGGTGGCGAGTGTGCCGTCGAAGTCGCATGCCAGTACGCGATGCCGCATCCCATCCATTGTCGACGGGACGTACCGATCCGGGCTTCGAAGCTCAGGAAGCGGCGCTCTCAGAGATCGAATGTCGCCCGGACCTCCGTCCCCTTGCCGATCTGTGACCGGATCTCGAGTTTCCCCTGGTCCCCGTCGGCGCGCTCGCGCATGGTCAGGAGCCCGAAATGACGCGTGCGATCCACGGACGCCTCGGTCGCCTCAACGTCCATGCCGACACCGTCGTCGCGGATGACCGCGCTCACCTGCTTGGGGAGGAACGTGATGACCACCTCGACATTGGACGACTTGGCGTGCTTGCGTGCGTTGTTGAGCGCCTCCTGGACGATCCTGAAGAGCGTCTGCTCGAGGCCACCTCCCATGCGGATCTCCTCGCCGACCACGCGCAGGTGTGCGTTGACCGAGTTGCGCTCGCCGAACTCGGCGACGAACTTTCGGAGCGTCGGCACCAGGCCGAGGTCGTCAAGGGTCATCGGCCGCAGGTCGAAGATGAGCCGGCGCGTGTCATCGAGGACGCTGCGCACTCCGTTCTTGAAGTCAGCGAGCTCGCTGACGACCATCTTGGGGTCGCGGGCGATGAGCCGCTCGATGATCTCGGCCTGGAGCACCAGGTTGGCCATGGACTGCGCGGGCCCGTCGTGCATATCCCGGGCGATGCGCATTCGCTCCTCCTCGATGATCTGAAAGGTCTGCCGGGACGCGTCGCGAAGGCGAGCGGTGCCGTTCGTGGGTCCGGCATTGGCGGCCAGGAGGTCGTCGAGGCTGCGGTAGACCGCGCGCAGCACCTCCTGCTCCGCGCGGATCCCGGTCAGACGGGTGCCGAGCTCGACCTGGCGTTCCTCCGTCGCTGCGAGATCGGCCCGGATCTTTGCGAGGGTCCGGAATGCGCTGTCGATCTCGTCAACATCGCCGGCGGGCAGGACGCTCAGCAGCGCGCCCCAGCGTCCCTCGGCCCCGTGCTGCGCGGACCGGAGCTCCTGCAGGCGAAGCGCCACAGCCGAGAGCTCATCGTCGAGCGAAGCGGCGGTCGCATCGAGGTCCTCGATGCGCTTGGTCACCAGGAATCGGACACCCGACAGCGCCGACGGGTTCATGGTGGGGGCAGCTTCGACTTCGCTCACCATCGTCATCATGTCACCGCAGAGTCGCACCCTGCCTGTAGTTCACAAATGGCTGTGACAGGCCTGTTGCACGACGAGCCGCAAGTTGCGCCCAGCGTATAACCAATCGCAGTCGAACCACCCGGTCCAGGAAATGTACAGGCTTATGACGCAAGGCGACCCACCTCGCATTCTCATCGCAGAAGACGACGACTCCCTGCGCCGTCTGCTCGAGCTGCGGCTCGCCAGTGACGGGTTCGACGTCCGCTGCGCCGAGGATGGCATGGAGGCGCTCGAGATCGTCATCAAGGGCTGGCTTCCGGACGCGGTGGTCTGCGACGTGATGATGCCGCGCCTGAGCGGGCTCTCGGTCTGTCGTGAGCTCCGGGCCCAGGCGAAGACGGCGACGTGCCCGATCATCCTGCTTACGGCGCGCTGTTTCGACGAAGACATTCAAGCGGTCATGGATCTCGGCGGGATCACATACATGGGCAAGCCGTTCGAGTTTGCGCATCTGCTCAAGATGCTCTGGTCGTCGGTCGGGCTCGAACAACCGGGCAATGCAGCAGCAGCCCGCGTGATCTCGGGAGCATCTCAGAGCTGACGGACAGGTGGCGGGCGGCGTGATGAGCAGCGTGGCGGCTGAGGCGGTGCACGAGCGTCGGAGTGGATTCCGCGAGCGCCTGGATTCGTGGACCGCACCGAGTGGGCTGTTCATCGCCGCAGTGCTGGTCATCATGGCGCTGCCGGTGACGCGCACCATCCAGGACCCCGACTTCTGGTGGCATCTGCGGGCCGGTCAGTTGATCATCCAGCACGGCGGCCTGCTCGGCAACGACCCGTTCACGTATACGGTCGCGAACCACCACTGGACGATGCACGAATGGCTCAACGAGGTCGTGTTCGCCATCGAGTTCGCGGTCGGCGGCCTCGGGCTCATCGTGCTCGTGCTCTGCGCCGTGACCTGGCTCGGGCTCCTCGCGATCATGCAGAAGGCACGCCTCCGCCACCCCGGACGCGGTGCCCTCGGCATGGGAATGCTCATCGCAGTGATCGCGGGGTTTCCCGATCTGGGGACCGCGAGTCCAGATGATCACATTCGCGTTCGCAGCGCTCACCCTGCTGCTCGTCGAGCGACACCTGGTCAAGGGCGGAAAGGCCATATGGGGTCTCGTCCCCGTCTTCCTGGTGTGGAGCAACTTCCACTCCGGGTTCGTGATCGGCCTCGGATTCATCGCGATCATCCTGCTCGCGGAACTCATCGGATCTTGGTTGCACATGCCGGATCCGGCAGCGCGTGAGCGACTGCGTCCACTGCTCTTCGTATTGATCGCCGCGACAGCGGTGAGCATGATCAATCCCAACGGCCCCACCATCCTCCTGTACGCACTCGGAACGCAGACGTCGGGCGCGCAGCAATCACTCATCGAGGAGTGGTTCTCGCCGAGCTTCCACGACTGGGAGGTGCTCGTCTACGGCGCGATGCTGCTCAGCCTTGCGATGCTGACCGTCTTCAACCGGCACATCCGCGCACGGGACGTCGCGCTCGTGCTGGTCACGTCCGCGCTGTCGCTGCAGTCCGCGCGCCACATCGCGCTCTTCGTCGCCGCGTCGACACCGGTGTACATCGACCAGCTGTCGCTCGCCGCACCTCGGATGCACGCCGCCTGGCGGCGTCTGCGACACGCGCCGGCGTCAACGCGGGCGCGCACGCGCGCACAGCCGCCGCTGCTCTTTCGCCTCACGGCATGCGGTCTCCTCCTGGCGGGCCTCGGTGGCGTCTACGTGGCGTGGCTGGTGCCGAAGATGAGCCTGCAGCCGTACTCGCTCGCGTACGCGCAGGAGTTTCCCGTCTGCGCCGCCCAGTGGCTTGCGAGCGCACCCGAACCGCTGAAGATCTTCAACCAGTACGGCGAGGGAGGCTACCTCGCCTACACACTCTCGCCCCACGGCGACAAGGTGTTCATCTTCGGTGACGCGGCGCTCATGGGCGACTCGCTCCTCTACACGTACGCCAACGTCGAGACCGTCACGCCGAGCTGGGACTCGATCATCCGAGCCGCCGGGACCGACATCGTCCTCTACGACGTCAAGACTCCCCTCGCCGACGTGATGGAGCACGCGGCCGGCTGGACCAAGGTCTACCAGGACGGCCTCAGTGTGGCGTTCGTGCCGACGGACAAACTCTCGACACTCCGCCTTCCCGCGGTACCGCATTGGGCACCGGGCAGTGTCTGCGCAGAGCAGTCGAAGGCCACCCCGAACGCCGGGGCGCAGAACCGATGAAACGACCGGATCTGCTCGTCATCGCCGGCGCCGAACGGGAACGCCGAGCAAGCCTCAGCCGGCTCGCTTGGATCGCCGCCGCAGCGATCGTCGTGCTGGTGCTCACCGTCCAGCCCTTCAGCAACACCGACGTGTGGTGGCACCTCGCGCTTGGGCGGCTCATCACAACCAGCGGAATTCCAGCCCACGAGCCCTTCAGCTTCCTGCCCGCCGCCCACGCGTGGGTCGGTCAGCAGTGGCTCTACGAAGTGACCCTGGCGGGGCTCGTCGGCGCCGGGGGCGCGGGGCTCGCCTCGCTGGTCATGGGCCTCGCCGCAGCCGCCGCGGTCGTGCTCGCCGCGCTCTCGATACCGAGATCCGCGCGCGTGGCGGGTCCGTGGCTCGCCCTGTCGATGGTGATCACCGGACTGGTGCTCACCAGCGTGGTCGGAGTCACCAGCGCGGTGATATCGGTGCTCGGGGTCGCGATCGTGCTCTTCGTCATCAGTCGATGGCGCGAGGGACGGACCGCCGCAGTCTGGGGCCTGCCGCCGCTCTTCCTGCTCTGGGCCAACATGGACGCGGGGTTCGCGGCCGGCCTGCTGATCCTGCTCGCCGCGTTGCTGCTGATTCGCGCTCCCGGGGCGGCGCGCATCGACAACCGGCGTCAACTCATGGTCGCACTCGGAATCAGCGTGGTCGCCGCCCTCGCGAACCCGGTCGGACCCGGCATCTACGCCTCGGTGGTCTCGGGGGTCTTCAACCCCGGCGTCGCGCAGAGCCTCGCCGGTTTCGGCTCGCCGAACTTCCATGACTGGTGGGCGCGGCTCTTCGAGGGCGAGGTGCTCCTGGTCATCGTGCTCTGGACGGTCTCGGGTGGCCCCGACCGATTCAGCGCGATCACCGGGTTCGGCTTGCTGATCGCGACCCTCTTCGCGCAGGAGAATCTCGGCTTGTTTGCGGTCTTCATGACCCCGCAGATCGCGGTGCACGGATCGAGAGCGTGGACATTGCACATCGCCCCGCGCATCGGGCCGGGGCCCCGCGCGCTGACGCGCCCCCTGCACCCGATGGCGACCAGCGCCGTCCTCGTCGTCATGACCGCGGCGATGGCAGTCGCGGTCGTGCCCAAGCTCAGCGCTTCGGCGGCCGCGTCGTACCAGGCGGCCACGTACCCCGAGGCGGCGGCGACCTATGCCGGCGCGACCTTCCCCGGGCAGCGCATCTACACGATCGATTCATGGGGCGGATACCTCGCGTACCGGTTCCCCTCAGGGCGCATCGTGTTCCTGTACGACGAGCCGGCGGTCTTCGGCAGCGACGCGCTCCAGTTGTATGACGCCATCGATCAACTCGACCCCAACTGGGTGCGGGTGCTGGCCGCCGAGGGAATCCACCACGCCGTTCTGCCGTCGAACGCTCGCGAAGCCGCGGCGCTGCACGTGCTCGGATGGACCGTCAACTGCTACGACCCGACGAGCAACTCGCTCGTGATGTCGTCCCCGCCGATTGGCACGGCACCGCCGGCGGGCGGGTTGTCCCTCCCCCCGCCCGGCGTCCCGGACTGCTGACCGGCGGTCAGCGGTCGTCGCCCGGGGCGGCAGGGTTGACGACTGACCGCGCGGCTTCGAGTCCCGCCTCGAGCCGCTCCGCGCGCGTCTCGCTGCCGTTGGCGGGCAGCGTCGATCCCCCCGACAGGATCTGGACCAGGTCGTCGCGCTCGAGCAGTCGATAGATCTCGGCTGCGCCCTCGTTGGCCGGTCGGGCGACGTCATCCAGCCCTGCTCTGCCGGCCTCGGCGCCAACCAGGAGCAGGGTTGCGGCGCACGCCTCGAGATCATCCTGCCCCATCGAGAGGATGACTGCCTGTTCGGCGTACCCGAGGGCTCGCAGGAGCGCCCCGCGCTGGAGCGCGACCTCGGCGAGTGCACGCGATCCCGACGCCGCCAGCGAGTTGAGCCCCAGACTTCGCGCGATCACCACACTCTCGGTGAGGTGCCCGGCGGCGTCATCGAAGGCAGCGCCCAGCAGTGCGATCCGGCCGAGATCGTGGAGCGCCTCGGCGGCAACGGTGAGATCCCCACCCCGACGAGCGCTGTCGAGGAGCTCCTCGCCGTATCGGGCCGCCGCCGCGTAGTCGCTGCGCGCTCTCGCCAGGCCGCCGAGCGCGGCAAGGGTCCGCTCCCGGATCTGGCGGTCGTTCCCGCCGCTCAGCGAGAGCGCCTGTTCGAGGCAGAGCTCGGCGTGGGCCGTGTCCCCCGCATGGAACGCTCCCGCGGCCACGTCGATCAGGAGCCCGGCAGTGGCGGCGCGCAGGTCGCCGCGCTGGTCGCGGGCGAGCGCCTCCCCGATGTTGCGCATCGCGTGGCCTCCACGCCCGGCATCGAGCTCCACCCGGGCGAGGTTCACGAGGGCCTTGGCGACGATGGCGTCATCGCCGGCCCGCCTGCCGAGCTCCGCCGACTTCTCGAGCAGCGCGACTGCCGTGATTGCCTCGCCGGCTCGCGCGGCATGCCGCCCCCACTCCCCCGCCACGGCCGCCTGAAGCGCCACGTCGCCGCTCCGTTCCGCGAGGCGGAGCGCCGCCTGCCAGTAGGCGTCCGCTGCTTCGTTGCCGGCACCGGACAATGCCGCGGCAAGATCAGACATGGCGCTCGACGCCCAGTCGGCGCGCGCGAGCGACCAGACGTTCAGTGCGGCGAGGACGTCCGCCGTGGCCCGCGACGCGTCCCCAAGCAGCTGGTGCGCCAGGCCGCGCGCCAGGAGCGCGGCGCCGCGCTGCTCGGGGTGGCCGTCGGGAGAGAGGCGCTCGAGCGCGCGGTCATAGGCCGCGACCGCATCCGCGACGCGGCCGTCCCGGAGGGCGGCCGCACCGGCAGCGAGTTCATCCGGGCGATCCGGGTGCAGAGCGGCGATCGGTGGGAGCGACACGGCTGATCAGAAGTTTCCAGGACCGGGGCATGCATGCGTTCGCCTGTAACAGTGGGTGGTGCGGCATCGTTACGAGACCTTCGTCTGGCAAAGGTGATGCGCAGCTAGGCTCACCAGAGTGAGCGAGGCGATCCGCAACCGTACGTGCGTGCCTGACCCGCATGGCTGAAGCTGTGAGCCGGGAGCTCACCCAGTCCGCTCCCGCGCGTCCGATGACGAGCTCGGCGGACCGGCCGGCCGGCCGCCTCCCGACCAAACGGCCGAGAAGTGAGTTGACGGCGATGCCGGCGCGCGATCGCAGGGCGGGCGTCGAACGAACGATCGAGCTGAGCCGCTGGATGGTGCTCATCTTTGCGGCCGTCGCCAACAACTTCCCGGGGCTCGCCACCGGTCAGTCCACCGCCGCGGTCAACCTGGTGCTCGGCGCCTGGGGCGTGTTCAACCTGGCGGCGACGGTCATGCTGCTGGCCAACCGGATCCCCGGCCGCCGCCTCCAGGTCGCCACCATCGTCCTCGACCTCGCGGTCGCCAGCGGGCTCGTCTACCTGACCGGTGGGTACAACTCCGACCTTGCCGTCACCTTCTTCATTGTCGTCATCGCCAGCAGCCTGCGCTTCGGACTGGTGGGGAGCATGGCCTGCGCGTTCGTCGCCGGAGCCGCCTATTTCGTGGTCGGCTTCAACGTCGCCAATCACCATCTCAACACCGCGCTGGTCGATGCGTTGGTGTCGCGGCTCTTCCTCCTGTTCGTTGTCGCACTGAGCAGCAACCTGCTCTCCCGCGAGCTCGTCGGCGAGCGCGACGCCCAGGTGCGCAGGTCCATCGAGCTCGAGCATGCGGCCTTCGCCGAGTTGCGCGAGGTTGATCGCATCAAGAGCGAGTTCATGATGCTGGCCTCGCACGAGTTGCGGACACCATTGACCAAGATCAAGGCCTGGCTGACCCTGATGCACGATGCGGGCGATCGCCTGCCCCAGGATGCGCGCGACGAGGGACTGCACGAGCTCCGGCTCGAGGCCGAGCACCTGGCGCGCCTGACCGACAATCTGCTCTGCATCGCCCAGCTCGAGTTGGGCGAGATCCGCCTCAAGACCGCGGCTGTCGACCTCGAGAACGTGTTCCGCGAGGTGATCGCCCGCTTCGTGGAGTCGGCAGATCACGACCGCTTTGCGATCACGGTGGCGCCGGATGCGCAGCGTGTGCTCGCCGATCACGAGCGCCTCGCGCTGGTTGTGGCGTGTCTGATCGACAACGCGCTGAAGTTCTCCCCCGAACTCGGAGCCGGTGCGTGTGACCACCTACCGAGCGGTGAACAAGGTGCACGTCGAGGTCAGGGACAACGGCCGCCGCATCCCCGACAGCGATGTCGACCGCGTCTTCGCCTCCTTCTATCAGGTCGAGTCGCCGCTCCTCCGTCAGCGCGGTGGGTTCGGTGTGGGTCTCTACCTCGCACGCCAGCTGGTCGAGCGGATGGGCGGCAGGATCTGGATCGACAACTCGCGCGCACGAGGCAACACGTTTGTCGTCGCGCTCCCGGTGCACGTTTGATGCGCTGCCCCACCAACCTCCGGTTGCAGTTGCGTAAAGACGGGCAACGCGTCCGTAACCGGCGCAAACCCGCCACGACCGCGGTGCTACGTTGCGCCAATGGGCACGTTTGGCGCGGTCGACCCAACTTGAGGAACGGATGACAACCTTCACGGAATCGATCCTCGCGCCCCTTGGCCATGGCGTCGTGCGCGCTCCGGCGGAGGCCACCGTGCTGGTGATCGACGACGACCCGGCGATGCGCGACATCCTCTCGACGGTCGCCCAGCAGCACGGCTTCGGCCTGCAGTTTGCCGAGGATGGCGCCGAAGGATTGCGTCTCGCCGAGCAGAGCGATGTCGACCTCATCCTCCTGGACCTGAGCCTGCCGGGCATGCCGGGGCTCGATGTGTGCCGCCGCCTCCGTGGCGCAGGTGTCGAGGTCCCGATCATCATCCTGTCGGCGAGCACGGACACCGTCGATGTCGTCGTGGCGCTGGAGATCGGCGCCGATGACTACATCGCCAAACCCTTCGAGATCCGCGAGCTGGCGGCACGCGTCAACGCCAAGCTGCGCCGTCAGCGGACCACGCAGTCACAGGTGCGCCCCGGTCGCCTGAAGTTCCCCGGGCTCATCGTCGACATCGGACGTCACGAGGTGCTCCGGGACGGCGAATCGGTCAACCTCACCCCGACCGAGTTCGACCTGCTCGCCCTGCTCTCGGCATCGCCGGGCCGTGTGATCTCGCGCTCGGAGATGATCCAGAAGGTCTGGGGCCAGGGTGCGGACCTTGACCTGCGCAGTGTCGACGCCCACGTGTACCGCCTTCGCCGCAAGATCGAGCCCTCGGGTCCACGTCCCACCTACATTCACGCGGTGCCCGGAATCGGCTATCGATTCGAGCGCCGCGGTCTCAACGAGCGACTCTCGCGCAGCGTGACCGGGAGCGATGACGAGAACGGCCTAGCCAGCTGACCACGGCGGTGGCGACAACCGGCTTCGCATTGAGAGGCTGCGTTGCAGCGGTCGCCTTGGAGCCGCATCCTCGACGAGCACAAGTTGACCCCGATCATTCAACGTCGCCGGCCGCGCCTCGACGATCTGGCCACGAAGCAGCGAAAGCGGCCGGCCGTGCGGCCGCTGGAATTCAAAGCACACCGCTTCCCGGCCGTCCCACAGCCGTCGCCTCGACGACCCGGCATAGACCGCAAGGCTCCGAGTGACTCGCCGCTGCTGCGGGGTTCTCACGGTGTACGAGATTCGATACATCTCCCCCCGCCGCAATTGGAAACGTTCCACCTCTCCGTGATGCCCTGCACTTTGTGCATTCATCATCGTTTGCAAGTATTGACGCGTTCAGTGCGATCAGCTCGGACCGTGCGTGACGCGGAGGTCACAGACCGCCATCGTGTCTTCCGACCCCGCTTCCACCCCGATCCGCGTTGGCTATCGAGTGGCAGTGCAAGCTATCGTGCAGGTTTCAGGTGACCGTATCCATTGCATGCGTTTCCGGCAAGGGCGGCGTGGGCAAGACCACGACCGTCATCAACCTCGGCGCCGCGCTCGCCGAGCGAGGTAAGCGCGTGCTCCTCGTGGATTGCGATCCGCAGTCGAACCTGACCAGCGGGGTCGGTCTCGACCCCTACGACGAGCGGCCCGGTGTCGCGGCCGTGATCGGCGGGCACGTCGAGGCAGGCGCGGCGATCACCGAGACGAGCTGGACGAACCTCTGGGTCCTGCCGGCGTCGCCTGACCTGTCGGCAGTCGAAGGGGAGCTGCCCTCGTCGATCGATCGAGAGCTGGCGCTTCGCGATGCCCTCCGCCGCGACGGAGCGCGCGCCACCTTCGACTACGTGCTGTTCGACACCCCGCCCAGCTTCGGCTTCCAGACCATCAGCGCGCTCGCCGCGGCAGGGGAGGTGCTGATCCCGGTGCAGATGTCGGGCTTCGCCATCCGCGGCCTGAAGGAGGTGCTGCGCACCGTGCACCTGGTGCGAGGACGTCTCAACCCGGATCTCGCAATCCTCGGGATCGTGCCCACGTTCGTCAACCTGCGCACTCGATTCAGCCGCCAGCTCCTCGACGGGCTCTGCGAGCTCGCCAACATCCGCGTGTTCGCGACGGTGATCACGCCGACGGTGAAGCTCCAGGAGACGTCGCTCGCCGGCATACCGATCACCGCCTACGCGTCATCCTCAAAAGCGGCTGCCGCATATCGTGAGCTCGCCGGCGAGATCGTCGGCGACGAGGTGGCAGCCGGTGTCTGAGATCGGCGAGCGCCCCCCACAGACGGTCAATGGACCGTCCCTCTCCGGGCCGATGGCGCGCTGGCTTGCGCCGACATCCGAGTCGCGCGTCGAGCGGATCGCGATCGCCGCGATACACGACCGCCCGTGGTGGCCGGGAAGCGACGTCGGCGCCGCGACCCTGGCTGCACTCCGGGCCAGCATCGCCTCGCGCGGGATCATCGAACCCCTGCTCCTGCGCCGCCGTGGTGCCGATCGGTTCGAGGTGGTGTGCGGCTCGCGCCGCCTCCGCGCCGCCCGCGACCTCGGTCAGTCCCACATCCCGGCGATCGTCCGCGAGCTCTCCGAGAGGGAGGCGCTGCTGGTCGCCGCCTGGACCACCGTCGAGCGCCGCCAGCACACGGGCGATCGAACCGCGCTGAGCGAGCGCCTGCTGGCTGCCGGGTTCACCGCCGACGAGACCCGTGTCCTCGCCGACCAACCCTCGCTCGCAGCTCTGCACCCGGCCGCGCAGGCGAACGCGCCGGCCTTCGTGCTTCGCCCCGATCCGCTGTCACGACCGCGCCGTTTCGCCGCCGATATCGCCTTCGACCTGCCCCATGCCGAGGTGCTGCCGTCGATGGCGCCGGAGGCGCTGACTACCGCGCTCGCCGCCCTCGACGGCGTGAGCCTGGTCGCCCTCGTGCGGTGAGCTCGGTCCCCCGCCACTCCGAGGAAGAGCTCCGCCAGCAGTGGGCTTTCCTGGATGCGTTGGTCGACCGGCAAGCCGCGAGCTTGAAATCCGGGGTACAGGATCCCGAGGAGGACGATCTGAGCGTGCCGATGGTCGCGGCCAGCCCCTCCTCCCTCGAGGAGATCTCCACCCTCACCCAGCGCGTCGCAACACTTGAGGACGAACGTACGGCACTGCTCCGGCGCATCGATCTCGCGGAGCAGGCGCGCATGGCGGCGGAGTCAGCGCGCGCCGCGGCAGAGACGGCCCGCCAGGCCGCTGAGCGAGCGCTCGCCGAGGAGCGTTCCCGCGGGCGGCCTGACTCCCATCCGGACGCTGGGTCACCGACACCGAGCGCGCCTGCTGCGGCGCCGCCAGCGCCGTCCCAGTCCCTGCCCCGGGTCAGCGGAGTTCCCGCTCAGAGCGGTGCAATTGCGCCGAAGGCGCCCGCCGCGAAGCCGCGTCGCAAGAGCTGGTGGCAGCGGATCAGGGAGTGACGGCGCCGGCCGATTTCGGCCGCCTCCCTTGCGCCATGCCGACAAACTGACGCAGCGCCTCGGTCGGCGACGGTCGGGTCGCAACCTCGCGGAGGAGCAGCTTGCTCTCGGCGAGGAGCTCGGGGTCCGGGAGCTCGCCACGGCCAGAGGTGGCCACAACCCAGCCCGGTGAGTACCAGAGCACAGTCTCGAACGCGAGCCCGCTCAGCGTGAGTCCGTTGAGCAGGGAGTCGGTGATCCTGGAGAGCGGTCGTTTCGCGTTCGTGACAACGATGCCGCGAATCCGGTCGAGCACATCGAGTTGCTGGGCAAGCCCGACGGTGAGCGCGGCCGCGCGCAGCGAAAGGATGTCGAGCGCGGTCGGGATCACGATTCGGTCCGCAGCCCCCATCGGCCCGACCAGCGACGGTTCGTGCGGGTGCGTGTCCAGCAGGATGATGTCGCAGTCGTCACGAACATCGGCGAGCATCTCGTCGAGTTGCTCCTTCGAAGGCGACTCATCATTGAGGCTGCGATGTGACACGACGGTGCGGATTCCGAGCGGATGATCGATGAGCGCTTCCCGCAAGGAGACCCGCCCATGGAGGACGTCGATGACGGTAACGCTGCGTTTGGCCCGCTCCAGAGCATTGCTCAATCCGCCGGTCGGATCGAGATCGATTGCGATGACTTTGAGACCACCCGCGGCAGCTGCCGCACACAGCGCATAGCTGCTGGTTGTCTTTCCGACACCACCTTTTAGCGACGCAATCGTGATTACTTCTGCAGGCACGTCCGTAGAATATCCGCACATGGCCACCGCGGCGCCCCATGTCAAGCTACTGCGACAGCTTGCCAGCGCCAAAGATGATTATCTGAGCGGCGCGTTCGACATTTCCTGGGACGGCGCCAAGGCGACGCTCTACCTCGTGTTCGGACGGCCGAGCCATGCCGTGTTCGAGACGGATGAGGCACAGATCGAAGGGGAAGCAGCGATCGACGCGTTGCTCGCGGCGCTGCCGAGGATCTTCGCAGTCTCCGACTGGCGGCGCGCGATGTCACCGCACGAGACCCTCTCGATCACCATCGACGAACTCGCCGGACCATTCGTCCGCCTTGCAGGCTCGTACGCGGACGACCCGGTCACCGAGGAAAGTCCGGAGTGGTGGAGCGCCGAAGACGATTCACCCGACCTGCCCTTCGGCCTCGCGGATTTCCCCCTGCTGCCCGGGGGGCGTCCGCTCTGGATCGAGGCTTCTCCCGAGGAGGTGCATCTTGCGGATCGCCTCGCCGAGCTCCCGCCATCAATCCTCATCCTCACCGGCGCGAAGCTGCGCGCCGCGGCGGTTGTGAGTGGTGGCGACCTGATCGACGCGGTCTGGATCGATGCCGACGACCACGCCCGGGGCGAGACGGCCGGGATGGCGCTGCTGGGCGCGACCAAGGGGTCGCTTGCCGGGTACGCACTCGACGACCCTCGCGTGGCAGAGGCACTGACCATGCTCTGGCGGCTCCCCCTGGCGGTGAGCGGCGTCGAGCTGTCGTGGCTCGACCCGGCCTCGATGCTGGCGGCGTTCCGCGCCGACGGCCTCGACCGCGTGCTGGTCATCGACGCTCCGGTTCGCGGCATCGCGCTCTTCAGTCGCGGCGGCCTCGTCGCTGTCTACTCGGAGACGCAGCGTTCGGCGGTTGCATCACCGGAGCGTCTTCGCTCGCTGCTCTCGCAGGCACGGGGACGGCTCACCGTGATGGAGCGCAAGCCGCGCCCTCTCGTGGCTGAAGTGACCTCCAAGCCGGTCAGCGCACGCGACCACTTCGAGGTCGCGGCCGCTGCGTCCGAAGCGGTGGCCGCGTTCGCGACAGATGCCGAGCCTGCGGCGGAGCTCGCTGCAGGCGAAGCTGCCCCGGAGGAAGCCACCGCCGGCAGCACGGCGGAACCCGGGACGCTCGAACCGGAGGCGGATGGCCAGGAGGCTGCTCCTGCAGCGGAGTCCTCTTCCCTGGTCGCCGCAGTCGACAGCGCCGGCGGGGAACATGACGCTGCCTCGGACGACGCGCCACCTCCGCCGCCACCTCCGGATGAGGATGTATCGGCCGCATTCGCCGATACGCCACCTCCCCCGGCGCCGGTTCCAGATGCGACCGAGCCCGAGCGCAAGACCAAGCGGTCGCGATGGGGATTCGGTCGATCTCGCAAATCTCGTGCCGAACGCAACGCGGCCGAAGCGGCAGCTGCTGACATCGTGGCGTCGATCGAATCCGCCGACTCACAGGCGGCAACCTTCGCGGGGTGGAGCGTTCGCCAGCCCGGCGGCGCCCAGCCGGTCGGCTACCGATCGCAGGACACAGGCGGCACCCCACCGCCGCCGGACGACATCGATGCCGGCCAAAGCGCTGAGGCGGCTCCAACCTGGTCGCTCGCGCGGCCCGCGGACGATGCTCCTGCGGCAGCCGAGGTCGCGGCCATGGACGGCGATACCGCGGTGGGTGAGTCACCCGTCCCCGCCGAGGCTGTGACGGCGAACGCCCCACTCGCCGATGAGCCCGTCGCCGATGAGCCGGTCGCCGATGAACCGGTCGCCGATGAACCGGTCGCCCATGACACGCCCACGTGGGTCGCTGCCGACCCAGCTGACGCCTCCTTCGGCGCCGACGGCGATCCGGACGCGCAGAACCATTCGTACGAGTTCGTCCCCCTGGACGAGCCGACACCCGAGCCGGCGCCACAAGCGTCCGGATCGTGGCTCTCTGCGTCGTGGCTCGACGACGTCGTGAGCGGGGAGGCTCCGCCGGCGGCGAGCGAGTCCGACGCCACCTCTGGATCCGACGATGTGGACCACGGACACCAAGAGCCGGCCTCGGATATTGAGCCTGTCGCGGCCGCCGGCGACGAGGTCGCCGCATCAGCCGGCGAGCAGGATGCCGGTGAGCCGTCGGAGGGACACGATCCCGTCGAATCTGCCGATGATCCCGACGAATCGGGTGAAGCGCCGCGGCCGGTACCCGTACTCAGGACGCCGGGGCCATGGACCTGGCCACTCGCGGAACCTGACGAGGAGCCTCGCGGCGCCGCGGCTGCGACGCCGGCCTCATTCCCTTACTTCCCCGACGAACCCGAGGCGCCGGAGCTGCAGACGGTCGCCGTCGCCGCCGACCACGAGGAGAGCGCCGCAGCGTTCGACCACGACGCCGACCCCGGGTTCTTTCACCGCGACGAGCCCGTGGGCTCGCAGTACGTGGACTTCGACGAGGTGCGCAACGAGCTGGTGCAGATCGGCGTCGTGTGGCTGGGCGAGACCAACGCCGTGCAGGTCACCGCGCTGCTGAGCAACACCCGCTCGACGATCGACGACTTCGTGGCAACCATCGACGCCATTCGCGGACTTCACATCGACGGCCAGGACCCCGCGTCGATCCAGGCGATGGCCCGTGAGATGCACCAGCAGGCTGCCGAGCGGTTGTGCGGGGCTTGACCCGGTGAACAACCAGGTGGTGAGCTGGGTCCAGGATCACTCGGTGCTCCTCCTGGCCGCGCTCGCCGTGGTGGAGGGCATCATCTGCACCGCGCTGCTGCGGATGGCGCGTCACGCTCGCCACGAGATGAACGCTGCGAAGGCTGCGGCACTCGAGTCCGCGCGAGCGGCAGCGCTTGCGGCTCCCGGAGCGATCGACCCCGAGGCAGTGCTTGCACTCTTGCGCCAGGGCCATGCCCCGACGCTCGACAACGTGTACGCGATGATGCGGCGTCGCGAGCTCGAGGGCGCGGACAAGGAGGACGAAGATGCGCCGAGCTCGCGCAGAGCGGCGTCGAACTCCGGGTCGCCGTCAAAAACCGGCATCCCCACCCGGGGAGCCACTTCGGGTACGACCTCGCTCACGACCTCGCAGGTTGAGGAGCGGCTCCGCCAGTACGAACGCTGAGCGGCGACTAGCGGGGGTGGCTTCGACGCTCGAGCGACGCAGGACGTCCCCGACCGCATGCTTCAGCCGCAGCGAGGAATGCCATCGCGACTGCCTCTTCGCGAAGGCGGGCGATCGCGTCCTCGGTCCGGTGCAGCACTGCCACGCTGTTGCGGATGGTCCATCCCGAACGACCCGAGACCTTTGGTGGGAGCAACTGCTCGCCCGGCGAGCGAACCGACCAGCTCCCGGGAGAGGCGCTCGCCGACTTCGCGCCGCCATACAACGGACCCTGCCGCCGGGCTCCATCGAGGGTGCCGGGGCGCTGCACCTCAACGAACACCGGGTCGGCCTCGGGGATCGATATGGGCCAGACAACCTCCGCCTCCGCCATGGCATCACCGGGCGTCGTCCCGGCGAGAGCGAACAGCGCGGCGGCGAGGTCTTCTCCGGAGTCGAAGGCACTCCCCTCTCCGAACCACTCGTCATCCTGAATGGAGGCTCCCCCAGCCGTCACCACCATCCCTGCACTCATCACAGCGACGTGATCGTACCCGGACGAGTTAACGAGTCGTGGATGTCTGGAACGCTGCGGGAATCGAACGTGTATCGAACCGGTTGCTCCCGGCAGAACGCCATGCCGCGGCGCACACAATCGGCGCGGAACCGCCTTCCGTCCGAAATCCAAGGAGCATCCTCACGTGAGCATGGCAGCCGTCTCGCAGAAGCTCGACAGCCGGTACCTCGAGGCTCTAGGTCCACTGCGTCCACTCGTCGACGACGACAGCCTGACCGAGATCATGGTCAACGGACCGGAGATGGTCTACGTGGAGCGCAAGGGCAAGATCCTCCTCACCGATATTCGGTTCGACGATGAGGCTCACCTGATGCGGGTGATCGACACGATCGGCGCCGCCGTCGGCCGCCGCATCGATTCGCGCACACCCCTGATGGACGCGCGCCTCCTCGACGGATCCCGCGTCAACGCGGCGATTCCGCCTGTCGCCCTGGACGGTCCGATTCTCACGATTCGAAAGTTCAGCAAGGACCCGTATCAGGTCTCCGACCTCATCGGGTTCGGCACCATGACCCAGGAAGCAGCAGCCTTCATCCAGGCGTGCGTGCTCGCCCGTGCCAACATCCTGGTGTCCGGCGGAACCGGCACAGGAAAAACCACTCTGCTGAATGTGTGCTCAGGCTTCATCCCCATCGACGAGCGCATCGTCACCATCGAGGATGCGGCAGAGCTCCAGCTCCATCAGGAGCACGTCTGCCGTCTCGAGGCGCGGCCTGCGGATGTCAACGGTGAGGGCCGCATCGCGATCCGCGAGCTGGTCATCAACTCGTTGCGCATGCGACCGGATCGCATCGTGGTTGGAGAGTGCCGTGGCGGTGAAGCGCTCGACATGCTCCAGGCGATGAACACGGGCCATGACGGTTCTCTGACAACCATCCATGCGAACAGCCCGCGCGAGACTCTGTCGAGGCTCGAGACGCTGGTGCTCATGGCCGGTCTGGACCTGCCCCTCAAGGCAATCCGTCAGCAGATCGCCGGCGCGATCAACCTCATCATCCAGCTGAACCGCCTCAAGGACGGCTCGCGCAAGGTGGTGTCCATCACCGAGGTCATCGGGATGGAGGGCGAGATGATCACCGTGCAGGAGATCTTCAAGTTCGAGTCACGCGGCGCCGATCCCTCGACCGGCAAGATCATCGGCGACTTCGAGCCGACGGGCATCCGGCCGCGAATCATCGACCGGCTGTTCGACATGGGTATCCCGCTCCCGCCGCGCCTCGCGCAGATCTTCCCGGACCGCCGCCAGGTTGGCGTCGCCACCGAGAAGAACGGCCATCTCAGCGGCGTCGCCTGAAGCTCGAGCCACATCGACCGCATACCGGGGGCGTCAGCCCGCCGGTGGCGGAAGGTTGACCGGCTCGTAGATCAGGCCGTCGCCGGAGCAGCGGCTGCATTCGTCGCCGGCATAGGCCTTCGACGCCCAGGCGCCGACCATGCCCTGACGGAACTCAACCTTGCGGTTGCGATCGCCGGACCCGTCGCAGTTCGGGCATCGGGCAAGTCGCCGTTCGGCAGCTGGCATGGCCCAACCCTGCGCCTCTGCAGGGCAAACGGCTGTACGGCGGCGTACTCAGCGGATCCCAGGACGCCAGAACCCGAGTCGAGATCAGGCCGACCCGACTCCGTCCATCACGTGGATGGGCTGGAAGATGTCCTCGGAGAGCTGCTCGCCCGAGGTGGTGAGGTGCTCGAGGAACGTCGGGATGACACCGGTCGGCATGTACGAACCCACCACCATGCCGTCCTCGTCGACGCCGGCCTGCTTGTAGGTGAAGATGTCCTGCAGCTTCACCTCGTTGTTCACGCAGCCGAGCACCTCGGTGATGCTGACGATCTTGCGCGTTCCGTCGCGCAGACGCGACTGCTGCACGATGACGTTGACCGCCGAGCCGATCTGCTCGCGGATGGCACGCGACGGCAGCTCCGCGCCCGCCATCAGGACCAGCGTTTCCAGACGGCTGATGCAGTCGTGCGCGTTGTTCGCATGGAGCGTGGTCAGGGACCCGTCATGGCCGGTGTTCATCGCCTGGAGCATGTCCAGCGCCTCACCACCACGACACTCTCCAACGACGATCCGGTCAGGACGCATCCGCAGGGAGTTGATGACCAGGTCTCGGATCGAGACGCGTCCGCGACCCTCGACGTTCGCGGGACGCGTCTCGAGCGTCACCACGTGATCCTGGCGAAGCTGGAGTTCCGCCGCGTCCTCGATCGTGACGATGCGCTCATCCTCGGGAATGAAGCCGCTCAGGATGTTGAGCGTGGTCGTCTTTCCCGAGCCGGTGCCGCCGCTGACGACGACGTTCATCTTCCCGCGGACGCAGGCGCGCAGAAAGCGAACCATGTCCTCGGTGATCGACCCGTACTTGATCAGGTCATCGATGGTCAGCGCTTCCTTGGCGAATTTTCGGATGGTCATGGTCGGCCCGCGCAACGCGAGCGGCGGAATGATCACGTTCACGCGGGATCCGTCCTTGAGACGCGCATCGACCATCGGCGACGACTCATCGACGCGGCGTCCGATGCTGCTGACGATCCTGTCAATAACCTGCATCAACTGCTGATCGCTCTCGAATGTCACCGGGCTCAGCGTCAGCTTGCCGTGCTGCTCGACGTAGATCTGCTTGTAGCTGTTGATCATGATCTCGGTGATGTCCTCGCTCGCGAGGAGCTCCTCGAGCGGGCCGAGACCGAGGACGTCGTTGATGAGGATCTCGACGAGGCGGAGGCGATCCGGCCGGCTCATCGTGATGTTCTGCTCGGTGATCACGTCGTTGAGCAGTTCAGCGATGCGCTGGCGCACGACCTCCGGAGGTACGGAATCCGTGCCCTGGGCGAGTTCCTCGACGAGGCGCTGATGGACCTTGGCGCGCAGCGCCACATGGGTGTTCGCGTGGCCGCCCATCTTGGTCAGCCCAGGACGCATCCCGCTGGAACGGTTCAGCAGGGTCGGCGCGCGCTGTGGCTCAGGGGCGGGGGCGGCGCGCTCGACCTCGAAGGGGCGTGGCGCAGGCGCGGGCGCAGGCGCCGGCTGCACCGGTGCCGGGGAGATGCCCCCGGGGCGGTTCTGCCAGCCGGCCGGGGGGAAGCGATCCGCTCCGTCGTCGGACGGCCGATCCGGCGGTCCGGAAGGTGCGGATGGCGACGGCGCGCTGGGGGCGGAAGTCGGAGGAGTTCCCTCGGCTTTCCGCTGCACTCGGTCGAGCAACGACATGAGAGCTCAAACCACCTCGTGTGATCGCGTTGGAATACCTGCCCGGAGGCTGAATCAAGCATCCCCGGGATGCACCTCGAACGGTGCAACGATCCTGTCGAAGCAGCGTCCCAGGGGCTCTGAGGGGGGTTTGATAGAGACCGGCCGGAACCGGTCGGTCGTATTCGGGCGCCAATTCACTGAAGGACTGCCGTATGCAACGTCGGCCGCTGCCCTCGGCGTGGGAGGAGTTGCTCCGAACCGCTTCTGCGGTGCGGGCAACGACTGACCTGACGATGTCAGCGCCGCGGAGCCCCGGGCGTCTTCGGCGCGCCATTCGCCCGATTGCGATGACCGCCGGGCTCGCGACCGCGTGCGGGCTGGCGGTGCTTCACCTGGCAGGATCGCCCGGCGTGGTCAGCGCCAACAGCGGCGAGGACGCGCAGCTCTTCTCGCTGACCAACCAGGATCGGACCAGCAACGGCGTGCATTCGCTGGCATTCAGCGGGACGCTCCAGAACATCGGCGAGGGTGCCCCCTACAACTGCAACGGTATCCAGGTCGACGGCCGCTCCGACGACATGATCCGGCGCAACTACTTCGCCCATCCCATCCTCGGCTGCGGCCAGTTGGTGTTCTCGATGATGCAGGCATTTGGCGTTCACTACCGGTCGGCCGGTGAGAACATCGGGTGGGAAGCCGGCGCTTCCAGTCCCGCCGGCTACATCAACGCCGCATTCATGAACAGTAGCGACCACCGAGCCAACATCCTCAACAGCAGCTACACCGAGATGGGCGTCGGGTCCGACGAGAGCGCTCCAGGAGTGACCTGGACGGGCGTCGGGGCCGAGCAGAACGTGTGGATGTTCAGCGAGGAATTCGCCCAGGTGGGCGTATCACCACCTCCTCCCCCGCGCAGGCCGACCGCACCCCGGCCGGCGCCACGCAACTCCCCGGCGCCCACGGTCGCCGCGGCCGCCGGGCCGAACGCGACGCCCGCCGCAGTGCCGACGCCGACACCGCTGGTGATCCCCACGGGCAGCCTTCCCCAGAACCTTCCGGCCCCACCGGTGAACCAGTACGAGGGCCTCTTTCCCAACACCATCGAATCCGTTCTCGAAGCGTTCCTCACGTTCTAAAGGACCCAGCACACTGACTCAGCTCAGCACCGTCGAAGCGTCTGCGGGCAACCTCGATGGCAGCATCGTCGTCGCCACCGGTCTCCGCAAGGTCTACCGGGTCAGCCGGCCGCCGCGCGAAGCGATTCGAGGCGTCTCGCTGACCGTCGGTGCAGGCGATTTTGTGGCGATCATGGGGCCCAGCGGGTGCGGCAAGAGCACGCTGCTGCACATGCTCGGGGGCCTCGAACCACCGGATCAGGGGTCGGTGACGATCCAGGGCATCGACGTCTACGCACTCCGGGACGAGGAGCGCTCGGCCTTCCGACGCGACCACATCGGGGTGGTCTTCCAGTTCTTCAACCTGCTTCCCACGCTGACCGCGGCCGAGAACGTCGCGCTCCCCCTTCGGCTGCGCAACGAGGCTCCCGGCAAGCACGGCCAGAAGCTCTCCCGGCAGGTGATCGGCCAGCGAGTCGACGCGCTCATGGAGCAGCTCAACCTGCACGGTCTCCAGGGCCACGGGCCGGAGGAGATCTCGGGTGGCGAGCAGCAGCGGGTCGCGCTGGCCCGCGCCCTCGCCGCATCGCCATCGCTGCTGCTCGCCGATGAACCGACGGGGAACCTCGACTGGACGAGCGGGCACGAGGTCATGGGGCTCCTGACGCGGCTGTGCCGCCAGGAGCACCAGACCGCAGTCCTGGTCACCCACGACGCGCGGGTCGCAGCGTACGCCGACCGGGTCCTCATCATGCGCGACGGCGAGGTGATCGACGATGTCCCCCTGAGCCACGCCGGGCAGGTGCCGGACGCGATTCCGGACCCGTCGATCCTCGTCAGCAGGCTCGCCAAACTGCGGCTGTGACCGACCTCTGGCTGATGGCGATGCGCGCCATCAGGGCACGCCCGCTGCGCAGCGCGCTCACGGCCAGCGCGGTTGCGCTCGGCATCGCCGTGGTGCTGGCGGTCCAGATCGCGATCCAGGGTCTGAACGTGCAGGCGAGCGAAGCTCAGTTGCAGCAGGCTGGCGCCTCGTCGCTCGACGTCAGGGTCGACAGCGGCTCCGGCCTGGCCCCGGCGCAGATCACCACACTCGCCGACCTGCCCGGCGTTGTTCAGGCCGTCCCCCTCTACGAGAAGCAGGTGACGGCCGGCCCGGCCGGGACCGGCCTCCAAGGCGACACCGTGACCCTGGTGGGCCTCCAGGACTCCAGCGCGGCCCTGCGCAGCGTCTCGGTTGTTGCCGGGCGCCTACCGCTCCCCGGGAGCACCTCGGAGGTGGCGATCGACAAGGGTTTGAGCTCCGCGTTGACCGGCGGCCTCACCGCGCCGATTGAGATCGGCGGGCAGATCCAGTTGATCACCGCCACCGGACCTGACCTGTTCACGGTGGTCGGATTCACCTCGGGGACCGGCGCCGGTCCCTCCTTCACGCATAACGCCGTCTTCGTCGATGACGCGGCGATGCTCGGCCCGTTCGGCCTCGGGCTGCGCACCCCTCTGGTCGCGTTGCGCTTCGGGGCGGGGGCGACGGTGTCCGCGGTCTCCCGCGAGGTGCACGCCAGGTTCGGCTCGGCGGTCACGACCTACGACCCGCGAGCGGGCGCCACGGCGCCGTTGCAGGATCTCCAGCCCCTGCTGGTCCTTGCAACCGTTCTGAGCCTCATTGTGGGCGCCGGAGTGACCGCCAACAGCGCGGCATTGGCCGCCTTTGAGCGGCGACGCGAGATCGGCTTGCTCCGGGCGGCGGGGGCGTCATCGCGGCAGGTGTTCCGCCTCTTTGCCGCGGAGGTCGCCACCGTCGCGGCGGCCGGAGTCCCGATCGGGGTGGCCGCGGGGCTGATCCTTGGAGCCGTCTTCAACGGCAGTCTGTCGCCGGCCGACCTCGCCGCACCGTCCCTGGCGCCACAGGCCGGCGAGGTGCTTGCCGCGATCGCCGCAGGGCTCGGCGCGGCGCTCATCGGAGGACTCCTGCCGCTCTTCGCGGCGGCCCGTCTGCCGATCCTCGACGCGCTCCGGCCCCACCCGATCGGAGAGCATCAGCGCGCCGGGGTCCTGCTTCGTACGGCGAGCCCGGTGCTGCTCGTCATCGCGGCGCTCTGCTTCCTCAGCACGGCCAGCGGACTGGTCGCCCTCGGCGTCGTCGCACTCCTCCTCGGGCTTGTGGTCGCCCTTCCACTCATCGCTCCGATGCTCATCAGCCTGATCGCGGTTGCGATCTCGCCGTTGGTCAGCGGCGCGCGACCTGGCGCCGCGCATCTGACCCGGGCTCGGAACAGAACCGCCATGACCACGGCCGGCCTCGCGGTTGCCGTCGCAAGCGCCGTGGGCGTCAGCGCCCTGAGCGCGGGCGCGCTCACCGCGAGCGACAGCTGGGTCTCCCACCTCTTTGCCGGTGACACGGTCGTGACCAGTCCTGTCACCCAGTCCGACCAGGTGGCGGCCGCGATCGGCAGCAGCCCCGGCGTCTCCCGGGCAACGCCCCTGCGCTTTCTCTCAGAGACCGTGGCGGGCGCCGCGGAGGGTGTCGCCGCAATCGACCCCGGTGCATATGCGTCCCTCGGCGGCCTCGATGTCGTCTCCGGGGACCGCACAGCGGCCCTGCAGGCCCTCGAGGATGGGCCGAGTTTCATCGAGCCCGCCGGACTTGCTGCCGCCACCGGGTGGACCGTCGGCTCGCAGCTGCCGGTGCAGACCCAGAGGGGTGTCGTGTACTTCACGATCGTGGGCGTCATCAGCCACTCGTTCCCGGCCGGAAACGGGGGCGAGAGCCTGGTGATGGCGGATGACCTCGCGCGAACCTACTTCGGCGCGACGGCTGGCGGGTTCGACGATCTCGTGGTCACAACGCACGGATCCGCAACCGCTGTCGCCGCCACCGCCGCGAGTTACGGCATGCAGGCCGTGGCCGTGAGCGTCATCGAGGGTGACGCCCGCGACGCACTCCAGCATTCGATCGGGCTCGTGCTCGCGATCGCCATCATCTCGGTGATCATCGCCATGCTCGCGGTCGTCAACACCCTGCTCGTCAATGTCCGGCAGGGGACTCGCGAGCTCGCGCTGCTGCGCGCGGTCGGCCTCGGCAGCCGCCAGGCGATGCGGCGGGTGCTCACCGAGGCGGGTCTGCTTGCGGGTTCGGCAACGCTGATCGGGGTGGCCGCCGGCTGCCTCATCTCGGTGCCGATGCTGCAGGCGAGCACCACCGCCACGTTCGCTCCGGGGTTCGTCTTTCCACTCGAGACGGTGGTGCTGCTGATCCTCGTGGTCGTCCTCGCGGCCGTGGTGGCAACCATCGGTCCAGCTCGCAGAGCGGTGCGAACCTCTGTGCTCAGCGCGCTGCGTCACGAGTAACGGGCGATGGGGCTCGCCGGCGGGTTGCGGGGACGCATCCTCGCCCCAGTTGCGATGCTGGTCGCGCTCGGCGCATGCGGCACCGACACGCAGTCGCTGTCGACGGGTGATCCGCTGCGAGACCTGATCACGCTCGACCAACTCGTCGTTCCGGGTTTCACCGTGACCAGTGCAGCCACCCACGTGGACGCGTCGGTCCTTGCCGGCGGCGATGCGGCGCTCGCATCCGCCCTCGCGCATGACGGGGTGCAGTCCGCCGCGTCCGTCGAGTACCAGCGCAATGTTGATTTCGCGACCAGCAACGGTCCCATCGATGTGGTGGCGACGGTCGAGCGGTTCAGCGCTACCGGCGGAGCGGCAAACGCTTACAGCGCAACCGTCCGTCAGCTCGACGCGATTGCGGGCGCGGTGCCGGCGTCCACGGGTCCGCTCGGCGACGAAGCCCACTCCATCAGCGTCGTGCGCACGACGACGGGTGGCCTGCAGGCGGTCGAGATCGCGCTGGTGTGGCGCGTTGCGAACCTCGTCAACGTCATCGTCACTCGCGGCCGCTATGGAGGGACGCGGCTCGACGATGCGCTGGTCCTCGCCGGCGTGCAGACACAGAACGAGTCGCCGTCAGCCGCGGGATAGCCGAGAGCGCGACGCTCAGCTCTTGCGCGGTTCCCAGCGGAAGCGCAGCGCCGAAATCACGACAGCCCCCGCTCCCCACGCGGCCATGATCAGGAGATCGGTGCCGTTGAAGCCGTTGACAGATTGGTGCGCGGGATCGAATGCGGTGAACATCGCGTCGATGAAATGCCGGACCGGGAACCATTGGGCGATCTGCGCGAGCACAGATGACGACGGCACCGGAAAGAACGTGCCGGAGATGAACACGATCGGCAGGAAGACGCCGTTGACGATGGCGGGAGCCGCCTCCGCATTGGGGATCGCGATCGTCATCGCCATGCCGAGCGCACAGAAGGCCAGCGCACCGACTCCGATCGATGCGGCTGCGGCTCCGAGGTGCTGGGGGACGTGAACGCCGTAGACCAGGATGCCGAACCCCGTGGTCAGCAGCGCCAGCACGATGCTGACGATGATCGATGACCCGACGACGCCGGCGATGAAAGCCCACGGCGGCAGCGGCGTCCCCCGAAGGCGCTTGAGGATGCCGTTGTCGCGACGAAGCGAGAGTGTGATCGAGATGTTCGTGAAGCACGCACCCATGACCCCGAACGCGACCAGCGCCGGGATGTAGTAGTCGTTGTATGACGTCGTCACCGGGCCGATCTGCACCGTCTGACCCTTGAAGAGCGTCGCGAACACGACGAGGAAGATGATCGGGAACAGGAACGCGAAGAACGCGCTTGCGGGGTTGCGCCAGAACGACTTCTGCTCGAACGAGACCTGGCGGAGCGCGATGCCGGCGCTACTCATTCCTGGTCAGCTCCAGGTAGACGTCTTCGAGTGACGGGCGCGTGACCTCGAGGTTGGGAAGCTCGAGTCCTTGAGCGACGGCCCATGTGGTCAGATCGCGGAGCGTCCGCGTCGGTGTCGCCGTCTCGATGACCGCGACCCCCTCGTCCACACTCACCTTCAGGGGCAGCGCACCGGGGACGACCCCGCTGGGAAGTTCGAAGCGGATGTGGGTCAGCTGGTCTGTCCCGGCGCGCAGCGTCTCCGGTGTGCCCTGCGCAACAACCTTCCCCGCTGCGATCACGCAGATCCGGTCGGCAAGATGCTGGGCCTCGTCCATGTAGTGGGTGGTCAGCACGATGGTCTTGCCCAGGGTCCGCATGTTGCGCACCACCTCCCACGCCGCGCGGCGCGCCGACGGATCGAAGCCTGTCGTCGGCTCGTCGAGGAAGATCAGCTCAGGGTCACCGACCAGGCCGAGGGCCACGTCGAGTCGGCGCTGCTGGCCCCCCGACAGCTTTCGAACCCGCTCACCCGCCTTCTCGGTCAGTCCGACCAGCTCGATGATCTCCGCGGCAGGACGTGGCGCCGGGTAGTAGCCGCGATAGAGCTCGACGAGCTCGGTCACCGAGAGCATCGGGGGGACCGCTGCCTCCTGGAGCACCAGCCCGACCCGCTCGCGGAGCTTCCTTCCACCACCGTGTGGGTCGATCCCGAGCACCGTCACGTTGCCTGCGTCGCGATGGCGATAGCCCTCGAGGATCTCGATGGTGGTGGTTTTCCCGGCGCCGTTCGGCCCCAGGAGGCCGAAGACCTCACCCTCCTCAACGCTGAAACTGATCCCGCGAACGGCTTCGACAGCGCCGTACGACTTGCGCAGACCGTCGACCACGATGGCTGTCACCGAAAGTGTCTCCCCTGTATGACGAGCGGTCACAGAGTTGTTGCGCCATGGTGCCAGAGACCGGGGTCGGGGCCGACGACAATTGGCTGCAGCGCATGACCATGACTACAACCAACGTGGAGATCCTGCGTCAGGGCTGGCTCGACGCCGCCTCCGCCCTGGCACCTGGCCTCGACACACTCCCTGATTTCCTCGAGCACGGTCTCGAGGCTGCCGTCATCGACGAACGCCTTGACGAGCAGTCCCTGCTCCGAGTTGTCAGCGAGGTGACCGCAGCCGCGGCCGACTCGCTTCCGGCCGAGGAGCTCTACTTTCTGACCCGGCGGCTCCAGCGAGCCGTCTACGAGTACCTGCTCTCGCTGGACGCCCTTCCCGAGCCGCCGCCTCGTCGGGACGGTTCGAACGGCCACCCCCAGAGCGACGCCTCGCTCATCGGCGCGGAGGAGGTGGCCGCGCTGGGACGTAACGGTCACGTGAAGACGGTCGCACAGCCGGCGGTCGCGACCTCGCCTGAGCCGGGAGCCGAGCCCGGCGTGTCCCCCGAGGCCCATCTCGATCCCGCCGCGGCAGCCGCAGCCGCCGACCGCGTCGAAGCCGGGCTTGCCGAGCTCGACGCCCAGCTGTCGCCCGACGAGCCGTCGGACTCCGATCCGGTCCTGACCACCGAGGCCGAGATCGAATCAGGTGCCGCCGCAGAGCCGGAAACGGCGCCCTCGCCCGAGCCGGCGACCCGCCCCGCATTCACGCTCTTCCGGCGTACCGGTGCCGGCGCGGTGAAGACCGATAAGGCGGCGCAGGAAGCCAACGGCCACGCCGCACCTGAACCGGCGACATCGGGTGCGAACGGCTCAGCAGCCTCCCACCCCGAATCAGATGGCGAGGACGCCGAGTTGTTCGTGAAACCAAAGGACGGCTTCCACCTCAGCGATCTCGCGGATTTCGCCGTGGTCCAGCGATCCGCAGCCGCAGCGCCGGTGGACTCTGAAAGTCCGGCGATCGAGGCCGACGAATCCGCCGCCGTCACCGACGGCGTCGAGACCGCGGAATCACCCGCATTCGTGGCGCCCGAGCACGAGCTCATGGCCGCCCCGGCACCGGCGGTGCCCGACACGCCGGGCGGCGCTGCCGCGCGCGGCTGGCGTCTTCGTGACGACGATGCCGACCAGGCCCACGAGCTCGGCTCGGACACCGACTCCGAGGACAGCCGATTCGAAACCGACCCTGAGGTCGTCGAAGCTCGCCTCGAGATCAACGACCGGCTCCGACGCAGGCGCTGCGACGAGGCGGCGGCGCTGTTGCAGCGACTCGCCAACGACGTCGGTGGTCGCGCGCTCGCGGAGCTTGCGCTCGACGCCGGCGACCGGTGCCGCGCTCTCGGCAAGGGGAACGCGGCGCTGAGCTGCTATCTGGCGGCGTCACGTGCCGACCCGGTGCACGAAACGCCGCTGCTGCGTCTCGCCGACATCTGCATCGACGATCACGATATCGACCTTGCCGTCTCATACCTCGAGCGCGTGACCCGGCTTCGCCGGCTGCGCAACGACGACAAGGGCGCTCTCAAGCTCTACCGCAAGATCGTGACCATCGCCCCGTATCGCGATGACATTCTCGCCATGTTGATGCGCGCCCAGGCCAACGGGCGTTTCGACGAATAGCAGTTCATGGACAACGTCGGGTCACATGGCGCGTGGCCAAGCTCGTCCGCTGTGCGATGCGTTTGTTACCGAAAGGCGATGAACTGCAGGGCAGATTCGATCCACACTCGGAAGCGGCCGTCATCCGAGCCAGCATCACTGTGCTGGATGCAGCGTAGCCGCAACCGCGTGACCGACACCCACTGAGAACAACCGAGGAGAACAGGTGGCCATCCAGGCGAACAAACCGAACAGCCGAATCTTCTTGCTTCTTGGAGTCGTGCTGGCTGCGGCCGCGGCAGTTGCCGTGCTGCTGTTGGTGCGCTCGAACGCACCTGCGAATCAAGTCAGCGTCGTCGTGTCCGATATGAGCATTCCCGCCGGCACCACGCTGACACCGCAAATGGTCTCCGTGACCCAGGTCCCAGTCACCGCGAAGCCGGGCGACGCCTACACCGATCCTGTCGCCGTCGTCGGCAAGGTCACCGAGGTTGCGCTCGCCAGCAACACACCGTTGGTGCCCGGTTTCTTCTCGACCCCGGCGCTGTCGATCACGTCGAGCGGAACCGGCTCGACAGCGGTCTCCGTTGAGACGCAGATCACCAAGGGCTACGTCGCGGTCGCGATCCCGACGAGCGGTTCCGTGCCCGCGTCGGTGACCACACTGCAGCAGCAGAGCTTCAGCGGTCCACTCGTGTCAGCTGCCTTCTACATCCTGCCGGGTGACCACATCGACATGCTGGTGCAATCGACCAACGGAACGCAGGGCGTGCGATACACGTTCCAGGACGTCATCGTGCTTCGCGTCGGCACTTCGGGCAGCACCTCGACCGGCGCAGCCGACGTGCTCCTCGTCGAGGTACCTCGCGCTGAGGCACCGCTGCTCTCCGCCCTCGTGGTCGGTGACGGCCATGAGTTCGTCATCAAGTACGTGCTCCGTCCAGAGGCCGAATGGGGCAAGTTGACCGTGAACGGCTACACGCCGAACTACGAGCCCGCAGGCACGATCAACATCCCATCGGTGAAGCAGACCATCGTGACCCCGAGCACGCTGGACAGTCTCTTCGGCGGCTGAGAGCAATGACGCCAGCCGCAGTCGTCGCAGCGGCCCTGGCCGCGTCGGCAGTCCTCTCGATCTTCGCCTTCCTCCTCAGCCGTGGGCAGAACCAGGCTGGGGAGATGGCGCGACGCCTCAACCAGTACGGTGGAGATACGGTGGCCGTCACCGCCCCGCCACGGGTGAAGACGGGCAACGCGCTCCGGGACCTGCTCGAGGCGCTCACCAGCGGCCTCAACCCTCTGCTCTCGCGCACCTCGCACACCGGCAAGCTCGCGGACGACCTCCAGAAGGCCGACCTCAAGCTCAAGTCCTCGGAGTGGCTCCTCGTGGTCATCGGTCTGGGGATCCTCGTCGGTCTGCTCGTCGCGCTCCGCTACGGCTCACCGCTCGCCTTCGTCCCCTGCCCGATCGTCGTGTACTTCCTGAGCGGTTTCTTTCTGAAGTTCCGCCAGAAGCGGCGCACCCGCGCGTTCAACAATCAGCTCGGCGACACGCTGATGCTGTTGAGCAACGCGCTGAAAGCCGGACACTCGTTTGCGCAGGCGCTGGCTTCGGTCGCCAAGAACGCCAACCCCCCGATCTCCGAGGAGTTCGCGCGCGCGACCCGTGAGATCGCGCTCGGCATCAACGTCGACGAGGCGCTCAACCACATGGTGACGCGCAACAAGTCCGAGGACTTCGACCTCATGGTCACCGCCGTGCAGATCCAGCGCGTGGTCGGCGGTAACCTCGCAGAGATCCTCGACACCATCGCGTTCACGATCCGCGAGCGCGTCCGCATCCAGGGCGAGATCAGAACGCTGACCGCTCAGGCTCGCGCATCGGGTTGGATCATCACGATCCTGCCGATCGCGCTGGCGGGCTTTCTCGCCCTGATCTCCCCGACGTATTTCGATCCGATGATCACCGATCCGCTCGGGCACATCATGCTCGGCATGGCGATCTTCTCGATCGCAGTGGGCGCGGTCGCGATCCAGAAGATCGTGAAGATCGAGGTCTGACGTGAGTCTTCTTGCAATCGGTCTGGCGGCCGCCCTCGGCGGCGGCATTCTGCTCATCGCATTCGGTCTGGCGATGTCCGTCTCTCCACGACAGGGCGACCTGCTCGAGGCGCGGCTCGCGCAGTTCGCCGAGGCCGGCCGTGCGCCGGCAACCCTCGCGGAAGTGGAGATGTCGCTCCCGCTGTTCGACCGCGTGGTTCGGCCGTTCCTCGACAAGATCGGCAGCCGCCTGAACCGCAACCAGGGTCAGGGCAGCACCGACGCGCTTCAGGAGAAGTTGAATCTCGCGGGACGCCCGTGGGGTCTCAACGCCTCCGGTTTCCTCGCGCTCCGCCTCCTCTCCATGCTGCTCTGCACGGCCGTCGGGCTCGCGCTGGCACTGTTCGGTGCGCTGGCCATGCCGCTCTTCGCGGTGGTCCCCCTCGGAGGCCTGATCCTCGGCTACCTCGCACCCCAGATGGTGGTCGCCCGGCGTATCAAGAAGCGCCAGAAGGAGATCCTGCTCGCGCTGCCGAGCGCACTCGACCTGCTGACCATCTCGGTTGAAGCCGGCCTCAGCTTCGACGCAGCCCTCACCAGGGTCGTCGACAAGTACAACAACGAATTCTCGCGCGAGCTCACCATCATGCTGAACGAGGTGCGACTCGGTCGGCCGCGGCTCGAGGCGCTCGACGATGTCGGCCGCCGCTGCAAGGTCGAGGAGCTGAGCAACTTCATCCAGGCGATCATCCAGTCCGAGCAGCTCGGCGTCGGCGTCGCCAACGTGCTCCGCATCCAGTCAGAGGAGATCCGCCGCAAGCGCCGTCAGCGCGCCGAGGAACAGGGCCAGAAAGCCCCCCTCAAGATGCTCTTCCCCATGGTCGGATGCATCTTCCCGACACTGTTCATCGTGCTCCTCGGTCCGGCGGTCATCGAGGTTGCTCACCAGTTCGGTTCCGGCGGCTGACCCCGATCGGTCAGGACAGCTGGCGGAGGACCCGTTCGAGCTGACGCCGGCGCGCGATGCGCCATCGGGATCGGAGTGCGGGCACGGATCGGTACACCTCGGGCGCGGCGGCGTCCTCGCTCATGGACGCGCGCAGCAGCGATGCGACCGTCTCGCGGAGCTCCACCAGGCGGAGCGTACGCGCTACCTCCAGCGCCGCCGAGATCCGCGCCTCCTCAGCGGAGCGCATCCAGTCCTCGAGCGCGTCAACGAGGCCCTCGCGTCCGTCGCCGATGACAATGCGCGCGTACTCCGTCAGCTGCTCTGTCAATGACGCCACATTGGATTCGAAGCGGCGCTCCATGTACGCGAGGATGGCATCGCGCGCGCTCTGATGCGCGAGCACCGCGATCAGCCCCGGGGCCGTGCGCCCGATCAGCAGCTTCTCGAAAGGCGAGACCTCGAGGTACCCGATGTGCGCGCCGGCGCTCGACACCAGCCAGGGGCTGCCGTCTCCCCGGTAGAGGCAGAGGTTGTCGGGCAGGCCGGGATGCTGCCAGCCGTAAAGACCGCCGGTCGCCTCCTGGAGCACCGTGACGCTCTCGCGGCTCAGCGCGTAGCGAACCAGGCTCCCGGCGGGGGTGATGCTCTTCGCCTGCTGGAATCGAGCCAGGCTCTCGACCGTCGCCTGCCCCTCGGGGTCCATCTCACCCGACGGCACCGTCAGCACCGCGGTGGTGCACTGGACCAGGGCACATTCCAGCAGGCCGGCGTAGTCGGGCCCGGTTGGCTCGTCGAGCAGATCGTAGGTCTTGCGCGCCGAGACGTCGCTGCGGGAGGTGCGCAGGAGTGGTTGCACAGAGCAATTCTGTAACGAAATCCCTCGCTCCAGCGTGGCAAACGCGTGTTACGGTCACTGGGTGGGCGCGATAGCCGCATCTATCGACAGCACTCCGGGCCAGGTTTTCGCAGACGCGCTGCTGGTCGTTGCCGTGGCTGTGAACGTGTATCTGGGCTGGAGTCACGGACTGATCCGCCGTCTCTTCACGGCGGTGGGTGTGTTTCTGGCGTGCTTCGCGGCGTCGAACCTCGGGAACGCGATCGCGGCGCTGATCCATGCGCACAACCAGGAGGCAAACGCCTGGTCGTTCGTGGCCGTGTTCCTGTTCGTGATCATCGTGGTCGAGGTGCTCGGTACGTTCCTCAACGAGCGTCTGCAGAAGATCGTGGTCGCGGCGTTCGACCGGTTCGGCGGGGCGCTTGCGGGTGCGGTCATCGGCGTCGCCGAAGTGCTGATCCTCTTCCTGGTCGCGATCTCCGCGGGCGCACCGGCTGCAGTGGGGCAATCGACGCTCTCGCAGGACATTCACGCCGCGACGCTGAGCGGCCAGGCAGTTCGACTGGAACCTCAGGTGCGCACGCTGTTCGGGCCGGTGCTCCCGTCCAACCTGGGCGACCACTTCGCCCAGAACGCGGTCGTGGTCACTCCCCCGGTCTGACCACCGGCGCCGCCTCAGCGGGCCGAGCCGACGTCCGCTGGGAAGAAGGTCTTGACCACCGAGCCGAGGCCCACGAGGTTGAACGGCTTGGTGATCAGGTGATTCGCCCCGGCCAGCCGCGCCCGCTCGATGTCGTCGTCGCTCGACAGGGCGCTGAACATCACGATGGGAATGTCCGCGGTCGGCGTGTTGTCGCGAATGCGCTTGCACGTCTCGATGCCGTCCATGCCCGGCATCATGATGTCGAGGATGACCAGGTCGGGTGCGCGCGCCTCAACCTGCGCGAGGCCGTCCTCGCCGTTCTCCGCGGTGGACACGTCGTACCCCTCGATTCCGAGATACATGGCGACGATGTGCAGGAGTCTGGGATCGTCATCGACGATGAGGATGCTGCCCCTGGTCATCGCTATGCCCCCGCTCCACCCAGGGGTGGGTTGAGGCGACCCTCGTCCATGTAGTGCGAGAGATCGCGCTCGTGCCCGAGGCCACGCTCGATCGAGTCGAGCACGCGCTGATAGAACTCTTCCCGCTCCTTGCGGTCCGCATCGGCCGTGACCACCTCGCCGCGGACGCGATGCTGAATCCAGGGCGGGACGAGCTGCTCCACCGTGTTCCCGCCGACCTTGACGGTAATCATGGTGTCGTCGAGCTCCTCGACCAGGACGCTCACGCGCAGTGCGATGCCGACGTGGCTGTCGAGCCGCCATGCGCGCTCCCACGCGCGCTGCCGGCCGATGCCGACGAAGATCAGGGTCACGGGGTCGGCAACCAGCTGAGCGCCGCTGCCTGACGAGAGCTCCTTGAGCAGGAGGCGCCAGATATCGCCGTCGATCTGCCGGGACACCCAGCCCACCAGGGACGGGGCGCGATTGTCGAGGTCCGGAAGGGACACGGCGAGGGAGCTGTCAAGGCTCGGCAGCGCGCTGATCACACCTGCGTGGCGACGGCAGTACACGCGGTCCTCGATGGTGAACCGGTGCTCGATGCACCAGGCGGTGCGACATTCACGACCGCGACGGTCGACGTACTCGCACGCTGCGCCGTCCTGGGAGCTGCATCCGTCCTGGGTGCAAGGGTGCGTGGGCGCGGTGGCGATCATCTGATTCAGATTAGCATCGGTCGACGGAGCGCGAACCTCGGCCATCTACCACACCAGGGGAATGAGCCTTCGAGTCCGGATCGCATACAGCCTGTACTCGGGAAAGGTTCGAGAGAGCAAGCCCTCCTCGAACCGAGCTCTGAGCATCTGCACCGCGATGAACGGCAGCAGGGTCAGTGTGGCCCACAGTCCGGGCCGCGCGAGAATCAGTGCGACGGCGGCGAGGATCTCGGCCGCGTACAGCGGGTGCCGGATGAACCGATAGGGGCCGCGCGTGACCAGGCGGCGGGCCTCGGGGATGATGCTCAGACTGCGGCGAAGGAACAGCAGGCCACACACCCCGAGAGCGAACGCCCCGAGCGCCAGCGGTGCCGACAGGTCGCGGATGAAAGCCGGCGGCGTGAGCACGACCGGGTTCGGGAACGCTCCGACCACGAGCAGCATGGTTGTTCCGACGAGACCGGCCGCCCGCGCGATGGCTCGCCCGTCACGGGCCCGAGGTCTGGGGCGGACGAGATAGATCCCGACAGGGATCACGCAGAAGAGCAGGTACACGCCCGTGGTCAGCGGCCCGGCGAGGAAGTCGCCGAATCCGGCGTGCACGGGGAGCGCTTGCACCTGGGAGAGCAGGTTCAGTAACACGCGCCACCCCAGTAACGCGAACAGCACCGCTGGAACGGAGCGCCCGAAGAGCAGGAATCGGATCTCTTCGACGCGACGTTCCAGAGCGCCACGGCGTGCTGGAATCGCGACCGCCTCGGCCATGCCCCGAGTTTAGGTCAGGCCAATTCAGAGCGACGCTCTCGTAGCGCGGTTGTCATCGAATCACCACGGTTTCTCCTTGCGCGAGCACCGTCCGCCGCGTGTCCGATCCTTCGTTACCAATATTTAGCACGCAGGCCATTCCGTTGCAGCAGCAGGGGTCCACACTCGCATCAGTCGGGGCCGAGCAATCGTCTCGGTCTCGAAAATACAACCCGAAAGGAGGTGAAGAACGGAATGGATATGCTGAGCACCCTGTACCTTCGCGCAACAGAGTTCATCGCTCGCAAGCGTGAGGAGGCTGAGGAAGGCCAGGGCATGGTTGAGTATGCGCTCATCCTCGTCCTTATCGCCATCGTCGTTATCGTTATCCTGCAAGTCGTCGGCAAGCAGGTCAACAACGTGTTCTCGAACATCAGCAACGGCTTGGCCTCGTAGCTTTCACAAGCAACCAGGACAGTCAAGAGGAGCCGGCCATCGGGCCGGCTCCTCTTTTTATTTCAGGCGTGAACGCGCTTGTCGCATCGCCATGCACAGCGCACACCTGTCCACGATTCGCCGTACCATGCGCTCGATGCACTGGGCATGCGGGGGGCGGATGTGATCCGCGTACTCATCGCGGACGAGATCGCACGAATCGTCGGCGACCTCGAGAAGCTCGAGCCGTACGCCGACATCGTCGACGTGTGCGGTGTCGCACACCTGGCTTCAGCGGTCATCGAGGAAGCGTGGCTGCGCCAGCCCGATGTCCTCGTCCTGCACGAGCGTTTCGCGGAGCTGCCCCCGGCGGACTTCGCCGCGCATCTCGGGTCGGTGTCCCCGGCAACCCGAGTGCTGCTCATGACCGCCGGCGATGCCGCGACGGCGGCGACCGGATGGACGGCGGGATCGGTCCGCGACTCGGCGGACGGCCCCGAGTTGCTCCAGGCCATCCGGGTCGCTGCCGGCGTCCTTCCGCCGACCGGCGCGGACATCGCCCTCGATACGGACCGGCGCGATGTTCGAGTGCCCCGGGGCCGGGCGGCGGTGGTGGTCGCGTTCTCCGGGAAGGGCGGCACCGGCACCTCCATGGTTGCAACCAACCTCGCCACCGCTCTCGCGGAGCACGCCGGGGGACGCATGGCGCTGGTCGACATCGATCTCCAGTTCGGTGACGCCGCCGGCATGCTCCACGTCGAGAACCACCTGCTCTCGATCGCCGACCTCGCGGTGCACGGCGAGGACATCGAGAACTCACTGCTGGACGATGTTCTCGCCACGGGGCCGGCCGAGGTGCGAGTCCTGCGCGCTCCGACGAGCCCCGAGCTTGCCGAGACGATCACCGCTGCCGGTCTCCGGTCGATCCTCAGGGCAACGGCCAGAGCGCATGCGGTCGTCGTCGTCGACACGCCCTCGCATATCGACGAGCGCGTGTTGGAGGCGTTCGAGCTTGCCGACCGGATCCTGCTGGTGACCAGCTACAACCTCAGCGCCGTGCGCGGCGCCAAGGCGACCCTGCTGCTGCTCGAAGCCCTGGGTGTCGACATGGACCGTGTCGACGTGGTCCTGAACCACACCCGCCCACGCACCAACTACCGGCAGGAGGACATCGAGCGGATCCTCGGCAGGCGCATCCTCACCGATCTTCCCTACGACCCGCGGGTTGATCCCTCACTCGACTCCGGCACCCCGATCGTCCTTGCGCAGCCCCGAGCCGAGCTCGCGCGCAAGCTTGTCGCCCTGGCGCAGCTGATCTCCGCGCCCGGCGGCGCCGGAGCGGACATTGCCGTGGAGCTGCCGGCGCCCGCGCCGCCGGTGTACCGACGGCGATTCAGCCTTGGCCGGAGGTAAGGTGGCGCCGTGATTCGCGTGCTGGTCGCCGACGGTAGCGAGCGTATCCGCGCCAATCTCCTGCGCCGTCTCGCGGCCGAAGAGGACATCACCGTCTGCGGCACCGCCGAAGATGGCGAGCATGCGCTGCAGGAGGCCCTGCACCTGGTCCCGGACATCGCCGTGCTCGACGCTGGGCTGACTGGGCTCGACGGCGTACAGACGACCGAGATGCTGGCGGAGTACGCGCCCCAGGCGGGCGTGATCCTGATGTCGATGGAGAGCGGGAGCGAGCTGTTCCGGAGAGCGATGCTCGCCGGGGCCCGCGAGGTCCTCCAGAAACCGTTCACCGGCGACGACCTGGTGGCCGCGATCCACAGGGTGCACGCGTTCCAGGCGCGCAAACGAGCTGCACAGGCCGTTCGCGAACCGTCCAACGGCGGCTCCCCGCCGGTCGACGGGGCGAGGCGCCGCGACGGGAAGATGATCACCATCGTCTCGGGAAAGGGTGGCGTAGGCAAATCGATCATCGCCACCAACCTCTCACTGGTGCTCAACCGGCCGCATCCGGGAAGCGTCGTCCTCGTCGACCTCTCGCTGCAGTTCGGCGACGTTGCGGCCCTGCTCGCGATGACCCCCGACGGATCGATCGCCGAGTTCGCCGCCAGCGACGGCGGCATGCCCGACCGACATGTGATCCAGCAGGCGCTCACCCTTGGTCCCCAGGGGCTGACCGTGCTCGCGGCGCCACCGAGCCCCGAGCTCGCCGACTACGTGACCACCGCTCACCTGCGCTCGCTCGTCGCCGAGCTTCGCTCCAGCTTCGAGCTCGTGGTCGCCGACACCACCTCGCAGCTGTCGGAGATCACCCTCGAGGCGCTGGAGAACTCTGATCACATCGTGCTGGTCACCGATTTCAGCGTGACGTCGGTCAAGAACACACGCCTGATCATGTCCGTGATCGGCGTGCTCCAGGTCGACCCGGAACGCATCGTGGTGGTCGCGAACCATCGCGACGCCCCCCTCGCCGGCGGCATGGATCGGGCGCGAATCGAGGATTTTCTCCGCCACCCCGTCGCGGCCGAGATCCCGCACGACGCAGCGGCGATCGGCGGCTCGGTCAGCTCGGGCGTCCCTGTGGTCATCGGCGGGCACTCCTCCCCCGCCACCGCCGCCTTCGAGCGCCTCGCGTCAGCGCTCACCGGCGATACCGGTCCCGAATCCCCTGCCGAACAGCCCGGAAAGAAGCGCAGCCGGCGCCGGCTCGGCTTCGCCCGCGACTGACCCGGTCAGCGGCCGAAGATCCGCCGCTTGCGCTTGTCGTCGACCTTGCCCGCGCCGACCCCGGCACCGACGGGCTGACCACCACCCGGGACGAGCGCGCCGGCGAGCTCGCGGATGGAACGGCTGATATCGGACTCAGGGCTCGAGGTCACGAACGGGATCCCGCGGTTGATCGAGTCACCGACGATGCGCGGGTCGTAGGGAATCTGGGCGCCGACGCTGTGGCGAAGATTCTGCTCGATCGAGTCCTTGTTGAAATCCGAGTGGGAGTCGCTGCGATCCACAACGAGGAGCACCGAGCTCGGATCGACGGTCAGTGACTCCAGCACTTTGAGCGCCAGCTTCGCGTCCTTGATCGCCGGGATCGTGAGCGCCGTCACCACCAGAACGTGCTGCGCGGACTCGATCACCTCGAGGTTGAAGTCGGCGAGATGGGACGAGGTGTCGACGACAACGTAGTCGAAGGTCTTGCGCAGCTCTCCCATCACCATGCGAACGTGGTCGTTGGTGATCAGGTCGGCGAGCTCTGGGCTGATCGGAGCAAGCAGCACGCGGACACCGTTCGGCCCCTGGGCCATGATCTCGTTGAGCATCTCCGGCTCGAGGGTCTCCGAGTCCACGACATCGGTGATGCTCCTGCTGTGATCGAGGTTGAGCATCACGCCGATATCGCCGAACTGCAGATCCAGGTCGACGAGGGCCACTCGCGATTCCGTCTCGACGGCGAGCGCCACCGCCAGGTTGGTCGCGAGCAGGGTCTTGCCCACGCCGCCTTTCCCCGAGAAGAGCACGATGACCTCGCCCAGCGCGGCCGGACGCGGGGCGCCGCTGCCGTCCGGGACGGCTGCCTTCGCGAAGGTGCCCTTCTTCTCCTCGAGCTGATGGACGCGGCGAATCGCCGCCACGAGCTCATCGTGGCTGAACGGCTTGATCAGGTACTCGCGCGCCCCGGCCTGCATCGCGCGGCGGAGATAGTCACGCTCGCCCTGGACCGACATGATGATCACCGGGGATGCGGGGAGCTCCTGGGCGAGCCGTTCGGTGAGCTGAATCCCGTCCATGATCGGCATGTTCACGTCGGTCAGCACGATGTCCGGCAACAGCCGGTGAGCCTCTTCGAGGCCCTGCTTGCCATCGCCGGCGGTGCCGATGACCTCGATGTCCTCTTCGAACCCGAGCAGCTTGCGCAGGTTGTCCCGAGTGCTTGCGATGTCGTCGACGATGAGGAGCCTGATCAAATCGATCGGTACCTTAGCCCACCGTCAGTCGTGCTGCCTGCACCGGATCGACCGGTATGCCGGGCCCCATGGTTGCGGCCACCGTGACCGTCTTCACGTAGGTGCCCTTCGCGCCGGACGGCTTGGCTCGAACGATCGCATCCATCAAAGCGGCGAAATTGTCTCGCAATTTGTCGTCATCGAACGACGCTTTACCAATTGCGGTGTGAATAATGCCAGTTCTGTCATTTCGGAACTCGACGCGTCCACCCTGGACGTCCTGGATCGCCTTGGCGATATCAAAGGTCACCGTGCCGGCCTTGGGGTTCGGCATCAGGCCGCGCGGGCCGAGGATCTTGCCCAGCCGTCCGACCATGCCCATCACCTCAGGAGTTGCGAGCGCGACGTCGAAGTCGATCACTCCCTCCTGCACCTTCTTGACCAGGTCCTCGCCGCCCACGACGTCGGCCCCCGCCTCAACCGCCTCGCGAAGCTTCTCGCCGGTCGCGAAGACCGCGATTCGCCTGGTCTTGCCTGTGCCGTGCGGCAGGGTCACCGTGCTCCGGACGACCTGGTCGGCATGGCGTGGGTCGATACCGAGGCGGATGTGGGCCTCGATCGACGAATCGAACGCGGTGACCGCCGTCTGGCGAACCAGGCTCATTGCCTCGGACGGGGGATAGAACTTCCCCTCCTCGATCGCGCTCGCGGCTTCGCGGTATTTCTTGCCGTGTCTTGGCATTTGCTCTCTCCGTGGTGATGGCGGGCGCACGAGGCGCCCTCCCACTCAATGGCTCAGTTGACGTTCAGACCCATGGATCGCGCCGTCCCCTCGATGATCCGCGTCGCGTGCTCGAGATCGTGAGCGTTGAGGTCCGCCTGCTTGACCTCGGCGATTTCGCGCACCTGCTGTTTGGACAGCGATCCGACCTTGTCGCGGTTCGGGTTTCCCGATCCCTTCTCCACGCCCGCGGCCTTCTTGAGGAGCTCCGAAGCCGGCGGCGTCTTGGTGATGAAGCTGAAGGTTCGATCCTCGAACACGGTGATCTGGGCGGGGATCACGCCGGACTGGTTGGCGGTGCGCTCGTTGTACGCCTTGCAGAACTCCATGATGTTGAGCCCGTGGGGCCCGAGCGCGGTGCCCACCGGCGGCGCCGGCGTCGCCTTGCCCGCCTGGAGCTGCAGCTTGATAACGGTCTTGATCTTCTTCTTGCTCATCGGTGTCCTTGAACTCGAGTGCCTAACGGAGCCGCTCGACCTGGAGCAGGTCGAGCTCGACGGGTGTCTCGCGTCCGAACATGTTGACGAGCACCTTGAGCTTGCCCTTCTCCACGTTGATCTCGGTCACCTTGCCGTGGAAGTCGGTGAACGGTCCGTCGATGACGCGAACATTCTCACCAACTTCGTACTCGACGTTGACCTTGGTCGGCGCCTCAGCTTTCACCTGCTTCTGGATGCCGCGAATCTCGTGCTCCTGCAACGGAACAGGCTTGTTGCCCGAGCCGACGAAGGAGGTCACCCCGGGCGTGTTCCTGACCACGTACCAGGACTCGTCCGACATCACCATGTTCACGAGGATGTAGCCCGGGAAGATCCGCTTGCTCACCTTCCGGCGCTGACCGTCCTTGATCTCCATGACCTCTTCGGTCGGGACCAGGACGTCGAAGATCTGGTCGTGCATGTCCATCGACTCGACGCGCTTGAGAAGATTCGCGCGAACTTTCTCTTCGTGGCCGGAATACGCGTGGACCACGTACCAGCGGGCGTCCTTGGCGGAAACGGCGTTGCTCACAGCGATGTTCATTCTCCCACGACGGCTACGGCGACACCGTCGGTGCCGCGGTTGGTACCGCTGTCGGTGCGGCTGTTGTGACCGGGACGGTGGTCGGCGCCGGCGTTGCAGTGGTCGCCGCCGCCTGCTGGGTGATCGCCCGCTGCACACCCAGGCTCAACAGGTAATCCGCCGCGCCGACGAGCACAGCGAATATGACGACGGTCGCGATCACGATGCCGGTCATGCGCATCAACTCGTCCCGCGCAGGCCAGACGACCTTCTTGAGCTCCTCCCAGACGCCCCGCAGATACCCGAATAGACCTCCCCGCCCGGATCCGCCGGATCCGGCCCCGGTCAGGGCGGGCCGCGGTGTTCGCGGGCTGCCCGGTGCGATTCGAGCCTTGGCCATTGACGGTGATCTCTCCTGGTGATGGTGCCGGGGCGGGCAGGGCTGGGTGGGTGATGGCAGGGGCGGCACGACTCGAACGCGCGACCCTCGGTTTTGGAGACCGATGCTCTACCAGCTGAGCTACGCCCCTTCGGTCACTTGGTCTCGCGATGCTGCCTGTGCATGCGGCAACGCCTGCAGAACTTCCGCAACTCCAGACGATCCGGGTCGTTGCGCTTGTTCTTGACCGTCGTGTAATTGCGTTCCTTGCACTCGTTGCACTGCAACGTGATGATGGCGGAACCGCCCTTGGCCGTGGCCACGTGTCAAATGCCTCAAACACAAAAGAGACCTAGCGGCGCTAGGTCGGCGTGCAGTCTACCACAGATCGGGAGGGCCACCGAGGTGACCCTTTCGAGATCGGCGCCAGAGGATCGTCACCCTGCTGCCAGCTCCCCGTCAAGCGATTCGGACTACGCTGTGACCAAGCAACCGCAACCCCGGGGGAACTCCATCATGCACCCGCTGCTCCGTCCCACGAATGTCGTCATTGCCGTGCTCGGTGCTGCGGTCGTCGGCCTCGGCGCGGTGGTGGCCGTCGACCACACCACATCCCAGGCCCCACGGGCCCAGACCGTGTCGTTCTCCGCAGCCTCAACCGCCGCGTCGTCGCTGCTCTCCTCAGGCGGGTTCGCCGCGACGGGGCAGTTCAAGGACGAGGCATCCCACATCTTCGGGTTCTTCACCGCTGATACCAAGCTCACCTGGCAACAGATCGGGAATGACCTGCTCCGTGGGGAGACCCTCGATCAGATCGCCGGGACCCACGCCGCCAAGGTGCAGGCTGACGCGATCGCCGAGGTCAGGGCTGGGCTCTCGCTCGGCGTCGTCAAGGGCGTGATCACGCAGGCCCAGGAAACGCGCCTGGTCAACGATGCCCAAGACGCCATATCGGTACTCATGGCCGCGAAGTTGAGCGCGATGCTCCCAGCGGGACGCTGACCGGGCTGCCTCGCAGACTCAGAGCCGAACCAGCCTCGAGCGGCGGATGCAGGAGGCACTCCTTGTCGGAATCCCCCTCCCACCACCACCGCCCCGCGCGCTCCTTCTCCCCTGCCCGGGTGGCCCGGGTGCACGGAGCGCAGCCGATCGACGTGTAACCGCGCTCATAGAGCGGGTGGTGATCGATTTTGTGGGCCGTGAGGTAGTCCCAGACCTGGGCGCGCGTCCAACCCGCCAGGGGCACGACCTTGGTGATGCCTCCATGGCCCGGGTCGGCGGCGACGACCGGCGTCTCGGCGCGGGTCGGGGTCTGCTCGCGGCGTAACCCGGTGACCCAGGCGTCGTACTCACGGAGCGCCCGAGCGAGCGGGTTCACCTTGCGCACTGCGCAGCACTCGTTGCGCAGCGGCACCGATCGGCGGAACTGCATCGTTCCGTGCTCCGCGGTCATCGCATCGAGCTCGGCAGCGTCCGGAGCGAGGATGCGCAGGCGGATCGGGTAGCGGCGCCGCACCTCCTCGATGAAGTCGTGGGTCTCCTCAGGCAGCCTGCCCGTGTCGAGGGTCAGGACCTCGGGCTCGGGAACGAGTTCGCAGGCCATGTCGATCAGGACCATGGACTCGGCCTGGAAGCTGGCCACCAGGGCCACGCGGCGGAAGCGCTTGTAGGTCCAGGAGAGGACCTCCTCGGCGCTGCCGTGGCGGAGTTCGGCGAGGGTCACGCGCTCGCCTCGACCGGCGCGTGTGCCGCTGTATGACGGTTTGCACCCACGGCCCACATGATCAGGCAATCTCCTTGATTGCGAACGGATTGCCCGAAAAACAGGGCGCGATCCTAAGGAATCGCTTTCGCAGGCCCCAATGGTCTCAGCTTGTACGCCGGTGGGGTCAGCCAGAGATGGATGGCGGCATGCGCGCGACAGGGATGCCACCGCTCCGCGAGCTCGGCGACCGCAGGCTGAGGTGACCGCTTTACCAAGCAGGGCCTCGAGGGCGCGGCGCAGACCGAGATCGGTCGACGGGAAGGCGTCGGGCTCGCCCATCCGCAGTGCGAGGTGCTGGGCCGTCCACGGTCCGAGTCCGGGCACCTCGACCAACGACGCCACCTGGTCCTCAAGCGTCCGGCTCCGATCCAGCCGGACCGAGCCACCCGCGACCGCCCCCGCGAAATTGTGGATCGCCGCGATTCGAGCGCCGGTGAGGCCGGCGCCGGTGAGGTCCGCCTCGGCCAGCACCTCGGCCCCCGGAAACAGATGGCTCAAGCCGAACTGACCCAGCCCGGGGACCGGCGTTCCGTGGCGTGCGACCAGCCGGGCGATGATCGTGCCCGCGCCGGCGACCGTGACCTGCTGACCCACGATTGCTCGCACGCCGACTTCGAAAGGATCCCATACGCCCGGCGCTCGGAGGCCGGGCAGCGACGCGACCCGTGGCGAGAGCATCGGGTCCCGAGCGATCGTTGCGTTGGCGGCGTCGAGGTCGAGATCCAGGTTGAAGAGACCCCGGACCTGATGGACGACGTGGATCAGTCCGCCCCAGTGGGGCAGATGGGCGGTCACCAGGAGGTGGTCCGATGCTCCGAGTCCGACCTCGATCACCCCGGGGTCACCGTCAACACGGATGGTTCGGCGGTAGACCCCCGCGGACACCTCCTCGACCCCCTTGATCGCGCGGGTGGCGAGGTAGCCCAGCATTGCCTTCCAGTCAAGCGCCCCGTCAAAGCTGATCCGCAGCCTCAGCCCCCCGTCCGCCACCAGCCGATCCGCCAACCGCCGGCGGGCGCGCAGCTCGCGAGGCGTGGCGCGGAAGATCTCGTTGACGGTGCGATTGAACTGGCGCAGGCTGCCGAAGCCTGAGGCGAAGGCGATATCCGTGATCGAGAGATCGGTGTCGTCGATCAGCCGCCGGGCGAAGTGCGCCCGGCTCGAACGTGCCAGCTGCACCGGGGTCACCCCGACCTGCTCCTGGAACAACCGGCGCAGGTGCCGCGACGACAACCCGAGCCTCCGGGCGACGGCGTCCTCGCTGTCATTCCGCGCGTCTCCCGCGACGACGAGCCGGATCCCGCGGCAGACGACCTCGGACGCGACCCCGCCGGCGGGAGCGGCCACGCGGTACGGACGGCACCGCATGCAGGCGCGGTAGCCCGCGACCTCCGCGGCGGCTGCGAGGTCGAAATGCCTCACGTTGGCCGGGTCGGGGCGCGCGGAGCACCCGGGACGGCAGTAGATGCCGGTCGTGACCACCGCGGAGAATCCGCTCATGACGTACTTGTAGCGCGATGCCCCGGGCCTGCACCGGCCATTTCCGGACACCACGTTGATCTGTCCGAATATGGCCGGATTCGTCTGGGCAGCGGGGTCCAACCTATGGATGTGACCGAAGCCGTGAGTCCACGTCAGTACGGGTACGCGAGGACCCCGCTCGGCCGGGTCCTGGTCGTCACCGCGGGCGGCCAGCTGGTCGGACTTCACTTCGCCGGCCACGCGCGCACCCCCAGCGTCCGTGGTCACACCCGCGGCACGCGCGAGCAGCTGATGATGGTGCGAGATCAGCTCCAGGAGTACTTCCACGGCGATCGCACACGATTCGAGTTGCCGCTCCGGTTGGAGGGGACCCCCTTCCAGATCGCGGTGTGGGCCGCACTCCTGGAGATCCCCCATGGACGGACGTCGACCTACGGGCAGATCGCAGCAGGCCTCGGCCGGCCTCGAGGGGCACGGGCGGTGGGCGCCGCCAACGGGCAGAACCCGATATCGATCGTCGTGCCTTGTCATCGCCTGATCGGCGCCGACGGTGCGCTGACCGGCTACGGCTGGGGGCTGGACCGCAAGCGGCGCCTCCTGGAGCTCGAGGGCGGCGACCCGGTCACGCGGATCGCACCGGCGAGGTCAGGCTCAGGTCGGTGACAGCGGAAGCGTCACGGTGTCGCGGAGGGCTGGTCGTCCGTGGACCGCGCTCCCGTTGGACACGAGGCTCGCGGCGGGGTCGTGAGCGCGGCCCACTGGCATCCCCTCGCAATTGCCGAAGAAAGCCTTGAGCACCTCGAGCTGGCGGTGCACCGCCGCCTCGTTCCAGCCATGCCCCTGATCGCTGTCGGTGAACACCTTGAGGCTGGGGAGCGTCGCGATGAGCTCCTTGAGGCGATCAACGTCCACCAGGCGATCGTGACGGGCGACGATGATGAGGGTTCTCTCGGCGCGAGCCGCCACGACTTCGACGTCGTCCCGGCGCAGGCAGTCGTTGAGCCATTCCCTCGCCGCCCGCGGATCGGCGCGGCGCTGATTCGCATAGTTGATATCGGCCGTCCGGTCGTCGACGTCGCCCTCGACGATCACGAACCGCTTGTAGAGGTCGCTGATCCAGCGCTGGCGGCTGAGCCAGACGACGCCATCCCACATCGGTCGCCTGCTGAGCAGGCGCACCTGATCTCGATAACGCCGCCGCATGAGATCGGGAGACAGCAGCGGTGTGTGCAGCACCAGGCGCTCAGCCCTCTCCCCCGCTCGTTTGGCGAGCGCGCAGGCGACGGTCGCGCCGAGGCAGAGGCCACCGACATCGAACCTGTCGATCTCGAGCTCGCTGAGCAGGTCGAAGAGCAGATCGGCCATCGCTCCGGATGAATGCCGCCCCGGCAGCGGCGGCGAGGCGCCATTACCAGGGAGATCGGGAATGATCAGGGTGCGATAGGCACCGAGTTCACTGAAGCGTCCGCCGAACTCCTCAGCCGAGCTGAGGAACCCATGGCAAAGCACCAGCGGTTTCCCACGTCCGCCGACGAGGTAGCGAAGCCGCTGACCTCGTATCGTCATGAACCGCTCTTCCATCATCGGAAGGTCGATGTCGTGTGACGACGGGACCCGGGCGGCCAGGTGCGCGTCAAGACCAGTCGCCTTGCATCAATGGCGTCATTAAAGCCACAGAACGGGTCGTTGCGGCGGTCCGCTGGCGTACAAAGTCCCGGTCGTTCGCCACGGCGATCATGATTCCGGCCCCGGCCAAGACCGTCGACGGCCGAACGGCACCCCGCCAAGGAGGCTCTTCACCTGGCTGACGTCGCCCTCGCAACCTGCTCGGTGCTCCCCGATCTCGACGACGACGAGCGCCGCCTCATCCCTGCCCTCAAGGAGGTCGGCGTCGTCGCCGAACCGCGCGTTTGGGACGACCCATCGGTTCGATGGGACGAGTTCCGACTGGTGGTGATCCGCTCGACGTGGGACTACGCGGAACGGCGCGACGCCTTCCTGACGTGGTGTTCCCGCGTACCCCGGGTGCTCAACGACGTCCCCGTCCTGACCTGGAACACCGACAAGACATACATGCGCGAGCTCGCCCGAGCGGGCATTCCGACTGTCCCGACAACCTGGGTCAAAATCGGGTCGAGGGCGGGTTCCGTCGTTCTTCCTGAAGGTGAGATCGTCGTGAAACCATCGGTCTCGTCGGGCTCGCAGAACACATCTCGATACGCCGACGACGACCATGGGGCCGCGCGCGTCCATGTCCAACGACTCCTTACCGAGGGCAGGGCGGTGATGGTGCAGCCGTACATCCCCTCGGTTGACGCGGAAGGAGAGACCGGTCTCATCTACATCGACGGAACGTTCTCGCACGCCATTCGGAAAGCGGCGCTGCTCCGGACCCCGGGGACCGCGACGGATCAGCTCTGGGCGCTCGAGGACATCACGCAGCGAGCTCCCGATGCAGACGAGATGGCTGTCGCCGAAGCGACGCTCGACGCGCTCCCCTGGCCGCGTGCCGCGCTGCTCTACGCACGCGTCGACCTGGTCCGAGACCGAGAGGGCGCGCCCCTGCTGCTGGAGCTCGAACTCGCCGAACCCTCGTTGTTTCTAGGACTCGGCTCCGGAGCCGCTGCGCGGCTCGCGGCGGCCATCACTTCGAGACTCCGGAACGTTTGACACGATCGTCGGCCTGGTGCTCTCCCGCTTGGCCCGCTCCGCCCGGTTGGTGATGATCAGCCGGGTCACCAACGCGCTGAACGTCTCGTCGGGTCCGAGCGGCTCCTGCCGCGACTTCGACAAGCGAGCGCTCATCTATGAAGCCCTCCCCGAGGACGTGGAGCGCCGCACCAGCCGGTGTCCCTTGAGGTCGCCGGCCCGCCGCGCGGTCTGGCTCGGTACCGGGAGATCCGCTTCGCCGTTGCCGTCATCCTGCTCAGCCGCCGGTGCGGCAACCCGGAGGCGCGTCTGCGGGTTGCGAGGACGCAGCGGACGCAATGTGTCGCGGGTTCTCCATGCGGCCGCCGAGTCCGTCAGATCCGCCGCGACGGTGGGCCGCCCGAGGCCGAAGCCCTGTCCCAGCGGAATGTTCAACGAACGGATCCGGTCGCTGACCAGCTCGTTCTCCACGCCTTCGGCGATGACGGTCGAATCGTGAGCGCGAGCAAACGTCAAGGCGGCTTTGATCGCCGCACGCGAGCTCTTTCGGGCCGAGTTCATGGTCAGACTTCGCGCCAGCTTGACAAACTCCGGTTGCGATGTCTCGAGCAGTTCGGTCGTCGCGAATCCCTCACCGAGGTCGTCGATGGCAAAGCGGATACCCGCCGATCGGTACGAGGTGAGCACCAGCTTGAGGCGATCGAGGTCGCGGACGCTCTCGTGCTCGCCGATCTCGAGGACCAGGCGGTGCGGCGACCGGCCGGTCCATTCGAGCAGCAGCATGAGCTGGTCCACGTCGTGGAGCGGGTCGAGCAGGGCCGCCATGCTCACGTTCATGAACAGCAGAATTCCTGCCGGCAGGGACGCCGCCTGGCTCAACGCGGCACGGCGGCAGAGCCAGTCGAGATCGCGGATGTGCCCAGAGCGATGGGCCACTTCGAAGAGCGTCTCGACGCTGTCAGACGGCCCGAAACCCTCGGGCCGCGCCAGTGCCTCGTAGCCGACGACGTGTCCATCGTTGAGGTCGACGATCGGCTGATACACCGCATGGATCGGCAGTCCATTGACCAGCTCTCCGATGAGCTCGGTGACCGACGAACCCGACGGTGTGACGTGCTCCGCGCCGTCGACGTGGCGACCGACGACCCGGTCGCGACCGCTCCGCTTGGCCTCGTAGAGGCACTCGTCAGCGCGGCGCCACGCGGACATGGGATCGGTGCCGGCCGGTGCGGATGCCCAGCCGAGGCTGATGTTCGACCTGCCTCCGGGGGTGGGCACCAGGTGCATCGCGGCCCGGAGCCGTTGCGCGGCCGAAGCAGCTTCAGCGGGATCGACATCGAGCAGGATGGCGGCGAACTCGTCCCCGCCGACCCTCGCGATGACGTCCCATCCACGGAGCATCAGCGCCAGCGTCGTGGCCACCGTGCGCAGCACGGTGTCCCCGGCCTCGTGCCCGAACTCGTCGTTGACGCGCTTCAGGTGGTCCACGTCGATGGCGAGGATCGCAAAGGACTGCCGGGGAATCGTGCCGAGGATGCGGTCGAACTCGCGACGGTTTTTCAGCCCCGTCAGCCGGTCGGTGCTCGCCAGCTCCGCCATGCGAACCGCCTCATCACGGAGCGCACCCTGCGTTCGGATGCGCGTGACGACGTGCGCGGCTTCGGCGCCGATCTCGGTGATCGTCTCGGTGGTGAGCGTCTCAGCGCTCGGCAGGGTTTCGAAGAAATAGGCGATCACACCGACGATGCCGGCGCCGGTCTTGAGCGGGCACGCGATCGCCGAGCGCACCCCGAGGGACACGGCGGCGGCGACCTGCGCCGAGGATCCAAGCTCGTTGAGGTCGGACATGATCACCGTCGTTCCGGTGGTTCGCACACGCGCGATGAGCGCCTCGAGCGGTCCCGCCGTGCCGTCCGCTGCCTCATCGAGTGCGTCGAGGGTGGCGCGCGGGAATGCGTGACGTGATGTGGAGTTGAGACGCCCATGTTCCTGACGGGCGACGAACATCTCGCTGAATGTCGCGCCCAGTGCGAGGGTCGTCAGGTTCAGAAGTGTGTCGGCGGCCGCGTCGACGTCGGTGCAATCGGTGAGCGCGCGCACCAGGGAGTAGCGCAGATCGCGGCGCCGCTGCTCCGATTGTTCGGTCAGATCCCGGGTCACCGAGAAGAAGCCGCGAAGCTCGCCGTTGTCGCCATGTATGGCCGTAATCGACACGCCGGCCCAGAACTGCCTGCCGTCCTTGCGCACCTGCCATGTCTCATGCAGGCGCTCGATATCGTGGGTGTCGGCAGCCTCGAGAGGGGCTGTGAGCGGCCATCCGCGTGGGTACAGCACGGAATAGTGCTGCCCCACCATCTGGGCGCCCGTGTATCCGAAGATGCGCTCCGCGCCGGTGTTCCAGCTGAGCACATTGCCGGCCGGATCGACGATCATCAACGCCTCATCGAAGACGCCGTCGACGAGTGCGCGAAGGCTCCTCTCACTCCGGCGCACCCCCTGCTCGGACTCCTCTCGAGCGGTGACGTCGCGCAGGGTGATCAGGAGCCGGTCGCCGTGTCTGCTGATACGCATGTCGCGCACCTGGTCGGTCGGGACCCCTGCACGGAGGACGCGATAGCACAACCCGTCGATGGCGCAGGGAACGTCGGTGGTGAGCACGCGACGCATGGCCGCGAGGACCGCGGTCGTCGCTCCGCCGTCGAGGTCGAGAAACCGGCTACCGATGAGGGTCCCGGGGCGGAGGCGATCCACGCTGGACTCGTCCGAGAGCTCAGCGACGGCGGCATTTGCAAAGTCCACCCGGAAATCCGTGACCTGCCGCCCGCGGGCGTACACCGGTGAAACGATGAGCACGGCGTCGGCCATCGCCTCGAGCCAGAATTGATCGCCGGGGTCCAGCACCCCCGGCTCCGGGAAACTGCGTTCTGCAGCCACGCGCCAGCCTCTCCTTTGATCGCAGCGAACTGCGCGCCCGTTGTCGTCCCTTCTGGTGAGTCATAATCTGGAGCACTCTGAGCACCACGTCTGTCCCGCAGCGCACATAGGTCGATGTCAAGACAAGTCCAGGTATGAACCACGACGCGACCCCTGCGGTCGCTTCGGCGGGTGAGAACAGGATTCTCACAGCCCTTCCGTCGTCGGAGCGACAGGAGCTGTTCGGTCTTGTGAGAAACGTCACCCTGCCCGTCAAAACGGTTCTTTTTGAACCTGGGGCGCCGATCGAAGCCCTCTACTTCCCGATCGATGGCGTCATCTCCCTGGTCACGCCACTGCACGACGGCGCCATCGTCGAGGTGGCCACCATCGGCAATGAGGGGATCGTCGGCGTGCCACTGGTGCCGCTCAGTGGCCTTGCGGTGCGTGCCATCTCCCAGGTGGCGGGGCACAGCCTGCGCATGGACGCGACGTCGTTTCTCAATTGGTTCGAGCGCAGCAGCGCGTTCCAGGCCTTGGTGGACAAATACACTCAGGCGCTTTTCGGTCAGATCTCGCAGGCCGCCGCTTGCAACCGCCTCCACTCCAGTGAGGAGCGACTCAGCCGCTGGTTGCTCATGAGCCATGATCGGGTCGGCTCCGACCAATTCATGATCACCCAGGAGTTCCTTGGTCAGATGCTCGGTGCCCGGCGGTCGACGGTCTCGGTGTCGGCGGGGATTCTGCAGCGGGCCGGGCTGATCCGCTACGTCCGCGGCCACGTCACCATCGTCGACCGCGCGGGCCTCGAGGCCGTGTCCTGTGAATGCTATTCCGTCATCAAGACTGAGCTGGAACGGGTGGTCCTGCCGGAGCAGCGCTCCCCGAGGTCGCCACTGGATCCTCGATCCCTGTTGTGACGGCTCCCCCGTCCGGGCGTCAGTACGAGCTGACGTGCGGCGAGCAACGCGCGGTCGTCGTCGAGCGGGGCGCGGGGCTCCGCGAGTACGGGTGCCGCGTCCCGATCATCGACGGATACGGCCGCGAACAGCGGGACGACGGGAGTCGCGGGGACCTGCTCATCCCTTGGCCGAACCGCATCGCGGACGCCACATATCGCTTTGCCGGTCGGGAATATCGACTGCCGGTGACCGAGCCGAGGACCGGAAGCGCGATCCACGGCCTCACGCGCACGAGATCCTGGCGCCTCGTCGACCGGTCGAGCGCGTCGGTGACCCTGGCACTCGAGCTGCCGCCGGAGGGCGGCTACCCCTTCACCCTCGGTCTGAGCGCGACCTATTCGCTGGACGCGAGTGGCGTGACGGTGCGCGTCAGCGCGACCAACCGCGGTCAGGTGCCGTGCCCGTTCGGCGCCGGCGCCCATCCTTACGTCCGGCTCGCCGGCGATGGTCTGATCGACGGTGCGTTGCTGCACGTCCCGGCCGGCACGACCCTCGAGACGGACGGACGCGGCATCCCATTCGGTGCCGAGCGCGCCGTTGACGGAACCGACCTCGACTTCCGCAGCCCTCGGGTGATCGGACCGCGCGTGCTGGACACCGCCTTTGGGCGGCTCCGCGGCGATGACGACGGCATCATCAGGATCTCGCTCGAGGGGCCGGACGGGAACGGCGGCGTGTGCGTATGGATGGACGGTTCGCATCGGTACGCGATGATCTACAGCGGCGACACGCTGTCCGACGCCGCCCGCCGTCGCCGCAGCCTGGCGATCGAGCCGATGACCTGCGCCCCCGACGGGTTCAACTCCGGCGCCGGACTGATCGTGCTGCAACCTGGAGAATCGAGCATCAGCACATGGGGGATCACCCCGCTCTAGGTGGTGGTGGCGCGGACGCCGGCCGGGCGCACGTCCTCCCGGGAGCACCAACCCTGGACGTACTCACCCACGGGTACGTCTCGAGTGGTATGAACCAGTGGTGACCGAAACGTCGCGTCCCTCGCTCGCACTCTTCATCAGCGAGCCGGGCCGCGCGATCGCCGACTACGGCGCCATGCTGGCGTCAGCGCCGCTGCTGCTCCGGGCGCCGCGAGGTGACGGCCACCCAGTGCTCGTGCTGCCCGGCCTTCTCGGCGAAGACGGTTCGACAGCGACGATGCGGGCATATCTTCGCTCGCTCGGTTATGACGTGTATGGGTGGCGGCTCGGCCGCAACCTCGGCCCGACCCCGGCAATTCTGAGTGGCATGACTGAACGGCTTGACGAGCTGCAGCGCGGCTTGGGTCGGCCGGTCAGCCTCGTGGGATGGAGTCTCGGCGGCATCTTCGCGCGGGAGCTCGCCCGCTCGCGGCCGTCACTCGTGCGTCAGGTCATCACGCTGGGGAGCCCGTTCGGCCTCAACGACCCGAGCGACAGCCGGGCGCACGCGACCTACCGCCGGCTGGGCGTTCTCCACGTCAGCCCGGGGTCGGTGCCCGGTCGCGAAAGTCTGTCGCTGCCGATCCCGGTACCCACCACCGCCGTCTACTCACGGCTTGATGGAGTCGTGCCTTGGCGTGCCTGCATCAACACATCCGGCCGGCGCCACGAGAACGTCGCCGTCTACAGCAGTCACCTCGGCATGGGTCACAACGCCTCGGTGCTCTGGGTGATCGCCGACCGCCTGGCGCAACCCGAGGGCGCCTGGCGGCCGTTCCGTCCGCCGTCCCTGGCCCGTCACCTCTTTCCGATACGGACCGCGGCCGCCTGACCGTCCGACGAGACCGAGCGCGCGCGTGAGCTGCGTGGGGCTCGCTTGCGGCGAGGCCGCGCTGTCTCCCGCCCCGAGCCTCCGGCGGCGAGCACCAGCTCACGCATCCCCTCCTCGATGCCGTCGCGGAGCACGTCGATGTCGGTGACCGAGTCGTAGTCACCGGTGATGCCGAAGAAGAAACGCCCGCAGTACGAGAAGATCGCGATGCTGATGCGCACGCTGCCCATGATCGGCACGTACGGATACGAATAGACCATCCGGCGGCCGACGACGTAGAGCGGAAACTGAGGGCCGGGAACGTTGGTGGTCACCGTCTGGAGCGCGCGCTGCGGCGTCCGGGCCGCGAGCCGCGAGCCGAGCGAGAGCAGCATCGGTGGAGCGAAGCCGGCGAGCTTCACGAGCGCATCGCCGGCGACCGCCTGCTTCGAGCTCTTGAGCATGGAGAGCTGCGCCGCGATCGCATTGAGACGGTCGGCCGGGTCCGCGATCGAGACCGGCAGCCCCGGGAAGATGCCGGACACGCGGTTGTTGTAGACGCCGCGCTCCGAGTTGGCACGCACCGAAACCGGAACCAGGGTCCGGACGACCCGATTGGACACGTCCTCACCCCGATGGATGAGCAAACTCCGGAACCCGGCGGTGATCGCCGCGAGCACGACGTCGTTGACCGTCCCGCCAAGGCCGTGGCGAACCGTCTTCACATCGTCGAGACTGGCCTCCGCCCAGCTCCACCGGCGATGCGGGCCGATCGGACCGTTGAGCGACGTCGCCGAGCGCTTGGTCCACTCGGCGAGTGAGCGCAACAACACAGCGCCCTCGGCGAGACGGGTTCGCGGATCGACCGTTATCGGGAGCCCTCCGGTGAGGTCACGGAGACGCCCGAGCGGGTCCGTGACCGTCCGCACCACGCCGTGGGCGGCGAGCGTCAAGCGTCCCGGTTCGGGTTCAGGGGCCCATTGGGCAGAGGGCGGATGCACGGGAGGTGCGTCGTCGACCGAGTCGAACATGACGGTGAGCAGGTCGGTGGCGGAGACCCCGTCGACCATGCAGTGATGCACCTTGGAGATCACCGCCCAGCGGCCGTCCTCGAGCCCTTCGACCATCCAGAGCTCCCACAGGGGCTTGCTGCGATCCAGGGTCTGCGCGAACACGCGGCCGGCGAGATTGCGAAGCTCGTCCCTGCCACCCGGCGGCGGAAGCGCGGTGTGGCGTATGTGGTAAAGGATCTGGAAGTGCGGGTCGTCAACCCACACCGGGCGCCCGAGCCCGACCGGCGCAAAACGCACCCTCTGGCGATACCGTGGCACCAGGGGCAGTTTGGAGGCGATCAGCCGCACCAGATCGCCGTATGCGGGAGCCGGGCCCTCGAGGACTGCCACCGACCCGATGTGCATCGGATTGCTGCCATTCTCGACATGGAGGAACGCCGCATCCTGCGCGCTCATTACATCCATGTCAGTCCCTCCAGCCACCGGCGGCATCATGTGTTCGCGGACCATCCTCCGCTGTAGGTCGATCATCTTGCATCACAGGGGCGAACGCCATGCGCATGTCGCTCATCATGGCGCCTGTCTGAACCCGAGCCTGGTCGTCGCCGCCGCAATGGCAGCGTCGTAGCGAGCTTCGATCACGGGGGCAGCTGACGCCGAAGGGCTCTGTCAGCGCACCACTTTCGACTTGGCAGGCTTCGCGCTGCACGGAACACAGTGCGCAGCCCACGGCACCGCCTGCAGGCGTTCCTCCGGGATCGGCATGCCACACCCGATGCAGAGTCCGTACGTACCCGAATCGATCCGCTCGAGTGCGCGGTCGATGTCGGCAACGGTGGCGTAGATGGTGCGCGCCTGGTAGGCGTCGGTCAGCCGCTCGACCGCGTACAGCGTGCCGTCGCCGATGCGCTTGCCGAAACCGAGATTGGCGATCTCGGCAGGATCGTGCGCACCCAGCTCGTCGACCTTGGTGACGATCTCCGACCGCTTGCTGAGCAGCGCTGCCCGCGCCTCGGTATACGGGGCCGGCTCCACGCCGGGCTTCACGCCGATTCGGCGAGCAGTGACTCACCCTTTCGAATGTATCGCGTCGCCCGGACCGAGCGATAGAAGGCCAGCGCGCGCTGCAACTCGCTGTCCGCCTCGGGTCTGCGGTGCTGCTCGACCAGCGACTCGGCGCGCCAGAGCCGGTCTCGAGCCTCTTCGGTCAGCGCGCCCATCGCAGCACAGATATCCGCTGAACCCTGCAGGTCTCCTGAGGCAAACGACCATGCGGCGCGCACCCAGGGGAGGGGCTCCTCCGGGAGGATCGCAAGCAGCTCAGGCCCCCGTCCCGCGCGCGAGAGGGTCCACGCCAGCTCGTGCAACGAGTTGGCGATGAGCGTGCTGTTGACGCGGCCGATGCTCAACTGCTCGAGCAGTTCGCCGGCGAGGGCGCTCGCATGATTCCAGTTGCCGGCTTCGCTGAAGACGTACGCCGCCTTGGCGAGTGCCGGATAGAGCATCTGCGGATCCTTCGCGACCCTTGCGAGGTGGAGCGATTGCTCCGCGTCGCCGATCGCTCCATCAACATCATCGCGGCCGAGGCGGATGTCGGATCGGATCATGTAGCAATCAGCCGCGAGGTAATGCGGAGAGCCGGCTTCAACCTCGGACAGAAAGGCCTCGAGACATTCGGACGCCTGGTCCCAGCGGCCGCGGACGTACTCCTCACGCGCTCTCGTGCCGCGCACCCACCGCACCACCAAGTGCTGCCCAAATCGCTCTGCCGAACGCCGGCATTCCTCGCTCACGGCGGCTGATCGATCGAGGCTGCCGCGCATCCAGAGCACCGATGCCAGGTTTGCCCGCGCGCGGCTGTTCTCGCGGGGAGCGTTGGCCCGATCAGCCACTGCCACCGCCTGCTCGAGGTCGGCGATGCCGCCGGGATCGCCGCTCTGGCAACGTGCGGCGCCAACGTTGTTCAGCGCATTCGCGCGCACCTCATCGAGCCCGAACAGCTCTGCCATCGCGAGCGCCTCACGACCGACTCGGATCGACTCGGAGCTCCGTCCTGCGAGCATCAGGTAGCGAGAGACGGTGCTCACGACGTGGGCCTTGACGCGGCTCGCCTCCTGCGAGTCGACGAGATCGCGGGCGCGGTCCAGATGCCGCATCGCTTCGTCGGCGTCACCGCGCAGCCAGTTGAGCTCGGTGAGCGCCGTCTCGGCTTCGGCGGCACTCTCGCGATCGCCGCATTCGAGCAGGGCTGCGCTGGCGGTCGCGAGCAGCTCCCCATCGGAGTTGCCGGCGATGTGGCGCGATCGCCCCACGGCGAACAGCAGCCGAGCCCGATCGAGCGTTGCGGGCGATGCCAGCTCGAGTGCCGCTGCGTAGAAACCCGCCGCGGTCGCGTACGCGTTCAGGGAGTAGGCGCGGTCGCCGGCATCACGGAGGGTTGCGAGTGCCCGCTGCGCGAACACCGCGTCGATGGACTGTCCCGCTGCCCTGCGAAGCTCGAGTGCGCTGATGTAGTGGTGGGCCAGCATCTCCGCGTGATCCTCCGTGCGTCCCAGCGAGGCGATCCACTCCGCGGCGAGTCGATGCTTCTCGGCTCGCTCGCCACGCGGGATCTGGCCGTACGCGACGTCGCGCACGAGCACGTGCATGAATGCGTACTCGACCTCGTTGGCGACCGAGGATCGGCGCGCCCGCAGCACAAAGTCCTTGCGCTCCAACGCGTGCAGGCGCAACTCGGCGGTGTGGCGGTCGACCCCGGCGCTCACCGCGCCCAGCCAGAAGACCTTCCCGTGCACCGCCGCGTCCTGGAGCAGACGCTTCTCGTCGAGGGACAACGCGTCCAGTCGCGCCGCGATGATCCCCTGCACCGTCTCCGGAAGCGGCAGCTCGTCGAGGTCACTGCGCTCGGCGAGCATGCGCACGTATTGCTCCGCGTACAGGGGGTTGCCCCCGGCGCGCGCCAGCAGTGCCTGCTGTGTCTCAGCGGACATCACCGGGTGCTCGCTCAGGCTGCTGATCAGGCGCGCGGTCTCGTCGTCCGACAACGGAGCGAGCGAGAGGCGAGTTGCGTTACGGACGGTCCCTGCCCATCCCGGCCGCCGCTCGAACAGCTCGGGCCTCGTGTTGCAGACCACGAGCATGGGAACGTGGGCCGCCCAGTCAACGAGGTGCTCGACGAAATCGAGCAGGTTGTCATCAGCCCAGTGGAGGTCTTCGAACACGAGCACCAGCGGGTTCTGCTCCGACAGGGCCTCGAAGAATCGGCGCCACGCCGTGAATGCCTCGTCACGGCGGTCGCCGGAAGCTTCGGCCGCGGTGCTCAACCCGGCCAGGGGGCGCAGATGGCAAGTGACCCACTGCGCATCGTCTGGATCGGAAAAGAGCGCGTCAACGGCCGCGCAGAGCTTGCCCTCTGCTTCATCGTGGCCGTCGGTTTCGAGGATCCCCGCCTGGGCCTTCACCATCTCGGACAGCGCCCAGAACGTCACGCCGTCCCCGTAGGGAAGCGAACGGCCCTGCCGCCAGAGGACGACGTGGGTCGGATCTCGGTCGACTGCTTCGAACAATTCCGCCGCCAGCCGGCTCTTGCCGATGCCGGGAACGCCCACCAGGGTGACCAGTTGCGAGGACCGCTCGCGCCGAGTCCGATCCAGCGCGTCACTGAGGACTTGCGACTCGTGCGTCCGGCCGACCAGCGGCACACGAATCGACGGGCCCAGATCGACCCCGATACGTGAGCGTGCCTCGAGGGCCTCCCAGGCGCGCACCGGCTCGACCTTGCCCTTCGCGGAGACGGGGGGGACATCGCGGTAGGTGATCACGTGTGCGGTGGCGCGGTGCGTCGTCTCCCCCACCAGGATGCCGTTGACGGGGGCGGCGGTCTGGAGCCGCGATGTGGTGTTGACGACGTCGCCGGACGCCATCCCCTCCCCCTGGTCGGGGCGTGCTCCCAGCGCAACCAGTGCCTCGCCGGTATTGACGGCGATGCGAAGTTGGAGGTCGGCCTGCTGTTCGAGCACCCAGTCGCGAATCGCCAGCGCCGCCCGAACGGCCCGCTCGGGGTCGTCCTCATGGGCCACGGGAGCCCCGAAGAGTGCCATGACCGCGTCGCCGATGAACTTCTCGACCGTCCCGCCGAAGTGCTCCAACTCGGCGCGCAACCGCGCGTAGTACGGCGAGAGCAGGGCGCGAACGTCCTCGGGATCAAGGCGCTCAGAACGGGAGGTGAACCCGACCAGGTCGGCGAAGAGGACGGTGACGACCTTGCGTTCCTCCCGGGGTACCGCCGTCACCGGGAACATCGCGCCTCCGCATTCGGAGCAGAACTTCGCCCCCTCCTGGTTCGTGTGGCCACAGGCTGGACAGCGGGTCATCTCGCGAAGCGTACGCCGCTCTTCCGCACCCGGAAGAGCCTGCCTTGGCCAGTCTGTAAGCCTCTACTTACATACCGCGCTCGGGCGCCTTCGGATCGCCGGCGCGAAATGTGGTGATTTGCCAATGGAAAGAGACCGTTCCGTTGTCGGTGCTCGCGATTGGACGCAGCACACTCATCTCGTGGCTCCACGGTCTCCCGATCCACGCCTCGAGGTCCTGACGCGCCTGGGACATGCGCTCCCCGCCATGCGCAGCCCCAAGGAGGCTGCCGCCGAGGTGGTGGAAGTCCTCGCGGCCCTGGAGGTTGCATCGATCGTCAGTGCGGTGGAGTCCGACATGGCCGTCGTGCTCGCCGTCAACATCCCTCCCACGTCGGTCGCCCGGCTGTCCTCACGACTGGCATCGACCATGGTCGGCATGCGGATCCCGCTGGACGGCGTCGAATCGCTGCGCCAGCCCGTCCGGCTCCGGCGCCCGTATTTCGGCGCGGCCGCCGCTTCCGAGACACTCCGACGCCTGACCACCGATTCGGCACTGGCAAAGGCGCTCCCGAATGCGGCCGAGGAGCGAGACGTGATCGCAGTCCCGGTCACCTGTCGCGATCGGGTCGTCGCCGTCCTCAGCGTGTGGGGTCCCGGGTGCGGGCCGTCGCTGAGCCCGATCCTCGAGGTCGTCGCAGCGATGCTCGCGGCAGCGTGGTCCGCCGAAGTCCAGCCTCATGTCGAGCGCTTCGATGCTCCCGGCTCGCTGGTGCCCGACAGCCGGCTTCGCGGCACCATCGCTTCGCTGCTCACCAGCGGAACCATCGTCTCGGCGCTGCAACCGATCGTCCGCCTCGTCAACGACACGGTGATCGGGTACGAGGCGCTCGCGCGGTTCCCCCCGCGGACACGGATCCGCACCCCTGATCAGCTCTTCGGCGCGGCGGCCGCGCTCAACATGCAGTCCGCAGTCGATCTCGCTTGCGTACGTGCGGCTTTGCAGGCGGCATCCAACATCGGCGAGGCCGACCTCTTCGTCAACGTGCTCATCGGCACGCTGGTCGACCAGCGTGGCGTCGCAGCCCTCGACAAGGCGGTGTACGACGCACGCGTTGACCCCGCGTCCGTCGTCCTCGAGTTCAGCGAGCGCGAGCCCGTTCCCGACCTCGCGCTCCTCCAGCGGATCGCCGCCGAGCTGCGGGCGCGCGGCTTCCGGATCGCGGTCGACGACGCGGGCGCCGGTCACGCCAGCATGCGCGTCATCGCGGAGCTGCGGCCTGAGTTCATCAAGGTGGACCGTTCGCTGATCACGGCCATCGACGCGGATCGCGCTCGCCGAGCACTCGTGGTCGCACTGCTGTCGTTCAGCGGGCACATCGGCGCGCGCGTCATCGCTGAGGGCATCGAGACCCAACGTGAGCAGGAGACACTGCAGTCGCTCGGCGTGCAGTTCGGCCAGGGTTGGCTGCTCGGCCGCCCGGTCTTGCCGCACGCGCTCGCGGGCGACACCACGATGGAGGTCGTCGACGCGACGTGGTTTGCGCAGCGACGCGTCTCCCCCACGCGTGTCGCCGCTCCCGCAACCGAGCTTTCGACCCCCGACGCCGTGGCGCCTGTGGGCAGCATATCGAGTCCCCGCCCGAGACGGGGATTGGCCCGTGCGCTCAGCGACGCCGCGCTGGCGCTGCAGAGCGAGCACGATCCGTTGCGCATTCTCGGCGTCATGGCGGACCAGATGAGTCACGTCGTGCCCGTCACCGAGATGGCGATCTACGAAGCCGACTACGAGACCTTCCGCCTGATTCCGCTGGTGGCCACCGGCCCCGATCGCGACGAGATCATGGCGAACAGCATGGCGCTCGACGCCGGCATCACGGGATGGGCCTTCGCGAAAGGCACACCGCAGAACATCCCCGACACGTCGATGCATCCGCTGGCGCGGCAGATTCCCGGGACATCCTACGTGCAGGAGTCGCTCCTTCTCGTGCCGCTCGTCGCCACCGAGCACAAGCTCGGCATCATCAACTGCTGGCGTCTCGGCATCGACCAGTTCAGCGCCGACGAACTCGAGGCCGCGTCACTGTTCGCGCACGTCGCGGCATCGGCGTGGCGGAACGCGCAACTGTATGTCGAGCTTGTCAACGCGGCGATGACCGACCCGCTCACCGGCCTCTACAACAGCCGCTGGCTGCGTGATGCGGGCGAACGGGACATCGCCCGCGCCGCTCGCGATCGCCAGCAACTGTCCCTGCTCCTCGTCGACCTCGATCATTTCAAGACCGTGAACGACACCAGTGGCCATGCCATCGGCGATGTTGTGCTCCAGCGTGTCGCCGCTCAGCTGCGCACCGCCGTTCGCGGCGCCGATGCGGTGGTGCGGCTCGGGGGCGAGGAGTTCGTGCTGCTGCTCCACGAATGCTCCGCTGAGGGAGCGTGGATCGCCGCCGAAGCGGTCCGCGGCGCGGTGCGCGGTGTGGTGATGCCCCACGAATGCAGCGTGGAAGGGCTCACCGCCTCGATCGGGGTCGCGACGTATCCGACGCACGGTGTCACCCTGGATCAGCTGCTGGGGGCGGCGGATCGCGCCATGTACTCGGCAAAACACGACGGGCGGGATCGCTCGGTTCGCGCGACACCGCTCGGCGGCGGAGCCAAGATCATCGCGCTGCCGCGCCGCCGGCCCCCGCGCCCGAGCGCACCGGACATCGTCTCGCGAAGCTGAGAGAGCGCTAGGGGATGTCACGGCGGATGGTGAACAGCCACCCGCCTGCCGCGAAAACCAATCCCCAGCCGAGCAACACGAAGCCACCCTGAACGGCATCGAGGTGGGAGGCGTTCCCTCGGCTGGCCCCCGTGATCGCCGCGGCGGCAGCACCTGGAAGATACGGATACACGTTCTGGATCACGGGGATGATGTCGATGAGCGGCTCGAGCACGAACAGGTACACGAGCGCGCCGATGATGGCCGCAATCTGATTGCGCACCAGGACGCCCACGCCAATGCCGACCACGGCGAAGATGGCGATGACGACGAGATCGCTGAGCATCGTCAGTAGCACGCCGTTGTCGGTCCATCCGATGGTGACGCCCATGGCCGCGAACCACGGCGCCATGATGGCGGCGGTCAGCGCCGCGCACACGACTCCATAGATGATGCCGACGAGCGACGCCACGATCAATTTCGCCACGATGACCAGACCGCGTCGCGGCTCGATGAGGAACGTCGGACGCGACGTGAAATGGCGGAACTCGGTGGTGATCAGGATGATCCCGACGACTACGGAGAACAGATAGGCGCTGCTCGCGGAGGCGGCGATCGCGCGCTGGGTCGCAGCCGCGCTCAGCGGCAGGGCGAAGTTCCCGCGAACGCCATTGCTCGCGATCTGCGCCACGACGCCGAGGGCCGCGAGCGCCATTGCACCGAGGAGCATTCCCCATCCCAGCTTGATGGTGGTCACCTTTCGCCACTCGGCGCGGAGCAGGTTGATCACGCGCTCGGCTCCGGTGGTGCGGTCGCGTCCGCGGTCAGGCGCAGGAAGGTCGTCTCGAGGCTGGAGCCTCCGGCGCGAAGTTCGTGCAGTTCGATGTGCGCCTCCCACGCGGCGCGTCCGATCGGCCTCCGGGGTCGCGCCGATGACCGCGAGCGACCCGTCCGGTCGAGACGTCACCTCGACATTGAGTGAGGCCACGGCCCTGCTCAGCTGATCAGGGGTCGGCGTCCGCACCACCACTCCACCGTTGGCGCCTTCGAGGTCCGCCAGCTTCCCTTCATAGATGAGCCGGCCCCGAGCGATGATCACGACCCGGTCGACCGTCTGCTCGACTTCCGAGAGCACATGGCTCGAGATCAGCACGGTCCGCCCGTCGACCTCCGCGAAATGACGGAGCAGGCCACGAAGCCACGCGATCCCCTCGGGGTCGAGCCCGTTGGCCGGCTCATCGAGCAGCAACACCCTCGGGTTGCCGAGAAGCGCCGTGGCAAGACCCAGGCGCTGGCGCATGCCCAGCGAGAAGCCCCGCACCGCATAGCCGGCCGCCTGCGTGAGCCCGACCCATTCGAGCACCTCGTCGGCTCGCTTGTCAGGAAGCCCTGCAGCGGCGCAGAAGACCCGGAGGTGGTTGCGCGCCGATCGGCCCGGGTGAAAGCTGGTCGCCTCGAGAACAGCGCCGACGGTTCGGCCCGGGTGCGGCAGATGAGCGTAGGTCACACCGCTGATCGTCCCGGTGCCGGATGTCGGTGTGGCCAGCCCGAGGATCATGCGAAGCGTCGTGGTCTTGCCCGCGCCGTTGGGACCGAGGAATCCGGTGACCGATCCGGGCTCGACGCTGAAGGACAGGCCGTCCACCGCCTTGACCTCACCGAACAGCTTGGTCAGACCGGTCGCGACGATGCGTCCCTCGACCGAGGTCGGGACCTGACTCACTCCCCCGTACCCAGGTGCGCCTCGGCCCAGTCGCCAAGCGCCATGAGCGCAGGCCGGAGCGCCTCGCCGCTCGGCGTCAGTCGGTAGAGCGAGGCGATGGGTGGCCCTTCGAGCACCTCGCGAGTCACCAGCCCCGCATCCTTGAGCTCAGTGAGCCGCGCGGAAAGCATGCTCTCGGTGATGCCCGGGATCGCTCGGGCGATCTCGGCGAATCGCGCCGGACGTTCGAGCAGCACCCCGATCACGACACCCGTCCAGCGCTTGCCGAGGACGGAGAACACCAACGTCAACGCTCCATCGCACTGAATGGCGGCAGCCCGGCAGTCCTCATCCATGGTCAGGTCATGGTACCTGGGCGATTCGCCGCTGGATTCGGGGGCAGGATCGGACCCACCCCTCCCCATCCCGCGCGCCCACGGCGCAACGCACATATCACGGCGCTGTCATACATATCGCCGCGCTGATGACCGCTCTGCAACCAAAGGACGCAGTGCTGTCGCGGATGGACGCGTAAGTGCGGTTGCGTACAGACCACGATTTCCACGCCCAGCAACGTGGCATCGCGGGCGTTGCCCGTCCACTCTCACGGTGACTCATCAGTGCCGGTACCGCCTCTCCTCGCGTCACACGTGGATTCGCCGCATGGCGAGATCCGTGGCCGTGCGCGCAGTCGCGAGCGATACGTTCTGGGACGCTCACGAGCAGCACGCATCCCAGCGAGCCTTCACCGGCGCCGGGTCGTTGCTGATCGCGGCGCTGGCTCTCTTCAACGAGTCCGCGGACCTCGACGTGACTCTCCGCCAGACACTCACCATGCTGACCAGCGCACTCGACGGACGCATCGGAGAGATCTGGTTGCGCGGCGAGGGGGGAGCCGATGTCGAGCTGCGCTATTCGTCATCCGACGGCGCCCCGGGGGTCGTCGCGTTCGAAGCCGTGGGAAAGGCGCTGGGCCTCGGTGCAGGACCGGCGCTGGTGAGTCGAGTCGTCAAGACCGGTCGTGGATCCTCGGTGGCGTCGGTGACCGTCGGAGGGCGGGGCGGACGTGCAATCGAGGCAGCCGCCGCCGACATCCACAGTGCGTTGACCTTCCCGATCCGCGGCAGGAGAACTGTCGTCGGCGTTCTCGTCATCTACCGCGAGACGGCGGCTCGCTCGCACAGCTCGGCGCTCGGTGTGATCCCGGAGATCTGCAGCCATCTCGGAAGGTTCATCGAACGGGTGCGCGCCGAGAATGCGATCCACGCCGCAGCGATGGAGCTCGCAGCGCTCGCGGCCACCGATGCACTGACCGGCCTGAAGAACCGGCGCGAGTTCGACCGCGCCCTGCGGACCATCCCGCGGCTTCCGTTCGCCGTGCTCTCTCTGGACGTCGATGGCCTCAAGGAGATCAACGACTGCGAAGGCCATGTGGCGGGAGACGCGCTGCTGCGCGTCGTCGGTCATACCCTCGGACTGCTCGTCCGCGGCTGGGACGTGATGGCGCGCATCGGCGGTGACGAGTTCGCGGCACTCCTCCCAGAGGTGGGCGTCTTCGGCGCGCACCTGGTCGCGGAGCGCATGCGCGTCGCAATGCATTCATTGATGCTCCCGACCGGCCCGGTCCGCATCACCGTGGGATGGAGCGCGGCGCCCGCGGGCGCGGATCCACTGTCGGTCTGGCAGCGCGCGGACGAGTCGCTGTACGAGGCCAAGCGCGCCGGCGGCGACCGCGTTGCAGGGTCATCGTATGAAGGCGGCGAGGCCGCCGACATCGCCGAACGGTCGTACTCCGAGGTGGTGAACCGCATCCTCGACGGCGGGTCGATCTCGACAATGTTCCAGCCGATCGTCCGCCTCGACGACGGAGCGGTGATCGGCTATGAGGCGCTCGCGCGACCCGAGGGTTTTGCGGCGATGGACTCGGTCGAAGCCGTGTTCGAAGCCGCACGAACCGGCGGCCGGATTCGGGACCTCGATTGGGCCTGCCGCCGCAAGGCAGTCGAAGATGCGAGGGAGCTCCCCGCGGGCACGCCGCTCTTCCTGAACATCAGCGCGGCCGCACTCCTGGATCCGCTGCATGGAGTCGATCAACTCCTGATGCTGTTGAGCAGCGCCGGGCGGGCGCCGACAACCGTGGTCCTCGAGATCACCGAACACGAGCGAATTCGCGACTATGTCGCGCTTGCCGATATTCTGGCTTCGTATCGGGCCGAGGGGATCCGCTTTGCTCTCGACGATGTCGGCGAGGGCCATTCCACACTCGAGCTCCTCGCCGCTTCAGCCAGCGAATTCCTCAAGCTGGGGCGCAGCCTCACGATGACCGCCACCAAGGTCGGATCGCGCGCAGCCATGGATGCGACCATGGCATTCGCACGCGTCAGCGGCGCTGCCGTTATTGCCGAAGGTGTCGAGAACGAATTCGTCGCCGATCTCATGAAGTCGGGCGGGATCACCCTCGGCCAGGGATTCGGCCTCGGCAGGCCGACCATGGCCGGCGACGTCGAGGATGTCGCCGCCGCGCTCGCCGAGCGGGCCGCCTTGAGCGCGCTCCGCCCTCGTCGCGCCGTGGCGCTCGCTCCCAACTAGGGCCCGGCCCCTGGCTCAAATTGGGGCTCGGCGTTCCCCATTGCTCTGCTCGCCTACAGGACCCGGGGCCAGCTCGTCACGGAGCGCGGCGCTGGCAAGCACGAACTCGGCGTCGACACTGTCGATCATCCTGGCGTCCTCGGCCGCGTCCGCCGCCCTGGCGCGCGCCTGGAGCTCGCCGCAGCGTGCGGCCAGCGTCCCGGCACCGAAGCTGCTCGCGCTCCCTTTGAGACTGTGTGCGAGCTTCACCATGGCGGACGTATCCCCCATCGTCTGGGCGGCGCGAAGGCCGTCGATGCGCGTCTGCCCATCCTTGAGGAAGAGCCGTACGAGCTTGTCGAATTCGTCGGTGCCGAGCTCGCGCAGCCCGGTCACATAGGTCTGATCGAGCAGGCCCGGGAGCTGCTGCTTCGTTGAGTCCATCTGCGCCCGAGGAGCATCCGGATCGAACCAGAGCGTGATCATGCTCGCGAGCTTGTCCGCCATGACGGGCTTGCTCAGGTACGCATCCATGCCGGCAGCGAGACACTTGTCTTCATCGCCTGCCATGGCACCCGCGGTCATCGCGATGATGGTCGTGTGCCGGTCCGAGCCCTCGCGCCGGCGGACTTCTCGAGTGGCCTCGAAGCCGTCCATCTCGGGCATCTGGCAGTCCATCAATACGGCGTCGTACTTCACCCGGCCGAGCGCGGCGAGCGCCCCGACGCCGTTGTCGGCAACGTCCACGACGTGGCCCATCTTCTCGAGCATGCGCACCGCAACTCGTTGATTCACGGGGTTGTCGTCCACCACGAGGACTCGCGCCCGCGCAGCCGGAGCCGCCTCGGTGAAGGTGTATCGGACGCTTTCCGTGATGACGCCCCCCGATCTCGCGTCCTCGGCCGGGGCGAGCAGCGTCGCCAGGCAGTCGTAGAGGTCCGCGATTCGTGCGGGTTTGGTCAGGAAGGCACCGATTCCGGCTTCCTCGGCGACCCGGGTGTCACCCGGCTGCGAGGACGATGTCATCAGGATCAACTCCATCGCGTTCATCGAACGATCGCGCCGGATCGCCCTCGCCAGCTCGATCCCGTCCATCTCGGGCATCTGGTAATCGAGGATGGCAAGCCGGTAGGGATCGCCGCCCTCGATCGCGTGACGCATGCCGGTGAGCGCGTGCCGACCGCTCTCGAAGCTCGCGGACCGCGCCCCCCACACCCTGAGGTTCTGCTCGAGGATGACCCGGTTGGTCTTGTTGTCATCGACCACCAGGACACGGATGTCCTGAAGCGCTGCGCGAGACGGCGCCGGTCTCCCCAGCGCGCGAGCGCCTGTTTCGAGCGTGAGGGTGAACCAGAAGGTGCTTCCCTTCCCGGCCTCACTCAGCACCCCGACCTCGCCACCCATGCGCTCGACCAGCTTCTTGCAGATCGCGAGCCCCAGACCGGTGCCGCCGAAGCGCCGTGTGGTCGAAGCATCCGCCTGGATGAAACTCTCGAAGAGGCGTGTCTGCTGCGCCGCGTCAATCCCGATGCCGGTGTCGGTGACCTCGAAACGCACCCCGATCGCGCTGCCATGCTCCGATTCCTTGCGGACTCTGAGGATGACCTCACCGGCGTCGGTGAACTTCACCGCATTGCCCAGCATGTTGATGAGGATCTGTCGGATCCGGCCAGGATCGCCGCGTACTCGCATCGACATCTGCGGATCCACCATGACCGCGAGCTCGAGATCCTTCTCGTCCGCCTTGGGAGCAACCAGCTTTGCCGCCTCCTCCACCACCACCCGGAGGTCAAAATCGATGACCTCGATATCGATCTTGCCCGCTTCGATCTTCGAGAAGTCGAGGATGTCGTTGATGACCGTGAGCAGCGACTCGGCCGACTGACTGATCGCCTCGGCGTACTCACGTTGTTCGCCGTTCAGCGTGGTGGTGAAGAGCAGGCCGGTCATGCCGATCACACCGTTCATGGGCGTGCGGATCTCGTGGCTCATGTTGGCGAGGAACTCCGACTTGAGGCGCGAGGCCTCCATCGCCTGCGCATGCGCCACTGCGAGGTCGTCCTCGATCCGCTTGCGCTCGGTGATGTCATTGAACGTGATGACTGCCCCGGTCGCCTCGCCGGTGACGGCCGCCTCGTCGACGATCGGGAACGCGGAATACTCGGCGGGAAAGGAGCTCCCGTCGCTCCGCCACATCACCTCGGTGGCCACGCGGCAGCTGCCGCCGCCGTGCATGGCCTTGTAGATGGGACTGTCGATGAATGCGATCACCGAACCATCCGCGCGGTTGTGATGGAAGAGCGGATGCGTGAGCTGCCCCATGACGTCGGAGATGTCGACGCCGAGTGCTCCTGCCGCGGCTGTGTTCATGAAGGTGCAGCGCCCATCGGCGTCGATGCCGTAGATCCCCTCGCCCGCCGACTCGAGGAGCATGCGAAGGCTGTTGGACAGGCGCGTTCGCTCGACATCGGCGGCAATGTTGTCGCTGCGCAACTGATCGGAGAGGCTGCTCAGCCGCACCGCGCCGGCGAGCGGCGGGACGAGGATGCGCGCCCGATCCAACTCGACGCGGGTGAACTGTGTCTCTCCCGCGCTGCGCAGCACCATGACGGCGCCGAGGCTCTCCCCACCACTGACCATGGGTATCGCCATGACGGGCCCCGTTCCAGTTCGATCGCGGAACTCGCTCGTGTCCTGGCCCCAAGGCTCCGCGTGCAGGTCACCAATGAAGATCTGTCCTGTGTGCACCGCTCGACGGCTTGGCGAATCTCCGACCACCACCGACTCAGCGATCCCCGGGTGGCCGTCCACGATGCGCAGGCCACTCGGGTCGAGCAGGCTGATGACAATCCGCTCGGCACTCAGGAGCTTGGCGACGTGGGCGAGGAGCCCCGCATCAAGCACCTCCGATTGCTCGACGCGGCCACTCAGACGATCGACGGTCACCCGCTGCCACGCGGCGAGGAACTGCGCGAGCTCGTCGACCTCGTCGCGCAGCGTGATACCCGGAGCCGTCTGCGAAGGCGCGGCGGGCGACGACGTTCTGACGATCCTGAATCGCCGGCTGACCGGTCCGATGGTTGCGGTAAAGAGCACCGCGCAGAGCACGGTGACGACCACTGAAACGAGAATTGCGACGACGATCACTTAGAGACCTCCAGGGTCATGCGGTGCCGGTCTGGCTGGACTTGATCATTGCGTGGGTGCGGCGAACAGTTCGCCGCGTCTCCGAATGGCAGCGTTCACGCGGTTCCCGAGGTCCCGTGGACTGAACGGCTTCACCACGTAGTCATCTGCCTCCAGGGAGAAGGCCATCACCTTCTCGCTGGACGCCGGATCGCCGGTGAGGATGACAATCGTGGTCCGGGCGTTGGCTGGGTCGTCTCGAAGGATCCGGCACACATCGAAACCGCTGATGCCGGGCAGATTGACATCCAGGACCACGCAGTCTGGTCTGAAGTGGCGCGCCATCGTGACGGCGTCCTCACCACTGGCGGCTTCTCTGACCTCAAACCCGACGGCGGCGAGACTCGATCGCACCAGCTGACGGACGTCGTCGGCATCATCGACAACCAGAACCTTCCCGATATGTGCGCTCGCGGGGCCTCGGCGCGTTCTGTCGGTGGCGTGCGCCTCGGCGACCAGGCGGGCATCGATGTCGGCCGCCGGCCCAGGGCGTGCATAGAAGAACCCCTGCGCCTCGTCACAGCCCAGCGTGCGCAGCCTGACGACCTGGTCAGCAGTCTCGACTCCCTCGGCAACCACACGGAGATCGAGCGCGTGCGCCATGCCCATCACGGCGGCGACGATCGCGGTCGCCTCGGGGTCGCGTCCGAGGCCGTCAACGAACGACTTGTCGATCTTGAGCTCGTCCAGAGGGAAGCGCTTGAGGTACGCGAGCGACGAGAATCCGGTTCCGAAGTCGTCGACCGAGATGCTCAATCCCAGGGACTTGAGCTCGCGCAACGTCGCGATCGCCAGCTCCGCGTCCTGCATGACCATGCTCTCCGTGACCTCGAGGCAGACGGTCGCCGGGTCGATCCCCGAGTGCCCGATAATCCCCCCGAACGTTTCCGCCAGATTCGCCTCGAACTGGCGAGGCGATACGTTCACCGCGACCACGAGTGGGTGACCGCCGGGCAGCGCTGTGCGCCACCGCATGGCATCGCGGCACACCTGCTCGAGCACCCAGGCACCGATCTGCACGATGATCCCCAACTCCTCGGCGAGCGGGATGAAGTCCAGCGGGGAGATGAGCCCGCGTTCCGGGTGCATCCAGCGAAGCAACGCCTCGACCCCGACAGTACGATCTGTGCTCAGCCTGATCTTCGGCTGATACTCGACGTAGAACTCGCTCGTGGCGAGAGCCTGTCGGAGCGACGACTCACTGGCGCTCCTCACCCGCCGCTGCGACCCAATCTCCCCGGTGAACGTTTCGTGACGGCCCGCTCCACGCCGCTCGGCCTGCCGCATCGCCGCCTCGGCCTCGCGTATGAGTGGCTCGGCGTCACGTCGTGGATCGCGAGTCACCGTGATGCCGATGCAGGCCGTGACGCTGAGCTCCTCACCGGAAATCGACATCGGAGCACCCAGCGCGCCGGCGATCCTTCGAGCGATCATCTTCGCCGCGCCCACGTCGGCGACATCCTCGCAAAGCGCGATGAAATGGTCACCGCCGATGTGGGCAAGCATGTCCAGCGGACGCGAGCCGCTGCTTCGTCGGAGCGACGCGTTGAGGAGCCGCGCCACTTCGACGGTGAGCGAGTCGCCGGAGTAATCCCCGGAGTGATCGCCCAGGCGTGTGGCGATGTCCGCGAAATGATCGACGTTGATCGCGAGCACGGCCGTCGAGCCCCGCAAAGACTGCTGCCTCACCAGCGCGTCCTCCACTAGCATCACGAGGAGGGCTCGATTCGGTAACCCCGTGAGCGGGTTGTGGTGCTCGTGAAACGCGAGACCGTCCTCAGCATGGCGGCGATCGGTGATGTCGTGCCAGACAACGATCGCTCCGAGCAGTTCACCGGCGGCATCGAACAGGGGCTCGCTGTCCACGGTCGTCGTTCGGCGCCGGCCCGATACCCCGACCAGGACCATCTCGTCGTTGCGCACGGTCTCGCCACGAAGCGCTCGCGCCATCGGAGCCGTGGTGTCGGCGACGGGCCCTCCGTCGAGGTGAAACAGCTCCCCGTAGGCAGACCACACGCCGGGGACGACGCCAAGGCAATCAAGACCCGTGAAGTGCTCCATCGCGCGGTTGATCAAGATGATGCGGCCGTACGGATCGCAGATGACAACAAGGTTGCGGGTGATGTCGAATGCGGCGCGCACAAATGGCGCGGTCTCGCGGACATGACCGGCAGCACGTCGCGCAGCCGTCGTCGCGTCGTGCCCCTGCGCCCGGGGCTCGGGGCTCTCCGATTGCTTCAGGGCGACGCGGGATGATCTCAGAAGAATTCCCGTGCTGTGCTCGGGATTGCGCACGAGCCGCAACGCTCGACGATGAGTCCGGCACTGCCGGCAGGACGCCGTGCCGGCGCGGACCTGTAGGTCTCATCGAGCATCGCCTTTACCTCCGATCGTCCGCGCTGCCGCGGCAACACGCGCCGACGCGGCTCCGAGCATATGTGGGACGTGCGCGACCCTTCTGGCCGTAACCGAACGCAAACAGCTGACGTGCAATGTCGGAGCAGCGCGACCCCGCGCCCTTTCATGGTCGTCGCGGCGGCCAGTGAACGCGATGGGACACACCGCCGGCTGCCCGCACCGCGAACACTGCCACGACGCTTCTCACTCCACTTCCCGCGGCGCCAAAGTTGCGCCACTGACAGGGAGCCGGTCTGTTCGACAGCGCACTTAGCAGGGCGTTGTTCGGCACTGTCACAACCGTCACACCAACGCTACGCGTGTGGCGGACTCGCCTGACCTTACGGGGGCGGGTCGACGGGACCGGGTCGCGGGTGTGGCATCGACACGGATGGCTGAGGGTCGCAGCCCGGTGACGCGAGGTTCGGCCGCGGCGGCCGGGGCTACTCTCGATCACGTGGTCAGTGTTCGCGCACCCGTGAACGCCCATGCCGTCTAGCCGGCGGGATCTCCGCCGATCCCTCGGAACGTATCAAAACGCTTCCGCCATCACCGGTGTCCTTCAACTCGCAATCGACTCACTCAGCCTCGAGGTCGCGACCCTGCTGCGTCACGGTGAGGCGGTCATGTCGCTGCATGCACGTCAGCGCCCTGACGCAGACACCCGATCTCAAAAGCACCTGCAGACCACCGACGCCGCGTCGACCCCGCTACTGGGCCCGTGCATCGTGGTGCCGGCGGGCGGCCTGCGGTCGCGCAGGCACAGCACCCTGCGCCTCGAGCGCGCGGCGGGGTCACCGTTCACCGCCCAGGACAGGATCACTGCCGGCGTCATCGCCTCTGCAGTGGTCTACACCGAGGCCGGGCTCGAGCTCCTGACGCGAGACGGCGGGTGGGCGCGCGGCGTGAGCGATGACATGGAGAGCACGCGGTTGCGAAGGATGCTCCGCGACCGCGATGCGCTGCTCGATCAACTCTCGAGCATTCAGCGAGCGCTCTCGCAGCGCGCCCCGCTCCGGGACATCCTCGACACGATCGTCGCAGCCGCTGTGCAGTTGATCGGCGATGAGACCGTGAACATCCGCATGCACGACCCGGCGGATCCCACGCATCTGATCCGAGTTGCCGGGTGCGGCTACTCGGAGATCGTGGAACCGTTCATGCTGCGGATCGGCACCGGTGAGGGCGCCGCCGGGCGCGCGTTCACCGAGGGCCGCCTCGTGGTCATCGAGGACTATCCGAATGACGGTGACCGGCTCCAGGTGCTCGCCGGGGAGGGGCTCGAAGCGGCGATGTCCGCGCCTGTCGAGGAGAACGGCCGCGTCATCGGCGCACTCACCGTCGCGACTCACCGCCGGGGACGCACCTACAGCCTCACCGAGCAGCAGATGCTGGTGACGTTCGCGGTCCACGCAGGCGTCGCCCTGACCAACGCGCGGATCGCGGACTCGATGGCGCACCTCGCGTTCCACGACGTGCTGACCGGTCTCCCCAACCGCGCCCTGTTCGTGGACCGCGTCGACCAGGCCCTGGCGCGCAGCCGCCGGACGACGCAGACCACCGCCGTGCTCTTTGCAGACCTGGACAACTTCAAAGCCATCAACGACAGTCTCGGTCATGCCGCGGGCGATGAGCTGCTCATCGTGATCGCCCGGCGGATACGGGAGTCGCTCCGTCCGTCGGACAGCGCTGCACGCTTTGGCGGAGACGAGTTCGCCATCCTGCTCGAGGACATCGGCAGCGAGGAGCGAGTCATGAGCACGTGCGAGCGCATCATGCTGTCCGTGGCCGCCCCCGTCGAAATCCAGGGGGCCATCATCGTCCCTGAGGGCGAGCATCGGTGTCGCGCTCAGCCGCGAGGCGACGTGTGACGCCGATCGACTGCTGCGCGACGCGGATCTCGCGATGTACGCGGCCAAAGCCGCGGGCAAGGGTAACTCCAAGTTCTATCGCCCGGAGATGCGGAGCCGTGCGGTGGGCAGGCTGCAACTCGAATCGGACCTGGTGCGCACCCTCGACTGACGGCGGCGCATCAACCCGCGGTGATCAGCACCACCGCGACCATCGCGGCGCCGACCCCGGCAACCTGCGGCGCGCGCAGGCGTTCACCGAGAACCAACATCGAGCACAGCACCGTCGAGACCGGGTAGAGGGAGACGAGTACGGCGATGATGCTCAGCAGGCCACCGTGGACGGCGAGCAGGTAGAGCGCGTTGGCGGTCACGTCGAGCACGCCGGCACCGATGATCACAAGTGGATTCGCGGCGCCGAAGCTCGGTGCTCTGCGCGCGATGCCTGAGACCGCGAGCAGCGCCGCCACCGAGGCGCCCCGTGCGGCCACCAACGGCCAGAGGTTTGCTCCCATGGACGTCTTCGCGATGGCGATGTAGAAGAGCCCGAATCCGATCCCGGCACCGAGTGCGAGCAGGAGTGTCGCACGACCGAGCCGTGCGCCTTTGCTTCCTCCTCCACTCAGCAGCGCAACCGCGGCAACGGCGGCAACGATGCCAGCGTACTGCAGCGCTGCGGGACGCTCGCCACCGCCGACGCCGACGGCGATCGGCACGACCACGGCAACCACACCCGTGACCGGTGCCACCAGGGACATGGAGCCCGAGGCGAGGCCTCGGTAGAGCATCGCGACGCCTGCCGCGCCGGCCAGACCGGCGAGGGCGCCGTAGCCGAGATCGGCGCCGGTCGGAGTGCCGCCGAGCACGACGGCAACGCACAGCATCCCGACCAGACCGATGACCTGGGAGATGACCAGGATGGAGAGCAGCGACGCGGCGCGGTTTGCGAACCCGCCCAGAAAGTCCCCGCAGCCCCAGCACGCCGCGGCGCAGAGCGCCAGCGCGATGCTCAGGCGGTTGTCACCGACGCGGCCGCCCGCAACCCCAACTCCTCCACGGACGCCTCGCGCATCAGGTACTTCTGCACCTTCCCGGTCACCGTCATCGGAAAGGCTTCGACGAACTTCCAGTAGCCGGGGATCTTGTTGGTGGCGATCCGGCCGCGGCAGAACGCCTCCAGGGATTCGGCGGTCAGGGTCGCGCCGTCTCTGGGCTTCACCCAGGCCATGACCTCTTCGCCATAGCGCTCGGACGGCACCCCGATGACCTGCACGTCACTGATATCCGGATGCGCGTACAGGAACTCCTCGACCTCCCGCGGGTAGATGTTCTCGCCACCGCGGATGATCATGTCCTTGATGCGCCCGACGATATTCACATAGCCGCCATCGTCCATGGTCGCGAGGTCACCGGTGTGCATCCAGTGCGCGGCATCGATCGCACCGGCGGTCGCCGTATCGTTGTTCCAGTACCCGAGCATGACGCTGTATCCGCGCGTACAGAGCTCACCGGACTCCCCGCGTGGCACGACCCGGTCCGTCTCCGGGTCCACGACCTTGACCTCGACGTGCGGATGCACGCGCCCGACGGTCCCAACTCGCTTCTCGAGCGGGTCGTCCAGGGCACTCTGCGTCGATACCGGTGACGTCTCGGTCATGCCGTAGCAGATGGTCACCTCACGCATGTTCATCCGCGACTGCACCTTCTTCATCACCTCGACCGGGCAGGGCGACCCGGCCATGATCCCGGTGCGCAGCCGGCTCAGGTCGTGCTGGTCGAACCCGGCATGCTCGAGCTCGGCGATGAACATGGTCGGCACGCCGTAGAGCGCCGTGCACCGTTCCTGCTCGGTGATCCGGAGCACGGTGTCGGGGTCGAACGCCTCCCCGGGAACCACGATGCAGGCTCCGTGCGTCGTGCATGCGAGGTTGCCCAGGACCATGCCGAAGCAATGGTAGAACGGCACCGGGATGCAGACGCGGTCCTCGGACGTGTACTTGACGGCCTCCCCGACGAAGAATCCGTTGTTGAGGATGTTGTGGTGCGAGAGCGTTGCGCCCTTCGGGAAGCCGGTGGTCCCCGAGGTGTACTGAATGTTGATTGGGTCGTCGAACTGCAGGCTCGTCTCGACAGCCGCGAGCTCGTCGTCGGAGGTCCGGCCGGCGTCGCGAAGCAATGAGTCCCAGCCATCCTCGAGCACCAGCGCCTCGCGCAACTCGGGACACGCCCCCTTCACCTCACCGAGCATGCTCACGTAGTCGGCCTGACGGAATGCGCGTGCGAGCATCAGCAACGACACCCCTGACTGTCCGAGAGCGTATTCCAGTTCCGTGGTGCGGTACGCCGGGTTGATGTTGACCAGGATCGCGCCGATTCGCGCGGTGGCGTATTGGATGATCACCCACTCGAACCGATTCGGCGACCAGATCCCTATGCGATCACCTCTGCGAACGCCGCGGGCGATCAGGCCTCGCGCGACCAGCGACGTCTGCTCCCAGAGCTGCCGGTAGGTCGCCCGGTAGCCCTGGTGCGGTACGACGAGCGCCTCGCAATCAGGGTGGCGCTCGACCGATCGCCGCAGGTTCTCTCCGATCGTCTCGCCGAGCAGCGGCAGGGAGCTCGTCCCGGATGCATACGACAGCATGCTGCGTCGACCTCCTCGTCACGCGTTGGCACCGGCTGTGCGCGCGGCACAGCGCAACGATACGCGGCGTGAGCCGAAGGTACGAGGGCCGCCGCCTACTCGCTTCCCGGCGAGGAGCGCTCGTCGAGACAGGCGGCCGCGAAGGCGGCCATCGACTCGAACGTCCAATCCGGCGTCACGGCGACACCGGGCGACGGCGTTGCGCCCCATCCGGAGCGGTCCCCGCGCCTGTCGATCCATACCGTGGGAATCTCGAGGCTCCTGGCCGGGACGTGGTCGTGAAACAGGCTCTGAGCCACGTGCAGCAATCGCCCATCGGCGACGCCCAGATCATGGGCTTTGCTCAGCAGCCTCTGAAAGTTGCGTATCGACGGTTTGTAGGAGCCAACGTCCTCGGCCGTGATGATCGCGTCGAAGCGGACGCCGAGACGTCTATTGCTGCCCGCAAACGAGCCACGGTCGACGTTGGAGAGAATGAGGAGCTTGTAGCGAGCGGACAGCGCGGCCAGCGCGCTCGGCGAGTCAGGAAATGCCGGCCAGTCCGGAACGGACGCCGCGAAGCGCTCGCTCTCCGCCACCGTGACTTCGATTCCGAGCGCAGCGCCGAGGTTTCGCATGGACGCAGCGAGGATCTCGGGATACAGCGCCTCCGGCGTATCCGCCTCCTGCCGAGCCTCCGCGGCGGCGTAGCCCTCGAGCAGTTCCTCGACGCCGATGCCGAGCCGATGCGCTCGCGCCCAGGGCGTCAGCACCGCGGCGATCCCCGCTTCCCAGTCGATCAGCGTGCCGTAGCAATCAAAGCTCAGCGCCTCGAAGTCCGTGAGCCTCACGGTCGGAGCCCTGATCCGGATTGGGCCGGTCGCGCCATGACGAACCCGACCAGGATCACGCCATTCACGATCGTCGTCACCGCTCCGGGGATCGGCGTCGTGGCCACCCTGATCCAGACCACCCCGAACGTGATCCAGGCCACGCAGAACACCAGCGCGCCGATCCGTCCTGATCGCCGGCGACGGCGCAGCGCGGATCCGATCCAGAGGCCCCAGACACCCATCGCCAGGACGGCAACTCCGAGACCGGCCGCCCACGCGCCAATCCCCCGCCCAAAGCCCGGTTCGTCGACGTTCACGACGCCCGGTACTCCGGTGCCACCACCGAGAACGACGAGCCCGCCGGCGATGAGCAGCGCGCCGAGCACCGACCACACGACGCTCTCGACCCAGAGCAGCACCCGCGCGAGCGACGCCATCACGGCCGGCTCCGCGCCGCGATGCCGTCGAGGACGACCGCAAGCGCCGCGCCGAGCCCATCCTCGGCGAGAGGCGCCGAGCCCACTTCCGGCGCCGTCCCCTCGCCTGCCGATTGGTCGAGGCTGACTCGAACCGCTCCACCACTGACCTCGAGCTCGTAGCGGTCCGGGGCGACGCTCGCGCCCGGGGTTTCCCAGCGCGTGTCGACGACCGCCAGGCGCGTATGGACCCCGTCGAGGGTCACCTGGACCGCTCCGCTCTTGATGGTCGCAGCGACGGGCGTCCCCGCAATCCTCCTGAGCGAGACACGAAAGACGCCGCTGGAGATGTGGATCGGCACCACGCCCCGCGGACGGGGGAGCAGGCATTCGACCTTGGTGGCACTGCTGTCCAACTGCACCTCGCGTAGGTTGACGCCACGCAGATCGAGAAGCGTATTCCACGTCGGCCCCTGCACCTGGATTCGCCACGGGTGAGCCGGGTTGATCTCGACCTCGCCGCGTTTGCCGCCACGAAGTCGCCGAACGATCACCCATTCGTCCCTCACGACCGTGGGGGCGGCGGTGGCGCTGTCGTGGGGGACCCGGAAGAGCCCATCCATCGGCGCGCCGGCCTGGACCACGACGCCACGCGAACCCGAATCGATGGCCAGCGTCACGGTCTTGCCCCCATTCGTCGGGCGGTCCTGGAATCGGGTCGACGGCTGGCTCACGACGAAACCGATCATCATCGCGGCGACCTCGGCCGCCGTCGCCGGCTCGAGCCCCCCGGTCTCGATGACCTCTGTCAGTCGGGCGCAGACGGGGCTGCGCCGGACCGCTCCCGGGACCTCGTGCAGGATTCGATCGCCATCACGCTGTGCGGCGATCTGCGCCGCCGTCGCCGTGCACAGCCCGAGGGCCGACCGGCGCCAGTCCGCTCCGCGATCGCCCGTTGCGACCCGAGCCAGGAGGGCATCGGCGACAAGCTCGAGCAGTTCGTGGCGATCGCGCACATGCCAGTAGAGAGAGGCGGCTCGCACGCCACTTCGATCCGCGAGCGTGCGCATCGTCAGAGCATCCAGGCCGTCCTCGTGGATCAACTCCAGCGCCGTGGCGGCCAGGGTGCCTCGATTCACGTCCGCTCTCCCAGCGTATTCATTCTCACCAGGGCTCCGCGAAGGGTTGCTCCGCGCTCGCTCCTTGTTGCCCGACTTGACACACTAACGCCGTTAGGGGCAAACTCTGCTCGGACGCCACCTAACAACGTTAGCTCAAAGGAGAGTCCATTGGCCTACCAGAGCGCCGGGACTGCCGGCATCGGACCGTTCGCCATCGAGGCCGAGCACCTCGACAAGCAATACGGCAAGGAAGTCCGAGCCCTCGCCGATCTGAGCTTCAGCGTGGAGCGCGGGACCGTCTTCGCCCTCCTGGGCCCCAACGGGGCCGGCAAGTCGACCGCGGTGAAGATCCTGACGGCGATGACCCGGCCTGATTCCGGTCGAGCTCGCGTGGCCGGGATCGATGTCGTCGCCCATCCGCAGCGCGTGCGCCGGGTCATCGGCTGCGTCGCGCAGAAGGACGCCGTCGACCTGGAGGCGACGGGTCGCGAAAACATCACCCTGCAGGGACAGCTGTACGGGATGGCGAGCGGAGACATCCGTCGCCGGGTGACCGAGCTGCTCGACCGCTTCCAGCTCACCGAACACGCCGACCGCCTGTCGCGCAGCTACTCGGGAGGCATGCGCCGCAAGCTCGGGGTCGCCATGGGCCTCGTCCACCGACCCGAGGTGCTGTTTCTGGACGAGCCGACCACAGGGCTGGACCCCGAGGCGCGGAGCAGCCTCTGGGCGGAGATCCAGCGCCTCGCAACCGGCGACGGGGTCTCCGTCCTGCTCACCACCCACTACCTTGACGAGGCCGACCACGTGGCCCAACGCGTGGCGATCATCGACGCCGGCCGGCTGGTCACCGAGGGGACGCCGGATCAGCTCAAGAGCCGGCTCCGCGGCGACGCCCTCAGCATCCAACTGGATGCAGACGCGATCGTCCTTGACGCACTTCGCGCACTGAGCTCCGAGACCGGGCGGCTTCGAGACGTGACCAGCGAAGGCCGCACCCTCCACGCCCGCGTCGACGACGGTGCCCGCGCCGTTCCCGGCGTGCTCGCCGCACTCGACGCCGCCGGGGTGATCGTCGCGACCGTCACCGTGTCGCGCCCGTCGCTTGACGACGTGTACCTCAACCACACGGGACGCAGCTTCAGCGCTGCACATGCGGGAGATTCGCGATGAGCACGCTGATCATGGAGCCGACCCATATGGCCGTCCGCTATCTGCGCGCACTCTGGCGCCAGCCGCTGTATGTCGTGATGCAACTCGTCCAGCCGGTGATCTGGCTCTTCCTGTTCGGGCAGCTTTTCAAGAACGTCGCCACGCTGCCCGGCTTCGGCGGCGTTTCGTACATTGACTATCTCGCGCCTGGGGTGCTGGTGATGAGCGCGCTGCTCTCCAACGGATGGAGTGGCACGTTGTATCTCACCGATATGGAGCGCGGCGTGCTCGACCGGTTTCTCTCCACCCCGGCGCGCAGGAGCTCCTTTCTCATCGGGCAACTCTGGTACTGGGCGACGCTCACCATCATCCAGTCGGGGATTCTCGTCGGGCTTGCCACGCTCGGCGGCGCACGGTTCGCCGGTGGGCTGCTCAGCGTGCTCGCCCTGGTCGCCGCCGCGGTGCTCCTCGGCCTGGTCATGGCCGGCTTTTCCAATGCGCTCGCGCTCCGCCTTCGCGACCAGAACACGGTCATCGCGGCCAACGTGATGCTGGTGCTCCCACTCTGCTTTGTCTCATCGGTCTTCCTGCCGCAGGCACTGATGCCGGGGTGGATCCAGACCGTTGCTCGATTCAACCCCGTCGACTGGGCAGTCGAGGCCGGGCGGCAGAGCATCGTCGCGACTCCCGACTGGTCGATCGTGATGACGAGGCTCGGTGGCCTCGCGGCGCTCGCACTGCTCTTCGGGTACGTCGCCGTCCGGTCGTTCCGCGCCTATCAGCGAAGCGTCTGAGCGCCCTCGGACCCACGCCGGAAGCGATAGTCTTCGCCCCGTGGAACGGTACGACGAGGGGCCGGCGTATCTGGGCCCGACGACCTTCTGCCGCGTTCCCCTGCTGACCAGCGCCGAGCAGCTCGACGAAGTGCGTCCGGACATCGCCATCGTCGGCGCCCCGTGGGACGATGGAGTCACCTACCGGCCGGGGGCCCGCTTCGGCCCGCGGGCGGTGCGGACCGCGTCATACCAGAACGCCGAGTGGCATCTGGAGCTCGAGATCGCGCCGCTCGAAGTGCTGCGCGTCATCGACTACGGGGACGCCCGGTGCCTGCCGGGGCTGGCGGAAGCCTCGCACGCCGCAATCCGCGAGCGCGTCGCCGAGGTCGCCACCCGGGGCATCTCGCCGATGGTCATCGGTGGCGACCACTCGATCACGTGGCCCTCAGCCACGGCGGTGGCGGCGGCGCATCCCCCGGGCAGCGTCGGCATCGTCCATTTCGACGCGCACGCGGACACCGGCGACAACCCCTGGGGGAATCTCTACTCGCACGGCTCGCCGATGCGGCGCCTCATCGAATCGGGCGCGATTCCGGGGCGCAATTTCGTCCAGGTCGGGCTGCGCGGCTACTGGCCGTCGAAGGATGTGTTCGACTGGATGCGTGCGCAGGGAATGCGCTGGCATCTCATGGGAGAGCTCCGCGATCGTGGTGTGGCGGCGGTCGTCGATGACGCCATCGCGGAGGCACTCGACGGTCCCGACCATATCTACCTCTCGGTCGACATCGATGTGCTCGATCCGGGGTTCGCGCCGGGAACGGGGACGCCGGAGCCGGGCGGGATGCAGCCCGTCGACCTGCTCAGCGCCATTCGCCAGATCGTGCTCCGCACCGACGTCGTGGCGATGGACGTCGTCGAGGTCTCCCCACCCTACGACTGGGCCGAGATGACCTCGCAGAACGCGCATCGGTGCCTGCTCGAGGCCATCTCAGCGCTCGCCGTCAAGCGTCGCGATCGCGTGGGCACGTACGACTGAGCGACCCGGCAGCCAAAGCGCGAGCGGCAGCCCGAGCAGGCTGATCACAGCGAGCGCGGCGAGCGGCAGGTAGGCGTTGCCCATCACCGCCTGGATCACGAGCACGAGCACAACACCGCCGAGATTCCCCGACATGAGCAGAAACCCGGCCGCCGCGCCCTCCCGCGCCATCCCGGCATGGATCGCCGACCAATCGAGCACGACCGGCAGACACGCCATGATGGCGAACCCCGTGGCGAAGAGCCACACACCGAGCCAGACGACCTCGTGGCGCACGTCGGTTGCGACAAACGCCAGCGCAGTGAACGCGAGTACCACGACCAGCATCGAACGTCGCTGATTGCGCGCGGCCACGAACGCCGGGAGGACAGCGGCGCCGACGATCCCGCCGGCCGTGAGCACGGCGATGAGATTGCCGGCGGCACCACCCTCACCGAAGTTCGCGAGCACCGGCTGCAGCCAGGTGGCGACCGCGTTGTACACCCCCATGCCGATGAAAATGAGCCCGGCCAGCAACCACATGAAGCGGTCTCGAACGAGCCAGCGCATGCTCACCGAGGTCGATGCGTCGTCGGGATAGGTCGCCGGGACGCGAAGGACCAGGAGCATCAGCATGGCCCCGATGACGGACGGGACCGCCTCCACAGCGAGCACCAATCCCAGCCCGCCCGCGGAGAACAGGGGCGCGGCGATGAGCACCGAGGCGAGGATCCCGATGAAGAGCGCAACGCTGCCGATCGAGATCGCCGCGGCACGCTCGGACTGCGGGAAGTATCGTGCGGCAACTTTGGTGATGCTGTTCAGCACGAAGGGCTGGCCTGCCGCGATCACCACCTGCCCTGCAAGCTGCACGCCGAATGACGACGGCGCGATGACGCGGATGATCGCGCCACCGCCGGTGAGGACTGCGCCGATGGCGAGAGCACGCGCAAAGCGAGTGTCGAGCCACCGGCCAACCGGTAGCGCGAGCACGACGTAGATGAAGGGAAATATGGCCGCCAGATCCCCGACGGTGCCCACGTCGACGTGCAGCACTCTCGCCGAGTTGGTATCGATCGCGGCGAAGGTGAGCCAGAGCAGCTGCGTGCACGCTGCGAGCAGCGCGTAGACGGTCAGGATCGCCCAGCGCATCCCCGGAGCACGAACCGCAGTCGCGTTCATGCGTTCAACCTCGCGTACAGCCCGTGGAGGCGATGGTACAGACGGCGGTACTCGGCGTACATCGGGGCGTAGATCTTTCGCGCCTGGGGGCCCGGCTCGAACGTGCCGTCGACCTCCACCCGCGCTGCCGCTCCCGCGAGGTCGATGTTGCCGAGCGACATCGACGCGAAGAGCGCGGCGCCGCGAAGGTTTGCGTACATCGGCTCCGCCACCCGTTCGATGCGCCGCTCGAGGATGTCGGCGTGTATCTGACACCAGAGGTCGGATGTCGCGCCGCCGCCGAGGATGCGCAGCACCGGCATCGGGCGCTTGATGAATCGCTCAACCGAGTTGAGCAGCCAGCGCGCGTTGAACGCCACGCCCTCGAGCACGGCGCGCACGAGGTGCGAACGCTCGGTGGTCATCGAGATGTTGAGAAATGCCGCACGCAGCGTTCGATCATCGACAGGACTGCGCTCGCCGTTGAGCCACGGAGTGAAGAGCACCCCACCGGACCCCGGCGGAGCAGTCGCCGCGAGGGCGACGAGCTGCTCGTACCCGGGGATGCCGGAGGCCTGCGCGCCGTTGGTCGACACCATCGAGTCCCGTAACCACTGCAGACAGACGCCCGCGGTCTCGTGGTTGTTGGCGACGAGGTATGAGCCGGCATGCAGACCTGGCACCGACGCAAGCTGGTGCAGGACATCGGTGCGCTTGAACGGCACGTCGCAACCGATCCACGAGCTCGTGCTGATGGTGACGTGGCCGGCGTAGGGCGCGACGGCGCCCGACCCGATGTAGCCGGTGTGCAGATCCGGGATGCCGGCGACGACGGGGATCCCCTCCGGGAGACCCAGCTCCGCGGCGACCACCTTCTGCATGCCGCCGAGCACGCTCCCCGTGGGCAGCAGCTCCGGCAACTTCGCGGCGTCCCGACCCGACCGGCGCACGAGCGCGGTCGCGTAGCGGTCGCCGGTGCTCCGGGGGCGGTTGTCCGTGAGCCACGACAGGATCATCGACGCCTGTGTCGCCGCCCGCCGTCCCGTGAAACGCATGCCCAGATAGTCCAGGGGTTCGAGGAGCGTCTCGATGCGGGAGTAGAGGTCTGGCTCGCGGGTGGCGAGATGCAGGTGGTGCCCGAGCGGGTCGGCGCCGCCGGGTGAGGGTGCGCCCCCGGTCAGGCGAAGCCAGCGGACCAGGTTGCCCGGCGAGTAGCCGACGACACTGATCGGTCCACCGAGACGTTTCGCAGCGAGGGCTCGCCCGCGCGTGTCCGACCACAGGAGACACGGCGCGACTGCGTCGCCGCCCGCCCCGACCGGCACCGTTGACCCCCACTGCCCGGTGATGCCCACACCGACTGCGTCGCCGGCGACAACCCCGCGGGCGAGGACCTCGGCAAGCCCCTGGCGTATCCCTTCCCACCAGTCGCCCGGGTCCTGGACGGCGCCGCCATCGTCGCTGAACGTCGTTGCGACAGTCCTGTGGGCCACCGCGAGCAGCTCGCCGGAGAGGGTGACGGCCCCGGTCTTCGGCCCCCCCGTGCCGAGATCCACAGCGAGGATCCAGGGCTCGGACATCGGCCTCAGGGAACCACGTCGTACATCGCGTCGAGGGCAGCCGCGAAGAGCATGTCGAGCGCCTCGTTGCCCTCGGGCGATCCTCCGAGCCCGTAGAGCGCGCCGCTCCGCGCCGGGCCGAGCCCGGGGGTCTTCGCATAGTCGACCGCATGGTGAAGATCCGCGAGGAATGCCTCCGCCACGCCGTCCGCGGTATTCGGGCGCGTGACGCAGAAGTGCAGTCCCGGCGGGAGCTGAAGCGCGTTGAGACGCCAGCCCTTGCTGATCAGAAAATCGTTGACGTGGTAGATATCGATGTCACGCCCGCGGAAGGCGATGATGAATGTCGGATCGCCGAAGACCTCGAGCTCGGGAATGGCCGCCACCCCGGTGAGGATGGTCGCCGCGGTCTCGAAGATCCGCTCCGCGATCTCAAGGTAACCCTGCTCACCGAGGCTCAGCATCGCCGCCCAGGCGGCCGCCACCACGCCGCCCGATCGACTGCCGGAAAGCCCCGGCGACATGTAGATGCCCCCCGGCCAGTCTGGGTAGCTGAAGTACTGGTACCGCCGCAGCGTGCTGTTCCGATAGAGCAGCACCGACGTTCCCTTGAGCGCGTAGCCGAATTTGTGCGTGTCCGCCGAGATCGAGGTCACCCCTGGCAGCCGGAAGTCGAACGTCGGAATCGGATACCCGAGCCGTTCCGCCCAGGGGAGGATGAATCCTCCCATGCAGCCGTCGACATGGAGGCCGAGGTCGCGCTCGAGTGCCAGCTCCGACATCTCGTCGATCGGATCGATGAGCCCGTACGGGTAATTGCCGGCCGATCCGACGATCGCCACGGTGTTCGGCGTGACGTGCTCGCGCATCCAGCCGACGTCGGCCCGCCAGTCGTCGCGCACCGGGGCCTGGATCAGCGTCATCCCCAGCATGTGCGCGGCCTTCTGGAGCGCGACATGCGCGGTGACGGGGACGATGACCTCGGGAGCTGTGATGCCCTGCTCAACTCTGCCGCGCTCGCGGTAGACGAGCATCGGGTCGATCAGGCTCTCGGTCCCGCCGAACGTGACGACCCCGCACACCTCCTCGCCGGGGTGATGCTGGGACACCGCATCGCCGTTGAGCAGCGAGGCGGTCATGGCCACGATCTCGCCCTCGAGCTTGGTTGCGCTCGGGTACATGTCGCGCTGCAGGACGTTGGCGTGCGCGAACAGCCCGTAGACCTCGGTGAGGAAGCGGTAGTGGTCGTGGCCGCCGTGATAGATCGAGCCCGACACGCGACCCGCATTCCCCATCCGGTCCTCCTCCTCGGCCATCACGCCGAGCTCGTGGAGGATGCTTTCGCGGGAACGCGGTTCGGCGGGGATCCGATGATGCGCTTCGAAGCGATCTCGATAGGGATGGAAGTCGATCAGTGACGCGAAGTCCTGCGAATCCTCGGAGTCCTGGGCCAAGTCGTGTTCCTCCATCGGGGCCCGATTGTCGTCGAAGCACGATCACGGGCGCTGAGGCGCCGGCGAGTCTATGCTCGCCGGCGATGGCTGACGACGTCGTGGTGGTCGAGGCGGGGGGCCGGGAGATCCCGATCACCAATCCAGGCAAGGTCTACTTCAACGAGCGGGGGGAGACCAAGCTCGACCTCGTCCGCTACTACCAGGCGGTCGAAGAGCCGCTGATGCGTGCGATGGGCGGACGTCCGGTCCTGCTCCAGCGCTTTCCCAATGGGGCGAGCGGCCCGTCGTTCTTCCAGAAGCGGGTGCCGGATTCCCGTCCCGAGTGGCTCGAGACGACGATCGTCAGCACCCCCAACGGGACGACATCCCGCGCCCTGGTTGCCGCCGACCTCGCGCATGTGCTCTGGGCCGTCAATCTCGGCTGCCTCGGGTTTCATGTCTGGCCGTCGCAGGCATCGGACCCGGAGCACGCCGATGAGCTCCGGATCGACCTCGACCCGATGCCCCGGCGTGGTGTTCCCGATGGTGCAGGAAGCAGCGCGAGCCGTGCGCGGGCTCTTCGACGAGCTCGGCGTCACGTGCCTTCCCAAGACCACCGGGAACCGGGGCATCCACGTGTACGTCCGGTTGCATCCACGCTGGACGTCATATGAGGTGCGTTCGGCGGCGGTGGCGGTCGCGCGGGAGCTGGAGCGCCGGCGACCCGACCTGATCACCGGTGCATGGTGGAAGGAGGAGCGCGGACGCCGCGTCTTTGTCGACTTCAACCAGAACGCCCCCCACAAGACGATCTTCGGCGCCTGGTCCGTCCGCGCTCGCCCCGGCGCGCAGGTCTCGACCCCGTTCCTATGGGATGAGCTGGACTCGATCGCTCCCGACGTGCTGACCATGGTCACGGTGCCGCCCCGGGTCGCCCGCGACGGGGACCCCTGGCTGTCGATGACATCCGCGCCGCAGTCGCTCGAACCGGTGCTGGCGCTCCACGACCGCGACACCGCCTCGGGCCTGGTCGACGCGCCGTGGCCGCCGCAGTACCCGAAGATGCCCGGAGAGCCTTCGCGGGTCGCGCCGAGCAGGGCCCGCAAGCCGGAGACGCCCGACTGACGAATGCGCCGAGCGAGCCATTCGGGTCGCGTTGTAATCTCCACTCGTAAATCGGAGAGTCGTCCCCGAGAGGAGGTACCCGGGCGGTAGGCTCAGTCCTATCCCACGTCGATCACCTGCGGCCTGTTCATGGAGGCCGGGCCGGCTACTCCCCTGACCCGGTCCACTCCACCCGGTGCTGCGACTGGGCGAGAAACGCGTCGCGTACCGCATGGCGGACGGCACGGTCGAAGATCACATCGGCGCCGATCCTGCCCAGTACCTCGGCAGCCTGCAGCATCGCGTGCTCACCCCGCGCCGACAGCGCTGCCTCGCGAAAGGCGTGTGTGTGCGGGCCGATCCCCGCATCGGCGATCGCGAACTCCGGGTGGAGCGTCGGCGCCGCGTACGAGACGTCGCCGACATCGGTGGAGCCGGTCCGCTCCCAGGGAAGGACGCGATCCTCCTGGAGACCGACCGCCGCAAGATGGATGCTCGTTCGCTCGGCGAGGACCGCGTTGGAACGGAGATCGAGGTAGGTCTCCTTCTCATCGAGTTGCAACTCGCAACCGGTTGCAAGTGCGGCCGCTTCGAAGATCGCCCGAAAGCGACTGTTCATCGTGCGCAGATACTCACCGTCGCGCGCACGGGTCAGGAACTCGCCGCGGGCGAGCTCCGGGATGATGTTCGGAGCGGTACCTCCCTCGATGATGAACCCATGCACGCGCGCGTCGTCGCGCAGCTGCTGGCGCCACAGTGAGACACCGTTGTATGCGTGGACAAACGCGTCCAGGGCGTTGATGCCGTGGTCGGGATTCCCGGCGGCATGCGCAGCCTTGCCACGAAATGTCCACTCCCAATGCGTGCACGCGAGCGCGTACTGGACTGATGCGGTCCTGTCCGAAGGATGGAAGATGAGCACCGCGTCGCAGTCGTCGAACAGTCCGTCGCGGCAGAGGGGGATCTTGCCGCCACCACCCTCCTCTGCCGGCGCACCCACGATGGTCACGCGAGCGTCGACCCCGCCGTCGGTGAGCGAGCGCGAGAGCGCGATGCCGGCGCCGGCCGATGACGTCGCGATCAGATTGTGCCCGCATGCGTGTCCGAGGCCGCGGAGCGCGTCGTACTCGCAGACAAATGCGACGTGGGGGCCGGCGTTGCCGTGCCTCGCAACGAACGCGGTCGGCATCCCCGACACCCCGCGCTCGACTCGAAATCCGTGCTGCTCGATGACACCGCTCAGGAGACGCGACGATTCGACCTCATCGAAGCCGACCTCAGCCAGGGCATGTATGGCACGCGAGGTGGTGATCAACTCGTCCGCGCACGCTCTGGTCGCGTCGTGGATCGCCTGATGCATTTCGACGGTCACGGCTATCGTCATGGGGTTCTCCTGGGCCGCTATTGTGCACACCGTGGAGACCCCCGAACGCCTCTACGCGGACGCGGAGGCGTCGTTTCCCAGCTGGGACGTGATCAAGGACGTCGTCGACGAGTTCATCGACCTGGCCCTGAACTATCGCCAGAGCGGGCACCCGGGCGGGTCGCGCTCGAAGGTCCATCTGCTGCTCGCGACGATGCTCTCGGGCGCGATGCGCTGGGACATCCGCCGCCCGTGGCTGCCCTTTGGCGACCGCTTCGTGCTGTCGGCGGGACACACCGTCCCGGTTGTGTACGCAACGCTCGCCGCGCTCAACGAGACCCTCCGTCTCCGCGCCGCTCGCGACCCCGATCCGGCGTTCGCCCTCCCGGAGAATGGCCGCTGGGCGCTGACCCCCGAGGACCTCACGACACTCCGGCATCGGGGTGGCCTCCCGGGGCACCCGGAAATGGCGGGAAAGACGCTGTTCCTCAAGTACAACACCGGTCCGTCGGGCCACGGGATGCCCCCCGCCGCCGGCGAGGCCCTGGCACTCAAACTCGCCGGAGCCGAGAGCGTCCGGGTGTTCGTCGTCGAGGGTGAGGGCGGCCTGACCGCCGGTGCCAGCCACGAGACCCGCAACGCGGCGTGGGGGCTCGGGCTCTCGAATCTCGTGTTCCTCGTCGACTGGAACGACTTCGGCATCGATGACTTCGCGGCGTCGTCGGTCGTGCCGGGAACACCCGCGACGTGGTTCGGATCCTACGCGTGGCGTGTGTCCGGGACCATGGAGGGCTCCGAGTGGTCGCCTGTGACCAGGGCGGTGCTCGAGGCCGCGTGCGGCGAGAACCCCGATCGCGTGCCGTCGGTCGCCTGGTTCCGCACCCGCAAGGGACGCGGATACGGCAAAGTACGACAACAAGAGTCACGGCTCGCCGCACGCCATGAACAGCGCCCCCTTCTGGGAGTTGCGCCACGCATTCATGGCGAAATACGGGATGAACTACGCGGGCGTGGACGAACCCGCTCCCCCGGATCCGGGCAAGATCCATGAGCAGGCGGCAGAGAACCTGCGGCGCGCCGCCGGGGTGCTCGCCGATCACCCCGAGGTTGTCGATGCGATTTCTGATCGTTTGCTCGAGCTGGCGGCGCAGGTTCCTGAACGGATCGACGGGCTCCGCGTCGCCGGTCGCGGCGCTGGTGTCTTCTCGGATGCGCGTTTGACGGACTTCCGCAACTACCCGCCTGAGCTCTACAGGAAGCCGGGCGACAAGCTGGCGAACCGCACGGCATTCGGGGCCTGGAGCTCATGGGTGAACGCCGTGGCTCGCCAGGACTACGGACGCCCCCTCTTCATCGCGGCCTCGGCGGATCTCGCCGACTCGACGAACCTCGCTGGATTCGGCAGGGACTTCGGTGACATGCCGGGATACGGGTGGTACGAGCGCACCGCGAATCCCGATGGGGCTCTGCTGCCCACCGAGATCACTGAGTTCACCAACGCCGGGATGATCGCCGGGCTCGCCACCGTCAACCTGTCGCCGGAACCGTTCACATCGTTCAACGGTTTCTGGGGCGCGTGCTCGACGTATGGATCATTCAGCTACCTCAAGTACGGAGAGATGCGGCTGTTCAGCCAGCTCGCCCAGGACTGCGAGCTCAAGGTCGGCAAGGTGCTCTGGGTGGCCGGGCACTCGGGTCCGGAGACCGCAGAGGACTCGCGAACTCACTTCGGGATCTATGAGCCGGGGGTGACGCAACTCTTCCCGGAAGGCAAGGTCATCGACCTGCACCCCTGGGAGTACAACGAGGTGCCGGTGGTGCTCGGCGCGGCACTGGCAACCGACGTGCCGATCATCGCGCTCCATCTGACGCGGCCCGCCATCGAGCTACCCGACCGCGAGGCACTCGGGATGCCGAGCCATTTCGAGGCGGCGCGGGGCGCCTACGTCCTCCGCCCCTTCCGGGACGATCTTCCCGCCATGGGCACTGTGTTCGTCCAGGGCACGACCACGACCGCGAACCTGGTCAAGGCGCTCCCTGATCTTGACAGTCTTGGCCTCAACGTGAAGGTGGTCGCCGCAATCAGCCCGCAGCTGTTTCGCATGCAGACGGCCGCCTATCGCGACAGCGTGGTCGCACCCGCCGACCGCCTTGATGCCATGGCGATCACCAACCGGACGGTCAAGCTCATGCGCGACTGGGTTGACGGACCGCTCGGTGCCGAGTATTCAATGGGCGCGGACTGGGATGATCGCTGGCGCACCGGTGGCTCGGTTGACGAGGTCATGGACGAGGCGCACCTGACCAAGCCGCACCTGCTCGAGGGGATCGGTCGCTTCGTCCACGAGCGCTCGAGCAAACTCGAGCGCCTGCACGACCTGGTGGCTGCCGCCGAGCGATCGGGCTCCCCACGCTGACCCGGACTCAGGCCTGAATGCGCTCCTGGTGGTCGAAGCGGGCGTGGTGCGCCGCCAGAAGATCAGCACCATAGTCACCGCCATTCGGGGTCCGGACGATGCTGTGGATGTGATGCCGCGACGGCTCGGGATTGTCGAGCGCCACGCCAGGGAGGTGCTCGAACTCGATCAGAACGGCGGGGCTCTGCAGCCGGTAGTAGAAGGGATCATCCGGACCGGTGCCGCCCATCCACGCGAACCACGTCTCGTCGAGATGGGCCGCAACTTCGGTCATCTTCACGGTGGCATGGCCGGCATCCGTGCACTCGCCGTCCCGGTGCCGATCAGCACCATGGACAACGTCGCCGCCAGTGCCAGGAGTGAGCGGAATCCCCTCACGTCGTATCCCCCATGGTGCACCTCCCAGCGGAAGTGCTCGCGCGGAACCATGCGCCTCTGTCGAGGCGATGTCTCGATTGCGTCGCACGCCCCTCGGCGGATCCTAGCCGCGGATCACCATGCGACCATGCTCAGGACTGCCGAATCCGCCTAGACGTCCGCCCGACGCAACGCGTGGGGGCCGTAACGCATCAGGACGGAACGCCCCGCGGCATCCACCACGAAACTCACCTCCTCACCGAAGTGGCCGTAGTCGTCGCCCTCGACGATGGTGAATCGTCGCGCGCCATCCGGCCACAGTCGCGCGGCTGACGCCAGCGGCATGGTCATCTCCGGGTCCACGAGGTAGAGGGACCGGTTGATACGCGCCACGGTCATCTCGCCGATGTCGCCGCGGTAGTGACCGGCGAAGCGACCGAGACTCGCGCGCGAATGTCCGTGCGCGGTCGCGGAAGCGTCCTCCCAACGACGAACCACCCAGACTGCGCTGTGGAAGATCATGTCGAGCGCGAGGCCCGGTACCGGGCCGTTGGTGTTGTTCAGGACCGCCGCGCACAGCCCCGATTCCGGTGAGAAGCCGATCTTGGTCGTGAACCCCGGGAAGCCACCGCTGTGTCCGCGGATCGCGAGACCGTCGACGTGCCAGATCATCCAGCCCAGCCCGTGATTCGGCTCCTCCGGTCGTTGCCACTGGGTGCGCTGCATCTCGCGTCGTGAGAGGTCGGACAGGAGGCTTCCCTCGCCCGGGAAATGCGCGTACTGATAGCGGAGCAGGTCGGGCACTGTCGAGACCAGCCCACCGGCTGGCGCAAACGCCCGCGCCTCGGTCGGACGCGCCGCACGCCGCTCCTCTCCCGGGCGTCGACGGTAGTACCCGGTCGCGAGCGTCCTGCGGACCCGGGGGACGAGCGACGGCGCGCTCCCCTTCAGGCCGAGCGGTGTCAGGACGTCCCGTTGCAGCAACGCCTCGAAAGGCCTGCCGGTGACGGCTTCGAGTGCCTCGCCGAGGAGCACGTATGCGATGTTCGAGTAGCGGAACGCCGTCGACGGCTCGGCAAAGCTGAGTCGCTGCCTGACCTCAGCTCGCACGGTTTCCCGATCCGGGAAATCGTCGTCGCCCCAGACGTTCGAGCCGTCGCGGATCACACCGCCGCCGTGAATGAGCAGGTGGCGGATGCTGATGTCCCTCGCGTGGGGCAATCGCCGCGTCCAGCTCAGGTAGGTTGCAATGGGCTCATCGAGTTGCATCCTGCCGGCTTCGACCTGCTGCATCACCAAGGTTGCCGTCATCGTCTTGGTGATCGATGCGCAGCGGTAACTTGTTCCCTCCGGCACGGAGGGTCGGCCTGTTGCGATCTCGGCGCTGCCCATGCCGTCGAGGAGCACGATGCGGCCACTGTCGCTGATCCCAAACGAGATCCCGGGCACGTCCCAGAGCATCGCCTGGTACCGAATCCAGCGGCGGGCGATCTCTGCCGCATCGGCGAGCTGACGCGGAGCGATTCTCACCGCGGGAAGCCTAGCGCGCCGCTACAGCCCTCCGGCGACGCGCAGGACAGCCCCGGTCACGTACGACGCCTCGGGCCCGAGCAACCAGCCGATCGCCGTGGCGATCTCGAGCGGATCCGCGGGACGCCCGAGCGGGATGCGTGCAGCCAACTCGGCGGCCCGATCCGGTGCGCCCGCGGCTTTGTGGATGTCGGTCCGCGCGATGCCGGGAGCAACGGCATTGACCCGAATCCCATCGTCCGCAAGTTCCTTTGCAAGCCCGATGGTCAGGGCCTCAACGCCCGCCTTCGCGGCCGCGTAGTGCACGTACTCGTGTGCGCTGCCGAGCGTCGCCGCCGCCGACGAGATGTTGACGATCGCACCACCGGCGCCACCGCGTCGTGTGGACAGCAACTGGGCGGCGCGGCGCGCGCACAGTATCGTGCCGAGAAGGTTCAGGTCGATGACCGCCCTCACCGTCGCCACCGGAGTGTCGGCGAGATCCGCTATGTGGAGAGTCGCGCCCGCGTTGTTGACGAGGCAACGCACCGGCCCGAGCGCCTCGTACGCCACGGCGAACAACCTGGTCACGTCATCTTCGAGCGTCACGTCGGCCTGCACCGCAATGGCTCGAGCGCCCGAGGCGCGCGCCATGTCGACGACCGAGGCCGCGGCCCCATGATCCTGCCGGTAGTTGACGACAACGTCGTGGCCTGTCCTGGCGAGGTGCTGTACCGTCGCGGCCCCGATGCCTCTCCCCGCTCCCGTGACGATCGTGATCGGCCGGCTCACCTCATCCACAGCCAGATCATCGCCTACCGAGTTATGGACGGTTGCGAAAGGGGCGCCGGTTTCCCGGCGCCCCTTGGACAGGCGAGGCGCAGAAAGGTGTTACCCCTTCGCTATACGCTGGATGAATTGAAGCCCGGCCGTGCCGATGCCGGTCATACCGTCGAATCCCGGCGCTGTGTTCACGGTGACGAGCCGTGATGCGCAGTTGCCGGTTCCGTCGCAGTAGGTCTCTAGGCCCTGGTAGTCGATGGCACGAAGGCTCACGACAAAACCGTTGGCCTTGTTCACCGTGTTGAGGAAGTCGACCCGGATCACAGCGGTTGCGTTCGGATTCGCCGCCGGCACGATGTCATTGAACGCCGTCGGATCGTGCAGTTCCACCGAGTACAGGGTCGGGTTGAGGAACCCGATCGAACCGCCGGCTGCCTGGTCGGCGTCCGCGATGACGCCGGCGAGCAGTGGCGAAGCCAGGCTCGTTCCGCCTTCCTTGAACTGCGAGTAGCGCACGCTACCGTCGGGGAAGGTCTGGGTGAATCCGATCAGCATTCCGGTCGACGCATCCGCGTCCATCGAGATGTCCGGGATGACGCGAAGCGGCGTCGGTCCGAACAGGTTCTGATTCCGGAGTGCCAGCGCGGCGGGCACGACACCTGCCTGGTACGAAGGCTGGAGGTAGGTGAAGCTGGTTCCAGCACCACCACCGGCCTGGAAGTTGAGGGTGCCCAGCGGGGTGGTCGCGGAACCGCAGTTGGTGGTGGTGCCTTCGCAGAGGACCTGCTTGGCAGTCGACCAACCGTACTCAGCGATTCGGTTGTTGGACTTGCCCACTTCCAGCGATGTCCCGCCGACGGCAGTCACCAACGGGCTGGTCGGGGGATAGTCGGGGACGGTCATGCCGAAGTCGGCGAAGTTGTCACCGGAATCGCCGCTCGAGAAGAGCACGCTGACCCCGGTCGTATCCGCGAGGAGGAACGTGTTGTCGAACGCGGCCTTGGTCGCGGCGTCGGTGAGCAGGTCACCGAGGGCGTCGCCCCAGGAATCGCTGACTACAGATGCGCCACTTGTGATTGCGGTGTTCACCGCGGCCAGCAGGCTGTTGTCCAGGCAGTCCACGGCACCCACGAAGATGATGTGCGCACCCGGCGCCATGGAGTGGGACGATTCGACGTCGAGCGCCTGCTCAGCGAACCATCCGCTCGCACCGCAGAGCGCCTCGTTGCCCACCGACGACGGCTTCATGTCGGTGAACTGGGCCTTGGGCAGCGGGATCGACGGGTCGTTCAGGCTGAAGTAATGCTGCGCGTCGGACAGCACGGTCGGCGAGTCATACGCGTCCACGATGGCGATCTTCACGCCGTGGCCGTTGTTGCCGCCGGCGATGCTGCTCGAAAGGCCGTAAGCGCCCTGGAGCTGAGCCGGCTTGTAGCCGCAGATGTCGTAGGGCTGCGGGCTCGTGAACGGCGTGTACAGCGATGCGTTGTCGGTCGTGTCGATCTTCTGACCGAAATACGCCGAGCACGGCTGCGGGTTCTTGAAGGCAGGGGGTGGCGGCGGCTCCTGGTTGGGCTTGGCGGCCTTCTGGGCCGGCACGTTCGCTGCCCCGACACTGAGATCATTGGTCGCAACCGCCTGATTGACGCCGACGACGCCGGAGACGACCCCTGCGATCGAGGCGGGAATCGAGAGGGTGGTATTGGCGAGGCGCAGGTCCTTGCCGTGCACCTTGAAGGTGCCGAGCGTGGTGTTGAAGGCACGCTCAACCTGGGCGGCACTGCCGCTGGCAGGGATGAACAGACGGTCCGCCGGGACCGCGCCCACCGTGAAGCCCTGTTGGCGCAGCCACGTCTCGGCCGAGGCGACCGCGTCCTGCGTCGGCGCGAAGCGGGCGATCCACTGAGCCTGGGTGAGGAAATGGCGATACTCGGCGGAACCGGGGGTCGAGATCGCCTTCAGCAGCGCCGACGCAGCGGCCGCGTTGCGCAGCGACAGGTTGAGATCGAAGGCAACCGAAGTCCCTGCCGAGACTCGACCTTCGGGCTTCGCGCGCTCGGCACCTGGGGTCAACGACCCCGAGAGCGCCGCGCGGCTCGAGTTGGCTGATGCCGAAGCCGGCGTCCCGGTGGCCACTGTCGCGGCTGAGACCGCGAGACCAACCGATGCCAGCGCGGCCCAAGATCGGACTGACGTCATGAAACTCCTCCTGGACGGCGCGAAATCGCGCCAAACGCTCTTTCGACAGATCGACGTTGCATACAGGCCCCTCTCATCGAACGAAACTCCGAGGGGGAGGATTGTGGCGCGCTGGACGCGCAAGGTGCAAGGGGTTCGTTCGATCCGAACGCTTCATACGGTGAGTACGGCATCTGCCATCAGATCGGGGTGATCGTCGAATCGTCCGGATCTCGTCCTCAGAGTGGTTTCAAACTCTCGCGGGGACCCGTTCAACGGCGGGGCGACTGGCGGTGATCACCCTCGTGGGGCTGGCCGCCGGGTCCCACCGGCGCTGACCTCGTCCGGTCGCCCAGCACGTCGCTGCCGGTCTTGTCATCCGTGATCGACGGCGCGAAGCGCGAGTTGGATGTCGAGAACGAGGAGATGGGCGATGCGAGCGTCATCAGCGCACTGGCCGCGGCGGACGCAGCCGGTTCGGTGGGTGCGAAGATGGCAACGTGGTCGACGAACTGCTCACGCGCCTGTTGGGAGCGCGTAGCTCGGTCATCGCGGATGTCGCTGGTGATGGTGATGAGCTCCTCGTCCGCTGTGACGACACCGGGAGCATGCAGGTGTACCGGCTCCCCGCTGAGGGCGGCGACCTCGTCCAGCTGACATTCCTCGACGAGCCCGTCGCGGCTGCGCGCTACATTCCCGGGACCGAAGACGTCGTGGTTGCTGTCGATCGTGGCGGCAACGAGAACTACCAGCTCTGGCTTGTGGACATGGACGGGGGCGCACCGCGGCCGCTGGTCGTCGAGGAGAATGTCAAGCACGACCTCGGCGACGTCAGCCGCGATGGACGCTTCATCGCGTACTCCTCGACGAAGCGCAACGGGATCGATATCGATGTGCATGTGCTCGACCGCGCCCACGGATCGAGCCGCATCGTCGTCGAGGGTGGCTGGAACCGCGTCGAGTCGTTCTCCCCTGACGGGCGCTGGCTGACCGTCGTCCGCCTCGACGGATCCTTCGCAATCAGTGACGACCTGCTCCTCGTCGACCTCGATGCCGGCGCTGTGCGCACCGTCGTCGAGCGCACCGGAGCAGGAACCGCGGTGGCCCCCGCCTGGTACCCGGACTCGTCGAGTTTCCTGTTCAGCACGGACTCGGGTCGCGATGTCGCATCCATCGCCCGGTATGACATCGGGGCCTCAACCTGGCGCTACGTCCTCGATACGGCGTGGGACAGCGAAGCGAGTCTCAGCGCTGACGGCAGGAGCGCCCTGGTCTTCCATGCGGAGGACGCCATCACCCGGCTCCGGTTGCATGACGGCGCCACGCTCGCCCACATCCGCGATCTCCAGTTGCCGGATGCAGGGACCGGTTTCGGGATCCCGCTGGTCCCACGACCCTATCTGTCCGCAACCGGCTCGACGGCGCTGCTCACCTACACGACAACCTCGACCCCGCTGATGCCGCTCCGCATCGACACCGCGGGTTCGCGGACACCGACGGCGCTTCTGCCCGTCGACCAGGTCGTCTCCCCCGCCTTGGTCGCCCCGGAGCTGCAGCAGATCGAATCGTTCGACGGCGAGCGGATCACCTATTTCCTGTACAAACCACCCGTCGACAATCCTCCGGTGGTGGTCGTGGTGCATGGCGGGCCCGAGGCGCGCTTCGCGCCACGATACGATCCTTTCATCGTTCGACTCCTTGCAGAAGGGATCGCGGTGGTGGCCCCGAACGTCCGCGGTTCGGCGGGCTGGGGACGCCGGTTTGTCTCACTCGATGATCGACGCCTGCGGCTCGACTCGGTGCGCGACCTCACCGCGGTGCACGGTTCGCTGGGCGCGCGCGGAGTTGACGCGACCCGGGTCGCGGTGATCGGAGGATCGTACGGCGGCTATATGACACTCGCTGCCCTGGCTTTCTATCCACACCTGTGGGCGGCGGGTATCGCGACCGTGGGCATCAGCAGCCTGGTCACCTTTCTCGAGAACACCTCCCCCTACCGCCGCCGGGTCCGCGAGGTCGAGTACGGATTCCTCGACACTGATCGTGACTTCCTCATCGCCGCCTCGCCGATGACCCACGTCGATGAGATCCGCGCGCCGCTGATGCTCATCCACGGTGCCAACGACCCGCGTGTCCCTGTCGGCGAGGCGCGGCAGCTGCACGCCTCGCTCCGCGCCCGCGGAATCGCCAGCGAGCTCCTCATCTACGACGACGAGGGCCACGGGCTCGCCAAACGTGCCAACCGGCTCGATGCCGCGCCTCGCATGCTGGCGTTTCTGCGAAAGAACCTCGACGCGTAGGCGACGATCGCGTGCGCCCCGGGTTCGCCGCGATCCGCCGATGGTATGGTCCGCCGGTCGGGCGTTTGCACCGGTGATATCGGTTCTGGGAGCGACGAACAATGGTGATCGTGGTCGATCCGGGGGGTGACAAGCACGCATACCAGACCGGCCGATACATCGAGGTCACTGACGGTCACCTGATCATCAGGGACGCCGTGGGCGGCACCGCCATCGGCATCTTCGCCCCGAACAAATGGCAGTCAGCCCATATCGATAGCGTGCCCGCACGGAACGCCGGCAGCGTCAGCGGCATCAGGCCTCGATTGGGGCAGTAGCCCCGGCAATCGCGGCCTCACGGGAGGGTGCCCACTCGCCCACTCATGCCCTCCGAGCGACGGCGGCTGAGCCACGCTCCAAGGATAGCAATAGCGTCGCTATCACGTTTTGTGATAGGATGTTTCTGCCGGTGGGAGCGGAGGCACCGCGACAACAGTTGGAGGTACTCGATGGCTCGCAAATACAAGCCGATACATCTCGATGTCAAGCCGGTGGCCGGCCCGTACCTGGACGAGGCTGCGACCTGCCCGCAGTGCAGTTCGCGGATCACTGAGGTCCTCGGCCGAATGGGCCTGCGCCTGGTATTCCGCTGCGACCGCTGTCGCGTTCAATTCTTCCGGCAGCGGACCGCGGCCGGCGCGAGCCTCGTCTGACGCCCTGAACCATGAATCGACTCCGTCACGGAGTCCGAATAACAGAGGGGCGAACATGGCGCTCGGTCACCGCGTGTAAACGGTGCATCGCAAAGCGTCGCATGCCACCACGACGGGGGCGCCCGTAGCGTCTGATTAGCCCAGGGGCGCGAACGAGGTGTTCGCGCTGGAGAGTGGGACTTGGAGGGCTGGTGCCGTGCCGACTGTGGAGACTCCTCGGAAGGATGCGAGCGGGCTTCGCCGGCTCGGGGCACTGCCGGCGACGGCACTCTTCCGGCGCAAGGAGCACTCCGCTCCAGCGGTTCGTGCCGCAACCGGGATAGCGTGCGCGATGCGCGGATGCAACAACCGCAACGCAGACCTCTGCGCCTACCGCGACCGCCGCGAACGCTCATGCGCAACAGCGATCTGTCCCGCCCACGGCATCTCGCTCGGGGAGGTCACGTACTGCCGGCGACACGCGGGCACCGTGCAGGCGATCGGTGAGCTTGCGCGGGACCAGAGCGGACATCCGGACGTCGATGATCGGGCTCCGTCGCTTGTCGACTGGATCAGCCGCGACCTCGACAAGGACATACGAAAGCTGCTGGCCCGAACAGCGCGTCCCGGCGAGAGCGTCATCGCCGACGACGCGGCCCAACTCGCGCACGACTTTCACCGCAACGCGCGCTGGGAGCGCAGCTGGCGCCTGGTGGAACACACCGGACCCATCCTCAACGTCACGCTCCACGTGGCCGAGGACGACGACTTGCTGGTGCACGTCCGGGTCGGCACGGAGACCGTCGCTGACGGCGTGCCTCCCTGGATCGCCCGGCGCCGAGAGGGGCAGGACGTCGAGGCGTCGATCGACATCTCCCAGCGTCAGCTCTTCTACCGCTACCTCGAAGAGACGATCTCCGAAGCAGTGGTTCGTTTCCGGGACCGCTCCGACCGCATCGCCCAGTAACGAGGCGGGTTCGCCCAGACGCTGATCCTGCGCGCGGTCATGCGCGCTCCAGAAGCGCGATCGGGGCCGCACGGAGCACGGCTTCGAGAGCGCGCGTTCCGCCGGTGATGTCGCGATCGGTCAGCGCGTCGCGCCACGACCCCTCCGGGATCCGCACCGCGGTATCACCCCATCCTGAGCGGAGCCCGAGCGGCAGGCGGAACGCGACCGTGGTCGTGACCGGCCGCCCGTCGGGGCCGGTCCGCGAGAAGCAGATAGCATGGTCGGCTCGTGACCCGGTCGCCGTCACGGGCCGGTATCCGGACCCGCTACCGAAGGCCTCGGGATGACGGGCCCGAACTGCGAGTGCCGCTGCGATCAGCCGCAGCTTGGGTGCGCCCTCATCGAGCCGCGCCATGAAGTCCCCGCGGTGATCACCGGTCACGTCGCGAAGCAGACGCCGTCGAGCGTCGAAGTCGACCGGCGCCCGGTTGTCCGGATCCACGAGTCGGAGATCCCAGAGCTCTGAGCCCTGGTAGATGTCCGGAATGCCGGGGGCGGTGAGCTTGATGAGCGTCTGCGAGAGCGAGAGCGTCTGCCATTCCGGCGTCATCGACGCGATCACCGCGCGGATCTCGGCATCAGCGTCCGGGTCGGCGACCATGGCGCGCACGAAGCCCTCGAGACCCGACTCGTACTCCTGATCGGGCTCGATCCAGCTGGTCTCGTCTTTCGCCTCGCGCGACGCCTTGAGCATGTACGCCCACGCGCGGTCAGCATCGATCGGATGAGCGGCCACCAGGGACTGGAACAGGAGGTATTCGCCGCGGCGCGACGGCGGGCGCGCGCCCCGATGGCGCGCCGCGATGCCGTCGAGGCGCGCAAGCGCCTCGCGCCAGCGTCCCGGCATCTCAGTGAGCAATCCGACGCGTAGGCGCGCATCCTCGGCACGCTTGGTGTCGTGGGTCGTCGTGGCCAGCAGCGTCCGGGGATGGTCCGCCATGGTCTCGACACAATTCGCGTGAAACGCGCCGACATCCACCACGCGCGCCGGGTCGGACCCCACCTCGTTGAGTGCGACCAGCGGCACGAACCGGTAGAAGGCCGTGTCCTCGACACCCTTGGCCATGACCGCACCCGCGACCTGCTGAAAGCGGTCGCGAAGCTCCCGGGGTGCCGGGCAGCTGTCGCCCTGGCCACGAAGCACCGCGAGCACCGCATCCAGGCGCCGCTGGTCGCAGCGGCCCGATTCGCGCGCCCACCGTTCGGCGACATCGATTGCCTGTTCGTCCTCGATGCTCAGGCGGTCGCCTGCACCCGGATAGGTCCGGTAGCGAGGCATCCCGGCCACGAGCTCGACCAGCTCGGTGGCGGCGCCGGCGATCCCGGCCCGCTCCGCCGCCCGGGAGAGCCGGCCGAGCTCGGCCGTGAGCAGATCCTCGAAGACCAGCCGACGGGCTCGGCGAGAATGGGTCTCGAAGTCGTCCGTATCGCCGGTGAACTGGCGGTAGCACTCGATGATCTCGGAGAGGCCGCGTGAGTTGACCATGAGCGCGGTCATCAGCGCGCCGAACTCGTAGCCGGTGGTTCCGTCGATCGGCCAGTCTTCGGGCAGGGACTCGCCCGTCGCCATGATCTTCTCGGCGAGGAGCCACGCGCCGGTGGCTTCCGATCGCAGGCGCAGTGCGAAGGCGGCCGGATCGCGCAGTCCGTCGATGTGGTCGACCCGGAGGCCGTCAACTGTGCCCTTCGCCACAAGATCGAGCGCTCGAGCGAGAACACGCTCGAACACTGCATCGATTTCGACGCACAGGCCGGCAAGTGACGTGACATCGAAGAACCGGCGGTAATTGAGGTGGGCGGTGCCGATCTTCGAATCCTCAAGGAGGTAGTGCTGCGCCTCGAGCGTCTCTGGTGTGACCGGACCGGGCGCGACCGCCGAGCCGGGAGCCAGGGGAAACGCCTGGTTCGCGTAGCGAAGTTCGAACTCGCCTCCGACTCCCGTGACAACCGCGAGGTCGCCCGTGGCGAGCAATTCGGCGCGGGGTGTACCGAGCACCGGAAGCAGCACTCGCCCTTGCAACCCCGGCGCATCCCAGTCGATATCGAAGAATCGGGCGTACTCGCTCGACCGCCCGAAACGCAGGACATCCCACCACCAGGCGTTGGCGCGGTCCGCGATGCACATGTGATTCGGAACGACGTCGAGGAGCTGCCCCATCTGCGCGGTGCGCAGGGCGACGTCGAGCCGCCGAAGCCCGGCTTCGCCACCGAGCTCCTCGCTGACCCTCGTCGGATCGACGACGTCATAGCCGTGCGGACTGTGCCCCGCCGCTCGCATGTACGGTGAGCAATAGAGGTGCGAAATCCCCAGCGCTTCGAGATAGGGGACGATGGTCGCGGCCGCGTCGAAGTCAAACTCCTCGCGCAGTTGCACCCGGTAGGTGGCGCGAGGCTGAGTCCTCATCCTCGCCGCCCGTGGACGACCAGCTTCTGTACTATCAGTAACGCTATCAGCATATATGAAGGGGATTCTATCAACTTAGCCCGGAGGCGCCGACACGTTGCGCCATCATTGAACCGCGATGACAGTTCCTAGACGGCGCACCGAAGGCCGCACGACCCCACGCCACGAGGCCTGGCCCGGGACAGAGGCACCGCTCGGCGCGACCTGGGACGGCGAAGGCACCAACTTCGCGGTGTATTCGGCATCCTCGGAAGCGGTGGAGGTCGTGCTCTTCTCCGACGACGGTGCCGAGAGCGCCGTCTACGAACTCCGGGAGCGCACCGATCTCGTCTGGCATGGGTATGTGGACCAGGTGCGTCCGGGACAACGCTATGGCCTCCGCGTGCACGGGCCATACGATCCCGAGCACGGTCTCCGGCACAACGCGCTCAAGTTGCTCCTCGACCCCTATGCGCTGGCAATCTCGGGACGATTCGAGCATGGCCCGGCGCTGTTCGGCTACTCGTTCGACGGCGACGATCTCGACCCGAGTGACATCGACTCGGCCGCGGCGATGCCGAGGAGCGTCGTGGTGGACAGGAGCTTCCCCTGGGGCGACGACCGCCGACCGGAAACGGCGTGGGCAGACACGGTCATCTACGAGCTCCACGTGAAGGGGTTCACGATGCGCAATCCCGATATTCCCGAGGAGCTCCGAGGGACCTACGCGGGGCTGGCGCATCCAAGCTCGCTGGATTACCTGAAGCAGCTCGGAGTCACAGCGGTAGAACTCATGCCGGTACACCACTTCATCGACGCGGGCCACCTCGTCGAGCGCGGACTGCTCAACTACTGGGGGTATGACTCGGTCGGGTACTTCTCGCCGGAAAGTCGCTACTCGGCCGGCGGCGGCAATGGCGACCAGGTGCGCGAGTTCAAGGCCATGGTGCGCGCGCTCCACGCCGCCGGCCTCGAGGTGATCCTCGACGTCGTCTACAACCACACCGGCGAGGGCAATCATCTCGGTCCGACGGTGAGCTTTCGAGGCATCGACAACCCGTCCTACTACCGCCTGGTCGAGGACGAGCCACGCTTCTATTTCGACGTGACCGGAACCGGTAACAGCCTCAATGTCAGCAGCCCGATCACCCTCCAGCTGATCACCGACAGCCTTCGGTACTGGGTCACGGAGATGCATGTCGACGGTTTCAGGTTCGATCTCGCAGCCGCGCTGGCGCGCCAGTTCTATGACGTGGACCGGCTCTCGGCATTCTTCGACATCATTCACCAGGACCCCGTGCTGTCTCGTGTCAAGCTCGTGGCCGAGCCGTGGGATGTCGGTGAGGGGGGCTATCACGTCGGCAACTTCCCGGTGCGCTGGGCCGAGTGGAACGGCGCCTACCGAGACACCGTCCGCGACTTCTGGCGCGGCGAGGCCGGTGGTGTCCGCGACATCGCCAACTGCCTCACCGGATCGAGCAGCCTCTATCAATGGGACGGGCGGCAGCCCTGGGCGAGCATCAACTTCATCACCGCACACGACGGGTTCACCCTTCGCGACCTGGTCACCTACAACGACAAGCACAACCAGGCCAACGGTGAGGGCAACGACGACGGGGCCAACGACAACCGGTCGTGGAATTGCGGCGTCGAAGGCGAGACCGATGACCCGGACATCGCCAAGCTGCGCGACCGCCAGCGGCGCAACCTGATCGCGACGGTCCTGCTCTCCCAGGGTTGCCCGATGATCTGCGGCGGCGACGAGATCGGCCGCACCCAGCAGGGCAACAACAATGCCTACTGCCAGGACAACGAGCTGTCGTGGCTCGACTGGACCACCGTCGATCCGGTGATGCTGCATTTCGTCCGGCGCGTCGTCGCGTTTCGACGCGAGCAGCCGGTGTTGCGTCGCAAGCGCTTCTTCTCTGGTGAGGCGACAAGGCGTTCGGGGCGCAAGGACATCATCTGGCTGCTGCCCGACGGCAGGGAATTCACCGATGCCGATTGGGAGAACGACGGCGAACGTTCCATCGGCATGATCCTCAACGGCGAGGAGATTCCCGACCGCGACCAGAGAGGTCACCGCATCGTCGGGGACTCACTGATGGTGCTGCTCCACAGCGGCGATGTCCCGATCACGTGGACGATGCCGTCCGGCTGGAAGGGCGGCTGGACGCTGGTCATCGACACCGACGACCCCGAGGGTCACCGCGGATCCACGCTGTATCACGAAGGAGACCGGGTGCCGCTCGAGCCGCGCTCGCTCGTGGTACTCGGCCGGCCGGTCAATGCGCCTCAGGATCACGCGACCGGATCCTCGCGCTCCTGACGTCCAGCTCCCCATCGGCCCGCCCCGCTACGCGCCGCGAAAGGCGTATATGTCATGTATAGTTGACATATGATCTACTCGACGTCCACCCCCAGAGCCGATGCGGCGGTGGCGGCCGTCCTGCGGGCGATCAATGCGCTACCGACCGAGGACCGCCTGGTCGCGCTCCGCTCGGTCGCGGTGCTGCTCGGCTCGCGGCGAGCGTCAACGGTCCTCGATGCTCGCGCTGAAGGCTTGAGCTGGCAGGACATCGCCGACAGGCTCGGGATGTCGCGCCAGGCGGTGTGGGACCGGTACGCGGCCGAGGATCATGACCCTCCTGCGCCCGCCCGCGGCCGCCGGTCGCGGCCGCGCAGCCAGACGCACACCTTCTCGAATTGCGCCGCATACAAGGCGTTCACCACCCGCAGCTGATCAGGAGAATCGACATGGTCACGACGGTCGACGATGCAACCTTCGACACCGATGTGCTCGGGTCCGACCAGCCGGTGCTGGTCGAATTCGGTGCCGCATGGTGCCCGCCGTGCCGCATGCTCGCTCCGGTGCTCGACGAGGTCGCCGACGAACGCTCCAGCCACCTTCGCGTCCTGACGGTCGATGTCGACGCCAATCCTGTGACCCAGGGGCGGTACGGCGTGATGTCACTGCCCACACTGCTGCTTTTCATCGGTGGCAAGCCGGTGCGTCAGGCGATCGGATTCATGTCCAAGGGCCGGCTGCTCGCATTCCTCGACGAGGCGTTGCAACTCGCCGCATAGATTGCCTGTCGCCGGGGTCGTCGAACGACATCACCGGCTGCCGGTGAGAACGGTCTTGCGATGTGGATCGTCGAAGACGTCCCACATCGCCGCGTACCGTCCGTGCAGCGCGATCAGGTCATCGTGCGTTCCCGACTCGACCACCTGCCCGCCGTGCATGACGATGATTCGGTCCGCCCCTCTCGCCGTCTGCAGCCGGTGCGCGATCACCACCGTCGTGCGACCATGGGACACCTCCTGCATCGCAGCGGCGACGTGCGCCTCGGTCACCAGGTCGAGGTTCGAAGTTGCCTCGTCGAGGAGCAGGAGCACGGGGTCGACCAGTTCGGCACGCGCCAAAGCGATGAGCTGGCGCTGACCAGAGGACAGCGATCGTCCGCGCTCGGTCAGCTCGTGATGGTATCCGCCCGAGAGCCGGGCGATGAAGTCGTGGGCGCCCACGGCACGCGCCGCCGCCTCGACCTGCGCCTCACCTGCGTCGGGCCGGCCGTAGGCGATGTTGTCCCGCACCGTCCCGGAGAACAGAAACGCCTCCTGCGGCACATACCCGAGCTGTGTGCGGAAATCATGCAGATCAATCGCGCGGAGATCGTGCCCGTCGACGGCCACCCTCCCTTCGACCGGATCGTAGAACCGGGCCAGCAGTTTCATCACGGTCGACTTGCCGGCACCGGTCTCGCCCACGAGCGCGACGGTCTCCCCCGCCGCGATGTGGAGGTCGACGCCCCGCAACGCCTCGGGCGGCTCGCGCCAGGCGGCGTCTCGAGATTGCAACAGTCGCGGATCCCGGGGGCCGCGCCTCTCGACCGGACGTCCCCCCTCGAAGCCCGGACGGCTGGCCGGTACCGGGTATGAGAAGCGGACATGGTCCAGGCCGAGATCGCCTCGCAGCCGCCCGGTCTCCTCGGGGACCGGAGGCCCCGGCGTGAGTGACTCGAGCTGCATCAGCTCCGAGATTCGACCCACGGAGACGCGTGTCTGCTGCCAGGCATCGAACACCTGCGACAGCTGCTGGATCGGTGAGAAGAACAGATCGATGTAGAGCAGGAAGGCGATCAGCGCCCCCGACGTCAGATGCCCCGTCTGGATGAGCCGTGCACCGACGCCGAGCACGATCGCGTCGGCGACGGCCGCCATGAACTGCACGAAGGGAAAGTAGGTCGCGACCAGCCGCTGCGCGGCGACGCGCGTGTCGAGGTAGGAGCGACCGAGCCGGTGGAACTGCGCCATCGCCGCCATCTCGTGCACGAACGCCTGGGACTCGCGCACGCCGGACAGGCTCTCCTGGAAGTCTGCGTTGACGATGGCGATGCGTTCGCGAGACATGCTGTAGAGACGCGCCGCCTTGCTGCGAAAGATGACCGTCGCGATTGCAAGCGGGACCGCGACCGACAGCGTGTACAGGCCGAGCTCGGCGTTGATCGCCACGAGCGCGACACCCACACCGACGAAGGTCACGATCGAGACCAGCGCCGACAACAGTCCGTTCTCGATCAGCGACTCGAACTGGTCGACATCTGTGGTCATGCGCGTCATGATCCGACCGGCCATCTCGCGCTCGTAGTAGTCGAGCGAGAGACGTTGCAACTGTGCCCAGATGCGAATGCGCAGCGAGAGCATGATTCGCTGCGCGACGCGCCCGGTGACGAACGTCTCGCCGATCTCGTCAACGAGGTCGACCACTGTGACCACGAGAAAAACGCCGGCGGCCGCGAAGAGCACGACAGACGACCCCCTCGCAACGCCGTTGTCGAGCCCCGTCTTGACGAGGATGGGACCCGCGAGCGTCATCAAGCCGTCGATCACGACGAAGACGAGTCCGAGGAGCAACGGGCGCCGGAACTCACCCAGCAACCGGAGCAGGCTGAAGTTCCTGTCGGGACGTGACTCACGCTCGAGGTCGACCGCGGCGACGTCGCGCACCGGCCTCAGCCGCGCCACGCGAGCAAGCAGCTCGGGAGTGGGCGCGAGATTGAGCCGCCAGCCGGATCCACCGCCGCCGAGACCGGGGCCGAGCGTCGGCGCTCCGATCGTCCGGGCCGCCGTGCGCGCGCCGGACCGCTGTCCGTCGCCGGCCCATGCGGCCGCCGTGACGCCATCCGTCACCGCGTCTGCCGTGAGCGTCGCGAGCGCTTCGATGGAGTCTCCGATCATCGCGGCGTCGAGCTCCTCGAGGCCCGACACGAGCGTCCTGTACAGCGCGCTGCGGGCGACGAGCTCGTCGTGGGTGCCCTGTTCCACGACCACACCGCCGTCGAGCACGACGATCCGGTCGGCGAGATGCAGCGTCGACTGCCGGTGCGCGATCAGCAGCGTCGTGCGGCCCGCCATGACGCCACGAAGGGCGTCGTGCAGCGAGGATTCGATCCTCGCGTCAATCGCGCTCGTGGCGTCGTCGAGGATGAGGATGCGGGGGTTGTAGAGGATCGCTCGTGCGAGCGCAATTCTCTGGCGCTGCCCTCCCGAGAGCGTCAGGCCGCGCTCACCGATCGCGGTGTCATACCCGCGCGGGAGCTCCTCGATGAATTCGTGTGCCTGCGCGACGCGAGCGGCCGCCTCGACCTGCTCGTCGGTTGCGTCCGGCTGTCCGTACGCGATGTTCGCCCGGACCGAGTCGGAGAACAGGAAGCTGTCCTCGAAGACCACGCCCACCTGCCTGCGCAGCGACCGCAGCCGCGCCCTGCGCAGGTCACACCCGTCAACCAGGACGCTTCCCGCGGTGGGATCGTAGAAGCGCGGGACGAGCATCGCGAGTGTCGACTTGCCGCTCCCGCTCGGTCCGACGACGGCGACACGTTCGCCCGGCGCGATGAGCAGATCCACGCCCTGGAGCACCGGGTCGCCATCCCCATATCGAAAGTGGACATTCGAGAAGCTGATCTCCCCGCGGAGCTCGGGCAGGTCCACCGCGTCGGGCGCGTCGGCGATGGCTGCCGGCAGGTCGAGGAGTTGGAAGATGCGTTCGAGGCCCGCGCGAGCCTGCTGGCCGATGGTCAGCACACCCGCGAGCTGGCGGGCGGGGGCGAGGAGCTGGGTAACGTAGGTGGAGAAGGCGAGGAACGTCCCGAGGGTGATCTCATGACGCAGGGCCAGCCACCCGCCGAGGGCGAGGATCGCCACCTGAGCGAACAACGGGATCGACTCGAGCAGGGGCTGGTACCGCGACTGCAGGCGCACCGCGCGCATCTGCGATCCGTACACCTTTTTCGCGGCTGCCGCGACCCGCTCGACCTCGCGCCGTTCCTGCCCGAACGCCTTGACCACGCGAACGCCGTTGAGATCCTCGTCGACGATCTGGACCAGGTCACCCTCTCGCTGCTGGCCGTCCCAGGTTGCGGGGAAGATGCGCCAGCGCATGCGGTAGGAAACGATCAGCAGGCTCGGAGCCACGACGAGGCTCACCAGTGCGAGCAGTGGCGAGAGGTAGAGCATCACCCCGAGCGACAGCAGCAGCAGCAGGATGTTGCTGCTCATGATCGGGAAGAAGCTCAGGAGCCCCTGGACCAGCGTCGAGTTCGAGTTCGCCCGCGCGACCAGCTGCCCGGTGGGCATGCGCCCCAGGTTGTCGAAGTCCAACGCCTGCAGATGGTCGTGCATGTCGTTGCGCAGGTCGTACTGGACCTCCAGCGCGACGCGGCCACCGCGGTAACGCCGGATGTACGCGAAGCCGAAGCTCGCGGCCGCGAGTCCGCCCAGCAGCACGAGCCACGGCCCCAGCGCCGACGTGCTCCTGAGAATGACGCCGTCAACAATCTGACGGGCAACCAGGGGGACGGCTGTCTGGCACACGCTGCCGAGCACCGCGGCACCGACCGACAGGATGACGTCTCGTCGATGCCGGAGCATGTAGCCCCAGAGGCGCCGGATCCAACCGGGCTTCACAGGAGCCTCGCTCAACCGCGCTCGTTGATCGTTCGTGATCCTCAACCAGACAAACGGACGAGGTCAGCGTAGCGCGAGTGCGCCCGTGCGGCGCTCGCTAGCCGGCTGCGGTCGCGATGGAGGGGCTGACCCGGCGGCCGATCGCCTTGAGGATCCGGAGCGCGAGCTCAGGACTGTCCGTCAAGGTCACGCGGTACATCCCGATCTCGTTGGTCCGCGGCTCGATCCGGATGACCCGGAGGCCCGCATCCTGGAGCGCGGCCAGCATGCGCGCGACGCCACCCTGACGGTGCTGTGTGGTCTCCATGATGTCGCTGTCCCTGACGTCAATCGCGAGCATTGCTCATCCCCTATCGCGGTTGGATAACGGAGGCATCATGGATGCCGGAGCCTGTCGAACTCATGAGCAACCTGACTCAGGGGGATTCCGCATGTACGTCGGATCGGTGGTGATCGACAACGGGGGCGGCTGAAACCCGGCGCCTACTCGCTCCCGAGCGGAAGCAGGAGGGACGCGCGCCAGACGGGGGTGTGCAGGAACGCCCGGAACGCGGTGGCGGCGGGACTCAGCAGGCGCTCGCGCGCCCAGGTGACGTGCCACATGCGTTCCACCGGGAATCCCTGGACCCGCAACGGTCTGAGGAGCCCGAGCTGGATCTCGAGGCGGACCGCGTAGGTCGAGAGCACCGTCACCCCGAGCCCTCCCGCAACCGCCCGTTTCAGGGCACCGTTGCTGGCCATCTCCATGGCCGCGACAGGCTCGACACCCGCGGCCCGAAGGATCCGCTCCGCCGACTCACGGGTGCCGGATCCGCGCTCACGGAGAAGGAGCGGACCCTCGAGCAGGTCGCCCGGCCGCAACGGCTCCCGATCGGCGAGCGGGTGCCCCGGGGCGCAGAAGCACATCAGCGAGTTCTCGAGAAACGGCTCGGCGGCAAGCGAGTCGTCCTCCCACAGCGTGCCCACGACGCCGACATCGGCCCTGCCCTCGAGGAGCAATTCGCGCACCTGTGCGCGGTTGACGACGTCGAGGCTGAGCGCGACCCCGAGGTGCTCGCGGTGGAATGCCGCCATCGCGTCCGGGAGGATGTAGATGCCGACGGTGGTATCGCCGGCGACGTGGACCCGCCCGCTGCGCAGGCCGGCGACGTCCTCGATCGCCTCCTGGGCGTCGCTCACCATCGCCAGGATCCGGCCGGCGCGCTCGTGGAGCGCCTGGCCGACGGCGGTGAGCACCGGGCTTCGGCTGCCAGGATCGAGGAGCGGCTGCCCGACGGCGCGGGCGAGGGCCTGCATCTGATGGGTCACCGCCGGCTGGGTCAGTGAGAGCACTTCGGCGGCGCGCGTGAAGCTGCGGTGCTGGACAACACTCGTAAAGATGCGCAGCTGGCGCAGCGTGATGCGGCGCTCGAGGTTGCTCGCCATTACATGATCTTATTGAAAGTATAAGAATCATGCATTGGACTGCAGGAAGCCCGTGCTCTATGGTCCATCCATGGTTGCCCTCAGCCCAGCCGCGCAGAGGCGGACAACGTGCCGATGAGCGACGTTCCCGCAGAGGTGGCGCCGATCTTCGTGGGGATCGGCGGCGACAGCGGCAGCGGTAAGTCGACCCTGGCGTCGGCTTTCTACGACCTGCTTGGGGCGGAGCGCATCACCACGGTCTGCCTCGACGATTACCACTCGCTCGACCGGCGTGAGCGAGCACTGATCGGAGTCACCGCGCTCAACCCTCGCGCCAACAACTTCGCGCTCATGGAGGAGCAGTTGTGGGCGCTCAAGCGCGGCGAGGCGATCGCCAAGCCTGTCTACGACCACCACGACGGCACCTTCAAAGCGTCCGAGCGGGTGGAGCCGAACGAGGTCGTGATCATCCAAGGCCTGCATCCGTTCCTGCTCCCGGGTATTCGTGAGGCCTTCGACCTGAAGGTCTGGCTCGATCCCGAAACCAAGTTGCGCATCAAATGGAAGCTGCAACGGGACATCGCCAAGCGCGGCTATGACGAGACCCAGGTGCGCGCCGAGATCGAGGCACGCCGCGCCGACGCCGAGGCTCACATTCAACCCCAGCGCGCCCAGGCCGACCTCGTGGTGCGCTTCTCCTCCCCGAACGAGGAGCTGTCACCCGGAACAACCGACCATCTCAACGTCCGATTGACGCAGCGTCACTCCCTCCCGCAGCTCGCGTTCGAGCACGGCCTGGACAACGGCTCCACGGTGCGCTTGTCTAACGACATCACCGACGAGGACGGGCGTCGATCCGACGTCATCGAGATCGACGGTCGCATCTCCGTTGACGATGCCGCACGAATCGAAGGTGCGGTGTGGGATCACGCGAGCGACCGGCACCACCATCTCCACCACCTGCGCCAGAAGCAGCTCGGGAGCTACGACGAACCGCACGGGCGCCGGCACAGCGACCCGCTTGGTCTGACCCAGCTCATCCTCGCCCATCGGATCCTCAGCGCCCAGAAGTCATTGCTTGTCCGCGTCAAGGCGGATGAGTACGCGGCAATCAGCAACCGGCTGACGTCACCACGAGTCAGCTCCACGGAGATGAGCGGATGACAGCGATCGAGAGTCCCCCGAGAGACGCCGCAACGGACCGCTGGTCCTCGGGCGTCATCCCCTACGCGCAGATGGGCTACTGGCAGCCTGACTACGTCCCCAAGGACACCGACGTCCTGTGCGCGTTTCGCATCACGCCACAGGAGGGCGTCCCTCCGGAGGAGGCGGCTGCGGCGGTCGCCGGTGAGTCGTCAACGGCCACGTGGACCGTGGTCTGGACCGACCGGCTCACCGCTCACGAGCACTACCAGGCGAAGGCCTACAAGGTCGAGCCTGTTGCCGGAACGCCAGGGCAGTACATCGCGCTCATCGCGTATGCGCTCGACCTCTTCGAGGAAGGATCGATCGCGAACCTGACGTCCTCGATCATCGGCAACGTCTTCGGGTTCAAAGCGTTGCGTGCGCTGCGTCTCGAGGACATGCGCATCCCGCTGCACTACGTGAACACGTTCCAGGGGCCACCGCACGGCATCGTGATGGAGCGCGAATACCTCAATAAGTACGGTCGTCCGCTGCTGGGCGCAACCACCAAGCCCAAGCTCGGGCTGTCGGCGCGCAACTATGGCCGCGTCGTCTACGAGGCACTCCGCGGTGGCCTCGATTTCACCAAGGACGACGAGAACATCAACAGCCAGCCCTTCATGCGCTGGCGCGACCGCTACCTCTCCTCGATGGAGGCGGTGAACAAGGCGATGGCTGAGACCGGCGAGATCAAAGGGCACTATCTCAATGTCACGGCGGGTGACATGGAGGCGATGTACGAGCGCGCAGAGTTCGCCAAGGAGCTCGGCAGCATCATCGTCATGCTCGATCTCACCGTGGGGTTCACGGCGATGACGTCGATGTCGAAATGGGCGCGGCGCAACGGCATGCTGCTCCACCTCCACCGCGCCGGTCACGGGACGTACACGCGGCAGAAGACCCATGGCGTGAGCTTTCGCGTGATCGCCAAGTGGTGCAGGCTCCTGGGCGTCGATCACATCCACGCGGGCACCGTGGTCGGCAAGCTCGAGGGCGATCCGAACATGGTGCGGGGGTACTACGACACCCTCCGCAAGGGATTCGTCGAGCGCGACCTCATGCACGGCATCTACTTCGACCAGGACTGGGGCTCGATGCCCGGCGTGATGCCGGTTGCCTCGGGCGGTATCCATGCGGGTCAGACCCACCAGCTGCTGCATTACCTCGGCGAGGATGTCGTCCTCCAGTTCGGCGGGGGCACGATCGGTCATCCGATGGGGGTTGCCGCCGGCGCGACGGCGAACCGCACCGCAGTCGAGCTGATCGTCCAGGCGCGCAACGAAGGCCGCGACTACTTCACCGACGGCCCGGAGATCCTGCGTGCCGCGGGTCGCTGGTGCGCCCCGCTTCGCGCAGCGCTCGACGTCTGGGGTGACATCAGCTTCAACTACGAATCAACCGACACCCCTGACGTCGCCACCACGGCGACACCGGCCTGAGGAGCACGAAGATGCACGTCACCCAGGGAACCTTCTCGTACCTGCCGCCGCTGAGCGACACGCAGATCATGGCACAGGTGCAGTACGCGATCGACAACGACTGGGCGCTTTCGGTGGAGTTCACCGACGACCCGCACCCGCGCAACTTCCTCTGGGACATGTGGGGCCTGCCCATGTTCGACATGCGCGATCCGGCCGCGATCCTGCTCGAGATCCAGCGCTGCCGCGACGCGTACCCCGCTCGATATATCCGCGTCAACGCCTACGACCGGCGGCTGGGGCGTCAGACGACGGCACTGAGCTTCATCGTGCAGCGTCCCAAGAATGAGACGGGCTTCCGCCTGGAGCGACAGGAGGGTCCGGATCGCCAGGTCCGCTACACCCTGCACCCGTACGCACTGGATCGTGCGACCGGAGAGCGCTACGAGAGCTGAGCGATGACCCAGGACCCCCACGTCCCCTTTGGGATGCCTCGTCCGTCCGCTCTTGATCTGGCGGAGTCCGTCCCCGAGGCGGTGCCCGGAAACGGTGTGGTCACGCATCCGGGAGCGGGCCAGCCGCCCCCGGCTCCCGTGGCCATCGATGTCGAGGCGGAAGCCCGCGCGTCGGGTGTGTTCGATGTCATCGATGACCTCGATCGCGAACTCGTCGGGCTCGATCCCGTGAAGACCCGGATCCGAGAGATCGCCGCGCTCCTCGTCGTTGACATGGCACGCCGCCGCTTCGGCCTCGAGGCCGAACGCCCGAACCTGCACATGTGCTTCACGGGCAGCCCCGGGACCGGCAAGACCACGGTTGCGATGCGCATGGCCACCGTCCTCCACCGCCTCGGGTATCTCGCCAAGGGCCATCTCGTCGCGGTCACACGCGACGAGCTCGTCGGGCAGTACATCGGACACACGGCGCCGAAGACTCGCGAGGTCCTGAAGCGGGCGATGGGTGGCGTGCTCTTCATCGACGAGGCGTACTACCTGCACCGGCAGGAGAACGAGCGAGACTATGGACAGGAGGCCATCGAGATCCTCCTTCAGGTCATGGAGAACCAGCGCAACGACATCGTCGTGATCCTGGCCGGCTATCGCGACCGCATGGATCAGTTCTTCAGCAGCAACCCGGGCATGGGCTCGCGGATCGCGCACCACATCGACTTCCCCGACTACGACCTCGATTCGCTGGTCGCGATCGCGCGGATCATGCTCGAGCGCCAGCGCTACACGTTCTCGGCTGACGCCGAGCCGGCGTTTCGGGAGTTGATGTCGCGGCGCATGACCCAGCCGCGGTTCGCCAATGCCCGAAGCGTTCGGAACGCCCTGGAGCGCGCACGGCTGCGCCAGGCGAACCGGCTCGTCTCCGGCGGGAGGCCGGCGACCCGCGACGACCTCATGCGCATCGCGGCGGAGGACATCTACAAGAGCCGCTGGTTCACCGAAGCCCCTGAGGAGACGGCGCTCGACGGGCGGGTCCTGCCCGCCGGCTAGAAGATGACGTTGCGCTTGATCGACGGGTCGACGATCCCGGTGGTCATGCGCTCGCACCACTGGCACATGAAGCGCAGGGTTCGCATCCCGCTCTGGATGCGGCAGGCGTTGGGCCACCCGCAGCGCCCGCACACGACCGCCTGGATGCGCACGTCAGCGTCGGGCTTCGCGCTGGCCCGTTCCGGGTCTGATGGCCCTGTCCAGGGCTGAGGATCCATACGCGATGACGGCTCGTGTGAGGTTGTCCGCACCGACGATACGCCTGTTCGCGCCGCTCATCTGTGCGCTCGCGAACGCTCGTTCAGCAGATCCTCGGAAGCGGGTCGCCGATCAGCATGTCGACCACGCGGGTGCCGCCGAAGCCCGTGTGAATGAAGACCATGCCCTCCGGGTCCGCCATCACCTCGCCGATCACCGCCGCCTCGGTGCCCTCCGGGCGCGAGCGCATGAGGTCGAGCGCGCGGGTCGCATGTTCGCGCGCGACCACCGCGACGAGCTTGCCCTCATTGGCGATGTAGAGCGGGTCGATGCCGAGGATCTCGGCCACGCCGCGAACCTCGTCGTGGACCGGGAGCGAGTCCTCGTCGATCGCCACCGCCACGCCGGCGGCCTGAGCGATCTCGTTGAGCACCGTCGCCACCCCGCCACGGGTTGCGTCCCGCATGAAGTGGACGTCGATACCGTCCGCGAGAAGTGCCGCCGTCAATCCGTGCAGGGGCATGGTGTCACTGCGCAGATTGTCCGCCTCGAGGTCGACGTCGCCACGTGCGAGCATCACGGTGGCACCGTGGTCGCCCATGGCGCCACTGAGGATGACCACGTCGCCAGGGCTGACGCGCTGGATGGCCGCGCGCTGCGGAAGGGCGACGACGCCCACCCCGGTGGTGGTGATGAAGAGCTGATCTGCCTTGCCGCGGGGCACCACCTTGGTGTCGCCGGTGACCACGTTGACGCCGGCACGGTCCGCCGCGCGGCGCATCGACTCGACCACCCGGCGGAGGATCGCGACGTCCAGACCCTCCTCAAGGATGAACGCCGCCGAGATGCCGAGCGGAGTTGCGCCCCCCACCGCCAGGTCATTGATGGTGCCGTTGACAGCCAGCTCGCCGATGTCGCCGCCCGGGAAGAAGAGCGGGCTGACCACGAAGGAGTCGGTGGTGACCGCGAGCCCGATATGGTCCACGCCGGGGAGCGCGAGCACCGCCTGGTCACCGAGCTGGTCGAGCACGGGGTTGCTGAGGATGTCGCCGAAGAGTGCGGTGATCAGGGTGTGGCTGGCCTTGCCGCCGGCACCGTGGCTCATCGTGATCGCGTCCTCACGGAGCGTCGGCTTGCGCTTGCGAATCTCGGCGATGCGCTCGAGCACCCGCTGTTCGGGGTCGGCGATGCGCGCCGAGGCCGCCTTGATCGCGGCGCCGCTTCCGGGCTGGACGGCCGTGTCGGTCATCGTGCCTGCACCGCGATGGGCCTGAGCTCGTGCTCGGCGGCAGCGGCGGCGGCCTGGCCGTTGCCGTTCGCGTGCTCGCCCGACGCCAGCACGCGCTCGCGCTCACGGGCTCGCGAGTACCTGCCGAAGTTGTAGTACGCGGCGCACGCGCCCTCAGACGACACCATGCAGGTCCCGATCGGGGTTTCCGGTGTGCACGCGGTACCGAACACCTTGCACTCCCACGGCTTGAGCACACCCTTGAGGACCTCGCCGCACTGGCACGCCTTGGGATCGGCGACGCGCACACCGGGCACCGAGAACACCTTCTCCGCGTCGAAGTCGGCGAACTCGTCCCGCAATTCCAGCGCGCTCTGGCTGATGAACCCGAGGCCGCGCCACTCGAAGTGCGAGCGCAGCTTGAATACGCGCGCGAGAACCTCGAGCGCCTTGGGATTGCCATCGTCGTGCACGACGCGCTTGTACTGGTTCTCGACCTCGCAGCGTCCCTCGCGGATCTGCCTGATGATCATGTGCACGCCCTGAAGGATGTCGAGCGGCTCGAATCCGACCACGACCACCGGCTTGTTGTAGGTGTCGGTCACGAACTCGAACGGCCGGATTCCCACCACGGTGGACACGTGCCCGGGTCCGAGGAAGCCGTCGAGCTGCAGATCCGGCGAGTCGAGGATCGCCTTCATCGGGGGGATGATCGTGACGTGGTTGCAGAACACGAAGAGATTGCGGACGCCATCCGCCTTCGCGCGCATCAAGGTCAGCGCGGTCGACGGCGCCGTGGTCTCGAAGCCGATCGCGTAGAAGACGACCCTTCGGTCGGGGTTCTGCTGCGCGATCTTGAGCGCGTCGAGCGGCGAGTACACCATGCGCACGTCGGCGCCGGCGGCCTTGGCGTCGAGCAGGCTCCCCTCGCTGCCCGGGACACGCATGAGGTCGCCGAAGCAGGTGAAGATGACGCCCGGCTCGTGGGCGACGGCGATGCCGTCATCGAGACGCCCCATGGGAATCACGCACACCGGGCACCCGGGGCCGTGGACCAGTTCGACGTTGCTCGGCAGCAGGTCCTCGATGCCGTATTTGAAGATCGTGTGGGTGTGCCCACCGCACACCTCCATGATCTTCCAGTGCTTGTCACCGGACTCGGCGCTGATCCGCGCACCGAGAGCGCGAGCGAGGTCGGCGTCGCGGAACTCGTCAGCGAACTTCATGCTTGTTTCCCATTCTGCTCGCGGTAGTTGGCGCCGACGAGCTCGTCCTCCATCGCCTGCCATTCGCGGATCTGCTGGACCTCGTCGGTGTACGCCGGACCCATCTCCTCGAGAATGCGCAGGGTCTCCGCGGCCTCGGTCTCACTCACACGGCTCAGCGCGAACCCGACGTGCACGAGCACGTACTCGCCCGGCTCGGTGGCGTCCTCGCCGACCAGCAACGATGTGTTGATCCGGCGCTGGACGCCGCCGAGTTCCACCTTGCCGTACATACGATCCTCGTCGACGTACTCGACGAGACGGGCTGGGATGGCTAGGCACATGCCGGCTCTCCTTCAAGTGCACGTTGCACCAAATCGGTGAGGAGGTGGTAGAGCGTCATCTGCACCTCCTGAATCCGGTGGACGCTGCTGGATCGAACAACGAAGCAGTGGTCGCCGACCTGTTCGCGGGCAAGGCGTCCACCGTCATACCCGCAGATCGCGATGGTATTCATGCCTCGGCGGCGGGCCTCGCCGAGCCCGCGGACGAGGTTCTCCGAGTTGCCGCTCGTCGACACGGCAAGCACGACATCTTCCGGCCGTCCAAGGGCGATGATCTGGCGGACGAAGACATCGCCGAAACCAACGTCGTTGCCGATGCCAGTGACGACCGCGATGTCGTTGGTGAGGCAGAGCGCGGGGATCGGCCGCCTTCCGTCCGACGGGGCGAGCATCTCGGTCACCATATCCGCGGCTGACGTCGCGCTCCCGCCGTTGCCGAGTGCCAGCAGTCTCCCGCCGCTCCGAAACGCGAGCGCCATCTCAGCGGCGGTGCGGACGATCTCATCGCCGAATTCCTCGAGCAGCTCGACGCGGAGACGGTTGCTCTCCGCGGATTTCTGGATTGGTGCACGCGCCAGCTCCATGACGAGGTCGTCACCCGCGGCCGGCTGCGGACTCAACATCGGATAGAGCAACTGCGAGAACGGGATCGCGGCCGGACTCGGTCATGTCCCCACGTCAACCGGCTCGCCGCGCTGCAGGGCGACACCGCCGTGGCAGAGCAGGACGTCACCGGGGCTGACCCCGTCGAGCAGGTCGATACCGACTTCGGCAGGCGATCCGTCGATCGTACCCCTGGCGAGTCCGGCGGCTTCGTCGACGCCGCTGACCACCATCGTGAGGAGCTGATCAGAGCAGGTGATGCACACCTCGTCGTGGCACTCGTTGCTCACGCGATCTCTCCGATGCCGCGGTGATTGAGGACGATGTGCACGAGCTCCCAGAGCATGTGATACGTCGCCAGGTGCAGTTCGTGCGCGGCGTCTCGAGCCGGTCCGTCGACGTGGAAGACGAAGTCGGCTCGCTCGCCGCCCGTGGTCGCACCCGATGTCAGCGCGACGGTGAGCATGCCTCCGGCAGCGCCGGCCTCGAGACCGCGGATGATCGACGAGTGCACCGGAGCATGCGCAAACGCGAGCGCGATGTCGCCGGCGCGCCCGAGTACCTGGAGTTGATGCGCGTAGACATTGGCCGCGGCATCTCCCTGGAGCGCGCCGGTCACGGTGGCCATGTCGTTGGTGAGAGAAAGCGCCGGCAGGGCGCGGCATCCCGGCAGGACCGGGTGAACGAATTCCACCGAGTTGTGCTGCGCGTCGGTCGCGTGCGGACCCGAACCGAAGACGAGCAGCGTTCCGCCCGCAAAGAAGCGGTCTGCCATCGCCGCCGAACATGCCGCGATCGCGTGCGCGTAGCGCCCGAAATACGTCTCGCCGGACTGATTCGATGCTTTGACCCGCTCATCGAGCAGGGCACGACCGGTGGAGACGGCTGCGTCGTGGTCGGGTCGAACCTGCACACTCACGTCAGATCACCTCTCGAGCCTGTGAAGCCGCGACCAGCGCCTGGCCAAGGCTGATGCCGCCGTCATTGGCCGGGACCTGCTGGTTGGTGTACACGAGAAGATCTCGCTCGCGCAACAGGCGCTCGACCCTGTTGAGCAGCAGGGCGTTCTGAAAGACGCCACCGCTCAGCGCAACGCGATCAACGCCGAGCTCCGCGGTCAGCCGGACGCACATGTCGGTGATGCCGCGCGCAAGGCTCTCGTGGAACACGGCGGCGAGCTCATCTGATGATCGTCCTCGCTGCCGCTCCCGAAACAGCGTCCGGACCAGGTCGACGGTGTCGAGAACCAGCGGATCGCCGTCGAGCGCGGCGTTCATGCGCTCCACGCCGGCGAGATCGCCTGCCGTCGCCGCGAGCGCCTCGAGACGCATTGCGGCCTCAGCCTCGAACGTCGAGACGTGCGCGACGCCCAGCAGGCTGGCGATGCCGTCGAACAGCCGACCGGCGCTGGTCGTGATCGGAGCCGTGTCCGAGGTGGCCAGACGGGAGACCAGGCGCCACTGACGCGGGTCGGGAGCAGCTTCAGCGTCGTCGAACCAGGCGGGCGGAGCGCCTCCGAGATCACCGGCCGCTGAGAGATACGCGATCGCCATGCGCCACCCCTCGCGTGCGCAGGCATCGCCTCCAGGCTGGCGCACGGCCGCGATATGGCCGGCACGACGATACGATCGTTCGTCGCAGAGCAGGAACTCCCCGCCCCAGATGGCGTTGTCAGGCCCGAGGCCGGCGCCGTCGAAGGCGACCCCGAGCACTGCCCCACGCAGGCCGTGCTCGGCGAGCACGCTGGCGATGTGCGCATGGTGATGCTGCACGCGCACCGCCCGCGAACCGGCATCCCACCAGTGCTCGGCGATGCGCGTTGATGCGTAGTCCGGGTGAAGGTCGGCGGCGACGGTTGTCGGGTTCGTCCGGAACAGACGGAGATAGGTGCGCAGTGCCTCGCCCTGGTGACCGAGGGTGCGTGGGCTGTCGAGATCCCCGATGTGCGGCCCCGTGAAGGCGTTCCCGCCGTTGAGCACGCAGAAGGTGTTCTTGAGGTGCGCGCCGAGCGCGAGCACCGGGCCGCCGGCCGAGTCGACCCGCACCGGCAGCGGGCAGTACCCGCGGGCGCGACGGATCATGCGCGGGGTTCCATTCACGACCCGGACGACGGAGTTGTCGTACCGGGCATAGATCTCGCGATCGTGCAGCAGAAAGTAGTCTGCGATGTGTCCGAGCCGCTGCACGCCCTCGTCGTTGTCCTTGGCGATGGGCTCCTCGCTGACGTTACCGCTGGTCATCACCAGCAACCGCCGCGAGGCACGAAGGAGGAGGTGATGTACCGGCGTATAGGGAAGCATCACGCCGAGCTCGTCGAGTCCCGGTGCCACCGACGCGGCGACCGGGTCGTCCCCCTCCGCGCGACGTTGCAGGAGAACGATCGGGCGCACCGAGCCTTCGAGCAGTGCTGCCTCCTCATCGCTCACGACGCAGAGATCCGCTGCCGCCGTCACGTCGACGCACATCACAGCGAAGGGCTTCGCAGGACGGTGCTTTCGCTCCCGCAGCCGGCTCACGGCATCGTTGTCGGTTGCGTCGCAGCAGAGCTGGAAGCCGCCCAGACCCTTGAGCGCGACAATCTCCCCACGCGCTATCGCCGCAGCAGCCAGGTCGATCGCATCACCCTGCAACTCGGTCCCGAGCGCGTCGGCGCACCAAAGTCGCGGACCGCACGCCGGGCACCCATTCGGCTGCGCGTGAAAGCGGCGATTCCCTGGATCCTCGTACTCGCGCATGCACGCCTCGCACATCGCGAAATGACGCATGGTGGTCAGCGGCCGGTCGTACGGGATGTCCTCGATGATCGTGAACCGCGGCCCGCAATTCGTGCAGTTCGTGAACGGGTATCGGTGGCGGCGATCAGCGACATTGAGGATGTCGTCGACGCACGCAGGGCACGTCGCCGCGTCCGGCGAGATGGGCTGATAGTCACCCTCGACCACCCAACTCTCTACAATTCGAAATCCCCGCTCGCCCGTCGCCTCGAGATCGGTGGCCTCAACCGTGTCGATCCGGGCGAGTCGCGGCGCTTCGTCGCGCAGCGCGATCGCGAACGCATCGAGCGCACGGCGACGACCCTCCACCTCGATGAGCACCGCTCCTGAGGTATTGCACACCAATCCGACGAGCCCGAGACGGGTCGCAAGATTCCACACGAACGGCCGGAACCCGACCCCCTGCACCACGCCGCGAACCGCGAGTTGGCGCCGCTCAGGCATGCCACCGTCAGGGGAATGCGCACCCGTCGCGCGGGTCGTCGGTGGCCGGGTCGCGACGCTCATGGGGTCACGCGGCGCGCAGGTGCTCCGAGGTCGAGTTGAAGCGCTCCTCGAGGAATCCAGCGGCGAGACTCACCGCCATCTGCACTTCGTCACGGGCGGCGAACTTCTTTGCCGTTTCGACCAACTCGTCGAAGCGCTCCTTGCCGGCCCGGGTCCCGAGCACATACCCGATTCCGAAGATCAAGAGCTTCTCAAGCATTGCATTCCACTCCAAGTGCCTTAAACGCTATGACTGTCGTTGCGCCACGATGTGAACCTGAAGATCCACTTCCGGCTCCACTTTCAGAATGATCAGACGAGGCGGATCGATGCCGAAGTCCTTGACGTTGATCACCTGCTGACCGTCGATGGTCATGGTCGTTCCGTCGATGCTGAGCTGCACGTCACCCGAGATCTCGCGCGTGATGCCGTGCATGTTGAGCCGCGCGGCGGCGCGGTATTTGCCGACACCCGAGAGCGCCTCTCCATGAGTGACGGTCGCGATGATCGTCGGGTACTTCGACGCGTCGAAGCGACGGCGCATCTCGCGGTCCTGCAGGCCGTTCCCCGATTTGATCGCGTCAACCGGGAGCGTCAACTCGGCCGTGTACGGTTGATCGAGGCGCGGAATACCCTGCTCGTCGACCTCGCATTCGATGTACCCGCTGAGCGCGTTCGCACTGATGTGCGACGGGTGCAGATTGACCCGGAGGCCGACCTGAACCGTCGACTGGGCGGTGTTCACCTGAAAACGGGGCACGGCGCTGCTTCGTCCTCGCTACATGGACCGGATCTTGAGATACCGCTGAATGTCCTTCGAGTTGAGCACGGCACCGACGATGGCACCGAGCACCAGCCACTGCGCAAGCGTGCGCAGACTACTCTTCTGACTGCCGAGCATGAGCGACACCTAGGTACCTCCTTGTGTGGGTGCTGATGGTAGCGGCGCCGTCCTGACGCCGTTGTGGCCTGCATGTGCGTGTGCGTGTGGGGGCTCGACGACCGGGGCGCCCGGGCGGCGGAGGATCGTCGGAGGATCCCCGTCGAGCTCCACCTCGTCGACGAGCACCTCGATACCAGGGACCACCAGGCATTCCAGCGTCGCACCGGCACAGTCGGTGCCCTCCGCGAGCAACTGGAACCCGAAGTCGAGACTGTCGGGCACGATGCGCTGCTCCTCGCCGATCCGAATGGCGATGCGGGTCACCGTGCGCCCTCCCGACATGTCGAGCGCCACCGTCATGATGCCCTCCGCAAGGCCGAGCTCATGCATCAGGGAGCACTCCCTGTCGGGACGAGCCGTGAGAGCAGCTGCTCGACGATGGCGACCGCCTCGGGCACGGCGTTGGCGACCGGTTCACTGAGCCCCATGCAGCCCTCGTTCTCCGGTCCGAAGGTCAGCGGCTCGCAGCCGACGACGGTGACGTTGCGCGGGTGACCGCCGAGAGTGCGCACGAGTGCGAAGACGCTATCCGGCGTCATGGCGTGCCCTTGAAAGGATCCATCGGCGTGATCCGGAGGCGACGCGGCATCGCCGTCGAGATCCGGCGCGAGGACGTATACGGTGCCGGGCCGCTCTCCGCGGGGCATGGCGTCGACCAGGATGGTCGCTGCCGGTTCGTCGAGGAGCGCGAAGGCCAGGTCGAATCCGCGGATTCCGTAATCGGCGACGCGAACGTTCTCGGCCTGGTGTCGCGACGCCAGCTGGCGCGCGACCTCGACCCCGAACCCGTCGTCGCCGAGGAAGATGTTGCCAATCCCGGCGACCAGGATCGTTGTCTCACTCACGGTCCCTCCTCCAGAGGCTCGAGCCGCTCGAGGTCGTCGAGCCCATAGAAGAAGCGATGGCCCGGCTGACGGAGTGCCCCCAGGTCCTTGCCGGGATCGTCATCGACGAGCAGCGCCACGTGAACCGCGTCCTCGTAGTCACGTTCGATCGATTCGACCACCGCAGTCCGGCCGCTGAGCGCGATGTCCATGATGTCCGCACGGCCTCGCGGACGGATCCGGACGCGATCGCCGCGATGGAGGCGCCCGACGCCCCAGCGCACCGACTCGGTCGTTCCACCCGTGCCGGATGGATCCCAGGCGCCGAGGTCGAAGCCGGTCATGTCCGATCCCCGATCACCGGCCGGACCTCCCGAAGCGTTCCGTGGAGCCGCATCAGATCGTCTCCGGTCAGCGCCTCGGTGCGATCGAGGAGCGCGCGACTGCGCGGATCGGCGGCGCGCATTTCGGCTTTCTCGTCGTCTGTCAACGAGAGAATGCGCAGGCTCAGGATCTCGTCGATCTCGGTCGCGTCGAAGAGATCTCCGGACGATTCCGGTGCGATCTCGGCATGGTCCTCGAGGATGATCGGGGATGCCAGCACCGTGTCCGAGGTACCGGGATCCCCAACGAGCACCGGCCACAATCCCGTGTTCCGGCACGCTGCGGCTGCTTCGACTGCCTCGACCGGCGGGTCGGCGAGCGACAGCCACTCCCCACCCTCCACCGTCAATATGGCGTGGGTCGAGATCAGCGACCGGCGGAGCGCGCGCCGGCGGTCGTGTTCGCCGCCGGGGTTGAACGCCCCGACGTTACGGACGACGACGCGCACGTTGGTGAGATCCGCCGCCACACGATGGGCCTCAACGCTCACCTCGACATCGAGCTGCTCGGAATTGCGGATCAGCGCCCCGGTGGCCATGCCGGCGTCATCGCGCAGCGGCTCGACGTCGCTGTGATCGGCGTACGAGCGCTCCACCACGATCGCGCATGCAGTCAGCACCGCGAGCTCGTGCCGCCCACAGTCGATGTCGAGCTCGGTCGCCTCTTCCCACGCGCGGTGGGTCACTCCGGCCACATGGAGCTCTTGGACGTCCTCGAGCCTCGCCGCCACATCCCCGTCGAACAGCAGGCTCGGCGGATCGAGGCTCGCGACGGTCCTCGTCAACAACTGCAGGAACCGGACGTGCACGGTTACGGCGGCATCGGTTCCGCGGAGCAGACACTCGGTCTGGACGAACCACGGCTCGGTGCCGCCCGACGCCTCGCTCCAGGCGCGAGGGTGCACGCCGCCAAAGGTCCAGCGCACCTGGTTCTTGACCGACGACGGCCGGTACGGATAGAGGATGTAGCCCTCATACAGGGTCGCGGCCACCAACCGGTCCACCGAGCTGGTGCTCATACCGAGGCCCCAGGCGTGCCGGCCGGGCCCTCGGCCGCCTCGAGCAGGCGGCTCAGCGCCGCATCCCAGCCGGGCACCCCGGAGTGCGCCTTGTAGCGGTTGAGCTTTTCAACCGTGTCGCGACGCAGGCAGAGCCAGGCGCTGTCCGGATCGTGCGCCTCCATGAGCGCGTGCCATGTGGCCACAGGCAGGCGAAACGCGGCTTCCTTCGACCACGAGATCGGCGCGACCTGCAGGCTCCCATCGTCGTCGCGCCAGAAGATTGTGCCGCTGAACTGGAACATCAAAGGCACGTCACCGGTCTCGAGCGCAAAGAAGTACTTGCCTGCGGTGATGGTGAGATCGTGCGTGCAGGCCACCGGCACGACGGCTTCGGTCGAGCCCGTGAAACCGGCGACATCGACGCTCGCGTGCGTCCAGAGCATGGTCTTCAGCGTCGTCCCCCATCGCGATGGTGGACCGAAGAGATCGAGAAGTGCCTCCTGCTCGCCCGGCGCGTACGTCCTGCGCGTGGCCTGCACCATGATCTGGCAGCGGAGCGAGATTGCGTCGACACGGTGGCCGCCTCGCTCGTTGATCCGGACTCGGAAGTTCAGGATTGGGATCAGCGCGTCAGGCTCGGCGCCCGCGGACACCACCTCGAGATCAAGGTCAGGCATGAGCACGCGCTCTGACTCGCGCCGCGGCGCGAAGCTCCGCAAAGTAGTTGTCGATGCGTTCCCAGACCTCCTGGCCGCCACTGAGTCCGCGCCAGCTGATGCGGATGAGTCCGACGAGCTCGAAGCAGCGGTCGATGGGTGCGACGTAGTGATCACGCGCCCCGCCGACGCGGTTGATGAGCAGAGCCTCCACCTCGGGCTCGAGCTCACGGAGCAACGGATTGTCCGTGACCAGCTGGTCCCATCCCTCGAGGCTGAGCATCGACTCGGTCGCGCCGGCCGGGCTGGGATAGAACGCACGCACACCCCCGGTGCTGGTGCTGGTGTGCAGGAAGGCCATGTTCACCGGGATCGCAAGCGACTCCCACTGCATGTCGTTCATGGCGAAGTCGTCGAGGTACAGGAGCCGTCGCGACACGCGGCGGTAGCGCTTCTCCGCCTCGGGAGGGAAGAGGATCGCGCACGGCGTGCAGCTGCAACGGATCTGCCGCGTCGAGGGCTCGAAGAGATGTTCGTGGTGCGGATGCGGCGACAGCTCGGCGCTGCAGAGCTCACACCGTTCCGCTGGCGCACGCTCGCGGATCAGTCCACGGAGCCCGGAGAGACGCGCGGAGGTGCTCATGCCGTCCGCGCGGGGATCGCGATGCGCAGCACCCCGGAGTCCTCGAGGAGCGGGAGCGGTTCCATGCGGAAGTCGGACCCGACGCCGGCCCCGGCGCGGCGGATGTCATATCGAGCATCGCAGCGGTCGCAGACGAGCACGGCGTCATCGAGGGTCGACCCCTCCATCCGACCCCCGCAGGCGGGGCAGGATGCGACGTACGCGTAGAAGACGTTGCCGGCCCTGGCGATCAGGATAGCTTCGCCGTCGGCGGTGGTCTTCAGAACGCTGCCTTCGTCGATTCGGGCGGCGCGTGCGGCGAGCGTGATCCACTCACCCGACACCGTAGCGCTCGGGCGCGGCACCGGACGCGCGGCGTTGACCATCGGAAGGGCGACCAGCCCGGCGATCTGCGGCGGTCCGGACGCAGACACATCAGCGGGCTCGACGACCTCGATTGCGGCGACATCGGGCGCCGCCTCGTAAATGGCCTTCTCCACCGCGAGCTTGAGCGTGACCGCCGACGACGGGCACCCCTGGCAGTGACCCTCCAGGCGGATGTGCACCACGTCCCCGGTCACGTCGATCAGTTCCACGCCGCCGCCATGGGTCTTCATATACGGCCTCACCGACTCGAGGGCCCCCTCGACGCGGCTGCGCAGGTCCTTGGGATGCAGTCCGTGGAGCAGGAGCACACCACGGATCAGGTCGTCGTCCGCCATGCGTTCGAGCAGGCGATCGGTCGCCGGTTCGCCGCGCGGGCCCAGCGTGTCCAGCATCCGCGACAGCGCCTCTCCGTGCAGGTCGAGCACCGTGGAGAGCAACTCCTCGACCAGCGCTCGCGACGCAGGGTCGGGGAGCCGTTGCAGCTCCCCGACCAGAGCGTCGACGTGGGCGAGACGTTTCTGGAGCTCTCGCTCCTCAAGAAGACGAGCTTGAGCTGCCATTCATGGTTGCGGGCCGAAGTTCGGCGAGTGCCGAGTCTCCAGCACCTTGCCGTTGCCGAGATACATGTGCACACCGCAGGGCAGGCAGGGATCGAAGCTGCGCACCGCACGCATGATGTCGATGCCCTTGAAGTTGTCCGGCCCGTTCTCCTCGAAGATCGGCGTGTTCTGCACTGAGTCTTCGTAGGGTCCCGGCGTGCCGTACATGTCGCGCGGCGTCGCGTTCCACGGCGTTGGCGGGTACGGGTGGTAGTTGGCGATCTTGCCGTCACGAATCACGACATGGTGCGAGAGGACGCCGCGAACGGCCTCGTGGAAACCACAACCGATCGCCTCGTCGGGAACGGTGAACGGGGTGAAGGTGTCGGTGCGGCCTGCGTTGAGCTCCGCAAATGCCTTGTCCAGGAAGTGCAGCGCCGCGGCGGCCGCATACGCCTGGAAGTAGGTGCGTGCCCGGTCGCGCTCGATGGCGTTGCTCCACCTCGGAACCTTCCACTCGAACTCGACCTCGGGCTTGGACGCCGTCTTGGGCAGATAGATCTTGGTGCTGTTCCCGGTGGCTTTGATGTAGCCGACATCGACGATGCCCGCAAGTGAGGTCGCGAGCAGGCGGGCGAAGGCGCCGCCGCCGGTGTCCATGGCAAGGTGCTCGCCTTCGTGCAGGTAGCGGGGGCACATGACCCAGCTGTAGTTCTTGTCGAAGTCACGCTTCCCGGGCTTGGGAATGGTCGTCTGGTTCCACGGATGACGCTTGTCGATCGGGTGGCCCAGCGGGTCCTTCTCGACGAACACCTCACCGTCGTCGGCCCAGTCCTCGTAGAACGAGTGGCCGAGAAGGATGCGGATGTTGCGGTTGATCTCCACGAGGTCGGTGGTCACGAGCTTGCCATCGACGACGACTCCCGGGGTCACGAACATCGACCGGCCCCAGTTGGTCATGTGCCGGTATGTGTAGTCGCACTCGTCGGGATCGTTGAACGAGCCCCAGCACACGGTGTCCATGCGCCGGCGGCCGACCTCCTCGTATCCCGGAAGCGCCTCGTAGAAGAAGTCGAAGATGTCGTCGTGCAGCGGAACGACCTTCTTCATGAACTCCACGTAGCGCATCAGACGTACGAGGTAGTCCGAGAAGAGCTGGACTGTGGGCACGGTGCCGACACCACCCGGGTAGAGCGTCGATGGATGGACGTGACGACCCTCCATCAGGCAGAACATCTCGCGGGTGTAGCGGCTGACGTGGAGTGTCTCGCGGTAGAACTCACCGGTGAAGGGGTTCAAAGCCCGCATGATCTCGGCGATCGTCCGGTAGCCGTGGTCGGCGGCGTGCGGCGCGGGCGTGTTCTCGGCGCGCGCAAGGACCGACGGGTTGGTCTCCTTCACCATCTGCTCGCAGAAATCGACCATGAGCAGGTTGTCCTGGAAGATGTTGTGGTCGAACATGTACTCGGCGGCCTCGCCGAGGTTGACGATCCACTCCGCCATCGCCGGCGGCCGGATGCCGAACGCCATGTTCTGCGCATAGGTCGCGCAGGTTGCATGGTTGTCGCCGCAGATCCCGCAGATCCGGCTCGTGATGAAGTGCGCGTCCCGAGGGTCCTTGCCCTTCATGAAGATGCTGTACCCGCGGAAGATCGACGACGTGCTTCGGCAATCGGCAACGACACGATTGGCAAAGTCGATCTTGGTGAAGATGCCGAGGCTGCCGACGATCCTGGTGATCGGATCCCAGGAGACGTCGACGAGAGTCGGATCCTTGGTCCTGGTGGGGTCCTTCTCAACGACTGTCATTGCTCAGTCCTCCTCAGTAGGTGGTCGGCCTGTAGCCGGTGGTGAGCTCGGGCCGCGTGTGCCGCCATCTGGGCTCCTTGTTGACAGTCGTATTGGTGACCTTGCGCAGCGCGCGGATCGCGGTGCCGTAGACGCCGATCACGCCGGTCGAGAGGTGCGCTCCCGGCGGCTCGTCCATGAAGGGCATGAACTTGTCGGGGAAGCCCGGCATCGTGCAGCCGATGCAGATGCCGCCGACGTTTGGACAGCCCCCGATGCCGGCCATCCATCCGCGTTTGGGTACGTTGCAGTTGACGACCGGTCCCCAGCAGCCGAGCTTCACGAGGCAACGCGGCGAGTTGTAGTCGGCGGCAAAGTCGCCCTGCTCATAGGACGCCGCGCGGTCGCACCCGTCGTGGACCGTATCGCCGAAGAGCCACGTCGGGCGCAGCTGATCGTCGAGCGGGATGATCGGCGCGAGCCCGGCGACCATGTAGAGCAGATAGAGCACCGTCTCCATGAAGTTGTCGGGCTGGACCGGGCATCCGGGGACGTTCACGATTGGCAGGCCGGCCTTCGACTTCCAGTCCCAGCCGAGATAGTCGGCCAGGCCCATCGCGCCGGTCGGGTTCCCCTGCATGGCATGAATGCCGCCGTACGTCGCGCAGGTGCCACAGGCCACAACCGCCAGCGCCCTGGGAGCGAGACGATCGATCCACTCGCAGGTGGTGATGGGCTGCCCGGTCGCGGCGTCGGTTCCGACCGCCGCCCAGTACCCCTCTTTCTTGATGGTCTCGTTGGGAATCGAGCCCTCAATGACGAGGACGAAGGGATCGAGGTCTCCGTTGGCGGCCGCGTGCCACGACTTGATGAATTCCTCACCGTTCTCGTAAGCGAGAACCGGGTTGTAGAGGTGGACCTTGGGCAGACCGGGGATGGCTCCGAGGAGCACGTCCTCGATGCTCGGTTGGGTCGCTGCGGTGATCGACACCGAGTCACCATCGCACCCGAGTCCGGCGGTGACCCACACGATGTGCAGATCAGAGACGGGGGATTCCCTCTGGGTCTTTCGCCCGTACGGCACGGTGTCCGTGGCCATCCAACCTCCTCCTTTGTGAGCAGTTGGCAGCGACTGGTGAGGGCGGATCACGTCCCCGCGACAACCGCCTCGCTCAACGGACTGTGGTCACCCGCGCACGGGCCGTCAATCCGTGTCTTGCGCACCTATCCGCGTTGCGCGGGTATTGACAAGGGTCCGGCGCTTGTCTCGACGGCACTGCCCGTCGTCGTTGCCTGGCGGCGCGGCTCGGCCGCCTCCAGCGCCGAGCGACTCTCACGAGCTTTGCGCATGTCGAGAAACTCGGTGGCGACCGCCCGAAGTTGCTCGACAGGAGCCACGTATGCGTCGATCATGTCGCGGCCGGGCTCGCTCAACTCGTAGCGCCTGCGGCTGCGCCCGCCGGCCGTCCGCTCCCAGGTCGAGTGCAACAGGCCCTCGGCCTCCATGGTGTTGAGCGACCGGTAGACCGTGCCCAGGTCGCACTCCACCCCGATGCCGAGCAGCCAGTGATGGAGCTCGTACCCATACACGCTGTCGCCCCCCATGAGGTGGGCAAGGATGCAGGGCCGCAGCAACCCGACGGTCAATGCGCCCGGACGATCTGGCCTCGGATCCCCGCTCATGAACGGGGACTGACTCTAGGGGTCATGTCCCCGATTTTCCCCAGGGTTGGACCCTGGTCTTTTCCGCCACAGCGCCCCTGGGGGCGCCGGCCGGGAGCCGTGGCGGATGTGCGCCGTCGATTGGGCCGAAGATCGGAACAAGTTCCTGACGAGAGCGGATGCTCAGCTTCCCGTACACGTTGGCGAGGTGATACTCGACGGTCTTGACGCTCACCACCAGCTCGTCGGCGACCTGACGGTTGGTGCGGCCCGTGGCCACCAGCCTGGCAACCGACGCCTCCTGGGGTGTCAGGCGCCAGCGGGCGTGGCCTCCGTCGGTGGACGCGGCCGTCCCGCATCGCACGAGGGCCGCCACGCACTCGGTGACGAAAGGCCGGGCGTCCAGATCTGCGAATCGTTCGCGTGCCGCCTCGAGTTGCCACACCGCCGCGCGGTTGAATCCCTCGCGCAGCAGGAACCGGCCGTACTGGAGCTCGGTGAGCGCGCGGTCGAACGGCAGGTGCACCGCGTCGAGCGTGGCAAGGCTGCTCACGAATGCCACCTCTGCATCGTCAGCGCGCCCCATGGCGGCGTCGAGCATCGCCCGGATCCTGTCAGAGGCGGCGATCGACTGTGCTCGATTGCGTTCTCGTGCCACCCGGGAGAAGCGCGAGACCACGGTCTCGGCGTCACGCAGACGGTTGAGGCCGACCAGGGCCTCAGCGTGGAGAATCGGCCAGTCCAGGATGCCGGGCTCGCCGATCCCCCCGAGATCCGCCAGCGGCAGCAGCGGCTCGAGGGCATGGATGACCGACTCGTGGTCGCCGCGAGCGCGCGCGATCAGTGCGCCGGCCATCGCCGCCTGGGCGATCCCAGCGTACTCGGCGGTGACCAGATCGGCGGCCTTGCGAGCAGCCTCCGCGTGGGCGCCGGCCGCCTCCCAGTCGCCACGCCCGGCGAGTGGAGCGCACGCGGCCGCATGGGCCGCGGCGAGCAGCCAGGTCTGGTCGGTGTCCTCGGCCAGCGACGCGGCAAGCCGGCCGTGCACCGATGCGTCGTCCCACTCGCCCATCCGATACTCGGCGGTCGCGAGCATGGTCAGCGCCTCGATCGCCCGATGTGCCGGACCGCGCCGGCGCAGCCGCTCGGCGACCGGCGCGAGGTCGGCGCGAGCGGCCGCCGGATCGTCGGTCACCAGGCGCACGTAGCCGCGCCCGATGAAGCCGTCCAGCGAGGCGTCCTCGTCCAGCGATCCGGCGTCGGTGAGCTCGGCCACCGCGGCGGCCGCCTCCGGTGCACGGCCGGCGAAGAGCAGGCCGATCGCGAGGACCGACAGCGAGTCGGACACTGGTGAGGGCGCACGGCGCGCGTCGAGCGACCTGGTTGCCCAGAGCGCGGCCTCAGCGCCGTGGCCCCGCCCCATGTGCACGCGCGCGAGCTGGGCCGCCACTTCCTCGGCCAGGGGGTGGTCGCGAACCGGGTCACACTCGTCGTACGCGCCGGCGAGCAAGTCCTGTGCCTTGTCGTAACGGCCGCCGGTCATCGCCAGGCTGCCGAGCAGGAACCCGCGCCGAGCGGTGGGCACCTGTCGCTCGATCTCCGGGACAAGCGCCAGCACGTCGTCGACCGCACCGCCCAGAAGCATGTACTCCGCCGCCATGAGCATCCGCTGATCGCGCTCCGGTCCGTCGGCGGTGAGCCGGCTCGCCGAGAGCATCGCGTCTGCCGCCGCGTCCCACGAGCCCCGGCGCGAGACCTGGATACCGAAGATGATCAGGTCCGCCGCGAGCTGCGGATCGACGCCGCGAGCCGCGGCGACGCGGTGGTGGAGTGCCGACGCCTCGTCGGCGACGAGCAGTGCCGCACGCTCGTGGAGCTCGGCCCGACGTGCGGGACCGAGCGCGTGATACGCGGCAGCCTGCACGAGCGGGTGTGGGAAGGCAATCAGCCGGTCGACGGGTGCACCGCGCTCCTCGAGGAGGCGCGCTGACATCGCACTCTCGAGCGGGACCAGCGTCTCCGTCAGCTCCGCGAGCCGCCCGGCGATCGCGAGGCGACACGACAGACCGAGCACGGATGCCGCCGACACGAGCCGCTGAGCTTCCGGCGGGCACCCGTCGAGTCGCGCACGCACCAGCGCCCCGAAGTCGGCCGTCGACGGCAGCGGGAGGTCGGAGGGCTCTCGGAGGGTCGCCGGGATGATCTCGTCGAAGATCGCGGTGGCGTGCAGCGGGCTGCCGCCGGTGTGCGCCCGAATTCTGTCCGCGGCCCGAGACGAGAGGTGATCGACGCCCATCGAGACCCCGAGATCGCGGATCGAGGACGCGTCGAGGCCCCGAACCCGCACCCATGCGCCGTGGCCGTGCTCGACGAGCCGGTGAAACCCGGCCAGGTGGCCTCTCGGAGAGCCACTCCGCGACACCATGAGGGTGAGCACGCGGTCGGCCTGCAACCGTCGCAGCGCGAAGACGAGCGCCTGAAGCGACGGACGATCCGCCCACTGGGCGTCGTCGATGAGCACGAGGACCGGCCCGGCAGTCTGCATGGTGCCGAGCAGTTCGAGCAGGGCGGCGCCGACCCAGATCGGATCGCGTGCCTCGCCACTCCGATCGCCGAGACCGGTCAACGCTGGACTCCCTGACGCGGGAGCCGCTCGCACCAGCTGCTCGATGAGACCGAAGGTCAGCAGCTGCTCGGCCTCCTCGCCACTCGCCTCCCATAGCTGAAACCCCTGCGCCTGGGTGACAAATCGGTGCGCCAGCGCGGTTTTCCCGATGCCCGGCTCGCCCGTGAGCAGAGCGATACGTGGATGGCCGTCGTGCACAGCGGCCGCCTGAGCGCGCAGGCTTGCCAGCTCGGCCCGCCTGCCGACGAACGCTGCGTCGCTGCGTCCACCCTCGCTGGTCACGGCGACAGATCCTACAGCCGAATCACCCCGGCGTTTTCGGCGCGTCCCGCCCGAAGGCGCCGCCGATTCGGAGCTCTTCGATCCGGACATCGTCGTAACCGAGGAGGTCGCCGAGCACCTGACGACGGTGCTCATCGCGAAAGGGAGCGCGCGCGTACCCCGGCTGGGTCGCACCGACGCGCACGGGGCTGCGCATCTGCCTGATCGTGCCAAAGCGCGGATGTTCGGTGTCGACGATCATGCCTCGAGCAGACGTCTGCCCATCCCGCAACGCTTCCTCCACGGTGTTGACGGGGCTGCAGGGAACGCCGGCTGTCCCGAGGATTGCCAGCCACTCCACGGTCGGGCGCGATTCGAACACGGCCTCGAGCATCGGCAGCAATGCTGCCGCGTGACCGCGTCGGTCCGCGAAGGTCGAGAACCGCTCGTCACCGGACAGGTCCGGCAGACCGATTGCGTTGACCAGACGAATCCAGAACTTCTCCTTCGCGCATCCCACAACGATCCATCCGTCGCGCGTCTGAAATGCCTGAAAGGGCACCAGCGAAGGATGCGCCGAGTGATGCGTGCGCTCGGGGGTGAAGTCACTGTTCAGGCTCCAGATGGCCGGGTAGGTGAGCATGGCCATCGCGGTGTCGAAGAGGCTGAGGTCGCAGTCCATGCCCGCGCCATCGCGACGCGCCGCGTGAACGCCGGCGAGCACTGCGACCGCGGCGACCAGTCCCGCGGAATAGTCGACGAGTGAGAGTCCGGACTTCGTGGGAGGACCCGACGGTTCGCCGGTGATGTCCATCCAGCCGGCGATCCCCTGCAGGAAGTAATCGTACCCGGGCTCATTCCTGCGCGGCCCGGACATGCCGAACCCGGTGAGCGAACAGCACACGATGCTCGGGTTCAGGTGCCTGAGGTCGGCGTAGTTGATGCGCAGACTCTCCGGGACGTCGCCACGAAGGTTCGAGTACACGACGTCGCTGATGCGCACGAGATCCTCGAACACCGCGCGCCCGGCCGCGGCCTTCAGGTCAAGACCGATGCTCCGCTTGTTCCGGTTGAAGGCCTCGAAGAACAGGCTGTCCTCACCCTCTTGCATCGGCGGCACGTACCGGGCGATATCTCCGCCGCTTGCCGGATCCTCGATCTTGATGACGTCGGCGCCCAGGTCCGCGAGTTGCATACTGCCGAACGGTCCCGCCGCGAACTGCTCGATGGCGATGATGCGGACATCGTCGAGCGGTCTCATGCGGACGCCGTCGCCCGCGTGGCCACGAGTGCCGCGACTCGGAGCATCTCATTGCCCACGATCATCATCCCCTCGTCGACGCCCATTCCCGGTTTGGCGAGGACCTGGGCGGCGCCACACGCCATCGCGATATGCGCGGATACCTGCGCCGAACGGTCGGTCTCGTTGCAGGAACCACCGCAGTACGCCCACAGGCCGTGACGGGCGACGTGGAGCAACGCCTCGATGGTGTTGTTGACACCACCGAGATCGGGGGTCTTGACATGAATGACATCCGCCGCCCCCGCCGCGACGAACAGCTCGATGTCCTCGAGCGTGTTGCACCATTCGTCGACGGCAATCCGCACCTCGCTGCCACGCGCCTGGAGTGCGGCTCTCAGGGCCGCGGACACGCGGATTTGATCGGATCGGCTTCCGGCGTCGATGACATGCTCGACACACACGGAGAAGGGCTTCGCGACGGCTCCGAGGCTGGTGAGATAATCCGCGACCCGGCTGATATCTCCGCCGAATGCTGCGCCGATGGTCCCGTACACATCGAAATGCAACCGTGGCGAGTAGCTGCGGCGTGTGCGCAACTTGATGATGCGATCGCGCACCCATGCGACGTAGGCGAGCAGCAGCTCGCCGTCGTGTCCGAGCTTTGTCTCGACCTCGTTGATCAGGCCGTGCGGCAGGATGTCCGCCTCCTTGAGGATCATCTTGTCGACGTTGGCGTAGCGGTCGTCGCCCGACTGGACGAAGAGCGGTACGGGCCGGATGTCGATGCCGGTTTCGTACTCGTCGCGCACGACCTCTGCCATGGTGACGCCGCGCTTGCGCGCGACGGCGTCCAGGAGGGCCTGGGTCACTCCGTACCTGATGGCGGCATGCAGGCGCTCTCCGTCGACGACGAGCCTATCGATCTCGCCCGCGACGTCACGAAATCCGGTGATCGGCCGGCCGCGCAGCAGCGGCGCGACATGTCGCTCGATGAGGTCCCGGGCAGGGCCCGCACGGAAGAGCCGAGCCCGCCCTCCGACGCCGGAATACTGGACGGCGGCGCAGTCGCCGTGAGCGACCTGTCCGTCGTCGAGGAGCAGCAACACCGACACCGCCCCACCGGGCTGACGGACACTGGTGAAGCCGGCGGTGATCGGCGCCCCGCCGTAGATGAATCCGTCGTGCACCGCCCCCGCGCGAATGGCCGCCTGGTCGTCGGCGAAGAATCCCGATCGAACCGGAACCGCAACGACGTCGGCGATGACCATTGAGACTCCCGAAGAGCAGGTTGAGGCTGTGGCGGTCAACCTTTGCCGGCGCCGGGGTGCCCCGGTGCGTCCCATACCGCCGCAATCTCGCCGGCGGTCGCCAGGTCGAAGCGATGTCGCATGAGCAGCAGCGACGCCTCGTGCTGCTCGCGATCGTCGCTGGCCACACAATCGACAGCGATCACGACGTACAGGTCGTTGAACATCGCATCGCGAGCCGTCGACTCGACACATCCCTCGGTCGTGCACCCACCGATCACGACGCTCTTGATCCCGTTGCTGCGCAGCAACAGCTCGAGGTCGGTGCCCCAGAATGCACTGGACCGGTACTTGCGCACCACCAATTCCCCGGCGCGTGGGGCGAGCTCTGGGACGAAGTCGTGCCCGGGCGTCCCCTCCACCGAGTAACGAAGCGGCAGGGCGTCCCGGCGCCTCCCCGCGTGCATTCGGAGGTTGAAGCGGATCTGCGCCGGCGAATCGCTTATGCGATTGGGCAGCGCCGTGTTCTGCACGTGGACGACCAGTGTCGAAGCGCTGCGTGCGTCGTCGAGGAGACCGACGAGCTTGGGCACCGATTCCCGATACATGGAGAGATCGATCCCGAGCGCTCCGAACACGCCGTCGGACGCGACAAAGTCGCGTTGCATGTCGATCAGGAGCAGGGCCGTGTGGGCGGGGTCGACGAGCTCGGTCAGCTCAGTGAAGACCGTCTTCCCCTCAACGGTGATCAACGCACGACCTCACGGCTGCGGGCCGGGCGTCGTCGATGTCGACGTCGGCGCCGGCCTGCGTCGATAGAGCACGTGGATCGAAGCGACCCGCCGCTGGATACGGCGGTCGAGGTGACCGGTCGCACCGTTCGACGACGCTGGAAGCGTGACGCCAACATGGGTTGGCGTGAGGTCCTTGGCAACTGCCATGTACCCGATTGCCTGCAGACCGGCCTCATCCCTGCCATATTCGGCATTGTCGATGTAGTGGCGCACGAGGGCTTCCGGGAAGACCTGGCGGCGCATCATCCGCCGCACGTCTCGAGCATTGAACCAATCTCGGATCGACCCGGCGACCCTGATCGATGCCACGAGCCGTTCCTCCTCCGCGTGCCGAGTTGACCAGCAGAGCATATCCTCTGCCCCGGCCGGGACCTAACCCGCGAACGGCCACCGTGCCGCGCCAAGCTCGCGCGACACGCCGCGCGCGGCCTCCACCACGGCCGTCGAAAGTCCGCGAGCCGGTCCTCGAGAAAAAACACGATCGGTGTCCCCCACCACGGCTATGGCCCCGACCGCCTTGCCGGCGCGATCGAAGATCGGTGCGGCGACGCTGGATTCGCCGAGGACGGCCTCGTCGCGCTCGGTGGCGACTGCCTGGAGACGGATGCTGTTGAGCTGAATCCGCAGTGCGGCGGCATTGGGTGTCCGTTTGGTCAATCGTTCCAGTGGCGCCGACAGCAGGTTGTCGATGATGTCGTCCGGGGCGAACGCGAGCAGCGCCTTGCCGAGAGCGCTGGCGTGCAGCGGCAGCTGCGAACCGACCTCGAGGATCTGCAGGGTCGAGTCGGGACGAAATACGTGGTGCACCACCACCGCACTGGGGCCGTGCATGACACCAACCCGGACAGCGGATTTGGTGCGCACAGCGAGCTGGGCGGCGTAGGTGATCGAGCGCGAGCGCAGCTCGTTGACGTCAAGATATGAGTAGCCGAGCTGCAGCAGGCCGGCACCCAGCTGGTATTTCTCGGAAACGCGATCCTGCTCGACAAATCCCTGAGCGACCAGGGTCTGCAGGAGTCCGTGAACCGTCGGCCGCGCGAGGCCGAGCCGCTCGCCGAGCTCACTGACGCCCAGCCTCCCCGGACCGCTCGCGAGCGCCTTGAGTATTGCGGCGGCGCGATCGACGGACTGGATGCTCGTCGGTCGCAGGCTATTCGGCATTGCTGAATTATGGTCGAGGATGTAGACTAGTCGGAATTCTGAATCGACCGCGTGACAGCGAGGGAAGTGGTGGCCGTCGGGATTGTACTGGTCTCACATAGCCCCCAGTTGGCTGCCGGGCTGACCCTTCTCGCCGGTCAGATGGCGGGACCGGACGTGCACATCGAGCCCGCCGGCGGCGACCGGGACGGCGGTCTCGGCACCTCGGACATCCTCGTTCGCGCAGCCATCGCGCGAGCAGACCAGGGCGACGGCGTGCTCCTGCTGTGCGACCTGGGGAGCGCGATTCTCACCGTGCGCGACGTGCTCGATGGAAATGGCAACGGTCATGTGCGCCTCGTCGACGCTCCATTTGTCGAGGGTGCGGTGGCGGCTGCGGTGGTTGCATCGTCGGGCGCACCACTTGACGACGTGGCCCGGGCGGCCGAGGAGGCGCGTGATGCTCGCAAGCTCTGAGGCAACCATGACGCTCCCCGACGGGATCGCCCTGCACGCTCGGCCTGCCTCACTCTTCGTCCGCACCGCGATGCGTTTCCAGTCGAAGATCGTCGTCGCCGCCAATGGCCGGGAAGCCGACGCCAAGAGCATCCTCAGCGTGCTCGGTCTCGGCGCCACCGCGGGCACCACACTGCTCGTGCGCGCCGACGGCGACGATGCCGCGGCCGCGCTCGACGCTCTCGCGGAATCCCTAGCCGGCGTCGTCGAGTAGCAAGCGCAGCGGACGCGCCAGCGACTCCACCTCGGTTGCGGACTCGGCGTCGAGTGCTCGACTGGCGATCCGGGCCGCTTCGCCATAGTCCAGCGCTCGCACCCACGCGCGCACCTGCGCCACCCTGGCAGCGCCGACGCTGAGCTCATCGATCCCCAGTCCGACCAGGAGGGGCATGACCAGCGGGCTCGACGCCGCCTCACCGCAGACTTCGACGGGAATGCTCTCGGCCCGAGCGGCGTCGACGGTATCGGCGATCAACTTGAGCACCGCGGGATGGTGCGCCGGCGACCCGCCCGGCCGAGCCCGATCGATGCCGAGTTGGAAGCTGGTCAGGTCATTGGTGCCGATGCTGAACATCCCCACCTCGGGGGCGATGCGACCAGCCATGACTGCTGCCGCCGGGACCTCGACCATCGCCGCGATCAGTGGAACCCGATTCCCGCTGCGGGCTGCGATCGGCTCGATGGCGGCGCGCACGGCTCGGACCTGAGCGGGCTCGGTCACCATCGGGATCAGGACGCGAAGCTCGGTCGCATCGCCGGTCTCAAGGATGGCCTCCAGCTGCCATGAGAGCGCCTCCATATCGTCAAGGAGCAGCTCAACGCCGCGTCCGTACACTCCTTTAAGGAAGGGGGGCGTCTTGTCGCCGCCGAAATCGAGAAGGCGAACGGTCGCCGTCATGCCTTTCAGCTGCGCCAGCACGGGGTTCAGGGTGCGGCGGTGCTCGGCTCGGGTCGGCCAGTGGTTCGCCTCCAGAAAGGCCAGCTCCGTACGCAGGAGGCCGACCCCGTCAGCTCCTGCATCAAGGGCGGTGCGGACCTCCGCCGTGGTGGCGGCGTTGGCAAGCACACGAACCGCACGCCCGTCGCGGGTGACGGTGGGCAGGGCTCGACCGGCGACCCCTCGAGCTCGCGACTCGGCCGCAGCCCGCATCCCCGTGCGCACCGCGTCGACGGGCTCCTGGTCAGGTGACGCGATGACGATGCCTCGGTCGCCGTCGACGATGCAGGGCTCAGCGTCTGCCAGCGAGAGGACATCGGTACCCAGACCGACGACCATGGGAAGGCCCAGCCCTCGGGCAACGATGGCCGCGTGGCCGGTCACCCCTCCGACTGCCAGAGCGATCGCGCGGACGTCGTCGTCGAGCTCGATCACATCCGCCGGACCGAGATCAGACGCGACCAGGATCGCGTCTTGACCGGTGCTCCGACCTGAACGTCCCGGTACCCCGGACACGAGACGCGATGCCCGCCGCGCGAGGCTCCTGACATCCGCCGCCCGCGCAGCAAGCTCGGCGTCCCCAAGCATGTCCAGCTGCGCGGCGACCTTCTCAACCTCGGCGCGAATGGCGCCCGCCGCGGCAACGCCGTTCACGAGCACGGCACGCTCGACAGCCTCGAGCAGCACCGGATCCTCGGCCATCATCATCCCGGCGTCGACGATGTCCGCCTCTTCGGTGCGGCCTTCCGCTCGAAGCCTGGTCGCGAGCTCGTCGAGCTCATGCGCCGACTGAGCCAGCGCATCAAGGGCGCGGGCCGCCTCCGCCGGACGCCCATCGGCATCGACGGCGCCGGCATCGATCTCGTCGCCGGCATCCAGACGCCGCACCCCACCGAACGCTGCCCCCGGTGACGCCTGAACGCCCGCGAGCACTCGCTGGCTCATTTAAGGAGTGCTCGCTACCGTCCGTTCCAGGGCGCGAATGATCATGGCGGTCGAGGTCGCACCCGGATCCTGATGGCCGATCGAACGTTCGCCGAGGTAGGAGGCGCGCCCCTTGCGCGCCTGCATCGGGATGGTCGCCCGCATGCCGGCCTCCGCCGCCTCTGATGCGGAGCGCAGCATCTCCCCGCTCGACGCGCCTCGTGCAAGCGCGTCCCGCATCGCTGACACAGCCGGCTCCAGCGCGTCGACCATCGTCTTGTCACCGGGCACCGCTGCGCCCAGGTCCTGGACCGACGCCAATGCCGCGGCGATCGCGTCGACGAGCTGTGCGAGGTCGAAGGTCGGTCCATCGCCGAGTGCACGTCCCGCCTTACGCAGGGCCGACCCCCAGAGCGGACCGCTGGCGCCACCCACGGTGGAAACCAGCGTCTTCCCGGAAAGGATGAGCAGCTTGCCCGGCGTGCCTTCCGGCTCCGTGCTCAACGCCAGGCTCACAGCGTCGAATCCGCGATTCATGTTGATGCCGTGATCGCCATCGCCGATCGCCGCGTCGAGCTGGACCAGGTAGTCCCGCTCGGCGCGGACCGATGCGGCGATTTCGTTCATCCACGCGGTGACGGTCTGCGCATCCATTGCTATAGCGACCGCCACGATAGCATCAGCCTCCCCAGCGAAGCGCAGCCGTGTGCACGGGCGCGTCCCAGAGCGCGGTGAGGTTGTCGTCGAGCTCGAGGACCGTCAGGGACGCTCCCGCCATCTCGAGCGAGGTGATGTAGCTGCCGACCAAATTGCGGACCGGGGTGAGACCCGCGGCGCGCAGACGCTTCTCGATCTCGCCGTAGAGAAGGTACAGCTCGAGCAGCGGGGTGCCGCCCATTCCGTTGACGAAGGCGAGCACGTTTGAGCCAGCCTTGGCAGCAAGGTCGGAGGTGACGGCTTCGACCATGATGTCGGCGATTTCAGCGGCGCTGCCAAGCGGCGCGCGGCGGCGTCCCGGCTCTCCGTGGATGCCGATGCCGACTTCCATCTCGCCCTCGGGAAGATCGAAGATCGGGTTGCCGGAAGCGGGTGGGATGCAGGACGACAGAGCGATCCCGAAGGAGCGCGCCCGCGAGTTGACCTGCTTGACGACGCTGACCACGGCTTCGAGCGAGTCGCCGCGCTCGGCGGCGCCGCCGCCGATCTTCTCGGCGAGCACGGTCGCACCGACACCGCGGCGGCCGGCGGTGTACAGCGAGTCCTGAACGGCGACGTCGTCATCGATCACGATCGCCTCGACCTTGATGCCTTCGTCGGCGGCCTCGTCGGCGGCCATCTTGAAGTTGAGAACGTCACCGGTGTAGTTCTTGACGATGTGGATGACGCCGGCGCCACCGTCCACGGCCTTGGTGGCGGCGAGCATCTGGTCGGGAACCGGAGACGTGAAGACCTCGCCGGGACAGGCGGCATCGAGCATGCCGACGCCGACAAAGCCTCCGTGCAGCGGCTCGTGCCCGGAACCACCGCCGGAGATCAGCGCGACCTTGCCCTTGACCGGGGCGCCAGCGCGGACCAGGATCTGATTGGCGACGTCATACCGGAGCACATCGGGTACGGAAGCGGCGAGCCCGGCGAGCGATTCTTTGACCACCTGGTCCGGCTCGTTGATGATCTTCCGCATGCGCCTGGTGGCTGTGGCCATGGCTCGACACTCCTGTTATTCGACATTATCGAACGTTGGTCGGAAATTACTCTTTTGCCGAGGGGGATGTCAATGGGTTTGTCGGGGCGGGTTTTCGTAGCGATCGGATGGACCCCCGCGGCGACCGCGTAGGCTCCGCTCCTGATGGCTGGCAGGGCTTTCGTGACCGGGGCGACCGGCTTTCTCGGGAGGGCGATCCTCGAGGAGTTGGTGGCCGCCGGGCGACCGGTGCGGGCGCTCGCCCGCTCCGGCGCCGCCGCGGAGCGCCTGGCCGCGCTCGGAGCCGAGCCGGTCCGCGGAGATCTGAGCGATCGGTCCTCGCTCGAAGCGGGGTTCGCCGGATGCGAGGTCGTTTACCACGCGGCTGGTGTCAACGCCTTCTGCCTGCCCGACCCGCGAGCGATGTTCGAGACCAACGTCGCCGGCTCGCGGGCGGTTGTGCTGGCCGCCGCAGCGGCCGGTGTCTCCCGGCTCGTCTACACGTCGTCGGCGGCAACCCTCGACGTGGCGCCCGCGGATGGGGAAGGCCGGCATCGCGGCCCCCGCCGCTTCCTCTCCGACTACGCGCGCTCAAAATACGACGCGGAGCTCGCCGTCTTCGAGGCGTCGGCCGGCACCGGCCTCGCCGTGATCTGCGTCAACCCGGCGTCGGTCCAGGGTCCGGGCCGTACCAGTGGGACCGCCCGGCTGCTGATCGGCTTTCTCAACGGCAGGCTGCCCGCTGCAGTCAACGGCCCGCTGAACGTCATCGACATCGCGGACTGCACGCGCGGCCACCTTCTCGCCGAGGAGCACGGCGTCACAGGCGAGCGCTACCTGCTGTGCGGGGCTTCGATGACGCTGGGCAGCGGCCTCGCGCTGCTGTCCCGAATCACCGGGCTCGATGACCGGCCGCGATTCCTCCCATCGAGCCTCGCGCTGGCGGCGGCCGGCTGCATCGAGGCCCTGGCTCGCGTCCGCCGGAAGCCAACCCGATTCTGCCGTGAGATGGTCCGCACCCTGATCGAGGGCTCGCCCTACGACGGGTCTCGGGCGGCGCGTGACCTGGGGCTCGTCTACACGCCGATCGAGACCACCATGCGGCGAACCATCAGCTGGTATCTCGAGCAAGGGCTCATCACGCGCCCGCTCCCCCGATTCACCGACTCCCCGGCGGGCGGGCCGAACGTAGCCTAGGCTCCTCGGCTGCACCCTGGGAGCTGGTGGGATGCACACTGACGCAGTGACCCGCCACATGACGCTCCCGAATCAGCTCACGATCCTGCGCATCCTCCTGGTGCCGGTCATCGGGGCCGTCCTGGTCATCGATTTCAGCGATCACTACCAGATCAGCGCCGTCGCATACGTGACCGCGGCAGCGACCGACACGCTCGATGGACGGATTGCCCGGAGCCGCAATCTGGTGACCGAGCTGGGCAAATTCCTCGATCCCCTGGCGGACAAGCTGCTGGTCATCACAGTGCTGGTGATCCTCGCGACGCAGTCGCTGCTCCCATCGTGGGTTGTGGTGGTCGTCGCCGCGCGCGAGTTCCTGATCACGGGCCTGCGCTCCGTGGCTGCCGGCCAGGGCGTGGTGGTGAGCTCCACGCAGCTGGGCAAGTCGAAAGCATTCAGCCAGAACTGCATGATCGTGCTGATCATCCTGGCCCAGCCGTACCCCTGGCTCGAGCTTCCGGCGGTGGTGTTCACCGTCATCGCGGTCATCGCCACGATCGCCAGCGGCCTCGACTACCTCTGGCGCTATCGCCGTTTCATCATCTGACGCCGATCCCGCCGCGGCCGGGATCAGTCGTCGTCGTCGACCCAGTCGAGGGTGCGCTGGACCGCCTTCTTCCATTTGCGGTACCCGCGCTCGCGGGCGAGCTCGTCCATGTTCGGAACCCACTCGGCCGCCTTGTGCCAGTTCGCCCTGAGGCTTTCGACGTCGGGCCAGAATCCGACCGCCAGACCTGCGGCGTAGGCGGCGCCGAGCGAGACGGTCTCCGCGACGTTCGGACGCACCACCGGGACGCCGAGGACGTCGGCAAGGAACTGCATCAGCAGGTTGTTCGCCGTCATGCCGCCGTCGGCTTTGAGCGAGCCCATCACGATGCCTGAATCGGCGTTCATCGCGTCGACGACCTCGCGGGTCTGCCATGCGGTGGCCTCGAGCACAGCGCGGGCCAGATGACCCTTCGTGACGTAGCCCGTGAGGCCGGCGATGACGCCGCGCGCATCGCCGCGCCAGTGCGGAGCGAACAGGCCCGAGAACGCCGGGACGAAGTAGATGCCGCCGTTGTCATCGACGGTCCGCGCAAGCGTCTCGACCTCGGGCGCGCTCCCGATCAACCCCACCTTGTCGCGGAACCACTGGACCAGCGCCCCGGTGACGGCGATCGAGCCCTCGAGCGCGTAGGTCGCCGGCTCGTCTCCGATCTTTGACCCAACGGTGGTCAGCAATCCGTGCCTGGACTGCACCGGTCGGTTCCCGGTGTTGAGCAGCAGGAAGCTCCCGGTTCCGTAGGTGCACTTGGCCTCGCCCACCGAGAAGCACGTCTGTCCGAAGAGCGCCGCCTGTTGATCACCGAGAGCGGCGGCGATGGGGACACCACCGAGCGAGTCGCCGGCCTCGCCGTAGATCTGCGACGAGGGCTGGATCGCCGGCAGCATCGCCCGCGGGACACCGATCGCGTCGAGGAGCGTGTCGTCCCAGTCGAGCGTCTCGAGATTCATCAGCATCGTTCGACTTGCATTGGTCACATCGGTGACGTGGCGACCGGTCAGGTTCCAGACAAGCCAGCTGTCCATGGTTCCGAAGAGCAGGTCGCCCGCCTCGGCTCGCCGGCGCAAGCCCGGAGCGCTGTCGAGCAGCCAGCTCACCTTGGGCCCGGAGAAATACGTTGCGAGCGGCAGGCCGCAGCGGTCGCGGAACCGGTCCTGACCGTGTTGGGCGCCGAGCTTTCGACACAGCGCGTCTGTCCGCGTGTCCTGCCAGACGATCGCGTTGTGCACCGGTTCGCCGGTGTGCGGATCCCAGACCACGGTGGTCTCGCGCTGGTTGGCGATGCCGACCCCGACGAGGTCGCGCACATCGAGGCCACCTGTGTCGAGGGCGCCGTGCACCACCTCGATGACGTTGCGCAGGATCTCGCGAGGATCGTGCTCGACCCAGCCAGGTCGTGGAAATATCTGCTCGTGTTCCTTCTGGCTGAGCGAAACGATGCGCCCCTGCTGATCAAACACCAGGCATCGCGACGACGACGTTCCCTGGTCGATCGCGGCAACGTATCTGTCGCTCATCGCTCGCAGCTCCAGGCAGCTTGCCGGGCTGCCGTCGCGCAGCCGATATGTCTGTGCATCACGCAGTGAGGTCCGCCGACTTCACGCGGGGGGGCGAGTATGGGTCGCAGCAGATTAAGTGTCAAGAGCGTCCTCCTCCTACCGGCTGACACAGCGTGACGATCACCATGGAACTGCTCCCAGGTCGCGCGATATCGTTCGCGCTCCTTCGCGCACGTACGACACCAGCTCGCTGCGCGGCTGGGCGTCATCGCAAAGTCGTTCGGTCGGTCCCGAGATTGCGATCGCACCGACAGCAACGCCCTGGCGATCGCGGATCGGTGCCGCGAGCGAGGTCTCGCCTTCGATGAGCTCCTCCAGAGAGGACGACCAACCCTGCTCCTGCACCTGTGCGAGCTCGATCGCGAGCAACTTCGGATCGGTGATCGTGCAAGCCGTGAAGCGTGGGAGCGAACCGTTGCCGAGATCTTGTGCCAGATAGGGGTGATACGCGAGCAGGACCTTGCCCATCGCGGTCGCATGCATCGGCAGCAGCGCACCGACCTCGAGCACCTGAGGGCTGTTGTCGGGACGGAACACGTGATGCACCAGCAGCACCTGACCGTCATGCAGCGTGCCGAGGCGCACGCTCTCATTGGTGCGAGCCGCGAGCCAGTCCGCCCAGTTGAGCGCCCGCGTGCGCAGTTCGTTGCCGTCGAGATAGCTGCTCCCCAGATGGAGCAGGGCTGCGCCGATCCGGTACTTGCCCGACTCCGGGTCCTGCTCCACGAAGCCGACCGAAAGGAGCGTGCGCATGATGCCGTAGACGGTCCCCTTGGGAAGCCCCATCTCCCCGGCGACCTCGGCGAGACTTAACCGGCGGGTGCGGCCCGAGAGCAGGCGGAGGATGGATGAGGCTCGTTCGATGGATTGGATCGGTTTGGGCACGGGTCCTAAGCCTACCAATTCCTTAATCGGGCAAAAGGGCCATTGCCAAAGGTGATTGACAATGCCCTACGACCGAGGGTACTGTCCCCACACCCAATCAGGGGTAGAGATCGCCAAGGAGGTGGCACCAATGCCAAACCACATTTTCTTCTCGGAGGTCATCGGGACGGGCCTGCTGATCCTTCTGGGCGACGGCGTCGTCGCGGGCGTGCTGCTGTCCAAGTCGAAGGCCGAGAACAGCGGCTGGATCGTCATCACCTTCGGATGGGCGATGGCTGTCGCGATGGCGGTCTACGCCGTGGGGCAGTTCGATGGCGCGCACCTCAACCCCGCGGTCACCCTGGGGCTGGCGGTTATCGGCGTGACTGATTGGTCCAACGTTCCGTCGTACCTCGCCGGGGAATTCGTGGGAGCGTTCATCGGTGCGGTCCTCGTCTGGGCCCATTACAGCCATCACTTCAAGGAGACCGATGACCCCGGGCTCAAGCTCGCCGTCTTCTCGACAGGACCGGCCATCCGCAACTATCCCCTCAACTTCATCAGCGAGGTCATCGGAACCTTCGTGCTGGTGTTCGGGGTCGTTGCCATCACCTCGCACGGGAATGGTCTGGTCGGCGGACTGGCGCCGCTGATCATCGGCCTCCTGGTCTTCGCGATCGGTCTCTCGCTGGGCGGGCCCACCGGTTACGCGATCAATCCGGCTCGTGACCTGGGTCCACGTATCGCGCACTTCGTCCTTCCGATCGCCGGGAAGGGCTCGTCCGACTGGCAATACGCGCTGATACCGGTGGTGGGGCCGATCGTGGGCGGCATCCTCGGCGCTGTCGTTGCGCATCAACTTCCCATCTAGAAGAACGTCGCTGAACGACGTCTGGATCAAGACTTGGGCGAAAGGAAATAAGAATGGCGAAATACGCAGCAGCGATTGACCAGGGCACCACCAGCACGCGCTTCATGGTGTTCGATCACAGCGGCAAGGTTGTCTCTGTCGATCAGAAGGAGCACGAGCAGATCTTCCCGAAGCCGGGCTGGGTGGAACATGACGCGCTCGAGATCTGGCAGCGCACACAGGAAGTCGTGCGCGCAGGGCTCGACAAGGTGGCGATCGGCGACCTCGCGGCCGTCGGGATCACCAATCAGCGTGAGACGACCGTCGTCTGGGACCGCGGCACCGGGCGTCCCGTCTACAACGCGATCGTCTGGCAGGACACCCGCACCGACAAGATCGTCGATCAGCTCGCGGCTGACGGCGGCCAGGACCGCTTCCGGGCCAAGGTGGGACTGCCGCTCGCAACCTACTTCTCGGGGCCGAAGGTCAAGTGGATCCTCGACAACGTCGACGGAGCACGAGCCAAAGCCGAGGCGGGCGACCTCGCCTTCGGCAACATCGACGCGTGGCTGATCTGGTTGCTCACCGGCGGAACCGACGGTGGCGTGCATGTCACCGACGTGACCAATGCGAGCCGGACGATGCTCATGAATCTCGAGACGCTCGACTGGGACGACGAGATCCTCAGCACCATGACCATTCCTCGGTCCATGCTCCCCGCGATTCGGGCGTCGAGCGAGACCTACGGAACCGCCAAGGGCGTGCTGGCCGGAGTGCCCGTCGCGGGCGACCTCGGCGATCAGCAAGCGGCATTGTTCGGGCAGACGTGCTTCGCGGTCGGAGAGGCCAAGAACACCTACGGCACCGGCAACTTCCTACTCCTCAACACTGGCACGAAACCCGTTCAGTCCAAGAACGGCCTGCTCACCACGCTCGCGTACAAGATGGGCAGCGCCGACGCGACCTACTGCCTCGAGGGTTCCATCGCGATCACCGGCGCGCTCGTGCAATGGCTGCGCGACAACCTGGGCATGATCGAGAAGTCATCGGACATCGAGGTGCTCGCCAAGACCGTCGATGACAACGGCGGCGCGTACTTCGTACCGGCGTTCTCGGGTCTCTACGCGCCCTACTGGAAGTCGAGTGCCCGAGGCGTGATCGCCGGTCTGACACGCTACGTCAACAAGGGGCACATCGCGCGCGCCGCGCTCGAGGCGACCGCCTGGCAGACGCGTGAGATCGTCGACGCCATGAACGCGGATTCCGGCGTCGCCCTGACCTCGCTCAAGGTCGATGGCGGCATGGTCTTCAACGACACCCTGATGCAGTTCCAGTCCGACGTGCTCGGCGTACCGGTGGTGCGTCCGACCGTCGCCGAGACAACCTCGCTGGGCGCTGCCTACGCGGCCGGCCTGGCAGTCGGTTTCTGGGCGCAGGTGGAAGACCTCCGCGAGAACTGGGGCAAGGACAAGGAATGGAGCCCACGCATGGAGAAGGCCAAGGTCGACCACGAGTACGCGCTCTGGAAGAAGGCGGTCACGCGGACCTTCGACTGGGCTGAGTGACGCCCGTCTGAGGGGGATGGAGCAGACTGGAATCGTCCTCCGTGGCAACCCCGGTTGGTGCCGTGATCGTCGGCGCCGACCGGGGCCTGCGGAGGGCCCGAACGCGACGGAAATTGGCGAGAGGCACAGCTGAACAGGAGATCCACACATGGCTGACCAGGACCGGACACCCGAATCCGTCCACGAAGAGGACGAGCACGGGCACCAGGGCTCCTTTGGCACTGGGCAGGAGACGACGGAGCATCACCCCGAGCGCGAGGCCGAGGAAGGGGACTTCGCCACAGGCGAGGAGAAGGCGAGGGATACGCGCGAGGGCAGCTTCGCCGAGGGCCAGGAGTTGAGCGACCATCACCCCGAACTCGCAGAGAACAAGGGCGACTTCGCCGAGGGTCAGGAGGAGGAGCACACACATCCGGGCTAGGTCCGGGCCTTCCCGGGTGGTCGAGCGATCCGCAGACGTCGACTCGATACGCTCAGTCCAATGGCAACCCAGAACACGCCGATGAGTTCGCTCGACGCCGACGTCCTGGTCATCGGAGGCGGTTCGACAGGTGTCGGCGTCGCGCGAGACGCGGCGCTGCGTGGGTTCTCCACGATCCTCGTGGAGCGCCGTGATCTGGCAGACGGAACCACGGGTCGATTTCACGGCCTGCTCCACTCCGGTGGTCGCTACGCCGTCAAGGACCCGTCAGCCGCGCGCGAGTGCATCGCCGAAAACCGGATCCTCCGCGTGACCGCGGCGGATTGCGTCGAGGACACCGGTGGACTCTTCGTATCAACGCCATGGGACGACCCGGAGTACGGCGACCAGTTCCTCGCGGGCTGCAGGGCGACCGGCGTCCCGGCCGAGGAGATCCCGGTCGCCGAGGCGCTCCGGCGCGAGCCGCGGCTCAACCCCGACATCCGCCGCGCCTTCCTCGTCCCCGACGCCGCGCTCGACCCGTGGAAGCTGGTCTGGGGTTGCGCCCGCTCGGCGGAGGAGCATGGGGCACGAATTCTCCCATATCACCGCGTTCTCGATCTCGAGGTCGACGACGAGCGCGTCGTCGGCGCGCACGTTCGCAGCGAGCGCACCGGCGAGGAGTTCCGTATTCACGCCACTGTTGTCATCAACGCTGCGGGCGCCTGGGCCGGTCAGATAGCGAAATTCGCCCGTTGCACGGTCAACGTTCGCGCCGGAATGGGATTGATGATCGCGATGAACCACCGACTGGTCCACATGTGTGTCAATCGATGCAAGCGTCCGGCTGACGGCGACATCCTGCTGCCCCTTCGCACCGCCTGCGTGATCGGGACCACCGACGTGTTCGTTCCGGATCCCGACGAGACCGAGATCCGGCAGGCGGACATCGACCTCCTCCTCGATGAGGGCGAGAAGCTGGTGCCGGGGTTTCGCCAGGCACGCGCGCTGCACGCATGGGCGGGCGTCCGTCCCCTTTTCGAGGACACCGCCGCAGTGGCGGAAACACGCGATGTCACCCGCTCCCATGCGCTGCTCGACCACTCATCGCGCGAAGGAATCGCCGGCTTCCTCACCATCACCGGCGGCAAGACCACCACCTTCCGGCTCATGGCCGAGGCAGCCGTGGACGCGGCATGTCAACAACTCGGTGGCCCGCGCGCTTGCAGGACGGCCGAGGTGCCCATCGCCGGTTCTGAGAGCCATGCGCTGTATCAGATCGGCCACCGACTCGCGGCGCGCGAACCGGTTCCGCAGGCGGAGGAGATCATCTGCGAGTGCGAGTTGATCACCAGGGCTCGCCTCGAGGAGACCATCAGGCAACGCGACACCACGAGCCTCGATGACATCCGCCGTCTCCTGAGGCTGGGAATGGGGCCGTGTCAGGGTGGGTTCTGCATCTACCGGGCAACCGGCATCCTGCATCAGGGCGGGAACGTCGACCGCGCAGGTGCAAATCGGACGCTGCTCGACTTTCTCGAGGAGCGCTGGAAGGGGCTTCACCCCATCCTGCACGGCGACCAACTGCGACAGGCACGGCTGGATGACTGGATCTTCCAGGGCATTCTGGACGTGGAGCACCTGCCGGCGTGAGCTACGACACCATCGTCGTCGGAGCCGGACTCGCGGGCCTGACAGTGGCGCTGCGCCTCACCGAGCAGGGGCAGCGGGTGCTCGTGGTCGCTCGCGGGATTGGCGCGACGCACCTGGCTCCCGCAACGGTGGACGTGCTCGGCTACCTCGGCGACCAACGCGTCGTGAGCCCGGCGAGTTCCCTGTCGGCACTGCTTGCGAGCTCGCCTGACCATCCGTACCGGCATGTCGGCACCGCCCAACTCGAAGCCGCGCTCACCTGGTTCGGTGCCCACGCGAGTGCGCTGGGCTACGGCGGCGGCCTCGAGGAGAATCTGCTCCTCCCGACCGCGCTCGGGGTTCCCAAGCCGTCGGCGCTCGCGCCGCGCACGATGTCGGGCGGCGACCTGCGCGCGGGGGGCCGGTTCGTGTTTGTCGGCTTCAAGGGATTCAAGGACTTCCACCCGACTCTGATCGCGGACAACCTTGCGAGCGCCCGTCTTCCTGCGCCGGTCGCCGCTCGCGCGCTGGAAGTCGAGCTCCCGGCCGGCCATCGTGGCGACCTCAGCGGCCGGGTCATTGCCGGACAATTCGACAACGGCGACCTGACCGAGTGGCTCGTCACCACGCTGCGGAACCGAGTTGAGGCGGACGAGCGCATCGGCGTGCCGGCCGTGCTCGGTCTGCGCGGTGCCGACGAGACCTGGCAGAAGCTGGAAATGCGCCTGGAGCGAAAGGTGTTCGAGGTCGCGACGTTGCCACCGTCAATACCCGGCATCCGCCTCTTCGACGCGCTGACAGCCGCGCTCCGGGCGGGCGGTGCGCGCATCGTGCTCGGTGTCCGTGTGGTGGGCGCGCGGACCACCGGCCGGCGTATCGAAGCCATCGATGTGGCCCAGGCAACCGGCACCGTCTCGTACCCGGCGGGCGCCGTGGTGCTCGCGTCCGGCGGGTTTGCAAGCGGCGGTCTGGAACTCGATTCGTTCGGGGTCACTCGCGACACCGTGTTCGGACTGCCGTTGATCGGGGTATCGGACACCGATCGCGTGCGTTTCGCGCCCGGATACTTCGACGCGCAGCCCCTCGCCGGGGCGGGACTCGGCACCGATGACTCACTCCGGCCAGTCGACGCTCACGGCACCCCGGTCTACACGAACCTGTATGCGGCGGGCGCGATCCTTGGCGGCGCGGTTCCGTGGAAGGAGAAGTCGGGCACCGGGATCAGCGTCGCCACCGGCTTCGCGGCCGCCGGCGCCATCCTCGCGCCCACAACGCAGGCAATCTCGGAGACGGTCCGATGACTGACTTCATCCGCGATTCGCTCGATCACTGCGTCAAATGCACGATCTGTGAGACGTACTGCCCGGTGTCGCAGGTGACACCGCTGTTCCCGGGGCCCAAGTATCTTGGCCCTCAGGCGGAGCGCTATCGCGGCGCGGGAGCGTCGCCGGACGCATCGGTCGACTACTGCTCGGGATGTGGGATCTGCACGCAGGTGTGCCCCCAGGACGTGAAGATCGCGGAGATCAATTCGCGAGCGCGCGCGACGCTCTGGGAAAAGCGCGGGGTGCCACTGCGCAATCAGATGATCGCCCGGCCGACCGTCGTCGGACGGTTGGGGACCCCGGTCGCTCCGCTGGCGAACTGGGCGCTCCACAATCGTGTGATCCGCGGCATGGTGCAGAGCGTCGTCGGCATCCATCGCGACGCGCCGATGCCGAGCTTCGCCGGCAGGACGTTTCAGCGGCGCTCACGCAGCCATCACGGCCCGGCGGACGCGCCTGCGGTGGTCTACTTCCACGGTTGCGGCACCAACTACTACGAGCCGGTGCTCGGCGAGATGGTGGTCGCCGTCCTCGAGCACAACGGGTTCCGGGTGATCGTTCCCGAGCAGGATTGCTGCGGACTACCCCTGCAGTCCAACGGGAATTTTCCGGCGGCACGCACCTACGTGCGCCGTCTCGTCAACCGTCTTGCCCCGCACGCGCGCGCCGGATTGCCGATTGTTTCGAACTCGACGAGCTGCGGACTCATGTTGAAGCGAGAGGCGCACGAGATCCTCGGTATCGAGGACGATGACCTGAAGCTGGTCAGCACGTCGATGTACGACCTCTGCGAGTTCCTGCTCCGGCTGCACGAGCGTGGAGCGCTGCACACCGACTTCGTCTCGTTGCCGCTGACCGTTCCATACCATGCTCCGTGCCAGCAACGTGGTCACGGCATCGGCAAGCCGGCGCTGGACCTTCTCGCGCTGGTTCCGGACCTGCACATGATCGAGCTCGATGCCGACTGCTGCGGGATTGCCGGGACCTACGGGCTCAAGAAGGAGAAGTACGAGATCTCGATGGCCGTCGGCAAACGCCTCTTCAACGACATCACCGCCACCGGCTCGGACCTTGCCGCCTGCGACAGCGAGACGTGCCGCTGGCAGATCGTCCACGCCACCGGCGTGACGGCCGTGCATCCGGTCGAGCTCCTCTATCGAGCGTACGGGCTCGACCGGGCGAGTCTGCGCGGGCCGGGCACACCCGAGCCGGAGCACGCGCGGCTGACGAGCTGACCATGCCCAAAGCTCGCCCACCCAGACCTGTGGTTGAAGCCTCCCCCACCGGGCAGGCGGTCATGCGCGTTGATGACGTGTTGCTGTCACGCGGCGAGCGGGGCACCTGGCTCATCGACCTCAAGGTGCGATCGGCGGGCGGGTACCGTTACCTGCAGATTCCGATCGGCAAGCATCGAGCCATCGACCGTCTCGCCTGGGAACTCAGACGGGGTGACGTCACGTCCTGACCTGACGCGTCGGGGTGTCAGCCTCGAAGCGTGGAGGACTCGAGCACTTCGCCCTGCGGGAGGAGACTGCGCGCGCCGACCAGCAGCGAATCACAGACCAGCGCCACGCATCGCCGGCGCTGCGGCGGGTCCATGAACAGTGGATCGGTGTGACTGATGCCGGCCATCATGGCCGAGACATCGGTCATCGTCACGTCCGGCCGGATCCGCCCCGCTTGCTGAGCCCGCAGCAGAAGCACGGCGACAGCCGCGATCAGATCGCCGGAGATCTCGTGCTTGGCAGCGCTCAGGTCGATCCCTGATGCCGCCATGGCGTCGGCCAGCGCCTTGAAGTCCGCGAACTCGCCGCAGAGGCGGCGGACGAACGTGACGAAAGCATCGCCGGGGTCGTCGGCGTCGGCAGCCGATCGTGCCGCGGCGACGAGGGGCTCGATGCGGGCCATGAGCAGCGCCTCGAACAGCGCGCCCTTGGTCGGGAAGTTGCGGTAGACGGTGCCGATTCCGACCTCGGCACGCTGAGCGATCTCGTCGATGGGCACGTCGATGCCGTGAGTGGCCATCAAGGCTGTGGCCGCCTCCAGGATCCGCTCGCGGTTGCGTTGCGCGTCCGCGCGGAGATGCCGTTCAGCGATGTGCGGTGCAGCCTCGCGCTGCTCGCTACCGATCATCCCCATGCTCATCGGTCATCCTGACTGCGTTTGACAAACGGAACCATCGTTCCGTATAGTACCTCATAACCGGAGGCCACGCTCCGATTCTACCGCAAAGTGAGGACGAAAGCTATGCAACCAAGACGTGTCAACCCCTGGCTCGTCCTCGTCATCGTGGGCCTCGCCCAGTTCATGGTCGTGCTCGACGCCACCATCGTGAACGTTGCACTGCCCTCGATTCAACGGGGCCTCCACTTCTCGCCGGAGAGCCTGCAGTGGATCGTGAATGCCTATACGCTCGCGTTCGGCGGCTTCCTGATGCTCGGCGGCCGCGCCGCGGACCTGCTCGGGCGCCGGCGTCTCTTCCTCATCGGCATCGTGCTGTTCTCGGCCGCCTCATTGATGAACGGGCTCGCGAGCTCGGCCGGCATCCTCGTGGCCGGCCGCGCCCTGCAGGGACTTGGCGGCGCACTTGTCTCGCCTGCGGCGCTCTCGGTGCTCACGACCACCTTCGCCGAGGGCCGCGAGCGGACGACAGCTCTCGGGGTCTGGAGCGCGGTCGCCGTCGGCGGCGGAGCCGTCGGACTCCTGCTCGGCGGGGTGCTCACCAGCCTGCTCTCGTGGCAGTGGGTGTTCTTCGTGAACGTCCCCGTGGGGATCCTCGCCATCGCGCTTGCGCTGCGCTTCGTGCCCGAGAGCCGGGTCGAGAGCGCCGGCGGCGGGGTGGACTTCGCGGGAGCAGTGTCGATCACGGCCGGGCTGGTGGTGCTGGTGTATGCACTCGTCAATGCCCAGTCGGCGGGCTGGGTGTCTGCCGAGACGCTCGGACTCGGTGCGCTCGCGGTGGCGTTGCTCGCCGGGTTCGTCATGATCGAGAGCAGGCTCCGCCACCCGCTGATCCGGCTCGGTATCTTCCGGATGCGGTCGATCACCGGAGCCAACGCCGCCATGCTCCTGGTCGCCGGCGGGATGTTCGCGATGTTCTTCTTTGCTTCGATCTACGTGCAGGAGGTGCTCGGCTACAGCGCGCTGCGCGCGGGGCTCGCCTTCCTCCCAGTGACCCTGGGTATCATCGCCGGCGCGGGGCTGTCGCAGCAGCTGATCCGCCGGGTCGGCGTTCGTGCCGTGGGGTTGGCCGGCATGTCGATCGCGGCCGTCGGCCTCATCGTCCTGAGCAGGATCCCGGTGGCGGGGACGTATCTCGGTGACCTGCTGCCCGGGCTGATGATCATGTCGGTCGGGATGGGCCTCACCTTCGTGCCGATCACACTCATCGCGACCACCAACGTCTCCGCGAACGACGCGGGCCTGGCGTCGGGGCTGCTCAACACCGCCCAGCAACTCGGCGGGGCGATCGGCCTCGCCGTACTCTCAACGCTCGCTGCGAACACGACGGCAAACACGCTCTCGGCACTCGGTCATGCGCCCTCTCCGGCGGACGGCGTCAGCGCGCTCGTCTCCGGCTTTCACGTCGCCTTCCTCGTCGGCGCATTCCTGATGCTGAGCGGCGCGGTGATCCTGGCCGCGACGGTTCGCCGCGGAGATGTCGCACGGATCGACGATGCCAACGAAGAGGCGACGCCTGCGCTCGCGGCCGTCGAGTTGATCGCCAGTTGATGCCGCGCGCACATCCGTGTCGGATCAGATCTGTGCGCGAAGGACGAGGTTTCTCGGCATGACGTCTGACATTGTTAGGACGATGGCACCGATGCACGCAGCCTTCCGCCGCATCGACGCGGGTGCGACTGACATGGCGACGAGCGTGATCCCGACATCCGGAGACAGCCTCTCCGACGAGTCCCACGCGCCGACGGCGCCGATCAATCAGGCGAGATTGCGGAATCGAATTCGCGCCACCGGGACGGTGCGGGCCCTGCAGGTTCAGGTCACCGAGACGGGATCCAGCCTGGGGTGCGAAATCGGCGACGATGCCGGGAGCCTGCTCCTCGTCTTTCCCGGGCGGCGGCGCATCCCGGGGATCGAACTGGGCGCGAGAGTGCTTGTCGAGGGCATGGTGGGGCTCTGGCGACGTCAGCTCGCGATCCTGAATCCGTACTACGAGCTGGTCAGCGACTAGCTCTTCAGGCGTCGGGGCTCACGCGATGGCGCGCAGGTCTGCCTCCGCGCAACCACCTGGGCCGAGCGCCGTCATGAATACCCGCTTGGTCGCGATGAGGGACCCGGCGTAAGGAGCGCGGTAGGTCCCGGAAAGCGGCGCAACGTCGGCGTAGTCGCGTCCGACTGCGACCGTGATGTACTCATATCCGGTCGCTCGCCCATGCGTGGGGTCGAGCGACAGCACGCGGGCGCACCCGGCGCCGTCCGGCACGATGACCTCGACCCACGCGTGCGAGCCGCCGAATCCGAGCATCTGCCCGGAGACGTACCTCGACGCGAGCCCGAGGCGGCGGGTCAGCGCCAGCAGCACGTGCGCGTAGTCCTGGCACACCCCGGCACCGCGGGCCAGGGCCTGCGCAGCGGTGGTGCGAACCGATGTTGCCCCGTGCTCGTATGCAAGCGCGTTGTGGACGGATTCGTTCGCCGCGGCGGCCAGCGCGGCTCCGGTCAGACCGCTGGCTCGAAGCTCATCGGCGAGGAGGTCGATGGTCGCATCCGTGCCCGTGAGCGGCGTTGCGTCGAGCAGGCGGCGATCCTCGAGCATCGAGTCGGGCACCAGGTGTGGACCGTGCCGGGCATCACGCTCGACGATGCTGGAGGTCACGAAGGTCACCTCCCGCTCCACTCGCGGAATGTTCAGCGTCAGGATGGTGTTCCCGAAGGCATCCACACTCGCGTGCACGCGCTGCGGAGTCGCGTCCAGCACGCTCAGGCGGCGGCTGAGTCGCCGCTGATCACCGTGCACGCTCCGTGGCTGGACCACGAGCCGTTGCTGCAGCGAGCGCACCGGGCCGTCGTAGCGATACGTGATCCGCTGATGAATCCGGTAGCGGGTCGTGTGCACCGTGTCCCAGTCGACCTGCAGTGGAGCTGATGACCAACTCCGCCCTTCCGCCGTTCGCGACGAGTCCGGCCGCAAGGTCACCGCAGGCCGCCCGGAAACTCGCCCACGACCGGCGGAACGGCGCTGGACCACGGCTCGGCGTCAATGGGCTCCGCAACGACCCGCATGGCACGCAGTGGAGCGCTGCCGTAGTGGGTCATCATCGCGATATCGAGTGCGTCACGGCCGCGGCCGATGAGGACGCGTCCCGTGCGCCGCGCGTTGTTGCGCGGATCGAAGGTGTACCAGCGATCCCCCACGTAGGCCTCGAGCCAGGCCACGAAATCCATGGGCTCATCCAGCATCGGAACGTCGATATCGGGCAGGTACCCGAAGCAGTAACGGGCTGGGATGTTGAGACCGCGGAGAAAGGCGACCGCGAGGTGGGCGAAGTCGCGGCACACACCCTCGCGCTGGAGGTAGATGTCCGTGGCCCCGGTCGAGGTACCACTGCTCCCGTGGCGGAACGTGATGTTCTCGTGCACCCAGTCGACGACCGCCTGGACCCGCTGCCACCCCGGCGTCACGCCGCCGAACAGCCGCCACGCGGTGTTGCCGAGCCGGTCCGACTCGCAGTAGCGACTCGCGAGGGTGAAATGGAGGGTCGAGTCGGGCAGGTCGGCGACCACCGACTGACCGGCATTCTCGTCGACCTCGTCGACTCCGGCATCCACCTCGACATCGGCCTCGTAGCGGATGCGCGCGCTCCCGGGCCCGAGGACGAACCGCTGGCAGGTATTCCCGTATATGTCGGTGTACTCGTGGAGGTCCGCCGGGGGCCACGTTTCGACGCCGGCGCTGCTCATCGAGTGCAGCGTGTCGCGGCGCGGCTCCACCTGGAGGACGAATGTGACCGGCCACTCGAGGTCATGGAGAAATTCACAGCCCACGCGAAGCCGCCGAACGCTCGTGGGGGCGTCGATCACGATCCTCACTGTACCGCCCAATCGACGCGTGCGAACCACGCTGGCTGCACAATCGGCGGGTCGGCGGCTTGTGCGCGGTGACCAATGACGATGCGGCGGATGCGGGGAGTACTGTCCGTGGATGACAACCGAGGCCGGCACCGCCCCGGGCGTCGCCTCTCGATTGCCCCGCACCGCCGATGAATGTGTCGAGCTCGACGGCGCCGTCCGGGCTCCGTACGCCGAGTTGCTGGCGACCATCGAGCGCGCCGCCGCGACCCTTCCTCAGGTCCGTCGCGACGCCCAGCAGTGGTTCGCGGATCGAGGAGTCACGTTCGGGGTGCCCACGGAGGGCGTCGCGCCGATCTTTCCGTTCGACCCCGTGCCGCGGGTCCTCTCGGCGGGGGAATGGCGGTCCTTGAGCCGCGCGCTCTCGCAGCGCGCAATGGCGCTCGACAGCTTCGTCTCCGACTGCTACGGCGCTCAGCGGGCCATCCGGCACGGCGTCGTGCCCGGGCGGCTCGTCTACAGCAGCACCGGGTATCTCCGCGACATCGTCGGCATCCGCCCACCCAGGGCGACCTGGTGTCATGTCTCGGGGATCGATGTGGTGCGTGTCAAGGGCACGTTTCACGTGCTCGAGGACAACGTGCGCATTCCCAGCGGTATCGCGTATGCGCTCGAGTCGCGGCGCGCCATGGAGTCCCTGGCGCCTGACTGGTTCGAGCTTGCCCCCGTCCGGCCGATCCACGGCTACACCGGACGGCTCCGGCGCATCCTGCAGCGGATCGCGCCGCGGCAGTGGGACGCCGACATCGTCGTGCTCACACCCGGCTCGTTCAACGCGGCGTACTACGAGCATCGGCTCCTCGCCGACGAGATGCACGCCACCCTGGTGGAGGGGCACGAGCTCATCGTGGTCGAGGATGAGGTCTACCGTCGCGACGCGGAGGGCGTCGCCCAGCATGTCGACGTGATCTACTCGCGGGTCAACAGCGAGTGGCTCGATCCCCTCGTCTTCCGCCGCGACTCCATGCTCGGAGCGCCGGGACTCATCGAGGCGTGGCGCCGTGGCAACGTCGCCATCGCCAACGCACCCGGAACCGGCGTCGCCGATGACAAGGTGATCTACCCGTACGTTCCCGCCATGATTCGCTACTACCTCGGCGAGGAGCCGCTCATGGACAACGTGGCCACCTACGATCTCACCGATGAACTACAGCAGGCACACGTTGTGGCCAACATCGGCAGCATGGTGCTGAAGCCCGTGGATGCCAGCGGCGGCTACGGGATCCACTTCGGGAGGCTGATGTCGGCTGCGGCGCGTTCCGAGTTCCTCGATCGTGTCAAGGCCAACCCCCGGCAGTGGCTCGCTCAGGAGGAGGTGGCGCTCAGTCGAGCCGTCTGCTTGCGGGCAGGCGGTGGGTTCGAGCCGCGCGCCGTCGACCTCCGCCCGTTCGTGCTGCTCGACGAGCGGCCGTGGATCGTACCCGGCGGGCTCACCCGGGTGGCGGGCGACCCGGACGAACTTGTGGTGAACTCGTCTCAGGGAGGCGGGAGCAAGGACACATGGGTTCTGACACGCTGACCTACTCCGTGTCACATCGCACCGTGCTGCGCTACTCGGCGAAGGTGACCCTCTCGTACAACGAGGTCCGCATGCGGCCCCGCGACCGCGGATCGCAGCGCACCCTGGCCTTCTCGCTGCTGAGCAAACCGTGGGCGGTGCCACGGAGCCGCGTCGACTATTTCGGCAACTTCGTGCACCGACTCGATGTCACCACACCCCACAACCTGCTCGACATCACGGTCGATGCGGTCGTCGAGAACATCGAACCCCGGCGCCGCCGGCTTGCGGAATGGGAGGAGGACGCCCTCGCGAGCGACCCACGCCTCGAGTTCGTGCTCCCCAGCCCGCGCGTGCCCCTTGCTGAGAACACACGGTCGCTCTGGCATGAGTGGAACGGCGCCGACACATCCTTCGACAGCGTCCTGGCGACGGCACAGCGAATTCCGCGCGAGCTGCGCTACGTGAGCGGTGCGACGACGGTCGAATCGAGCATCGAGGACCTCCTCTCAGGAGGCGCCGGTGTGTGCCAGGACTTCACGCACCTCTTCCTCGCCATGGTCCGTGGCGCCGGCTGGCCGGCGCGGTATGTGAGCGGGTACCTCGGTCCCGTCGACGAGGAGAAGGTTGTCGAAGGGCAGTCGCATGCGTGGGTCGAGGTCTGCGGCTCCGACGGCCGCTGGCTCGGACTCGACCCAACTCTCGGACAGCATGTGGGAGCTCACCATCTCCGGCTGGCGGTTGGTCGTGACTACGGCGACGTCGCACCCCACCACGGCCTCTTCTTCGGCGCTGCGACGGGTGCGCCACCCGAGGTGACCGTGCGCATCGCGCGCATGTCGAACCAGCAGGTCGACCGCGTGGAACATCACGCCGCGGTCCACTGGCAGCAACAGCAACAGCAGCAGTAGGCGCGCGCCTCAGGTCCAGGGTCGCGCAGACCTGGCGGCCCAGTAGTCCTCGGCGGCCTCCCCGATATCGGGAATCTCGGGCGCGGTGATGTCCAATGCGCGGAGGTTGCTGGCCAGCTGGCCGACCGTGGCTGCGCCGCTGAGGACGACCGAGACCCACGGCTGCACCAGGGCTGCGGCGATGGCCAGCGCATCCGGAGCCACTCCCGACGCGGCGGATACCCGGCCGAGCACGGTGTCCGCGCTGCCGGCATCGCCGGCGCGAGTGAGCCTCCCGTTGGCGAGTGCCTCCTTGACGATCACCGCCCATCCGGCCGCGGATGCCTCGCTCAGCGCAGGGCCGGCTGACTGCTCCAGCACGTTCCAGGTCGCCTGGACCGAAGAGAAGAGCGGAACGCCGTCGACACGAGTGTCGAGCGCCGCGCGAATCACCTCCGCCTGTTTCGGACCCGTCGTCGTGATGCCGATCAGCAGGCCGTCAGCGCGTTGGCGACCAAGCGCCGCCAGCAGTGAACGATCGCTCAGCACCCCCGATTCGATGGTGAGCGAGTGCACCTGATAGAGGCGAAGGAGATCGCCGAGCAGCACGCGCGTCTCGGCATACTGGCGTTCGAAGGTCGCGAGTGACAGTTCCTTGATCTCCTGCACGGGAGCGTCGAGATCCCAATCCCCGACATACGTGTATCCCCACTTCGAACCGACGACGACGTCGTCAACTTCGCCCCGTCGTGCGACCCAACCACCGAGAAACGCCTCCGCCGACCCGTATGAGCGTGCGACGTCGACGTAGCGCACACCGGATGCATACGCGGCGTCGAGCAGCTGCCACGTCCTCTCGCGGAAGGTACCCTCGGTACGGTCACTGCCGAGGTCAGCCGCGCGACCGGTGGTGATGTATGCGGGGCGGCCGATCGCGGCAAGCCCGAGACCGATACGGCTTACCGGCGGCCCGCCGCGTCCAAGCCTCGAGCGCTCAGTCGAAGAATCCGGATGGACCGACCCGCCGTCTGGTTTGAGCATGAGGCACATGGTGATCGCGGAGGATCTGGACGACAAGTTCGCGGCGGCTCCTGACACCAACCTTGTCGAAGACCGACTTCAGCTGATCCTGAACGGTGTTGCGCGCGGGCTCGACGTAAGATGCCGGCGTGGCGTCGCTGATCGTGGACGGAAGTGATCTCGTGGTGAGGATGTCCGAGGTCGAGAAGTTCGAGGCCATTCACCCGGATGTTCGGGTTCCGCTCAGCACCGTCCGCGGCGTTCGGGTTGTCGACGACGCCTGGCCTGAGCTCCGAGGCATCCGCGCGCCGGGGACGGGGATTCCGGGTGTGATCGCGGTCGGAACGCGCCGAGGTTCATTTGGCAAGGATTTCGCCGTCGTCCATGGAAATGGGCACGCTGTCGTCGTGGAGCTCGCGGAGGCCCAATACGCGCGCCTCGTGGTGACGTCGGCGGACGCAGAGCGCGTCGCCGCCGACATCCGGAGCCACCTCATGCCGTCATTCAGCCAGATCCCGCCGGCGAACTGACCGCGCGGTACGCCGTTCCCTGATCTGATCGGACGATGACCCATCCGGGGTAAAGGGGTCGGGCTACCTCGACGGGCGCCGGCGGATGATCGCCGCCACGACGAGGACGGCTCCCGAGCCGAGCAGCAACGGGCCGAATGCCATCGGCGCCGCCCCGGTCGACGGGGTCGATACCGTCGTGGAGGTCGCACAAACGCCAGTCGGCGGCCTGATCACATTGCTGTCGAGGGTCAGGGCACCGTTTCGCGCCAGGGCGCGCCCACCGTTGAAGCCGCCGCCGACGCCGATGGTTGCCCCTGTGGTCAGCGTGATGCTGGTCAACGCGATCAGGTTCCCCTGGAACGACGTCGAGGTTCCCAGCGTGGCCGAGCTGGTCACCTGCCAGAACACGTTGCAGGCACTGGCTCGGTTGCTGAGCACGACCCGCGAACGGCTCGCGGTCGTCAGCGCGGATCCGATCTGGAAGATGAAGACGGAGCTGGTTCGACCCTCGCCGTTGAGGATCAAGGTGCCGGTGAGTTGAGCCGACGAGCTGAAGTGATAGACGCCCGGCGTGAGGGTCTTGCCCCCCAGGTTGACGCCGGACATGTTCTTGAACGGCGTGGCATGGGCGGCGTCGTTGTAGGTGGTGATCAGATCGGTATGAGCCCTGATCGCGACCGCGTTGTCCTCATCCTTGGCGCCCGTTACAACGCCGGGTGGGAATCCGGTGACCGAGGAGGCCTTGCCCGGGCTGATCGCCAGGTTTCCGGTGATCGTCGTCGAACCGGTGTTGGTGATCGCGGACGCCGCCATCACCGTGAAGTTGCCTGCTGAGAGCAGCCGGGGCGTCGCGACCGAGGCGTCCGCGATCGTGGGAAACGCCACGAGCGTGATCCCGAGAGCGCAGGCGAGAAGGAGCAGGCCTCGCGAAGCCTTGAGGGGGCTGAATTGACGGGTCACAGAAAACCCAGCATGCGCCCGCTTCCTGATAGATACGGTGCGCTACCGCACGTATGGGCGGTCATCCTCAGCCAAGGAGCGCGCTGAAAGCCCCCGGGGCCGACGCGGCGTTGCCAAGGAATTGCACCCCGAAGGCAGCTTCGATCGTTCGCAGCGTGCTGAAGTGATCACCCACGGTGGTGACCGACCCACGACCCCGCGCGTTGCTGGAGAGGACGATCATCGGGACGTGGCCACCGGCTGCATTGCCACAGCAGGAACCCGAAGGTGAGGCATCGTTCTCATCCATCGTGATGATCACCGTGCCGTGCTTCGCGAACCACGCGGAGGCGAGCACCAGAGGAAGGTTTGCGCGGAGCCACGCATCCCCCTGTCCGACGCTGCCGTCGTGCATGTCGTGCGCGAGGTTCGGCGTGATCCAGACGAAATCAGGAGCCGTGGGCGAATCGAGGCGGGCCAGCATCGCGGGGGCGCCAGGATAGGGCACGATATGGGCCGCGCACGCCGGCCCTCGGTCGGCGCTGAAGTACATGAACGGGTTGTGCTTCTCCGCGTAGTCACCGGCGCTCCCCACTCGGTCGCACGGGGATGGCATGCTTTCCATGTACGCGATCCACGGGATGCCGGCGCTGGAGAGTTCGCTGCCGAGATCGGGCGCCTGGAAGGGTCCGCATCCCCCTCCATCCGGCGTGCAGTCGGAAGTCACACCGTGCGTGGCGCCGCTGTCGAGTGCCAGGTAGTTGGGGGCGCTCGGGTGCGCCACCCCGTACCACCCGCTCAGGAGCGCGTCGGCCGCCCCGAGCGAACAGAGATATGGATCGTCGAAACATGAGCCGAGCGTCGCCTCGTAACCCCTGTTCTCCTCGACGATCACCAGGATGTGAGGTTGCACGTGAGACGCCGAGGTCGGCGTCGCCGTCATGGGTGCCGGTGACGGGTTCGACGCTTGCGGGTGAGGCGAGTCGCCGGTCGTCGACGAGCAGGCCACCACCGTGGCCGCGGCCAGCGCCGCCACTCCGAGTCGACGCTCTCTCATCGCGAAATCATCCGATGACGATCATCCAGTGATGGGCCGACCGGTGACGGGACAGTTCTGCCACGGTCCCGAGAAGCCCGGAGGATCGGGCCGCTGTACCCGGCGGCCCCTGAGATAGCCTAGGCCCGGGAACGCCCCCGCATGAGGTACCAGCCGATGGCGATCAGCACGATCACCACGACCACGTAGACGATGATCTCCTTGGTTCCGAAGACGTTGAACGCGAGCATTAGGCTGTCTCCTTGGTCGGTGGTGCGGCGAGGTCAGCACCCCACGAGCGGTTTCGCAGCCATCCTACGGTGCCGGTCCGCTCGCTCGCTCGGGGATAAGCGTCCTCAACTCCAGATGAGCCCTCGCGCCTCCGCGATCGTCCCCGCGACCGGCGCCCGGGCTCCGTCCGTAGACTTCGCCCGTGCCCGAGCCCGACGGCGAGCTGCTCGCCCTGCGCAATCGCGTCAGCGCCCTCGACCAGCGCATCGTTGAGCTGATCGCGGAGCGGTTCCGCGTGGTCGCCGACGTCGCCAGGGAAAAGGCCGCATCCGATGCGTCCATCCGTGACTCCGACCGAGAGCGCCAGGTCCTCGCGGCCGTGGAGCACATCGCGCGGGCCGAAGGCGCCCCGGTGAACCTGGTGCGGCGGATCTACCGCGATCTCCTCGCCGAGTCAGTGAGCAGGCAGGTCTCCAGCCGCGCTGGATTGCAGCGGGAAGTCGCGCTCCGCGTCGCCGTCCGCGGCTTGCACTCCTTCGGCTTCCTTGCCGCGCAGAAGTACCTGTCGACGCGTGAGGTCGACGGTGAGCTGGTCGTCACCAGCAGCTACCAGGCCGCGGTCGACGCCTTGAAGGCAGGTGAAGTCGACCTCGCTGTCCTGCCCATCGAGAACACCGCTGCGGGGAGCGTGGACGAGACCTACGATCTCCTCCGCGAAAACGAGGTCTCGATTGTCGGCGAGGAAACGTCGAGCGTCGATTACTGCCTGTGCGGCGTCAGCGAAATTCCACTCGGCGCGATCAGCGAGGTACTGGCGGCGGTCGATGGGCTCGAGCAGTGCTCCCGATTCCTCCAGACACTCCCGAACGCCTCACAGATACTGCATTTCGACACCGGTGCAGCGATGCGGCTCGTACACGCTGCCGGCGACTCGACGCGGGTCGCCATCGGGGCGCCGGAGGCGGCCGCAGCCCACGGGCTGGTGGTCCTTCGCCGTGGCATCGCCAACCACGCCGAGCACTACACGCGGTTCGTGGTGCTGTCGCGGCGCCCGGTCGCCGTTGAGCTGAATGCGCCCTGCAAGACGAGCCTGATCCTCATTGCCCGCCACGAGCACGGTGCGCTGATGCGGTCGCTCGGCGTGCTCGCCGCAAGCGGCCACTCGATGACGAAACTCGAGTCGCGCCCCCGTCCGGGACGGCCGTTCGAGTACATGTTCTTCATAGACTTCGAGGGCAACGTCGCTGACCCGAGGACGGCTGACGCACTCGACGATCTCCGCTCGACCGCGTTGCATCTGAAGGTGCTGGGCAGCTATCCCGCCACCACCACCCGCGGTGACGCGCAACCTGGTGACGCCACCCCACTCGTGCCCCCCTCCGCGGACCTCGAGGTGCCCGAATCCGTTGCGTCGCCCCGACCTGCGACCAAAGGCTCCAAGAACTACCGACTTGCAGGACGAGGCGCGCGATCCGACGACACCGTGATTCCCGTCGGCAACCTGCTCATCGGCGGCGGCGGTTTCCTCGTGATGGCAGGACCCTGCTCCGTGGAGTCCGCCGACCAGATCGACGCCACGGCACGCGCGGTACGCGAAGCCGGGGCCCAGATTCTTCGTGGGGGCGTGTTCAAGCCGAGGACTTCGCCGTACGCGTTCCAGGGCCTCGGTTGGGAGGGCCTCGAGCTGCTCGCGGCGGCCGGCCGGGCGACCGGCATGCCGATCATCAGCGAGGTGATGGCGGTCGATCAGGTCAGACGGATGGCGGAGCTGGTCGACGTGCTCCAGGTCGGGACCCGGAACATGCAGAACTTCGACCTCTTGCGCGAGCTCGGCAAGGTTGATCGCCCGATTCTGCTCAAGCGAGGTCTCTCGAGCACGATCGACGAATGGCTCGGGGCGGCGGAGTACATCCTGGCCATCGGCAATCAGCAGGTCATGCTCTGCGAGCGCGGCATCCGAACCTTCGAAACGAGCACACGGAACACGCTCGACCTCTGCGCGATACCGGTGCTCCGCGAGCTGACCCATCTTCCCGTGATCGTCGACCCGAGCCACGGCACCGGGCACCGCGCCTACGTCGCTCCGATGGCAAAGGCCGCGCGCGCTGCGGGCGCACATGGGCTGCTCATCGAAGTGCATCCGGATCCTGACAAAGCGCTCTCGGACGCCGAGCAGAGCCTGTCGTTCCCGGAGTTCCTCTCGTTGATGCGGAGCCTGCAGACGGTGGCTCCCGCGCCCTAACGCTGACCCGGACGCTCCACGAACAGGAAGCTCGTGAAGTTCTCGTCGAGGTCCTGCAGGTTGTCCTCGACCACACGCAGGCCGTTGAGGTCGGCGAGGGTCCTGCTTCCCATCGTCGCAATCGAGTCGGCAAGCTCACCCGACCCGAGCAACTCGGCGACCTTGGCCTGATCAATGAGGTCCCCCTCCCCGCTGGTCTGCTTGAGGTTCGCGTACTTCTTCTCGAGGTTGGTGCGGCACTGGCGCAACACCTGGGGATGCGCCATCACGGTGTCGACCTTCGAGAAATCCGCCGTGCCGGCGATCATCAGAGCGTGCGAGATCTTGATCGCAAATTCCTCGACGATGGCGAAGCGATAGCGAGCCATCGCCGTCACCGATTCGCCGACCATGCCACCGACAGAGTTGTGAATCGCGAAGACGCCGCGATCGACCTCGCCCTCGTGGAGCGCGCGCAGGACGCGTTCGGTGGTATGCAGATAGACGATCTCGCACCGGACCTCGGGAGTGCGGGTCATGTAGTACCGCGCCGCGTCCTCGTTGAAGCTGCCGCGTCCCCCCTGGATGCCGACGACCATGCGATCCGCATGCAGGCGGTTCGGGAGCAGCAGGTCGAAGACCGAGTCCTGAGCCTCCGACAGGCGCAGGCGCATTGCCTTGGTGTGAGGATTCAGGGTCTGCAGATCGACGAACAGTTGCCAGGTATCGTTGCTGACCTGCGAGGTCACGTCCTGCAACCGCCTGGTGCCGAGCGTGTCGATGGGAGTGGGAGTGAAGCCGAACCGCTCCAGCGTCCGGCCGACGAAATGGGTGACGCCCTGACTCTCGGCTGCGAGCCGATCATGCTCATCAGCCGACATTGGAACGACCACCAGCCCTTTCGCCTCGAAGTACGTCCTCCACGCCTCCAGGGTGCCGGCCGGCAGTCGGTAGCCGTCGATCACGATCGTCTGACCTGGCATGCCACTCGCCGCGACGCTGTCCGGACCGAACAACGGATGGGTGAGCAGGGCCTGGTAGGCAGGCGGCAGATGACGTTCGAATACCTCGCGCGCGTGAAGTTTCACCGAGAGGACGTCGATGAGCGTTCGCGTGCCGCCGAGCCCGTGAAAGATTGGAAGATGCTCCGTGATCGTCGCTTCGAACGCGGAGATCGGGACGCAGTAGCAGACGGCGTCGGACGCGAGCGTGTCACGCAGCGAAGCAACCTCCAGCCCCTGGCGTGCGGCCTCCGCGCGCCGCAGCGGATCCGAGTCGAACGCCCGCAGCGTGAAGTCGTCCTGAAGCATCGACGCCCAGAGGCGCCCGAAGCGCCCGAGGCCCACCACTCCGACAGTTGCCGGCAGGGCGCTGGTCATCACCGGGGCTAGTGTACGGGTGCGCCGCACGACCGCCCCGGCGGTCGCCTGCACCCACCGCGGGTGCGCCGAACACCGACGCGTCGGTATGGTCTCTGCGCATGGCGATTCCAGCCGAGCCCGGGACGAGCGACCGGAGCGCCCGCGACACGGCGCGGCAGCAGATGCCGCGCGCCCTTCGCGAAGAGGTTCGGCTGGTGGGCGACGCGCTCGGCCGCGTGATCGCCGAGCACGGCGGCGCGGCGCTCCTCGCCGATGTCGAAGCCCTGCGCAGAACGGTGATCCGAGCGCGCGCCGAGGACGACGTGCGCACGGGCTACGCCGACGCGGCTGACACGCTCGTGGCTTCGTGGTCGCTCGATCGCGCCGAGCAGGTGGCGCGCGCCTTCACGTGCTATTTCCACCTCGTCAACCTCGCGGAGGAGCGGTATCGCGCTCGGGCGCTCCGCGAGGCCGACTCCGGCGCCGCGGGGCCGGCGGAAGCCGTCACCGGCGCACTCGCGGTCGTGCGCGCGGAACTGGGCGACGACGGCCTGGAGATGCTGCTCGCCTCACTGCGGATTCACCCGGTGTTCACCGCGCATCCGACCGAGGCACGGCGGCGAGCCGTGACGTCAGTGCTTCGGCGTGTCGGCGATCAGCTCGAGCGGCTCGCCGAGCTCCGGTCCTCGGAGTCCCCGCAGCCGGAGACCAGGCGACGATTGCTCGAGGAGGTCGACGGGCTCTGGCGGACCGCCCAGCTGCGCAGCCAGGAGCTCCAACCGCTCGACGAGGTGCGCACGCTGATGGGCGTGTTCGACGAGACGCTGTTCCGCCTCGTTCCGGCCGTCTACAGGGAGTTCAGCGCGGCGCTGGACTCGACCGAGACGGGCGTACAACCCCCACCGGCGCCCGCATTCCTGAGGTTCGGCAGCTGGGTCGGCGGTGACCGAGACGGAAACCCACAGATCACCGCCCAGGTGACGCGCGAGACGATGCTCATCCAGTCCGAGCACATTCTTCGCGGCCTCGAAGCCGCGTCCACGCGCATCGGCACGGGGCTGACCGCCGATGCCGTGACCACACCGCCCGACGAGCGCTTCCTCGGCCGCCTCGAGGGCGCGAGAGAGATCGTCGGCGCACGTGCCGCCGCGATCGGCATGCGCTCTCCCGGCGAGCCGTACCGAGAATTCCTCCTGCTGGTCGCAGAGCGAATCGCGGCGACCCGACGAGCCGATCTGTCACTCGCATACGCGCGGCCGGACGAGCTGCTCGACGATCTCCGCGGCCTGCAGAACGCGCTCGTCGCCGCCGGGGCTCGGCGCCAGGCGTTTGGCGAGCTGCACGGGCTCATCTGGCAGGCGCAGACCTTTGGCTTTCACCTTGCGGATCTCGAGATTCGTCAGCACAGCGGGGTGCATCGCAGCGCGCTCGCCGAGCTCACCGCAGGCGATGCGCGCTCATCCGAGACTCAGGAAGTCGTCGCGACGATGCGCACCATCGCGTTGTTGCAACAGCGATTCGGCGCTCACGTCTGCCATCGCTACGTGGTGAGTTTCACCAGGGGCGCCGAAGACATCGCGGCCGTGTATGCACTTGCGGAGAGGGCGTGCGCGCCCAACGCTCCCCCGGAGCTCGACGTGATCCCGCTCTTCGAAACCATCGTCGATCTTCGCAACGCTCGCCAGACGCTCGACGCCATGCTCACCCTCGAGCCCGTACGCCGGAGGATGGCGGCGACCGGGCGCACGCTCGAGGTCATGCTCGGTTACTCCGACTCGGCCAAGGAGAGCGGTCCGGTCACGGCGAGCCTCACCCTCTACGCCGCCCAGGCGGACCTCGCAGCCTGGGCGGCGGAACAGTCCGTGCGGCTCACGCTCTTCCACGGGCGTGGCGGAGCCCTGGGACGAGGCGGCGGACCGGCGAATCGCGCAGTGATGGCGCAGGCGCCGGGATCGGTGTCTGGACGTTTCAAGGTCACCGAGCAAGGCGAGGTGATCTTCGCCCGCTACGGCAACCGGACCCTCGCGCAACGCCATCTGGAGCAGGTGACGTCTGCTGTGCTGCTCACGTCGACGCCGGCGGTGCGGCATCGCACCGAACAGGCGGCAATCCGTTTTGAGGCTCTGGGGCGAACGCTCGATGCGGCCGCACGCTCCGCATACCGCAACCTCGTGGAGAGCGACGGGTTTGCCGAATACTTCGCTCGAGTGACGCCGGTTCGCGAGCTGGCTCGCCTCCACCTCGGCTCGCGGCCGGCGAGCCGGGGCGGCGACCGGAGCCTGGCGTCGCTACGCGCGATTCCCTGGGTCTTTGCCTGGTCGCAGATCCGGCTCAACCTCCCCGGCTGGTTCGGCCTTGGCAGCGGCCTCGCTGCGGCGAGCCTCGACGAGTTGCGGGTCGCATACGAACGATGGCCGTTGTTGAACGTCCTCATCGACAACGCCGAGATGAGCCTTGCCAAGACCGACCGCTTCATGGCGGCCGAGTACCTGCGGCTTGGCGGCCAACCGCGAATCGCGGATCTGATCCTCTCCGAGTACGACCGCAGCATCGAGCGGATCCTCGCCGTGACCGGCCAATCTCGCCTGCTCGAAAAGCGCCGAGTACTGTCCTGGGCTGTGGAGCTTCGCAACCCGTACATCGACGCGCTGTGTCATCTGCAGCTTCGGGCGCTCCGTGCTCTGCGCAGCGGCGATGCGACGGACGCCGACCGCAGACGGCTCGAACAGCTTCTCCTGCTGACCGTGAACGGCATCGCCGCCGGGCTTGCAGAACACCGGATAAAGTCGCGGATAATCGATTGGTGAATCGCGTCGGACAGGCCGGCTGACCCATGAGGGTCGGAGTGATCGGAGTCGGGAAGATGGGCCGGCCGATTGCCGAACGGCTGATCGCTGCCGGACACGAGGTGGCCATCTGCAACCGCTCCCAAAACACGGCGGTGCGCTCGCTGCGGGAGCAGGGCGCAACCGTCCGCGCGTCGCCGGCCGAGCTGGCTGCGGGCTCGGAGTTCATTCTCACCGCGCTCCCAACCGAGGACTCCGTCCGGCAGGTGTACGCGGAGATGTCATCGGTGGCGAACCAGGGTCAGGTCTACATCGATCACTCGACGGTGAGCCCGGCGCTGAACCGGCACTGCGCCGAGGTGCTCGCAACGCGAGGTTCGTCGTTCCTCGACGCACCCGTATCCGGCGGCCCAGCCGGAGCGGAGGCCGGGACGCTCACCGTGATGGTCGGCGGCGACGACGCGACCTTCATACGAGCGCTCCCCGTGTTCGAAGCGTTCGGCGCCAAGATCCGGCTCTGCGGACCCGTCGGATCAGGGCAAGCGATCAAGCTCGTCAACCAGTACCTGGTCGCCGTGCATACGCTGGCCGCGTCGGAGGCCGCGGCGTTCGCGGTCCAACTCGGGGCTGATCTCGATACCGTCAAGGACATCGTCGGGACGTCCTTCGGAAGCTCCGCGATGCTGCTGCGCAATCTCCCCCGCTTCGCAGCTCGGGACTTCAGCCCCGCTACCCCGGTCGGGCTGATCGCCAAGGACCTGTCGATCATCCACGCCGAGGCGCTCAGCTGCCGGCGTGCCCCTGCTCCTCGGGGGGCTGGTCGAGCAGTGCTACCTCGAGGCGAAGGCACGAGGGTGGGCCGGAGAGGACATGTCCGCGCTGGTGAAGTTCTGGGACCGCGAGGCGCACGGCTCGGCCGGGCCGGCGAGCGCCGGCTGAGGTGCCTCGTTTCGCAGCGAACCTGACGATGCTCTGGCAGGACCTGGACCCATACCAGCGGTTCGAGGCCGCGGCGGCAGCCGGCTTCACGCATGTGGAGATGCTCTTTCCCCACGAGCTCGAAGCTGATCGTCTCGCGACGCTCCTCGACGACCTCGACCTCGACATGGTCGTCTTCGACCCCGCGGCCGGCGATTGGGCCGGCGGCGAGCGCGGCCTGCTCGCGCTCCCCGGTCGTGAGGACGAGTTCGCGCGAACGCTGGGCGACGCGATCGGCCTTGCGACACGGATCGGCACGTCGAAACTCAACGCGCTGGTTGGGGTCACTCCCGCCGGTCTGAGCACCGATCTCGCGCACGACACGGCGATCGCCAATCTTCGGCGGGCTGCCCCGATGGTGAGCGAGGCGGGAATCACCCTGCTGGTCGAGGCCATCAACAATATCGACATGCCGGGGTACTGGGCGAGCACGGTGGCGATGGCGGCGCAGCTGGTCGAGGCAGTCGACGACCCGGGCGTGCGGCTGCAACTCGATCAGTACCACGCGGCGATGGCAGGAGAGGACGCTGTCGAATGCCTGCGCAGGTATTTCCCCCTGATCGCTCACGTCCAGATTGCCGACGTGCCGGGACGTCATGAACCTGGGACCGGGTCGCAGCCGATCGTCGAATTCCTGCGGGAGCTCGATCACCTGGGCTACGGCGGCTTCGTGGGCCTCGAATACCGGCCCCTCGTCGACACGGCGTCGAGCCTCGAGTGGATGCGCACGGTGGATCTGCGCCGAGGCTAGGCGTCGCCGCCCGGGGTGCCCGGCAGTCCTTCGATCGCCCTTCGTGCCGCCCTCCGCAAGAGTGCGCGCGTGTGCCGCATGGGGTCGACCCGGGGGTCGATGTCTCCGAGAGACATGGTCCCGCTGAACAGTTTCGGAAGCTGCTCGAGCACCGTGCCGGCAATCGCGATGCACGGGATGCCCCGGTTCGCCGCCCGGGCGGCGACCTCCGCCGGCGCCTTGCCGGTCGGGGTCTGGCTGTCCAGACGCCCCTCGCCGGTGAGAACCACCGTCGCGACGCGCAACGCGCTGTCGAGCCCGACGAGGTCGCACACGAGGCGAGCGCCCGGCACCAGCACAGCGCCGGCAAGCGCGAGGCCGAATCCGCATCCCCCGGCGGCCCCAGCCCCGGGGAGCAACTGCAAATCGCGGTCACCCAGATCCCCGGCAACCTCCGAGAACCGCGCGAGCGCTCGTTCGAGGCGGACCGACGTCATCGGACGTCGCTCCTTTCTGGGCCGCGAACATCCGCGCTGGGCCCTGAGGACCGAGCAGCGGGCTCCGAATGTCGCACCCAACCTGGATCGAGCGATCTGCGACGGCCGCCAGAGCAGCGGAAAGATCGATCGCGTCGAGTTCCTCGAGCCCCGCTCCGCCCGGGCTGATCTCCTGCCCGTCCGCCCGGGTCAAGTGCGCGCCGAGCGCCTGGAGCAAGCCTGCGCCACCGTCGGTGCAGGCGCTCCCACCGACTCCGACGATGATCGATCGGGCGCCCGCTTCGAGCGCGATCCGGATGAGCTCCCCGCTTCCTCGCGAGGTTGCGTGGAGCGGATCGAGCACACCACCGTCGAGGCGGCGAAGGCCCGATGCCTCGGCGAGCTCGACCACCGCTTCGTCGGGTCCGATCCATCCGAGACGTGAGGTGATGGGTGTGCCGTTCGGGCCGGTGACGCGATGCCGTGTCACCCGGGCCTGCGACCCGCGCGCGCGCAGCAGCACCTCGAGCGTGCCGTCACCGCCGTCGGCCACCGGCATCGAAATGGCTTCGGCGCCGGCGTCGCTCACCCCGCGCGCCATGGCTGTCGCAGCGGCGTGCGAGCCGAGCGTTCCCTTGAACGCGTTTGGTGCGCAGACGGCGACCACTCTCCCGAGGCGCAGAGGGTCCGGACCGGACGGCGCAGGTCGAGGCATGCGTCTCCATGGTGAGGAATCGCCGTCCTCATGCGGCGATCACAATGTTCCGGTGACAAGACGGGAGGAGGCGCAATAGATGGGGGCCGAGCGTGGTCGTTTCCTCCTGCTCGGCTCCGGCGAATTTGAGCCATGGGCGGCGGAGGCAGAGCGGTTCGCACTCTCCGGAGCCACGGGCGACGGCTCGGTCGCGATCCTCGCAACCGCGAGCGGGCGTGAGGGTGAATCGGTATTCGAGCGGTGGATCGGGATGGGGCTCCGCCACTACGAGTTGCTCGGCATCACCGCGCATGCAGTTCGTGTTCGAACGCGTGCCGACGCACTCGAGACGGGTGCGGCGCCGCTCCTGGACGAGGTGAGCATGGTCTTCTTCAGCGGCGGGAGTCCGAAGTACCTCGCACAGACCATGACCGGGACTCCGGTCTGGGACGGTGTGCTGCGCGTGCTCGAGAGAGGTGGCGTTTTTGCCGGGTGCAGCGCGGGCGCGATGATCGCCGGTGCCGCTGGGATGCGCTTTCCGTTCGCGAGCGGGCTCGGCCTGCTTCCGACGACTGCAGTCGGCGTTCACTGGGACGCCCTGTCCGCGTGGTGGATCCGCTGGCTGCGGGATATCGCCCCTCGGCGGTTGCCGGCAAGCGTTCGCTTCGTCGGGGTGGCCGAGCGCACCGCGATCGCATCGGATGGTGACGACTGGCGGGTATTCGGCACCGGCGACGTGGACATGCGTCACGGCGCGGAACGGCGCGCGCTGGGCCCGGGGCAACGGTTCCCGGTCTAGCGCGCTGGCCGCTCCGGCCGAGGGGGGTTAGGGTTTCTTGACGACGACAGTGGACCCGCCACTGACGGTGGTTGCCTTGGTGGCGCTGCCCGAGGTGGCGGTCCCGGTCGCCAGCGTGCCGGGCGCCTTCGAGGCGCCGTCGTCACCAAAGATTGAATCGTCGCCGACGGCCGTGACCGTCGCGAGGGCCGACGATGTGGCCCCGTAGGTGGCGCTCTGGGCCACGAGGAAGCCGACGACGCCGACCCCGGTGACCCCGGCAGCCGCGACTGTCGCGGTGATCCGGCGGCGGAGGTGCAGTGCCCGATCGCGCCGTTCGGCGCGGCTCCGGGTGGATGTCGGGGTTTTCATGTCGGGCCTCTTGATCAACGTGTTGTGCATCACACAATGCGTGAAGCCCCTGTCGATGCCCTCGGGATATGCTCCGAATCTGCTGGGAAAGAGGCGCACGCCTCCCCGTCTTCGGGTCGACGCGGTGACCGGGTTGCGCAGCCGATCCCGATCCCCATCGGTCGTCCACGCAGCCGATCGATACGCCCACGACGGTGCGGATGCGCAATCATGGAGCCCGAAATGATCTCGAAACCTTGCCGCACGCCGATGGACGCTCCTGGACGCGCCGCTGCCGTGGCATCCGCCTCCCTTCCCCGCCTGTCGGCGAACATGTGGCTGATTCGACGCCAGCACAACGGCATTGCATGAGGACGACCCACAGAGCACGCTGGCTGACCGCCGCGTTCCTCTTCGTGCTGACCGCATGCTCGCCGGCTGCGGCAGTTGTTGCCAAGCCGAAGGCCAGTCCGACGGTGCAGGCATCCCCGCAGAGCACGCCGTCTCCCACGGCGGCGGCGCCTTCACCACCCGGTCCGAGCCGCCTGCCGGGTGCGTCATTCGCGCTTGCCGCCCTTCCGCCGGGCGTGCCCTTCACCGGCAAGTTGCTGATCGCGGATCGCGGCAACGGCAGGATCATCGAGATCACGGCAAACGGCGTCGTGGACTGGGTGTTCCCACGACCCGGGCAGAAGCTCCCCGTGCCCTTTGGAGCACCTGACGACGCGTTCTACACGGCTGACGGCAAGACCATCATCGCCAACGCAGAGGGCCACCAGACAGTGACCGCGATCGACAGGGCGACCGGAACAATTCTCTGGCAGGTCGGCAAGTACAACGTGCGCAGCAGCGCGGTCGGATACTTCAACGAGCCCGACGACGCGGTGCCTCAGCCAGACGGAACGATCTGGGTTGCGGACATTCGGAATTGCCGGCTCGTGCATCTGAGCGCCGCGGGAGCGTGGCTCGGGACGCTCGGGAATCGCTCGTGCCGGCATGATCCACCAACGAGCTTCGCTGATCCCAACGGTGCATTCCCGACCCCGACCGGGTCGCTGATCGTCACCGAAATCGGCGGAAGCCGGGTGACCTCACTGGTGCCGGGCGGCGCGGTGGCGTGGTCGGTGCGAGCGCCGGTGCGCTACCCATCCGACGCAATGCAGATGCCCGGTGGATCGGTGCTCCTGACTGATTACTCCTTGCCGGGGGCCGTCGTACGCCTCAGCGACACCGGCCGGACGCTGTGGTATTACCGACCATCCGGTTCCGCCGAGTTGAACCACACGTCAATCGCCATACCCCTGGCCAGCAACCGCATCGCGATCTGCGACGACTTCCACAGCCGGATCGTGGTTGTCGATCCCTTGACCAACCAGGTGATCTGGACGTTCACGGGAAGCGGCTCCTCGCGCCTCTTCTATCCTGACGGCATCGACTACGAGCCACCCCAGTGAGCGTGGCGCCGCGGCGTGACGGCGCGACAGGCCCTGCGTGACACGGCGAGGCGGCGAGAGCGCGGCGCCAGCCCGTCGAAGTGTTGCCGGCTCGCTGATCGCGGTGTCCGCGGCGGCGATTCTCGCCGCGTGCTCCAGTTCTGCCACACACACACCTGCAGCGCGCACTCCCAGCCCGCACGTGCCCACACCGACTGCGATTGCGACGCAGGCGCCCAGCGTCAAGACCACCCTCGCGCAGTGCGCAGCCCCGGTGAGCCGAACAGCCCTCCATATCGTTCACCGCTTCAGCGTGTCGCCGGACGACATCGCGATCGACGGCTCGGGTCGTCTCTGGGTGAGCGCGCGTGAGGCGGACCAGCTCATCGGTATGAGCCCGGATGGGAGCGCGGTCAGCGCGATGACGGTGACCGGCGGCCCCGAGGGTGTTGCCGTTGCGGGGTCGGCGCTCTATGTCGCGCAGCAGAACGTGAACGCGATCGAGCAAGTCATACCGCTGCGCCGCACTCTCGTCACGCTGCCAAATCACACGACCAATGCCGGGATCGACGGCATCTCGGTCGGCGCGACGGGCCGGACACTGCTCGTCCCCGACAGCCCCAACGGCACGCTGCTCGAAGTGTCGCTGGTCGGACCACCGAGTCCGCACGTGATTGCGACCAACCTCGGACGGCCGGTGTCGGCCGCAACCGGGCCCGCGGGCGTCATCTTCGTCGCCAGCGAATCGTCCCCCGGGCTCGTCATGGTGTCCGCTGCCGGAGCGGTGACGAAGATCGGTGGGTTCACGGACCTCGACGAGGTCGTCGCCTACGCCGGGCTCCTCTACGTCACCGAGCTGAATCGACACGATCTGGTCGCGGTCGATCCGACGTCGGGAGCGTCGAGGGCACTCGCCGTGAACCTGCCTGCGCCGCAGGGCCTGGCGGTCACCGCCGATGGGACGTTGGAGATCGTCGACGCGACGGCCGACACCCTGTACTCGCTGCCCGCCTGCGGGGTGGCGTAGGGAAACCGCGCTCAGCACCCTCAGTAAAGGTTATAGCAGGACTGACAGGTTGTCCGTCCTTGTGGCGCAGGGGCACACGCTGTAACGGTCACCGGCCTGTAACGCGGTTTCGCGAGGTGTCGGATAGAGCGGCACAGGAGCCGAATCCCTGCGCTTCATTGGGAGAGTCGGGCGGCTTTCCGTCGCCCATCCACGAGGAGTATCGCTGCATGGGGACGCCGGAAAGGCCCACGACGGCGGCGGGCGGCGAACAACGACGCTCCTCCATGACCCAGTTGTTCCGCCGGAGCCGGCCTGACGACTCCGCACCACCACCGGCCCCGGTGCCGGCCCCGAGTACCGGGATCGTCTGCAACTTCCCAGGGTGTTCGAACGACACCGCTCAGCGCTGCGCCTACCGCGACGGGCGAGGACGAGCCTGCCGGACGGCGTTCTGCCCCGAACACGCCGTCGCCGTCGACGGCAAGCGCTACTGCCGGCGGCATGCCGGAGTTGTCCGCGCCGTCGGTGCCGAGGCGACCCCGAGCGGTGGACTGCCGGATGTCGACAACCGCGCGCCGTCGCTGGTGAGTTGGATCGCGCGTGACCTCGACGCCAACGTGCGCAGATTGCTCACGGGCGCCGCTCGGTCCGGCGAGAGCGTCATCGCCGATGAGACGGTGCACGTCGCCCGCGACTTCAACCGCAGGGCTCGATGGGAGCAGAGCTGGAGGCTCGTCGATCACACCGGAGTGATCCTGAAGGTCACGATTCAGGTGTTGGAGGAGAACGACTCGCTCGTGCGAGTTCATGTCGGGAGTGGCGTGATCGCTGACGGTGTTCCGCCGTGGATCGTGCGCCGGGCCGAGACCGGCGACATGGAGACCGACACCGCGCAGCGGCAGCGCTTCTACCAGTGGCTTGACGAGAGCATCTTCATGGCCGTCGACAAGTTTCGCGAGGAACGCCAGCGCTGAGCTGACCGCCAAGGGCCTGACGCGCCGCCACGCGCGTGCCGACCAGAGGATCACCGGGCCGCAGGCACCATCTCCGCGACGCGTCCGGCGACGCGAATCGGCGCCGCCGCCAGCATCTGACCCCAGCGGGTCGCGCGCGCCGCTTCGCCGTCGACGAGCTGGTTGTCTCGGTTCACCAGAAAGCTTTCGGCTGCGGTGATCAGGGTGGCATCGCTTTGCTCGAGACGGTGTTCGATCCCCTTCGACGCACGCCCGGTGAAGATCGGGGGAGCGTCGAGCCGGGTATCGAACGCCGCAGCGTCCTTGTCATGCAGCGCTGCCAGTCCGCCGAACCAGTCACGCACCCCGGGGCCGTCCGACGAGGGATCCATCGTCAGATGGGACGTCGATTTCGCGGCCGCGTCCCGAGCGCTCCTGCGTGTGGTCTCCCGGCTCAGGCTGTGGACGTGCGTGGGCCCACCGACGACGAGGAGGTCGGCCCAGTCAACGAGATCAGCGGTGGCGTCACCAACGGCAACGACTCGCACCTCATCCCCAACGCCAAAACCGGCGGCGATCCGGTCGGCGATGAAATGGGTGTTGCCATACATGGATTCGTACACGATAAGTGCTCGCATCGGATCTCACCTCCAACTGTCTTGGGCGTGCTTACCACGAGCGTGCGCGATAGCGCGACGACCGGCCAGTGCCGGTCGCCATTACCTCATGGGTCCTTCGCCTCTGCGAGCGTCGCCGGCCCTGCCGGAGTTCGATCAGGCGCTCAGCCGATGTGCTGGAGCGCAGCCTCGAGGCGGAGGCGCGCGTCAGCCTCCCGCCTCGCCTCGACAACCACTTCCCACATGACGCGGGACGTGTCTCGCTGCTGCAGATACGACTTGATCGACCGGCTCTCAGCGTGGTCTGCACGACGCTGCTGCCACCAAATCCAGGCCATCTGGGGTTCCTTTCTAGACGGTGCCAGTCTACCTCGCCTGTCCTGCGTTCGAGGGCATTTCACAAAGAGACACCATGCCGTGACGCCCTGCCGTGTCAGATGGGCGATGAAGTCGACTTCCAGGGTTCGTGTGACGAGTGCAGCCGGCTACGACGCGAGCGCCTGGGGCGGCGCCGGCACAGGTGGCAGCGCCACCAGGGGACCCGCCTCGCAGACCCGGTTCCCGCCCGCACGTTTGGCCATATGCATCGCGGCATCGGCCGCCGCCAGGCGCTCAGCCGGCTTCTGTTCGCCCTCCACGGTGGCGAACCCGACGCTGACGCTTCCGGGCATGCCCCCAACGGACACAGCTCGCACCGCCTCGACCACGCGATCGGCGACCGCACGAGCCTGTGCGGCGGTCGGGTGATGCAGGATCGCGCAGAATTCGTCGCCTCCGGTCCTCGCCGCAACATCACTGTCGCGGACTGAGCGGCGCAGGGCTTTGGCAACGCCTCGGAGCAACTCGTCGCCGGCTGCACGGCCGGCGCGGTCGTTCAGATGCTTGAGTCCGTCCACATCCACCGAGAGCAGGACAAACGTCTCGCCGCGAGGAATTGTTGCCAGGCGGTTGTTGAACTCGCGGCGATTCGCCAGGCCCGTCAGCGCATCGGTCGTCGCCTCCGCGGCATGTTGCATGGACCTTGACAGCGCGATGCTGAGAATGGTGGCGAATGAGCTCAGCTGCTCACCCTGATCGGCGGTGAAGGGCCTTCGGTCGTGGCTGGTGACCGCCAGAACCCCGCGCAGACCCTCAACGCGGAGACCGATCGCCACCCCGTTGGTGATGCGAAGACTGCGAACGACCTCCGCGCCGCGCTGATCCATCGACTCGGTCTCGATGTCGAAGAGCGAGGCCGAGTCCTGGCTCAACGTGCGTTCGAGGAGCGGGATGTCCGATGTCGCGAACGTCGTCTCGGGGAGCTCATCCTCGGGTTCCTGGTTGTAGTGCGCCATCAGCGATGCCGTCTCGCCGTCGACGACGAAGAAGAAGGCCTCCTTGACCGATTCCTGAAGGGGCAGGATGAGATGGGCGGCCGCCTGAAGTCCGATCCGCAGGACGGCGTCGGGATCAAGCGTCGAATACAGCTCCGTTGCGGCGAGGTCGAACGCCGCACTCTGCTCGATCATGGTTTCGCGGGCGTCGATGGCAGCTGCCAGATCGGTGCGAAGGTGGCGAAGCGTGTACGCGATCAGGCAACACACGGCGGTCCACACAATCGAGCGGCTGCGCGATCGACGCGCTGGCGATATCCGCAAATGCGTAGGCGACCACCAGTATGGTTGCCGCCCCTCCCGTGGTCGCGACGGCCATCTCCCACGGCTTTCCGTAGAGCGCGTTCCACAGGATCGGCAGGAGCAGGAGTGCCACCAGCGACATGTCGACCGACCCCTCGCCGGCCATGAGCGCACCCACCACCGCCGAGAACAGGAGAGACGTGACTGGTGACACGACCCGAGGCCATCGATCCCACGGGGCCACCAGCACGAGTGAGTAGGCGGCGATCGCTCCGATCAGTCCGCCGACGATCCATACGACCGACCCGAAGCGGTACGGGTAGAGTGCGATCGCGACCGCAACCGCGAACGTCATCAGGAATGGCCGCGTCCTGCGCATCAGCCCGTCGCGACGCAGAGGATGGTCCTGCAAAGCCAATTCGGGCAGCACCTCATGGAGCGCCCGCCGGCAGCTCGTGGTTGTTCAAGGCACAGTGTGCGAGCCGTTCCCGAGCCGGTCTAGGGTCCTTCGGATGCCTTGGTGCGTCCGAATGACCCAATCACGTTCGGGATTTGCGATTCGGGACCAAGGTCATGCGTCCTTTCGGCGGACGCCTCTAGTCGGGTTCGACGGCACGGAAGATGCTGCGACGTAGTCGCACTGACTACAGGAGGTGCCGCCGTGAGCAAGGAGATTCATGCGTACCGGGTGTGGGCCGTCCGGAACGGCGAACGCACGCTCGAGATGCGGCTCGATCAACCCGGCGGGCGGCGGATCGCCTCTGACCGGGTGACCGCGCTTCGGGCGGATCCCGAGGTCGGGGAGATCGAGATGCGAGAGCACCTCGTGCTCTACGGAGAGCAGGACGCGCCGACGACCCGACGCAGCACGTTGCGATGGATGCGCGCACGCTCCGGCCGCTGGTATCAGCTGCCGGACGGCAACCTGCGTGTTCATCGTTTCCGCGAACCCACCGCGCCCGGTTCCTACGCAGGCCGAACACCGGTAGCGTCGCGGTCCTGACGCGGGACGCCTCAGTCCCGATTGATGTCCCGAGAGCGCGCCGGAGTCAGCTCCGAGTCGCCGGGGCCAATGCCGGAACGACGGTGGTGATCCGGATCTTCGGGAGATCCAGCAGCGTGTTGTGGACCGTGCAATGAGCAATCGCGCGCTCGACAGCAGCGAGGCGAGCTGGCGATGTGCCGTGAGGTAGCCGCACATCGAGATCGATGCTCGCAACTCGCCACGGAGCCCCACTGCTCATCGTCCACGCGCAGTGAACCACGGGGCCGCCCCCCGAAGGTCCGAGCCCGCGGCGCGCGTAGTGCGCAATGCAGGATGCGAGCGACGCGATGAACAGCTCGACCGGCGTCGGACCGGCGTCGTCGCCGCCGTCGCCACATGGCTGGTCCACCAGCAGCTCGTGGCCGCGTACCGCGACGCGGTGGCGATCGCCGCCGGCCCAGACGACGGTCAGCGCGTGAGCGGCTTCAGGTGAAGACGATGTGGCCACCTGCCGCCCTCTCATAGAACTCGCCGACGGTGATGATGTCCTGCACCTGGGGGATGAAGTCATCCTTGGTGAGCCCGAACAGGTCGACCGACGCCTTGCACGCGTAGAGCCCGCACCCGGTGTCGGCGATCATCTCGATGAACTCGGGAATCGATGGGATGTCGAGCTTCTCCATCTTCGATCCGAGGTAGTGGGTCATCACCGACGACATGCCGGGCACACCGCCCAGCCAGGTGACCAGGTGTAGTCCGGGGTTCCCGACGGTGGCGATCTTGATGTGCTCGTGTCGCGTCTTGTGAATCGCGTCGAGGCCGAAGAATGTGAAGAAGAGATTGGCGCTGATGCCTTCGGCACGGGCACCGTTGGCCATGATCAGTCCGGGGTAGATCCCGTCCAGCGACCCCTTGGAGATGACGATCGACACCTTGTCGATGGTCGCGGGCATGTAGGCCGCAGATTCGGCTTCCGGTAGCAGGGTTGCGGTGGTCATTGGCGTGTCTCCTTGGACGAATCAGGTATGCGCTTCAGATGCAGCCGCGAGGCTTGGGGATGCCGGCGACACGCGCCGCCACTTTCGCGGGGCCCTTGGGAAAGAGCTGGTAGAGCTCCTTGATGCTCGCGCCCGAGGTCTTGCCGAGCACGCGCACCGTCGGACCGGTTCCCTTTGCGAAGTACTCACTGCGCATGAACCGGATGACCTGCCAGTGGCGATCGGTCAGCTGGGTGATCCCCTCGCGCGCCGCGAGCGCGGGAACCATCTCCTCCCTCCAGTCCTCGGGATGCAGGAAGAAGCCCTCCTCGTTGAGGGCGAGATCCGTGAGCGGGAGTGCTGCGACAGACATTGCGTGCCTCCTCTAGCCCTTGACCGCGGTTGCATGATGCTTGCCCGCGGCGGGCATCTCCGACGAAATCCCCGGAATGGAATGTCCGGGGAGCAGTGCGTGCCAGTAGAACCACTCGAACATCAGCTTGCCGAGGTGGTTCAGGTGGGATTCCTTGAGCAGCGGCAGGCCGACCGGCCCCGGATAGTGGCCGGGGAGCGGCTCGGTGTCGTAGTTGAAGTCGATCAGCACCGCCTTCCCGAAACCGGTCTCGATGAAGCAGTTGGCGTGGCCGTCGTAGGTGGCGTCGAGCGCCTCGCCCGCGAGGAACCGGCGAATGTTCTCCGTCAGCACCTCGCCCTCGAAGTGCGTGACCGAACCGGCCTTCGACACCGGCAGCCCCGCTGCGTCCCCGATCACGAAGATGTTCGCTGCGACCTTGGACTGCAATGTCTGTGGGTCGGTCGGGATGAAGTTCAACTCGTCGCCGAGCCCGTCGGAGTGGCCGATGTAGGCGGCGCCACCGTGGAGCGGCACCACCACCGCCAGGTCAAAGGGGACCTCCCGGTCGTCGTACGAGACAAGCTTTCCTGCATCGCCGTCAACGTTCCCCGTGTTGAACTCGGTGACGACGCCGATTCCCTTGGCTGCCAGGAGCTCTCCGAGTCGCTTTGACGCGACCGGCTTGGTGAACACGCCGTCGAGTGGCGTGACATACGTGAGCTCCACGTCGTCGCGTATCCCGCGCTCACGGAAGAACCAGTCCGCCAGGAAACAGAATTCGAGCGGCGCCACCGGACATTTGATCGGCATATCGACGACATTCACCACGATCCTTCCGGCCGTGAATGCCGCGAGCGCATCGCGCAAAGCGCGGGCCCCGTCCAGCGAGTAGAACGTGAACATGTTCGGTGCGCCGGCTGACAGATCAAGCCCTTCGGTCTCCTCCGGCATCAGCACCGCGCCGGTCGCGATCACGAGCACGTCGTACGCCGCGGAGCGACCGCCCGAGAAGTGCACCTTGCTCGCGCCGATATCGACGCGCTCGACCACCGCATCCATGTAATCGATGGCGTGATGGAGTTGGCGATCGCGTGGTCGGATCAAATGCTCGGCCTCGGTCAACCCGAAAGGCACGAACAGCAACCCCGGCTGATAGATATGGTCGTTATTGCTGTCGACAACGGTGATGTCGATTGATGCCGGCAAGGTGCGCCGGAGGCGGTTCGCGGTGATCGTCCCACCGGTACCGCCTCCAAGAATCATGACGTGTCTGCGAGCACTCATCAGACCGCTACCGTCGCACCGGCTGCTCCCTGGCGACAAGTGCCGAAGCGCCCCGAAAGAGTGTGACCTTCGGCCTCATGCCCTGGATGCCGGCAGGTACGCGCGGTAACCAGGAGGCGAAGCCCGGCCCGTATCGCCCCGCTAGTGGGCCACCATGATCGGCATCTTCGCCACGTGGATGAGCTTGTTGGAAACGCTACCGACGAGCATGCCGGTCAGACTGGAGAGCCCGCGGCGGCCAACGATGATCAGGTCGGCTCCGTTCTCCTCGGCCGCTTCGATGATCGCGCGCGGGACATCGCGCGTATGCGCCTGAAGGAGCCGCCCCGTCACCGTCACACCCTTGGCCTTCAGCCGCTCGACCGCCTTGTCGACAACGGCCTTGGCCTCATCCATCAGCTCCAGGTCGGGCGACATGCCCGCCTTGGACGGGATGAAGTCGTGCTCATGCACATGGACGACCTCGACCTGGCTGCCCGCCTTTGCGGCCAGTCCCTCGGCCGCGGCGAGCGCTGCCTCCGAGAACTGCGAACCATCGACCGCCACCAAGACTTTCTCGAACATTGCCGATCCTCCTCGAAGGAGCCCATGCGGCCCTTCGCGACGCGCGGTGCGGGATCGCACCACACCACAATCATGGCCACGCTCCACCGGCGACCGCCAGGGTCAAACGTCCCGCCCTTGACGGGCCCAGACCCCTGGACGCTCAGGCCACCGAGACACCGGGGAGATCGCGGTCCTCGACCTCCCGCCTGGCCGCGGGGTAGATCCGGAGTGGCTTGGTCTCATCGAGCCATCTGCGGAGCGCCCTGATGAACGGCTTGGTCGCCTCCAGCTGGGGAAAGTGTCCGCAGTGCTCGATGATCGCGACGCGCGCATGCGGCAGCTCCTGGTGTGCTCGCCGAGCGTGCGCGACCGGAAAGACACGGTCGTCCCTTCCCCAGACGATGAGCACCGGGAACTCAGCCACCCCGATGCGGTCGAGGGCTGAGATCGATTGGCCCGCATAGTTGCTCGCCGAGCGCAGCGTCGCGAGGAACGCACGCTGCGCCCCGGGCTCCTCGAGACCCTTGAGCAGCTCTTCGAACTCATGCCGGTGCTGTTTCGGCCGATGGAAGAACGGGTCGCCGAGAGCCCGGCTGATCGCGAGCCCGAGAAGGTTGCGCGGGACACGCATCCTGGGGTGAAAGAGGACGCGCATCGCTCGCTCGGGAGCGATCGGGAGCGTCGCGGCCCGGAAGAGCAGATGCAGATCGCGTCCGAGCCCGGCGCTCGCGACCAGACCGAGCCGGCCAACGCGCTCCGGGTACTGATACGCGAGGGTCATGGCAACGCCGCCGCCGAGGCTGTGGCCGATCACCGTCACCAGATCGAGCCCGAGCCGGTCGAGCGCGTAGCGCACCGCCGCGGCCTGGGTGCCGAGCGAATAGTCGGTGTCCGGCTTGTCGCTGCGGCCGCAACCTGGGAGATCGAGCGCGATCACCTCATACCGGTCGGTGAGCGAGGGAATGACCCCTTCCCACGCCTGCGAGGAGTGGGCGATCCCGTGCAGCAGTACGACCGGCTCGCCCTTCCCGGATCTCCGGTAGAAGATGCGCGAGCCCCCGGGCAGCTCGACGAACCCTTCCGATCCAGATCCTTGCGTCATGCCGGTCTCCCGCAGGTTGGTGTGCGGTGAGCCTACCGCGTCGTGGCCGGTGCCGGCAGCCTTCGCCGGCAGCCGCTGACGCCTCAGGACCCGAGCCCGGCTCAGGAGTGCGGGTCACCTCCGAGCGCCGTGTTCAGCCGGACGATCGTCCCGTCACGCCGGCGCGCATTGATGGTGCGGTCGCGGAGCTCACGCTCCCCGGCACGCCGCCCGATATACAGCCGGATCGCACGCGCTTCGGCCCGATCCGCCCGGTGCTGTTGCCACCACAGCCACGCCATTGGGGTTCCTCCAAGTACTCAGAGGCTGCCGTTGCGTTGGGCACCGGCAGCAGCCAGTGGGCACCGTCCGGGCTCCATGCTCGTGACGGTGAGCGAGACGCCGTGACCGTCGACCCCGGGGGGACCAACGAGATGGAGGCCGGCGCACAGGTACCGCGGGGCGTCGCTCACCGGGCAGGCGCCGTCCACGGTGGGGCCGCTGCACTCGGCGAGCACTTCGTCGGTCGCAGGATCCAGCATCACGAACGATCCATCAGTTTCCATGGCCGGAGCATGTGCCCCCACTGCGGGGGCGACCAGTGCCGAACGTCGCTGATCCGGGAGGACCTATGGCCGCACAACGAGGCGCGTCAGGGTCCGGGTCGCCCCACGCGGTGCCTCTGTGACGAGACGGCACCGCTCACCACGTGACGGCGATGTACTTGCTCTCCGTGAATTCGAGGAGCCCGTCGTGGCCGCCCTCGCGACCGAGGCCGCTCTGCTTGACCCCGCCGAATGGCGCCGCCGGGTCGGAGACGATCGGGCGGTTCAGCCCGACCATGCCGGACTCGAGCGCCTCGCTGAAGCGCAGCCCACGCTGCAGGTCTCGGGTGTACACGTAGGCGACGAGCCCGTACTCCGTGTCGTTCGCCATGGCCACGGCCTCCTCCTCGGTGTCGAAGACGACCACGGGGGCGACCGGGCCGAAGACCTCCTCACGCAGGATCGCGGCATTCGACGGCACGTCGACGAGCACAGTCGGCGGATAGAAGAAACCCGGACCTTCGGGAACCTCACCGCCCACCGCCAGCCGGGCGCCGTCATGAACCGCGCCCGCCACGAGCGACACGACCTTGTCGCGGCCCGCTGCGTTGATCAGCGGGCCGAGTTGCACGCCCTCATTGAGGCCGGGCCCGACGCGAAGCGAGCCCATGGCCTCGGAAAGGCGCCTGGTGAAGTCCTCTGCAATGCCGCGCTGCACGAGGAAGCGGTTGGCGGCGGTGCAGGCCTCGCCGCCGTTGCGCATCTTCGCCACCATCGCGCCGGCCAGCGCGCTCTCGAGATCGGCATCGTCGAAGACGACGAACGGCGCATTCCCACCCAGTTCCATCGAGCAGTTCACGACGCAGTCTGCGGCCTGCTGCAACAGGCCGCGACCCACCTCGGTCGAACCAGTGAAGGAGAGTTTGCGCACCCGGGGGTCGTGCAGCATGGCGTTGACCACCGGCCCTGAACGCCGCGATGGCAGGATGTTGACGACACCTGCCGGAACACCCGCCTCCATGAGGAGTGCGCCCATCGCCAGCGCGGTGAGCGGCGTGTCCGAGGCGGGCTTCAGCACGACGGTGCAGCCGGCCGCCAATGCCGGTCCGATCTTGCGCGTCGCCATGGCCGCCGGGAAGTTCCACGGTGTTATCAGGATGCTGACGCCGATCGGCTGGCGGAGCACGAGGATTCGGTTCGCGCCCGACGGCGCGGTTTGCACGTGGCCTTCGGCGCGCACCGCCTCCTCGGCGTACCAGCGGAAGAACTCCGCGGCGTAGGCGACCTCGCCCCGCGCATCGGGGAGCGCTTTGCCGTTCTCCCTGACGATCAGCTTCGCGAAGTCCTCGGCGCGTTGGGTCATGAGCTCGAAGGTGCGACGCAGCAGTTCGGCGCGCTGCCGAGGCGGGGTGGCCGCCCACGCCGGGAGCGCCGCGGAAGCCGCTTCCACAGCCGCGAGCCCGTCCTCGACGGACGCGTTGGCGACCGACGCGATCACCTCGCCTGTGGATGGGTCGTCAACGTCGAACGTCAGGTGGTCAGAGGCGTCCACCCAGCTTCCGGCGATCATCAACTGTGTCGGTGCGCCGACCGCTTCGGCGTGAAGCACGGTGCTCATGAGTGCATGGCCCTCTCGATGGTGGTGACGATGCGCTCGACCGATGGTATCGCCATGTCCTCGAGTGCGTCTGCGGATGGGAGCGGGATGTGCGGCGTGGTGATGCGGAGCGGCGGTCCGTCGAGGTAATTGAAGCACTCCTCGGCAACGATCGATACCAGCTCGGCGCCCCAGCCGCACAGTCGCGGATTCTCCTCGACCGTGAAGAGCCGTCCGGTGGCCGACACCTCACGGAGGATGGTCTGCGTGTCCAGTGGCACGAGGCTGCGCACGTCGATGACACCGGCGTCGATACCTCGTTTCGCGAGCTCGTCCGCAGCTGATACGGCGCGTGGCACCATCGCCGCGAGGGCGACGATGGTCGCGTCCCCACCGGTTCGCAAGACCTTCGCCGAGCCGAGGGTGTCGACGATCTCGCCGTCACGGACCTCGCCCTTGCTCGAGTACAGGCCCTTGTGCTCGAAGAACATCACCGGGTCCGGGTCGCGAACCGCCGCGGCGAAGAGCCCGATGACATCCGTGGGATTCGACGGAGCGACGACCTTGAGCCCAGGGATCGCCATCGCCCAGTTCTCGACCGATTGCGAGTGCTGCGCCCCGAAACGGAGACCACCGCCGTTGCCGGATCTGATGACGAGTGGAAAGCTCACCTGGCCGGCGGTCATGTACGAGCTCTTGGCAATCTGATTGGCAACCAGGTCCCAGCAGACAGCGAAGAAGTCCGCGAACATGATCTCCGCGATGGGCCGGAGCCCGGTCATCGCCGCCCCCATCGCGGCGCCGAGGATCGCCTGCTCAGAGATCGGCGTGTCGCGCACCCGCTCGGGTCCGAAGCGCTCGAGCAGTCCGACGGTTGCCTTGAAGACGCCTCCGGCGCCGCCCACGTCCTCGCCGAGGAAGACCACATTCGGATCGCGCTCCATCTCCTGCGTGATCGCGCGGGCGACGGCCTCGCGATAGGTCAGTTGCGCCATGACCATCCCCCGTCCGACCAGACATCGCGCATGAGATCGTCGGCCCCGGGTGCCGGTGACGCCTTGGCGTTGACGGTTGCGGTGTCGACATCGCCGTCGGCGGTCTCCTCGATCGCATCGAGGTCGGCTTCGCTGACGCCGCCGGCCACGAGCCGGGTGCGGTAGAGCACGATCGGGTCGTACGCTTTCCAGGCGGCAACCTCCGCGTCCGGCCGGTACTTACCCGGGTCGGCGCGCGAGTGACCGGAGCTGCGATAGGTGCGCGCCTCGATCAGTGAAGGACCGCCGCCGTTGCGTGCGCGTTCGAGGCTTTCGCGTGCCGTGAGATACATGGCGTCCGCGTCGTTGCCATCAACGATGATGCTCTCCAGCCCGTATGCCGAGGCGCGATCGGCCGCCGGGTTCGCCACGGCGGTGACGGCGCGGATCGGCGTGTACTCCATGTACATGTTGTTCTCGCACACGAAGACCACCGGCAGCTTCCACACCGCCGCAAGGTTCAGCGACTCGTGAAAGGCGCCGATGTTGGTCGTGCCGTCACCGAAGAACGCAACAGCGACCCGTCGTTCGCCACGGTACTGCGCCGACCACGCTGCCCCGAGCGCAATCGTGAGGTGCGCGCCGACAATCGCGTACGACCCCATGACGCCGTGGCTGACGTCGGTCAGATGCATCGAGCCGCCCTTGCCCGAGAGCACACCGCAGGTCCGGCCCAGCAGCTCGCCCATCACTCCCGTCATCGATGTGCCGCGTGCGAGCGTGTGCGCGTGACCTCGGTAGGTCGCGAAGGTGTAGTCGTGATCGTCCATCGCCTCGCCAAAGGCGGCGGCGATGGCCTCCTGACCCAGGGACAGATGGCTGGTGCCCTTGACCAGGTTCTCCATGAAGAGGTCGTACGCGCGTGTCTCGAACTTGCGCATGCGCACCATCTGGCGGTAGAGCGCCAGCTGCGTCGAGGGGTCGATCGTGCCCAACGGCTGATGCAGGATCCCAGGATCGATCCCCGGCGGTCCCGCCGTCACGGCGGGATCGTCAGTGGTTGATGTCATCTCGCTGCTCTCCTCTCGAATCGCATGTGCACAACGGCTAGTACTTGTTGGTGACAAAGAGCTCTTCGGCCGGGAACAGGGTCAGCACCTGGCAGCCACGCGCAGTCACCACGACCTCCTCCTCGATCCGGGCCGCCGACTGACCGTCGGTCGCGGGACAGTACGTCTCGAGCGCGAACACCATTCCCTCACGAAGCTCGATCGGATGCTCGAGAGAGTTGAGGCGGGAGATGATCGGGCGCTCGTGGAGACCGAGACCGAGCCCGTGCCCGAATTGCAGCCCGAACGCGGCCATCTCGTTCTGAAACCCGAAGTCCTGTGCTTCCGGCCAGAGCCGTGCGATCTGATCCGTCGTCGCTCCCGGCTCCACCAGCTCGATCGCGGCGTCGATCCACTCCCGGGCACGCACGTACGCGTCGCGCTGCGCCGGCGTCGAACGACCGACCGCGAACGTCCGGTAGTAGCACGTGCGGTATCCGTTGAAGGACTGGATGATGTCGAAATACGCCTGGTCGCCTGGCCGGATCAGGCGATCCGAGAAATTGTGAGGGTGGGGGTTGCACCGCTCGCCCGACACCGCGTTGATCGCCTCGACGTCGTCCGATCCCATCTCGTAGAGACGCTTGTTGGCGAGGGCGACAATCTCGTTCTCACGCACGCCGGGCTTCAACGCCTCGGCGATGTCCTGGTACACGCCGTCCACCATCGCGGCCGCTGTGGAGAGCAGCGCGATCTCGTCGGGCGACTTGATGAGACGTGCGTCGAGCATCACCTGTTGCGCGTCGCGCACCTCGATACCAACCCGCAGCAGTTCCAGGAGCATCGGCGTCTCCGCGATGTCGACGCCGAGCGGCATATCCGACACCCCGGCGGCGGCAAGCTCGGACTGAATCTCCGCGACGGCGCGCGCGATCAGCCCTGCGTCCGGCGCCACGGCGCCGCGCAGCCCCAGCATGCCGGCACGGCTGTTCTCGGGGCGGATCCATGGCGCGTGGAGCTGGTGGTGCCGGGCTGCGGATCCAAAATCCCAGACGATCGGCTCCCCCGCCCGAGTGAGCAGCGCATAGCGCGCAACCTTGTCGCGGGCCCACTCCCCGATCATGGTCGCCGACACGTAGCGGATGTTGTTGATGTCGAACAGCAGCACCGCGCCCAGCTCAGAGGCGTCGAGTGCGGCGCGGGCGCGCGCCAGCCGGTACGCGCGCAGCCGCGTGAAATCGACGCGCTCCTCGAAGTCGACGTTCATCCGGCCGGGACTGGGTGGGACCCCCGCGAGGGTGTCGAGGCTCATGACATCGTCTCCTGTGAGCACCGGTCGGTCGGCGTCGTGGCGCTCCGCCCGATCCCTCCGGTGCGATTCCTCATCCGAGCTGCTCGCTCATCCAGTCCGCCATCACCGGTCGGTATTTGTAGGCGATGTTGTTGCAGACATGATTGCCGTCCGGATACATGAGCAGGGTGGCGTTGGGCGCCTCACGTGCGATGCGCTCCGCCTGCTCGGGCGGGAAGAGGCGATCGCGCGCGCCGTGGATGACGAGCAACGGTTGCGTGACCTGCTCGAGGACGCCGTGGAGGTTGAGACCGTACGCCTTCTCCCTCGCCTCCTCCTCGTTGGCGGACTTGGTGTAGAAGACATAGCCGCCGCGCGTCAGTGGATTGAGCGCGTCCCAGCATTCTCCGAGGTTGTACGGGCCGGCGAGGCCGACGACCGCGTTGAGGCGTGGCTCGTGCGCCGCCGCTCGCGGTCCATAGATGGCTCCCATGCTGATACCCATCAGCCCGATCAATCCGAAGGTGCTGTCGAGACCGATGTCCGCGAGGTGATCGAGCACCGGCGTGATCACGGTCTCCCAGTTCGGCCGGATTGCGAAATCGACGGAGTTCTCAGACTGCCCGGGACCGTCGATGCTGAGAGTCGCCATCCCGCGGCGGAGGAACTCGTCCTCGATGCTGAACATCTCTTCCTTCGACGAGTCGAGGCCGGGGACGATGAGCACGAGCGGCGGCGTGGTCACGCCGCTCGGGCGGCGCAGATGTCCCGGGATGATGTGACCCTCGAAGGGGATGTCGAGGCGTTCCGCAGGGGGATCGAGGTGCGGCAAGGTCCGCCGGTAGACGGCCACAGCCTGGTCGCGCAGGGTCGCGTGGAGTGCGAGATCCTCGAACCAGAGGAACTTACCGAGGTGATAGCACCATGCCGCGCGCTGGTACGCGGCGGCTGCCGACACCGCGCGTCCGCGGCGCTCCGCCTCGCGGCCGAGAGCCTCGTGCACGCCGCCCATCTCGTGCCAGTTGGGTCCCCAGGCCGCCCACTCGGTGGTTTTTGCCAGGACGTTCTCGAAGTCATTGACGTCGATGCCGTTGGCGACAAATCGCGGCTGCCAGTGGTGTGCGGCGATCTGCACCCGGTTCGCGGCGTCCATCAGACCGGTGCTCCCAGGAACAGACGGCCGATCTCGCCGTTGCCGAGCACGCCGGCACCCGTGCCCTCGAGACGCACGCGCCCGCTCTCCAGGACGACGCCGTGGCTTGCAAGGCCCAGCCCCGAGCGCGCGTTCTGCTCCACGAGCAGGATGGTCCGACCGGCCTTGTTCATGTCGCGGATCAGGTCGAACACCACGGTGTGAGTCTTCGGATCGAGTCCCATCGAGGGTTCGTCGAGCACGAGGAGCTTCGGATCGAGCATGAGCGCCCTGGCAAACTCCACGATCTTCTGCTGCCCTCCCGAGAGCGACGCCACGCGATCGTGGCGGCGCTCGGCGACGAGGGGGAACGTCTCACAGACGTTGCGCATCCTCTGTTCCGTCAGGGCTCGATCCGAAAGCGTGTACGCGCCCATGCGCACGTTCTCCCACACCGTCATGGTCGGAAACAGGCTTCGCTCCTGCGGCACCTGGACGACGCCAAGCTGAAGGATCTGGCGGGGCGTCAGCCCGGAAATCGACTCGCCGCGAAAGCGCACGCCGCCCAGACGCGGCCTGATCAATCCACTCACCAGGCGAAGGATGGTTGACTTGCCGGCGCCGTTCGGTCCGACGACGCACGTGATCCCACCCTCTTCGACCGTGAGATTCAATTCATGAAGCACATCGCCGCCGCCATATCCCGCGGTGACGCCGTCGAGCTCGAGGAGTGCGCTCATCTACGAGCCCAGATACGCTTCGAGCACGGCCGGATTCCCGCGCACGTCGGCGGGTGTGCCCTGCGCGAGCACGGCGCCTCGATGCAGCACGACGATCTGCTGGCACAGGCCCATCACGAAGGGCATGTTGTGCTCGACCAGAAGAAAGCTGACGCCCTGACGGTTGAGTTCGAGAATATGCTCGCCGATGCGCTCGACGAGCGCGGGGTTGACGCCGCCGGCCGGCTCGTCCAGCAGGACCAGTTGCGGTCTGGCCATCATCACGGCTGCCAGTTCGAGCAGCTTGCGCTGGCCGTAGGAGAGCGAGCCGCCGAGCAGACCGGCCACGTGGCCGATGTCCATCGCCGTGAGCATCTCCATCGCGCGGGCCTTCTCGTCGTGCCACTGGCCTCGCGAGAAGAGCGCGCGAACCCCTGAGCGTCTGACCGGGACGAGCATGTTCTCGAGCGCAGTCAAGCGCGGGAAGATTCGCGCCAGCTGAAACGTACGCCCGATCCCGAGGCCGTAGATCCGGTTCGGTCCGAGACCGGCGATCGAAGTCGCCCTTGAAGCGCACATCGCCGCTGTCCTTGGCGATGAATCCCGTGATCAGGTTGAAGACTGTGGTCTTGCCCGATCCGTTCGGTCCGATGAGCCCGGTGATGCTGCCGAGCTGCAACGACAATGAGCAACCGTCGACGGCGGTGACCCCGCCGAAGCACTTGGAGAGCGACTCGACCTCGAGCAGGCTCACGGGGATTGGACTCCCGCGACGGTGTGGGTATCGCTCGACGTCGAGGCGCTGTCGGATGGGCCGACTGCACGGCGCGCGAGGACGCGCTTCACCAGGTCGCCCACCGAGGGGACGATGCCCCGCGGCAGCAGCAGGATCACCACCAGGAAGACGGCGGCGTAGAACACGAGATAGAGCCTGCTCGCGCCGAAGTTGTACGCGAGCCAGAGCTGTGCCGGTTCGAGGATGACCGCGCCCAGCACCGGGCCCCAGAGGGTGCCGAGACCGCCCAGAAACACCATCAGTACCAGCGATATGCCAACCAGAGGGTCGATCGCGTACTGCGGATAGATGTAGGTGACGTAGTAGCCGTAGACGGCGCCGATCATGCCGACCAGGGCGGCGCTGATGATGAACGCCGTCAACTTGTACGTATGCGCCGGCACGCCCACCGCCAGCGCCTTGTCCTCGTCGTCGCGGATCGCCAGCAGGCCGAGGCCGAACTTCGATCGCCGGATCCACCACGAGATTGCGAGTGAGATGATGGCCAGCAGCAGCATCGCGTAGTAGAACGGCGTGTCGAAGAAGTCGCCGCTCCAGGGCGGGACGGGGAAGCTGAGTCCCGACCCTCCACCGGTGAGGCCGACGAGGTTCTCGGCGAGCAGCTGGATCATGAACATCATGGCAATCGTCACGATCACGAAGGTCGCCGCGCGGGTGCGCAGAGCGATCCAACCGATCAGCAGCGCCAGCACCACCGTGAGCGCCCCGGCGACCGGGACGAACAGAAAGGGCTCGTACCCCGCCTGGATGCCGAGATGCGCGAGGACGAGGCCGAATGCGTAGGCGCCGAACCCGAAGAAGGCTGCATGTCCCAACGAGACGTAGCCGGTGTAGCCACCCATGATGTTCCACGCGGTGGCGAGCCCGACGTACATGGCGGTGAACACCGCGACGTTGACGGTCGCCGGATCGGTCTCGAAGACAGGCACCAGAAGCGCGACGACCACCACGATGAGCAGCGCCGCCACTTTCAGTGCGCGCACTCGCGCCTGCGACCTCATATGCGTTCTCGGACGCGGATGCCGTACAGCCCCTGCGGACGGACGACGAGAACGACCACCAGGAGCAGGAAGAAAGCGAAGGCCGCCCAGACCGGTGAGATCACCACGGCGGTGACGTCCTCGATGACCAGCATCGCGACTGCGGCGATCACCGCGCCCCGGAGGCTTCCGAGTCCACCCAATACGATGATCGTGAGCAACCGCGAGATCAGGTCGTAGTGGCTGCCCGGGTTGAACGCGTTGGTCATTCCGAAGATCACTCCGCCGGCCGCAGCCGTCGACACGCCGATCCCGAACGCGATCGCGGAGACGCGATCGACGTTCACCCCCACCAGCTGAGCGGCGGTGCGGTTCAGCATGGTGGCGCGAACCGCCGACCCGAAGGTCGTCCGGTACAGCACCACGAAGATGGCCCCGAGGATCGCGAGACAGAGGCCGAAGCCGAAGACGTAGACGTAGGCGATGTGAAAGCCGAAGACGGCGAAGGATGCCGTCTGGTACCACGCGTTCAGCTGCACGAAGTTGTTGGTGAACAGGTATCCGAGCAGCCCTTCGATCCCGAGCGCCAGGGCGTACGTCACCAACACCGAGAGGGCCTCACGGTCCTCCTTGAGCGGCCGGATGAAGACGAGTTGCAGCACGACACCCAGGAGGAACATCGCCGGCATCGTGATCACCAGGCTGACGAACGGGTCGATGTTGGCCGACCGGAGAAGGGCAAAGCTGAGGTAGGCGCCGAGGATGACCAGGGCTCCGTGGCCGACGTTGATGATCCGCATGACGCCGAAGATCAACGTCAGCCCCGAAGCCATCAGTGCATAGACGCCGCCCGTGAGAATCCCGAAGACAACCGCTTCCAGGATCAGGGTCACGCCGGCCCCCTGGTCACCCGGAGAAGGCGGGCTTGGGATACTCCGGCTGTGCGACAGCGGCTGCGGGCGGGTACACCGGCACCGTCAGACCGTTCTGCCATTGGACGAGAAAGCTTGCGCCGTTCGGCCTGCCGAGCGAGTTCGAATGCCATCGGCCCCTGGACCGTCTGGTACGTGCCTGTGTGCAGGGCGGCGATGAGCGCCGCATTGGCGATGCTGTGCGCCTTCTGCGCCGCCTGGTCGACGACCTCACCGACGCTGTACGCCTCGGGCGCGTCGCTGGGAATGTCACCGGGGGTGCCGCCGTACTTGGCGATGTATTCGCTGACGAATGTCGCGTTGCCGGGGGTCTTGGCGCTCGACCACCACCCCGCGGGCACCATCACACCCTCGGTATTGGCGGTGCCGACCTTGGTGGCGAAGTCGGCCCCCTGGTCCGGACCAGCGGTCGCAACCAGGGCCTTGGGGTTGTAGTGCTGCTGCTGGAACGCCTTGATGAACGCCACCGCATCGGGCTCCTGCGTTCCGAGGATGACAACGTCCGCGTTCGCGCTGATCACCTGCTGGGCCAGCGGGGTGAAGTCGGTGGTCTCGGCCGGGTACACCTTGTAGGAGGCGGTTCTGACGCCGCCCGCCTCGAGGAGTGCACGGGCCTTGTCAACCTGCGGCTGCGTGAACGGGTCATCCTCGGTCGAGTAGGCGGCCGTGGCCGGTCGTTGACTCGCCGGGAGCGAGAGCACCCACTGGGTGAAGCTCACGAGGTTGTCCTCGACCGGAGCGGGTTGCACGAAGAAGAGTGAATGGATGCCCCGGTTGAAGACGCTCGGCCCACCACCCGCGGGTTCGGGGAAGGCGTAGCCGAAACGGTCGGTGACGGTCGAAGCCGGGATCGTGAGCAGGCTGCTGAATGGGCCGAAGACGAGCGCGACCTTGTCCTGCGTGATCAGGTTCTGATAGTTGGTGACCACCTGTGTGGTGCTGCTCGCGTCGTCGACGTACTTCATGGTCACGTGGTGGCCGAGGAGGCCGCCCTTGGCGTTCTCGTCCTGCGCCCAGAGGTCGTAGCCCTGGACCAGGGCCTTGCCGTCCCCCGAGAAGTCGCCGGTGAGCGAGACGGACACCCCGATGGTGATCGGCGCGGCTGCCTGCGGCGAGCCGCTGGTGGTCGTACTGCTGCTGCCGCAAGCCGCAACACTCAGCGCGCCCAATGAGACGATCCCGGTCACGGCCAAAGACACTGGCTTCCGCATGCTCGTCCCCCGCTCGCGACATGGCGAGCTGTCTGCCGATGAACAAACGATTGCGCTAGCCTAGAACCCAGCCGAAACCAATGTCAAGGGCCAAGGAAATGCCGGTGACGCTCAAGGAGCTGGCGGCGCGGGCCAATGTCCACGCCTCGACAATCTCGCGGGTGGCGAACAACGATCCCGGCTTGAGAATCGCCGCCGCCACCCGGTCACGCATCGAGGCGCTCCTCCGCGAGACCGGATACCAGCCCAACGGGATTGCGCGCGGCCTGAAGATGCGGCAGACGAACGTGCTCGCGGTGGTCATCCCGGACGTCACCAACCCATTCTTCGCAGCGCTCTTCCGTGGGGTCGAGGATGCCGCGGCGCCGCGTGGGTTCAACGTCCTGCTCTGCAACACGGACGGACTTCCCGAACGGCAGCGATCCCATCTGCAGAGCCTCCAGGCTCGTCGCGTCGACGGGGTCATCATTGCCAGCAGCTTCCTCAAGGACCCGAGCGTTCGTGAGCTGCGCGGCCAGAAGCGTCCGTACGTCCTCGTCAACCGCTTCAGCGACGAGGGCGAGGATCCGTTCGTCGGATCAGACGATCTCCTCGGCGGCCAGCTCGCCACCGCCCACCTCATCGACCTGGGGCACACCCGCATCGGGCATCTCGCGGGAAAGTCAACGGTCAGCACCGGGATGCTGCGCCGGCGCGGCTACCTCGCCGCTCACAGTGCCGCCGGTCTCGCCGCCGACCCGGATCTGATCGTCGAGGCCGGCTACACCGAGGAGAATGGCGAAGCCGGAATCCGGCGTCTGCTCGCGCTCCCCGACCCGCCGACCGCCGTCTTCGCCGTCACCGACATGGTGGCGATCGGCGCCGCCGAGGTGGCCCGCCAAAGGGGCTTCCGGATTCCGGAGGATCTCGCCATCGTCGGCTACAACGACATACCGCTGGCGAGCCGCGTCGACCCGGGGCTGACCACGATGCATGTCCCGATCCACGAGTTCGGCTCGGTCGCCGCCCGCCTGCTCCTCGACCAGATCGAGAGCGACGAGCCGACCCGGCGGCGGGTGCGCTTCACACCGGATCTCATCGTGCGCGAGTCGACGGTCGCCGGATCGGCGCGTACGCAGCGCGCCTCGCGACCCAGAGTCAGCGCCGAGTAACCGCGCGTTGACACCGCAAAAAAGGTGCGGCTATGCTAGGCAAACGTTTGCGCACGACAAAGCGTTCGAAGCAGCCACTGAGGGGTGAGGACATGACCGATCAGGTGCCGAATGCCCAGACCCTCGGTTGGATCGGGATCGGCCGGATGGGCGAAGTCCTGGCGACCCGGTTGCTGGAACATGGTTGCGATCTGACGGTCTACAACCGAACGAGCGCGAAGGCCAAGCCGCTGGTGGACCGCGGGGCCCGTGTCGTCGCGCATCCGGTCGATCTCGCCGACCGGGACATCGTCATCACCATGGTCGCCGGGTCGAGCGACTTCGAGGAGGTGATGTCGGGGCCGAAGGGGCTACTCGCCAATGAGTCGATCGCCCCGGCGTTGGTCGTCGATGCGTCAACAGTCTCAATGACGGTATCGAGCGAGATCCGTGAGAAGGCCGCGCAGCGAGGCGTGACCCTCCTCGCGGCGCCTGTCAGCGGCAACCCGAAGGCGGCTCGCGCCGGGATGCTCAGCGTCGCCGTGTCCGGCCCACACGACGCCTTCGTGCGCGTCCTGCCGTACCTTCAGATGCTGGGGCGGAGCGTCTCCTACGTCGGAGAAGGGGAAGCGGCGCGTCTCGTGAAGATCTGCCACAACCTCATCCTCGGCGTGGTCGCGCAGATCCTCGCCGAGACGACGGTTCTTGCCGAAAGTGGCGGGGTCTCACGCGCGGACTACCTGGCGTTCATCAACGACAGCGTGCTCGGCTCGGTCTTCAGCCGCTACAAGACACCGGCATTCGTGAACCTCAACTACGCGCCGACCTTCACGGGTCATCTCCTGCGCAAGGACTTCGAGCTCGGCCTCGAAGCTGCACGGCAGCGCAACGTGCCCCTTCCGCTCACGGCACTCACCCATCAGATCGTGGTCAGTCTGATCGGTCAGGGATTCGGCGATCAGGACTTCGCGGCGCTGCTCGAGGTGGTGGCCCGGGGAGCGAATCTCGAGCTCGTCCCCGATACCCGTTTTGTACCCGACGGGCTCGGGTCGCCGGAGGCGCCGGCGCCCGAAGACTGATCAGGCGTCGCGCCAGGCAACCAGGCGGGAGCGCCGCGTCGGATCGGGGAAGCCGCGACCGTTGTCGCCTTAGGCTTGATGCGCCGCGGGCGACGAACCACCGAACGCCTGCCGCAGTCGAACTGCGATGAGCTGCTGCACCAGCTCTCGCGAGAGCGGTTCATCAACCGGGAAGTGCAACGCGCCCTTCGTCTGGGAGAACGTCGACAGCTCGTCCCTGAGCTCTGGGAGCACCGAGCCGCTGTGGGGAAGGTAACTCAGGTGACTCTTGAATGCCGCGAATCCGGCGACGACCTTGCCGTGCATTCTGAAGGCCGGCGACCCGTATGAGATGCATTGTTCGGCCTCGGGGAGGAAGCCGGCGATGGAATCGCGCAGTTGACTCAACGTGGTTCGCTTGGGCTCATCGAGCCCGGCCAGATACCGATCGATCTCCTGCTGCGACACAACGCCATTCTCCGGCCGAGCCCTGAGCTCAGTCAATACCGACGATGCGCTGGTGCAACGCTTCGCGCAGCAAGGGGCGCCCGGGTTCCGTTACCCCGTGACCCATGTGCGTCGCCGGCCGGCCCGTGGGATCGCCGGCGGCGAGTGGACGCTCGAAACAAGCGTGAGCAGGTCGATGATTCGAGCGTGCAGCGCCGATGCGGCAGCGGTGCGCGCGAGTTGACCAACCTCGCGATCGAGGTGGTCCAGGATGATCGCCGACTCGCCGTCGGTCACGGCAACGCCGATCTCACCGGCGATGATGCGGATGTCGTCGCTGCTGTAGACGAGGGGCACGCGAATATCACGCGCCAGCGTCGCTTCGCCCGGCTGTTCCATCGGAGACTCCTCTACCACGGCCGACGGCTTCTCGCATGCCTGGACGTTGCTCGCAGGACGCATACCGGGGCGTACGCAGAGGATCTCGCCTATCTGCGTCCCGGTGTAGAGGCCGAAGTCACCAAATCGATGGCCAAACGGCTGTGTGCTCCGGCACGATCAGCCCGCGCCGCGACCTCGTTGCGCAAGGAGCCGTATCCGGTCGGCACCACCGCGCGTCACGCTTTCCGGGCCCGCCATCAGCTCGCACGCTTCGATGGCCTCGAGGAGAGCATCAGCGGGCACCGGCCGGCTGAAGTAGAAGCCCTGCACCGAGTCGATCCCCAAGCTCAGCACGTGCCTCAGCTCGCCGGTTGTCTCGACGCCCTCAGCGATAACCACGACACGGAGCGACTCCATCAGTCGCATGATGGTCGCGAGCATCATGAGCTTGTCCGGCTGATCGAGGTTGGCGACGAAGGAGCGGTCAATCTTCACGATATCGATGGGGAGCTGACCGAGGTAGGTGAGCGATGAGTAGCCCGCGCCGAAGTCGTCGAGGGCGATGCGGATCCCCCTGGCACGAAGGTCCTCGAGTGGCTTCATTGCCGCGTTCAAGTCATCGAGCACGGCAGTTTCCGTGAGCTCGAGGATGAGATCAGAAGGATCGACGCCTGTCTCCGCGACGATGTCCCCGACAAGCTTCACGAAATCCGGGTCCTTGATCTGGCGACCCGACACGTTGACGTGGACGCCAACCCGGCGACCGCCTCCACGCTGCCACTCGGCAATCTGCGCGCAGGCGGCCCGGAGCACCCACGCTCCGATTGCGATCATCAATCCGGTCTGCTCGGCGACCGGTATGAAGTCGGCCGGCGATATCAGCCCGCGTTCCGGGTGATTCCATCGGATCAGGGCCTCGACGTGATTCGCTGTCCAGCGGTCTCCGTCTCGGGAAACAATCGGCTGGTAGGCGAGGCTGAACTCGCCGCGGCTGAGCGCCACCTGGAGTTCGCGCGACATCGTCAGCCGCTCGAGAATGACGCTCCGCATCAGTGGGTCGTACACTCGATAACAGCCGTGTCCCGCTTCCTTCGCCGTAAACATGGCGAGGTCGGCAAGGCGAAAAGCCTCATCGGCCGTCACCGTCGCATCCGCAACCATGGCGATGCCGACCGACGCTGAAATATCACGCGTCGTATCGATGATGTCGTAGGGGTGAGCGAGCCATTTGGCAAGGCGATGCCCCAGCTTTTCCACTTCAACCGTTGTCGCCCCGTCGATGAGCACAACGAATTCGTCGCCGCCGAAACGAGCCACGGTGTCCTGGGGTCGAACCAGCGATCTCAGGCGTTGCGCGACGACTCGCAGGATGTCGTCACCCATGCTGTGCCCATGCGTGTCGTTCACTGCTTTGAACCCATCCATGTCGATGCTCACAATCGCCAGACCGTCGTCGTGCCTGCCTCTTGCCGCCTGCGCCTGATCGAAGCGCTCCATGAACAACCTGCGGTTTGCCAGGCCTGTCAGGAAGTCATGAGTTGCCGAGGCGAGAAGCTTTGCCTCGAGTTGACGCTGCGCGGTCACGTCGCGAACCACGGTCAGGAGAGCGGCGCGCGCGCGATATTCCAGCTCGGCCTCTGAGACTTCGGCGTCGAAACGCTCGCCGTGGCGCTTGCGGTGCGACATCACGCGACCCGCCGATGAACCCAGCAGCTCTGTCGTCGGCAGAGAGGGGGTTCGGCGCTCATCGGCCACGATGTCCGCCGCCGTCATCGACTGGAACTCCTCATTCGTGTATCCGTACTGCGCCTCCGCCGCCTTGTTGACGGCGAGGAATCGTCCAGAGCGCGGATCGGAGATGAGCGTCGGCAGCGGGTTCTCCTCAAACAAGCGACGGAAGGTGCGTTCGCTGTCCGCCAGCACCCGTTCGTGCGTCTGAATCATCGCCAGCCGGCGACGGCGCTGAGAGAGGATCCAGAGCACGCTGACCAGCAGCGCAGATTCGCCGATGACCAGGACCCATACCGCCGCTCGCACGTCGTTCGCGGTTCCCGCTGCCTCAGCGTTGAGCGTTGCCGTGCCGTGGTCGATCAGCACATGGAGCCGGTCGAACTGAGCCAGTGCCGCGTTTTCCAGCGCGGGGTCGATTGCCGGCCCTCCGGGGCGAAAGAGCGCTTCGGCTCCATCGAGGGTGGTCAGGTAGGTCGTGACCGCGGAACCCACCCGTGCCATCACCGGCCTCGCCGACTCCTCATGGTTCAGCAAGCCGAGGTCGGCCTGGACCATCCTATCCGCCTGCTCGTGTGCGGCCACGGCCTGCGCAAATGGCCAGTGCAGAGCGACTGCCCAGCCGGAGTAGACGGTCACCAGGTTGACGTCGGCCTCCAGATTCTGCAGATCGGTGGCTGCCACCTCGCGGCTGGACACGCCGGAGTCGAGCGCCTGGATGCCGAGCCCACCGGCAACGGGCAGGCCAATTATTGGAAGGAGCCAGAACAGCCCGAGGTGCAGGCGAATACGACGCCGGCGCCTGATCTGCCCGTGCGGGAGCTCGTGATCGGCTGATGCGGTGGAATTCGCTTCCTTGTTGCCCACGCGCCCCTAAGACTAGGCTCGCTGCGTCTGCGGTGGGCGCGTGAGTGAAACATCTGTGTAACGAGGAGGCGAGGCTCCTGCATACGGAGCAGCACACTGGAAGCCATGGCCAAGAAGACCCCACGCGCGCACGACACACCTCCCCCACTGCCCCCGAAGGTCTACGAGAAGGAGTTGCGGCGGCTGCAGGTGGAACTCGTCAAGCTCCAGGAGTGGACGCGAAGCAGTGGCGCTCGGATCGCGGTGATCTTCGAGGGTCGCGACGGCGCCGGCAAAGGCGGCACCATCAGCCGCATCACGCAGTACCTCAACCCGCGGGTTGTCAAGGTCGCGGCGCTCCCCGCACCGTCGGATCGCGAGCGCTCGCAGTGGTACTTCCAGCGCTACGTCGAGCATCTGCCATCGGCCGGCGAGATCGTCCTTTTCGACCGCTCCTGGTACAACCGCGCCGGGGTCGAGTACGTCATGGGCTACTGCTCGCACGATGAGCACCGGCAATTCCTTCGCCAGTGCCCGATCTTCGAGCAGCTGCTCATCGACTCCGGTTTGATCCTTGTCAAGTACTGGTTTTCCGTCAGTGACCAGGAGCAGGAACGTCGTTTTCAGCTGCGCCTGCACAACCCGCTGAAACACTGGAAATTGAGCCAGATCGACCTTGAGTCGCGCCTCCGCTGGGTGGAATACTCGCGCGCCAAGGACATCATGTTCGTGCACACGGACACGCCGGAATCCCCGTGGTTCGTGGTCGAGGCGGACGACAAGCAGCGGGCTCGGTTGAACTGCTTCGCTCACCTGCTGTCCACGGTTCCGTACAAGGACGTGCTGCGAACGCCGTTGACATTGCCACCTCGCCAGACGGACGGCGGATACGTGCGGCCGCCGCTGGACACGTACACGTACGTCCCGGACCACGCGTCTGCGCTCCTCGCCAGGAAACCCTCCCGCTAGACCCGCCCGGACCGTGCCCCATGCCGCCGGGGTCTGGCGACGTCGCAAGTTGGGACCTTCGGCACTGTTGGCTCCAGAGGGACTGAGACCATGCTCCCGGGCATGGACCCGCACGAGCGGTTGTTCCTGATGACGGACCCTGCAACGCGCAGGGTCATCGCCATGTGCACCGGCCCGGACGCAGCGGGGAGGTGTCCTCGAGCTGCGGAGCCGCCCTACGAGTGTGTCGGGCTGCGCCTCATCCCCGCCGCGGGGAGTGACGCCGACGGCCTGCCGTTCACCGTGACCGCTGGGCCGGATCACCGCTGCCCATTGGCCTGGATCGATGAGCATCCGCTGGACGACCGCACCGAGCCGGTCGACCTGTGACAACCCGCTCGATGAACCAATCAGCGTTGGAGGCAACCGCCGTGAGTGACCAGGACCATTCGCAACTCCGACATCTTTCGCGCGAGGAGTGCCTGACGCTCCTGGAGCACGCGCTGATCGGTCGCATCGGCTATGTCGTTGACGGCCTTGCGGTCATCCTGCCCGTCAACTTTGTGCTGTTCGACGACGACATCGTCTTCTGCACAGCCAAGGGGGGCACCCTGGCGTGGCTCACCAACCGCACCCGCGTGGCATTCGAGGTCGATGAAAGCCGGCCGGCGGATCGCGAGGGCTGGAGCGTTCTCATTCACGGTTCGGCGCACGAGGTGACCGATCCCGACCAGCTCGAGGTGCTCCGCCGTGGTCCGCTGCACTCCTGGGTGCGGACGCCGGCCGAGCACTGGGTGCGAATCACGGTGGAAACGATGTCGGGGCGCGCCCTGCACGGCGGTCGGGCCTAGCGCGAGGCCGGAGCTGCGCTCTCGGGAGCCGCAGCATGATGACCACGAGCGGCGCCCGCACGGCCGGTGATCTCGACGTACTTGTCTGGCGGTGGCGGCGGCGGGAGGAGTTCCACCTGCATCTGGCGTTCGAGTTGGTCGACCTTCACGGCGAGATCTCGCAGGGCCACCCGCAGCACGGGACGTCCGGCGACGAGATCGGGTTGCCCTGAGGCGGGCGACTTGGGCAGCGATCTGAGAACGTGGATGAGCGCAACGGCCGCCTCGAGCGCATCGTCGTGCAGCCGCTGAGCCGAGGTTGTGCCGAACTGCTCGAGTTGCGCACGTGCGCGGAGCACTGCGGCAAGGTCTCGTGGTCGATCGACCGCGAAGCCCTCAGTTGGGAACGCGAGCGGCCGGACGGATTCGAGATAGGCATGCCACCCGACTGCCACATCGAAGTAGGCGGTCGCCCTGCGCCCTGGATCGGGGGTCGACAGAAAGGGGCCGAGCCGATCGTCGGCGTCCCGTTGTGCCAGGTGCATGCCGATGAGAGCGCCGATCAGCCCACTGCCGAGCGCCGCCACAGCTACGGTCACGACCTCCCACCATGACGTCACCTATATGAGGGTACCGCGTGGTGTCGGTGGGTGCACTCGGGGACTCACCCCTTCCTGGCGACCGGGCTAGGGGGCGGGTCGACTGAATGGCCCGGCCAGACGTGACCTTCGGCTCTACCCACGCCCTCCGGGCGGCGCGACGATGAACGCGCCAGGTCGAGTGGCCCGGCTCGGGATTCACGGAGGTACGACGATGCGAATCGTGAGGGATGTCATCGCGACACTGATCGTTGTGGCGCTCGCGCTCCTGTACGTCGACGTGGTGGGCGGCTCCAACTTCGGATTCATCGCGGATGCGCGCGGCGTGGCAGCCACAGGACTGGTGCTCGGCCTGGTCGCATGTGCGATTGCGGGCGAGTCGGTAACAATGGCGAGGCCGGGGACGTGGCGCACAACGGCCGGAGTGCTGGTGCCCTTGCTGGTCGCGGCTGGGATCGTGACGGTGATCACGAACAACACCACCGCGCTCGCGGTGTTCATGGCCTTGCTCGCCGTGTTGTGGGCAGGGTCGACCGTGCATCACCTTGTCGCCGCGGCGCGCACTGTGGTCACGCAGCCCGGCCCGACGCACGTCTGAAGGGCACGCCCGGCGGAGATTGTGCCACGCCAGTGTCCGACGACACTACACAGCGTGCCTTTCGGCCTGCGGCAAATGTGTTTGCGATGCCGGTAGCGCACTGTCGTCGGGCGGATGTGCGACGGCACGCGACATCGCGCGCCCAACGTGAATGACATGTCGATCTCCGCAGGCTTGTAGCCCACCAGTCAACGACCGTGACGGTCCATTGCAGTCGACCGGCTGCACGAGTTCTCATCGCCCTGAGCCTCGGCGTCACCATGGGAGTCGTCACGCTCGCGGGTTCGTCACTCCGGGCGATCGCCTCGATCACGTCGCCGGGACCGTTGAATCTTGATCCGTTTCTCACAGTCCAGGACAAGAGCCTCGACTGCGAAGCCGCTGCTCTTGCCGCTGCGTTTGCCGCCCGCAACGTGCCGGTCAGCACCGGGAATACGACGCTCCAGAACTGGATCTTCAATCAACTTCCAGACGATCGCCGCAACGCAATCAATACGAGAGGCGCCATCACGTGGGGCGACCCATATACCAGCTTTGTCGGCAACGTCAACGGCTCCGAAGGTTTCGCCGCCGGGGACGGGTACGGCGTCTACTATCAGCCCATCGCCGACGTCGTCACCAAGGTGGGGCACTCGGTATCAGCAGGCACCGGGTGGACCACCGCCGGTATCGAAACTGAGATTCAAGCGGGGAATCCGGTCGTCGTCTGGATCGATTTTCGAAGCCTGTTCAGTGGCGCCGGGTATGCCACCAGCACGTGGACCGCGTTCGACGGGCGCAAGATCCCGTACACCCTCCACGAACACGCGGTCACCGTGCTCGGTACTTACCCCGGTCATTCGATAACCCTCCTCGACGTCCACTCAGGTAACCAGTACACGTTCTCGGAGTCTCAGTTCACGGCCATGCTGTCGACGTTCCATGGCATGGGCGTCGCCGTCGGACCGCTCGTGACCGTGGCGCCACCGTATCCAGTGGTCGCGTCCCTTTCGCCGGCTGCCGGGCCGGCAAGCGGCGGCCAGGTCGTTGCCGTCAACGGCACGGGATTCGCATCGTCGATGACCGTCACTCTGGGAGGCACCGCGATTCCTGCGACAGGGATCACGAGCACCGCCTTCACGGTCACGATACCGCCCCACCCGGCGGGCTACGCTCAGTTGGGGGTCACGACTGCGAAGGGATCGAGCGCTCTGAGTGCCAACTCAGGGTATGTCTTCACATCATTGGCGAGCTACTTCGCTCTCACGCCGTTTCGCATACTCGATACGCGCGCACACACGTGCGTCCAGTGTGGCGCCGGGAGACTCGCGGCGAATCAAACGAGGACGGTGCAGATCACCGGGGTGACCAACCTCAGGAGGGTGGTGCCGATCAGGTCCCCGCCACCGCGACTGCGATCGTCATGAACGTGACAGCGGTGTCCAGCAGCACCGGCGGATTGCTGACGATCTATCCGACCGGCACCGCGCTCCCGCGGGCTTCGAACCTCAATTTCAGCGCGGGAGCAGCCACTCCCAACTTGGTGACCGTCACCCTCGGGCAAACCAGTGCGGCGTCTCCGAACTGGGACGTCAACATCTACAACCCGGTCGGCTCCCTCGACGTCGTCGCCGATGTTGAGGGGTACTTCGCCCCGGCTGCGAGCACCGATCCAGCCGGGGAGTTCCACTCCATGTCGCCGCTGCGAGTCTGTGACACAAGGGCACGGCAAGCCGCCAACACCTGCAACCAGGGAACCGGGATCGGGCATAGACTGGGCGCGAACTCGGTCGTCAAGGTCAACATTTCCGGGATCCCGCCGGGCGTCTCCGGTTCTCCGTCGAGTATCCCGAGCGACGGCACCGCACAGGCGGCAGTCCTCAACCTCACCGCAATCGCCGGGACGCTGCCAACCTACCTCAGCGTCTTCCCTCCCGTCGCCGACGGCTCGTGCCCGACCTCCTCTACGACATCGAACATCAACGTCAGCGGTGGCGTCACGGAGGCGAACCGAGTATTCGTGAGCCTCGGACCAGACGTCAGTGGTGGCCCCGCAACCGATGTGTGTGTCTACAACGCCGTCGGTTCTATCGACTTTGTCCCGGCGTGATCCCCCGGCCTTGCCCTGGAAGGTACAGCATCGCTATCATCTAACCCGACACTATCAATGTCGATCCACGCGCATTTCTGACGGCGGAGAGCGTGGCGGTTTCCAAGCGGAGACAACGGAGGGCCAGATGATCTCGCGTGCATCGGACAAGAGTCACGCTGGCGGAGCAACTCGCCTGCTTCTCTGGCCCGACGAGTTGGTGTGGCGTTGCGAGGCTTGCTCACATCTCCGGCGGTGCGCCCGCCGTCCCGAGTTCTGCCTGGCGTGTGGCGCGAGTAGCGACAGGTTGGTGGGGCGTTCAGGTCTCGAGTGGCGCCGACACCTCCACGAGCAGTCTCTCTCAAAGGAGGCACATGAGGGCTGAGCCATCGACGCGCGACCAGCCGGCGACAGCGCTGGTTCGGGGCGCAGCGGACGGTGTTGTTGCGACAGCTGTCATGAGCGCCGCGATGCTTCTCGCCAAGCGCTCGTGCGCCATGGGCGAAATGCCGCCCGAGAAGATCACCGCGAGGTTCCTCAACCGCGCCGGGGTCCCTCGCACGGCGGAACAGCAGGATGCCCTGGCGATCGCCTTCCACTTCGCCTTCGGTGCCGTCGGCGGCGCTTGCTTCCGGCTCGCCGCCGCGCGGATCCCGGCGCCTGCGGTCCCTCTGGGCATGGCATATGGCACTGGGATCTGGGCCGTCAGCTACATGGGCTGGGTGCCGGCGTTACGGATCATGCCGCCCGCCGATCGCGACCGTCGCGGCCGCCAGCTGGCGATGATTGCCGGCCATCTCATGTACGGGTCCACGCTCGGACTGCTCGTCGCGCGGAGGCAGTCGCTCGGACCCTGCCCCGCGGTGGAGTTCCGTAAGTAACTGCTCGCTCGCGAGTGCCCGATAGGTTGCCGCCGCTTCAGAACGAGGTGACGACAAGCAAGATGGACGCCGCGGCCATCACCGTTGTGGCAAGCCAAACCAGGCTGTTGCTCCAGAAGCCACTGCGATGCTCGTTCATCACCCGACGATCACGTGCAAGCAGAGCGATCAGGACGAGGATCGGCGGGGCGACCATTCCGTTGATGATCGCTGTGACCACGAGTGCCTGGATCGGATTGATGTTGAGGAAGTTCATCGCCAGCCCACCAACGATCGCAAGCGCGATCAGCCCATAGAAGGTCGGGCGCGCGGTCACCTTCTCGCTCAGACCACCGCGAAAGCCGAAGAACTCCTTGACCGCATATGCCGAGCTTCCCGTGAGCACTGGGATCGCAAGGAGGCCGGTGCCGATCATGCCGACGGCAAAGAGTACAAACGCAAACGGGCCGGCAAGGGGTCGCAATGCTTGTGCAGCCTGCGCCGCGCTCTCAATGCTGTCATGACCCGACCCGTGCAGCACGGTGCCCGAGGTGAGGACGATGCAGTACATCACGAGTTGCGAGAACAGCATCCCAATCGTGACGTCGACACGAGCAGCCTTGAGTTCCTTGCGAGTGGTCCCGCGCCGTTGCTGCTCAGTGTGGGCTCCTGCAGCCTTCATCTCGTCGACCTCGCTGGAAGCCTGCCAGAAGAAGAGATACGGGCTGATCGTCGTGCCGAGGATGGCGACAACGATGCCAAGGTACCCTTTGTTGAACTCAAGGTGTGGAGTGACTGTGGCTTCGAGGGTCTGCAGCAGCTGCGGATGCACGACGAACACTGTGATGACATAGGCGAAGAGAGCGAGCGTCAAGTACTTGAAGCACCGGAAGATGATGGAGTACGACAGGCGCAGCTGCATGAACCCGATGAGCAGGGCAACCGGAACAACCAACCACGCTGGTTGGATACGACTGCCGCTGAGGAGTGAACCGCCGGCGGCGACAGCGCCGAGATCGGCGCCGACATTGATGGTGTTGGCGCAGAAGACGGCGAAGATACAGGCACCGACGAGAGCAGTGGGAAACTTGCGCCGCAGCGAGACGCCGAGCCCGACTCCTGTCTGCAAGGCGATGCGTGCGCAGGTTTCCTGGACCGCGACCATAAGAGGAAAGGTGAAGAGAGCTAGCCAGAGGGTGGCGAGTCCAAACTGGCTGCCGGCCTGAGAGTAGGTGCCGATTCCTGATGGGTCATCGTCCGATGCGCCCGTGACGAGCCCTGGGCCGAGCAGTTGCGGGAATCCCGTTGGCCCTCGGCGACGTGCCTCGTCAACACCACTTCGGCCGGCTGTTGGCAGCGCCAGTTGCCGCCTCATTGCCCAGCGCCTTCGCCACTTCTTCGACACCTGGCTCTGCGACGACATCGGTGAGCTTGGCGGCGAGCGCACGCACGGGATCAGGACTCTCGTCCCGAACCGATACATCAGAAGCCGGTGTCGCCATGCCGCAATAATGATACAGCTACTATCACTACAGCGTAGTGCTCGGTGTGCCGCCGGCCCGCCAGGACCGGGCACTCGTTATGCCCGGTCCCCGTTGGGAGCCGTCAGTAGTAGTGGGCTCGGCCGCCCACCGCGTGTCCGGCCATGCCGAGCAACGCGAGAACCAGTCCGATCACCACGAGGATGACCCCGATGGTCCAGAGGACCGGCACCCCGAGCAGGAGCCCGAGGATGAGACAAATGACGCCCAAGATGATCATGTGCCGCTCCTGTTTGAAGTTTGGTTACGAACTACGAGATGCCCGATCGCGAGATCACGATCAGACCGGTCGGTCGTCGATCGTGGTCGTGGTCGTCGGTCCGCGGCGATAGCCGGGACCTGCCCACGAGGACCAGAAGACCAGTGACAACAGGACGCCCAGCCCACCGACGACCATCAAGATGACGCCGATCGTGTGCAGGTCGACCCCACTGGCCGTGACATGGATCGCAAAGGCGAGCACGGCACCTATGGCGATGAGGAAGATGCCCACTCCGATGCCCATAGTGACTGCCTCCTTGTAGTGTGGCTGTAGCCTTCTGCTTACCATAGCAGATATATCAGCTCATTACAACGACGCTATCAGATATGAGCCCGGCACGGCGCACGGCGGCAGCCGCATGCATCAGTGCGTGGGCATCCGCACCCACCGCGCGTTCGCCCAGGAATGGAGTCCCAGCGCCACGAAGCCGAGCGCCACGATCGCGAGCAGGACGTGCCCGAGGGGTTCCCGTGCCACCGCCTCGAATGCCGGGCCGAAGCTGTGCGCGTCGCCCGCGTCGTGGTGCAACCCCGCTTCGAGGATGAAGATGCCCACCATCGTGAAGATGACACCCCGCGCCACCATGCCGAACCGCCCGAAGCTGTCGACGGCCATGCGCTGCCACCACGTCATGGTGTTGCGCTTCAGGTCCTTCCGGAATCCGGCCTTGTAGGCGTCGGCGAACTGGTTGAGCCCCCCGACGATGCCGATCGAGCCGGCGGCGATCACGATGACGCCACCAGCAGGCAGGCGCAGCGCCCAGGCGACGATCTGCTGCACGGAGTCGCCACCGTGACCTGCGGATGCGCCGATGAGGAGCCCGGCGCCGAAGATTGCGAGCGCGGCATAGTTGAGACCGCTCCAGGCGAACCCGATGCGCGACGCGATGCCCAGGGGGTCGTCACCCCGGTGGAGCGGGTCATAGATCGCACGGATGAAGCCCCATCCTGAATAGGCCAGCAGCGACGCAATCACGACGAGCAGGAAGAGCTTGGTCACCGGGTTCGCGCTCAGCAGCGCCAGCGTGCCGCGCTGATCGGTGGTGTCCGAGCTACGCCTGACCGCAAGCCCCAGCGCGAGCACCCCCATCGTCCCGTAGATGAATCCCCGCACAACGTAGCCGAGGCGCGCCGTGCGCTCAGCCCAGGGATTGGTGACGACCTTCTTGCCCTCACGTGCGACCGCGCGCAGAGCCGGCTTGAGCGGCGAGTGGGGGCGACGCCGCCGTCGAGTGCTGCTGCGACGGGTGGTCGCCGCAGTGTGCCGCTTCATGCCGGCACGATCACTCGCAGCGCACCGCGAACGGCCTGCACGGTTGTCGGCGTCCTGCCCGCGCGTTGGTTGTCGGCGACGACCGCCATCCGAGGCCTGGTGGTGATCGTCAGCGAGCGGAACTGGAAGCTGATGGTGTCATCGTCCGCGTGCCGGTCAAGGATCGTGGAGGCGACCAGCCGACCGACGAGGTCCGACCGCGACTCGCCCACCCCAACGCTCAGGTCCAGGTACGGATCGGCGGGCTCGGTGGCGCCAATGGGCAAACGTGATCCTGTCGACGGCGTGTTCGTGAATACCAGCGACCGGCTGCGACCATGGCCCGCGAAGTCACCGCGCGTGGTGAAGTCGAACGGCTGCGCCTTCACGACTGCGCCGAGCTCGCGGGAGATGGACGTGAGTGCCCCGTCCTTGGCCTTCTCACCAAGCAGGATCGCTTCTCCGAAGATCCCGATCGCCGCGGCTTCCAGGAAGTACCGGTCGTTGACGCGCCCCAGGGTCACCGCTCGCGTCCGGCCGGCGCGGATGACCGCGAGCGCTCTGCGGAGGTTTGTCGGGATGCCGAGCCCGCGCGCAAAGTTGTTGTAGGTGCCCAGCGGGAGGATGCCGAGCCGTCGCCTGGATCCCGCAAGCGCGCGGGCGACAAAGGCGATGGTGCCATCGCCCCCCGCGACCACCACGGTGGCCTGGCTGCTCAGCCCGCGCCGGAAGTCCCGCCGCGGGTTGAACGCGATCTGCTCGTAGTCGGGGAGCCCTGTCTCGAGCGTGCGCTGGATTGCGTCGCTCACGCCGCCCGCGGCCCGGCTGACGATGAGAACGCGCGCCACCGGCCGTTGGGATCGCTTCACGCCTGGAACCGCCGCGACGAGATCCACCGCGCCGGGCTCCAGCGCCGGCTGGGCGTCGGAAGCCAGCGCTCGGGAAGCCAGAGGATGAACGCAGACCAGCCGACGCCGAGGAGGAATCCGCCGATCACGTCAGTCGGCCAGTGCGCGCCCGCCCACACGCGCCCGATGCACGCGAACACGATGACGAAGGCGGCGAGAAGCCAGACGACGAAGCGCACGCGCCGGCCGACGTGTGGCGCGATCGCCGTCGCGAGCATGAACGAAAGCCAGGTGAAGAAGATGGCGTGCCCGCTGGGGTAGCTGTACCCGCTCGACGGATTGAGGATGGTCACGAGGTCGGCGGGGGGGCGTTGGCGCGCTACCGACACCTTGACGATCTGGGCGATCAGGCTGCCGATGGCTCCGAGCGCCATCAACCAACCGGCGCGGCGATCCAGGATTAAGAGCGCCACGACCACCGCGACACCGACCAGGTCCTGGATGAGCCCGCCGGTGACGTTGGTGGCGGTCATCCAGTAAGTGAGCGGACCCCACGGAACATGTTGCACGACGCGTTCGACGGGGATGTCGAAACCCGCCCTCGTGACCCCGGCGATGACGAGCCCCGTGAGGGCGCCGAAGAGGACGAACGAGATGACCGACAGCGGACCCAGCCAGCGTCGTGCGGCTGGCCCCGGTCTCCCGGCGATGACCTCATGGACGGCCTGCGACCCGTCGTCTATCGTGGCCTCTGTGGTGCCCCCGCTCACACGGGCCGCCCGCGCATGCTCAACATGATAGTGCTGATATAATACTTGAGTATGGTTCGCGCTGTGGACGGCACCATCCGGGAGAGGCCCGCGGCCCCATCGGCGTCACCGTGGCTGCATCGCCTCACAGGGGATGTCGACCGGCTGTTCCTGTCCATTGCACTGATCGCCGGGGTGCTCTTCGCGCTGCTCACGGTTCTGGTCGCGATCCACCCGGCGCCATTCTTCTTCGACAGACCCATCGAGGTCGCCGTGCAATCGGTCAACGCAGGGCCTTTCGCGTGGTTCAACACGTTCGTATCCGCCTTCGCCGGTCTGGTCGGCGTCGGCGTCGGCGCCGCAATCATTGTCCTGACGCTTCTACTGCGGCGGCCCGCCACGCCCTTCGTGGCCTTCTCGGCGATCTACTCGGTGATGTACAACGTCGTGAACATCATCATCCACCGGCCGCGCCCGACGGGGGTCGCGCATACCACGTCGAATCTGATCGGATACAGCTACCCGAGCGGCCATGCGGGGTTCTTTCTCTGGTTGAGCGTCCTCGCCATGGTGCTGCTGGCCCACCGGCTGCCGCGACCGCTCTACATCGCCTGCTGGGTGCTGGCCGCGGCGCTCGTCGTCGCCGCGGGAATCAGCCGCGTGTATGTGGGGGCGCACTGGCCGAGCGATGTCGTCGGCGGCTTGCTCGTCGGCCTGGCGTGGATGTGCTTGAGCCTCTCGCTGGGGCGGCTCACCAAGCCGATCTTCGAACGCCGACGGACGGTGCAAGATGATCGCTGATCTCACGTCACGAATCGACGGGCAGATCGGCGATGTCATCGAACATGCGAACACACGCCACCATGTCCGGCGCCTGAAGCGCAACGGCTGGGAGCGCGCCCTGCGCGGGGACGGACGCGGGTGGGCGAGCAGCGCGCCAATTCGAGATGGCAACCGTCTCGAGGTGCACATCGATGGGGCCTCAGCACTCCCAGCCATCGCCGCGGCGGTGCGCGGTGCCCGTTCGTTCGTACACATCGCGGGCTGGACCCTGAATCCTGACTTCGGGGTCGAACGCTCTCCTGCGGTTGTCAGCCTGCGAGCGCTGCTCGCGGATGCGGCGACGCGCGTCGACGTCCGGGTCCTGGTCTGGGCGGGTGCACCCGTCGCGGTGATGCATCCGTCGCGCAAGGAGGCGCGGCAGCTCCTGCACCACCTCGTCGCCGGCACTCGGATCCACGGGGCGCTGGACGCTCACAACCGCCCGATGCACTGCCACCACGAGAAGCTGGTCATCGTTGATGGTGAGGTAGCGTTTGTCGGGGGCATCGATCTCACCGATCTAGCCGGCGACCGGTTTGATGGAGCACCGCATGCCAATCCCGCACGCTTGGGCTGGCACGATGTGGCAGCCTCACTCGCCGGGCCGTCGGTTGCGGATGTCGCTTCACATTTCGTGATGCGGTGGGAGGCCACAACCGGCGAGCGGTTGCCCGAGACGCTGGCGCCGCCGCCCGCTGGCCAGAGCCGCGCGCAGGTGGTTCGCACCGTTCCCGAGAAGACATACCGGGCTCTCCCGCGGGGCGATTTCGGCATCCTGGAGGCGTACACGGGGGCGCTGCGGCGTGCCCATCACCTCATCTACCTCGAGAACCAGTTCCTCTGGAGCGCCGAAGTGGTGGCGGTGCTGCGCGAAAAACTGCTGAGGCCGCCATCTGATGAATTCCGCCTCTGCCTAGTACTTCCTCTGCGACCCAACAACGGCAATGACGACACACGCGGTCAGCTTGCCGTGCTCCAGACGGCGGATCGCCACCACCGCCTGCTTGCCGGCAGTATCGGCCCTCTGGCGCCACAGCAGCCGGGGGTCTATGTGCACGCCAAGGTGGGCGTCATCGATGACCAGTGGCTCACCGTCGGCTCGGCCAACCTCAACGAGCATTCCCTGTTCAACGACACGGAAGTCAACCTCGTCACCGACGATGCGGCCCTGGCCCGGAGCGTGCGCGAGCGGCTGTGGAGTGAGCACCTGGGTCAGGACTGCGCGGGTCGACCCCCTCTGGACGTCATCGAGACGGAGTGGCGCCCATTGCTGAGCTCTTCGCCGCCGCGCCTGACCGCGCTACGGCCGATTCCCGCCGTGTCACGTCGGTCGGCGAGACTGCTCGGCCCGCTGAAGGGCCTCTTGGTTGACGGCTAGGTGAAGCCGGTGCCCCGTGCACCCGGCGCTGATCATCGCCGCCCGAGCGACGCCAGCCGCCGGCGCGACGCCCCGAGCCGCCCCCCCGTGACCACCGCCAGGAGCCGTTCTCTCGCTCGCGGGTCGTTGTGGGGGCGCCTCGGGTCACCCCTTCGAGCTCTGGTGTGGCTCCTCCTTGTCGCTGCTCTGCTGGCCATCTATCGGGAGGCCGAGAGCTTCGTCGGCCACGTCTTCAACGTGCTCCTCCTCTTCATCTTTGCATCGATCATCGCCGTCGTTCTGACTCCGATCGTTGATCTGACGCAGCGTCTGCGCCCGTTTCGCTCGCACCGAGGCGTCGCCGCATTGGTGCTGTACGTCGTCTTCCTGGCAAGTCTGGTCGGCATCGGATTCCTCATCGGGCCGATGCTGATCAGTCAAGGACGGCAGGTGCCCCAATTGGTATCGCGCCTGCAGGATCTCCTGCACAGCTGGGGGGTCCCGATCACCCTCAGCGATCTGGGTAGCACCTTCAGCGAATTCAATGTGGGGGCCCCGCTCGGACTCGTCACGGGACTGGTTGGTTCGATCGTGAGCATCGTGCTCGTGGTGGTCATCTCGGTGTACCTGCTGATTGAAGGTCGCGCGGTGATCGCGACACTGCGCCGTCTGTTCCCCGCGCACACGCGCACGTTCGACTTCATGGTCCTCGCGGTGGGATCGACCGTGGATGCGTACGTGCGAGGTCAGGTGCTGATGTCGCTCCTCATCGGCGTCTACACGACACTCACGATGGCGGTGCTCGGCGTGCACTTCGCGGTGGTGCTCGGCGTTGCCGCCGCGATCCTCGAGTTGGTGCCGCTCATCGGCGCCGTGATCGCGATGGCGCTCGCCGTCGGTGTCGCCTTCCTGCAGAGCCCCATGCTCGGCATAGCCGCGGTCGTCGTCGGCGTGATCGGTCACGCCATCGAGGCGTACATCGTCGGTCCGCGCGTCAGCGGTCGCGTCACCCGGTTGCATCCGCTCGTGGCGATGGCCGGCCTGCTGATCGGCGCGGAGGTTGCCGGTGTGCTCGGGGCGTTGTTCGGTGTTCCGATCGCGGCCATCGCCAACATCGTTCTGGGTGCTGCATACCGCCGGCACCAGGGCGCCACGCCCCTCACCACCAGCACACGCGGCAAGATCAAGGCCGACACCCTTCCCCGTCTCGGCGACGAGATCGGCATCGTTGATCGCGATGGGATCATCAGCGATCCCGTGCCGCGCGAAAGGGGAACGTGACGGGCGTCACGCTCATGCCGGCAAGAAACTGTCGCAATCGGCCTCCTGGTATAGCCCCTTGCAGATAGCGATACTCTGACTATCAGCTTGCTTGACAGCAACGCTACCATCCTGGTAAGGTCGAGGTGGCTGGCCGACCAGTTGCCGGAATCAAATTCCTCTCCCCAAGTCCACCCCGCCGGGGCCAACCCCCGGCCGGGGTGGCGCCACATCGGTGCACAGGTCCGATTGCAACCGGATACACTCGCTATCATGTGCATCGGTTCGCTCGTCGCGCGCTATTAGCGTGCCGACTCGCGAGCGGTCCGCGGTTGCGTCGGTGCAGTTCAGGCTGCCTGAGGTGGCCGACGGCTGTGGCTTCGGACCGTCATTCGATCAGAACGCGGTCGAGTGCCCGGCATTCCAGCCGCACCCGTTTGTCGCGGCGACGTCGTACGGCAAGCCGCTCGGCACGCACATCGCGTGCGCTCACCTCCAGGTCGGCGAGTTCGGGCACAATCAGTTCTACCCCCGTTGTGGCCTGGGATCGGAGCGCGAACGCGTGCGCTGGATCGCCATGGTGGGGCGGGAGAAGATCGAAGTGCAGCGCGCGCTGCAGGCCGAGTTCGAAGCACTCAATGCCGACTTCCGGCGCCGCCTCATCGAGGCCAAGGCGGCGCTGCTCTGCGCACCTCCGGCGCGTGCCGAGCATGCGCAGGACGCACTCGCGGCGACAGTCCGGGAGTTCCTGGTGGACTTCGACTCCTTCGTTGGCGCGCATGCCACTCGCATTGCAGAGCTCGGCGTCTCGCCGGCGATGGTCACGGCGACGGCGGCGCGAGTGCTCGCCGAGTGGCAACGCAGCGCGCGACTCGATCTGCCGGTCTCCGACTCAAAGTGGATGGGACGACCCGTGCCGCTCGAACCCAACGGCCTCGAGGACTCACAATGACGGTTCAGTGTTGCGCCTGCTCATGCACACTCGAAGTCCTACGGCCGTGAAGGCGTGTGGCGTGGGCGCCTGATGATCCGCGACCCCGCGGCGAGCGGCGCGGCGCAGATGCAGAATCTCGACAAACCCCTGTATACGATCGGCATTGCCGCCGACATCCTGTCGACCCACGTGCGCACGCTGATGATGTACGAGCATCTCGGTCTGGTGGTCCCCAACCGGACCGCGACAAACCGCCGCCTGTTTTCGCAGCGCGACATCATCACGCTCGCGGCAATTCAGCGGCTCACCCATATATACGGCCTCAACCTTGTCGGTGCTCGATACGTGATCCTCTGCCTGCAACTGCTTGATGCACACAGGATCCCGCGTCCTCCCGAACTCGCCGACGTCGACGTCGAACGCGTCAAGGTCTGAGCGCCACTCAGCCCGGGCGGCGCGGATCAGCCCAGAGGTGTGCCGGCCTGATCCTGCAGGAGCTTCGCCCGGCGACGCCAGAACTCGAGCCGTCGCTCGAAGCGCTCGGCCTCGGCAAGCAGCACCTTCAGATCGGTTTTCTTGACCTCGTCGCCGGCAACCTCATCCATTGACTCGACGCGCTGCTCGGCGACACTCAGCAGGCCGCGTTTGAAGGCGAGAAGTTCCGCATAGACCTTGACCCAGTGCAACGCGTCGTCGACATGTCGTGTGTCTTCGACCTCGCCATCGAGCAAACGTTCCGGCTCGACGGCGTCCAGAGCAGCATCGCGCGCCTCGGTCTTGTCGGGCGCGGACGTGTCAGTCCCACCAGCGTCCGCGCCTCCATCGTGGCGTGCCGAACTCACCCCATCACCTCCGCGACATCGACATCGTCGTCAACGAGGAGCGGTCGGATCTCGCGTGACGCGTCGAGCATGAACTCTCTCCGCAGAAGGCCGGCCCCGCCCGCTCGGCAGGCGCAGAGTGAATGTACTCCCCTCACCTGGGCGCGAGGATACGAGGATGTCACCGCCCTGGGCGAGCGCCAGGGTTCGAGAGACATGTAGACCGAGGCCGGTCCCTTCGATACCCGCGGCGACAGCGCTGTGCAGGCGTCCAAACGGCTGAAAGAGCTTGGGGATATCCTCGTCGGCGATCCCGAACCCCGAGTTGGCGACACACGCGATGACCCAGCCCGGCTCCTCACGCACAGTGACCCGCACCTCTCCACCACCCGGTGAGTACTTCAGGGCATTCGATACGAGGTTGCCGAGGATGGTCTCGATCTGCTCCGCGTCAGCACGAACGACCGTGTTCCCGCTCGACTGCACGGTGACGACGCGCACCGAGTCACCGCCTGCCGGGTTGACCGTGGAAACAACCGCGCGGGCGAGCTCGTCGATGTTGATCGCCTGCGCGTTCTGGTGGCGTGTGCGCATCTCCATGCGGCTCGTCATGAGCATCCGGTCGACGAGCCTGCCGATGTCACGCATGCGCCTGCCCATGAGCGGCACCACCTTGGCAGCCGCCTCCGGAAGTTCCCCGAGCGACCCCTCCTCGAGCATCGAGAGGTAGCCGCTGACCAGCGTGATCGGCGAGCGCAGCTCATGGGATGCAAGCTGGAGGAACTCCGACTTCTGCTGCTCCAGCTCCGCCATCCGCAGCGCATGCGCCTCCAGGCGGTCGAGCTCGGCAGCCTGGAGCTCCGCGGCCCGGTGCTCCGCCTGGTATCCCTGCCACACGAGTGCTGACGAACGCGCCGCGAGACGCATGGTCCATTCGTCCTGATCCGTGAATTCCGACTCCGCATTGCACGCGGTGAGAATGCCCAGGGGTCCGGCCGCGGTGCGCCAGGGAACAGCCAGGACGTCTCTGGCGTTCATTCTCGCGAGTATTGACCCCGTATCCGCATCCCCGTTCTCACCAACTCGCGCGACGCGCAGCGCCTCGCCTGAGTAGACCACCCGCGCGAGCCCAGGATCGGACCTGGGATCAAGCGTTTGCGCGCGTGATCCACCAGGCAACTCAGAGCCGGCATGTGCCGACTCATGCATCGCGATCAACTCGTCCCCGGTGAGCTGCCAGAAGGCTGCGCGCTTCGCATGCACGAGACCGGCGACGGTCTCGCCCATCTTCTCGAAGAAGGTCGCCGGCTCCATGCTCGATGCGACGTGCCGAGACATCTGTGTCAACGAGTTGAGACCACGACGCTGTGCGCTCTGCACCGCATCGACGAGGCGCGCGTTGCGCAGCGCCAGCACCGCCAGCATGCCGACCTGCTGCAGTCCCTCCAACTCCTGCGGCACGAAGGGGCGGTCGCTCTTCCGGCTCAGGATGAGAACCGCACCAACGGTGTCGCCGACAGGCAGCGGCACAATCGCGGTATGGCGCACGTCGAGCAGCGAAGGAGCGAGGGCGGGATCGCTGTTTCCGTTCTCGCCGAAGCTGCCGCCAATCCGGATCGTGCCGGTGGTGACCGCTTCGCTCAGGAGCGGCTGGCGTTCTAACCAGGTCAGCGGATACTCACGCCCGACAAAGTCGGGCGGTCCGCCGTGCTCGTAGCTGGCTTCAACGCGCAGGATGTGCTGGTCGAGGCTCGTCAGGGTGCACCGATCGACGTCCGCGCTCTCGGCGGCGAATCTGACCAGGCGGCCCATGATCTGGTGTGGCTCGCCCTGAGACACGAGATCTGCTTCGATCGGGTTCACGACGTTGCTCATGGTGTGTGCCTGTGTTGTAGGACGAGCTTCAGAGTCGCGTGCCTGCGGCCCGGACCGCGTGCGCGACCCGGCGATCCAGAGTGCACGCCGCAATGACCTGCCTGTTCAACATGACACTGATTCTATACCTTATCCCACCTTCGGGGTAGCCATGAAAGGGGGGGTCGCTGCACAATGTACGCCGTGCGTCGAACAACGGCTGCACGTTCCAGATGCGCACGTGTATGTGCCGCTATGTGCCGCGGCCAGCAACCCCTGCTGTCAGTGAAAGCCTACCGCGACCCATTCTGTGTGATAGTATCTGTATCAGATGAACCTATCTGATCAGTATCATTTTAGCCTTGAAGAGGGCGCCATTTCAAGGCCACGAGGCCGCGCAGCCCTCTCGATCCGTGAGCGATTGCGTAAGCGCCGTCGGAAGGAGCAGCTTCGGACACTCGCAATACGGCTGGGCGTCTTCCTGGGAGCGGTCTGGACCATCGTCTTCGGCGCCGGCCTCCTCTTTCGCTGATCTCGGGCACCGCCGGGATTCGCGCCCGATAGGACGCGTTAGGTTTGCTACCGTACCGAGCGCAGAGCTACCATCTGATGCAAGCCACACAGGTCCGCAGGTACGGCCAGCGGCAAGAAGGAGCAGCTCGTTGGAAGAGGACGTCCGGGTCCTGCTGATCGAGGACGACGTCGACGCGGCAGAGATGTACCGCCTGCGTTTGGTCGCCGACGGGTACAGGGTGCTGGTTGCCCACGACGGGGTCGAAGGGCTGCGCCTGGCGACCGACGAGTCGCCGGATTTCATCTACTTGGATCTTCGCCTCCCCGGCCTCGATGGCTTCGAGGTCCTTGAGCGGCTGCGAGGGGCCGCCGCGACGATGCACATCCCGGTGATCATCCTGACCAACTACGGGGAGCCGGAGCTGCGTGAGCGGGGCCTCAAGCTCGGTGCCCTCGAATTCCTGGTCAAGGCGGACACGACGCCGACACAGCTCTCGCGGACCGTCGAGCGGACGACCGGCCCTCGCGTCCAGCCGTCAGCCTGACCTGGCCGCACGGCGTACATGGAACAGGCACGGGGGGGGCGCTCCGCCACGCCGGACCCCGACGAGCCGTCCGGACCGCCTCCGCTTGTTGTCCTTCCTGATTCCGCGCCGCGCCTCGGTTCCGTCGACGATCTTGGCGAGGGCGCGTTCGGGTTCTACGAGCAGGCGGTCGAGCTTGCCGCGTGGATCAATTCAGCGCAGCGTCTGACGCGCGCTGCCGTCTTCCTCAAGCTCTTCGGCGACGTGCTCACCTGCGTCGCGGCGCACGACGAGGCCGGGATCGAGTTGCGTGGCCCCTATCGGGTCGCCGAGCAACCCGACTTCAGCCGGGCGATCGAGTCCGCCAACGCCGTCGTGGGTCAGGCGGTCGCGGTGGCCCCAGTGCGAGCGCACGGGGGCGTTGTGGGGCTCCTCGCGGTCGCCACACATGGTCTCGAGTTCGGGAGCGAGCAAACCCTGCAACTCGTCACCATCGCGAACCTCATCGGGTTCCGGGTCGGCCGCGATGCCGCCTTTCGCGAGCTCCAGAAGGAGGCGGAGCTGAGCCGCAGGCTCGAGCGGCTGAAGAGCGAATTTCTCAACATTGCCGCGCACGAACTCCGCAGCCCCTTGGGGATCATCAGAGGCTACGCGTCGATGTTGCGCGAGGGGGCGCTGGCAGAGGGCGACCGCGATGCCGCTCTCGCACGCATCGGGGAGAAGTCTGAGGAGATGGCGCACCTCATCTCCGAAATGCTCGAGACGGCGCGCCTGGAAACGCTGGGTCTCGAACTCTCCCTCGAAGCGGTTGACCTCGACGCCATTCTCGAGGACGCGCTCAACACCGTGCGGCCACTCTTCGGGGCCGCACATCGTGTCGCCGTGGATCGCGGTGACGGCGCGATGTCCGTCGTTGCGGATCGAGGCCGACTCACAACCTTGCTGACCAATCTGATCGAGAACGCCATCAAGTATTCGCCAGACGGCGGTGACATCGAGATCCGGCTCGACCAGGGCTCGGGGATGGCGATCATTGCGGTTCGAGATCACGGCATCGGCATCGGCGCCGACCAGATTCCCATCCTCTTCACCAGGTTTGGACGCCTGGTGACCCCCGAGACGAGCCACATTCGGGGCACGGGACTTGGCCTCTATCTGGCCCGCGAAACCGCGCGCCTGCACGGTGGTGACATCGTGGTCGCCTCTGAAGCGGGTGCCGGGAGCACCTTCACAGTCACACTTCCGCTGGCGTAGGTCAGGGTTCGTCCGAGACCTGATACGCGTGTGGCGAAGAGCTACGGGTGATGCTCGTCGATGTACCGAGTTGGATCCTCGTCTTCGGTGCTGATACCGCGGGCGCCGGCATGCGCGGCCTCAAAACCCGCAAAGGCATGCGCGAGCTCGGCTTGCTCGTCCGTCGACGCGGCCTCATCGAAGTCCTGCAGCGGGCCGTCTTCCTCTTCCCGCATGTGCTCTCTGTTAGCCGAGTAGCACTCCTTCACCGCCGCCCACCACCCGCCGTCGCCGATGCGACGTGCGCCGGCTTTTCGGATCGCATCACGGATCTCGTTGTGATCTCCGATCGCGTCCTTGGTGTCGTCGACTGCGTCCTCGTCGTCCCTGAGCAAACGCGGGTAGAACAGCGCCTCCTCTGCAGCCGCGTGCACCTCGAGTTGCGCCGCCAGGTCGACCCAGATGCCCTCGACTTTCGGTATTTCTCCGCGTGCCTTCTCCAGGGCGGCGAACTGGCGCCGAAACCAAGCGTGGTCTTTGCGGATCAGGTCGGTGACGCGGGAGCCGTCCGTCATCGTCCGGCTCGCGACTGCCAGGAACCTGCAGGCTCACCGGCCGGCTCGGGAACCTCTGGTTCCAGGACTGGCACGGTTGGCGCCGGGATCTCGGGGGTCTCGGGCGGTTCAACCTGCGGAGTCTCTGGCGGGAAGAGTTCCGGGGTCGTCGACGGCTCGACCTGCGGTGCGTCCGCGGGTTCCAGCTGCGGCATCTCCGGCGGCATGTTCTCCATGTCGTGCCTCCTCAGCGGCCGTCCGCTTTGCCGTTCACGTGTCTCGTCCTCCGCGACAAAGGTCTCTGAGCCTGGCCCAGCACCCTCTCGCCTTCGATATGATAGTAACACTATCATAAAACACCCCAGGACGTGGGAGGAGCTCTTCCGTCCAGCTTCAGCGTCATCATCAGGTCGGCATGCGCTCGGTTAGGGGAGCCCGCCGAAGGCGTTCGGGCCCGGTCGTCGGGCATTGCTCCAGCGGCTCCGGCGTATGCTCGCGACATGGCTGACCGGTTCGACGCGGCCTATCTCCAAGGATCGCAGCCATGGGACATCGGCCGCGCTCAACCTGAGCTGGTGAGCTTGCTCCAGGCAAGCCGGATCACCGGGCGGGTCATCGACCTCGGCTGCGGCACCGGCGAGAATGCCGTCGCGTACGCGATGGCGGGCCTCGAGGTTGTCGGCGTCGACGGATCGCAGGAGGCAATCCGTCAAGCGCGCGACAAAGCACGCACGCAGGGCGTCTCGATCCGATTCGACATCGCGGACGTCCTCGACCTCGGCGAGGACCTCGACAGCTTCGACACCGCCACCGACTCCGGGGTGTTTCACGTGTTTGACGACGAGGACCGTCCTCGGTATGAACGTAGCGTGCGCGGAGTTCTCCGCCCGGGAGGACAGCTCTTCGTCTTGTGCTTCAGCGAGCTCCAGCCAGGTGACTGGGGCCCGAGGCGTGTGACTCAGCGAGAGTTGCGTGAGACATTCACCGATGGCTGGCGTGTAGAGAGCATCGATGCAGCCCACATGGACACCGAGATCGAGGATGCGCAGCAGGTGAGCGCATGGCTTGCGGCGATGACGCGCCTCTGAAGTCCACCGTTTCGGGCCGGGCCGGAGACCCCACGGCCTCTGATGTCAAGACTGCGATGGTGGCGATGCGGAGCCCAAGGTGAGGATTGAACTCACGGCCTACGCCTTACCAAGGCGTTGCTCTACCACTGAGCTACTTGGGCACGCCGGGCGATGGTACCAAGGCGTCACACCGGGGTCAGGTTCGCGGCAGCGATGCCAGCCAGGCGACCGCAAAGACAGCGGTGGCCACCGCCAGGATGGGAAATGGTCGCGCCGAGCGCGTGAGCACCACCGCCAGCACCCCGACGCCGAGCGCGCCGACACCGATGAAGAACCCCACCCCGGACTGTCCGAGGGGTCCCGCAAGCACGATCGCGAGCGTCCCCGCTGCTGCAAGCGCGACCGGGCCCGCCCATCGGGAGCGATCAACTCCCACGAGCACCGGCAGGCTGCGGCGGCCGGCCATCCGGTCACCATCGATGTCAGGCAGCGCGTTGGCGAACTGGAGCCCGACCGCGATGAGACCTGCGAGCGGGATCAATGAGAGCAGCCGCACGGGGATGGCTCCGACCGATGCGTATCCCTCGAGCGGCAGGACCGCCATCCCACCCCACCACGGAACCCACGAAAGCGGCGTTCTGCGCAGCCCGAGGTCGTACGCGAGACCGGCACCGAGGGCGAGGGTGTCAAGCCCGAGGGTCGCGAGGTTGATGGTCGCCGCAACAGCAAGCCCGATGGCTCCGAGCGCCACACCGACGATGGTCGCGGTCGATCGGCTGACCACTCCGCGAACCAATGGCTTGTGCGGTTTCGCAGCGGTGTCAGCCGGGAGATCGACGACATCGTTGACGACGCCGATGCAGAACTGGACGGGCAGCATCGCTCCCACCAACTGCAGTGAGAGTGTGACGTCCGGCACCCGGTGGGCCGCCAATCCCGCGACGGCCACCAGGACCGCTGTCACCAGCAGTGAGGGCCCCGGGTGGGCCATGAAGAGGAGCGATCGGATCGTCCCGCCCGGTTTGCGCTCATCCCACCACACGCGGCGGGCCGTCCTATTCCTTCGGCGAAGCGGGCTCGGAGTCGGCGCCGGGCTCGTCAGCGCCACCGAGCTCATGCTCCGGGTTGGCGGCGGTCTCCGCGGCCTCACGGGCCGCAGTCAGAGAGCCGTAGCCGGCGGCTTCCTCGGCGGCAACCTCCGCAGCGAGGAAACGATCGTGGACAGCGTCCTCGAAGCGGCGCAGCCGGCTCTTCTCGTGCTCGGGAGGGTCTTCAAGCAGGTGGGGTGTCAGTCATGTGCTCACTCTTCACAGGTCGCCGTGGTGGCCGGATGCGCAGTATGGGCGATCACCCGCACAGATACGCCTCAGATCAACGCGCACCGCGAGACTTTTCGACCTGCTCCGCTCGATCTCAGCGATGGGCTTTCGCCCCGCGAATCAAACGTTAGAGAGAAATATACCACAGATCCGCTGCGCAATCAAGAAGTTTTTTTTGCGCAGAAGTTTTTTTTGCGCAACCGAGAGATCAGTCGAGGTCGACGAGGCCCTCTGCCACGGTCCTGTCCCGGCCCTTGGCCCTGGCCTGGGCGAGGCAGTCGTCGGCGCGCTCGACGAGATCGTCAAGGATCTCCGTCCCGTGAAAGGAGACCAGCCCTGCCGAAAATGAATGTCCCTCCGGCGTCGCTTCTCGCAGCCGCCAGCACAACTGGACCGCACTCACGGTGGTGCAGTTCACCAGCACGATCGCGAACTCATCCTCTCCCCAGCGGCCCATGAGGTCCTCGGCGCGGAGGACGTCTCGCCACCGCGCCGTCGCCTCGGTGAGAAATGCCTCTTCCGCGATATGCCCCTCCGCGCCGTCGCCGTCGGTCCCGTGATCGAACGCAACCAGCGCAAAGCACAGTGGATGCTTGCTGCGCCGCGCATGTGCGACGTGACGAGCCGCCTCGCCGAGGAACGTGCGGCGGTCCGGGAGCGCCGCGAGGCTGTAGCCAATCGAGGTGACGGCGGTCGAAGTCATGTCCTCGTGATCTTCGATCCCGAAGACCGCGAGATCCGCCTCCGACAGCTCGTCGGCGAGGGCTTTCACCTCTCTCATCGCCGATTTGGTGTCGTGGTGCTGGCGTGGAGCGCGCGGATGGCGGACAAGGTCATGGATCAAGTCTGGTCGGGAGACATAGCGGGACACGCTGCACTCGTGTCACGGCCATGTAGCGGCTGACTCACGGCGCGTGAGCCCTGACACCGGCTCGCCGCCGCGCCGGATTCCGCGCGGCGGCTCGGAGCCGTCCTGCCAATGCTCGGAGCGAGGCCCGAAGCTCGGGGGGACGGACGCACCACCAGGTCGCATTCGAGGCCGGCCAGGTAGGCGGCGGCCCAGTCGAAGTCGTCCGCGCTGAAGCGCAGCAACGTGCCGTCATCAGCCGGCTCGAGCGTCCCGTCCGTCGGGGAAACGCGACTCCTGGCCTCCTCGAGGCTCAGCGCGAGCAGCACCTCGCACCGCGTCCCGTAGAGCGCCTCGCCGATAGCCTGGCGAACGTACGCGACGGCGTCAAAGTCGTCGGGTCGCTCGAAGGTTTCCGCTGTGACCTCCGTGGCCAGCATGCGATCGAGACGGAAGGTCCGAAGCGCACCCCGGAAGTGATCCCAGCTGACCAGGTACCAGTGGCCGCTCTGAAACGCCACGCCATAGGGATCCACAACCCGCTCGGTGACCTCGCCGGCGGCCGAGCGATACGTGAGGCGAATGCCGGTCTGATCCCGCGCCGCGGTGCTCAAGCGCAGGATCGTCTCCGCGTCGGCATGGTCCCTCGCGACCGGGGAGAGCCCGAGGCTGACGAAGTCCTGCATCGCCTGGACCTGGGTGCGCTGTGCCTCGGGAAGAACGCGGTCGAGCTTGGTCAGCGCCCCTTGGACGGCGGTCCCCGACGCCGAAAGTCCGAGACGCTGAGCGGCCAGGAGACCGATGACGGTGACGAGCGCCTCGTCATTGCTGAGCATCAGCGGGGGGAGCCTCGGGCCCCGCCGGAGCCGGTAGCCGCCGGCGGGCCCGCGCTCGGTCTCGACCGGAATGCCCATCTCCTGCAGTCCGGTGATGTATCTGCGCACCGTCCGCGGGCTCACCTCGAGCCGGCCGGCGATCTCCTCGGCGTTGAGCTGTCTGTAGACCTGCAGCAGCTCGATGAGGGTGAGCAGCCGGCTGACCGATAGGTCCATATTCGACATCATATAGGACGGATACTGTCCTTATTGCCCTGTAGCATCAGCGCCATGATGAATTCGAATGCGCTCCTGGAACTCGCCCGCGAACGAAGCCGTGACCTGATCGACGACGCCAGACGCAGCCGCCGGCACCTGGGGCGCCGCGAGGACAGGAACCTGCCCGCGTCCGAGCTGCTCTTTATCCTCGGCAACTCTGCCCACGACATCGACGCTCGGGTTCACGCCGCGCAACGCCTCCGCGTCACCTCGGGGACGACCGACCGCCCATGAGCGGGAAGGGTCGCGGCGGCGGAGCCGCTGCGACCCCACGCGGCCGGAGCTGAGCGATCATGAGCTCGACGTGAAGATCGAGGCAGTGGTCACCGATCTCGACGGAACCGTCGTGCGGCCGGACTTCTCCGTGTCGCCGGCCACGCTGCACGCACTCGACCTCATCCGGGCGGCGGACATCGCGTTCGTCATCGCGACGGCGAGGACCCCCCAGGGGCTGGAGCATTTTCAGGTGCTGGCACAGCGAACCACCCTGGCCGTCTGCTGCTCGGGCGCCATCGGCTGGTCCTCGCCGCGGCAGAGCCTGACCTGGATCGACTGGATGACCCCGGTTGCGATCGGTCGCGTTGTCGAGATCGCCGTCAAGCACGGTGCAGGCGTCGCCAGTTTTGACGGCAGTCTGTGGCGGATGACTGAGGAATACCACCGCCTGAGCCCGACGCAGCCGCACGGGCCCGCGCGCGTCGTGGTGGACAGCGCAGCGCTCGCCGAGACGCCGTGCTGCACCATGGCCGTGCGTCACGCCAACGGTGACCTGGATCGCATCGCCACGCTCGTCGCGGCGGAAGCAGACTCTGCGGCACTGAGTCATGTCGGGCGGTCGACGGTCCTCGACGTCACGGCACAAGGGGTGGACAAGGGCACGGGTACCCGTCGCGCCCTGGAAGCGCTCGGCGTCGCGCCGGCGTCGGCCATCAGCTTCGGGGACATGCCCAACGACCTGGCGATGTTCCGCGTGACCGGCAGGAGCTACTCGATCGGAGACAGCGACCCCCGGGTCATGAGCGAAGCCAGCGAAGTGCTTCCGAGTGTCGAGGACGATGGGTTCGCGCAGAAGGTGGCCCATCTCGCCGCAGCGGGCTGGGTCATTGAAGACACCGGCACCGTGCTGGCTTCCTCCATGTGAGCACCGACAGCGTGGGCCTCTGGTTCGAGGACCGCATGAATCAGCTTGGCGCACGGCGGCTGCGGCATCGCAACCACAAGCCGGAGTTGATCGAGAAGCCGTACTGGCATAACGGCGCGTTCGCCAGGGATTCGGCCAGGCTCGAAGCCCTCGGCTACTCCGTCGAATCCGAGGCCGACAACAGTGCTTACGTCAGTTCGACCTATCCCGCCAACACCGGCGGCGGGTTTGGCCAGCTGAGCCGCACCGTGACGCGACGGGTGCCGTCCATCCACGTGACCTACCGGCTCGGCGGAGATCAGCCACACTGATCCCCGCCGCAGCCGGAGTGCGGGCGAGTACGCCGCTACACGCGCGCCGTGCCCTTGGCGTCAAACGCCATGGCACGCTGCAGCGCTGCGGCGCGGAGCTCTTCGGGGATCTCGACTGCTCCGCCGATGCCCGCGGCATTGATCGCCGCCTGAGCCGCTTCCTCGACGATGCCACCGACCAGGATGGCGAGATCCGGGGTCCGATGGAAGACGAGTACACCGTGATTCGCGAGCAGCACTGCCGGCGCGCCCGCCGTGATCGCGGCTCTGATGTTGGCGACCGCTTGATCGGACCCGCGGGGGCCGTAGGCGGCCAAGGGTACCCCGCTCGGCAGCCCGAACATCGCCAGCGCTTCAACCCAGCACCCGATCGGACGATGTGCGGCGGCGAACGCGGTGGCGTACGGCGAGTGGGTGTGGAGCACGCAGCCGACATCGGGATTGTCCGCGTACATGGCGGTGTGCATCGCGACCACCGCTCCCTGAATCGGCGGCAGCACCCCCTCGCGCAGGGTACCGTCGAGACCGACACGCACCACTGCCGACGCCGCATGGTTGCGCAGCGACGGCCCGGCCGTGAAATACATCTCGTCGGCGTCCGGGACCCGGAGGCTCACGTTGCCGTGCCCGTTGGCCGAGATCGCACCGCTCGCCACCACGCGCTGGGCGGTATCGATCACCTGGTTGACCAAATCGGCGTCCATGTCGCCCTCCAGATCCGCTCAATGCAGCCTCGGTCGAGCGTGCACCGGCGAGTGTATCCGAAGCCGGAGCGCTCGAAGTCCGGTGCTCCCACGGCACCGACCGGTCGGGGCTTCGGCGCGCGCCGCATACTTTCGACGTGCCGCCGTCTCGTCCTGCGCCGATCACGCAGGCGTTCACTGAGCAGTCGGTGCCTGCTGCATATGACCGCTTCATGCGCCGGCAACTGTTCGAGCCATGGGCCGGCCAGCTCGTGGCGGCCGCCAGTCTCCACGCCGGTCAGCGAATCCTCGACGTTGCCAGTGGCACGGGCGTCGTTGCGCACGCTGCCGCGGAGATCGTCGGGCCGACCGGTGCCGTGACAGCGAGCGACATCAGCCGCGCAATGCTGGACGTGAACCGCCGGAGGGCACGACCCGATGGACTGGCGCCCTTCGATTTCGTCGAATGTTCAGCGACCGCGCTGCCGTTCGCGGACGGGAGTTTTGGTGCGGTGTTGTGCCAGCACAGTCTGCAGTTCATCCCGGATCGTCGCACCGCCGCACGGGAGATGCGACGCGTGCTTGGACGCGGCGGTGTGGCCGCCGCGTCCGTCTGGGTGACCGGCAGACCACACGGTTTGTTCACACCCGTGGTCGAGACCCTCGCGGCCGAAGGACTGCCCGAGCCATTCCCGGGCGCATTCGAGTGGTCCACGCACTGCCTGAGCGAGACTGAGCTTTCCCAAGCGTTCTCGTCAGCCGGCTTCACGGAAACCACCATCGGGGTGCGATCGATCGTGGCGGTCTGGGCCGACATTGCGACTGCAACATCCGCGGTTCAGGGCATGCCCTTCGGACCGCTGGTTGCCGCGTTGCCTAAGGCGCAGCGCGACAGGATTCTTCACGCCATTGCGAGCCGTCTCCTGCAGGATTCGGACGGGACGGTCCACTGCGAGACGCACGCGCTGGTTGCCCTCGGCCGCGCCTGACCACCGGCGGGCGGCTCGACGTCGAGGCGCCCGCGTCGCCGTAGACGGCGCAGTGCAATGCCGGAGCCACAGCAGAGCCGATGGGGAGATTCGAACTCCCGACCAACCGCTTACAAGGCGGTTGCTCTACCCCTGAGCTACATCGGCTCGGCCACCGATTCTCCCACGGCCGCCGCCAAGGGTTGCCGCACTCGACGCGCCTGCGGTAACCTCAGAACAGTTCGATGGCAAAGGGAAGCACCGTTGTGGTGCCAGCTGGCAACCACCTGCTGGAAGCGCTGCCCGACGCTGAGCGGAAAGCGCTGGAGCAACATCTTCGGCCTGGGCATCTCACGGTGAAGACGGTCATCTTCGACCCCGGCCAGCCGATCCCGTTCCTCCACTTCCCCATCGACGGCGTGATCTCGCTGGTCACCCCGCTCGCCGACGGCAACATCGTCGAGGTGGCGACGATCGGCAACGAGGGCATCGTCGGGGTGCCGCTCGTGCCCGGTGGATCGCTGGCCGTCCGTGCGATCTCGCAAGTGGGCGGGCGCACGCTGCGCATGGAGGCGAGTGAATTCATCAGGGGACTCGAGCTCCTCCCGGAGTTCCGCGCCCTCGTCCAGAAGTACATCCAGGCTCTCTTCGGTCAGATCTCGCAGGCGGCCGCGTGCAACCGCCTGCACTCCAACGAAGAGCGGCTGAGTCGCTGGCTGCTCATGAGCCACGACCGTGTCGGCACCGACACATTCCCGATCACCCACGAGTTCCTCGGTCAGATGCTCGGCTCGCGCCGCGCGACCGTGACACTGTCGGCGGGATTGCTCCAGTCGGCCGGGCTGATCCGGTACCACCGTGGGCGCGTGACCATCGTCGATCGCGAGGGGCTCGAGTCGGTGTCCTGCGAGTGCTACGGGATCATCAAGGCGGCCCTGGATCGGGTGGTGTCCGCCGCGGCCTGAGGCCAGGCGACACCAACTCCTCGCGCAACTCGCCGGCGGTCGTTCGACCGCCCTCGAACAATCGGGCGACCGCCTGCTGGACGCCGACCGACATCGTCGGGTATGCATGGATCGCCTGGGCGAGCCTCCCGGCTGAAGGCCCGCACCTGCATGCCGACCACGAACTCGTGGATCACGTCGCCGGCGCCGGGCCCGGCGATGTGCGCCCCGAGGATGGTGCCCCCGCCCGCGTGGCCGAGGAGCGGCCGCCCGGACGTGATGACCTTGATCAGCCCTCGCGGCCGGCGTGTGATGACCGCGCGATCCACCGCGGTGAATGGGAGGGTCACCACGCGCACGCTGTCGCCGTGCGCGCGCCGAGCCTCCGGCTCGGTGAGGCCGACATGCGCGATCTCGGGCTCGGTGAAGATGACCCATGGAATCACCCGGTACGACGCGGTCTGCTGACGCTCGAACGCGTTGTGCGCCGCGAGCCGCCCCTGGTATGCGGCCACGTGCGTGAAGGGCAGCGTCCCGGTCACGTCGCCGGCCGCGAAGACACCGCCGACCGAGGTGCGCAGGTGGGTGTCGACCGCGATCCCGTGCCCCTCGACGCGCACACCGATGGCGTCGAGCCCGAGACCGTCGATGTTCGCCTTGCGGCCCGTGGCCACGAGGAGCTGGTCGCCCGGCAGCACGAGTTCACCGCCATCGTCGGCGATGGTGAGTTCCACGCCGTCGCGGACTCGCGACACTCGAAGCGGGTGCGCCCCGAGGTGAAACCGAACGCCTTCCGACTCGAGAATCTCGCGCATCAGCGCGGCGATGTCCGGGTCTTCGTGCGGCAGGAGCGACGCCGCAACGTCGATGACGTCCACCTCCGTCCCGAGCCGGACGAACGCCTGCGCGAGCTCGAGACCGACCGCGCCGGCGCCGAGCACGAGCAGGCGGCGCGGCTGCACGCGCAGGTCGAACACTGACTCGTTGGTGAGGTGCGGCACGTCATGGAGCCCCTGGAGCGCGGGCAGCGCGGGCCGGCTTCCGGTGCAGATGACCACGCGCTCAGCGGTGACGCGGTTGTCACCCACCCGGAGCGTCCGCGCGTCGACGAACTCAGCGCGACCTCGACGCACGACAACGCCCGCGGCCTCGAGATGGGCCTCGTCCTCGTAGCCCGCGATCTGGTCGATGACATCGTGGACGTGATCCATCACGGCTGGAAAATCGACCCGCACATCGCCGACACGGATGCCGAACGATCCGGCGTTCACGGCGGTGTGATGCACGGCAGCCGCCTCGATGAGCGCCTTCGACGGCACGCAACCGTTCCAGGTGCACTCCCCGCCGAGCGGCCCCTCGCTGACCAGGAGCACGCGCCGCTGGCGACGCGCCGCCGTCCGCGCCGCCGTGAGCCCCGCCGTCCCTCCGCCGATGACGGCAAGGTCGAAGGCGTCGCTCACGCCGGGTTGGCTCCTCCCGCGAACACCAGGCACGCGTTATGGCCGCCGAATCCGAACGACGTCGTCATCGCGATTCGCGCGTTCACGGCGCGGCCGACCTTCGGCACGTAATCGAGATCGCACTCCTGGTCGGGGTTGTCGAGATTCACCGTCGGCGGCAGGAACCCGTCGCGCATTGCGAGGATGGTCACCATCGCCTCGAACGCGCCCGCGGCGCCGAGCATGTGCCCGGTCATCGACTTGGTCGACGAGATTGGAACAGAGTAGGCAGATTCACCGAAGATGCGTTTGATCGCGCGCGTCTCGGACAGGTCGTTGAGTGGCGTGCCGGTGCCGTGCGCGTTGATGTACTGGATGTCCTCGGGCCGCAACCCGGCACGCTCGAGGGCGCGGCGAACGCAGCGGATCGCTCCGTCGCCGCTCGGCTCGGGCGCGGTGATGTGGTACGCGTCGGCGGACGCCGCATAGCCGAGCAGCTCGGCGAGAATCGTCGCGCCCCGCGCGAGCGCATGCTCACGCTCCTCGAGGACGAGCACCGCGGATCCCTCCGCGGCGACGAAGCCGTCGCGGTCGCGGTCGAAGGGCCGCGACGCATGGTCCGGGTCGTCGTTTCGCGTGGACAGCGCCCGGGCGGCTGCGAACATCGCGATTCCCGTCGAAGTGATGCCGGCTTCGGTGCCGCCGGCCAGCACCGCCACCGCATCGCCCTGACGGATCCAGTTGGACGCCTGGCCGATCGCGTCCGCGCCGGATGCGCACGCGCTGACGACCGCCATGTTCGGCCCTCGCGCTCCCAGGTCGATGGAGACCATCCCCGGCGCCATGTCGACAAGCGCCATGGCGGCGGCGAAGGGCGAAACCCGCCGCGGGCCCTCGGCGTCGAGGATCCGGGTGGTGTTCTCGATGACCTCGAGCCCGCCGATGCCGGAGGCGATCAGGACGCCGACGTCGCTCGACACCGATCCAATGTCCAGCCGCGAGTTCGAGCACGGCTTCGCGCGCCGCGGCCATGGCGAAGTGGACGTGCGGGGTGCCCCGGCGTGCCTCCTTGGTGCCGAAGATCGCAGCCGCGTCGAATCCCTTGACCTCGCCGGCAATGCGAACCGGGAGCCGCGAGGCATCGAAGTGCGTGATCGCGGCGATGCCGCCGCGTCCGGCACGGAGCGATTCCCAGCTCTGCGCCACACTGTTGCCGACTGGTGAGACGGTGCCCATGCCGGTGACAACCACGCGACGCGGTCCGAACTCAGCCATGGTGGCCCCGCCTCACGCGTGCGTCCCACGCCCCGGTGCGTCCGGCTTCACGCAGCGCCGCCCGGCGGATGCGGGTGGTCGCCGTCCTGGGGAGGTCGGCCTCGACGCGGATGAAGCGCGGGACCATGAATCTCGGAAGTGCGTCCATCAGATGGGTGTGGAGGTCTGCAGGCGTCAGCACCGGCGGATCGTTGAGGACCACGCAGAGCAGGATCTCATCCTCGACGCCGTCGTCGGCAGGAACACCGACGGCCGCGGCCTCGCGGACCCCCGGGTGGTGCACTGCGACTGCCTCGATCTCCGCCGGCGGGATGGTCTCGCCGCGCCGCCGGACGGCTTCGCGGAGGCGGCCGTGGAAGCTGAGTGCGCCCCCTGCGCGGCAGGCCAGCAGGTCGCCGGTCCGGTACCAGCCATCGTCGGTCACGTCGGGCCCGCCTGCCCCAGCGCCGGCGTAACCCTCGAAGATCACGTGGGTCTCGAACGGCCTGATCCAGAGCTCGCCGGCCTTGCCGGGTGCGGCGTCGATGCCCTCCGGACCCACGACCCGGGCGGCGAAGCGATCGCAGGGGACGCCGACGGTCCCGGGCACCGGTCCGCCCGCACCGGCGTGCGTCCAGCAGGAGGCCGTCTCGGTCTGGCCCCAGACGTCTTCGAGGGTCACACCGAAACGGCGCTCGAAGGCCTCCCAGAGACCCGCCGGCGTCGCGCTGCCCATCGCGCGACGCACCGGGTTGTCCGCGTCGTGGGGGCGCGCGGTCCGCGACATGAGGGTGCTGATGATCGTGCCCACGTACGGAAAGAACACGGCATCGACAGCCCGGGTTCGCGCCCAGAAGCGCAGTGGGTCGAACCGCCGGTCGACGACCGTGCGTCCGCCGCGCAGCAGGGTGCCGAGGAACGTGCCCTGTGCCGTGACGTGGAAGAGCGGCAGGCACGTGTACACCGTCTCGCCGGGATCGGTGCGCACCAGCTCGTCTCCGTATGCCACCGCGTGGAGGGTTTCGGCCTTACGGCTCCAGAGCACCCCCTTGGACTCACCGGTCGTGCCCGACGTGAACATGAGACGGGCCGGTGCGCCTGGGTTCGCCGGCGGCGGCGACGGCCGCTCAGTTCCTGCATCGGCGACGGCGCGATCGAAGCTCGCGAACCCCGACGAACCGTTCGCGCCCACGACCAGTCTGGTGGTGAGCGTCGAGAGATCCGCCGCGGCAGCTCGCGCGGGTCCCGCGAGCGCTGCGTCGCAGACGAGCACGCGGCCGCCGGCCCGGGCCATCACGTGCGTCAATGGATCGCCGGTCAACGCGGCGTTGAGCGGGGCGAACACCGCTCCGATCTTCATGCAGGCGAACCACGTCGCGACCTGCGCCACCCCGTTGTCGCAGAGTGTCATCACCACGCTGCCCTCACCCACTCCTCGATCAAGGAGCATGTTGGCCGTGGCGTTCGCCAGACGATCGACCTCTGCGAAGGTAAGCGTCGCGTCGGGGAGCACCACGCACTCCCGGCCTCGATGCTCCGCAACGGCCATCTCGATTCGATCCCGCAACGGTCGGACGGTCGTGGGGGCGGCCGTCGTCACGAGGCTGAGTCTGCAGGAGCGATGACGAACAGCGGCGAACGCGACAGGTTTGCGCGGAGTCGCGGCAGCAGCAGCAACGCGCCGCCGGCGGCGATGGTGATCCCCGCCGCATCGATGCAGAGATCGAACGGCGCCGCCGGAACCGGGTACACCGTCCCCTTGATGATGTACGCCATGACCGAGATGGCCGCGACGAGCCCGACGACGCGCACAGCACTCACGCGCCCCCTGCGTATCGACCAGACCAGCGCCGCGATCGCGGTCAGCAGGTACGCGATGATGATCAGATCGGCGCCATAGGTCGCCAGATAGAAGAACGCGTCGATGGGCGTCGTCCCGTTGAGCATGAAGGGCATCACCGCGACGATGCTCAGCACCCCGACCGCCGCGAGTGCGCCGACCGGCGATCGCTGGCGACGGTTCACAGTCGTCAGCCACCGTGGCCCGAACCCGTCGCGCGCAAGTGCGAAGAGCAGACGATTCGCGCCGTTGACCGTGGCGAGCTGCGCACCCACGCCGCTGATCAGCGCCGCGACATTGATGATCGTACCCATCGCCGGTGTCACGTACCGACCCGCGATGTCAACCAGCGGCACCGACTGGTTCGCGAGCGCGCCGGCGCTCGGATAGGCGATGGTCTCGATCCAGGACAGCAGCACGTAGATGGCGCCGGAGACCAGCAGCGCGGCGATCATCGACGCCGGGATCACGCGCCGCGGCCGGGCTGTCTCCTCGCCGAGCGTCGCCGAAACCTCGAAGCCCGAGAACCCGGTGAACGCGAAGATGACGCCGAGGCCGATGGCCGCAATCGGCACGCCACTCAGCGTGAACGGCGTCGTGGAGATCGCATGGCCGCCCGCGCCTCCCTTGAGCAGGACCGCGCCGGCAACGATCGCCACGAGCACGATCGCCACGCCTTCGAGCGCGAAGATCACCATCGTGGATACCAATATCCGGCGGTAGGCGAGCACGAGCGCCAGCGCCCAGACGGCGAACGCAAGCACCGGCCAGGCGATGGCCACGTGTGCCGATCCTGCGAGGCTCTCAAGGAAGTTGGCGTTGCTCGCGTAGATCGATGATGAGTAGGCGACGTATACACCGAGGAGCATCCACGCGGACATGAATCCGTAGCCGTAGCCGAGCGCCCGCCCGTTGAAGGCGAAGACCGAACCGGCCGAAGCGAAGTCGGCCGCGAGCACAACGAACGCATACGACACCAGGAGCATCGCGAGCAGCGCAAGCAGGAACGCGAGCGGCCCGGCCTCGCCGACGATCGCCGCCATGAGGGCGGGAAGAAAGGTCACCCCCGCGGTCGGCGCCTGGATGCCCACCGCGCTCGCGGTCGCTCCGGCGAAGCGCACGCTGTTGGCTCGCAGCAACGGCGAGTCCAGCATTCTTCCGCTAGCCTAACGGACGCCTGATCGGACCCCGCGCCTAGCCGTCCTCGCCGCGACGGAGGCGTTCGAGCCGGCGCCGGACCTCAGGATCGAGGCCGTCCTCGAGACGGGTGCTCCGCCGGCTGTCATCGCGCATGCGCCGCGTCTCGGTGTCGACGCTCCCCGCCACCCTGGCAACCTCGGCCTCGAGGGCGCGCGCGCCCATGGTTGCGACGCCCATCCCGCCGACGACGTCGCGTTCGAGGCGATCGTCGGTCGCCACCACCACGTCGGCGCCCTCGCCTCGCTGCGACGCGCGGTAGGCGGCGCGTTCGATGACGTGATCGGCAGTGGCACGTTTGGACCCGAAGAGCACGGTGACGCCGTCGGACCTCTCGGTCGAGGGGATGGCTCCCGGCCGGCCGTGCGCGTCGAAGACGACGGTGACCGCGACCCCGGTCTGGGCTGCGTACTCGGCAAGCGCGCTCACCAGCTGGCGGCGCGCATCCTCGAGGCCGCGCTCGCGCAGCGTCGCGTGCAGCGCGGGCCACGCGTGAATGATGTTGTACCCGTCGACGATTAGGGTGCGCATCGGATTCGGGACCGCGGCCTCAACGCGGCGCGAACCCGCGCTGGCGCTGCACCTCGAAGAGCAGGACCGCGGCAGCCGCTCCCGCATTGAGTGACGCGACGTGACCCATCATCGGAATGGCGACGAGCGCGTCGCAGTGCTCTCGGGTGAGACGTCGCATTCCTGCACCCTCGGCGCCGACGACGATCGCCGAAGCCCCCGAGAGGTCCACCGTGTCGTAGCGATCATCGGCGTCGGCGTCCAGCCCGACTCGCCAGATTCCCGCTGCGCCGATGACCTCGAGCGCCTGCGCGAGGTTGGGCACCGTGACCATGGGCAGGTGCTCGGTCGCTCCGGCCGAGGCTTTGACCGCCGCGGCGGTGAGCGGGGCGGCGTGATGGCGCGGCACCACGATGCCGTCCGCGCCGCATGCTTCGGCGCTGCGCGCGATGGCGCCGACGTTCTGCGGATCCTGAATCCCGTCCAGCACCACGAGCAGCGCCGGCGGGCGCGCCTGGTCGAGCAGGTCGTGCAGCGTAAGCGCCGCCCGCGCGTGGAAGTACCCGGCAACGCCCTGGTGATGCTCGGTGTGGGCAATGTCGTCGAGCCGCTGCCGCGACACCTCCTCGACAAGGATGTCGCGTGCCTCTGCGATCTCGAGGATCTCGGTCAGACGCAGCTCGGGACGGATCGCGCTGGCGATGACGATCTTGCGCACGGCGCGGCCCGCTCGAAGGGCTTCGAGCACCGGGTTGCGCCCGTAGAGGATGTCCACGCGGTCAGCCGCGGCGCGGCGAGATCCGCTTCCAGCGCTGACCCTGGGGCGTGTCCTCCAACTCGATCCCGCGCGCGGCGAGCTGAGCACGGAGGTGGTCGGATTGCGCGAAGTCGCGTGCGGCCCGTGCGGCGGCGCGCTCGTCGAGCCAGCGCTGCTCCTCGGCATCAGGGGCCGCCTGGCGATCGCGCGCGACCAGCGCGAGCACGCCGAGCACGCCGTCGATCTCATCGAGCACGTGCTGCAGGGTGCGCTGCGTCTCCGCCCCGACAGCTCCGCCGTCGAGCACGCGATTGACGTCGCGCAGCCCGGCGAAAACGATGCCCATCGCCTCCGGCAGGTTGAGGTCGTCGTCCATCGCCTCTTCGAAACCGATGCGCATCCCACGCACGGAGGCGAGGACCGCCTCGTCGCGCGCGTTGCCCTCCTCCTCGACCGTCCGAAGTCCCGCGACTCGGGTCTGAAAGTCGACCAGCCGCTGCACGGCAACGCTGCTGCCGGCGAGCAGGTCCTCGGAATACTCGAGCGGCTTGCGGTAGTGGGTGCGCGCCGCGAGCAGGTAGCGCAGTGATGCCGCGCTCGCGCCCTCGTCGAGCACCTCACGTACGGTCGCGAAATTGCCCAGGCGCTTGGCCATCTTCTCGCCGCTCACCCGCAGGTGCTGGCTGTGGCACCAGATACGAACGAAGCGCTTGCCGGTCGCCGCCTCGGATTGGGCGATCTCGTTCTCGTGGTGCGGAAAGATGTTGTCGACGCCGCCACAGTGGATGTCGAAGCTCTCACCGAGCAGCGCCATGCTCATGGCCGAGCACTCGATGTGCCAGCCCGGATGACCTCTGCCGATGCGCGTGTCCCAGCCGATCTCGTCGGGCCCAACTGCTTTCCAGAGCGCGAAATCGCGGACGTCCTCTTTGGTGTAATCGTCGGCGTCGATCCTGCCGCTGGCACCCGATACGAGCCCTTCGGCGCTCGCACCGCTCAGCCTGCCGTAGGCGGGAAAAGCCGCGATGTGGAAGTAGTAGCTGCCATCGGCCTGGTATGCCGCGCCGGCCAACTCGAGGCGCTCGATCAGGTCGACCATCTGTCCGATGTACTCCGTGGCGCGTGGATAGTGATGCGCCGGCCGGATGCCCAGCGTGTCGCGATCCTCCTCGAAGGCGGTGATCCACTGCGCGGTCTCCTCGTCGAGCGAGTGGCCGTTCGCGACAGCGTTCTTGATGATCCGGTCGTCGACGTCGGTGAGGTTCATCACGTGGGTGACGTTGTCCCCGAACCTCCGGTCGAGCCAGCGACGCAGGACGTCCTCGAAGATGAACGTTCGGAAGTTGCCGATGTGGACCCGGTTCCAGACCGTGGGCCCGCAGGTGTACATCCGGATGTGCCCGGGCTCGATCGGCTCCACGGCGACGAGCTCACGGCTCATCGTGTCGTGCAGCTGGAGCGTCACCGCCGTTCCAGCAGCACCGTCGCCGACGCGGCGATCCCCTCGCTCCGGCCGGAGAACCCCATCCCGTCGGTCGTGGTCGCGCCGACCGCGATCGTCCCGGGAGCGAGGCCGAGCGCGGTCGACATCGCGTCGGACATCGACTCGAGGTGCGCGGCAAGCCGTGGCTCCTCGGCGATCGCGATGACGTGGCCACTGGTGATCGACCAGCCCTCTGTCTGGAGCTTCTCGGCCACGACGTTCAGGAACTCACACCCGGACGTGTCCTTCCACTGGGGGTCGCTGGACGGGAAGTGCCTGCCCATGTCGCCGAGCCCGGAGGCGCCGAGGATTGCGTCGACGAGGGCGTGCACAACCGCGTCACCGTCCGAATGACCGAGCAACCCGCGGTGGTACGGGACCAGGACGCCACCCAGCATCAGCCGCCGCCCGGGAATGAACCGGTGCGCGTCGATGCCATGACCGATGCGCATCGTCATCGGACCTCCTCGAGTAATGAGCGGAGCAGGACCAGGTCCTGCGGAAACGTGACCTTGAAATTGCGCGGGTCGCCGGGCACCACGGTGACCGGTTCGCCCAGGGATTCAACGAGCGCGGCATCGTCGCCGGCGCTGAGGCCGTGCATGGCCGCATTCAG
>CAVZQR010000004.1:0-340203 GCA_963777445.1 Candidatus Dormiibacterota bacterium | reverse complement strand
CCCAGGGCACCGGCTGTGACGTGGGCGCATACGAGATGATCTCGTCGAGCGGCGACACGCAGCCGCCGACCAAGCCGACCGGCTTGACCGCAGGGCCGGTGACCGCCAACGCCGTCACCCTCACCTGGAAGAAATCCACCGAAGAGCAACGTCGCGGTCACCGGCTACACCATCTATCGCAACGGCATCGCGGTGGGCACCACGGGCGGTGCCCTGGCGACCACGTTCACCGACGTCACGGCCGCCGCCGCAACTGCGTACTCGTACGCGGTCGATGCGTTCGACGGCAGCGGCAACCACTCCGCTCGGTCCACCGCGGTCAATGTGACCACGCCGTCGCCCTCGGGAATCCAGTACGTGCAGAGCGGCGCGGTGTCCACCGGCGGCCGCGTGACCCAGACGACGATTCCCCTCGCAGGCCAGGTGTCTGCCGGCGACCTCCTGGTCGGCTGGTTCGGCCAGTACGATGCCTCCGGGCCCGTCCAGGTTTCGGACAACGTCAACGGGGCGTGGACTCGGAGCACGTCGACGACCTTCTCGAGCGGCGGCGGCGACATCGCGATGTACTACGTGCAGAACGCAGCCGCGGCGCCATACGGCGTGACCGTCACAATCACGGCCTCCAGCGGCACCTACCTCGAGGGTGCGGCGGGCGACTACAGCGGTGTGGCGCGCACCGCCGCTCTCGACCAGACAGCCGCGGCGAGTGGCTTCAGCACCGCGGTGGACACGGGAGCCACTGGCGCCGTTGCCGCGGGCGAACTCGTGGTCGGCGCCATCGTCACCGGCGGATCACCCGGCAGCTTCACCCCCGGGACATCGCAGGGCCTGGCGTTGACGCTGCGCGCCCAAACCGCCTCAGGGTCGGCGGACCTTCAGGACATCCTGGCGGGTGCGGCGGGCACCCAGGACGCTCTCGCCACCCTGGGCGCAGCCACCGACTGGTACGCGGTCACCGCCGTCTTCCACCACTTCTGACCTCGACGCCCGCGGCTCCGTGGCCATGCGTCGACGCTGAAGCGAGCCCTTCAGAATCCGAGCTCTTCGACGCTGACGCCGAGGACCTTGGCCAGCCGGCGGCGAAAGAAGAGCCGTGGCACGGTGTCGCCGGCCTCCCACGCCTTGACCGAACGCACCGAGGCTCCCACCCTTCGTGCCAGCCCGGCCTGGGTCCACTCGCTGGGATTCCTCGCCTCCGCCTGCCGCCGAGATCGCAGTTCCAGGATCCTGGGTTGGCTCCGATTCGTCGGGGACTTGCGCTTCTGCACCATACTGCCTAATACTGCCCGTACGGGCTATGCGCTCGTCGCACAGGGATCACCCTCGATACGGAGTAGTTTCACCGGCGCGACAGGCGTCCGTCTTTCAGCCCCCCCTCGGGCGCTCCACCGAAACGCGCGGCGGAGCGCCTTCTTATTGCCTCGAGAACGGGCGCCCTGCTCGCTCGGCCTCCGGACGTGTCAGGCGTTCGCCCCGCGTCAGCGCGCTACGGGGACACTCGGGGAAGGGTCCGCGATCAGGGAGATCGAAATCGCCTCCCCGCACGTGGGGCAGTCGCGCGGCCTCTGAACAAGAGTCCGACGCCCGTCGTCGGAGACCTTGCCATCGGTGATCGAGACCGGGACGGTCTTCGCGCATCCGGAACAGTCGTACGCGAGGTGCATCACGCTGATGCGGCTCCCAACCAGGTTGACATCCTCCGCCATCAATCGATCCTCCTGAGGTCGTCGGGGTGCTGGTGACATTGTGTCGCGCCGCAGCGAGCCTTGTCAGACCCGGCGTGTCAGCGGAGCGCCATGGATTGGGGTTGCCGTCCACGCGCCGCCGCCGCGCGCCCCGTCATCTCAACCTCAACCTCGGGAAGGCTGGGCAGGCGACCCGCCTCGTAGAGCACCTGGCTCTCGAGCGCGCTGATCCTCTCGTCGATCGCGCTGAGCGCAGCACGCAAAGCAAGACGTTGGGTGGACAGCTCCGCGCGATCAGGCGGCGACGACCAGGTCGCCGAGCGGAGCAGGTCGATCAAGGTCACGGCGCTTTCCAGGGCCTGATCGTGAAGATCCTGGACGGTCAGCGACCCAACCGCCTGCAGCTGGGCGCGCGACTCCAGGACAGCGGCGAGGTCGCGCGACCCGTTGGCTGGAGGGCCTTCCTCAGGGTGGACCAGGGTCCGGACAGCACGAAGATACGAATGCCAGGCGACCACGACATCGAGGTACACCACCGCCTGGCGCTGGGTGGCCGGCATCGCACTCGGGACAAACTGGAGCTCGTTGGTGCGACGTCTCGCCGTCAGTCGGCCGATGACGGCTCCGATCACGGCGAAGCCCACCCCCACGCCCATAAAGATGAGCACCCCCCGCCAGAACGTCATAGTTGAGAGAGTAGCCGAGCGCTCATGGTGATTGGGGGGCACGGAACGACGGCCACGTGCCGCCCTACACTCATCTTCATGGACTGGACACCGATCATCGAGGCGAGCATGGCTGCCGTGGTCGGGCTCGCGGTCATTGTCATGGCGGTGTCGCTCCTCCGGCTGGCTGGGCACAACCAGGGGCTCGGCATCGAAGTGCGGCGGCTCGTCAACCACAACGTCGCGCTCCAGGAAGCAGCCGGTCAGCAGGCCGAGGAGGCCCGTCGAGAAAGCGCGCTCGCCACCCAGCCGCTGCTCGTCCTCCTCGACGAGCCACCGTTCGGGATTCGGGATCAACCCTGGGCGGCCGTCAGGGTCCGCAACGTCGGGAATGGATCCGCGCTGTACTTCGTCGTCTGGATGCTCGCCGACCGCCACCTCTACCACTCGGCCGGAGCAGAGGCCAAGGGGTTCACGGGCGCGATGCACCTGGCGTCGGGCGACACCTTCGAGCCCGGTCCGTTGCAGAACATGCTCCCCGTCGGCAAGGTGCACGGGCAGCTCGACCCTGGGCCAGCGGTGGTGACTGAGGATCCCGACACGAACCTGATCGCGTACTGCGGCGATACGTCCGGGAACCGCTACCGGTTCAATCTGCGCACCGCCGACCCGCCGGACATCTGGGAGCGAGGGGCGGACGCGCCAGCATGGGCTGGAGCGTGGGATCCGCGGCTGACGTCAGGCGCGTCGCCGGCCGGTGACGCGCTGACGTCCCTCCCGGAGCGTGACCAGGCGCGGCTCATCGACGCGCTTGAGGACGCGCTCCACGCGCTGAAGAGTGCCGCGGGCGAGGACGCCGATGTCCGCGTGACCGGGCGCGCCATGCAGCGTCCCTACGTCGCGGACCATCACAGCGACGTTTCATCCTGACCAACGGCGCGACGACTGATGACCGGCTGTTAACCAAGAGCGCCCCAACTCTTCTCCAACGGAAGCGCCGGCGTTAACCACAAACCCCGCATTGTGGGTGTCGGTGAAACCGACGTACTCGGGAGGAGGATGATCGACACGAAACGTGATGGATGCCGCAGCCGGGGCGAACCGAGCAATGACAGGGGAACGCCGTGGCAAGCGCAGTAGTGCAGTCGCGGTCGGCAGACTTCGCCTCGATCCTTCAGGCCCTGACGTGTCGCCCGATGACCAACGACGAGCTAGAGAAGGAGACGGGCGTGCCTGCGGACGTCGTGGTGGAGGTGCTCCGCGTCCTGGCCCTCACCGGGACCGTGGCGCGTTCAGACGACCGTTACAGCGCGCGTCACATCGACACGCAGGAGGGCGAGCTGGAGTAGCTCGTTCGGTGGTCGACGCGAGCCGCGGACAGGGAGCCGCGACAACGGCCGGAGGCGCGCCGGCGACGGCGCCGTTTTCCTCGCGCGCAGCCGTGAAAAAGTGCCCAAACGCTCCGGTCGCAGCGTGCAGCTTTGCAATCGACTGCGAGATCGAAAACCCCGTTGCGGAATTGCGTCCAGGAAAGTGTGGCCACTGGCCGCCGCAGGTCGTCGTCCGGCATTTGGCGCTAGTGGACCACGGGACACCGACTTTGGAGCGACTTCGTGAGATCGCGGCGACGGTCTCCGGTCTCGTCGAGCAGCGCCATGAGGTGCTCGTCCACTGCCATGCCGGAGTCGAGCGGACCCCGATGGTGACCTGTGCGGCGCTGCTGATGATGGGCTGGTCACTTCCGGACGCATACCAGCGCGTACTGGAAGTGCGGTCCGGCTCGGCTCCGACGGATGGCCAGCTGGCCACGCTCCGCGCCTTGGCGGATGAAGTAGCCCTAACACGCTGATCGCTGCAAAGGGGCCCAACGGAGCTTCGTGCTCGCACTCGACCCCGTTACGATGGCCGCGCGACCGGTATGGAGATCTTCACGCCGCGCCTTCGGCTCCGGGCCTTGTGCGAAGAGGATATCGAACTCCTCGTCTCGCTCTACGCGGACGCTGAAGTGATGCGCGGTAGCTCCGGGGTCGCAGAACCCCGTGACCGCGCCGGAAGCGAGGAGTGGCTGCGGCGGACGCTGGCGGTTGCGACCGCTGCATGGGTGACGTTCCGGGTCGACGATCGCTTCACGGGATCCTTCCTGGGCAGGTGTGGGCTTCGACCCGAGGAGGGCAGCAACGAAACAGAACTGGCGTATGCGTTCGCGCGAGCGGCGTGGGGCCGTGGCATCGCCACCGAGGCGGCGACGGCGGTGGTCCGGCACGGTTTCGAGACGGGCCTGACGCGGATCGTGAGCTGTGCGCTGGCTGAGAACGGGGCGTCATTGCGGGTGCTCGAGAAACTGGGGATGCGAAGAACTCACGAGGAGGTCACGTCGGACGGTGTTCTGATCCACCTTGCGATGGATCGGTGCGAATCGACCGCGCGCTGACGGGGTCGGGAGACTCCTGGCGAGCGCGACACAGATGAGGGCTACTTGGCGGGACGGCTCGGGGACGTTTGCCGGCGCGCCAGGGCTTGTTCGTGATGGGTCTGGCACCATGCCACTGTCTCAGTTGGTCCGAAGGGTCGAAGATAGCTCGACGCTCGCGCGTGCCACACGGCGTGCACCGCCGGTGCGCCGCACACGCAACAGCGCGTCTGCAAGGTCGGCGGCCGATCGTGGGCCACCCAGATCAGGTGCCGGAACCGGCGGAGGCGACTGACGAGCACGAGAGCTACCAATACCCCTGCGAACACCCCCACAGCAGCCATTTCCCGAGCCTACAGGCTGGCCGCCGGACACTTGGTGACGGTTGAGTATCGGGTCGCCGGCCAGGTGGGGCCGAAGGATCCTCGGGCGCTCGTGCCCAGGATGCATTCCGAAGGTATTGGGCTGACCCGGGGCGCCGGCCCGCCCGCACCCTACGGCCAGATGGGGCTCAGCAGGAGCGCGGTCGAGTCGCTCGATGCGCGCCTCGCCGAGACCGAGGCCGCGTAGCAGCGACGCAGCCCCCCCATGCTCGGAGTCGACGCAATCCATGGTCTGGATCATCGCCTCGCGACGCACCGTGAAGAGCCGTTCGGCGCGCACGCGGTCCATGCCGCGCTCGAGCGCGGTGACCCGGTCGCGGGCGAGCATGTCGGCGAGCTGCACGCCGCTGATCGCGTAGTCGTCGGCGATATCGTCGACGCTGACGCCGGCCAAGCGCAGCACGAGCGCTACCACGACGCCGGTGCGGTCCTTGCCCGCATGGCAGTGGACGAGGATCGGGGCACTGGGGGCGTCGGCGATCGCGACCATCGCGGCGGCGACGCCGGTCCGCCGCTCACGGAGCCACCAGCAGTAGACCTCGGCCGCGGTGGCCAGGTGGTCCGGATAGTCTTCATCGTCGGTGAAGATGGGCGCGTGCAGCGTGTGCACCCCGGCCTCGGCGAGTGGGCTCGGCCGCTGCTCGCGTTCTGAGGTTGTGCGCAGGTCCACGACCGCCCCGATGCCCAGGTCGAGCAGTTCTTGGAGCCCCGACTCACTCAGCGTGTGCGGCGATTCACTGCGCAGCAACCTGCCTGGTTGCGTGGGTCGACCTGAGGCTGTCGGCAACCCACCGAGGTCGCGCAGGTTGATGAGTCCGTCGATGGCGAGCGCATCGGCTTGCTGGGAGAGCACGTCCTCACCCTACCAGCGCGCTGGTTAACGACGCGTTGGCACCTCTGGCCGACGCTTGGCTCCATAGGAGCGCATCCCGCGCTCACAGCGCCGCCGCCGGCCTGCTAGCTGAGCTGCGCGACCGCGGCGCGCCCGGCCTCGGACATCGCCGGGTTGAGCCGGTAGAACGCCCAGATCCCGCGCTTGAAGCTGGTGACGATGCCGGCCTCGCGCAAGGTGGCGAGGTGATGGCTGATCGTCGGCTGGCCGAGGTCGAAGGCAGCAGTGAAGTCGCAGACGCAGACGGGCTCACTCGCCGTCGAGAGGATGTGCAGGATCTGGATTCGGGTTGGATCGCCGAGTGCCTTGTACAGTGCGGCGAGATCGTCTGCCCGTGTCTGGGGCAGCGGGGGTGCGACCGGATGGCAGCAGCCCTTGACGCGAGCGGAGGCGAGCGCCGGCCTGGTCGTGGGCACCGCGGCCGTCATGGCGTGCGCCGCTCCATGAGGAGCACGTTTCGCCAGACGCCGTCAAGCTGCCCGAGCCGCTCACGCGTTCCGACCACCCGGAATCCGCAGCGCTTGTGGAGTTCGACGCTCGCGACGTTCTCGGGGAAGATCCCGCTCTGGATCGTCCAAATGCCGGCGGCATCCGCATGCGCGATCAGGGTTTCGAGCAGGCGGCGACCGACGCCTTCGCCGCGCGCACGCGCGTCGACATACACGCTGTCTCGAGCACGCCCGCGTATGCGCAGCGATCCGACACCGGCGTGGCGGCCACCCAGCCGACGATGACCCCGTCGCGCACCGCGACGAAACGGTGCTCGGGCGGATGGGTGATCGCCCAGCGATCAAACGCCGGCACGTCGGTCTCGAAGGTGGCGTTGCCGGTTGCGATCCCCTGGGCGTAGATGGCGTGAACCGCGGGCCAGTCGTCGTCGCGAAACGGCCGGACCTCGACGCCGGTGGCGACCGCCTGGGTATCAGCGTGCATGACCCACATTCTACCCATTGACAGCCTTCGATGGAACACGCTAGGATCTGGTTCAATCAATCGACGGTCATCGATAGGAGGTCTGGTCACCATGAACTGTGATTGCGGGTGCGACTGTGGCGGAACCGGCGACTGCGATTGCGACTGCTGCTGAGATGGGACGGGTCCAGCTCGCGCTGAATGTCACCGATCTCGATGAGGCGATCGAGTTCTATTCGAAGCTCTTTCAGACCGAGCCGGCCAAGCGGCGCCCCGGCTATGCGAACTTCGCAGTCGTCGACCCGCCGTTGAAGCTGGTGCTGTTCGAGAACCCTGCGCAGGCGGGCACGCTGAACCACCTCGGTGTCGAGGTGGGCACCGCCGACGAGGTGGTCACGGCGACCCGTCGCCTCGCCGCGGCGGGACTGCCGACGGAGGTTGAGGACGGCGTCACGTGCTGTCATGCTCTCCAGGACAAGGTCTGGGTGGCGGGGGCCGATAGCCGCTGGGAGGTGTATACGGTGCTTGCCGACGCGCCGGCGGTGGACGGGACGGTCGCGACGCAGGGTTGCTGCGGCAACGCCGCGTCCGACGACGCGGCCTCGGTGTGCTGTGCAGCAACAGCAAGCTCCGCCGGTGGCGGCGCCGAAGTCACGCAGACCCTGAGCGCGTAACAACCGCCGTGCAACTCGTGGCGATCGGCGGCAGCGACGCGGGCATCAGCGCGGCGCTCCGCGCCCGCGAGCTCGAGCCCGGCGCCGACGTTGCGGTGATCGTCGCCGACCAGTATCCGAACTTCTCGATCTGCGGCATCCCGTACTACGTTTCCGGCGAGGTCCCCGACTGGCGCAACCTGGCCCACCGGACTGCGGCAGACCTCGAGGCAACCGGCATGCGCCTGCATCTCGGCACAACCGCGGAGCGCATCGATGTCGACGCGCATGAGGTGCAGGTTCGCGATGCCGGCGGGAGCATCAGCGCGATGCCGTACGACGCGCTGGTGATCGGCACCGGCGCCTTCCCGGTGCGCCCGCCGATCGGCGGTCTCGACGAGCTGGGGCCCGAGGACGGCGTTCACGTCGTCCATTCGATGGGGGACACGTTCGCGGTCATGAACAGCCTGACGGCCGCGAAGAGCCGGCGCGCGGTGATCATCGGCGCCGGGTATCTCGGGATCGAGATGGCCGAGGCGCTCGTCCTCCGGGGTATGGAGGTGACCCAGGTCGAGCAGCTGCCGCAGGTATTGCCGACGGTCGATCCCGAACTGGGGCGCAGCGTCGCCGCATCGTTGCGAGACCACGGTGTCGATGTCGTGACAGCGACAGTGGTGCGCGGCATCGCACGCAACGACGGCACAGGGACACCGCCGCTGCGAGTCGATGGTGCATCGAGCGACGAGCCGCAGTTTCGCCGCGACGCCGACATCGTCCTGATCTTCGCAGGGGTCCGGCCTGACGTCGCGCTGGCCGAGGCCGCCGGCGCGAGGCTCGGCATCCGAGGAGCGATCGATGTCGACCGGACGATGCGCACCAACCTGCCCGACGTGTTCGCGGCGGGCGACTGCGTGGTGACCCATCACCGATTGCTCGGGACCACCTACATCCCTCTGGGGACCACAGCGCACAAGCAGGGACGGATTGCCGGGGAGAACGCAGTGGGCGGCCGTCGTGAGTACGCGGGGAGCCTCGGAACCCAGGTCGTCAAGGTCTTTGACATGGCGGCCGCGCGCACCGGGCTGCGCGACCACGAGGCGGTGAGCGCCGGGTTCGACCCCGTCACCGTCGCCGCGGAAGCCGACGATCACAAGGCGTACTATCCCGGCTCGCACCGGATCGAGATGCGATGGACCGGCGACCGCAAGACCGGCCGGCTCCTCGGTGTGCAGCTCTTCGGCCACCGCCACGCCGAGGTGGCAAAGCGCGTCGACATCGCGGCTGCTGCGATCTTCAATGACATGACGGTGGATGCGGTGAGCGAGCTTGACCTCTCGTACACTCCGCCGCTGGGGAGCCCCTGGGATGCGCTGCAGATCGGCGCTCAGGCGTGGGTGCGGGCGGTCGACCGTCCGCGAACGACCTGACCTGAGGTCCGCCTACCGGTCAGCCGCCCTTCGGATGCGGGCGCGGAGGTGGCGGCCCATGTTGCAAAGGTGGGATCGACTCGATGCCCGGCGTCTCGTCGGGCCAAACGAGCAACACCGCGCACGGCGCGTGGTCGACAACGAATCGAGTGGCATGGCCGAGGCTCCTGGGGCCGAGTCGCGAGTGGTCGCCGTCTCGCGCCACGACGAGCACGTCAACTCCGCCGGCCACGGCGCGGATGACCTCCTGTTCGACACGTCCGCGCCTGCTGACCAACTCTGCGTCCAGGTGGCCGAGGCGCGCTGCGGCTTCAGTGAGCAATTGCGACGCCTCGTCATCCGCCACGTCGTCGTAGCGGCGGGTCGGTTTCCTCCCCGGAAAGCCTCGCCCGAACAGGCCGATCGTGGCGGCACCGGCCGCGTCGGTCACGTCCGTGGGCGTGACATGGAGGAGGGTGAATCGCGAATCGGGGGGAAAGTGCTCGATAGCAGAGTCGATGCACCCCTGCCAGGTTCCCTCGACCACCCAGACGACGATGCGCATGAAGGCTATTAACCCACTACCCGAAGCGAGATCCACAGGGCGAGTGTCGCTGCGCCCAGCACCGGCGGCACGGTGATCGCCCCGAGACGGAGGAACTCGCCAATCGGCAATTCCTCGCCGCGGCGGATGAGGATACGTCGCCAGAGCAACGTGGCAAGCGACCCCACGTAGGTCAGGTTCGGTCCGGTGTTGACACCGATCAGCACCGCGAGGACCGCTCCCGGCCCGGCGGCTGAAACTGCAGGGAGAAGCAGGAGGGCGGCCGGCAGGTTGTTGATGACGTTGGCGAGGAGGGCGGCGACGGCCGCGATGACCAGCAGCGAGCCGAGCCCCGTGCCCCCCGGTATCAGGTGAGTCACGACCGACCCGAGCCCGTGCAGCGAGATCGCCTTGACGATGAGCCCGAGTGCCAGGACGAAGCCGAGGAAGGGGACATCGATCGAGAGGGCGACATCCTTCATCGTGGTGCTCCGCCGCACCAGCGCCGGCACGGCGAGGACCACGGCGCCGCCGAGCGCGGCAAATGCGGGGCTCACGTTGAATGCCGACGTGATGAAGAAGCCGGCAAGCGTCAGGGCCAGGACGGTCGCCGCGAACACGGGAACGCGAAGCGGTGTCACCTCCTTGGTGTCACCGCGGCCGACGAGGTCGGCGGCGAAGAATCGCCGCAGCACCAGCCACTCCACGCCGATCGCCGCCAGCCAGGGGAGCGCCATGGTCGCGCCGAACCTCGCGAAGGAAAGGCCGCTCGCTCCGAACGCCAGGAGGTTGGTCAGGTTCGACACCGGAAGGAGCAGCGATGCGGAGTTGGCGAGATGCGTGCATGCGTAGACGTGCGGTTTCGCGCGGAGACGGAGGCGGGCAACAGTCGCGAACACGACCGGGGTGAGCAGGACGACGGTGGCGTCCAGGCTGAGCACGGCGGTGACGACGCTCGCCGCTGCGAAGACCAGGGCAAGGAGGGAGACCGGGCGACCACGAGAGCCGGCCGCCATCCAGGAGCCGGCGGCGTCGAACAACCCGTGGCGATCGCAGAGATTCGCCAGCACGAGCACCGCCGCAAGAAACCCGAGCGTCGGGGCGAGGCTTCGCGTCTCGATAGCAGCCTCGCCCAGCGGCAGGACCCCGAGCAGCAGGAGCAAGCCGGCGGCCGGAATGGCAACTGCGGCTTCCGGCAATCCTGGGGGGCGGACGACCGCGCATCCGAGCGTCGCAACGAGGAGGAGCACCGCCAGGGTCTCAGCGATGGGACTCGACACGTCGTCGAGAGCGTACGGCCTCAGAACCGCGGCACGGCCGGCGCAAGGGCGGGGCCACCCCAACGCGGTGAGACGCCTCTATAGTCCCGATTCGTGGAGAGCGAGGGCGGCACCGTGCGAGTGGCGATTGTGCAGCAGCCGCCCGTGCTGCTCGACCGGGCTGCGACGATCGATGTCGCGGTGAAGCACCTCCACGCGGCAGCCGGCGCCGGAGCGAGGCTGGTGGTGTTCCCGGAGACCTTCGTTCCAGGGTATCCGGCGTGGATCTGGAGGCTCAGACCCGGCGATGACTACGACCTGACCGGAGAGATCTACCAGCGGCTGGTCGACAACAGCGTCGACCTTGCCGCCGACGGTTTGCGCTTGGTGCGCGAGGCAGCGGCCGAGCTGCGCCTGGTGGTGGTGTGTGGGCTGCACGAGCGCGATGGCGAATTCGGGCGGTCGACGCTCTACAACACCGTGGTCACGATCGGGTCTGACGGCAGGCTGCTCAACCGTCACCGCAAGCTGGTGCCGACAAACCCGGAGCGCATGGTGTGGGGTCAGGGTGACGCCGGGGGACTGCGTGTCACTGACACGGCGATCGGACGCGTCGGCACCCTCATCTGCTGGGAGAACTACATGCCGCTCGCGCGCTACGCGCTCTATGCGGACGGTGTCGAGGTGTATGTCGCGTCCACCTGGGACGACGGTGAGACATGGATCGCGACCATGCGGCACATCGCGGCTGAGGGCCGTTGCTGGGTGCTCGGCTCCGGATGCGCGCTGCGCGCGTCCGACGTGCCGGCGTCGTTTCCGGGGCGCGAGCAGCTGTTTCCGGATCCCGACGAATGGATCAATCCGGGCGATTCCGTGGTCGTCGCACCCGGCGGCCGCATCGTCGCGGGGCCGATGCACGAGGAGTTCGGATTGCTCCTCGCCGACATCGAGCCTGCACGTGCGGCAGCGTCCCGGCGGACGCTCGACGTCACCGGCCACTACAGCCGGCCGGACATCTTTCAGCTCACGGTCGACCGCAGCGCGCGTGACCCGGTGACCTACCGGTAGCACCGAGCGGCATCGCCGCGAAGGCTCTGCACCAAACCTCCGCGGCGCCTTCACACCTGGTTCACACGCCCCCGCGAAAGTCGTGCACATACCGTTCACCTCCACGAGGAGAATCGAAATGTATCGTGCAGGACGTACCGCCTGGGGCCTGGTCGCGATCGGCGCGGCGACCGCGGTCGGCATCACGACGCGCGACCCGGGCTTCACCGTCATCACCTTCCTCGGTGCGCTGGTGGTGCCTCGCGTGCTCGGGCTGACGCCGCGGCGCCGGGGTTGGCGCGGCTTCGGACCGGCCGGCTTCGGACCCCATGCCAAGGGCTGGAACGGCGGTTGCGCCGGTGCCGGAAACAAGCAGAGCGAGCCTGAGGCGTCCACGCCGGCGCCGCAATCGGTCTGAGGATCGCCGGGGCGGCGGATGCTCGCCGCCCCGTCCCGCCCTACGATGGCCGCGCCATGACCAGAGTGCTCATCGTCGACGACGAACCCGCGATCGTGCGCCTGATTCGCGACTACCTGGAGCGTGCCGGGTTCGACGTGATGACCGCCGGCAATGGTGAGGACGCGTTGCAGGTGTTCGCGCGCAGCCGTCCAGACCTGGTGATCCTCGACCTGACATTGCCGCACCTGGACGGGCTCGATGTCGCGCGAGCGATGCGGCGCGCGGGCGACGTGCCGATCATCATGCTCACGGCGCGTGCTGAGGAGGCCGATCGGGTTGCCGGCCTTGAATTGGGCGCGGATGACTACGTCACCAAGCCGTTCAGCGCGCGCGAGATCGTGGCGCGGGTGCGGGCGGTACTCCGCCGGGCACAGGCGGCCGCCATGCACGATGACATCGTCCGCGTCGGCGACACCATCAGGCTCGACGCGCCGCGAATGCAGGTGCAGGTCGATGGACGCGACGTCCTGTTGACCGCGACCGAGTTTCAGTTGCTCCTGCACATGGCGCGTCAGCCGGGCCGGGTCTTCACCCGGGCACAATTGCTCGACGCAGTGCACGGCGTCGCGGTCGAATCGTACGAGCGGGCCATCGACGCTCACGTCAAGAACATTCGCCGCAAGCTGGAGCAGGACCCACGATCGCCGCGTCATCTTCAAACGGTCTTCGGCGTCGGCTATCGCCTCGTGGATGGCGAGGCATGAGTTCACGGCCACCGTGGGGGAGAGGCGGCGGAACCCGCCCGCCCTGGTGGCCGGAGGGCGAGGCGGGAGACTGGTCCGGAGGCCCGAACTGGCGGCGTCACGGACGGCGTATCGCCCGACGCATCGGGTGCTTCCTCGGCCTCGCGCTGCTCGTCATCATGAGCGCGATCTTCGGCGTCGTCTGGTTGGTGCTGAGCGCCTTTGGCGCGGTCAACTCCGCGCCGTTCGACACTGCGGTGGCCGTCACCGCGTTGGTGCTCGGCGGCGTCGCGATCGCCGTGGCGATCCTGGTCCTGCGTAGGCTTGCGGCTCCTGTCGGGGCGCTGATCGAAGGTGCGCATCGCATTGAGGCCGGCGACCTGTCGGCTCGGGTGCCGGTGCGAGGACCGTCGGACCTTCGATCGCTGGCCCGCGCGATGAACGCGATGAGCAGCCGCCTCGAGGCGGAGGAGACGCGACGCCGTTCCGTCCTCGCCGACATCGCCCACGAGCTGCGCACGCCGCTCTCCATCATCCGTGGCCAGGCTGAGGCGATCACCGACGGGATCTACCCGGCGGACGCAGAGCACATGGCCCCGATCGTGAGCGCCACCGAATCATTGGAAATGCTGGTCAACGACCTCGGCACGCTCACCCTGGCGGAGAGTGGCGCCCTGCGTCTGAATCGCGAGCCGGTCGACGTCGCGGTCCTCGTCAATGAGACGCTCGGTGCATTCGCGGCTGAAGCCATGGCAGCCGGCGTTCATCTGACCGAGCAGCTCCACATCGATCTTCCCGCCCTGGACGCTGATCCAGGGCGCATCCGCGGAGTTCTGGGCAACCTCGTCAGCAACGCGCTCGCCCATGCGCGGGCGGGCGGGAACATCCGCGTCGACGGAGTCGCTGCCGGCGGGTGGGTGCTGCTCACGGTGCGCGACGATGGCACCGGGATTCCGGCGGAACTGCTGCCGCGCGTTTTCGATCGATTCGTCAAAGGGCCTTCGTCCACGGGTTCCGGGCTCGGGTTGGCGATCGTGCGTGACGTCGTGGAGGCGCACGGCGGCTCGGTGACCGCGACCAGCACTCCGGCGGACGGAACGGCGATCTCGCTGCGACTCCCCGCGGTGCCGCGTCACTGATGTGGTACACAAACCCGGCATGAGCATCCCTCCCGTTGCAACCGACTATGCGAGCTGGCTGGGGCGGTGGGACGCGCAGCAGCAACGTCACATCCCGGACCGTGAGGAACGGTTCAGCGCAATGGTCGACGCGGTCGCGACGTTCGCCGGCCCCGAGCCACGCGTGCTCGACCTCGGGTGCGGACCAGGATCGCTCAGCGCGCGCGTCCTGGATCGCCTTCCCGGTGCGAACGTGGTCGCGATCGACGCTGACCCGGTCCTCCTCGCCATCGGTCGAGGCGCACTCGGGGCACGAAATGGCGTGCGGTTCGTCGACGCCGACCTCCGGTCGGACTGGGTGACCCTGCTGCCGTCTCCCGGGCCATACGACGCGGCTGTCTCGACCACGGCTCTGCACTGGCTCGGGCTCGAACAACTGCTGCGCCTGTATCACGCGCTCGCCGGAGTGCTCCGTCCCGGTGGGATCTTCCTCGACGGCGACCGGCTCGACTTCGACCACGATCAACGCGCCATCGCGGCCGGAGCGCGTGAGGTGCGCCCGGAGTGGCCCGATGCGCCGGAAGGCGCCGAGAGCTATGACGCGTGGTGGGAGGCGGCGGTCGCCGAGCCCGGGCTCGCCGGCGATGTGGCCGAGCGAGAGCGGCGGTGGCAGACGCACCCGCACGAGGACGAGGCGCACAGCTACGAGTTCCACCGCTCCGCGCTGTTCTCGGCCGGCTTCGCGGAGGTGGGGACGCTCTGGCAGCATCTCGCGAACCGGGTCTTGATCGCGATCCGCTGAGGCGTGGCGGTCGATCCCTGAGGGCGATGCCGATCGGTGAGCATCATCGACCGGGTGCCGCTGCGCGGCTGTGGCACGATTCCGCCGTGGTGGCATCGGAGTTCGACCTGCAACTGGCATCGGGACGCTTGCACGCAAAGCGCTACGGCTCGCCGGATGCACCGCTCGTGCTCGCCGTCCCCGGGCTCTCGGCCAACCTGATGAGCTTCGAGTTTCTCGGAGAGCGCCTCGACGCTGCGGCGGTGCAACTGGTCAGCGTCGACCTTCGCGGACGCGGCATGAGCGACGTGACCCCTCCGGGAACGTATGGCTGGGTGCATCACGCCGCCGACCTCTTCGAGGTTGCGAGCCAGCTCGGCGCCACCACGTTCTCGCTCATCGGTCACTCCATGGGTGCGGCCGTGGCGATGGCCGCGGCGGCTCAGGACGCGGCCCGCATCGAACGCATGGTGCTCGTGGACCTGTGTGGCGTCCCGGATGCGTCGACTGCGGCTCCCATCGGCGCGTCGGTCGCTCGTCTCGGCGCCGTCTACGCGTCAATCGAGGCGTATCTCGATCAGATCAAGGCGATCGGGATCATCCGGCCGTGGAGCGAGTACTGGGACCGCTATTTCGGCTACGAGTTGCAACCCGTCGAGGGTGGCGGCTTTGCGGCGCGGACCAGCCGAGCGGCGGTGATGGAGGACGCGATGTTCGGCGTCGGCGCCTGCGCCTTCGGGGACGCGGCCGGCGTGTACGGTCTCTGGAGGTCGCTGACCATGCCGGTGCTGCTCCTGCGGGCGACACGTGAGATGTTCCCCGGCACCGGCTTCATCCTGACCAGGGGTGACCGCGACCGCTTTGTCGCGACGGTCCCCGGCGCAGTCGCTGTTGACGTCGAGGCGAATCACTACACGATCGCAACCAGCGACGCGGCCGCAACCGCGATCAGCGGGTTCCTTCAGTCCGGAGGGTGATCCCGGAGCCGGAAATCTCACCCTGAAGGAGCCTGGCAGAGGTCGCGTGATCGCTGTACCCTGCGGTCACTTATGGGGTTGAACGGGTCGCTGTAGCGTGTCCGCACACGCTCCCGACGTGACGCCGGCGGTGCTCGAGGTCGCCGCGATCGACGTGCACTTCGACGGCGTGGTGGCTCTTGACGCGGTGTCGCTGACCGTACGCGAGAACCAGATCGTCGGCGTGATCGGTCCCAACGGCGCGGGCAAGACGACCCTGTTCAACGCAGTCTCGAGGTTCGTCACCCCGGTGGCGGGCACGATCACGTATCGCGGACGATCGCTGATCGGCCTCCCGACGTGGCGTCTGGCACACCTGGGCATCGCCCGGACGCTCCAGGGCCTCGGTCTGTTTCCGACGCTCACCGTGCTCGAGAACGTCATTGCGGGAGCCCCATCGCGCACGCGGCTGGCAGCCGACATGCTCGGATTCCCCGCCGCCGACCGTCGCACCGCGACGCTCCGCGACGAGGCGATGGCCAATCTGACCGAGCTTGGCGTCGCCGACCGCGCAGGCGCGTATCCCGGCGCGCTTTCACATGGTGTCCAGAAGCGGGTGATCATCGCCCGTGCGCTGATGGCGCGCCCGTCGCTGCTGCTCCTCGATGAACCCGCAAGCGGACTCTCCGCCTCCGATGTGAACGAGCTGATCGACCTGCTGCGCCTGCTGCGCACCCGCATGGCGATCGCTCTTGTCGAGCACCACGTCGACATGGTGATGGCGGTGAGCGACACCATCACGGTGCTCAACCTCGGGCAGGTGATCGCGTCGGGACCGCCTGACGAGATCCGCGCCAACAGCGATGTCGCCACTGCCTACCTGGGGCAATCGGTCGCGCATGCTTGAGATCAGCGATCTGACGGTCGCGTACGGTGGCGTTGTCGCGCTCGACAATGTGTCGCTCTCAGTTCCCGAGCGCAGCATCACGGCGGTGCTTGGCGCCAACGGAGCGGGCAAGACCACCCTGGTCCGAACCATCTCCGGCCTGATCAAGCCCCGTCATGGGTCGGTGATGCTGGGTGAGCAGCAACTGGTCGGACGGTCGCCCGAAGCGATCGCGCGCCTTGGTGTCGGCCACGTCCCCGAGGGTCACGGGATCGTCAGCGAGTTGACCGTCGACGAGAACCTCCGGCTGGGGGACTCTGGCGCCGCGACCGCGCCGACCAGCGTGTCGCGATCGAGGAGGCGTACGAGCTCTTTCCGCCACTCCGCGTCCGCCGCGGCGTGCACGCTTCGAACCTCAGTGGGGGAGAGCGGCAGATGCTCTCGATCGGGAGGGCGATGGTTGCGCGTCCGACGGCCCTCCTGCTCGACGAGCCGTCACTCGGGCTCGCCGGGGGGCTGCTCGCCCAGATCATGCAGCGACTCGCCGCGCTGGTCACCGAGCGAAACCTCACCGTGCTCCTCATCGAACAGAACGCACGGTCCGCGCTTTCCGTCGCCGACCACGCCGTCGTCCTGTCGCTGGGAAGGGTCGAATTGCGCGACAGCGCCCAGCGTCTCGCCGGCGACGATGCGCTCCGCCATGCGTACCTGGGTTTCTGACCGTGCGCCTCTTCATCATCTACACGGTCGACGGGATCACCAACGGGATGGTCTACGCGGCGGTGGCGCTCGCCCTGGTCATGATCTGGCGCGCGACCCGGATCATCAACTACGCGCAGGGCGCGATGGCGATGTTCACCACCTACATCGCGCTGGTCGCCATCCGCCACGGCGCCCCGTACTGGATGGGATTCGTGCTGGCCCTGGCGGCGGGATTCCTGCTCGGCGCCGTGGTCGAACGCGTGCTGGTGCGACCTGTCGAATCGCGCCCGCCACTCAATGCCGTGATCCTGAGCCTCGGCGTGCTCATCCTGCTCGAGGCGGTGGCGCCGATGCTCTTCGGCGGTCAGACGCAGTCCTTCCCGGTTCCCGTGTCCAACATCGACCTCGTTGCCGGGACGACCCAACTCGATGTCTCGCCGTTCGATCTCTTCACGGTCGGCGCCGTCCTGGTCGCAATGCTCCTGCTGTTCCTAGTTTTTCAGCGCACGACGCTCGGGTTGCGCATGCGCGCCGCAGCGTTCAATCCCGAGATCTCGCGCATCCTCGGCATTCGCGTCGGCAGGATGCTGACCCTCGGTTGGGGCCTTGCGGCGCTGCTCGGCGCACTCGCGGGCATGCTGGCGGCCCCGACGGTGTACCTCTATCCGAGCAACATGGATGAGGTCCTGGTCTTCGGTTTCACCGGGGCGATCATCGGTGGGCTCGAGAGCCCGGTCGGCGCCGTGACGGGAGCGGTGAGTGTGGGCCTTGCGCTCAGCTACGTCAGCGGCTACGTCGGTTCCGACCTCGCTCCACTCGGTGGCTTCGTGATTCTGATTGCCGTGCTCATGATCCGCCCGCAGGGACTCTTCAGCTTCGGGCGGCAGCGGCAGGTATGAGCACCGTGCTGCGCCGTTCGACCCTCGTTCACCATGGCCTGCTGTTCCTCGGGCTTGCCATCGTGCTGCTGCTGCTCACGTCGTTCGTCTTCGACTCGTATACGAATTACAACGTGACCGAGGTCGCCATATTCGCGATCTCGGCGGCCGGCCTCACCGTCCTCACGGGAATCAACGGTCAGGTCTCACTCGGCCACGGCGCGCTGATGATGATCGGCGCGTACACGACTTCGGTGCTGCTCACATGGCATCCCGAACTGCCGCTCATCCTGATGCTCGTGGCATCGATTGCGACCACGGGAATCGCCGGCGCGATCGTCGGCATCGCCGGGGCGAGGCTTCGAGGTCCATACCTGGCCGGCGCGACCCTGGCGCTTGCGGTCGCGCTTCCCCAGGTGCCCTCGCACTTCGCCGGTATCTTCGGCGGCAATCAGGGATTGACGGTAGCTCAACCTGCACCGCCGGCCTTCCTGGGCAACTTCCCACCGGAGCAGTGGTTGGCGTGGATCACCCTCGCTTCGGGGGTGGTGACGTTCTTCGTGCTGGCGAACCTGGTACGCAGCGCCACCGGGAGACGCTTCCGGATGGTGCGGGACAACGAGGTCGCCGCCCGACTGTCCGGCATCGATGTTGCCCGCACGCAGGTCCTGGCGTTTGTGGTGAGCGCCGCCTGCGCCGGACTTGCCGGGTCACTGTTCGCGTACTGGGTGTCGGTCACATCGCCAAGCGGCTTCACGCTCAACCTGTCGCTGTCGCTCCTCACCGCCATCGTCATCGGCGGCCTCGGGAGTCTCAGCGGTGCCGTGCTCGGCTCGTTCATCCTCGTGTACCTGCCGGTCTGGACCGGCGGCTTTGCGAGCAGCCTCAACCTCTCGAGCAACGTTGCCAACAACGTGCCCCTCGCGATCTACGGGATCGTCCTGATCGTCGCCATCCTCGTGTTCCCCCGCGGGATCGCCGGAGGGGTCGCGTCGATCGTCCATGCGGCGATGCGGATGCTTCGCTCGAGCCGCGTCACGGCGCTGCCCGCAACGCCGGACACCCCTGTCCAATGAGTTCAGCAACCGGTATCCACACACAGGAGGAGCACACGCATGCGACCAGAGATCGGTAGATCGAGGACCTGGGCGGTGGCCGCCGTTGGCGGGACGGCAGCGCTGCTGACCGCGGCCTGCGGCAGCTCCAGCTCCACGGCGAACACCGCCTCCGCACCGGGGGTGACGGCGACCACGGTGACGATCGGCAGCACCCAGCCGCTGACCGGACCCGCAGCCCCGGGATACTCGGAGATCGCCCCCGCAGCCAACGCGTACTTCAAGTACGTGAACGCCCACGGCGGGGTCAACGGACGGAAGATCACGTACACCTACCTTGACGACCAGTACAACCCGACGAGCACCGCGACGCAGACCCGCAAGCTCGTTCTGCAGGACCAGGTCTTCGCGATGTTCCAGGCGCTCGGGACCCCAACTCACCTCTCGGTGGTGAGCTATCTCAACTCCGAGCACGTCCCCGACCTGTTCGTGGCATCGGGCTGCAACTGCTGGAACAACGCGTCCCAGTACCCGGACACCTTCGGGTGGCAACCCAACTACACCATCGAGGGCAAGATCCTCGGTCAGTACATCGTGCAGAACTTCGCGAGCAAGAAGGTCGGCTTCTTCCTGCAGGGTCCCAACGACGAGTTCGGCGCTGACGGCCTGACCGGAGTCACCGACTCACTCCAGGGCAAGGGGCTCAACGTGGCTTCGACGCCCGCGTACTACACGCCGACTGCGGCCGGGGCAATGGCGGTCGGCGCCGCGATCGCGGGGCTGCAGGCGCAGGGAGTCCAGGTGATCGTGAGCTTCTCGGTGCCGCTGTTCACGGCGATCGCCGAGGCAAGTGCGGCCGGGCTCAACTATCACCCGCAGTTCGTGGTGAGCAACGTCGGATCCGATCCGCCGACGCTGTCCGCAATCCTGACCGGTGGTGCGCTCGGCAAGAAGCTCCCGGCAGGGCTGATCGCCGGCACCATCAGCGACACGTATCTGCCGTTGCTGACCGACGCCACCAACCCGTGGGTCACGCTGTTCCAGGGCATCAAGGCCACGTATGCGCCGTCACTGCCATGGGACGGCAACGTCGAGTACGGCATGTCCGAGGCGTACGCCTTCGTGCAGGCGCTGCGGGCCGCCGGGCAGAATCCCACCAGGGCGAGCATCGTCGCCGCCGTCGAGAGCAGTCACTGGACGGACGGCCCGGGCCTGACGCCATATGCCTATTCGTCGACCGATCACAACGGGTTCACGGGTGTGCAGATGGTCACGGTCGGCGCCGACGGAACGCTGACCACACTCGGCCCGATTGAGACGACCGACGACACGCCAACCGGCGTGATCGCGACATACTCCGGTGCGGCGTCGACGCCACCGACGAGCGGCATACCGAGCGACTGAAGTTGCAGTCCGAGGGGTCGCGAGGCGTGACTCGCGATCCCTCGGGCGTGGTGACGTCGGGGCGCCTTCAGCTTCGCGAGTGATGAGCCGGCGAGTCAGTCCGGTGGCTTCCTGCCCTTGAGCTTGCGGTGGACCGACATGTAGGTCCGGCCTCGATAGCGGCTGTCGGGGCGCGGCCTCGTCGGTGGCAGACGTATTCCCCAGAGGATGAGCGCACCGACGCCGACGCCGAGGACGAGCAGGAGGACGACGCCGGCCATGGTCCGAGTGTAGGCCCCGCCGGCCAGGCCGATCGGCAGCTTGACGCCGAAACAGCTCGACGATATATCGTTCCCGCAATGGAACCCGGGGTCATCCGCACCATCGACCTGACCAAGATCTACTCGGGGACGGTGCGCGCGGTCGACAGCCTGAACCTCACGGTTGCCCGCGGCGAGATCTTCGGTCTCCTCGGTCCCAACGGTGCCGGCAAGACCACCACCGCGAGCATGCTCACCACCCGGACCATTCCGACGCACGGCCAGGCCCTCGTCGGCGACATCGATGTGGTTGCGCACCCGGCCGTCGCCAAGCAGCTCATCGGTGTGGTGCCGCAGACCAACACGCTCGACCGCGCGCTCACGGTCTGGGAGAACCTGTACTTTCACGGGCGGTTCTTCGGGATGGGATCGCATGCCTCGCGCGAGGCGGCCGACGAGATGCTCGTGAAGTTCCGGCTGACCGAGCGAGCGAAAGCGCCGGTGATGGCACTCTCGGGCGGGCTCGCCCAACGACTGATGGTGGCCCGGGCCATCCTGCACAACCCTGCGGTCCTGTTTCTCGACGAGCCGACAGCCGGTCTCGACCCCCAGAGCCGGATCGCACTCTGGGAGATCCTCGGCGAGCTGCACACCGGCGGCCAGACCGTGCTCCTCACGACCCACAACATGGAGGAGGCGGACAGCCTCTGCGATCGAATCGGGATCATGGACCACGGCCGGATCCTGGCCCTGGACACTCCGGCACGCCTCAAGGAGACGATCGGCGCCGATACCATGGTCACGGTCACGGCTGACGGCGACCTCGAGGCGCTCGCGGTGCGTTTGCGCCAGGACGTCGCCGGCGTCGAGTCGGCGGTGACGCGCAGGGGAACCGTCCAGCTCGCGGTGCGCGGCGGCGACCGGGTGCTCCTCCGGGTCATCGACAGCGCCGACCGCGGTGGTTTCGCCGTCCGCGACGTCCAGGTTGCCGAGCCCAACCTGGAGACCGTGTTCATCAATCTCACCGGCAAGGAGCTTCGCGAATGACCGCGGTGACCGACACCCTTGAGGCGGCGACCACGCCCGCGCTCCCGCCGCTGCGCTCGTCGGTGACCTCGTCGCGCATCGCATTCGGCGCGCTGCTGCTGCGGGACCTCGTGGTGCTGAAGAAGCGCCTGCGCGAGTTCATCCCGCGGACCGTGATCCAGCCGTTCCTGCTCTGCTTCGTCTTCCTCTACGTGTTCCCGACGATCGGCCAGGGAGTTGGTGGAGGCCACGGCGCAGCTGGGGAGTTGGCCTTCGCGACGATCCTGGTTGCCGGCGTCGTCGGGCTCTCGATCATGTTTCAGGGAATCCAGGCCGTCGCCCTGCCGATGGTCCAGGAGTTCGGGTACACGAAGGAGATCGAGGATCGCGTGCTCGCACCGCTTCCCGTATCGCTGGTTGCGCTCGAGAAGGTGCTCTTCGGAGCGATCCAGGGCCTGCTCGCTGCGGCGATCGTGTTCCCGATCGCCGCCGTTGTGCATGCGGGCGGGGTGCACATCGACCTCCAGGTGCACTGGCTCGAGCTGGTCACGCTGATCCCGCTGGCGTGCATCACCTGCTCGTCGCTCGGGCTCACGTTCGGGACGATCTTCGACCCGCGGACGGTGCCCCTGCTCTTCGGGATCATCATCCTGCCCCTGACCTTTCTCGGCGGCACGTACTACTCGTGGACGACGCTTTCGCCGGTCACGATCGGCGGGTTCCACTGGCTGCAGGTGCTCGTGCTGGTCAATCCGCTGATCTACATCAATGAGGGCATGCGCGGTGCACTCACGACAGCGCCGCACATGTCGCTCTGGGTGGTCTACCCGGTGCTGCTCGGGTTCAGCGCGCTGTTCCTCTGGACGGGCACGCGCAACTTCCGGCGACGGGTGATCAGCTGATCCGCGACGCCGTTGACTCGCGGCCGCGCACCCATGCGAGGCCGCGCACGAAGAGGCGCCACCCGAACGTGATCAAGCCGATGAAGATATAGGCCACGATGATGAACGCGATCGGCGTCGCGCGATGGGTGACCGCGCCCCGCAGCCCAAGCGCGATCGCCGTGCCGGCAACCCACGTGCACGTGAGCATCAGCCACCGATCGACCGGCGACTTGTACAGGCGCGTCGCGAGGGCGACGACGAACCATCCGACGAGGAACGGCCAGAGCACGGTCAGGTACCACGCGACCCCCGAGGAGATGTCATGACTTGCGCGGCCGAGGGCGACGAAGAGGGCGAGACATCCGGCATCGACACCGGCGGCGAGGGCGCGAGCGGTCCAAGGACGCATGGCGTCGCGAAGATAGCAGGCAGCGACCCGGCGCCGGATCACCAGGCACGGGTGCGGGCGAGCTACGACGCGGCCACCGACGCCTATGTCGACCGGGTGCACGGCGAACTTCGCCACAAACCGCTCGACCGAGCGCTCCTGACCGCGTTCGCCGAACAGTTGCAGGAGGAGTTCGGGGACGGCGCGTCGGTGTGCGACGCGGGATGCGGTCCGGGCCATGTGGGCGCCTTCCTCGCCTCGTTGGGTGTCGCCGTCACCGGGATCGATCTCTCCCCCGCGATGGTCGCCCGGGCCAGGGCCTTACACCCGGCACTCTCGTTCGAGGTGGGCAGCATGACGGCGCTGACGGCCGGTGACGGACGCTGGCAGGGAGCGATCGCGTTCTACTCGATCATCCACCTCACCAGCGACGCCGAGGTTCGGGCCGCCCTGGGCGAGTTCCACCGCACCCTCGCTGATCGGGGACTCCTCCTGGTCGCCGTCCACCTCGGTGAGCAGGGCGATGCAACCGTGCACGCCGACGAGATGCTGGGGGTTGCCGTAGACATGGAATTCCGCTTCTTCGATCTGGAGCACCTCACAGCCGACATCACGGCGGCCGGATTCGAGGTGCTGGCGCGACTGGTGCGATCACCCTACCCGGACGTCGAGGTCCAGACCAGCCGGGGCTACGTCCTCGCACGGCGACTCGAAGAGCGCGCGGAGTCCTGACTGACGCAGTTCGACCGGAGAAACTTGACTTCCGCGCTGGGGATTCCATACCATCGGCGCACACATGGACGAGACACCTCGGCTGACGCGCCGTCGCTGGCTCGACTGGGGACGCTGCCGATCTGACAGGGCAAGCTGTCCGGCCTAGGCATCGTGAAGTCCGGGAACGCGACGGCGAACTGCCCGCGTCCGACATCTCGCAAGCGTGCGGCCGATCGCCGCTCAGGAATCGCCAATAGCAACAGGAGCATTTCCTCATGACCGAATACGCCCATCCAGAGGTCCTGGTCACCACCGAGTGGCTGGCCGGTCACCTCACCGACCCGCAGGTGCGGGTGCTCGAAGTGGATTACGACCCGTCGGCCTCCTACGAGCTGGGGCACATCCCCGGCGCTGAGCTGGTCGACTGGAAGCGCGACATCAACGACACGGTCCGTCGCGACATCCTCTCGAAGGAGCAGTTCGAGCAGCTCCTCTCGCGGGTCGGCGCGACCCCCGAGACCACCCTCGTGCTCTACGGCGATTTCCGGAACTGGTTCGCGGCGTTCGCCTTCTGGACGTTCCGGATCTACGGCCATGCCGACATCCGTCTCCTCAACGGCGGCCGCCGCAAGTGGATCGACGAAGGTCGCGAGGTCACCGAGGAGACCCCGTCGTTCACCACATCCGCCTACAAGGCGGCCGACGCCGACACCTCGATTCGCAGCTTCCGCGGCGATGTCGAGAAGTCACTGGGTGTCGAGGGCCGCGCGCTCGTCGACGTGCGCTCCCCCGCTGAGTTCAAGGGCGAGATCTCGGCGCCGCCGGAGTACTCGAATGAAGGCGCACAGCGCGCCGGACACATACCCGGTGCGGCCAACATTCCCTGGGCACAGGCCATTCAGGAGGACGACACGTTCAAGCCGGCCGACGCGCTCCGCGAGCTCTACGCCGCGCAGGGCGTGACCGACGACAAGTCGGTGATCACCTACTGCCGGATCGGTGAGCGCTCGTCGCACACGTGGTTCGTGCTGAGCTACCTGCTCGGCTTCCCCCGGGTGAGCAACTACGACGGGTCGTGGAGCGAGTGGGGCAACTCGGTGGGCCTGCCCATCGAGAAGGAAGCCCGCGAAGCGGTCGCGGTCTGAGCTGACACCAGGACCATCGGTGTCCCGGCGAGGGTGACCTCGTCGGGGCGCCGTGGGCCCCGTCGATAGGCGAACGACGCTGGGACGAAAGCCACGACCGAGGCCGCTGCGGCGCCCAGCACCAGTGCCGTCCAGCCGACCGGCTCCACAAGGGCAACCGCGGCGACGGCACCGACCAGCATCCCCGCGTACAGGAGCAGGCGCATGACGCCGTTGACCCGGCCGAGCAATTCGGCGGGAACACGCTGCTGGAGGGTGGTCTGCCCGCGAGTTTGGTAGAGCGCCGCGGCTGCCGTGCTGACGAAGAGGAGCCCGAGCGCCGGGAGCAGCCCGCCGACGAGCGCGAAGAGCCCGAGCGGCACCACCTCGAGCAGGAAGCCGAGCGCGACCCCCCGAGCGCCGATGCTGCGCGGCGTCCAGCGCAGGAGGACGAGACTTCCCGTGACACCTCCGGCGCCGACCGATGCGTAGAGCCATCCCACGTCGGTCGCCTGCCCGAAGCGTTGCGCCGCGGCAACGACGAGGACCGCCTGCAGGGCGGTGATGGCCGCCGCACTGCAGAAGAACGACGCGGCGAGGGTGCGGAGCATTGGATCGCCAGCGACGACGGCGGCGGCGCCCGACCGCTCGACCGAGCGCGACGGCGCCGGCTCCACCGCAGCGAGGCGCAGGGACAGGACGAGCAGGCCGGCAAGCCCGAACGAAGCCGCATCGCCGGCCACGAGGATTTGCGGCTGAACGAAGGGCAGAACGAGCGCGCCGGCCACTGGCGCAACCAGCACACTCGATTCAAAGAGACCGCTGTAGAGCGCGTTGACCCGCAGGAGGCGGGGAGCCGCGGTGACGCGCGGGATGCATGCGCCGTAGGCGGGCTGTGCGACCGATCCCAGGAAGCCGGAACAGGCGACGGCGACAAGAATCGCCCAGATCGTCCCGGTGTTCGCAGCGACCACGATGGCGAGGGTCAGGACGCACTGCGCCAGGGCCGAGTATCCGGCGACCAGGCTCGGCCCGTAATGGTCGGCCAAAGATCCGCCCAGCGTGGGTCCGAGCACCTTCGGCGCGAACCGCGCGAGGATGTAGAGCGCCGGAGCCTCAGGACGGTGGGTGAGATCGAAGAGCAGGACGGCGAGCGCGACGACGGTCAGCCAGTCTCCGTAGGTTGAGATTCCGGCTGCGACGAGGAGACGTGTGGATCGATCGGCTCTGGGGAGCGTCTCCGCGGCTCGTGGGAAGAACCGGGCGGTGTCGATCGGCATATCACTCCTGGAGCGCGGGGACGGGAAACGAGCGCGACGCCGTGGGCAGAGGAGCCCACGACGTCGCACCAACGGATTCAGAAACCCCGAGCGGCTCGGGGATCACGAGCCGGGACTCAGCCCCAGCCTGCGCCTTCTGCCATTTCCGCCTCCATGGATACCGCCGGCACCAATTCCCCGACATGTCGTGCCGAGATTGGCCCCGTGAGCGTGCTGTGTCCACGCTCGCTGCGTTCGGGGTGCTTGGGCTGAGTTAACAAGTGTTGTTCACATCTGCACAACTCTTTGCGGCTCTTCCTGGCATGCTGACACGCGGTCGACGTCAGGCGGGGTCGCCGCCCTCACTGACCGCGATCACGAAGAGGAGCGTCGCTCCGGCCGCGCAGACGATGAGCACCGTCGACTCCCAGCCAAGCGGCTGGACCAGCGACACCGCGGCAATGGCACCGAGCAACATGCCGAGATAGCCGGCGAAACGCTCAACCGCCGTGGTGCGCCCGAGGAGCTCACGGGGGACGCGCTGCTGCAGTCCGACGGCACCTCGGGTCTGATACAGGGTGGATCCGACGGCGCTGAGGAAGAGCAGTGCGATGGCAAGGGGGATGTAGGTAACGAAGACGAAGCCCGTCAGCGGCGCGAGCTCGAGTACGGTGAACGCGATGATCGGCCTCTGGCTGACGCGCTCGGGGGTCTTGCGGATGACCGGGAGCGTGCCGATCAGCGAACCGGCGCCGATGACGGCGTACAGCCAGCCGACGGCCGTGTCGTGACCGAACCGCTGGGCAGCGGCCACCACCAGGACCGCCTGGAGAGCGGTCACGGCCGCGGCGTTGGAGATGTATGCGGCCGCGAGGAATCGGAGCATCGGATCGCGGAGCACGATCGGAATCCCCGCCGACATACGCCGCGTGCGCGTCTCCGGCTGGGCGCCATCGTTGCCCACGCCCGCGAGGGTTGCGACCAGCGCAGCGGCAAAGAAGAAGGTGGCGGCGTCGATGGCGACGAGCACCTCGGGTGCCGTGAAAGGGAGCACCAGCGCACCGATTGCCGGGGAGACCATCAGGCTCGAGCTGTTGAGGGCCGAGTAGACGCCCTGGATGCGTCCCAGATCCGGCCGCATCGGTGACCCGGGGGATGAGAGCTCCGTAGCACGGCTGGGCTGCCGAGCTGAAGAACTGCGCGAGCGCAACCACCACAAAGATCGGCCAGATGATCTTGCTGTCCGCGAAGACCACGATCGAGGCGGTGAGCAGACCCTGAACGACGGCGCACGCCGCGGCGATGGGGGCAGGACCGTAGCGATCAGCCAGCGCTCCGCCCGGGAACGGGCCGACGAGCCGCGGCGCCACGCGGGCGATCATGTAGACCGCGGGGCCGATCGGGGACTGGGTCGCCCGGAACAACAGGACCACCAGCGCAACCGTTGTCAGCCAGTCTCCGTAGCTGGAAGTCCCTGCGGCGACGAGCAGCCGAACAGCGGGGCTCAGCGCACGTCGAGGCGCGCGCAAATGGGCGGTCGAAGCACCCGCCGCGGCTCTCAGCGTGGGGTCCTTTCAGGAGTTCTCAATCGCGACGCAAGCGTACGCGAGCGGCCGCCAACCCGGGGCCGAATGCGCGCATGTGCGCACCCGGCGGCCCGCCTCGACAGGCCCCTCCGTGATAATGACGCGATCGACCCGTTAACAGCCCGTCACGGAATTACCCAATGGATCGTCACACCGGCGCTCTACAGTGGGTGCCGGGCACCTCTAGGGGTTGTTAGCCCCAGTTCTCGTTGTCGCCCCAAGTAGCCATGGGAACCTCCTAGGAATTTGCGCCAGCGGGTAGCGTGAGACCTGACCGCCGACGCGTGGGTGTTGCACCTACTCTAATCCTCTGGGGGTTCTCTGGGCTTAAGACCTTCAATGCGATCTTGCGTTCACATCTCTTCGCTATTTCTTCGCGTTGTGATCACTGACGCACGCGACGCAGTGGAGTTCGACACAACGCGTCAAACGTCATGTACGGACTGGGTTTTGCACCATCACGAGCTGACAATGCTGTCACGTCCACCGCGCCATACGCCGCTTCCGGAATAGGATCGAACCCATGGCGCAGGATGCCGTCGCACCCCGGGCAAATGGGGCTGAGAAAGTTGGATTGTTTCGCAGCATTTCGACGAGGATCCAAAGCCTAGATCTGCTGCCGAAAACGCCGTCGCTGGGTCCCGTCGATTACAACGTCGGGCTGGTTGCCTATGTCGTGGCCGTGGCTGTGGCTGCCGCGATCGTGGCGATCGTTGCAATTTTCACGGTCCGTGTCCGCGTCGACTATGTGACCTTCGGAGTCGCCGGACTGACCATCTTCTTGATGTCGCTGTTCCCAGTCAGGACTGCCCATCAGGCCACCAACGCATCCTGGGTGCCGACCCCGTTCATCCATCTTGGCCTTTCGGTCACGTTCGGACCGGCGGGGGCAGCGATCGGCGCCTTCGCCGAGGCGACCGGCTCGGCCGTACGCCTGCGAAACGGCTGGTTTCGCTCGACCTTCAACATGTCCAACACGTTCCTTGCCAACGTCGCGGCCTGGGGTGCATTCGCGTGGATCCACGGACCTGGAACGGGACACGGCACGGGGTCAGATCTCGCGGCCGGCGTCGCCGCCGGATTCGTCCACTTTCTCGTGAACTCAGGATTCCTGGCGCTGGTCATCTACCTCTCGGATCGCAGCACACCGATGAGCCGCGTGCTGCGCCAGCGGCTGTCCGTGCTGCACTACAGCATTGGCTACGGCTTCGCCGCCTTCGCGTTTGTGACGATGTACGACAACGCGAGGACGGTCGGGTTCATGGCGCTGCTGGCGCCCGTCATCCTGTTGCACGTGTTCCTGGTCCGGTTCACTCGCGCCGTGAATGAGTACGAGAAGCAGCAGAAGGCGGACCAGGAGGAAATCGAGAGAAACCTGCAGAAAGCGCTCGGTGCCAGCGAGGCGGAGCGACGCCGGATTGCACGAGACCTCCACGATGGCCCGGTGCAGAGCCTGGCCGGAATGGCCTTCGCGTTGTCGGCCGAGGCATCGCATCTGAAGGGCGCGGCGTCCGGCGGAAATGGCGAGAGCGACCTCCTGGAACTCCTCGAGTCGTCGGCGAACCAAACCCGCGGCGCGATGAAGGATCTGCGCACCTTGATCATTGAACTCGCACCGCCGACACTCCGCCGCGAGGGTCTTCAGGCGGCGCTTGTCGAGGTTCTTCGGGCCGTCAAGCGCAAGGGGACGAACTATGAGCTCGATCTCCCGCCCGACCTCCGCCTCCGTGCGGATCGCGCTGCGCTGATCTTCCGCGTTGCCAACGAGATCCTTCGCAACGTCGCGGCGCACGCGCACGCCAAGAACGTCAAGGTCGAGCTCATCACCGAGGAGCGCTCGGCAGTCCTCAGCATCCAGGATGACGGGAGAGGCTTCAGTCAGAAGGACATCGAGCGCCAGCGAGCGGATGGGCACCTCGGAACCGCGACGATCGTCGAGGTTGCCGAGGAGGCCGGAGGCACGCTCACCATCGACTCCGAACCAGGTCGTGGCACGCTCGTCGTTTTGACGCTGCCCATCGAGTAGAGTGGATTGCAGATGTCCGCTCTAGCGACGCGCGTCATGATCGTGGACGACCACCCGGTCGTGCGCAAGGGGCTTGCGTCGTTCCTGGGGCACGAGCCGGACATCGAGGTCGTGGGACTTGCGGACTCCGGCGAGCAGGCTCTCGAGATGGCGCAGGAGTTGCATCCCGACGTGGTGCTGATGGACCTCTCGATGCCCGGCATGGGTGGCATCGAGGCCACGCGCCGGCTCGTCGAGACCGCACCCGGAACGCGCGTGATGATGCTCACGTCATTTGGCGGCCACGAGCGAATGGTCGAGGCACTGAAGAGTGGCGCCGTCGGTTACGTCGTGAAGGACACGGCTCCCGCGGATCTGCTCAACGCTCTGCGCAGCGTCGCGTCCACAGGCAAGGCACCGCCTACTGCTTCTTGACCTCGGCAACGAGGGCGGCAACCGAGGCGCGCGCGTCCCCGAACAGCATCAGGGTGTTCGGCTTGTAGAACAAGGGGTTGTCGACCCCCGCGAACCCCGTCGCCATGCTCCGCTTCAGGACAACGACGGTCTTCGCCTTGTCAACGTCGAGGATCGGCATGCCGAAGATCGGGCTGCTCGTCTGGGTGCGCGCTGCTGGGTTGACCACGTCGTTGGCGCCGATGACGACAGCAACGTCGGTTCGCGGGAAGTCGCCGTTGACGGCGTCCATCTCCTTCAGTTGCGTATAGGGCACGTTGGCCTCGGCAAGCAGCACGTTCATGTGCCCGGGCATGCGGCCGGCCACCGGATGGATGGCGTACTCGACGCTGACGCCGCGCTTCTCGAGCTCGTCGGCAAGCTCCTTGACCTCATGCTGGGCGCGCGCGACGGCCATGCCGTACCCGGGCACGATCACCACGAGCTGTGCAAATGCCAGCAACGGCGCGAGATCCTCCACGGTGGTGGGGTGGATGGTGCCGCCCTCGGCGCCGGCGGCGCTCCCTGCGGATTCGACCTTGGAGCCGAAGCCGCTGAACAGCACATTGAAGAGCGACCGGTTCATCGCCTTGCTCATCGCCAGGGTCAGGATGGTTCCCGAGGCGCCCACCAGTGCACCGCTCACGATGAGCACGTCGTTGCTCAGCACGAATCCGGTGCTGGCTGCGGCAAGCCCGGTGCACGAGTTGAGCAGCGAGATGATCACGGGCATGTCGGCACCGCCGATCGGGACGACGAAGAGGACGCCGAGGAACAGCGAGAGGACGATGAAGACGGCGAAGAGCGCGAGGTTCTGATCCCCGACGATGAGGTAGACGGCGATCGCCAGGATGACCACGAGCAGCAGCCCGTTGACCGCGCTCTGCAAACGATACGTGAGCGGACGGCCGGGCATCAGCTCCTGCAATTTCGCGAAGGCGACGAGGCTGCCCGCGAAGCTGAGTGAGCCGATGATGCAGCTCACCATGATCGCCCAGGTGATGTCCGGATGCGCCGTGCCGCCGGCGACCGCCGTGCGGAAATCCTGTGCGGCGATGAGTGCCGCGGAGCCACCGCCCATACCGTTGAAGAGCGCGACCATCTGGGGCATCGCGGTCATGCGCACGAGCCGCGCCGAGACCGCGCCGATCGCGATGCCGATGAGGATGGGCGGGATGATCAGCGGCCAGTTACCCGTGTTGTGGACGAGCGCAGCGGTGATGCCGAGGACGAGCAACATGCCCACGGCCGCAATGCGATTGCCCTGCCGCGCAGTTGCCGGCGAGCGCAGCAACTGGATACCGAACATGAACGCGATCGCCGTCAGCATGTAGCCGAGGGTGGTGAGCGCGGAGGGCTGCATCGGGATCAGTGCTCCGAGGGTGCCGGCGGCGCCTCGGCCTTGTGCGCATCAGCCGTCGGTCGGCGCCGGAACATCTGCAGCATGCGATCGGTGACCACCCAGCCGCCGACGACGTTGAGGGTGCCGAGCAGCACCGCCACCATGGCGATGATGTAACCGAGCGTGTCGCTGGCGGCTGCCGCAACCGTGATCGCCCCGACGAGGACGATGCCATGGATGAAGTTGGTTCCCGACATCAGCGGCGTGTGCAGCATCGTGGGGACTTTCGAGATGAGCAGGAATCCCACGAACACCGCGAGCGCGAAGATGAAGGCCCCGAGCGCGAGCGTCTGTCCGGGGCTCATGACTTCGCTCCCTGCAGCAACGCCTCGATCTGCTCGCCCATCGCCTTTCCTTCGTGGGTGATGCACGTCTGGCTGATCACGACGTCGTCGAAGTCGAGGTGCACCTCACCTTCCTTGAGCAGCTGGCTGAGGAACCGGGTGGCGTTGTGGGAGTACAGCTGGCTGGCCTGACCCGGAATGGCGGCGGGAAGATTCATCGGCCCGAGGATGAGCACGCCATTGGCGTTGACCTCCTCATCGGGGCGGGTGAGCTCACAGTTGCCGCCGCCGGGCGCCGCGAGGTCGATGATCACCGAACCGCTTCGCATCGACGCGACCATGTCCGCCGTCACCAGCACGGGTGCCTTGCGGTTCGGAATCTGCGCCGTGCTGATCACCACGTCCGACTCCTTGACGTGCTCGGCGAGCACCTGGTGCTGGCGCGCCTGGGCGTCGGCCTCGAGCTCACGGGCGTAGCCACCGGTGTCCTGCTGCGTCTCCGATTCGACCCCGGTCTCGACGAAGCGGGCGCCCAGTGACTCCACCTGGTCGCGGACGGCGGGACGCACGTCGAAGGCCTCGACGACTGCGCCGAGCCGCTTGCAGGTGGCGATCGCCTGCAGTCCTGCAACGCCGGCGCCCAGGATGAGCGCGCGTGCCGGTGTGATCGTCCCGGCGGCGGTCATCATCAGGGGGAAGATCCGGGGCAGCCGGAACGCGGCCATCACCGCGGCGTGATAGCCGGCGAGCGTCGCCATCGACGACAGCACGTCCATGTCCTGAGCCCGGCTGATCCGCGGCATCGCCTCGAGCCGAAAAGCCGTGATGCCGCCGTCGACGAGGGCCCGGACCAGTCCCGGGTCACCGCCTGGCTCGAGGACGCCGACGAGGATCGATCCCCGCTTCATCTGGGCGACGAATTCGGCGTCGGGTCGGCGCACGACCACGACGATGTCCGCGCCGGACAGGAGCGTCTTCCTGTCCGCCACCACCTCGGCGCTCACCTCGGTGTAGGCGGCATCGGGGATCCCGGCCGCGGCGCCGGCGCCCGTCTGAATGGCTACCGTTGCACCCGTGGACACCAACTGCGTGGCTGAGCGTGGAACCAGCGCGACCCGGGTCTCGCCGGGAGCTGTCTCGGTGGGGGCGGTGATCCGCATGCTGAGGTCCTACTCTACGGGTCGACCGTGCGGATGCGATGCTCGCTGAGGACGCAGGGGCCATCGAGGCGAGGGTTCGTGACCGGCTCGCCGCCCTCGGTGTGGCTCACGAGATGCTCGACTGCGATCCCGATTTCGCCGATACGGCGGCGTTCTGCGCGAGGTATGGGGTTCCGCCGGAGCAGTCCGCGAACACGATTGTGGTTGCCGCCCGCAAGGAACCCGACATCGCCTGTGCCTGCGTCGTGCTTGCGACCTGCCGGCTCGACGTCAACCGCGCGGTATGCGGCCTGCTCGGCGTGCGCAAGGCGTCATTCGCGACCGCCGATCAGACTCGTGCGCTGACAGCCATGATGATCGGCGGCGTGACCCCATTCGGTCTGCCCGACTCCCTGCCCCTCTACATCGACAGCCGCGTGATGACCCAGGCTTCCGTGGTGATCGGCGGCGGCAGCCGCTCCGTGAAGATCAGGCTCGCGCCGGACGGGCTGCTGCGGCTGCCCGGGTCGCGGGTCATCACCGGGCTCGCGGCCGTGGCCGAGGCGCGTCCCGCATGACCCGGATGAATCCAGGGGCCGCGCACATCGTGAACATCGACCCGGCCTTTCGGCGCATCGTCGACACCAACCCGACCATGGAACTGCGACCGGAGGCTGGCTCAGCGTTCGAGTCCCTGCTCAGCGCCATCGTGTCGCAGCAGCTCGCCGGCGCCGCTGCACGCACCATCCACGGGCGGCTCGTGGCCGCGCTCGGCGGCGCGCCGGTCGCGCCGGAGGCGGTTCTCGCCACGAACCCCGAGACCATGCGGGCGGCCGGCCTCTCCGCCAATAAGCTCGCCGCAATCATCGACCTTGCCGCCAAGTTCGTTGACGGAACCGTCCCAACCCACGACCTGGATGACCTCAGCGACGATGAGATCGTTGCGCGCCTGGTGACCGTCCGCGGCGTCGGGCGGTGGACCGCCGAGATGTTCCTGCTCTTCCAGCTCCGCCGGCCGGACGTGTGGCCGGTGGATGATCTCGGCGTGCGCAACGGGTGGGCACGCATCCACGACACGGCGGCGCCGACGCCGAAGGCCCTCATGGTGCTCGGCGAGGGCCTCAGTCCCTACCGGAGCACGGCGGCGTGGTACTGCTGGCGCGCGGTCGCGCCGGTCCCGGTCGTGCCCCCTCCGGCACCGGCTGCGAAGCCATCCGTCAAAGCCGGGGGTCGACGACCACCTTCCCCCCGGAAGAAGGCGTGATCAGCTCCTCGAACACATCGGGCACCTGAGCGAGCGACGCACGGCGGGTCGCCACTCTCGCGATCCCGGGGTCGGCTGCCAGCATCCCGAGGGAGACGTCGAAATCCGCCGCACTCGACGCGATGCTCCCGATGATCTCGATCTCGCGGGTCACCCACATGAGCGGGATGACCGTGGCCTCCCCGAATGGCACTCCGACGAGGACCAGTCGGCCCCCGGGGGCGACCAGGTCGGCCGCCCCGTGGAGGAGAGGTGCATACCCCGAGCACTCGATCACGGCCGGCGCTGGGGCGATGTGACTGCGCACCTCTCGAATCTCGACAACCGCCGTGGCGGCGCCGAGCTCCAGCGCGAGCCGGCGCCGATCCTCGACCGGTTCGACCCCGATGATCGGTCCGATTCCGCGGGCATGAAGCGTCGCGACCGTGAGCAGGCCGATCGGACCGAGGCCGATGACCACCACGGGGTCGCCGGGGTGGAGGCGAGCCCGCTCGACGCCGTGAATCGCCACCGAGAGCGGTTCCACGAGGCATGCGTGCTCCACCGCCAGCCCTGACGGAAGAGCGTGGAGGAGCGCGGCAGGCACGGCGACCAGTTCGGCAAAGCCGCCATCACGGGCAAACCCGATCCCCGACGTGAGCGCCATCGCGCAGCGGTATGACGCGCCGCCGCGACAGTCATCGCAGCTACCGCACGGGATCTTCGGATCGATGACCACGGCATCGCCGGCCGCCCAGCCCGTGACGCCATCCCCGACCGTCTCGACGGCACCAGCGAGCTCGTGGCCCGGGACGGCGTCCGTGAACAGCCCGACCTTGTACGACGTCAGGTCCGATCCGCAGATGCCGCAACCGTCGACCCGGACGACGACCTCGCCGGGCGTCGCCTCGGGCGCCGGAATATCGACCAGCTCGAGGCGGTGCGCCTCGAGGAGCCTGACCGCTCGCATGCCTACATCAGCCCGAGCTGGGCAACCATGCGCAGCAGCTCGGAGACGACGCCCGGATCGGTCTGCAGATCGATCACGCTGCAGATGCCGCTGTCGATCGCACGATCGAGCGCAGGCACCAGGTCCTCGAGGCGCTCCACGCGCTCACCGTGGCCGCCCAGCGCCTCCGCAAGACGGTCGTAGCGAACCCCGGGGAGCGTGCTGGCGACGTGGCGGCCCGCTCCGAAGAGCTCGTCCTGCTCGTAGCGGACGTCACCCCAGCCGGCGTTGTTCGACACGATCACGATCACGGGGAGGTTGTGTCGCACCGCGGTGGCGACCTCCATGGCGCTCAGCCCGAACGCGCCGTCGCCGGTGAAGAGGAACACCGGCTCACCGGGCCGGGCGGCCTGCGCCGCGAGTGCGAAGGGCATCCCGACGCCGAGCGTTCCGAGTGCCGTTGTGGTGGTGAGCAGCCGGCCGGGCAACTCCGCCCTGAAATACGCGAGCGCCCACGCGAGGGCATCGCCACCGTCGGCGACGCACGTGGCCCTGCCGCCGAACCTGTGGTGCACCAGATCGCCGAGAGCGCGTGCCGCTGCACCGGCGTGGATCAGCTCCCCCGTGTGCTCGTCGACCTGTCGATTCCAGAAGTCGAGCGATGCTCCGGCGAGCGAACGTGCCCGGGCCAGCCATTCCTGCCTGCCGGGTGGCGTCACGGCCCAGGCGTCGCAGCAATCGCGCATCACCGACGCGATGTCGCCGATCACCGTGACGTCGGCGGCTCGGTTGCCGCCGAGTCGCTCGGCAGCGATGTCCACCTGGACGATCGCCTGGTCGGTTCCGAAGAGGGGCGCGCCGCCGTACATGACGTTGGCGTTGAACGCTGAACCCAGGACGAGCACGCAGTCCGCGCTCGGAATCGCGAGACCACCGTGCACGAGTGAGCCGAGGCTCCACGGATGCGAGTCCGCGACGACCCCACGAGCCGCGCTGGCCGTGATCACCGGGACCTGCGCGAGCTCGGCGAACCGCCCGATCTCGGCCCCTGCCCCGGACCAGAACGCACCGCTGCCGGCGACGATCAGGGGTCGTTCGGCCGCCGCAAGCGCGGAAACCGCGGCACCGATGTCGGCGGGAGCGCCCGCGGCGTGACCGGGGACAGTCGGGTACCCCTGTGGAACGACGTCGAGTGGGGCGGCGTTGCCGTAGAGAGCATGGGAATCCACCTCGAGGTAGACGGCGCCGGGACACCCGTTCCTGGCGCGATGCAGCGCCTCGGCGACGTAACGAGGGATCCGGCCGGTGTCCGAGCAGGCCGCCGACCACTTCGCGATCGGCGCCGCGATCGCGCGCTGATCGACGTCCGCGACGGCACCGCGTCCCTGCCGGTTGCGGCTCGTCCTGCCTGCGAGCATCACGAGGGGCACGCTCCAGGCTGCGGCGTCGAGCAACCCGATGAGGCCGTTCGCAAAACCCGGGCCGGCCGTCACCGCTGCGACTCCGGTATTCCCGGTTGCCAATGCCCAGCCTTCGGCGGCGAGCACCGCCGCGCCCTCGTGCCGGGTGTCGATGATCCTGAGGTCCTCGTCGATGGACGCGTCGAGAAAGGGCAGGATGTGGCCGCCGGGCAGAGCGAAAACCGTGGTCACACCCCGTTCTCGCAGCGTTCGCGCCATCAGCGCTCCGCCGTCGGTGCGTTGCCCGGCGTCGGTACGAGGTCCCTCGGTCGCGACGTCAGGCATGGTCTCCGCAGTGTATCGACAGGGATCGGCGGCGGGCACTGCGCCGGGGCGCGGATAGAATGAGCGTCTTGCAGGACGAAGTCACGCCCGGCGGCGGCGTCGCGCCGGACGTGCCGGGCGGCATGGGGACGCAGGCACTTCGCAACACCGTCCTGATCCTCATCGTCCGCATCGTCTCGCGGATCGTTGCGCTGATCGCGGTGATTCTGGTCAGCCGGTTCCTCGGATCGACCCGGTTCGGCGAGATGCAGACCGCGGTGACCTACGGCGGCCTGATCGGGACGGTGACAGACATGGGGTTTTCGGCGCTGTACATCCGCGAGGGTGCGCGCCACACCGACCAACTCGCCAGGTACTGGAACAACATCGCCTCGGTCAAGCTGGTCGGTGCGGTCATCGGGATCCCGCTGCTCCTGGGCGCGCTCTCCGTTGCGGGCGTGACCTCCCTCTTCCTTCCCGCCTTCGCGATCCTGGTGCTCTCGGGTTACCAGTTGCTCCTGCGCAACACGCTGTACGCAATGCAGCAGCTCACCTTCGAGATCATCGAGATCATTCCCGAGACCCTGATCGTTCTCGCACTCGTGCTCGTGGGGATGAACACGCATGCGGACACAGGATGGTTCCTCTGGACGTATGCGATCAGCTACGCCTTCGCGTGCGTGTACTTCGCCGTCGTGCTCATCGCCAAGGGAGTTCTCCGGCCGGGCATCAGCTTCGAACCGGGTCTGCTGCTGCCCTGGGTGCGCGTGGCAATCCCGCTCGGCATCACGTTCATCATCACCACCGTGTATTTCAAGGTTGACGTGCCCATCCTGCAGCGTTTCCGGCCGTATGCCGAGGTGGGCTGGTACACCCTGGCATACAAGCCATTCGAGGCACTCCTGTTCATCCCTTTCGCGTTGCGAAGCGTGGTGTTTCCAGTGCTGTCGGTGTACCACCGGCGATCACCGGGTCGCGTGCTGCCGGTGTCCGAGAAGTTCTTCAAGGCGCTGATCATTCTCGGCTGGCCGATCACCGTCGGCATCTTCATGCTCGCGCCACAATTCGACGTCCTGCTCGGCATGTACCCGCAGTCGGGGCCCGCTCTGCAGATCCTCGCGCTGGCGATTGTGTTCATGTTTGCCGACAACACGTTTGCCGCGACACTCAACGCGATTGACAAGCAGAACGTGTTCGCCTTCGTGGCCATGGTGGGTCTGGTGGTCAACGTCGGCGTCAACCTGGTGGTGATCCCCCGCTACGGATACCTCGGAGCCAGTTGGGCCGTCGTCGTGACCGAAGCGGCGCTGGTGGTCGTGGGATGGTTCGTTCTGCGCGCGCAACTCGGGACGATACGAGTGGTGAGCACGTCATGGAAGGCGATCATCGCCGGCATGGTGATGGGCGCCTTCATCTACGTCGCCAACCCCCACGACAGCCGCCTCATGCTGTTCGTCGTCGTCTTCGCGTCAGCGGCCATCTACCTGGCGGCGCTGCTCGCACTCCGCGTGGCCGACAGCGAGGAGTGGAGCCTGATTCGCAGCGCCCTACGGCTGCGCCGCTAGTACCGTTCCCCTGGCGGTACGCTTGCGAAATGCGAACGCTTCGGTACTCCATCAACGTCACATTGGACGGATGCTGCGATCATCGTGCAATCCCCGCGGACGAGGACTTGCATCGTCACGCCGCCGAGAACCTCAACCAGGCCGATGCCCTTCTCTTTGGGCGGGTGACGTACGACATGATGGAATCGGCGTGGCGGCCGACGGCGCCGACGGGAGCGAGACCTGATTGGATGGAACCCTTCGCCCAGACGATCAACGCGGCAAGGAAGTACGTCGTGTCGAGCACCCTGGAACAGGTCGATTGGAACGCGGAACTCGTGCGCGGGGATCTGGGCAAGGCCGTTCAGCAGCTCAAGCTGGAGTCGGGCAAGGGACTGTTGGTGGGAGGTGTGAAGCTCCCACTGGCGTTGGCGGAGCTGGGATTGATCGATGAGTACGAGATCGTGGTTCATCCCAGGCTCGCAGGCCACGGGCCGACGTTGTTCGCGGGGTTATCGAAGCATGTCGACTTGAAGCTCGTGAGCCGGCTGGACTTCGGCTCGGGGGCGGTGGCAATGCGGTACGAGCCGAGAAGGTAGCCGGGAGCCTCAAAGTCCACCACTCCGCCGGGCACTGCCCGCGCCAGTGTCAGCGAGCAATGCCATCGCGCAGTTGCGGCCGTTGATCGCCATGACACTGCCGCCGGGATGCGTGCTCGCGCCGCACATGTACAGCCCGGCGATCGGCGTGCGCGGCGAGAACCGGCGATCCCACATCTGATCGGGAAGGCATTCGCCCTGGAAGATGTGGCCTCCGGCAAGCCCGACGGCGCGTTCGATGTCCGGGGGCGCCAGGACCTGACGGGCAACGACACAGTCGGCGATGCCAGGCGCGAATCGCGCGATTTCGGCGAACGCTTCATCGGCCACGGCCTCACGCCGTTCGTCCCACGACCCGGTCGCAAGGGTGTAGGGCGCGTATTCGGCGAAGACGCTCATGACGTGCTTGCCCTCGGGGGCCACCGACGGGTCGTACGCGGAATGGAAGTACAACTCGGCCCAGCGTGGCGCGGGTTCGCCCGCGCGACTGCGTTCATATGCCGCCTGGGTCTCGTCGAGGCTGCGAGCGATGGTCACCATGGCGCGATGCGGGGCGTCGTCCGCCGCGGCCGCGGTGAAGGTCGGCAGCCTCGAGAGCGCACAGTTGATCTTGAGGACCGGTCCCTCCATGCGCCAGTCGCGCACCCTTCGCGCGAACGCCGCCGGCGCCGCATCCGCGAGCAGCTCGAGCGTGGTTCGCGGATCAGCGTTGGAGACGATCGTCCGTGCGGTGATCCGCGAGCCGTCCCCGAGGATGACGGCCTCACCGGGCACGATCTCGGTGACTCGGGCGTTGCATGTGATGACCGCACCGGCCTCTTCCGCAGCCCTCGCCAGAGCGAGCGACACAGTGCCCATCCCGCCCTGGACGTAGCCCCACGCGCCGGGCCTGCCTTCGATGGTGCCCATCGAATGCATCGCATGAATCGCCGCTGTGCCGGGGTCACGCGGGCCCGCCCACGTGCCGATCAATCCCTGCCCGTGCAGGGCGGTTCGCAGCCGCTCGTCGCCGACGTGTCGCTCGATGACCGACGCAATGGATTCCTCGAACATGATCTCGATCAGCTCGGGGTCGTGCTCGAGAAGCTCCTCGAGTGCCGGCCGATCCGGCGCGTCGCCGATCCAGGTGTCGTGCGGTTCGGAGCGCAGCGCCCGCCGGATGCGCCCGAAGAGCTGCTCGTAGCGCGTGTACCCGTCAGCGTCTCCGGGGCTCATCGCAGCCACAACCCGGTGATTCCGCTCGGAGTCGTCCCACAGGCTCAGCGCTGTTCCGTCATCGAATGGGCACCAGAGGTGGGGGTCGACGAGATGCACCCGGTAGCCATGCCGGCGGAGCTCGAGCTCGTCGATCACCCGATGGTGGAGAAGACCGACCAGGTACGCGCACGGGCTCACCACGAACCCGGGATCCTCGAACGGCTGCTCGAGCGTGCACGCGCCGCCGATGCGATCGCGGGCTTCGAGCACGAGCACCGTGCGACCGGCGCGTGCGAGGTAGGCGGCCGCGGTGAGGCCGTTGTGACCGGCGCCCACGACGACGGTGTCCCACGTGGTCGCGCCGAGGCCGCCGGTCATCGCCAGGCTCGGAGGAACGTCATCGCGTGACGGCGCTCGCCGCGGCCGCCGTTGAGCGCGGCACGCAGGACCGCCGTGAAGCGCTCCGACTCGGAGGCGGTGAGCGCTGCCGACATGAGCACGCGGGTCGTCGGAGCGAGCGGGTTCGGGGCGGTGTCAAGAAAGACGTCGAGGTCGTCGCGGGAAGGCGGTGGCGCGAGCGACAGTTCGGTCTGTGCCTCAACGCGCAGGAACCCGGCGCCCCGGGCCATGGCGACGAGGTCCCGCTCATCGAATCCGCGGAGGAGATCATCGTCCGACGCCCGCCTCGCACGATCCGCCGCGTGAAGCTTTCGCTCCAGGTCGGTCGCCGCCGTCACGTCGTAGCCCCAGAGAAAGCCGGGGCGGTCGAGGCTCATCCAGCTGTTGAGCGGTTCACCGAGCGAGACGCGACCGCCAGGCCGAAGCACTCGCCGATACTCGCTCAGAGCCTGCGCTCGGTCCTCGATGAAGAGGAGGACGGCCCGTTCCACGACGACGTCAACCGAATTGGTCGCGACCGCCGACAGGTCAGTCGCCGTCGCACGCACGAAGCTCGACTGCCGGCCGGCCGACATCCGCGCCACCGACCTCGCGGCAGTCGTCGAGCAGTGCTTTCGAGACGTCCGAGAAGATGACGTGGCCGTCGGGACCGATTCGTTCCAGGGCCGCAAGTCCGAGCAGTCCCTGGCCGGTGCCGACGTCGAGGACGGTATCGCCGGGGCGGATCTCGGCGCGGTCGAGAATGTGATCTCGCACCGGCGCGAGGCGGCGCAGGTTCCCGGCGCGCATCTCCGGACTTCCGCCGTCCCGAGCGGTTCGCAGCCAGGTTGCCCAGACGTCGGTTTCAGGCACGCGCTGATGCGTCGAGCACGATCTTGCCGACCACGTCACCGCCCGCCATGAGCCGGTGGGCCTCACCGGCGTCCTCCAGGGGGAGCACCCGGTCCACCACCGCCCGCATGCGGCTTTGGGCGAGCGCGGGGAGGACGTCGGCGGCGAAGGCGGCAACGATCGCCGCCTTCTGGGCGGCGGGGCGGGCTCGCAGCGCGGTGGAGATCAGTGAGATGCGGCGACGCAGCGTCGTGCCAAGGTCGATGTCGGCGTGCGTGCCTCCCTGCAAGCCGATCACGACAATGCGCCCATCGGTGGCCACGGCTTGAAGATTCTGCTCGAGGTAGGACGCCCCCATGATGTCGAGCACGACGTCGGCGCCGCGCCCGTCGGTGAGCTCGCGCACCCGTGCGACAAAGTCCTCCGAGCGGTAGTTGATTCCCGCATCCGCGCCGAGCTCGACGCAGCGCTCGAGCTTTGCCGCGGAGCCCGCCGTCACGAGGACTCGACACCCGCGCTGCTGCGCGAGCTGAATCGCGGCGGTGCCGACGCCGCCGCCGCCGCCATGGATGAGCACGGTCTCACCGTCCTGCAGATGTCCCCTGGTGATGAGCGCATCGTGGGCGGTGATGAAGACCTCGGGGATCCCGCCCGCCGTGATCAGGTCGATGTTGTCTGGAACGCGCACGGCCTGGGCTGCGCGCACCGCGACGAGCTCCGCATATCCCCCGCCTTCGACCAGGAGCATGACCCGGTCCCCGTCCGTGACCGACTCGACGCCGGGCCCGACCCTCGCAACCACGCCCGAGGCCTCGAGTCCGAGGATGTCGCTGGCACCGGGCGGGGGCGGATAGAGGCCCTGGCGCTGGAGCAGGTCCGCGCGGTTGATGCCGGCACCCGCGACGCGGACGACGATCTCACCCTCACGGGCGACTGGATCGGGGCGCTCCTCGATGCGCAATTGCTCGGGGCCACCCGGCCCTGCTACGACGATCGCACGCAACGCTCAGCAGCCCGGTCAGCCTGCGGCGGCGGTCAGGAAACCTGGCCGGAAAGGGAGGAACTGCCGACCGGACCCGTCCACACGGGACCAAGTCCCTGGGTGTTGGAGAATGCGGCGAAGGACAGTTGCCAGTCACCTTCGCCGTCCGAGTAGCTTGCGTTGTACCCGGTGTTCTCGACCTGGACGACGTCGCCCGGAATGCTGAAGTTGTAGAACTGCGTGGCGCGCGCGTTGCTGAGGTTGACGCAGCCGTGCGACACGTCGGCTCGCCCTTGAGAGCCGACCGACCAGGGCGCGGCGTGGATGAAGTAGCCGCTCGTCGAGATGGCCGTGTCTTCGTAGACCGGGTCGTTGTAGTACTGAGCGCCGCCTGGGATGCACGCCGCGGGAGTGTGGAACGTGGGGCAGGATTTCATGACCACGACCGGGGTCTTGTAGAGAACGATCAGGGTGCCCTGGATGGTCGCGAACCCCCCCTTCCCAAGGCTGACGGGGTAGGTGGCGAACAACTTGTTGTTGTTGAACACCTGCATGGTGTGGTTCGCGTTGTTGATGATCGAGAGGTGCTTGGCGCCGACGGTGAAGCTCGACGTCCAGTCACCGAGGCCCCAGATCCCGCTGCCGACGCCAAACCCCTTGAGGTTGGCCGCGACGGTCACCTTGGCGCCGGACGGCCAGTACGTCGCCGGCCGGAAGTGCACGACATCTGCAGCCAGCCAGTGCCAGGCGCCCATGACCGCGGGGGTCGACGTGACCTGGATGCGTTCGAGGAGAGGCGCGCGCTCTCCGGCGGGGATTGAGGTGTTGAAGCGAAGATCGATCGTTTCGCCAACACCGACCACCTCACCGTCCAGCGGGGTCATCCCGGTCAGCAGCCGGCTCTTGGCGGTGAGGGTCACGAAGTTCGACGTTGAGGTGGATGTCGAGCCCTCGGTGCTCGTTGCCGTGGCCACCACCGTGTAGTGCGCCCCCGGGTCGAGCGCCTGCGTCCATCTGCCACGAGGTTCCGTCGGGTGACATCACACCCGGCGACGGCGTCGACGAGCCGGCCTCGCTGAGCGACACCGTGTCGAGGTGTCCGGTATTGACGGTGACGATCACGGGCGCGTCAAGGCCGACGCCCTGCGACGCATTGGAGGGAGTGACGGCGATCACCGGCGGTGCCACAACGGCGGGCACTCCGGCGACGTGTACGGTGCTGATATTGCCGACCGGCGCAGCCGTTCCTGGAAGTGCACACGAGGTGAGCAGCAATGCGCCGAGAGCTGCGCCACCGGCGAGCATGAAGCTTCCGCGGCTCCGCCAAGTCTGGTCAGCCATGCATCTCCACCGTACCATTGTTCGGTCTCAGGACGCGCTCGAGCGGCGCGGTCGAAGAGCTAACGCAGCCGCCTTCACTGAGGTTTCATCGCTCACTGTCATTGGGGGATCCTGAGGGAATGGTATCGCTCCTGCTCGATTGTCACGGACTCGCGGCACGACTTGCGACGAACGATCCTCCAGTCGTCCTGGATGTCCGCTGGAAGCTGGGCGGACCGTCTGGGGTCGCCGATTTCCGAACGGGTCACATTCCAGGGGCGCATTACGTGGATCTCGACCGCGAGCTCAGCGCTCCGCCCGGTCCGGGCCGGCACCCCTTGCCTGATGCCGCAGCATTTGGTGAGGCGATGCGCCGGCACGGCGTGGGTGGCTCGCGCCTGGTGGTCGCCTACGACGCCGGCACCGGTACATCCGCCGCCCGCGCCTGGTGGCTGCTCCGGTACTTCGGACACGGCGACGTCGCGCTTCTCGACGGCGGCTACGCCGCGTGGGTTGCGGCGGGCCTTGGAGTGGAGGAGGGCGGGGATCGCGACCCGCAACCGGGAGACTTCGACGCGACGCCCGGCGGCATGCCACTGCTCTATGCCGGCGGCGCCGCGGCGATCGCGCGCACCGGGGTGCTCATCGATGCACGAGCGCCGGAGCGATTCCGGGGCGAGACGGAGCCGATCGACCCGGTGGCGGGGCACATCCCCGATGCGCACAACGTTCCGGCGCAGCAGACGGAGAATCCCGACGGCACGTTTCTCTCGCCGGACGCGCTGCGCGAGCGATACGCCGCTGCCGGCGTGGTGGCGGGCAAACCGGTCGCCGTGTACTGCGGATCGGGTGTTGTCGCGACCGAGGGGGTCTTCGCGCTCGAGCTCGCGGGCATCGATGCCGCGCTGTATGCGGGGTCGTGGAGCGAGTGGATCACCGACCCGAATCGGCCGATCGCACTCGGCGAGTAGCGCCCCTCGAAAGAAATGAGGCCGGCGCTCCCCCGAACGCCGGCCTCCCAAGAAAGTGCTTTTGCCCCCGGACCTCGTCGAACGCGTCGCACGACGCTGGCAGGTCAAACGGAGAGTACAGCGCGATGGCGTCGGATGTAAAGCAGGCGGTCGCGCCGGCGCTGAACAATCGGTCACGAATCGCTGACTGCATGTACGCTAGCGCACATAGCGGAGGTTCAACGGTGACTGCGGTGCTTCCAGATCGGTGGCTCAACGAATTGAGTTGCACCTCACGTGACCTGCGCCTGGTCCGAGGCGATGGGGCATACGTGTTGGATGACGAGGACCGCCGGTACCTCGATCTCACCTCGAGCGGGGGGACGACACTGCTGGGTCACAACCACCCGCGCGTCGTCGAGGCGATCAGCGCCCAGTTGACGTCCTTCGGCGGGGTTCCGCCGGGATTCGACTACGACCTGCGTGAGGAATTGCTCGAGGCCCTCAGCTTCATCATCCCGGTTCCATTGACGCATGTCAGCTTCACGGCGTCCGGCTCGGCGGCGGTCGATCTCGCGATCACGTGGGTTGCGTCCGCGTCGCCGCGGCCGCGGCTGATCGCGATGCAGCGCTCCGACCATGGGTCGGGGATCGGCGGACGGGGTGCCAGCAGCGGGCGGCGACTCGGCGACATCGCCGGTAGAAGCCTTGAGGTGGTTCGGGTGCCATTCGACGATCTCGAGGCTCTGAGCGCCGAGCTCGATGACCGCGTGGCGGCCGTGCTCGTCGAACCGATCCAGGTCGACGCGGGCATCCGTGTGCCTTCGGAGGGCTACCTGGCGTCGGTTGCGGAGCTCTGCCGCCGGGCGGGCGCGATGCTCGTGGTGGACGAGGTGAGAACCGCGCTGCGCATGGGACCGATGCTGGCGTCCGCGGCGCATGGCGTCGGCCCGGACATTGTCTGCCTCGGATCGTCGCTGGCCAATGGCATGCCATTTGGAGTCACCGCGGTGGGCCCGTCGATCTCGCGGCGAGCACGTCTGCCTCGCCATGACCACGAGGACGCATGTCCGCCGCTGGTTTGTGCCGCGGCCAACGCCACGATCAGGACGGCGCTCAGCCCGACCATCCGCGCGCTGGCCGAGCTGACGTCCGAGCGCCTCCAGGGCCGGCTGCGGGCGCTTCGCCTCGGCGAGCTCCGCGAGGTCCGCGGGTGCGGCGCCTTGGTCGCTGTTGAGACGAGCCTGAACGCCCCGACGCTGCTCCGCCGTCTTGAGCAACGGGGGATCCTCGCCCTGCCCGGCGGGAGCGGCAGCGTGCGCATCCTCGCTCCACTGATCCTCGACCGTCGGGAGGCGGATGAGGTCGTTGAGGCTCTTGCCGCGATCATCCTGGGGAGCCGTCCGCCGCGCCGCCGATCCACCGGCGCGCAGACGCCCGTGGACGTCGAGGTAGTGCTGCCCGGCCGGCCGGCCGGTCAGCGACCGCGAGTGGCCCTGTAGTCCGACGCCACCCCGCCGTGGTGCGCGGTGACCCTCAGTTGAGGCGCTCGACGATCATCGCCATGCCCTGGCCGCCACCGACACACATCGTCTCGAGGCCGATGGTCGCGTCGAGTGTCTGCAGGTCGTTGAGCAGCGTGCAGAGGATGCGAGCCCCGGTCATGCCGAATGGGTGACCGAGCGCGATTGCCCCTCCGTGCGGGTTGAGGCGATCGTCGAACGGGTCGAGCCCGATGCCCCGTGCGGACGGGATCACCTGGGCCGCGAAGGCCTCGTTGATCTCGACGACGTGGACGTCGTCGAGGGTCATGCCGGCGCGCTCCAGCGCCTGGCGCGACGCTTCGATAGGGCCGAGCCCCATGTACTCGGGCTCGAGCGAGGTGAGCCCCGTCGAGACGATGCGGGCGAGTGGCGTGATGCCGAGCTCTCGAGCCCGCGAATCCGACATGATCACGACCGCGGCAGCACCATCGTTCAGCGGGCACGCGTTGCCCGCGGTCACGGTGCCGTTCTCGCGGAAGACCGGCTTCAGCTCCGCGAGTTTCTCGAGTGTCGTTTCCCGGCGCGGCCCGTCATCCTTGGTGAGGGTCCCGCCGTCGGGCAGCGTGATCGAGACGATCTCGCGACCGAAGAAGCCGTCGTCCTGGGCGGCGACCGCGCGCTGCTGGCTGCGCAGTGCGAAGCGATCCATCTCCTCGCGCGAGATCTCCTCGCGAGCCGCGACGTTCTCGGCCGTCTGCCCCATCGCCAGATAGATGTCGGGGAAGCGCTCCGGATTGCCGGGCTGGAGGCGTTCGTTCTGACACTGGGACATGTCGCTCGAGCCGTTCATGTACCGCGACACGCACTCGACGCCAACGCTGAGAAAGACATCGCCCTCTCCGGCGCGAATTGCGTGCGCTGCCATTCGGGTGGTCTGGAGTGACGACGCGCAGTAGCGGGTAACGGTCGTACCGGGGGCGTTGAGGCGCGCGAGGATGCTGATCACGCGGCCGAGGTTGAAGCCCTGCTCGCCGCCGGGAAGCCCGCAGCCGCAGATCAGATCTTCGATGGTCGAGCGATCCAGTTGGGGCAGCCGGTCCAGCACCTGGGTCACGACGCTGGCGGCGAGGTCGTCGGGGCGGATGTTGACCAGCGAACCCTTCATCGCCCGTCCGATGGGGGATCTGCCGAGGGCGACGATGACTGGCTCAGGCATGGCTTTGTCTCCGATTGTCCCAAAAGGCTATTGTCGGCCGCGTGACGTACTTCATCACGGGTGCGACCGGCTTCATCGGTCGCCACCTGGTCCCACTGCTCCTCGCCAGAGGCGACAACGTCTTCGTGCTCGTCCGCCACGGTTCGCGAGCCCGCTTCGCCGCCCAGCGGGAGCGTTTCGATCCGGGGGGCAAACGTCTCCACGCCCTGACCGGCGACCTCACCGAGCCGGGACTCGCGCTGTCGGTCGACGATCGCGAACAGCTCCGTGGGGCTCATGTCTTCCACCTCGCCGCCATCTACGACCTGACGGCCGATGCCGATGAGACCGAGCGCGCCAACGTCATGGGCACGCGCAACCTCGTCGGGCTCGCCAACGAAATCGACGCCGCCTGCCTCCATCTGGTCAGCTCCATCGCCGTGGCCGGCCGCTTCAAGGGCTCTTTCACCGAGGCGATGTTCGATGAGGGCCAGGAGCTCGACCATCCCTACTACCAGACCAAATACGAGTCCGAGCGCATCGTACGGACCGACGCGACCGTTCCCTGGCGGGTCTACCGCCCGGGCATGGTCGTCGGGTCGTCCGACAACGGCGAGGCGGATCGGGTCGACGGGCCGTACTACGCCTTCAAGCTCATCCAGCAGATGCGCGACGCCTTCCCGCAGTGGATGCCGTTCATCGGGCCCGAGGGCGGACCGTTCAACCTCGTCCCGGTCGACTTCGTGGCCAAGGCAATCGATCACATTGCTCACCTCGACGGTCTCGACGGGCAGGCCTTCCACATCGTCGACCCCGCCCCGCTGTCGCTCGGGGACACACTCAACACCTTCTGCCGAGCGGCGCACGCACCCGAGTTCGCGCTCCGTATCGACCGGCGCATGGCGCGGATGATTCCCGGTGGATTCGCGGCGATGGGCTCGCTGCCCGCCGTGAAGCGCATGCGCCAGCAGCTGTTGGCACGCCTCGGCATTCCCGAGGCGGCGTTCCTGTACATGGACTATCCGGCGACCTTCGACGCGACTGATGCGCAGGCTGCGCTGGCGGGCAGCGGAGTCACCTGTCCGCCGCTTCACGAATATGCCTGGAAGGTCTGGGACTACTGGGAGCGACATCTCGACCCGCAACTGCCGACGCCCGCGAATGTGCGTCGCGTGGTGGGCGGCCGTGTGGTGGTCATCACGGGTGCGTCGAGTGGGATCGGACGAGCAGTGTGCAAGCACCTCGCGGTCTCAGGCGCGACGATCATCGGTGTCGCCCGGCGCACCGAGCAGCTCGAGGAGATGCGCGCCGAGGTCGACAGCGCCGGCGGCAGGGCGTACGTCTACCCCACCGACCTCAGCGACCACGACGCGTGCACGAGCCTCATCGAGCGAGTCATCGCCGACCACGGGCGGGTTGACGTGCTCATCAACAATGCCGGGCGCTCGATCCGGCGCTCAGTGCTCGACTCGCTCGACCGCTTCCACGACTTCGAGCGCACCATGAAGCTGAATTACTTCGGCGCGATCGCGCTGATCATGGCCGTGATCACCGGCATGCGGGAGCGCCAGGACGGGCACATCATCAACATCACGTCGATCGGCGGCCAGGCATACCCGCCGCGCTTCGCGGCTTACGTCGCAAGCAAGAACGCGCTCGATGGGTTCTCCCGCTGCTTCGCGCCCGAGGTTGCGGCCGACGGCATCGCCGTCACCACCATCCACATGCCGCTGGTGCGCACGCCGATGATCGCGCCCACAGGGATGTACAAGAACTTTCCGACCATCAGTTCCGACGAGGCAGCGGACATGGTGGTCGAGGCACTGATCAAGCGCCCGCACGAGGTGTCGACGCGGGTTGGGAAATTCGGTGAGCTCGTGCACGCAATCGCGCCCAATGTCCATCAGTTGATCATGGCCGGCGCGTTCCAGATGCTTCCGGACAGCGGATCCCGGTCACATGAGGACACAGATCCGAGCGAGCAGACGGTGACTCCCGAGGCGTATGCGCTCGGGATGCTCATGCGCGGCATCCACCTGTAGCGATCGCCGCGCCTACGGAGCGGCGGTCGACGCGGCCGGGCCGCGCTTGCGGCGGCTGAAGAACATGCGCATCCCCACGGACACGCCGCCGAAGAGCACGAAGAGCACGATGGCGGTGATCAATGGGGCACTGCCGGGGTGAGCCGCCGTCGACTGCGGGCGTAGCTCAACCTCGAGCAGGCCGAAGACGGCAAGCCCGAAGACGCTGGCCCACACCCAGCGCTTCCAGCTGATCAGCGTCCCGCCCGGGAGAAAGTTGAGCGGCAGCAGCCCGATGACGCTGCCGACCAGTCCGCCGATGAACAGCGACGCCAGGAGATCGGATGCGACCACGATGACAAACCCCGCGTTCACCGCAGCCGCTGCGGTGTGCACGGGAACCCACGCGAACCACGCCAGCACGGCAACGACGAGGCTCACCAGCGTTCCCAGCGCTGTGCTGTAGCCCGCCTCTTCCTTGGTGAGCGTCCCGCCGAATGCAATACCCACGATGACGCCGTAGAGGTATCCGGGCTGGAATTGCGAGAGCCGCGAGATGAGGACGCAGGTCGCCGCAACCAGGAGACCGGCCGGCAGCGCATGGAACTGCCACTGCACCGCGCGACCGCGGGCACGGCGATACGAAGAGTTGACAGCTGCTGAGACCGCGACACCGATGAGGATTGCGAGGACCACCGCCACGTAGGTCGCTACCGACCTGCTGTTGAAGCCGAACTTCGGGTCGTTGAGGCCACCGAGGGTCGCTCCAACAAGAAGCACGACGGCGAAGATCAGCGCGGAGCGTTGAACGGTGGTGGAACCGGCGGCCTCGCGACGCAGCTTTCGAAGCCACCTCAGCCGGCGCGACGCGATGGCTCGGATCTCCTCGTAGTTCTCCTCGAACGTCCGGTTGAAGAGCTGCGAAGGGAAGGTGATGAAGAGGATGATGGCGAGCGTGATCGCCGCGTTCACGAGGCTGTTGCCCAGCGATGCGAACGCATCGGCGGGGGTGCTCAGAGCCGACGATATCGACGACTTGTCCGGGTTGGTGGGCATTGTCCTCGACGCGGCTGCAGTGGCGGGCGAGCACGTTGTCGGGACGCGTGGCGGAAAGGTGGTCCCCGCGGGCACCGCCTCCAGGGTCACGTGCTCCACCGCGCCTCTGACGCCGACGCCCCCCTGGCATGTCCAGAGCCCAGCCGTCTGCTCATATGTTCCTGTCAACAACGTCGCGTTCCAGTTCCCGGATGGCGCACGGCTGGCCGTCACCACGTGCAATGTGGTCGTGGCGTCGATGAACCCGGGTGGCGGGTTGCATCGCGGCAGGTTGGGACCGCCGATGCCGCCTGACGTGACGTAGGTCCCCGCGACATTCGCGCCGGTCTGGACGAGTGGCTGGGAGCTGTCCGGACCGGTGAATCCGATGGGAGACGAGCTCGTGAACCATTGCCCAGCGCCGGCTTGATTCGGAGCGATCGCCACGGCGCACACTCCGTTCGTCCCGCAGGTCGATGTGAAGGCGATCACATCGACGCTCTGAAACCCAGGCGGCCGGTAGTTCGAAAACCGGGTGCCGGCGCTGTATGACGCCACCGTCTCGCGCAGCTGCCACGTCCCGTTGATGGTGGCCACGCTGACGTTGCCGCAATCGGCGAGCACCGCGGTTGCCGCGGCAACGGTCACGACTATCACCAACCCGAGCGCCGCAAGCGATCGTGCGCTGTGACGCCTCCACCTGACCCCCACGCCGTTTATTGTGGAGTCGAACCCTGCCCCTCGGCAACAATCCTGTTGGCGATCACGCCGATCTCGGGAATCTCCACCTCGCACAGCTGGCCCGGCTGCAACCACGGCGGCGGACTCTGACCGACCGCAACGCCTGCGGGTGTGCCGGTGAGGATCAGGTCCCCGGGCTCCAGCGTGAACGCATCGGAGATGTACGCGATAAGTGTGGCGACGTCAAAGATCATGTCGGCCGTGCTTCCGTTCTGACGGAGACTGCCGTCGACTCGGCAGCGCACCGCCAGTGCCTGCGGATCCGGAATCTCGTCTGCACTGACGATCCAGGGACCGATCGGACAGAAGGTGTCGAAGCTCTTGCCGCGCAGCCACTGGTCGCCGAGTCCGAGTTGCGCGTTGCGCGCCGAGACGTCGTTTGCGCAGCAGTAGCCGGCGACGTGCGCGAGCGCGCGTTCCCTGGGGATGCGCCGCCCTCCGGTGCCGATCACGACGCACAGTTCCGCCTCGTAGTCAAGGTCGTCGACCTCGAGCGGACGAACGACATCATCGAAGGGTCCGCGAATGGAGGTTGCGAGCTTCGCGAAGAGGATCGGCTGGCTCGGGACATCCTCTCCGAGTTCGCGTGCGTGGTCGGCGTAGTTCCGACCGGCACAGACGATCTTCCCGGGGCGGGGCACCGGCGGACCGAGGGAGTAGAGGGGATACGAGCGGGCTGCGCCACGCGCGATCAGGTCCGGAAGCGAGGCCGCCGCGGCGCGAGCTGCCGCAGCGAGCTTCCGCGTGGCGAGCACCGTCGCCGCGTCCGTGCCATCCGGCACCGCAACCGGGGCTCCACCCGTGGCGCCGAGAACGTCATCGAGGCGGTAGGCGCGATCGCCCTCGATGAGGGCCGGCAGGAGTCCGATGCCGTCGCGGATGGTGCCGATCCTCATTTCTGATCTCCATGCGCGTAGCCGGCGGCGTCGAGGACGAGGTCATGGAGCAGCCCGTTCGACGAGATGCCGGTACCCCCGAGCACGGGGTCATCGCCGCTTCGGTCGGTGAAACGCCCGCCCGCCTCGGTGACGACCAGCTTGAGGGCGGCGTAGTCCCAGAGGTTCGCCCGCGAAGTCCACCCGATGTCGGCTGTGCCCCGAGCGACCGCGAGATGCGACATCGAGTTGCCCACGCCGCGTGCGTCCCAGCAGCGGCCGGCGAGGGCGACGAACTGCTCGGCCTGCTTGGTGATCACGAAACCGCGGATCGCAGTGTGCGTGATCAGCGCCTCGGAGATGTCGGCAATCTTGGACACGTGAATCCGGCGTCCGTTGAGGAAGGCGCCGCCACCGAGGGTGGCGTGGAAGCGCAGGCGCATGGCCGGGGCTGATGCCACGCCCACCACCGACTCGCCATCGCGCTGCAGGGCGATCAGGGTTGCCCAAGTCTCGTTGCCTCGAACGAAGCTACGGGTCCCGTCGATCGGGTCGATCACCCAACGCCATGTCGCGTCCCGGTCGCCGACGACTCCGAACTCCTCGCCGATGATCGCGTGGCTCGGACGCTCGGCGCCGATGCGCCCACGGGCGTAGGTCTCGATCGCCCGATCGGCCTCGGTCACCGGCGAGAGATCGGGCTTCGAGTCGATCTTGAGATCGTGAGCTCGGAACCGCTCCATTGAGATCCCGTCGGCAACGTCGGCGAGCTCGAGGGCAAGCGCGAGGTCGTCTGTCACCGGGGCTGAGCTTAGCGGGCGTGGGATGCGCCGACGGCCTGCACCCGCGTGTAGCCTTAGCGACTGATTCCGCGCTGGCTGCACTGCGTCCAGACATCGAGAGGTAGTTCCATGGCCCACATCAAACTCGACGCGCTCGCCGAAAACGGCTATGCCATCCTCAGCGATGGCCCGGCCATCCCCCCGGAGGAGTGGGAGCGGCTCGAGTACGTCGACTGGAAATCCGGAGGGGATACCAACTTCGCACCGCTCGCCTCGGCGATGGGCGAGATGGAGTGCGCAGGTTTCTGGGATCACGGCAAGCCCGACAAGGATGGCATCTGGACGTCGAACCGCGAGATCGCGCCGACGCTGTGCAAGTACGTCGAAGCGGTGGGGGCGACGTATGGGCGTGTGCGCGTGATCAAGCTCAATCCGTCGTCCGAGGCCGACGCCCTGCGTCAGCTCCACCAGGACGACAACAACCGCCTGAACCCTGACGGTGAAGGCTGGGTCGTCCGTTCCTGGCTCGAGCTCAACGCCCCGACGGGATCGGAGTTCATCCTGCGAGAGGTCCGCGACGACCCTGCGACCGAGAGCCGGATCCCGCTCCATCCGCGCCGTCAGCTCGTGATCGACACCGAGCGGCTGTATCACGTCGTGCACAACCCGGGGCCGAACCCTCGGTATGCGCTGATCACGTCGTTCGAATCCGGTGAGCCATTGGATCGCTGGATTGCCTCACAGCGGCGCGAGGCAGCGCAACCGGTCTGATCGTGCCGGGGGCGGCACACCGTCGCCGATATACTTCTGGCCTTCGCGTACGAGCGGGAGTAGCTCAGTGGTAGAGCACTACCTTGCCAAGGTAGGGGTCGCGAGTTCGAGCCTCGTCTCCCGCTCCAAGTCGCCTCTGAGGCCCCGGATCGAATTCATTTCGATCCCGGTGCGCCCGCTGAGCACCCTATCTTGCTTTGTGTCGAGTAAGCCACAAGTAGGGTGCAGCGAGGTCGCCTCCACCACTTACCTAACAAAACGGTGCTAAGCTCCCGGCCGAGATGCCAGACTGGCTGCAGCCGTTGCAACCGAACCACCGGCCACCTGGCCGGACGCGGGCACCGGTCGGCGACGGCCCGCTCTCGTTCGAGCGGGCGGTGGAGCGCTTCGCCGAGGGCCATGTCTCGCGCAAGACGGGACGGCTGTTCAGCTCGACGAGCCGGGAGAATATCCGCCACAACCTCCTGGGTACCCCGCTGACGGGCTTCCGCCGGGAGCGGGGGATCGAGGCCGTCGCCGCCTGGAACGGCGACCTGGCGGCCGAGTACCTGCACTGGCTCCAGGTCGATCTCCGCCGCAACTCGGCCACCATCAAGAAGGTTCGCGGCCAGCTCCGCTCCTTTGGTGCGTTCTGCGACGAGCACTTCGGCACCGACCACGCGGGCGGTGGGGCGCTGACGACGCTCCGCGTTTCGCCCGCGACCGACTACGCGCGGCGACGTGACCCCGCGCTCAGTCAGGGCGAGGCGGAGCGCCTGCTCAAGGCCGCGCTCACCGGCCGTGACCGGCTGATTGTCGCGATGCTCCTCTACACGGGCATGCGCCCCAGCGAACTCCTCGCGCTCGACGAGCAGCACATCCGCCTCGACCGCACCCCGCCGGTCGTCGAGATCCGCGGCACCGTGCACGATCCCGACGCGACCAAGACCCAGGCGGGCTTCCGCGATGTGCCCCTCACCGTCGGACAGAGCATCGTGCCGCGGCTGCTCCGTGCGCACCTGACCGACCCCGCCAGGCCGGTGGGCGAGGGGCGCCTGTTCCTCTCCCTGCGCAATGACCATTCCGGGCGGGCGCAGCCACTCACGATGGAGGGCCTCAAATCGATGCTCGCGAGGCTCGGCGAGGCGACCGGCGTCAGGTGCAACGCCTATCGCTTCCGGCACACGTTCTGCACCTGGTGCGCCGATGCCGGCATGCACATGCTCCATCTGCAGCAGCTCCTCGGCCACGCCAGCAGCGACATGGTCGCCTACTACTACCGGGGAAGACGAGCGAGGCCGTCCTCCAAGCCGCGGCGCGGGTGAGGTTCTGAGGCCTGATTTACAGCTAGCGTCAACAGGCCGCGCGACGGTGTCGACAAAGGTACGACGCTTCGGAGTCGGCGAGGCATCGATGATCCGGTGAGATTGGAGCGCAAGCCCCCGCTCGTCGTTATCGAGGGTCGACGGAGGACATGACCGTGGAGATGACCGAGCAGGAAGAGCGGGAGATACGGCAGTACGTCGCCTCCCAGACCTCCGATCGAGAAAATGAGGTCCAGTTGGTACAGAGGGTTGGCCGACGGCGAGTCGCCGGTTACACGCACGATCTGTACGACGTGTGGATGTCGAAGGGCGACCGGTGGTGGGTCATCACCGGCATGACCAACCTTTACTCGCAGACGGAGTTTCACGACCTCGACCAAGTCTTCACCTTCCACCTTGGCCTGTGTGCTCTGCTCCGAGAGAAGTTCCGTATCGAGGCAGATGAGGAGTCGGCGGAACACATCGGCCGCGCGTGGCGTCGATACGCGAAAGCGGTCGATGCGATGAGCGAGGCCGAAGAGGCCGAGGACTTCCAGGCGGTCGGTATACGTTGCCGCGAAGCGCTGCTCGCATTGATACGCGACCATGCGAAGGCGGAATGGCTGGCCGGACCCGAGACGCCCCCAAAGGCCGCTGACTTCGAGGGCTGGGTGGAGCTGCACGCGCAGGCCGTGGCAAGCGGAAGAATGCGGTCGTACCTTCGGGACTCGGGCAAGAGGACCTGGGCCCTCGCGGTATGGCTGCAGCACTATGCAGATGCAACGGAGCTCGACGCCGAGATCGTCCTGGAAGCCAGCGCCCACTTCATTCGTATGTTCGCTCTGGCCGTCCGCCGATACCAGCAAGGGTCGTCACAGCGCTGCCCGTCTTGTGACTCATACCGGCTTGCTCAAGATGGCGATGTCGAGGAGCGCGCTGGCCTCTTGGGTTACGCCAGCCGTGAGGTGTGTCGCGCCTGCGGGTGGACCTCTGACGAGACGTTCGAGCCTTACTCGGCTGAGTGGTACGCGCGGGCGGCGGCGTACCTCGAAAGTGACGTTGTTGACCTCAGCTCGATCGGAGCGATCGATGCGCAATCGGAGCAAACCAGCTCGACGAATGGGCCAACCCAAACGTGAGCCAGCGCTGGAGCGTGTCTCCTGTGGGCTTCTAACAGAACGATCTTGGAAGGGTGAGGCGCCCTTGGGAATCTCAGGCGTGAATGGGGGGCATCGCCATGCGCGAGCGCTCCGGACTCACGCGATCGCGACGCTCATCGGCTGCCGCTTTTCGAGCGTCTCAAAGATTCGGATGGCGGTGGAGTCCCGGACGCGGGAGCCGTTGAGCGCGTGGTAGACCGACGCCGGGTGAACGTGCGCTGCTCGCGCGAAATCCGACACCGTCCACCCTCGAGCGAGGATCGCGCGTTGCAGCACCGCACCTCGAAAGCCGTGGACAGTCTCGTCCCACAGTCCGGCGGGCGTCTCGCCGTCCATCACACGGTACCTGCGGAAGCAGCCAGATGCCCGTGTTCGAGGGAGGGCAACAAATAGAGTTGGTGCATGGGGAAGGCGCCCGAAGGCCCTTCAAGCGTAACGGGAAAGCGCTCTCATATCGCTTACATTTTTCCGTTGACAGGCAGCTCGCGAGCGGCCTCCTCGCCATTTTTCAGTGGCTACCGGGCGGTCAAGCGCAGGTGCAGCAGCTCGTCCTCCGTCGGGCGGTCGAGGTCGGGCTCGCCGCGGTGGTTCGACAAGCATCGCTGCGCGATTGGCCGCAAGCAGCCGGTCATTGATTCGATAGATGGCATCGACCCAGAGGATGGTGGAGGAGGGGTCACTCGAGCCGCCACGTTGCAGCGCGGTGTGCCAGTGCCGAAGCGCTCGGAGTGCCACCACCGCGCCCTCGTGCTTGTACCAGCAGCTGGGGAAGCGTTCCGAGAGAGCGAATGCGCGCGCCATCCAGTTGACCCAGTCCAGGAGCGGCACGAAGTCCTCTCCCGACTGCCCGTTCTCTGCGACGCCGCTGCTCACGGACGCCGGGGAGTCCGTTGCGTGCTGAGGGCCGTCCAGACGGGTCCGTAGCTCCGCCACCTCTCCGGCGACGGACGCAAGCCCGACGTCGAGTTGTGCCGCCCATTTGGTAAGCGCCGCGATGCGGCCGGCTGTGCTGGTGCTTTTGGGCCTCACGGCGCGAGCCCCGGCCCGATGGTGGGCGCGAGCGCCTCTGCCTCGAGAAGCGCGTGGTATGGGTCGAACAACGCCTTCGCGGCCGCGAATTCGTCCGGGTTGATGCCCGGCGATAGAGGTGCCTGATCGGCGCCGGTCGGGCCGCGTTTCGCCGATGTCGCTGATGAGCTGCTCCAGCCGGTGCTCGGCCGCGTCAGCCTCGCGCAGCCAGTGGTCGAGCCCCGTGCCCGGGGTCTGCTCGGACCAACGATCGATCGCCAGCGCTGCCTCGAGCCGGGTTGCGTCTCGCCAGGTTCGGGAGCGCCGAGGTCGGCAAGGGCGGCGCGCTGGGCTTCCGTCGCGGGCGCGTAGACGTCGAGCACCGAGACGGTGTGTGCTCGCGCTCGCCGTCGCGATACCAATCCGGGTAATCGAGCGCCAACTCCTTCTGCAGCGAACGCTCCCACGAACGCACGATCCGCTCGTCGGCCGGCTGCAGCTGTGTCGGCGCGTGACTGACGCCGAGGCGGTCGCGCTCGGGCGGCTGGGCAACCGCGTAGTAGTGAGTTGCCTCGGTGCCGCGCGACATCGCTGTGTACGTCCACTCCCGGGTGGCGCCGTCCGAACCCACCACGAGAGCAACCTCGGCGGTCATCCCCTGGGCCTTGTGCACGGTCATCGCGTAGCCGCGGTCGATGGCGTCATACCGCGTGGTGTCGATGACCACCTGGCGATGATCCGCGCGCTCCAACGTGAGCGTCTGCCGCTCCACGTCCACCGCGATGACCGTGGCGCGGGTGCCGTTGCTCACGCCGTTGCCGCGGTCGTTGGTCAGGCAGAGGACCCGGTCGCCGGCCTGGTACTCCTTGCCGTCCACGGTCAGCCCGGGTCCGTGCACACGCTCGGCCTCGACCGCCCTGGCCCGGGCGAGCTCGTTGAGGGCCGCAACCTCGTCGCGCCGCTGGGCCAGCATCACCGCGTCGACGCCCCGGTCCTCGAGCCGCGCATGCTCGGCCACCACCTCGGCGCGCCGCTCGGGACCAACTCGGCGACGTGGATGCGGCCGTGGCTCAGATATACGTCGTAGGCGGCGCGCGCCTCGCCGTCGCGCACCAGCTGGAGGGCGGCTCGCTCCCAGGGCTCCTTCTGGCGCACGTTCTCGGTGACCAGCACCCTGCCGATGTGCTCACCCAGGGTGCGCATCGGTGCCCCCGCCCCGATCGGTTGGAGCTGCGACGGGTCACCGACCACAACCAGCTTGGCGTTGTCCCGTGCCGCGAGTGAGACCAGCTCGGCAAGCTCGCGGTCGCCGATCATGCCCGCCTCGTCGACCACGAGCACGCCGCCGGGCGGCAGGTGGTCGACCTGCAGCTCGTTGAGCATCCCAGTGACCGTCCAGGTGGGGATGTCCGCGCCGGTCTCGAGCACGTCGGCAGCACGGCCGGCGAGCGCGCAGCCGACGACCTGGATGCCGGTGGCCTCGAACGCCTCCCGGCACACGTCGAGGGCGAAGGTCTTGCCCACCCCGGCGGCGCCCTCGACGACCACCACGCCGGCCGGGCTCTGGCAGACCGTCCTGACCATCGACCGCTGGTCGGTGGTCAGCGTTGGCCGCGCGGCGATGGCTGCCTCGATCTCCCGACGTGTCGGCGACACCGACGGATGCTGCCGATCGCTGCTGGGCAGTGGCGATCATGCCCCGCTCGATGGCGAGCATCTCCGGCGTCGTGTAGCGCAGCTCGTGGCCGGTGTCGACCCACCGGGTGATCGCGTCGGCGTCGCGTTCTCCCTCGAGCCGGTGCGGCACCAGCGGCTGCACCGCCTCGCGGTCGGCGAGGATCCAGTCGGCGGTGGCCTCGAGCTGGGCCCGGCTCATCCCCAGGGGCGCGTGTGCGGCCACAGTGCGGATGACGTCGCGACGGGTGAAGGTCGCGTACTGGGCGGTGAGCCCGCGCTCGCCGAGCAGTTCGGTGCTGCGCTCCACGTCGAGCCGGCGCGGCTGCAATGCCGCGGGCTCGCGTGCCAGCAACGTCTGGATGCTCGTGGCGTCGAGCCCGACGCCCGCGGCGCGCTCCCGCCATTGGGCGAAGAGGTTCTCGGTGGGGGCGACCTCGTCCTTGCTCTCGCGCGTCGACACCACCGCCAGCTTGTGTCCGTACGGGGAGTCGATGCCCAGCTGGCGCTCCAGCGCCTCGATCTGCTGGGTGCGCCGGGAGAACTCACGTCGCTGCGCATCGGTGACCCCGACGATGGAGAAGCAGCCCTTGCCGTCCACCACCGTGGAGATGCCCAGCTCGCGCACCAGGCGGTCGCGCCACTCCGCCTGGCGATGGCACCGGCAGCGGCCGCGTGCTGGTACAGGCGCCTCGCTGTACAGCTGGCTCCAGCTCCCGTCGAGGTCGTTGCACCCAGGTGGCACGGTGACGTGGGTGTGCAGCTGCGGGTCGACCGTGACCCTGCCGGTGCTCGGATCGGTGACCGGCCGCGCCGTGCGATGCACGAACTCGGGCATGACCAGCTTGGCGCGCACCGCCTCCGTCGTCCTGGTCTTCGGGTTGAACTGTCGAGCCCAACCCGCGTTCGCCTGGAGATAGTCGGCGGCTGCGTGGACTCCCTCGCCATGGATGCGCAGGATGGTTGCGCGCGTGCGCTCATCGCCGAGCGCGTACAGGATGCTCACGTCCTTCGGTGCCGACACCGCGACGTCGAACGCGACGACCGACTGCGTCCGCCAGTGTTTGCCGAGGTCCTCACCCGTGCGTGGATGTGTGCCGCTGAGCACCGCCGCGAAATCAGTGTCGATCACCTCACCGCGCAGCCCGAGGCCTCGGCACCGGCGCCGTTCCAGCGTCCCGGCAACTCACCGCGAGCGGTGTAGTACTCGATCTGCTGGTGGGCGATGGCTTCGCGCAGATAGCGCACCGCTTGCTCGACGCTGGTGAGCTTGCCGATCGAGATCATCGCGAAAACCCGTGTTCCACGAGCTCCAGCGTAGGGGCGAAACGCCTACCGAGCGCTTACATTTTCGCCGTTCGAGCACTCGGCCGCCACCGCAGGTGTAATTGTCTGTGCGTTATGGTGGGTGTCGGCGATGGCTGAGGGACGTTGCTGCGGGTGACGTCAGTGATGGCGGTAGTGGCTCCGTTCGGCGGTAGCGTGGCTGAGGCTTGCGGTGATGATCGCCGGGGTTTCTGACCGCTAAGGCTGGTGTCCGCGCGCGTGACGCGACTACGGGCTCAGCGAGTCCGAGGTCGCGCCCACCAATCTAAAGTACCTGCGCACGCCGCGATTGACGATCAGACCGAAAAGGATCAGAGCGGCTGCGGCAGTGGCCGCCGTGAACCAGAGGTTGACCGGATCAAAGAAACCGGTCGCCACGTCCACGGGCAGAAGGAGAAGCCCGAGGAGGAAAATGAGAAGCTCGAGCGCCGCGGTCAACCAGCGGCCAAGGCGCGATCGACGGGCGAGCATCACGATCAAGCCGGCCAGCGAGACGCCGAGTACACCGGAGCCAATGGAGACGGCAACTGTCGATACTCCGGCATTCTCATCAATCAACATGCGCTGACTGCTGTCAGCGTTACTAGAATTGCCGCGAAGGTGAGGACACCAGCGGCCTGAAAACCTACGAGAACGCATGAGACCGTTAGAAAGGCGGGCAGTCCCTTTCGCATGGTCTTGAGGATATGCGCCGTGCTGGCTAGTCACCTTCGGCGCATCACGTTGTGACGGTCTGGTCGTCAATGTGCCATTTCTGCTCGCTTGGTCCTTAGGTCGCGACGATCCGCCGAGGGATCTTGTCGCGTCTAGGACGCGGAGCGTGGTCCAGGCCGGCATCCGTCAATGTATCTGGAGAGACGCTCGGCCCTTCGGCTGATATGACAGCGACGGCCGCCCGAGGCGCGCGGCGGCTAAGGCCACCGTCGGCATCGCGATCAGTAGTTGAGAAAGTACCCGTCACCGGACCACAGCTATGGCGTCATATTCCCGGTTGGCAGCCAACCTACGATCCCGCTATGCGTTGTTGGGCCGAAATGTGAGTGGAACGCGGGGCTCCCGGGCGCGACGAGCCGTGCTGATCCTCGTTTTCGTCTTCCTTGGCGTAGTCGGCCTTGTGCTGCAGGTCGCCGCCGGCTGGGCCTCCATACCAGGCGATGCTGTCTGGGCCGCGTGCGCTCTCACATTTGACTCGCGGGGTTCGTTGGGGCGCAGCACCGCCCACGAACCCGCGCGGCTCTCGTATCGATGATTGCTCAGGGTCTCTTCGGCTTATCCGCGGCTTTCGTGATGATTTACTGGATCGCGGTCGATGCCGGATGGATCGCCCGAAATGACCCCGTCTATCTGGCTCTGCCCTACGGCCTTGGGCTGATTGCCCTCGCTACGTTGCTAGCGCCCCGTCGAGGAGCCCGCCGTCCTTGATAGATGGCCATGCCGATCCCCGCCACTCCGGCTGATCTAGCGCGGTCTTGGGTTCCTAAGCGACGCCCCATTAGCGCAGGCGAGTATCCACAAATGTTCCCTGAGGGGAGGTCTGTGCCACGGACCTAAGCTACGATCGGCGGGTGCAGATCGAAAGGAAGGACGAGGCAATCATCGAGCTATTGCGCGCCCGCGACGGCGTGGCAACAGATGTGAGGCTCCGAGATGGGCGGGTGTGCATCGCCTTCAACATTGCGTGGGGTTACGACATCGGCGACGACTTTGCCCACGTCTCGACGAACGTTAGCCCCAGGGCAGAGGGCCGCGATTTCGATTTCTTCTTCACGAGCGAGATCGACGCGATCACCGATCCAGCGAACGGAGAGGTGCTTTACAAGACGCTGCCCGCTTAATTGGCGGTCGGCAAGTCGCTTCCAGAGGACGCTATCCGGACCCCGGCCGGCATCCCCAAACCTACCTTGACGAACGACCGCGAAACTCAGGCCGATTCAATGGAGGAGCCGGTTGAGCGGGCTGCTCGGCACGTGGATCCAACCCTCGCGCATCGCCGCATCGCGGTCATCATCGGGAATTGGGTGGCACAGCCCGCGTGCATGGGCTCGTGCGATCAGCGCCGCGATAACAGCGTCGAAGGCGTGATCGCTCGCATGAATTGTTTTCCACGCTCTCTCCTCGGCGACAAGCCACGGGGCCTGCCGGCGCAAGGAGCGGATGATGTCCGATAGGACGGCGCGGCCAGTGGATCGCTTGTACCTCTGGTATTGAAGGCTCCAGACGTTGAGCGCCGCAGCAGGGTAGACCTCGACGAGCCGATCGGTGCCGTCTCGAGCCATCCCGCCGGTCAACGCCGCCGCCCTCATCGCTGGGTACGCGATCCGGTCGGTCGACACGCTGAGGGGGTAGATCCGTAAGCGGTCGATCAGCCACCGGTCGGTTGCTCGATGGGTCAGCTCCCTGGGGGACGAGTCCGGCCAGTCTCGTCGGTCACGATGGAGGTCCAGTGCCCGCACGAACGCATCAGGCCAGCCGAGCGGCACGTCGATCCCGACGCGGGCTATCGTGGGATCCGCGAAAAGTTCCCTGAGCCGGTCGTCGTCCACGAGTTCTTCCACGGCCTCGATGCGCGCCACGCGGTCGGCCCAAAGAATTCGGCAGGCGGCGGTGCCAACGGGCTGCGACGCCAGGTCGATGCCCAGGGTTCTCATCGGGCTCAGACTAACGGCTCGTCTTCGATGGCGACACAGCCGCTATCCTGGTCGCGTTCATGGCGTTCGGGGAGCAGGTTCTCAAGATTTTGAGGGAGATACGCTTGGCCGCGGCCAGGGTCCGTTGACCACGCTTGGCACCCCGCTCGCAGCCCGACGCCGACCGGTTACCCGGGTGGGCTATTCGATGCGAACCAAGTTGCCGGGCCGACCTGGCGGGCCATCGACAACGTTAACGTCATCCGCGCGGTTGAAGATCCAGAGCTCATCGCCATCAAATAGCAGGGCGACGCCCACGGGTTCGTCGTATTCGGGGCCTGGCTCAAGGGACAGGAGGCGGCTCACACGACGAAGTGCGGTGCCGGCGGCGGCGGAGGAAAGAGGATCGCGCTCAATGCGTCCGAACTCGGCCATATCCGCGACTGGTGACAGCGCAGACATCTGTAGACCTCCATTGCCGGCGGTGCCAAGACAGACCCCGGCGCTCTCGAAGTCGAGAGCAATTTGGATGATCGTAGATCCCTCCCGGCGGGGGTGCCTGAAGACGGCCGTCTCGATGCCGTCGAGCCGCTTTCCGACGCAGGACTGCAGGGCCTGAACGACATCAGCAACGCTTGGCGGCACGCTCACATCCTACGTGTAAGCAGCTCCGCGATCGGTCTCACACGACATCAGGGTCGGCCACACGAATGTGCTTTCGCTCGATCACCGATAGGTTGTCGTGGCTTGACATCAACCGCTGTCAACTCCGCGTCGAACAGCATCGATCCAGCGGGGAAGTAGGCGCCGCGAGGCCGTTTTCTGGTCCTCGCGTATTCAGATTTGACGCCGGACCTTGCCAAGGTAGGGGTCGCGAGTTCGAGCCTCGTCTCCCGCTGATCGGCCCGTTTCGACGGTTACCGAATTCGGTGCGGCCATGCTGTCACCAGCGTCGACCGCTGTTGACCCTGGCGAGAGTAGGTCGTATGCGCAGCTCCACACCACTCTCGGCGAAACGGTAGTCACGTAGCGGTGCAGGGTCGGCAGCGGTAGCCATCCCGCGACCGCCCTGTCCAAGATCGAAGAAAGATGCCACCAGAGCGTATATGTGGCACGCTAACTAGGATATGGCACAGGAGCGTCTCGGAGATCAGGGCAGTTGGTGATACCTGCCGCCGCACGCCGGGCTCTGCGGCTCCGTGCTGGCGATGTGCTGTCGGTCCGCGTGGAAGCTGATCATCTGATTCTTGAGCGGCGGGCTGCGGTGCTGGCACGGCTGCGCAAGAGATTCGCGACGGTCCCCGCAACGGTCTCTCTGGCTGACGAGCTGGCCGCTCAGCGACGCGACGAAGTGCGCCGCGAGTACCCAGGATGACTACCGTTTTGGATGCGTCGGCGCTTCTGGTCGTACTTCACAACGAGGCGGGCGCAGCGACGGTGGAGTCACTCCTGGGGGCGGCCGTCTCCGCAGTGAACTGGTCGGAGGTCGTCCAGAAAGCAGCATCCCGCCGCGTGGATGTGAGCCGGCTGCGCGAGGAGGTTGAGGCGCTCGGCGTACGCATTGGCACGTTTGACGCTGCCGCCGCCGAAGCCGCGGCGCACCTCTGGACTGCGACCAGGGACTCCGGCCTGTCACTGGGCGACAGAGCCTGCCTCGCTCTTGCGCGTGACCTTGGAGCTACCGCGAGCTCGTACAGGGGCGGGCTGTCCATGCGTTCTTCGCAAGCGACATGAACGCCGCCATGGCGACCTCCTCGGAGGGCATGCGTCTGAGTCGCGACACCGGCGACTTGAGCAACAAGCAGACCGCAGCCCGACTGTTCATCTCGGAGCGCACCGTGGACACGCACGTCGGTCACATCCTGAACAAGCTCGGATTCAACTCACGGGCCCAGATCGCAGGATGGATCTCAGCGAGACTGGCCATGACATGAGGCTGGTGAACACCGTCCTTCGGTATGAGTCATCGGCTCGCCCATGGCGCCGGCTGCTGGAAATAGCAGCCGACCACTTCCCTGACACAGTTGCCGACCTCACCTTACTGCGAAGTCGTCGCGTGAAACTCGAACTCCGGATCAACGACGACCGAACCTCCTACTTTGCGACCCTGGTTGGGTCAGATGTGCACGTCATGGAGGCGGATCGGCGCGCACGGGGAAGAATGCCGCTCAGTCAACCGCTTGCCGCTCTGGCCGCCGACAGTCAGGAGCACGAAGCGGCTGACGGCAGGAAACTGGCTCGCGACGCTGCAATCGGAGCGCTCACGCTCCGGTACGCGCGGTCGCTGTGTGAAGGGTTCGGCTTCGAGAGCTTTGACGTGGAACTGGCGCGATATCAGGCGGAGATAGCGCAGTCGAAGGCCGTTGCGAAGCAGCGGCCGAGGTAGGGGACGTTCGGGGAGGCGAGCGTTCGCCAAAGTATCCAGCGGGCGGCCTGTCGAGCCCGGGCCGACGAGCGCTCGCCTCGGCCGCGATACGATCATTCTGCATTCGCGGCTTACGCGATTGCGGGCAGCCACGTCGGAGGATTGAAACGTGGGTTGGGAGCTGGCCGGTCGAGGATGGGGACAGCGGGCTCGGGAGTGGGCCTGTCTCGTCGAGCCGTACGCACGACCCGCAAATGAGCGGCTATTCGAGCGGCTGAAAGTCGGTGAGGGCGTGCGCCTGTTGGACATTGCGTGCGGGTCCGGATTCGCCGCCCATCTGGCAGACGACCGAGGAGCCACGGTTGCAGGCTTGGATGCGTCCGAACCCCTGCTTGCGATTGCGCGCGCGAGGACCCCGGCCGGCGACTTCCGTCTCGGTGACATGCTCGCCCTGCCCTTCGACGATGCGCGTTCGACGTAGCGACGAGTTTCAACGGCATCTGGAAGGGATTCGACGGCGCTCTGACGGAAACGCACCGAGTGCTCCGGCCAGGTGGGCTTTTCGGCATGACGTTCTGGGGCTCTCCCAAGAGACTTGGCCTGCTGCCCCTGTTCATGAAGATCGGCGAGTTCTCTCCACCCGAGCAGGTTGCGGCAACGCTTGAGCAGAGTGACACCGGGCGCGCCGGGGTGGTCGAGCACATGCTCCCCTCGTCCGGTCTCGAGTTTCTCGAGCGCGGTCGCGTGGAGGTCGTCAACGAGTGGCCTGACCTCGCAACGGCGGCGCGGGCCTTGGCCTCCAGCTGTACTGCCCATCGGGAACAGGCGGGGCTCCGCATCTGGAGCGGTCCACGAGGCAGCCACGATCAACCTCTCGCCGTCAACACGTTTGCGTTACGGGGCCTGAGACCGCCCGAGCCCAGCCTAGGCTGGGCCCATGACGGTAGCCACAGCGTCGAGCTCCTCGCGCTGGGCAGGGTGGGTGTCGGCAGCACGCGGCACCTCGATAGCGTCCGTGGGGGCAGGCGATGCGACGGTGATCGCCGCAGTTGCGATCGTCCTCGCACTCATGATCAGCGCCGGATCGAGCAACCCCGCAGCGCTGCTGCTGCTCGCAATCGGATCGGCGCTGATGCTCGCGTCCCGGTCCATGCCGGCGACCGAGCCCTCGAAAGCCACCTGGGTCGCAGCCATCCTCTGTTGTGCAGTCGCCTACTTCTTCAACACCGATCTGTTTGGTGGACCCGAGGTGGTCTTCGCTGCCGCGGTTGTCGCCGGCGCGCTGATCGCGTTGCGGTGGCGATTCCGGACCGGCCTCGCAATCGCAGCCTCGGCCTCGGTCGCCGCAGCGACAGTTCCGTGGCACTGGGGCAAGGGCCTGTTCGACGTGTTCTACATCGAGACCGCAGCCGCGCAGGCTCTTCTGCATGGCGCCAACCCGTACAGCGCGACGATCTACGATCGCGTGCCGATCGCTCCCGGCGTTCTGGTGATCGGCCCCGAGCACCTTCCGTATGGGCCGACCGTGGCCGTCGGCGCGCTCCCCGGCGCGATGGTCGGCGACATCCGCGTCGCCTCGGTGCTCTGGGCGATCGCCGCGGGTGCCGCGGTTCTTCTCGTGGCACGTCAGGGGACGCTTTCGAACGCGAGCCGTCGGTTGCTGCTGATCCTGACGGTCGCTCTGCCGCTGATCCCTTCGATGGTGGTGACCGCCTGGCCCGAGACGATCATGGTCGCGACGTTCGGTCTCAGCCTTGTACTGCATCGGCGGCACGCGGTCTGGGCGGTGGTTGCGATCGCAGCATGCCTGCTGGTGAAACCGACGGCGCTCGTGCTGTTCCTTCCCTTCTTCGTCTGGTCGCCCTCGTGGCGCCTGCGCATCGTGGCCGGCAGCCTCCTTGCGCTCGCGGTCCTGCTGATCTGCTCCATCGGAGTCGGCATCCCGTCGGTCGCGTTCGCCACGTTGATACGTCATCTGTGGGAGCCACCGCATTACGACGGGCTCACGGTGGGGGCGTTCATTCACAACCTCGGCGGCGCACCGTTACCGGGATGGGTCTTCCCGGCAGCGGTCGTCCTCGCGTGCATCGCCGTGCTGCGACGACGGCCGCGAGACGTGTCCGACCTCTGCGTCGCCGCAGCCCTGCTCTTTCTGGTGTCGACGGCATTCGCCTCGTACGCGCGGTTCAATTTCTACTACGTCGTTGCGCTGATGCTCCTGTTTGCGCTTGGCTCGCTTGGGGTCTCGCCCGACGCGGTGCGCGTGCCATTCCGCCGCGGCGGACCTGCTCGAGCGCCCGCAACCTGACGGAGCCCGGGGAATCTGATCAGGTCGTCGTCCGGCACGAAGTAGCGGATGAAGTCGCTGCGCCCCTCTCGGCATCAACTTCGGCTGGCGCTTCCTGTGAGGTCCTGCCAGATGTCCCGTTCACGCCAACCGAACACGGTCGACGCGATGAGCAGGACGGTCGCCCCCAGGGCCACGAAGAAGCCGGGGCCGAGGTAGGGTTTGATGGTGTCCGATTCGGCGCGGCCCAGGTTGTCGATGTATTCGATGTACAAGCCGAGCGGGACAAAGAAATCGAGCGCCACGAAGACGAATCTGATGAAACCTGCCGGCGGGGCGACACTGAGTCGCGCCGCGATGGCGGCCACAACGGTCGCGACGAGCAGCATCCAGTTCGCCTGGTGCAGGCCGTTGACGATGACGTACCGGCCCGTTGGGGTGACCACGCCCACCCAGTTCAGCAGCATCGACGCCGCGTACAGAATCGCCACCGCGGCCATCGCCACGATCACGGGCGCTTTCGGGACATACCGCTCAGACTGGTACGCCGAAATCGGCTTCAGTGGCACGGGCGGACCCGAGGATATGGAGGTGGGTAGCGCATCCGGTACGGCCTGACTATCATTTTCGCGATTCTGTCGCGCCGGTCATAGCACGCTCGGAGGTACTTCCAGTGAGCATTCGCACCCGAATCGGACGCTGGCCGGTGGTTCGTCAGCTGACCAGCGCCGACCGGCTCGGTCGCGGCACCGCGGTGCGATCCGCGAAGGCCGGCGAGATCGCGCCCAGGACCAGAACCGCTGACCGGGTCGTCAAGAGCATCTGCCCGTACTGTGCGGTCGGCTGCGGCCAGCGCGTCTACGTCAAGGGCGAGCGAGTCGTGCAGATCGAGGGCGACCCCGACTCGCCGATATCGCGGGGCCGGCTGTGCCCGAAGGGAGCCGCAAGCGAGCAGCTGGTGAACAGCCCCGGGCGGGTCACGACCGTGAAGTACCGGCGCCCTTACGGCACCGACTGGGAAGACCTGCCCCTCGATCGAGCCATGGAGATGATCGCCGACCGTGTCCTCGACACTCGCGCGCGCACCTGGGAGGACGTCGACGAGCACGGTGAGGCGCTGCACCGCACCCTTGGCATCGCCAGCCTCGGTGGCGCAACCCTCGACAACGAAGAGAACTACCTCATCAAGAAGCTCTTCACAGCGATCGGGGTGGTGCAGGTCGAGAATCAAGCCCGTATTTGACACAGTTCCACCGTCCCCAGTCTGGGGACCTCGTTCGGACGCGGCGGAGCCACGACCTTTCAGCAGGACCTCCAGAACGCTGACTGCATCGTCATTCAGGGTTCGAACATGGCCGAGTGTCACCCGGTCGGATTCCAGTGGGTGATGGAGGCCAAGGCGCGCGGCGCCACGATCATCCACGTCGACCCGCGCTTCACCAGAACCTCCGCGATGGCCGACCTGTATGTGCCGCTGCGCGCCGGCAGTGATATCGCATTCCTTGGCGGGATCATCAACCACATCCTCACCACCGAGCGGTATTTCCGCGAGTACGTGGTGAGCTACACCAACGCGGCAACCATCGTCAGTGAGGACTTCCAGGACGCCGACCAGTTGGGCGGTCTCTTCTCCGGCTTCGACCCGACGACGGGCACGTACGACACGGCGAGCTGGGCCTACGAGGGCATGGAGACAGCTGCCGCGGCAGGCTCCCGAATGGTGGCGGGCAGGGAGCCACCCGCGCAGGCGGGGGGCGGCGGTGACGAACTCGGTGGTCGCGGCGCGGTCCTGCCGCACAGTGAGGTCCGGCGCGACGAGAGCCTGCAGGATCCGTTCTGCGTCTTTCAGATCCTGAAGCGGCATTACGCCCGATACACGCCCGAGATGGTTGAACGGATCTGCGGGGTTCCGCCCGAACAGTTCGCGAAGGTGTGCGACGCCGTCACCGCCAACAGCGGTCGCGAGCGCACCACGTCGTGGGTGTATTCCGTGGGGTGGACGCAACACTCCGTCGGCGTGCAGTACATCCGCGGCGCGGCGATCATTCAGCTGCTGCTCGGCAACATGGGCCGGCCCGGAGGCGGCATTCTCGCGCTCCGCGGCCACGCCAGCATCCAGGGATCGACGGATATTCCGACACTGTTCGATCTGCTCCCGGGGTACCTGCCGATGCCGAAAGCCGGTGTGCACGCCGACCTCGACGATTACCTCGCATCGATCAAGAGTGACGGTCAGAAAGGCTTCTGGACCGCGGCGGACGCGTATATGGTGAGCCTGCTGAAAGCATGGTGGGGCGACGCCGCCACGCCGGACAACGACTACGGCTTCGGATGGTTGCCGCGCATCAGCGCCGATCACAGCAACTACCAGACGATCGTCGACATGCTCGACCGCAAGGTCGAGGGCTACTTCCTGCTGGGGCAGAACCCCGCCGTCGGATCCGCCAACGGGAAGATGCAGCGGCTCGCCATGTCACGCCTGAAATGGCTCGTCGTGCGTGACCTCAACCTCATCGAGTCGGCCACCTTCTGGAAGGACGGGCCCGAGATCGCAACCGGCGAGATGCGCGCCGAGGACGTCGCCACCGAGGTCTTCTTCCTGCCGGCGGCGGCGCACACGGAGAAGGACGGCACCTTCACGCAGACGCAACGACTCCTGCAGTGGCATCACAAGGCAGTCGAGCCCTCGGGCGACTGCCGCAGCGAGTTGCATTTCTTCTACCACCTCGGGAGATCGCTGCGGGAACGACTTGGGGGGTCGCCGCTCGAGCGAGACGTGCCCGTGCGCGAGCTCGCGTGGGACTACCCCCTGGTCGCCGGCGCGGAGCCCGATGCGGAGGCGGTGCTGCGGGAGATCAACGGCCGCCACCTGAGCGGAGAGAAGGCCGGGCAACCGCTCAGCAGCTTCGTCGAGATGAAGGCGGACGGCTCCACCTCCGGGGGGTGCTGGATCTACACCGGGGTGTACGCCGACGGCGTCAATCAGGCGGCGCGACGCAAGCCGGGCTCGGAGCAGTCGTGGGTCGCCCCCGAGTGGGGGTGGGCCTGGCCGATGAACCGGCGCATCCTCTACAACCGCGCCTCGGCCGACCCGGAAGGCAGACCCTGGAGCGAGCGCAAAGCCTACGTCTGGTGGGATGAAGCCACGGCGAGATGGACCGGCCACGACGTCCCCGACTTCCAGGCAACCAAGGCGCCGTCGTACCGACCGGAGCCGGGCGTCGGCGGCCCCGAGGGCCTCGCCGGCAACGACCCCTTCATCATGCAGGCGGACGGCAAGGGCTGGCTGTATGCGCCGAGCGGACTCCTGGACGGGCCGCTGCCGGTGCACTACGAGCCCGTCGAGTCACCCCTCCGCAACGCGATGCACTCGCAGCAGTCGAACCCGACTCGCGAGATGTTTCCGCGCAACGAGAATCTGTCGAGCCCGTCGCCGCCGGAGCCGGGCTCCGATGTCTTTCCGTTCGTGGTGACGACGTACCGGCTCACCGAGCATCACACCGCGGGCGGCATGAGCCGGTGGTCGCCGTATCTCGCGGAGTTGCAGCCGGAGTTCTTCTGCGAGGTCTCACCTGAGCTGGCGGCCGAGCGCGGTCTCGAGCACCTCGGCTGGGCGACGATCGTCACGGCGCGCGCTGCCATCGAGGCGAGGGTCCTGGTCACCGACCGGCTCACCCCGCTCACGGTGGGCGGCCGGGTCATCCACCAGATCGGCCTGCCGTACCACTGGGGTGTCGGCGGGGGAGGCGCGATCGTCAGCGGTGACTCCGCGAACGACGTCATGGGGGTCACGCTCGACCCCAACGTGCACATCCAGGAGTCGAAGGCGGCGTCGTGCGACATCCAGCCGGGACGGCGGCCGACCGGTGCCGCGCTGCCGCTGTTCGTTCAGGAGTACCGGCGGCGGGCGGGCCTCGGCGTCGAGACCGGGACGACGCGGATGACGCCAACGGCGGACGGCACGTGATGTCGCGTTGGTCGTCCTCTCCTGACCCGGCTGCCGACACTGGCTGGACGGAACCGCCGGCTCGCAAGGGGTTCTTCACCGACAGCTCGATCTGCATCGGATGCAAGGCATGCGAGGTCGCCTGCAAGGAGTGGAACGGCATCCCCGAGGACGGTCTCCAGATGCTCGGCATGTCCTACGACAACACCGGTGGTCTCGGCGCCAGCACGTGGCGCCACGTGGCCTTCATCGAGCAGCCACGCCGGCCAGGCGGCACCCAGGGCTGGACGCCGCTCCCCGTGGTTGCTGCCACGCCTGGCCAGAACATCGCCGCCGCACCAACGGAGGCCGGCATCAGGTGGCTGATGTCGTCGGACGTCTGCAAGCACTGCACCCATGCGGCCTGTCTCGACGTGTGTCCCACCGGGTCGCTGACTGCGCACCGAGTTCGGGACCGTCGTGGTGCAGGACGACATCTGCAACGGGTGCGGGTACTGCATCCCAGCTTGTCCCTTCGGTGTCATCGAACGGCGCCAGGGGCCACAGGGGACTCGCAATGTCGGCATCGCGCAGAAGTGCACGCTGTGCTACGACCGTCTCGGCGACGGCATGATCCCGGCATGTGCGCAGGCGTGTCCGACCCAGTCGATCCAATTCGGCGACCTCGACGAGCTGCGGCTCCGTGCGCAGCGCCGCGTCGACGACCTGCACGCAGTGGGCGTCGCCGACGCGAGGCTCTACGGCGCAGACCCCGACGATGGCATCGGGGGCGCCGGTGCCTTCTTTCTGCTCCTCGACGAGCCCGAGGTCTACGGGCTGCCCCCGGATCCGGTGGTCACGACCAGGGACCTCCCCGCGATGTGGCGCACGGCGGCGATCGCAGGGGCGACGCTCCTCGCCGGCGCGGCCGCTGCGTTCGTCCGGGCACGCTCGTGACCGTCGAGCAGACGCCGGCGCGCGTCGCCGCCGGCGCGCCCCGGCGGCGTCGCCGTGGAGGCGGTGGTCGCGACGGCGAACGGCGGATGGTGCCTCCCGCGACGTTCACCTCCTACTACGGTCGGCCGATCGTCAAGGCCGCCCCGTGGGAGCGGGATATACCCGCCTACCTGTTCCTCGGTGGCCTCGCGGCAGGCTCGTCGCTGCTCGCGGCAGGCGCCGACCTCGGCAACCTCCCCGAGTTGCGCCGGGTCGCGCGGATCGGAGCGCTCGTCGGTGGTGCCGCCGGGACCGCCGCCCTCATCCACGACCTCGGCCGGCCGATGCGGTTTCTGAACATGCTGCGAACCGCCAAACCCACCTCGCCGATGTCGGTGGGCAGCTGGGTGCTCGCCGCCTACGGGCCGCTTGCCAGCCTGGCGGCCACGGCTGAATTCGCGGCGATGCTCTCCCTGCGGGTCCCGGGTGCGAGCCGCCTCCTGGCGTTCAGCGCCCGGCCCGCGGGACTGCTGGCCGCCGTGCTGGCGCCGGCGCTCGCCTCGTACACCGGCGTGCTCCTGTCCGACACCGCCACACCGGCGTGGCACGAGGCCCGGCGCGAGCTCCCCTTCGTCTTCGCGGCCTCTGCGGCGGCGTCCGCGGGTGGTCTGGCGATGTTCGGCACCGGGGTTGCGCAGGCGGCGCCGGCGCGTCGCCTGGCCATCGGGGGTGCGATCGCCGCACTCGCCATGGAGCGACGTATGGAGCGCAGCATGGGACTGAGCGCCGAGACGCTCCATACCGGGACGGCGCGAGGGCTCACCGCCGCAAGCCGCGCGCTCACCGCCGGCGGGGCACTTGGAGCGATGTTCTTTGGCCGCCGCAACCGGGCAGCTGCACGGGTCTCCGGCGCCGCACTGCTGGCCGGGTCCGTCTGCATTCGCTTCGCGATCTTCGAAGCCGGGCAGGAGTCCGCGCGCGACCCGCGCTACACGGTCGTCCCCCAACGCGAGCGCCTGGAGCGAGACGGGCGATCCTGACGTCGTCCGTGCTTACGTTCGTGAAGCGGCCGCACCCCGCAGCCTGCGGAGATCTCCATCCACGCGTTCGGTGACTCCCATCCGATCCAGGTGCTCGAGCAGGGGCACGGCCACACGCCGGGTGGTGCCGAGTGCCTGGCGGGCCGATGACAGCGTGAACGGCTGGGGCAGCTCGCGCAGCCGCTCGGTGGCGATGTGTGGCGCGGTTGGGAGGAGCGCGATGTCTCCGGGCAGGAGAAGGATGGAGCGGGCCGCCGCTGCGGCACCCAGCTCGCGGTGCCCGAGGCCGAGGGCGACCAGGCGCTGCTGTTCCGGTGCGGCGAATGGCGCGACCTCGAGCGACCCGACAAGCTTCGATACCGCCTGCTCGAGGTCCGGCCGGAGTGCCGGCGCCCGCCCGCGCCGGCGTACGCGGCCGTCCGTATCCTCGAGGTCGGGCGATGACCGCACCAGGGCGGCCAACAGCTGCGGATCCTCGAGTTTCAGCGCCCGCGCGAGATCCATGTGACTGATGCCGGCGTCGAGCAGTCCGGGTGGATGGCGCTCGATGACGGCGTTCAGGTCCTGGCGCCACTCCTCCCAGCGCCGCTCCGTGACCAGCCACGAACCCGTCGAGATCACCCCGGGCGGCGGCGGCTCGCCGAGGGGAACACCAATCGCCGCGAGCAGTGCGCGAGTTGCCGCGCCACGCCGGGCGAGCTCGGCCCCGGCGTCGGGAACGCCCCGATCTGCCGCGAGCGATGCCGCACGTGCCGCCGCTGCGCCGCGCCGTCGCAGTGGAGGAGGAGCAGGGTCGAGCACGGTCGCCCCGCCGACCACCTGGCGTCGACCGGGATCCCTCAGGAGCACCCGGTCGCCGACCTGGATGGGCAGCGGTGTCTCGAGGATCAGCCGCACTATCGCGGATTCAGCAGGTCCGACGCGGTCGAGTTTGCGAACCCGGACCGGAACGGCCGCAGCTCCCACGTGCAGGACCGCTTGGCTCGGAAGAACGCCGCGATCGACCCGCGCGTCGACGACGCCGGTGTGCGCCCAGGCGCCCGGTGTGAGCAGGGCGTTGCCGCGCCGAACGTCCTCGGGGCGGACGCCTCGCAGGTTGAGGGCAACACGCGCGGGGGCGGTCACGGTTTCGGCCGGCTGCCCCAGGCGTTGCAGGGCTCGCACGGTCACCGTCGTGTCGCCGAGCTCGAGCGAGTCGCCGCGGCGGAGGGTGCCGGCCGCGAGCGTGCCCGTGACCACCGTCCCACTGCCGCGAACGGTGAACGAGCGGTCCACCCAGAGCCGGACCCGCGCACTGACGTCGGCGGGCGGTAGCCTGCTCGCCAGGGCGTCGAGGGCCGCCCGGAGCGAGTCGACGCCGGCGCCCGTCCGACCGGACACGCTCACGGCAGGAATGCCCGCGAGAGTCGTCGCGGCAAGGAGGTCGTGCGCCTGCTCGATCGCCGTTGCGGGGTCCGCCAGGTCGCTCCTCGTCACGGCGACGAGGCCATGCCGGACGCCGAGGGCGTCGAGGGCCCTGACGTGCTCATCGGTCTGGGCGGCCCAGCCCTCGTCGGCGGCGATCACGAGCAGGACGGCTGGGACTGGCCCGACCCCGGCGAGCATGTTGGTCGTGAAGCGCTCGTGGCCCGGCACGTCGACAAAGGCGATCTCCTCTCCCGACGGCAGCGTCGTCCATGCGTAGCCGAGATCGATCGTCATTCCGCGCCGGCGCTCCTCCGCCCACCGGTCCGGCTCCATCCCGGTGAGCGCTCGCACCAGGGTCGACTTGCCGTGGTCGACGTGACCCGCGGTGGCGATCACCCGCACGCGAGCACCGCCTGGATCAGGGCGTCGTCGTCGGATGGCGCGACGCAACGGAGGTCGAGAAGGCAGCGGCCGCCCTCGAGCCGTCCGACAACCGCCGGGTCGCCGGCTCGCAGCTGCTCGGCGTAGCGCTCCGGGAGGCTCAAAGCCCACCCCGGGAGGGCCACCCCGGGCCCGCTTCCGCCCCCCACAGCCCCGTGACTGGCCACGACGCCTGCTGCGTCGCCGAGCCGCGCGACCATCGCCATGGCGCGCAAGCGCAGGCCCTCCGGATCGGCGTGGAGTGACATCGCCACCGGCGAGGGTGGGCCCGCGAGGGTTGCCTCGAGCGCCGCGAGCGTGAGCTTGTCCACCCGAAGGGCGCGGGCGAGCGGATGCCGGCGGAAGGTGGCGATCAGGTCCGCCCTGCCGGCGATGAGCCCGGCCTGCGGACCGCCGAGCAGCTTGTCGCCGCTCGCGGTCACCACATCGGCGCCGGATCGCAGGGCACGGGCGATGTCCGGCTCGTCGGGAAGCAGGCGGTCGGGCGCGAGCAGCCCCGATCCGACGTCGACGACGAGCGGTGGTCCGAGACCGGCGAGCTCATCGATCGAAACCGACGAGGTGAACCCCGTCATTTGGAAGTTCGAGGGGTGCACCTTCAGCACACAGCCGGTGTCCTCGCTCACCGCTGCCCGGTAGTCGGCCAGCGTGGTGCGATTGGTCGTCCCCACCTCCCGCAGCACCGCCCCGGTGCACGCGACCAGGTCGGGAAGACGGAAGCCGTCGCCGATCTCGATCAGCTCGCCGCGACTCCAGATCACCTCACGCCCGGCGCCGAGCACGGTCACCGCAAGCAGCAGCGCGGCTGCGCCGTTGTTGACCACCATCACATCGCCGGCGTCCGGGAGGGCCGTGCGGAGCGCAGTCAGCGTGCCCCGCCCACGGGCTGCGCGCCGGCCGGCGGTGAGGTCGTACTCCACGTCCACGTACCCGGCTGCGACGAGCATGGCGGCGCGGGCGGAGGCAGACAGCGGCGCCCGTCCAAGATTCGTGTGCAGCACCGTGCCGGTGGCGTTGATCACCGGCGTGAGCGAGGTTGCGCGGGCGGGCAGAGCGGCGAGAACGTCGTCGATCACCTGCTCGGGCGAGAGCGAGCCGGCGCGCACTCGCTCCTGCGCGGCGCGCACCGCGTCACGCACCCGAGGGCGACCCAGACGGCGCTGCGGCTCGGCGAGGCGCGAGTTGGCGAGCAGTCCATCGGTGGGTGGAACGGCTCGGCGCGGGTCCGCGTGCATGCGCGCTGACCTTACGTGCAACGGCCCGACCCATACCATCGAGCTGGCGGAGGCGGACGGGAATCGAACCCGCTTGACCGGGATACTCGGTCACACTGATTTTGAAGATCAGGAAGCCCACCAGGTGCCCAGACGCCTCCGCGCAGAAGCGTATGCGACCGGTCACCGCCCCCGTGTTGGCTGCGCCCAACCTGCCAACATCGGCGCGATGCGACTGACTGGCTATGCGCACGGCGGTGGCTGTGCCTGCAAGATCCCGCCCGGGGAATTGGAGGAGATGGTCGCCGGGTTGATCGGTATCCCGTACGAAACGCTCATCGTCGGCCTCGACCATGGCGACGATGCGGCTGCGGTGCGGCTGGGCGCAGACGGGACCGTCGTGCTCAGCACCGTGGACTTCTTCACACCGGTTGTCGACGATGCCTACGACTGGGGCCGGATCGCGGCTGCGAACGCCTTCTCTGACATCTACGCGATGGGTGGCAGGCCGATCCTCGCAGTGAATCTCGTGTGCTGGCCACGCGACGTGCTCCCGATGTCGCTCGCCGCCGAGGTGTTGCGCGGTGGCCTCGCGGTCGCCACCGAGGCGGGGTGCCCGGTTGCCGGGGGCCACAGCGTCGACGACCCCGAGCCCAAGTACGGGATGGCGGTCACCGGCGTGGCGGCGTCGGATCGCCTGCTCCGCACCGACGCGGGCGTGGCCGGCGACCCGCTCTCGCTCAGCAAGCCGCTCGGCATCGGGGTGCTGAACAGCCGGCACAAGCAGACGGGTGAGGTCTTTCCGCAGGCGGTCGCCACCATGGTCGAGCTCAACCGGGCGGCGGCCGAGGCGGCCACGGCGGCCGGCGCCCGCTGCGCGACCGACGTCACCGGATTCGGCCTGCTGGGACACCTGTACAAGCTGGCACGTGCGAGCAACCTCAGCGCGGTGATCGACGCGGACGCGGTGCCCTACCTCGACGGTGCACGCGAGTCACTCGACGCGGGATACGTGAGTGGGGGCTCGCGCCGCAACCTCGAGTGGGTGCAGCCGCATGTGCGATGGGGCGGGCGCACCGCCACTGACGAGGGCGAGCGTCTCCTGCTCGCGGATGCGCAGACCAGCGGTGGGCTGCTGGTCGCCGGCGAGATCCCCGGGTCGCCGGTCATCGGCGAGCTCGTGCCCCGTGGCCGTCACGTGATCGAGGTGCGCTGAAGTTCTGGCCGGCTATGCCGGAAACTCGCGCTCCAGAAAAGCGGCAGTCTGCTTCCAGGCTGCGGCGGCCGCCTCGGGATGATGGAACATCGCGGCGTTGTGATTGTCGAAGGCGTGGTTCGGCCCGTGATGCAGATGGAACTCCGTGTGCGGGCGACCCTCGAAGGCGTGCTCGACTGAGGCGCGCTGCTCGGCGGTGATGTAGTCGTCCGCATCGCCGAACTGGAAGAGCACCGGGCAGTCCAGGTCGGCTGCCTTGTCGAGGTTGCCGGGGATCGCCGAGCCGTAATAGCACACAGCCACATCGGGCGCAGCCGCGGCCGCCACGAAGTACGCAATCCCACCGCCGAGACAGAAGCCGATGATCCCGGCACGGCGATTGGTGACCTCGGCCACCCCGCGCAGGTGCTCGAGTGTGGCCGCCGCATCACCCGCCGCCTGCGCGACGTCCAGTTTCTGCATCGCCGCGAAGGCGCGAGGCAGCGCGTTCTCGGTGCGCTCGTCGATCACCGATTCACCGTCGAACCTGGAATACAGGTCTGGCGCGAGCGCGACATACCCGAGGTCGCTCAGACGTGCGCACACGTCTTTGATGTAGTCGGTGACCCCGAAGATCTCCTGCACCACCACCATGCCCGGGCCCGATCCGGCAGTGGGGAGGGTGAGATAGCCGGTGAGCTCGTGGCCGTCGCCGGCGACGATTCGCTCCTCTCGAGAGTTCGCCATCGCCGGAGCATACCTCGCGGCCGCGGCGGTCCCTGCCCTTGCCGCCACCTGCCTGCGAAGCCTGTAGGCGTGCCTGCGGCTCGATAATCTCGCGATGCGCTTCGGTGTCTTCCTGCCGCCATTTGCGGAATTCGCGGAGCCAGAGCGAGTTGTGGCCCTGGCGAAGCTCGCCGAGGAATCCGGGTGGGATGGGCTGTTTCTCTGGGACCACATGCTGGCCACGCCCGGGATGGCGGTCGCCGATCCGTGGGTGATCCTGGGCGCCGTCGCCGCCGGAACCAGCCGGATCCGCATGGGCGCACTGGTGACGCCACTTCCGAGGCGTCGACCTTGGGTGTTGAGCCGTCAGATGGCGACGCTGGATCGGCTGTCGGACGGGCGTCTCATCGGAGGCGTCGGACTCGGCGACGACGGGTGGTCGGAATTCAGCTCGTTTGGCGAGGTGACGGATCCCGTCACTCGTGGACAGATGCTCGACGAGGCGTTGGGATTGCTGCAACGATTTCTCAGTGGCGAGCCCGTCAAGTACCGAGGCCGCCACTACACCGTGGATGCCCCGCCCCTCCTCCCGAAGCCGCGCCAGGATCCGCTGCCGCTCTGGGGAGCCGTTCGCTGGCCCAACCGCAAGCCGCTGGCGCGAATCGCGAAGCTGCAGGGGTGTTTCCCGATCTTCGCCACCGCGAGCGGGCTGCCGCCGCCGGACCCCGGCGACATCGTTGCCCTCCGAGCGGCGTTGACCGCGCTCGGAGCCCAGCCCGACCACGACATCGTCGTGCGTTGCGCGCTCTCCGCCGAGGAGCCGGCCGGGGTGCCGGCAGCTCTGGCCGCGCTCGAGGATTCCGGGGTCACGTGGGTGCTCGAAGGATTCCCGCCCGGCATGCCGCCGGATCGTGTCGCTGACGTGGTTGCCACTGGGCCGCCCGGCGCCGGCTGATCGATCACTCGCCGGTAATACCGTCCAGCAGTTCGCGAGTTGCATCGGCGTGGCCCGCGTGCCGGGCCGTCTCGTTGATCAGGTGCAGCAGCACCCAGCGCAGGTCGGTGCCGTCGCCGTTGCGCGTCGGATGCGTCAGCGGCGTCGATCGCACGTAGTCGTCGGTCGCGACCGATCGCGCTCGATATGCGGCGACCGCCGACGCCACGGGAAGTTCGGCCCCCGGGCGGAATTCAGCATCGTGCCGGCTGGTCTCCTCGCCCCGCATGGCCCCGTCGATCCATCGCCATTCGACGTTGGTCAGGTGATTGACGATGCCGAGGAGCGAGATGAGCGCGCCCTCCGGCCTCCATCTCGCATCGGTGTCGCTCAGGCCCTCGATCTTTCGCAGCACCGCGCCTCTGAGCCACCCCAGCCAGTCGAGGAGCAGCTCGCGTTCGTCGGCGTTGCCGGGCGGAAGCGACACCTCGGCGGATCTCGGCATGAGTTGAACACTACGGGGTCGCGTCGGGCACGCGCCAACCTGCGCACGACCTCGCCTTCGGGGTGCGAGAGTTGCTGCGTGCACGACGAGTTCGCTACGGCAGCGAGGGTGCGTCGCGCCGGCGCACAGGACGGGACTGCACTCGCGCAGCTCCGGTGGATCTGGCGGACCGGCGAACGTGATGAGCGTGGGCTGTCTCAGGCGGAGTTCGAGACAGCGTTCATGCGCTGGTGGTCCGGCCGGCGGGCCAGTCACGCGGCGTTCGTTGCGGAGCTGAGCGGCGTTGCGGTCGGCATGGCATGGCTCGCGGTCTTCGATCGCATCCCCCAACCACGACGTCTCGAGCGCCTGGCCGGCAACGTCCAGAGCGTGTTCGTTCTCGAAGAGTTCCGCAACCAGGGGATCGGCAGGGCACTCGTCCAGGCGGTGATCGCGGAGGCGCGGACCCGTGACGTCGGCTACCTGATCGTCCACCCGAGTGAGCGCGCCTACCCGATGTACGAGCGGCTCGGATTCGCCCAGACCAACAGGCTGCTGCATCTCGATCTCGACAACGGAAGGGCTGACCCGCCCGCGTGAATCCAGGCGGCGCTATGTGTCCCGCGATTCGGCGATCAGGCGCTTCTCGAACCAGTGGTGCGCGTAGGGCTCGTGGTTGAACGCCGGCACCTCGACGTATCCGGCGGAGCGGTAGAGGCTGACAGCCTCGACCAGAGTCCCGTTGGTCTCCAGACGCAGCGTCCGCACCCCCGCCGAGATGGCGCGCTCCTCGAGGTCGACCAGGATGCGGCGGCCGACGCCGAGCCCTCGCATCGACCCGTCGACCCACATGCGCTTCAGCTCAGCCGGCTCGTCGCCGTGGAACTTGATCGCCCCACAACCGACGGGCACACCACGCACTCGGGCAACCACGAGCAGGCCTGCCGGTGGACGGAGCTCATCATCGTCCGCGCTGATGCTCGCCGACGGGTCGAAGCCGGCGTCGAACCTCCGGTCGAGCTCCGCGAAATACGCGTCCAGGCACCGCCGGGCCTCCGGATCGGCGGGATCGACCGTCGCGATCACCGCCTGCTCCATTCCCTGACTCTAGCCAGGGATCTTCGCGCGCTCAAGCCTGACGAGCCGAGCCCGGCGAGGAGGCGCCTCCATAATAGGAGTGAAGTCGCCCGCCCTCCGGAGGTCTGAGTCGATGGCGCTCGATGCCGCCGAGAAGGCCGTCACCGCTCACGACGGCAGCACGGCTGTGTCCTTCGCCGCCGATCCGGCGCACTACCTGCACTGGCATCTGAGCCTCGACGGCTCGGTCGCGACCCTCGCGATGGACGTCGACGAGCAGCGCGGGCTGCGCCCCGGCTACGCGATGAAGTTGAACTCATACGACCTGGGCGTCGACATCGAGTTGCACGATGCCGTGCAGCGCCTTCGCTTCGAGCACCCGGAGGTCGGGTGCGTGGTGATCACCTCGGCGAAGGACCGGTGCTTCTCCGCGGGAGCGAACATCGGCATGCTTGCGCAGGCGACGCATCCGTGGAAGGTGAACTTCTGCAAGTTCACCAACGAGACGCGGCTGGAGATGGAGGATGCGAGCGCCAACTCCGGGCAGGTCTACCTTGCGGCGGTGAACGGTGCCGCAGCCGGAGGCGGGTACGAGCTTGCGCTCGCCTGCGAGGAGATCCTGCTCATCGACGATGGCGCGTCTGCCGTCTCACTCCCGGAACTGCCATTGCTCGCCGTGCTACCCGCCACTGGAGGGCTCACGCGTCTCGGTGACAAGCGACACGTGCGTCGCGATCTCGCCGATGTCTTCGTGACCAAGAGTGAGGGTGTCAAGGCGCCCACGGCGCTGAAGTGGGGTCTCGTCGACGCCGCGATTCCGCGCGGACGCTTCGAGGAGTCGGTGCGCGCCCGGGCTCTCGCGATGGCGACGCGCTCCCCACACCCCGAGCCGGGATCCGGTGTCGCGCTCGAGCCGCTGGTCTCATCCACCGATGACGATGGGATCGAGTACGAGCACGTCACGGCGCGCCTTGATCGCTCGACCGGGTCCGTCACCATCACCGTCAGCGGCCCTGTGCACGGGCCGCCGAGGGATGGGCTCGAAGCGCGAGACCTGGGAAGTCGATTCTGGCCGCTCGCCGTCGCGCGCGAGCTCGACGACCTCGTCCTTTGCCTTCGGACCAACGAGCTCACCCTCGGAACCTGGATCCTGAGGACTGCGGGGGACATGGATCGAGCCCTCGAGCACGACCGGTTCCTGCTCGAGCACCGCGACTCCCACTGGTTCGTCAACGAGGTGGCGCTGTTGCTGAAGCGGGTCCTCAAGCGCCTCGACGTGACCAGCCGCAGCCTGGTGGCGTCCATCGGGCCGGGCGGGTGTTTTGGCGGACTTCTGCTGGAACTCGCGCTGGCGTGCGATCAGCAGTTCATGCTCGACGGCATGATGGAGGAGGGGGAGGACCCGGCGGTCATCGTGGTCACCGAATCGAATTTGGGTGTGTATCCGATGGGCAATGGTCTGTCCCGCCTCGAGTCCCGATTCCTGGGGCAGGCGCCGGCGCTCGAGGCCGCGCGGGGCGCGGCGCTCGCACGGCTCGACGCAGCCGCGGCATCCGGGCTGGGGCTCGTCACGTTCGCCCCGGACGCCATCGACTGGGACGACGAGTTGCGCATTGCCCTGGAGCAGCGTGCTGCCTTCAGCCCCGATGCCCTGACGGGCATGGAGGCCAGTCTTCGGTTTGCCGGCCCGGAAACAATGGAGACCAAGATCTTCGGACGGCTCACGGCCTGGCAGAATTGGGTCTTCAGCCGCCCCAACGCGATCGGCCCGGCCGGCGCGCTCCGACGCTACGGCAGCGGCCAACGCGCTTCGCTGGACAAGGAACGGGTGTGACGTGAGCCTCAGCGCCGATTACACGGACCGCATCCCCAACAACGTGGATCTGCGCGGCGACCGGCGTCTGCAACGCGCGCTCGAAGCCTGGCAGCCGCGCTTCATGCAGTGGTGGCGCGACCTCGGTCCGGACCTCATCGCGCGCGACGTGTACCTCCGCACCGCCATCAGTGCCGACCGCGACGGATGGGCGCACTTCGGCCACATCCCGCTCGAGGAATATCGCTGGGGGATCTTCCTGGCCGATCGTGAGCCCGACCGGCGGATCGCGTTCGGGGAGCACATGGGCAGCCCGGCATGGCAGCAGGTACCGGGCGAGTATCGCGCCGAGCTGCAGCGCTTGCTGGTCGTCCAGGGCGACACCGAGCCGGCGTCGGTCGAGCAGCAGCGCCTGCTCGGATTCACAGCGCCCAGCCTGTATGACCTCCGCAATCTCTTCCAGGTCAATGTCGAGGAGGGCCGTCATCTCTGGGCGATGGTGTATCTCCTCCACGCCTTCTTCGGTCGCGAGGGGCGCGAGCAGGCCGAGGAGCTGCTGATGCGCCACTCGGGGAGTGTCGACGCGCCGCGCATCCTCGGCGCCTTCAATGAACCCACGCGAGATTGGCTGGCATTCTTCATGTTCACGTACTTCACGGACCGCGACGGCAAGTTCCAGCTCGGAACGCTCGCTGAAAGCGGCTTTGATCCCCTCTCGCGCACCTGCCGGTTCATGCTCCGTGAGGAAGCGCACCACATGATGGTCGGCACCACCGGCATCGATCGCGTCGTGCGCCGGACGGCCGAGCTCATGCGCGAGCACGACACCGATGACGTCAAACGATACGGGGGCATTCCGCTGGACATCGTGCAGCGCTATCTCAATTTTCATTACAGCGTTTCGCTCGATCTGTTCGGCGGCGAGCGGTCCACCAACGTCGCCAACTACTTCACCGCGGGGTTGAAGGGCCGCTGGCAGGAGGAGCGCCGCGGGGACGATCATCGACTCACCGACCTCACCGCCGGCGTCGACGTGGTTGTCGATGGACGCATCGAGCGCGCCGATATCCCTGCGCTCACGGCGCTGAACCAGGACCTCCGCTCCGAGTACTTCACCGACTGCAACAACGGCGTGCGGCGCTGGAACCGCATCCTGGATGAGGCGGGCGCCGGCAGGACGCTGTCGCTGCCGCATCACGGATTCAATCGCGGCGTGGGTGCGTTTGCCGGCTACCGGGTGACGCCCGAAGGGTCACTGGTGGATGCGCAGACCTGGCTGGACCGGGAGGCGGAGTGGCTTCCCACGCAGGCGGATTTCGAGTACATCCAATCGCTCATGCGGCCGGTGTTCGAGCCCGGCAAGATGGCTGCGTGGATCGCGCCGCCGGCCACCGGCATCAACGGTCAGGCGGTGGACTACGAGTACGTCCACCTGACCTGAGCGCCGTCAACCCTGGCCGGTGAGCACCCGTGCGGCCTCGCGGCGGAGATCGGATCGGATCACCTTGCCCGTCGCGGTCTTGGGGAGCGTCTCGACGACGATGAGACGGCGCGGACGCTTGTAGCCGGCAAGCTTGTCGCGGCATCTGGCCAGCACCTCGTCAGGGTCGAAGGGCATCCCGGCGCGTGGCACCGCAAACGCCACAGCGCGGACGAGGCCGTCGGCCGCGACGGCGCCGACCACAGCCGCCTCGGCGATCGATTCGTGGGAGAGGAGCACGCTTTCAACCTCGGTTGGCGACACCCACTCGCCGCCGACCTTGAGCATGTCATCGCGTCGCCCGAGATGGCGGTACACACCATCGCCGTCCACCGAGTACAGGTCCCCGGTGGCGACCCAGTCGCCGACGAAGGTGCGCCGTGTCTCCTCGGCGCGACACCAGTAGCCGGTCGCCGCCGCGTCACCTGAGACCCACAGTTGACCGGGCGTGTCAGCGGGGACCGTGTCGCCGTTGTCGTCGAGAATGCGCACGCTGTAACCGCCGACGGGCGTTCCGGACGCGCCTGGAACCGTGTGGCCCTCGTGGTTCGAGATGAAGATGTGTGTCAATTCGGTCGAGCCGATCCCGTCCAGGATCTCGACCCCGAACCGGTCACGAAAGCGCAGGAAGAGCTCGGCCGGCAGCGCCTCCCCAGCGGAGATGGCGTGGCGGAGGGGGGCGAACGTGTCGTCGGGAATATCGGCGGCGAGCAGCGCGGCGTAGAAGGTGGGAACCGCGAAGAAGCGCGTCGGCTGATACCGCCCCATCAGCTCCGCCACCAGCGCGGGCGTGGGCGGACGGGTCGGCTCCAGCACCGCCTCCGCGCCCACCGCCAGCGGAAACGTCAAGGAATTACCGAAGCCGTAGGCGTGGAACATCGGCGCGACCGAGAGGTGGCGATCGCTCGGTTGCACGTCGAGCACCTCGCGCGCGTACCCCTGACTGGTGGTGCGGATGTCGGCGTGACGGTGCATCGCGAGTTTCGGTCTTCCGGTGGTGCCGGAGGTGCAGAGCCAGAAGCAGGGCGACTCCGCCGACGTGTTATCGGTTGCGGCTTCGCCGTCCGTCGCCAGGATCTCGTTCCAGAGCGGTCCGGCGGCGCCCGCGTCGGCCCCCGGTCCCACGCGCACCAGAGCGATCAGGTCCGGGGCATCCCTCGTCAGCGCCGCGATCAGGGCGGTTGCGTCGCCGGGGACGACCGCCCAGCGCGCCCGGGAATCCCGAGCGATCGCGACGAGGTCCCGGGGTGGCAGCAGCGGGTTGACCGGGAGTGCGATCGCGCCGATGCGCATCGCCGCGAGGATCCCGACGGCGAGATCAGGGCCGTCGCGCAGGATCAGCATGACCCGCTCCTCGGGATGCACGCCGAGGCTGCGGAGGCCGCCGGCTGCTCCCCTGATCGAGTTGAGGAGGCCCTCGTAACTGATCGTCACGTCGCCGCAGAGCAGGGCGGTGCGGGCGCCAAACCCGGATTCCACCTGGCGGTCGACGAGCCATTCGCTGGCGTTGAAGTGCTCAGGCAATCCCGGTCTCCGCATCCCGCCAGAGCGTTTCCAGGTCGCCGAGAAAGCGCTCCGGCTCGGCGCGATGAGGGTCGTGTGTCGACGTGTTTACCCACGTCACCCGAGCCCCGGACAGCGTTTCAAGCATCGTTTCGACGTGGAGCGGCGGCGCCAGATCGTCGTGGAGGCCGTGCATCGCGTAGACCGGGCCGCGCACGGCGGCCAGCTCGTCAACGATGCTCCAGCGCTCCCACAACGGTGACGTCCAGAGCGCATGCCAGCGGCCGGCCACGTCGGCCCAGTCCGAGCCGTGCGCGCGCAGCAGGCTGCGCTGCATCGGCTCAGGCCACTGATGCGGCGGACCCATACGGCGGAGTGTAGCCACGGTCACGTCGTCGCCGCGAACGTGGACGGCGACGACCGCGACGGTCAGCACCAGCTCAGGAGCCCGGGCTGCGAGCAACAGGGCGACGGTGCCGCCATCGCTGTGGCCGATCAGATGCGCCGGAGCCGCACCTCGCTCCAGGAGCATCGCGCGAAGGTCCTCGACGTCCTCGTCGAACATGGCGCTCGTCAAGTCGCGATCGTGCGGGGAGCGTCCGAAACCTCTGCGGTCGTACGCGATGGCCCGACGCCCGCCTGCGGCACCGGGAAGGAATGCGTCCCAGGCTCGTGTCGAACCAACCCCGTGATGCAGCCACACCGTCGCCGGGCCACGGCCCGGGCGGTCCTGAACGTACATGGACGCCAGCAGTCTACGGTCCACCCGGACTACCAGACCGCGACGCCCATGCCTCCAAACGTGGCGATGGCCGCGGCGAACGCGGCGGTCGAGATGGTTCGCCGGATTCCCACGCCGACGTCAACGACGGTGACCGTCCCGGCCAGGGAGTCGAAGCCGATCACCGTGACGGTGTGCTCTTCGGTGGTGTACGGGATGGCCCGCCGATCCCATGCGTTCCGCGTGCGGGTTCGTGAATGGAAGTGCATCGAAGACCCAGAGCTGGGTCAACGCGAATCCCTTGGCCTGGAGTGCCACCGCAAGCGACGCCGATTCGAAGTCGAGGGCCATGCTCTGGTGGAGGTTGGGTGCATTGAGATACGCGGCGGTCGCGATGTGGCAGACGTTCTGATGACCAGCCCCGGGAATCGTCGAGGCTCTACGAAGCCGCCGGGGTTGGCGCGTTCGGAGTCGCGTCCCCGACAAGGATCGTCTGGATGGCGCGCTCGCTCTCGACCATGGCGAGGACGATGACCTCGTCCCCCGCAAAGAGCAGCGTCTCGGGGTCGGGAATGATCATGTGTTCGCGCCGGACGATGGCGACAATCGCCGATTCGCGCGGCAGACCGAGGTCGGCGATCGGCTGTCCACAGGCCGGCGAATCCTCCGCCAGGGTCACCTCGAGCAGGTGTGCTGACGCTCCCTCGAAGCTCATCAGGTGCACCAGCGAGCCGATCGACACGGCTTCCTCCACCAGCGCCGTGTACAGCTGCGGCGTTGAGACCGGAACATCAACCCCCCAGCTCTCGGTGAACAGCCACTGGTTGCTCGCGTTGTTCACCCGAGCGATCACGCGCGGGACCGCGAACTCCTGCTTCGAGAGCAGCGAGATGACGAGGTTGTCCTCGTCGTCGCCGGTGGCGGCGACCATGACGTCGACCTCTGCCATCCCCGCGGCCTTCAGCGAGGACACCTCGCAGGCGTCCGCGACCAGCCACCGGACGTCGACGTGTGGCTGGAATCTGGCGACCTGCTCGGGGTCGACCTCGAGGATGAAGACGTCGTGACCGTGGACCTTGAGGTCGGCGGCGACGGCCATGCCAACGCTGCCTCCGCCGGCGACTGCGACCTTCATCAGTGGGCCTTGGTGGTGCTTGCCAGCGCGAGCGGCGCCGGCGAGGCGAGGAGCGCCTCGAACGCGGGGAGGTCGTCCTTCATCACCACGAGGTGGAGGAGGTCGCCATCCTGACCGACGAGACCCGTCGTGTCCAGCCGTGGCACCCCGGCTCGCGTCACGGCCACGAGCCGGACCTTGCCTTCGCTCTCGAGTGCCGAGAGCTTCTGTCCGGCGAGATGCTCGGGGAGCACTCGGTCCATGAGGAGGAGCATCCCGGTGGCATCGCGCCAGTGCGGCGTGAACTCGTCGGGGAGCAGCCAGCTTCTGACCTGGTCAACGGTCCAGGTGACCGTCGCGACCGTCGGGATGCCGAGGCGCTGGTACACCTGAGCCCGCTGCGGATCGTAGATGCGCGCGACCACCCGCTCGACACCGAAGGTCTCCCGGGCGATTCGCGCACTGAGAATATTGGAGTTGTCCCCTGAGGTCACGGCGGCGACGGCATCGGCGTCCTCGATCCGCGCGTCGTGGAGCGCATTGCGATCGAAGCCCGATCCCTCGACGACGACACCTTTGAAGTCGGACGGCAACCGGCGAAACGCCTTCCGATTGCGATCGATGACGGCGACCGTGTGACCCTCGGCCTCGAGGTTGCGCGCCAGCCCGGAGCCGACCCTTCCGCAACCGACGATAACGATGTGCATCGGTCCATTCAAGCAGGTCGTTCGAGCGTCGGGCGATGCCGGTGCCAACTTCGGCATGGGGCATACTGCGGCCGTGGAAGAGCCACAGAGCGTTCCGGCGGCATCGTCGCGCCCGCTTGCACCCGAGAGCCCCGGACCGTCGGGCGCCGAGACCTACCCGGAGTCGTGGGCCTACCGGCTGAAGAACCGGATCCTCGGGCCGCCGATGGTGTCCGAGCAGCTCACTCAGGAACGTCTCTCCACGCCCGTCGCCATCGGTGTGCTCGCACCGGACATGATCTCGTCGTCCGCGTACGGCACCGAAGAGATGCTCGTGGTCATGGTGCCGATCATCGGGCTGGCCGCATTCTCGATGGTGATTCCGATCACGCTGGCGATTCTCGCGGTGATGGTGTTGGTGATGGTCTCCTACATCCAGGTCGTCGGTGTGTACACCAAGAGCGGCGGCTCGTACGTCGTCGCTCGTGACAACTTCGGCCCCAACGTCGCGCAGGTGGCGGCTGTCGCGCTGCTCATCGACTACACCGTGACCGTCGCCGTGCAGACCTCCGCGGGAACCGCCGCCCTGACCTCGGCATTCCGGGGGCTCGAGCCGTACACCATCGCGATCACGGTCGGCGTGACCCTGATCATGCTGTTCGCCAACCTTCGGGGCATCCGCGAAGCCGGCTCCATCTTCGCGATCCCCACGTACTTCTATGTGGTGTCGCTCTCGCTGGTGGTGATCACCGGACTGGTCAAGGGTGCGCTCGGCGGACTCCATGCGCATGCGCTCCCCAGCGCGACGGCGCTCGGTTATCCGATTGGCAATCAGCGTGGCTTCCTCATGGGGCTGGGGATCTTCTACTGCCTGCGCGCCTTCGCCAACGGCGGAGCCTCGCTCACAGGGCTGGAGGCGGTCTCCAACGGTATCTCCAGCTTCCGCCGTCCCGAGGCGCGCAACGGACGGATCGCGCTCCTGGTCATGTGCGGAATCCTGGGATTCCTCGTTCTCGGAACGTCGTTGCTGGCGCACTGGACCCACGCCGTGCCGTATTCGAGCGGCAGCCCGACCGTCGTGTCCCAGGAAGTGCAAGCGGTCCTCGGCAACAGCTGGATCGGGACCGGCCTCTTCTTCGTGGTGCAGGCTGCGACCGTGATGATCCTGTTCACCGGGGGCAACACCAGCTTCAACGGCTTTCCCTACCTGGCGAGCTTTGTCGCCGGCGACTCATTCCTGCCCCGTCAGCTGACCAAGCGCGGCCACCGGCTCGCCTTCTCGAACGGCATCTTCGTGCTTGCCGCGGTCGCGATCCTGCTGATCATCGTCTTCAAGGCGAATCTCAATGCGCTGGTAGGTCTCTACGCCATCGGCGTGTTCACAGGGTTCTCGTTCGCCGGCTTCGGGATGCTCAAACATCACCTGACCTTGCGCGGGAAGCGCTGGCAGCTCGGTGCGATCGTCAACGGATTCGCGGGCGTGCTCTCAGTGGCGGTGGTCGGGATCCTGCTGGTCACCAAGTTCTTCGAGGGCGCATGGATCGTGGCCGTCGTCGGACCACCCATGTACTACGGACTCATCCGGCTCCATCGCCAGTACGTCGCCGAGGAGAAGCAGCTCGAGACCGGCGCCGTCGCCGCAGCCGAAGCGCCGGTGCTGCAACGGCACGTGGTGCTCGTCCTCGTCGGACAGCTCGACATGGCCGCCGCGCGAGCGGTGCAGTACGCGCGCACCCTGCGTCCGGATGAGCTGCGCGCCGTGCATTTCAACATCGATGCGGCAGCAACCGAGCAGCTCAACGAGGAATGGAGCAGGCTGGGTCTGGCCCACCTTCCACTCGACATCCTGGAATGCCGCGACCGTCGCCTCGAGCGAGCAGCGCTCGAATACGTCGCCGACATCGTGGCCGACGGCAAGACCGAATGCACGGTGCTGCTCCCGCGTCGCGCGTTTCACTCACGCCTCGCGCGCGTGCTCCACGACCGCACGGCGGATCGCATCGCGGATGCGGTCGGCGGTGTCGCGCATGTCGCAGCGACCATCGTCCCGTTCAACCTCGAAGCTGCGCGTCGGCGCCGATTCCGGCCGCACGCGATCCGCCCCGATGCGGCTCGGCGCAAGCCGGCGCGGGGCAGCGGAGTGGATCGAGAGCTGGCACGGCGCGCTACCGGAACCATCCCGATCAGTGACGTGACCTGGCGTACCCGCGTGCGTGTCGCGGGACGCATCCGGTCGTTACGCGTGCAGACCGCGAAGGGCACGGCCAACCTCGAGTGCGAGATCACCGACGATACGGGCATCCTGCTGCTCGTCTTTCAGGGGCGTCCGAAGATCCCCGGCATCGAGCCGGGAGCCCGTCTGATCGTGGAGGGGATGGTGGGATCGTGGCAACGCCGGCTGGCCATTCTCAATCCCGACTACCAACTGGTCAGCGAGTAGTCCGCTCCGTCGCGAACCGCGACGGTCTCAGGGCGGTCCGGCTACGATGCGGCGCCCGGGATGGTCAGCAGCCACGGAAGCGCCTCAGCCATTGGGCGCACCAAAGTCTCGGTCTGCGCGCGGTCGAGGTGTCCCTCCGCATGCAACGCGAGCGCCGCGCCGAGCGCGGCGGACTCACCGTGATGGCCCTTCTCGCCGTGTTCGACCTTCCACGACACCAGCGACGTGCGTCCCTCGGTGAGATCGAGGATCCGACGCTGGAGCTCCTCCCAGTCGGTGGTGAGGTGAGCGTTCTCGATGGCACGCAGCGCCGCCGCCTCCGCATCGTGGAACCTGTCGAGGTGCGAAAGTGCGTGCAGCTCCCACCCGTGCGCGATCCGCTCGATGGCCGCGGGCGAGAGGGTGCGCATGTCGTCGAGAAGGCGGGCCGTCCCGCGATCTCCGGACGTGTAGCCGTATCCGTCGCTGTCCATGGATGTCGACTCTGACACGATCGCCCTGCCGCGTCGGTAACCCGATCGTGCTCGCCGCCCACCGCAGCGAGCAAGGCCAGGCGGAGCGAGCGGCCTCGCAGATCGCCGTGGTCGGGCGAGGAGCACGAAAATTCACCCGATGGGGTGATTTTTCGTTCGAGGAGTTGACAAACCCTCCCCGATTGACGAACCATCCGGACGCTGCCTCAAGGAGGTTTGGTTGCGGCGCTCGTCGCTGGTGGAGCGGGAGCGTCGCATATGGTGGGTTCGCTTTGGAGGGCAAAGGTCTCATGCACTTGCAAGATGGAATCAGGGGCCGGGGGCTCCGTGATCTGTCGAAGGCGAGCCGGCTCACCCTCGTGGGTGCGGGCGCGCTCGTCGTTGCGGCCTGCGGAAGCAGTTCGACCCCGGCGAGCTCGGGGACGGCGACAAACCCGGGTGTGCCTGCGGGTATCACCGTCAGCGCCTTCACGACCGACATCGGGGCGACCATGGGTCTCCTCAAGCCGCTGACCGCCTACGCGACCAAGGGCGTGAACTCCCTGCTCATCGGCGTGATCCTCCCCGACACCACGTCGTCGACACGCTGGGTCAACTTCGATCAGCCATACCTGACCGCCGCCCTTGCGGACGCCGGGTTCAACCAGAGCCAGTTCCGCATCGACAACGCTCAGGGCAGCGACGCGACCGAGCTCGCGCTGGCCACGGCCGACATCAACCTCGGCGCGAAGGTCCTGATCATGTGCCCGCTCGACGGGCCAACTGGAGTGGCAATCGCCCAGGCCGCCGAGTCCAAGGGTGTCACGCTCGTGAGCTACGACCGCGCGACATTCCAGGGCTCCAAGACCTACTACGTCAGCTTCAACAACGAAGCCGTCGGTGAGGCGATCGGCAACGGCTTCCTGTCCTGCGTCTCCTCGTGGGGCGTCAAGAGCCCGCAGGTCTTCGTCCTGAACGGCGGAGAGGACACCGACCCGAACGCGATCTCGTTCGCCACCGGGTACAACAAGGTCGTCTGGAGCCAGGCGGCGAAGACGGTTGCCGCCGGTGCCACCAACAGCCAGGGAATGACCCTCGTGGGTGAGAACTTCGCACCCGGCTGGTCGAACACGCAGGGCGGCACGATCTTCCAGCAGGAGTTCACCTCCCATCCGTCGATTAACGCGACGATCGAAGCCAACGACGGCCTCGGCAACGCGGTGATCAACGTCCTCAAGGCGGCCGGCGTGCCAGCGAAGAAGATCCCGGTGACCGGGCAGGACGCGACCGCCCAGGGCATGGCGTGGGTCCTCGAGGGATACCAGTGCGGTTCCGTCTACAAGCCGGTCTACAAGGAGGCCCAGGATGCGGTCGCCATGGCCACCATCCTCCTCTCCGGCAACTCGATTCCCGCCGCGCTGCTCAACGGCACCACGGTGAACCCGGCGAACTCCAGCGTCAGCGAGCCGGCGTCGCTCTTGACGGCGACGTGGGTTGACGCGACCAACATGGAGGCAACGGTCGTCAAGGACGGCTTCGACCCCGCGTCGGCCATTTGCGCCATCGCCGGTGCGAGCCTCTGCACGTCGGCCGGAATCTCGTAATCGTCTAAGCCGGAAGCGTCTCGGGTGGACGCCTCCTCAGTGGAGCAGCCGGGTCGCCCCTCGGGGCGGCCCGGCTTGCCCCGATTTCCAGGCGGACAGCGTGCACCCGAAGTCGGATGGCGCAGTCCGTGGCGATGTGCATGCCAGGGGCGATGCGGTCGGACCGTGACTGATGTAATTACCATCGGCGACTCATTGATCTGAGGCGACTGAGATGAATCACGACCCCGGAGGAGCGGTGAGCGTGGGGGCGACGGCCCCGGCGGAGCCGCTGATGAAGCTGCGGGGCATCGACAAGCACTTCGGACCGGTGCAGGCGTTGTACCAGGTGAATCTGGACCTGCCGGCGGGGCAGGTGACCGGGCTGTGCGGTGACAACGGGGCCGGGAAATCGGTGCTCGTGCGCTGCATCGCGGGAGTGCATCAGGCCGACCACGGTCAGATCTTCTTCGAGGGACAGCCGGTCCATATCCACACCACCCGGGACGCGGCCGGCCTGGGGATCGAGACCGTGTACCAGGACCTGGCCCTGGCGGACAACCTGGACATCGTCCAGAACATGTTCCTGGGGCGGGAGCGGCTCCGGCGTGGACTGCTCGACGAGGACTCGATGGAGCGGGCCGCGGCGGAGACGTTGAGCAGCCTGCGGGTGACCACGGTGCGGTCCATCCGCCAGCCGGTGGCCTCGCTCTCGGGCGGACAGCGCCAGTCGGTGGCGGTTGCCAAAGCGGTGATGTGGAACTCCAAGGTGGTCCTCCTCGACGAGCCGACCGCAGCCCTGGGGGTGGTCCAGACCGGGATGGTGCTGGATCTGGTGCGCCGCCTCCGCGACCGGGGCCTGGCGGTGATGGTGATCTCGCACAACCTCAACGACGTCTTCGCGGTGGCGGACCGGATCGCGGTGCTCCACCTGGGGCGGATGGTGGCCGAGGGGCCGGCGGGTGACTTCGACCGGCAGAGCGTGATCGAGTACATGACCACCGGAACCTTGAAAGGGCGGGCGCACGTCTCCGCGGGGGCTGTTGCTGCCGGGGGGAGCGTCTGAACCATGGTCGGGAGAGAGAGCGATTCGACCGTCGCCGCCACCGCATCGGACCCCGCAGCTGCCGAGCCGATGGTGGACCTGACAGCGGCCAGCCAGTCGGCTGCCGCCGAACTCCCCCCGGAGATCCTGGCGCAATCCCTGGGTCAGTATCTGCGCGCCTGGGGGCAGCGCATCCGGAGCGGCGACAGCGGCGTCCTCCCGGTGCTGCTCGGCATCGTCGTCGTCGCTGTGGCGTTTCAGGCCATCAGCCCGGAGAACTCGTATCTGCGGGCGAGCAACCTCGTCTACATCTTCGATTTGAGCACGGTGTATGTGGTGCTGGCCACGGCCGAGATCGTGGTCCTCCTGCTTGGGGAGATCGACCTCTCCATCGGCTCAGTGGCGCTCCTGGGAGGGACCATCGCTTTCAAGCTGGTGCAGGTGAACCCGGGACCCAACTGGCCCTGGTGGGCTGCGATCCTGACCGCGCTCGTCTGTTGCGGGTTCATCGGCGCCATCCAGGGCACGCTCGTGTCGAGGGTCAGGATCCCATCGTTCGTCGTCACCCTGGCCGGCTTCCTGCTCTTCCAGGGAATCATCATCCTCATCCTGGGCGGCGCCGACGGCACCCTCACGGTCAGCTCACAGGTCCCCAACCAGAGCGTGATCTTCAACCTGGTCCAGGGCGTGATCGATCCCCTTGCCGGCTGGGTGGCACTGGCGGTGCTGGTCCTGATCAGCGGGACAGCGCTCTGGATCCGGGGCGCCCAGCGGCGACGGAGCGGTCTGGTCGCGCCGCCGGCCAGCCTCATCGCGATTCGCATCGCCTTTCTCGTGGCGCTCGGCGTCGCCGGCGTCGCGATCTGCGGCGTCAACCTCCCCCCCGGCGTTCCGGAGGTGGTTCCGATCGTCCTGGCTATCGTTGGCCTCTGGACGCTGCTCCTCCAGCGCACTCGTTTCGGGCGCTACGTCTACGCCATCGGCGGCAATCCCGAGGCGGCACGTCGCGCCGGCGTGAACCTCGCCCTCGTGCGTACTGCTTCGTTCGCTCTCTGCTCGGCCACCGCCGGGTTCGCCGGGATCCTCCTCGGATCCTTCTTCTACGGGCAGTACAGCAGCAACGTCGCCGATCCCGGCCAGTTGATCCTGTACTCCGTAGCCGCCGCCGTCATCGGCGGTACGAGCCTGTTTGGCGGCCGGGGCAAGCCGATCCACGCCCTCCTCGGCGGTCTCCTGATCGGCGGCATCGCCTACGGCGTTTCGCTGCTGTCCCTGGGCACGCTCTCCACCCCGCTGTCGTACATCCTCCCGGGGAGCGTGCTCCTGATCGCCGTGCTCGTTGACGTCCTCTCGCGACGCGGAGCACGGACGGGGAGCGTGGCCCGTGTCTGAGGCGACTGAGATGAATCACGACCCCGGAGGAGCGGTGAGCGTGGGGGCGACGGCCCCGGCGGAGCCGCTGATGAAGCTGCGGGGCATCGACAAGCACTTCGGACCGGTGCAGGCGTTGTACCAGGTGAATCTGGACCTGCCGGCGGGGCAGGTGACCGGGCTGTGCGGTGACAACGGGGCCGGGAAATCGGTGCTCGTGCGCTGCATCGCGGGAGTGCATCAGGCCGACCACGGTCAGATCTTCTTCGAGGGACAGCCGGTCCATATCCACACCACCCGGGACGCGGCCGGCCTGGGGATCGAGACCGTGTACCAGGACCTGGCCCTGGCGGACAACCTGGACATCGTCCAGAACATGTTCCTGGGGCGGGAGCGGCTCCGGCGTGGACTGCTCGACGAGGACTCGATGGAGCGGGCCGCGGCGGAGACGTTGAGCAGCCTGCGGGTGACCACGGTGCGGTCCATCCGCCAGCCGGTGGCCTCGCTCTCGGGCGGACAGCGCCAGTCGGTGGCGGTTGCCAAAGCGGTGATGTGGAACTCCAAGGTGGTCCTCCTCGACGAGCCGACCGCAGCCCTGGGGGTGGTCCAGACCGGGATGGTGCTGGATCTGGTGCGCCGCCTCCGCGACCGGGGCCTGGCGGTGATGGTGATCTCGCACAACCTCAACGACGTCTTCGCGGTGGCGGACCGGATCGCGGTGCTCCACCTGGGGCGGATGGTGGCCGAGGGGCCGGCGGGTGACTTCGACCGGCAGAGCGTGATCGAGTACATGACCACCGGAACCTTGAAAGGGCGGGCGCACGTCTCCGCGGGGGCTGTTGCTGCCGGGGGGAGCGTCTGAACCATGGTCGGGAGAGAGAGCGATTCGACCGTCGCCGCCACCGCATCGGACCCCGCAGCTGCCGAGCCGATGGTGGACCTGACAGCGGCCAGCCAGTCGGCTGCCGCCGAACTCCCCCCGGAGATCCTGGCGCAATCCCTGGGTCAGTATCTGCGCGCCTGGGGGCAGCGCATCCGGAACGGCGACAGCGGCGTCCTCCCCGTGCTGCTCGGCCTTGTCGTGGTCGCTGTGGCGTTTCAGATTGCCAACGGGAAGTTCCTCTCGCCGCAGAACCTCGTGAATCTCTTCGAGCAGAGCAGCATCTACATGCTGCTGGCGATGGCCGAGATCTTCGCCCTGCTGCTCGGCGAGATCGACCTCTCGGTCGGACTGGTCATGGGCCTGGGGGCGGTCATCGTTGCCGAGGAGGTCCAGCCCGCCGGTCTGAACTGGCCGTGGTGGCTGGCCATCCTGGTCGCACTCCTGATCTGCGCTGGGGTCGGAGCCATCCAGGGAACGCTGGTCGCCCGGGTCAAGATGCCGTCTTTCATCGTCACGCTCGGTGGACTTCTGGTGCTCGAGGGCGTGGCGATCATCGTCCTCGGCGGCAGCCTCGTCGGCATCGGTAACTCCCACTTCAGCAATGAGGTCTTCCTCTACAACCTCTTCTGGGGACAGTTCGACCCGGCGGTGAGCTGGATCCTGCTCATCGTGGTCGGAGTCGTCGCCGCGGGCTGGGAGTGGTACCGCAGCGCCCGTCGCCGCCACTCGGGGTTGGTGGCGCCGCCGGCAAGCCTCACCGCATTGAAGATCATCGTCGCGGCGGCCGCGGGGATCGTGGTCGTTGCCCTCTGCAACGTGAACCGGGCCCACTTCGGGACCATCGAGGGCCTGCCTTACATCATTCCCATCGTCCTGGTTGTCCTCACCGCCTGGACGGTGCTGCTCCAGCGCAGCCGCTTCGGGCGCTACGTGTACGCGATCGGCGGTAACCCGGAGGCGGCGCGCCGAGCCGGGATCAGGCTCCCAACCATCCGCACCTGGGGCTTCGTGCTCGGCGGCCTGACTGCCGGCATCGCCGGCGTGCTGTTCGCCTCGTGGCAGGTCTCGATCACCACCAACATCATCAAAGAGGCCAACAGTTACGTGCTCCTGGCGGTGGCGGCAGCGGTCATCGGCGGTACCAGCCTCTTCGGTGGCCGCGGGAAGACCATCCACGGCGTGCTCGGTGGCCTCGTCATCGGCGGCATCTACAACGGGCTCTTCCTGCTCGGGGTCACATCCGAGTGGATCGCCATCGTCGTGGCGCTCGTCCTGCTCGCGGCTGGAACCATCGACGTGCTCTCCCGCCGCGGCGCGCAGCCCCGGGCCTGATTCCGGACGAAAGTGGTACGCATCCTGCGGAAGCCACTGACGCCGAGCAGATGACCGTGCGCCCCGCCGGCAGGCTGTACCGAGGTCGCTCCGCATGAGCCCCATGGCGTCGCCAGAATCCGTCCGGCGCCATAACCTGAGCCTGCTGCTCAGGCTGCTCCACCAGTCGGGCGCCCTCTCCCGATCCGAGATGGGCAGTGCGCTCGGGATGACGCGGAGCACGATCGGGGAGCTGGTCGCCGATCTTCGGGCCCGCGGCCTGGTGGAGGAGGGTGACCCCGCTCGGCTGGGCTCGCCCGGGCGTCCCTCGATGGTGGCCCGGCCGAATCCCGAGGGCGCGGCGGTCATCACCGCAGAGATCGCTGTCAACTCGCTTTCGGCCGCCGTTGTCGGACTGGGCGGTCGGATCCTTCATCGAAGTCGCGTCACCCACCAGCCGCGCCGTCTCGCCGTCGACCAGACCATCGAGGACGTCGGCAAGCTGATCCAGACCGCGCAGGCATCGATCCCCGCCGGCTGCTGGGTCGGGGGTCTGGGAATCGCGCTTGCGGGCGTGGTTCGCCGTGCCGACGGGATGGTGCATTTCGCACCGAACCTGGGCTGGCGAGATGTCCCGCTGGGCCGTCTGGTGGCGGACCGGCTGGGCTCGAGCCTCCCCGTGCTCATCGCCAATGAGGCGGATCTCGGTGCTCTTGCAGAGCACACCTGGGGAGCCGGCGTCGGCGTGCATCATCTCGTCTATGTCTCGAGTGAGGTGGGCGTCGGCGGGGGCCTGGTCATCGACGGCCGGCCCCTGGTCGGCGCGGCCGGATGTGCCGGCGAGGTCGGCCACTTCCAGGTGAACCCGCGGGGGGAGCGCTGCCGGTGCGGCGCGATCGGCTGCTGGGAGACCGAGATCGGTGGCCCGGCGATCCTGCGCCGGATTGGCATCGCCGAACGGAACTACCGACCGGAGGCCGTCACCCGGCTGCTCAGGCAGGCGACGTGGGGCGACCCGGTGGCGCTCGCGGCGGTCGAGGACGTGGGCCGCTGGCTGGGCACGGGCCTCGCCGGCCTGGTCAACGTCTTCAACCCGCAGCGCGTCGTGCTCGGCGGCCTGCTCGGCACCATGTGGCCGGTGGTTGAGCAGATCGTGCAAGCGGAGTTGCACGCGCGTGTCATGGCTCCCGCGGTCGACCTCGACGAGCTCATCAGACCGACACAGCTCGGCGCCGACGGACCACTGCTCGGGGCCGCAGAGCTCGCCCTCACGCGCATCCTCGACGAGCCGACACTGGTGCCCGCACGGGCTCCCGAGCGCCGATCGGCGTGACCGGGTACCGGACTACCTGACCGAGCGAAGGGCCGGGTAATACTCGCGAAATCGGCGTCGCGCATCGCGGTACGGTTCGATCCACCCGGTCACCGGATCGACGACCTCGGTGACGCGCACACAGGCGGCGGTTGCCTCATCGAGGTCACGGTAGACGCCGGCTGCGACGCCACCGAGCAGCGCGGCGCCGAATGCCGAACCCTGATCCGTGGCCATCACCTCCAGCGGCATCTCGAGAGCGGTGGCAACGATCTCGAGCCAGAGCCGGCTCCTCGATCCACCCCCCGAGACGCGGCCGCGGGCGGCTGTGGCACCCACGCCGTGGACGACATCGAGGCAGTCGCGCAGTGCGAACGCGACCCCTTCGAGCACCGCCCGCGTCAGTGCGCCACGCCCGTGGGTGACGGACAGCCCGCAGAAAGCACCGCGCGCGTCGGGATCGGCGTGCGGCGTCCGTTCGCCGGCCAGGTAGGGGAGAAATGTCAGTCCCTCGCAGCCCGCCGGCACGCTCGCGGCTTCCTCGAGCATCGCGTCGTAGTCGGTGTCGCGGAGCAGCGTGTCGTGAAACCAGGCGAGTGACCCGGCCGCCGAGAGCATCACGCCCATCACCTGCCAGCGCCCGGGGACGGCATGACAGAAGGCATGGACCCGGCCATCGGGGTCGGCCAGGAACCGATCGGTCGCCGCCAGGATCACCCCGGAGGTGCCGAGGACGACCGACAGGGGACCGGGACCCGTGATCCCCGCGCCCACCGCCGCCGCCGCCTGATCACCCGCGCCCGCTGCCACCGGGACGCCGTCGAGCGCGCCGACCGCGTCGGGGCTCTCGGCAAGCTCGGGCAGCCAGGATGTCGGGATCTCCAGCTGGGCCAGCAACTCGCGACTCCAACTGCGCTCGCCGACATCGAGGAGCAGCGTTCCCGAGGCGTCGGCGACGTCGCACCAATGGCCGCCGACCAGGTGGTCGCGCACGTAGTCCTTGGGAAGGCAGATCCGGCGGATGCGCGCGAAGGCGGCGGGCTCGTTCTCACGCATCCAGAGCAGCTTCGGGGCCGTGAACCCGGGGAGGGCGCGGTTGCCGGTGAGGCGAAGCAGGCGATCCCTCCCGCCGCCCTGCTCCAACGCGGCGCACTGCGGGGCTGACCGCTGGTCGTTCCAGAGGATGGCGGGACGGATGACCGCGCCGCCGTCGTCGAGGCACACCAACCCGTGCATCTGGCCGGAGAAACCGATGCCGGCGACCGTCGGGACATCGGCCCTCAGGGCGGCGAGCACCTCCCGGGCAGCGGCCAACCATGCTTCCGGCTGCTGCTCCATCCATCCCACATGAGGTGAGCTCACCGGGTAGTCGCGCTCGACCGTGGCTATCACGCTTCCCGACTCAGGGTTGACCGCGATGCCCTTCGCCGATGAGGTACCGATATCGATGCCGACCAGCGCGGCCGCGGTCATCGCCGAGACGGCCTCGCTCCGAGCCCGCGCTCATGCCCCGGGTACGGTGGCTGCCGCATCGTCCTAGGAACGGATGCCGTAGAGGTAGTCGAGCGCAAGTTGATCCAGGCGCTCGAACGCCATGCCCCGGGCTGCCGCCGCCTCGACGTCGAACGTCTCCGAGCGCATCGACGCCAGGGTCTCGCCGGGTGCGAGGGTGGTCTGCGCCAACTCGTCGAGGCGAGCGGTCACGCGCGCGGCCTGTACCTCGGGATCTGCGCGGAACGCCTGGGTCCGGCTGCGCAACAGCAGGTAGTTGCGCATGCAGGCGGCGGCGCTCTCCCACACCCCGTCCATGTCCTCGGTGCGCGGGGGCTTGAAGTCGAAATGCCGCGGCCCCTGGTATCCACCGGACTCGAGGATGTCGACCGTCCAGAACGCGCCTCGCGCATTCCCGGCTCCGAAGCGCAGGTCCTGGTCGTACCTCGGACCGTTCTGGCCGTTGAGGTCGACGTGAAAGAGCTTCCCGTGCCAGAGCGCCTGGGCGAGCCCGTGGGCGAAGTTCAGGCTCGCCATCTCCTCGTGTCCGACCTCGGGGTTGAGGCCGACCATCTCCTTGTGCTCCAGCTCATTGATGAACGACAGCGCGTGTCCGATGGTGGGGAGAAAGATGTCGCCCCGCGGCTCATTCGGCTTGGGCTCGATGGCAAAGCGCATGGGGTAGCCCTGCTCGATGACATAGGAGCTGAGAATGTCGAAGGCCTCCTTGTAGCGGTCGAGCGCCGCGCGAACATCCTTTGCGGCGCCCGACTCCGCCCCCTCGCGTCCTCCCCAGAACACGACGATGCCGGCACCGAGCTCGGCGGCAAGGTCGAGGTTGTCCGCCACTTTGCGGAGCGCGAAGCGGCGAACCTCGCGATGATTGGCGGTGAAGGCGCCATCGCGAAACACCGGGTGTGAGAAGAGGTTGGTTGTCACCATCGGGACGACCAGGCCTGCGCTGTCGACGGCGCGGCGCAGACGCTCGATGGACCTGCTCTTGTCAGCGGCCGAAGCGTCGAACGGGAACAGGTCGTTGTCGTGAAAGCTCACGCCATATGCGCCGAGTTCGGCGAGCCGCGCCACGGCAACCTCGGGGTCGAGCGGAGCACGCACCGCCGAGCCAAAAACGTCAACCCCCTGCCAGCCAACCGTCCAAAGTCCGAATGAGAAACGGTCGGCGGGACTCGCCTGCAGCACAGCGTCCTCCTCGCGGCCCGCCGGCAGCCTGGACTGTCCAAAGATGCCGCGGAGCCAAGGCAATTGGCGTGGGGTCGCCGCAATTATACGGCGTGCAGTGAGCGACCTATCCGTTGCGGGATCACCGTGGGCTGAGGTGCCGAGTTCCACGGCGGTTGGTGAAGACCCGCCGGTCGCAATGTGAATCCAAACCGGTTGACTCGCGATTGGCCAAATGCCTGGAGTGCAGCGCAATTCGCGTCTGACCGACTCACAAGGGGGGTGCCATGGGCAAGCCGGCCCGGATCTTTGGACTGACCGCAGCATTCGCTGGGCTTGTGCTCGCGAGTTCCACGAGCGTGAGCGCAAGCGGGCTGTCACCCGTCGCTCCTCGCCAGGCGATAAGGACCATCGCGTCCACCCACGCCGCGGCGGCCCCGATGAAGCACGTTCTGACGGTTCATGCTCTGCCGGGAGCGTTCCTCGCGAAGCCCGGCGGTTACACCATCGTCTTCTCAGTAGCGGTAACGGCTCCGGCGTTGGCGCAGACCTTCGCGTCCCTTACCTGCCCGGTCAAGAAGGGCGTTCAGACGGTTCCGCTCGACGGTGGAGCCGAGATCGTGTCCAGTTCAGTCGTTGCGAACGTCAACTCCTCGTATCCCGGCTCAGACGGCAAGAGTTGGGATGTTTATGTCAATAACGGCACCAGCTTGTCGACCACGTTCAACGTCTACGCCGTCTGCGCGAAGAAGCTCAAGAACTATGTGCAGCGCGTGTCGGTCCTCGAACCAAACCCAGCAGGCACCGAGAGCGGCTATTTCTTCGTGCGCCCGACCGGCGACGTGATCATCGGTGGCGGAGCGCTCAGCACATCGGGCGCGACATCTGTGAATCTCGGCGGTGACTTTCCGAGCGGCGTCAACTCCTGGGAGATCTTCGTCAACAACGCATCGGGAGTCGACGCTTCGGTGACCATTTACCAGATCTGCGCCACGAACACGTTAGAGCGACCCGTCAACAGGCACCAGCAGCAGGCGAGGCGGTCGAGACGCCCCCGCCCCCTGCTGGGATGCGGACCCCGTCAGCCAACCACGGTGGACTCATTTCTACAGGATCACTGTGACGGTGGTCGAGCCGCTGCCTGACACCCCGTCGTTGTCGGTGACCGTGACCGTGATCGTGTATGTGGCAAGCAGCGTGCTGTAGTTGTGGGCCAGGACGAATGTCGTCCCGGTGAGTGCGAGAGGCACGGTCGGCGTGCCGTCACCGTAGTTCACCGTCGCGGTGAACGTATGCCCCGCAAGGTCGGGGTCGGTGAAGCTGCCCGAGCCGTTGCTGAAACGACCGAGGACCGCGAGCCCCCCTGCTTTGACCGTCACGACCGGCGGGAGATCGGGCCGTGGGGTGGGAGTTGCGCCGGGGGTCGGAGTTGGTGTGGGCGTCGGCGATGCCGGTGAAACGCTCGGCGTCGGTGTCGGATGTGTCGATGCCGGTGACGGGGGATCCGAGGCAGAGGTGCCGGCACTCCCTGGATTCCCGCTGCTCTGTCCGGTTGATCCCGCACTCGTCCCGGCGGACCCGCCTGACGATCCGGTCGCCGTACCTGCACCGCCAACGGATCCGCCGTATGTCCGAGCGGCCGCGCCGCCAGTGGCAACGACCGAGACTCCGAATGTCGGCGTCGCGACGGGCGTTGGGCTCCCAACGATACCGGGGACCGTCAGGCCGAGAGCCGTCGTCCCCGACATGATCGCCGCACCCCAGTTCCATCCGAGACGATCGATCCAGCCGATCAACGGCAGCTGTGCGATCCAGGAGCCGAGCCCGACGACGCGCCAGAGCCGACCCATGGAGATGTTCAGGAACGCGCGCACCACCATGGGGTCGAACTGCGCTCCCGAGCACCTCACCAGTTCCTGTCGCGCGGCTGACACGCTGATCGGCTTGCGGTATGGACGCATCGCGGTCATGACTTCATACGAGTCGGCGACTGCCACGATGCGGCCGGCCAGCGAGATTTGATCACCGGCGAGTCCGCGTGGGTAGCCGCGGCCGTCGAAGCGCTCGTGATGATGGGGCACCGCGCCGGCCCACTCGCCGAGCCACGCATTCAGCGGCCCGATGAGGCGAGCGCCTTCATCGGGATGGCGCCGGACGTTGTTCATCTCCGCGTCGCTGAGCTTGGCGGGCTTGGTCAGGATCTCGGCCGGGACCACGAGTTTGCCGATGTCGTGGAGCAACGACGCCCAGCGCAGACGCGCGCGATCGCCCGGCGCGAGGTTCATCTCGTCGGCGATCAGATCGGTGAACACGCGGACGCGTTCGGAGTGCCCTCGCGTCTGGCGATCGTGCACGCTGAGCGCTGCAACGAGTTCCAGAACCGTCTGCATGTGCGCAACCTCGCCGCCGGTGACCCCCGCGGCGCGAGCCTCCTGGAGTTGGCGTTGCAGGTCACGCGGCTTCCCCACGCGACGAGCCACCGCGAATCGCTTGGGCGCGCGGTCGGGAAAGAGGAGAGAGAGGTTGAGCAGGGCGGCCAGGGGCAGGAGACGACGTCCCGCACGCTCCAGGGCGATGATCGTCACGAGCATCACCAGGCTGACTGCCGCAAACGAAAGCGTTGCGGGTGCAAGCCCGTCCGGCCGCGGCAACAGACGGCTCATCACCGCACCGGCCGCGATCCCGACGGCAGCCGGGATGATCACGACCGCGGCGCGAATGAGCAAGCTCAGGACGGGCCGACGCTGCCATTGATGATCCGAGGGAACCGCGTCCGGCGCCGGCTTCGGCGTCTGGTCGGCGATGTGGACGACCCCCGCGGGACCCCTCCCCGCAATGACTGGCGCTTCGGCCCGGGGCAGGACCTCGGCAAAGGTTCACCTGCCAAACGCCGCAGGGCGCTGGAGTTCGGAGTTCTGTGGCGCTCGTGTGACCCGGAACGAACCGGCTCGACCCGTACGAGGATGAGGGCTCAGCGACGCGCAAACGTGGTCAGACGGGCGCCGGCTTCGGCGCGGTGTCCCCGGGCGCTGCCGTGGCCGCGGTCGACTCCATGATCGCCAGCAGCTGTACGAGGACGTGGCGCAGATCCGGGCGAATCGCGTAGGTCGCATTCGCTTCCTGGCCGCTGATCACGAGGACGCCGGTCGACTGGAAGCGATCGAGCTGATGACGGATCTCGAAGGGTGAGAGCTTGGACCGCGCCGCCATTTCCTCCAGCGTTTGCGGGCGATCGAGCAGCTGGGTCACGATACGGAGGCGGTCGGGATCGCCGAGGGCGTGGAGCAGGTCCCCGGCGGCGGTCAGCTCGTCGTCCGATCGCGTCACCAGCGATCGCACCGCCTCGAGCGCCGCTCGCGGTTTCAAGGGCAACCCGTGACCGCTGACGTAGCTGGTCTGGAGGAGGACCTCGCCGGCGGTCGCCCCGGCGCTGCGTCTGGCGACGATCACGTAGAACGCCCCGACCACCAGGAGCACGACCACGCCGTCCACCCAGCCGCTCCCGAAGCCGACCCCGAGCAGACGGCCGAGGGCCAGCAAGCCGGTGACGATGCTCGCGACGACACCGATATCGAGCAACGCGGCGAGGACGACCCGCACCCAGCGCGGTACTCGGACCAGCCCGGCCCCGGACGACGACGGTGTCTTGCGTACCGCCAGATAACAGCCGACGCCCATCACGATGAGGATCGCGCCCTGGAGGGCGAGCTTCTGGAGCTGGTCGAGGAAGTGCTCCACCGGCACGCCGATCAGAATCCCGAGGGCAACGTACACCCCGACCCAGACCACCGTCGACGAGACCATGGCGAGGATGAACGAGCGTCGCGGCGCGCGAACCGCGCCGGCGACGAGCGTGGTGTAGATCCGAAGCCCGGGGATCAACCTGCTGATCGCGATCCCTCGCCATCCCGCGGCCCGGAGACGTTCCTCGACGCGTTCGAGGTTTCGCTGCTGGCGCAGGCGGCGGGCCAGTCCCTTGAGGCCGCGGTCGCCGACGGCGCGGGCCCAGCTGTACCCCACCAGTGACCCTGCGATGCAGGCGACCAAAGCGAGGGGTATGAATGCGTACGGGTTGAGGCCGCCGGACGCGATCAGCAGGCCGGCCACCAGCAGGGTCAGCTCGCCCGGTGCGAAGGGAAGCGGGACGCCTGCCTCCTCGGCGAAGAGGAGGGCGGGGAGCAGGGCCAGGGCGACAGCCCCGTGCAGTCCCGACAGGAAATTCACCGGCCCATCATCCACCCGAGGTGCGGCGTGCGCAGTCCGTTGCAAGACACCCGTATCGGGTTTGTTCTGCGACAGTCCCCTGGTGACGGAGACCGAGGTCGTGGTGGTGGGCGCCGGACCGAGCGGCGCAACAACCGCGCTCCTGGTCGCGAGGGCGGGCCATGACGTGGTCCTCGTCGATCGCGCCCGATTCCCGCGCGACAAAGCGTGCGGTGAGGGAATCATGCCGCCGGGGGCGGCCGCGCTCCGCAGGATGCACCTCTATGAGGGGGTCCTCGCGAGTGGGGCGCAGCCGATCCGCGGTGTCACCTACCGCCGGCAAGGCTCCCGCACGGCGGTTCACGTGCCGTTTCCCGTCGCACCGGGTGGGGGTCCCGCGGATGGTCTCGGTGTTCGCCGCACGAGCTTCGATTCGGTGCTCGTGGCAGCGGTCCGCGCGGAGCCTCACGCCACCGTCCGCGAGGCCGAACGGGTCACCGGGCTGCTCCGCGATGCGGCCGGTGCGGTGACCGGAGTTACGACGACAGCTGATGAGATCACGGCCCGGGTCGTCGTCGGCGCCGACGGGCTCCACTCCCAGGTCCGTGCCTGGACGGGGCTCAGGGATCGATCCACCGCGCGGCTGCGCTACGGGCTCGCCGGCCACTGGCGGGTCGAGACCGCCGGTCGGGATGCGGTCACCGTGACGCTCGCCCGAGGCCACGAGTGGTACGAGGCGCCCGTCGGACCCGACCTCCTCCTTGTCTCGATTCTGACCGAGCGGACCCGTCCGCCGATCACATCGCGAACGTATGCGAGCTCAGCCCGCCACAGCCTGCGCAGCGTCCGCGACGCCGAGCTGGTGTCGGGACCGCTCGGCGCGGCGCACTTCCACCAGCGGGTCCGCGCGCTTGCCGAAGGTCGCGTCTTTCTCGTCGGGGACGCCTCCGGATACGACGACCCGACAACGGGTGACGGGATCGCCGTGGGGATGCTCCTTGCCGAGCGCCTGGCGGAGCGCCTCGTCGATCTCCTGAGCGGACGGAACTCCATCGCCGATGCCGCGGCCGGCTACACGGCCGACCACGAACAGCTGGTTCGAGAGCGGCGCCGCGTGACCCGTCTCGCCCTGTTCCTGGCGCGCTCTCCGGCGCTCAGCCGCCGGGCGATCGCGCGAGCCACACGAGATCCCCGCGCATTGGGCAAGCTCGTTGCCATCAACTGCGGGTATCAGACGTTTCGGGACGTCACCGCGCGGGACTGGCTGTCGCTTGCCGGGATTTGACGGCTGCGCGAGCCCGGACGCGGGATGAAACGGGGGACGCCCCGGAACGCCTCGCGATAACCCGGGATCGCGTCCATCAGGCGTTCCTCGGCGCGAATGCGTGGCACGAGCACCCCGGCATTGGCGATCGAGAGCGCGAGCGCCTCGGGGACGGCACCGACCGCAGTTGGAAGGCACGCGAATTCCAGCGCCACAGCCACGTAGTTCGGATGGCGTATGTATCGATACGGACCGCCCGTCGCGATGTGACCGACGGGTGACACATGGGCCGTGACGTTCCAGCTCGTGCCGAGGGTTTGGATCACCCAGAGGCGAAGAGCGGCGGAGGCGGCGAGACCCACCAGCGCGGCGATCTCCACCGGCCGTGAGACGCGCCGCCCTGCGCGCGGCCAGGCACTGACAGCGAAGAGAGCAGCGTGCACTGCGACCATGAGCGGGTACGTCGACGGCGACGCCTGCTCGGCTCGCCCCAGCCCGGCACGGTTGCGCGCGGAGATCCGCAGCTCGACCAGCCGCTGCGCTCCGGTCGCGAGCACCAGGGCGGTTCTCGCCCGCCGATTCATGGGGCCCAGAGCAGCTCGAGGAGTTCGACCATCAATCCGGGGCCGAACGCCGCTGCGAGGCCGTGGCCCTCTGGCGAGGGGAGGTGCGCCGCGAGGTCTTCGAGGACAAACAGGATCGCGGCCGACGATGTGTTGCCGACGCCGTTCATGACCCGTCGCGTCGCGGTGACCTGGGACGTGCGCAGACCGAGACAGTGTGTCACGGCGTCGACGATCGCCTTGCCACCGGGGTGGAGCGCGATCACGTCGAGATCCGCCGGTTCACCGATGAAACCGTCGACCAGAGCCGGAAGGTGAGTCTCCAGAAGCCTCGGAAGCTGGCGTGACACCACCACGCGGAACCCGTCATCGGCCCGCTCGAAGCCGAGCGCCTCGGTGCTCGACGTCACCAGCTGCTGGCCGGTCCTGCCGATCCCGATGCTGCCCGGGACCGCGCCGCAGCGCAACACGGCCGCGCCGGCGCCGTCGCCGAACACGAGCACGCTCAAGAGGTTGTCCGCCGAGGTGTCCGCCGGGCGGAACGTGAGCGAGGGCACCTCGACGGCAACGACCAGTGCCAACTCCTCGGGATGGGAGCGCACCCAGTCGGAAGCCCAGGCCAGCGCCGCGGCACCACCGGCGCAGCCGAAATTCATGAACGGCATCCGCCGGATGTCACTGCGGAGACCGAGCTGATTGATCAGCTGCACATCGATTCCGGGGAGAACGAACCCCGTGCACGACGAGACCACGATGAGCCCGATGTCCGCCACGGCCACTCCAGCATCGAGAATCGCTCGCTCGGCGCCGGAGAGGGCGAGGGGCGTCGCCTCGGCGGCGTAGCGCACCGCCTGCTCGCCTGGACTGAGCGGTACAAGGGCTTCCTCGATCGGCCGCACGAGGTAGCGATGTGTCTCCGAAAGCTCGTCGGCGAACAGGCTCACACGGCGCTCGAGCCTCGGCCAGAGCTGTTTGACCAGGCTCAGCACCTCGTCGCCGCCGACACGGTGCTGCGGCACCGCCGTGCCGAGGCCACCGATGGTCACCGGCGGCGAGCGGCGCGGAGCCGGCTCGGCGATCGGGCTGCTCCGCAGCGCGGATCGCCGCCTCAACAACCATGCGTTGCGATCATGACACCGACGAGAGAGCCGGCCGTCTCTGCGAATTCGTGATGTGCAGAGTATGGAGAGGGGTTACGGCACCGAGCGCTCTGGCAGCCTACTCGGGGGTCACATACGCCGCGGTCAGACCACCATCGACGAGGAACGTCGCGCCATTCACATACGAGGCCTCGTCGCTTGCGAGAAACAGCGCCGCGTTGGCGATCTCTCTCGCGGTGGCCAGGCGGCCCATGGGCAGATGGATGCGCCGGCGCTCGTACGCGGCAGGGTTGTCCGAGAAGAGGCGCATGAGCAGCGGCGTCTCAACCGGGCCGGGACACAGCGCATTGACCCGCACGCCCTGGCGGGCGAACTGGACGGCGAGCTCGCGGCTCATCGACAGCACGGCGCCCTTCGACGCCGTGTAGCCGATCTGCGATGTCGCCGCACCAACCAGCGCCACAAACGACGCGACATTGATGACGGAACCGCCACCCCGCTCGAGGAGGTGCGGAATCCCATATTTGCAGCAGAGGAACACGCCCTTTGCGTTGACCGCCTGGACGCGATCCCAGGCATCGGGCTCGGTGGTCAGGATCGAGTCGTCATCGGCCGGCATGATCCCGGCGTTGTTGTAGAGGATGTCGACTCCGCCGTATTGCGTGACAGCGCTCGCGTACATGCGATTGACACTCTCGGCGTCACTCACATCCACCTCGACGAAGGTCGCCCGCCTGCACTCGGCGGCGGTCTGCGCGCCCGCCGATCGACCTGTATCGGCGACGACAACCGCCGCCCCCTCGTCGGCGAACAGCATCGCCGCCTCGCGGCCGATCCCGCCCGCCGCGCCCGTGATCACCGCAACCTTGCCGTCGAGGCGTCCCATCTTCGTGTCAGCCCTCCGTCGTCATGAATACGTTCTTGATCTCGGAGTAGCCGTCGAGAGCATTCATGCCGAGCTCGCGTCCGAACCCGGACTGTTTGAATCCTCCGAAGGGAGTCGACACCCGCACCGAGGAGTTGCTGTTGATCGAGATGACGCCAGTTTCGAGCGCTCTGGCGACCCGAAGCGCGCGGGCACCGTTGGTGGTCCAGATCGACCCCGACAATCCGTACGGCGTGTCGTTCGCGATCCGCACCGCGTCGGCTTCGTCGGTGAACGGGATGATCGCCGCGACCGGACCGAAGACCTCGTCGCGCGCGACGCGGTCGTCGTTGGTCGCCTCGACCAGGGTGCACGGAAACCAGAAGCCCGGTCCGTCTGGCGTCGATCCGGTGAACAGCGGCTCGGACTCGATGAATGACGCCACCGTCGAGCGGTGGCTCGCCGAGACGAGCGGGCCCATCTCGGTCGCGTCGTCCTCCGGATCTCCGACGCGCAATGCGCCGGTCGCGGCGATGAGCAGCGAGACGAAGCGGTCGTACGCATCGCGCTGGACGAGGATGCGCGACCGCGCACAGCAGTCCTGGCCCGCGTTGCCGAACACGGCATACGGCGCCGCTGCAGCCGCTCGCTCGACATCCGCATCCGCGAACACGATGTTTGCCGACTTGCCGCCAAGCTCCAGGGTCACACGCTTGATTGACTCCGCAGCCCCGCGCATCACGCCGATCCCCACTTCCGTCGAACCGGTGAACCCGATCTTGGCGACGTCGGGATGGTGAATCAGGCGTTCACCCACGATGCGGCCCGGGCCCACCACAACGTTGAGAACGCCCTCGGGAATCCCCGCCTCGAGGGCGAGCTCCGCGAGGCGAATCACTGTCATCGGGGTGAGCTCCGCCGGCTTGAGGACCACTGTGTTCCCGCAGGCAAGCGCGGGGCCGACCTTCCAGCTCGCGATGTTGAGCGGAAAGTTCCAGGGCACGATGAGTCCCACCACACCGAGCGGCTCGCGGAATGTCATGTCGACGCCGCCGGCCACAGGGATCGTCTGGCCGAAATGCTTGTCGACGGCGCCGGCGTAGTAGTGGAAGACCTCGGCCACCATGCCGACCTCCCCGCGGGAGTCGGCGATCGGCTTGCCGACATTGCGCGTCTCCAGCCGCGCGAGCTCCTCGCGGTGGTCTTCGACCAGGCCGGCGAGACGGCGCAGCAGTCGAGCCCGATCCGAGGGGGCGACGGCTCGCCACGCCGGGAATGCGGCCTTTGCCGCCGCGACCGCACGATCGGTCTCCGCGACACCAGCCTGCTCGAGTTCGGCCACGGGTTGTTCCGTGGCCGGGTTCAGCACCCGAAGCGTCATCCGCGTTCGAAGAAGCGCTCGCGCTCGTAGCAGGTCACCGCCTTGTCGAAGAGCTGCTGCTCGGTCCGCGCGTAGTTGAGGTAGTGATCGACGACGTCGTCGCCGAACGCCGATCGCGCGACCTTGCCGTGCTCGAGCGCGGTGATCGCCTCATTGAGCGTATGGGGGAAGCGCTTGACGTCGGACTCGTAGGCGTTGCCGGTGAACACCGGGGGCAATTCGAGCTTGTGCTCGATGCCGTGCAGGCCCGCGGCGAGCAACGCCGCGAACGCGAGGTAGGGATTGGCATCGGCTCCCGGGATGCGGCATTCGACCCGGAGCGACTTGCCGTGGCCGACGACCCGGAACCCGCAGGTGCGGTTGTCGTATCCCCAGGCCAGCGTGGTCGGTGCCCAGCTTCCGGCCGCATAGCGCTTGTAGGAGTTGATGTTCGGAGCAAGGAACACGGCGAACTCAGCGGCACACGCGACCATGCCTGCCAGGTACTGCTTGAAGAGCGCCGACTCACCGGAGAAGAGTGCTTCGCCGCCATGGTCATCCCAGAGGCTCGAGTGGATATGGCAGGAGCTTCCGATCCAGGTGTGATCGGGCTTGGCCATGAAGGTGACCGCCTGGCCACTCTGCTGCGCCATCTCCTTGATCCCGTTCTTGTAGATGACATGGTTGTCGGCCATGGTGACGGCGTCGCTGTACCGGAAGTTCAGTTCATGCTGCCCCGGCCACGCCTCGCCCTTGGAGGTCTCGACGCGCATCCCGGCGGCCTGCATGTTGTTGCGCACCGAGCGGATGAACGGCTCGTCGTAGCTGGTCGCGAGGATGTGGTAGTCGAGGATGTACGGCACCGACGGCGTGAGCCCGCGGTAGTGCTGGGCGTTTGCCTGCGCGTACGTCTCCTTGACCAGGAAGAACTCGAGCTCCGAGCCGAACATCGCGGTGTACCCGAGCGCGCGCGCCTTGTCCACCTGGGCTTTGAGCACCTGTCGCGGTGACGGGCGGACCGGGGTTCCATCGTTCCACGCGACGTCGCAGAGCACGAGCGCGGTGCCCTCAAGCCAGGGAATGCGACGCATGGTCTCGAAGTCCGGAACCATCGAGAAGTCGCCGTAGCCACGTTCCCAGCTGGCGATCTCATACCCGGGAACGGGGTCCATCTCCATCTCGAGCGCGAGCAGATAGTTGCAGCCCTCGATCGGGTTGTCGTGAGCCATCTCCTCGAGAAAGAAATGCGCTTCCATGCGCTTGCCCATCAAGCGCCCCTGCATGTCGGTGAACGCGACCACCACGGTGTCGACCTCGCCGGCGTCAACCTGCTGGGTGAGTTCGTCAAGCGTGAGCATCGGTCAGTTGCCCTCCTTGGGAGCGTCGGCCGCGATCGCCCCATTGTGGTTGTGCTCGGCAACGCGGTCGACGAAGCGGCGGAAGAGCGACATCGCCCATCCCTGCTGGTCGAGCAACTCCTCGGGGTGACATTGCACGGCCACGATCATCCCGTCCGAGGACTCGATGCCCTCGACGACACCATCGGGGCTGTGCGCCGTGGCGTGCAGACCGGGCGCGATGTCCTTCACCGACTGGTGATGCAGGCTGTTCACCATCACGCGATCGCCCGGCGTGGCCTTTGAGAGCTCCGACCCCGGGACCACGTCGATGGAGTGCGCGAGCAGGTCGCGCGGATGCCCGTGGTTGTCGTGACCGTCGATGTGCTGTCGCAGCGATCCACCCAGAGCCACATTGATGACCTGCTGACCCCGACAGATCCCGAAGACCGGAACGCCTTCGTCCACCGCCGCGCGCACCAGCGCGATCTCCGTGAGATCGAGCGGCGGATCGACGTTCGGGGTTTCCTCCTGGCGCGGCTCGCCGTACGCGGGGGGATCCACGTCCCAGCCGCCTGGCACGAGCAACCCGTCGATCCCGTGGATCAGCGAGGACGCCTGCTCAGACGCCAGACCGTTCGGCTGCGGATCGAGCGTCACCGGCTCACCGCCTGCCGCCTCGACCGCGCGTAGGTACGGCGAGTAGTACGCCGGTCCGCGGAGCGGACTGCACGTCACACCGATCCTGGGCTTGGACATCTTGGGAATCCTTCGCGTGCTCGCGGCGCCGTGGCCGCGAGCACGCGTGATGAACCGATGCGGTGAGGCTATCAGCCTGCCGAAACCGCGGGCGTCGGCGTCGGGGCATCGGAGAACCCGGCCTCGATCGCGGCCAGCTGTTCTGCACTGCCCATGATCTGCGGCCCCTTGAACCACTTCTTCGCAGACATGATCCACCAGAGCGTCGTTCCCACGGCGACGACTCCGACAGCGACGATGGTGTAGTTGAAGTTGCCAAGCGTCACCGGGAAGGTGATTGGCAACACAAACAGAATGCTGATCAGAACGATCCACGCGACCGCGATGATGCCGATGGGGCGGCTCCACCTGCCCAAGTGCCACGGGCCACGTTGGAAGCTATCGCCGGCACGCAGCCGAAGCAGCACGGGAATGCCGTACGCGATGTAGAGACCGATGACCGCGATCGAGATCACCGCGAAGTATGCATTCGGGTTGTACAGGTAGGGGAGCCAGAGGATGAATGCCAGCCCCGTGGCAAGCCAGATGGAGTTGGTTGGGGTGCGTGTGCGCTTGTTGATCTGTGCCCAGAGACGGTGGCCGGGCACGGCCCCGTCGCGCGAGAATGCGTAGATCATCCGCGAGTTGGCGGTCACCGATGACATCCCACAGTAGAACTGCGCGCCGATTGCAATCAACAGCAGGAACTGCCCGAGGCCGCCGCCGGCCGCATCAATGAAGATCTGCGCGGCCGGGACGACCGACGTCGACTCGGCGGCGTAATTCTGGATCGCCGACGTCACGCCGATCAGGAGTATCCAGCCCGCGAACAGCGAAACCACGATCGACAGGACGATCCCCCTCGGACCCGCGGTTGCCGCGTTCTTCGTCTCCTCCGTCATGTGCGCTGAGGCGTCATATCCCGTGAAGGTGTACTGCGCCAGCAGCAGGCCAATGAGGAAGACGTAGATGATCGACCCCGGGAAGCTCGCCCCGCTGCCGTTCTGGAAGCTTGTGAAGATGAACGACACCGACTGATGATGCTTGGGCACGATGAGCAGCACGGCGACGATGATCACGACACCGGCGATGTGCCACCACACCGAGATGTCGTTGAGAAGCGCCACCAGGCGGACCCCGAAGGTGTTGAGCAGGCCATGCAGAAAGAGCGCGACCGCGTAGACCAGGAGGATGTGCGGGGCATCCAGCGTATACCCGAACCAGTTGTTCATGAATGCTGACGCGAACAGCGCGAGGCCCCCGTCGATGCCTGCGGTGACCGCCACCTGACCGAGCAGGTTGAACCATCCGGTGAACCAGCTCCAGGCCGGCCCATTCTTGCCACCGAGCTTTGCGGACCAGTAGTACAGACCTCCGGCGGTCGGATAGCTCGAGCAGACCTCGGCCATGGCGAGGCCGACGATGATGACCATGACGCCGACCAGTGGCCAGCCGATGTTCATATCGACGGGCCCGCCGTTGAACATGGCGGTGCCGTACGCGGTCAGGCAGCCGGACAGGATCGAGATGATCGTGAACGACACCGCGAAGTTGGAGAAGCCCCCCATCCGCCGGAGCAGTTCCTGCGCGTACCCCAGTCTGTGGAGCGTCTCGGTATCGCTGTCAATAGCCTGAACGGTCATCGGCTCATCTCCCCATGCGGTCCGGTGTGGTCGGGCGCACAGTATCAGTGGCTCTGTACCAGCGTCAACAGATTTATCAAACAGACCAGAACAGGGCAAAACTGTAAGAATCGTTTCAATGCCCGAGTTCCTGGTCGGCGAGTTGGTCCGGCAGCGGATGGGGACGCTCAGCGCCTCGGAGCGGCGGCTCGCGCAGGTCCTGCTCGCGTTCTACCCGGTGGCGGGGTTGGAGAGCCTCACGCGCTTCGCCGAGCGAGCGGGCGTCAGCCCCGCAACCGTGACGCGATTCATCACCAAGCTCGGCCTGCGTGGGTACCCCGAATTCCAGGACTCCCTGCGTCAGGAGTTGCAGGAGCGGCTGAGCTCTCCACTTGCCCGATACGAGCTCGCCAGGCCGGGCGACGCGAGCGGGTCGTTGCTCCAGGACGCGTTTGCGACCTACGAGCACAGCCTGCGAGCGAGCGTCGACATGGTGTCCGAGCACGACTTCGACGCGGTCATCGACCTCCTCTCCGATCCACGCCGGCGCGTCCTCTCGCTCGGCGGGAGGGTGAGCACATTTCTCGCCCGATACCTCGCCAGCCAGCTGCATCTCATCCGACCCGGTGTCGAGCTCATCGATCCGGAGCGGAGCAACCCCGCAGACCGCCTCGTCGACCTCGGCCGGCGGGACGTCCTGGTTGTCTTCGATTACCGCCGCTATCAGAGCGACACCATCAACAGCGCCAAGGTCGCCGCAGGGCGGGGGAGCACGGTCGTGCTGGTCACCGATCCCTGGTTGTCCCCGGCCGCCGCCTCGGCGCGTTTCGTCCTGGCAACCGGGGTCCAGACCACCGTGACGCCTTTCGATTCGCTCGTCTCGGCGGTGGCGCTCACCGAAGTGTTGATCGCCGGTGTGCTGGCGCGCCTGGGCGAGACCGCTCACGCGCGCATGCGTCGCATGGACGAGCTGCGCGGAGGGGTGGTCTACGGCGACGGTCCCTGAGGTCGGGTTACATTCCCCCAATTGACTGAGGACATCGCTGCCGGCGCGGGGGTGATCGCCGATCGCCTCGAGTTGGCGGACTGGCGCCGCCAGGTGAGCGAGCTCTACGCACAGATCCGGTCCGAAGCGGACCCGGTCGCCGCGTGGGTGCGCTGGCGCGCCGTGCGCGATCGCCTCTTCCGGACGCACTCGCAGAGCCCGGTTCCGGCAGAGGAGCGCGGTGCAGCGACCGCTCCCGCGTACTACGACTACGACCCGGCTCTGCGCACCGTCGCTGACCTCGACGCCGCAGATGGCGCGACCTTTGAGCTCCCAGGGTCGACGTCGGGTCACATCAGCGCGGAGCGCGCCGGGACGGCGCACTTCTCGCTCGATGGGACGCCGCTCCGCCTGTCGATGTTCTGGCTCCTCGATTACGCGGGCGGGTTCTTCCTGTCGTTCCGCGACTCCACCTGCGGCACCGAGACCTACGGGGCCGGCCGTTATCTGCTGGACACCGCCAAGAGCGCGGATCTCGGCGCCGACCGCGATGGTCGCCTCATCCTCGACTTCAACTTCGCGTATCAGCCGTCCTGCAGCTACGACCCGCGCTGGAGCTGCCCGTTGCCACCGAGAGAGAACTGGCTGACGCTGCCGATCCGCGCGGGCGAACGCGCCAGGTCGTGATCAGAACAGGGAGGGGATCACCGCCTCGATGAGGTGCGGTCCCGGCTCGGCAAACGCTCGCTCGAGGTCGGCAGCGAACGTCTCGGCGCGCTCGGGCCGCGTCGCCGGGACGCCGAGGCCCTGCGCGAGCGCGACGAAATCGATCTCGGGTGGGGAGATGTCGAGCATCTGGAGCGCGCGCTGTCCGGAAGCAGTGGCACCGACCCGCGCGAGTTCCATCCGCAGGATCGCGTACCGGCGGTTGCTGAAGATGACGGTGGTGACGTCGAGCTGTTCGCGGGCCATGGTCCAGAGCGACTGCAACGTGTAGAGGGCGGAGCCGTCAGCCTCGAGTGCGAGTACGGGGCGGTCAGGGCACGCAATCGACGCACCGACTGCAACTGGGAGCCCCTGGCCGATCGAACCGCCGGTGAGCGTGAGCCAGTCGTGTCTCGGTGCTCCTGCGGTGAATGTCGGCAGGAACGTGCCACTCGTGTTGGCTTCGTCGGAGACGATCGCGCCCTCGGGGAGCAACGCGCCGATGGCGCGGGCGATCGAACTCGGCGCCCAGCTCGCCGTCGGGCCGCTCGGGCCGCGGTGGGTCACTCGGTGCGGGTTCTGTGCCGGCGCCGAGTTCCGAGGCGAGCGACTCCAGCGCGGCCACAGCGTCGTCACCGCCGTCCGCAAGCACCAGGACCTCGCAGCCATCGGGCACGAGGTCACTCGGCTTTCCCGGATAGGCGAAGAACGAGACCGGCGACTTGGTGTCGACGAGGATCAGGTGACGCAGGCCGTCGAGCTGGCCGGCCGCCATCTCAGCGAGGTATGCAAGCCGTTGGATCACCGGGATGCCGGCGCCGCGCTCGACCCGCGCCGGGAACGTCTCCACGAGGAGTTCGGCACCGGTCGTGGCGGCGATGCGTGACGACGCGTTCATCCCGCGTGCGGTCAGCGCCCCGCCGCCGAGCAGGAGTGCCGCGTTCTCGCGCGAGCGAAGTGCGGCCAGGACGGCGCTCAGCCGCTCCGGCGTGACCGTCGCGCGCTCGCGTCGCTGCGCAGGCGCGGCAACCGACCCACCTTCAGACCAGGACACGTCCGCGGGCAGGATGAGCGTTGCGACCTGCCCCGGTGGACCGCAGGCGGCTGCGACCGCCGCCGCCGCGTCCGTGCCGGCATCCTCGGGACGGCGGCTCCGCTTGATCCAGGTCGAGACGTTCCGAGCCACGGTGTCGATGTCGGACTCCAGCGGCGCGTCGTACCGCCTGTGGTACGTCGCGTGATCGCCGACGATCGCCACCACCGGCGCTCGACTCCGTCTCGCATTGTGGAGATTGGCGAGGCCGTTGCCGAGGCCTGGCCCGAGATGGAGGAGCACCGCGGCAGGCGACTCGAGCATTCGCGCGTAGCCGTCCGCCGCGCCGGTGGCAACACCTTCGAAGAGCGCGAGAACGCCGCGCATCTCCGGCACCGCGTCGAGCGCGGCGACGAAATGCATCTCCGACGTGCCCGGGTTGGCGAACACCACGTCAACGCCCGAAGCCACCAGGCTGCGGACCAGCGCTTCGCCACCGATCATCCAGCGCTCGTTGCGGTCAGCGCCGACGCCTCCTCGAGCATCGCCCCGGGATTCAGGATCCCGTCCGGGTCGAATGCCGCCTTGATCCTGCCCATGAGCGCGAGCTTGACGGGATCCTCGAGCGCGAGGAAGTGACCGCGCTTGTCGGTGCCGATGCCGTGCTCGCCGGATACCGCGCCGCCGAGGGCTGCCCCGGCGGCGAAGACGCTGCGCAACACCTGCTCCAGACGCTCGGGATCGGATTGGAACACCGAAAGATGCACGTTGCCGTCGCCTGCATGACCGCAGCCGACGACCATCGACCCGGTGTCCTCGGCAATGAGCGACACCTGGGCCAGGAAATCGGGGATCTGCGCACGAGGCACGACGGTGTCGATGATCTCGTTGGCGCCGGCAGCCTTGGCGGCGAAGAATGCCCGCTCGCGCGCCTCGATCAGGTCAGACGCCGCGCGTGGTGGCAGCACGAAGACGTCGAGCGCGCCGAGCGCCGTGATCAGGTCGCCGACGTGTTCGATATCCTCGTCGAGTCGACCCGGATCGCGTGACTCGAGGACGACCACCAGGTAGGCGAGCGCCGCCTCCTTGACGTCCGCGCCGATCCCGAGTTCCAGGCCGCGTGCAGCGGTGATCACCGCCATCGACATCATGTCGATGTATTCCAGGATCATCGGGGCGACGCCGCTCTGCACGATCCGGGGCACCGCCTTGGCGATCTCAGCGACGGTGCGGAACGGCGCCAGCACGGTGGCGGCGTGCGCCTGACGCGGGTAGAGACGCAGGATCGCCTCGGTGACGATTGCCAGTGTCCCCTCGGATCCGACGATCAACTGGGTGAGGTCATAGCCCGACGTCGCCTTCACGAACTTGCCGCCGGTGCGGATGACCTCACCGGTACCGAGCACGGCTTCGAGGCCGAGCACCTGGTGGCGTGTGACCCCATATTTGACGGCGCGCATCCCGCCCGCATTGGTCGCGACACTGCCCCCGAGGCTCGCGCTGCTTTCGCCCGGGTACACGGGGTAGACGAGGCCGTGCCGTGCCGTGATCTCGTCGAGGTCGCGAAGCGTGGCGCCCGGCTGGACGACCGCGACCTGGTTGTCGACATCGACTTCAAGGATCGCGCTCATCTCCCGAAACGCGATGAGGACCCCGCCGGCACGAGGAACGCAGGCGCCGGCAAGGCCTGTGCCGGACCCGCGCGCGGTGACCGGGAGGCCGAACTCGCGAGCGATCGTGATGATCGCGGCGACCTCTGCCGCCGAGTGGGGGAGGACGACGACGTCGGGCGCATGCCAGCGCGCGACCAGTGATTCGTCATGCCAGTCGTCCTCACTGATGTCGGTGCCGGTCAGGACCCTCGAGGGTCCGAGCAGCGCAGTGAGCTTGTCGACAGCACTGACCACGTCCGGCTCCTACGAGCCGGTGAACGTTGCCCGGCGCTTCTCGAGAAAGGCGCTGACACCCTCGACGAAGTCGCTCGTGGTCGTTGCCTCGGTCTGGAGCCGTTCCTCGACGGCGAGCTGGGCTTCGAGGTCGTTCTCGTGCGAGACCTCGAGAGCGCGCTTGGTGAGACCGATCGAACGGGGTCCGCGGGCGAGACGGGCGGCGAGCTCGCCGGCCGCCGCGGCGAGCTCGCATGTCGGGGACGACCCGGTTGACGATGCCGAGCTCGAGGGCGCGAGCGGCGTCCACCGTCTCCCCGAGCATGGTCAGCTCGGCGGCGCGCGCGGGACCAATCAGCCGCGGCAGGAAGTACGTGCTCGCCAGGTCGGGGATGAGTTCGATGCGGACGAACGCCTGCACGAACGTGGCTGACTCGGCGGCGATCCGAAGATCGCAGGCGAGCGCGAGCGAGAAGCCGGCGCCGGCGGCGACGCCGTTGACGGCCGCGATCACCGGTTGATCCATCGAGCGGATCGCGCGAATCGCGGGGGTGTAGTGATCCCGAAGCACGGCTCCGACATCGAGCCCGCCGTCGCCCGCAGCGGCGCGCAGGTCCTGACCGCTGCAGAATCCACGCCCGGCACCGGTGATCACCACGGCGCGGACCGTTCGACCCGAGGCAGCCTCCCGAAGCGACTCGGTGACCTCATCGAGGAGACCCGGGGTGATCGCATTGAGCACCTCCGGTCGATTGAGGGTGAGGGTGAGCACCCCGTCGGTGACGGAATGCAGCAGCTGTGGCGCGGTGGTCGGCACTGCTTCGGCGCTCATCGCGGCGAACTCTACGCCGACGCGGCGCCGAGCTCGCGGAGCCGCTGGTACGTGTAGATGCCCGTGTTGTGCCCGTCGGCCCAGACCGTGTTCAGGCCGTAGGCACCGACCAGCGAGATATCCGCAAGCTCGTCCTCGCCGGGGTGGAGAGCCGGGTCGGAGCTGAACCGGCCCCGGTACCCTGGCTCACCCTTGCACGCCGCGCACGGGCAGGCGCGACGCAACACAGCGAAGGAGATGCGGTGCGAGGCGCCGTCGGACCACTCGATCAGCAGCGACCGATGCTTCTCGTCGTAGTCGAAGCGCACAGGACGGAGGTCGACGGCCACTGAGCGCGAGCGGGTGGTGCTTAGCGGAGCACCGACTGGAGCTTCATCGCGAGGCCCATATCGCCCTTGATCTTGATCTTGCCGCTCATGAAGGCCATGGTGCCGTCGAGCTTGCCGGTGGCCAGGTCGACGAAGTCCTCGGACTTCATGGTGATCGTGATATTGGGGTTCTCGGGCGATCCCTCACCGACGTCGGCGCTCCCATCCTTGAGCGAGATGTGGTACTGGCCCGGCGCCTCGCCTCCGAGGTCGAAGGCGTAGATGGCAGTCATCCCGGCCGTCTTGGCGGGATCGGCGGCGATGCGGGAATTGATCTCGCTGAAGATTTCGGCCGGAGTGGACGGCATCGTTGGTACTCCCTTGCAAATGATCTGCGTGCAGCCGGCGAAACGCCTGGCTCGATTCCAGTCTACCGAGTGGGGCCGACCCACGGGCTCGGGTCCGCCTCGAGAGCCCGCCTGCTGAGAGTCGGCTGAGACCTGTCCTGGAGGCTCGCCGCGCCACGGTAATTCTCAGGTCGGATGGCGAAACTGGCCGGCCATGGGCAGTGCGAACCTCAGGCTCAGCCGCCGCCAGGTCCTTGGAATCGCCGCCGGCGGCGCGGTTGGCGCCGTGGGCTTCCGGTATCTCACCCTGCAGCTTCCGGGTGGCTCGCAGGCGGGCGCAGCGGGAGCCTGGGCAAGCCCGCTCACCACCTCGGCCGGGCTCGCGGGCCATCTGCTCCGGCGCGCCACGTTCGGCTACACCGCCGCCGAGCTGGACGCGGCGGCGTCGATGTCGTACCCGGACCTCGTCGACAGGTTGGTCACCCAGGGGGCCGAGCCCCTGCCGCCGGTGGCGGAGGCGACCAACCACGAGGCGGTGGTGCGCGCCTGGTACGAGCACATGGCGACGACGCCGGCGCAGTTCCCCGAGCGGATGACCCTCTTCTGGCACGGGCTCCTCACCAGCGACTATCGAAAGGCGGCGCGGCTGCCCTTCGTCCTCCAGCAGAACGCGCTGTACCGGTCAGCGGGTCGCAGCGACTTCCGGACGCTGATCAATGCCGTCACCGATGACCCGTTGATGATTCGCTACCTCGACCTCGAGCAGAGCACCGCGGCCGCACCCAACGAGAACTACAGCCGCGAGCTGATGGAGCTCTTCACGCTCGGGGTTGGCAACTACTCGGAGAGTGACGTCCGCGAAGGGGCTCGCGTCTTCTCGGGAATCCGGACGGTCCTCGTTGACTCCAACGGCCGGCGGCTGCAGCCGCCGAAGCTCAAGGTTTCGACGCCGGCGGCGTACGCGCAGGCGCTCAACCAGCTCATCGCCGAGGGCGCGAGCTTCAAGGGGGTGGTCGCGCCCGCGCAGCACGACGCCGGCGTCAAGACGTACCTGGGCCACACCGGGAACATCGACCCCGCTCAGGCAATCGACATCATCCTGTCCCAGCCGGCATGCGCACCCCACATCGCGCGCAGGGCGCTGGTGCAGTTCTGCACACCGGAGCCGTCGACAGCGCTGGTCGACAGCGTGGCCACACAGTTTCGCAACAGCAACTACGACATCAAGACGCTGATGCGCGCGATCTTCACCAACGAGGCATTCACCTCACCCGACACCTATCGGTCGCTGGTGCGTGGACCGGCGGAGTACATGGTCGCCACCATGCGCGCGCTCGGCCGGCCCAGCCTTGCCGCGATGTGCGTTCAGGCGGGCGCGGCCATGGATCAGATCCTCTATGACATGCCCACGGTCGCGGGCTGGCCGTCCAACCAGGCGTGGGTCTCGTCGGGAGCATGGCTGGCGCGACTGAATTTCGCGGCCGGGGTGGTCGCCTCGGAGTTGAGTTTCCCCGATCCGGTTGCGGCCATCCACACCCAGCTCGACGGTGTGGTCGGACCGGACACAGCGTCTGTCTTCAACGCGAGTAGCAGCGACGGTGACCGCTGGTACGCGTTGCTCGCAAGTCCGGAATTCCAGCTCAAGTGAGGCAGTTCACATGATCACTCGGCGCGATTTCCTGGTGAGCGGAATCACCGCATCCGGAGCCGGCATCATCGTGCCACCCGTCTTCGCCAAGTCGGTGTTTGCGGCGACGGTGGAGAATGTTCACAACGACAACGTGCTCGTCATCCTCCAGCTCGGCGGCGGGAACGACGGCCTCAACACGGTCATCCCATACGCGGACCCAGCTTACCTGCAGGCGAGGCCGACGATCGCGATCGCCGCCGACAAGGTCCTGCCGCTCAACGCGGAGATTGGTCTGAATCCCGTGATGCCGGCGCTCAAGAAGCTCTTCGACTCCGGCGAGGTCGCGGTGGTGCAGGGCGTCGGGTATCCGAAGCCCGTCTACTCGCACTTCGAGAGCCTGTACATCTGGGAGCACGCGGACCCGAGCATGGAGCAGACCGAGGGATGGCTCGGCAAGCTGCTCGCAAGCCAGCTCGACGGTCAGGGGCACCCGCTCACCGGATGCGCCCTCGGACAGGCGAGCGCGCCGGCCGAGCTGGTCGCTCAGAACGCGACGGTGAGCGTCATCGAGTCGATACCGACATACCAGGTGCAGGGCGGCGCGGGGCGCCGCGTCGCCGCTCCAGCGCTCTACAACAAGACACCGGGGATCTACGGCGCCCTGTTCGATGAGGCGCTGACGACGGCGGAGTTCGGGATCGCGGCGCTCGCCGATTCGCAGACCCGGTATGCGCCGTCGGTGACCTACACGCCGCAGAGCACCGTGTACGGCAGCAAGAACAGTCTCGCGACCTCGCTCCAGCTCACCGCCGAGATGATCGTGACCCAGCCGAGCGTCAAGATCTGTCACGTCGTCCTGGGAGGGTTCGACACGCACCAGGATGAGGACACGCGACAGAACGCCCTGCTTGCCTATGTCGACAGCGCGGTGGGCGCGTTCATGCAGGACATCGCGAATCACGGCATGGCCGATCGGGTTGTGCTGATGACCTGGTCCGAATTTGGCAGGCGCATCGCCGAAAACGGCGGCAAGGGCACCGACCACGGTGCCGCCGGACCCATCTTCGTGGTGGGAAAGCCGGTCAAGGGAGGCGTCTTCGGCGAGCAACCGTCACTGACCAACACGGTCGACTCCGGGAACCTTCAGTACAACGTCGATTTCCGCAGCGTCTATCAGACGCTCATCCGCGACTGGCTCAAGGCGGACGCGGCCGCGGTGCTCGGAGCATCGTTTCCCGAGCTGCCGATCATTCATTCGAGTTGAGGGATAACGCTCAGGACGCGCGCCCTCAAGGCAATGAGTGGCGTCGGCGCCGTCGCGGTCTGAGGGGGTGACGGATGACCGGCAAACCGCTTGTGTAGCCGTTTCTTCAGGCGGGTACACTCGCTCCATGCTGTCCTGGATGTGGGTCGTCTGGCTGGTCGCCGGCCTGGTCCTCCTGGGTATGGAAGTCCACACCCAGGCGTTCTACGCCCTCTTTCTGTCTCTCGGTTCGTTCGCCGCCACCGTCGTCGCGGTGTTTCCCACCCCGGTCTGGTTGCAGGCAGTCGTCGGCGCTGCGGTGGCTCTCATCGGGACCATGGCGGTGCGGCCGACGCTCGCTCGCCTGTCGGCTCGCCACCTCGGCCCGAAGCTGACCATGCCGGGCGCGTCTGACAACCTGATCGGGCAGCCGGCGCTGACCCTGGAGCCGGTTGGTGACGAGAACCACCCGGGACATGCGCGGCTGTTCAACGAGCGCTGGCTCGCGGTCACGACCAATCCTGGCGGCGTGCCGGCGCATCAGCAGGTTACCGTCGTCGAAGTGCGCGGCACCACCCTTGTGGTCGCGCCCCCCAAGGGAGGCTGACTCAGTGAACAACAGTGGTCTGGTCACCGCGATCATCGTCGTCGTCCTGCTCATCGTGGTGGCGTTTGTCATCGGCGGCGCGGTGCGTGTCGTCCCCCAGGGATTTGCCGGTGTGGTCACACGTTTTGGACGCTTCCGGCGGGAATCGCAAGCCGGTCTGACGATCATCACGCCGTTCATCGACAAGCTGCTCCGGGTCGACATGCGCGAGACCCCGCGCACCGGTGACCGCCAGGACGTGATCACCCGAGACAACGTGGCCGTGGCGGTCAACGCAACCATCTTCAGCCAGGTCATCGAGCCGCGCGCAGCCCTGTTCAACGTCTCCGACTACCTTGTCGCGATCGACCAGCAGGCGCGAACGACGCTTCGTAACGCGTTCGGCAACGTCAGCCTCGACGAGGCGCTGTCATCCCGCGAGCAGATCAACGCCGCCATGCAGCAGCAGATGGAGCAGGTCACCGACAAGTGGGGCATCCGCATCAACCGGATCGAGATCGTGGACATCTCACCACCGGTGCAGATCCTCCAGGCCATGGCCCTGCAGAAGCAGGCAGACCAGGAGAAGCGGGCGCGAATCCTTCAGTCGGAAGGCCAGCAGCAGTCTGCCGTCAACATCGCCGACGGTAACCGGCAGGCAGCGATCAAGCAGGCGGAAGGTGAGCGGCAGGCTGCGATCCTTCGCGCTGAAGGCAACCGCCAGGCGGCGATCCTCGAGGCCGAAGGCCGCGCGCAGGCAATCTCGACGGTGTACGGCTCGATCAAGGCCGCCGCGCCGGATCCGACCCTGGTCGCGATCCTTCAGCTGGACACGCTCACGAAGTTCGCCGAGAGCCCCAACGCCAAGCTGGTCGTTCCCGCCGAGACGTCCGGGTTGCTCGGCGCGGCGCAGGTGCTTCGCAGCGTGCTCGGAGACGCGCCCGGGCTCGAGCCACCGACGGTCGTCACCGTCCCACCGTCCAGCAGCTGAGCGGCCCTTCCTCTGTGGCCGGACAGAGTTCGCTCTTCGGCGCAGAGCCCGTCGGCCCCGAGCACCCGTCCGATAGCGCGTCCCACGCACCCCTGGCAACGCGGATGCGGCCGCGCACATTTGACGAATTCGTCGGCCAGCACCGAGCGATCGGGGCCGGTACGGTGCTCCGGCGTGCGGTCGACGCTGGGGAGGTGCCCTCGCTCATCCTCTGGGGGCCGCCGGGCAGCGGCAAGACGACGCTCGCCGCGCTCATCGCCGGAGCGACCAACGCCACGTTCGAGGCGGTGAGCGCGACCAGCGCCGGGGTCGCCGATCTCCGCAAGGTGGTCGAACGTGCCCATGAGCGCCTGCGGTCCGGGAGGCGGACCGTTCTCTTCATCGACGAGATCCACCGGTTCAACAAGAGTCAGCAGGATGCCGTCCTGCCCCACGTCGAGAACGCGACCGTGACGTTGCTCGGCGCCACCACCGAAAACCCCTCCTTCGAGGTGAACGCCGCCCTGCTCTCGCGAAGCAGGGTCATCCGTCTGGAGGCACTGGAAGCCGAGGACCTTCGGAGCCTGGTCGGGCACGCGCTCACCGACACCGAGCGGGGGCTCGGCGCGAAGCACGTCGCCGTGGACCCGGAAGCGATCGACCGGCTCGTCTCGCTCTGCGGCGGCGACGCGCGCATCGCGCTCAACTCACTCGAGCTCGCCGTTCAGGCCGCGGTCCGGGATCCCTCGGGCGGTGTGCGCGTGACCGTCGCCGACGTCGAGGGCGCACTGCAGAACCCGGCGCTCCTCTACGACCGCGCCGGTGATCAGCACTTCTGGTTGATCTCCGCGTTCATCAAATCGGTGCGCGGCAGCGATCCGGACGCCGCCGTCTACTGGCTGGCGCGGATGCTCGAAGCCGGCGAGGACCCGCTCTTCGTGGCTCGCCGGATGGTGATCCTGGCCGCCGAGGACGTCGGGCTCGCCGATCCGCAGGCGCTGGGAGTTGCTGTCGCGGCGCAGCAGGCGGCGCACTTCATCGGCATGCCCGAGGGATTCCTTCCTCTCACCGAGGCGGCGCTCTACCTCGCCGCGGCGCCCAAGAGCAACAGCGTGCTCCGCGCCTACGTCGCGGCGGCTGGGGACGTCGTCGAGACGCTGCATCAGCCGGTGCCACTCCACCTCCGCAACGCCGTCACGGGGCTCGGGCGCTCCATGGGCTACGGCAGCGGCTACCGCTACGCGCACGATCACGAGGGGGGAGTGGTGGAGCAGGAGCATCTCCCCGAGTCCCTCTCCGGCCGCCGGTACTACGACCCCTCGGACCATGGGGCCGAGCGCGAGGTGGGTGAACGCCTCGAGTTCGAATCGATCGGCGCTCTCCCGCCGGGGGACGGGGTCTTAAGACGATCGTCTCGGTCGCGTCAGGATGGCCACGGGATGACTATCGTCGCGACGGGAATTCATCTCTTTCGAAACGCAAGTCCCCCTGATAGGCGGGCGGGCGCCGACCCAGTTCAGTGGTTTACCCTCGCGGGCTCCCCCTCCCCGCGGCACCGGGTGTATCGCGGTTCTGCTGGGTCGGTGCCACCGCCGACTTCTTTCTCCAGAGTGAGAGATATCGGTTAGGCTGGGTGACGACTGTGGACGTTACGCACCCCACTCCCATCCGAGTGCTCATCGTCGATGATCACCCATTGGTGAGGCGAGGGCTGACATCCCTCCTGAACGGGACCACCGACATCAAGGTGGTCGGAGCCGCTTCTGACGGTGAGGAGGCGGTCGCGTACGCCGTCGAGGAGCACCCGGACATCGTGCTCATGGACATCTCGATGCCCGGGATGAACGGCTTCGAGGCGCTGCGCAGGATGCTCAAGGCGGTGGCCGGCACCAAGGTGGTCATGCTGACGTCGTACTCCGAGCACGACATGGTGGTGGAGGCGATCGACAACGGCGCGGTCGGATTCCTGCTCAAGGACACGGAGCCGCAGGAGCTCCTCAATGGGATCCGCTCGGCGGCGAAGGGGGATACTCCGCTCTCACCGAAGGCCGCGAAGGAGCTGCTCCGCGATCGCATCAAGCGCCGGCCGCTCGACGACCTCACCCAGCGCGAGCTGGACGTGCTCACGCTCGTCGGCCGCGGGATGAGCAACAAGCAGATCGCGTGGCGCCTCGGCATCAGCGAGAAGACGGTCAAGGCCCACCTCGGATCGGTGTTCGATCGCCTCGGCGTCGAGGACCGCGTCCAGGCCGCGCTCTGGGCGCAGCGACACGGGATCATCTAGGCGGGTTCGCGGAACCGGTCATCTCGCCGATCTCAGGAGTGAGGTGAAGTCGGCGACCGTCCCGAGGTGCGTCAGCTTGTCGGGGTTGACGATCGAGCGGATGCCGGTGACCTCGCTGCCGTCGATATCGATCGACAGCACGCCGAGCAGCCGCTGCTGTCCGTCGAGAATCAGCGCTCCCGGGCCGCCGTTGATCTCCGCGGCGCGTAAGGCCACGCCCGGCAGGCGGGCCGCCACGTGGACCCAGTTGATCAGCGTGCGCGCGACGCGATTGCGCCCGGTCAGCGATCGCGCGAGGGCCGGAGCCTTGCCGCCACCGTCGCCGGTCAGCGACACATCGTGGGCGAGCAGCGCCTCGAGCCCCGCGAGATCACCCTGCTCGGCGGCGGCGAAGAACCGTCGTGCCAGCGCGTCGCGCTGCTCGCGCGTCGTCGCGTAGCGGGGTCTGCGTTGCTCGACGTGGCGTCTCGCGCGGGTGGCGAGCTGGCGCATGTTGTCCTCACTCTTCCCGACGATCGCAGCGATCTCCGCATACCCGTAGTCGAAGACGTCGTGCAGGAGCAGCGCGGCACGCTGCTCCGGCGAGAGGGTCTCCAGCAGCACGAGCATCGCCAGCGACAGCGAGTCGGCCTGCTCAGCCTGCCAGGCCGGATCGTCGCGGCTGTCGGTGATGATCGGCTCCGGCAGCCAGTCGCCGACGTAGTGCTCGCGACGGGCGCGCGCGGAGCGCAGCTCGTTGATGGTCAGCCGGGTGGTGATGGTGGCGACGAATGCCCGCGGCGACACGATGTGGTCGCCGGCATCGAGTGCCTGATGCACTCGCAGCAGCGCTTCCTGCACCACGTCCTCGGCCTCGGACACGCTGCCGAGCATCCGGTAGGCTATCGCGAACGCGACCGGTCGCAGCTCGGCAAGCAGTTGCTCGCGCTCGGTCATGCCGCTGCGAAACCCTCCCGCCAGCTCGGATGCGCGGGGCGCCAGGCCAGCTCGCGCTTTGCCTTGGTATTGGACGCGCCGCGCAGCTCGGTCATCATCACCACGCCGGCCTCGCCGGCGAAGAGCCGACCGACGATCCGCGGCACGCGCATGGGCCGCCTGGCGCCCAGCTGCTGAGCCAGCGCCGGCAGCCACTCGGACACCGGAGCCGGGTCGTCGTCGACAACGTTGTAGACACCGCGACGGCCGTGTTCGACGGCCCCCACCGTCGCGTCTGCCGCGTCCGCGATGTGCATGAACGACCACACGCCGCCACCATCACCCACGATCGGAAACCTGTGCTTGCGGATCATCTCGACCTGCTCCGCGCCCGGCGCCAGCGACGTGCCCGGCCCGTAGAACGCGCCGTAGCGAAGCACGATCCCCTCCGTCCACCGCGCACCGAGAACCGCCTGCTCCAGGTGGCGGATCGCAGCCGCAACCCCGCGCATATCCCGCACCGGCGCCGGATCGAGTGGGTCCTCCTCCGTCTTGACGGCTGCGCCAGTGCGCGCATAGGCACCAAAGTAGCTCTGAGCCACGAACCGCTGCACCCCGATTGCCTGCCCGGCGGAGAGCAGGTAGTCCGTCCCCTCGGTCCGAAGGCGGCTGGTGAGGGCGAAGTCGCGATCGAAGTGACGCAGGTCCAACCGCGGTGGAATCGAGGTCAGCTGGTGGATGATCACGTCCGGCCTTGCGCGGCCCACCGCTTCCGCGACCTGGTCGGGGTCGAGCGCGTCCGCGACCACGGGCTCAGCGCCCAGCTCGCGAAGCATCGCCTGCTTCGAGCCGCTGCGCGTCATCCCGTATACCGCATGACCCGCGCCAACCAGACGCGGCACCAACTGCTTTCCAATCGCTCCCGTCGCTCCTGCCACAAACACCCTCATCATCAACTCCTTCTTCGCGTCCTGCCCACATAGGACAAGACAGGACGGCGGCCCCGCCTGTGACACCTCGGAGCGCCCAGGCACAGGGGAACGTCGGGCACCACGGCCGGCGCCCGTCGCTGAACCCGCCGAGGAGAGAGAAGTCCTCGCCAGCCGGCAGGTTCAGTCAGCGGTTGACGCGGCGACGATCGCTCGGGCGAAGGCCTCGACCGATAGCTCCAGATCGGCGATCGTGTGCACCGAGGAGCAGAACGCGCTGGTGTTCAGGATGTCGACGCCTTCGGCACGCATCGCGTTGGCGATCCGCGCCTGAGCCGACGGGTCGCCGAGGAAGATGTGCAGGATGCTCGAGAGCCGGCGGATGGTCCCGGGGATGCCGGCCGATGCCAGTGCCGCGGTCCACTCGCCCGCAAGGCTGACGGCGTACGCCTCGGCGGTGCGCTGCGGGCCGCCATCGGCGACCAGACGCAGTGTCGCGATGCCGGCGACGGCGCTGAGCGGGTTGGCGTTGAATGTGCCCGGGTGCGCGATCGTGGTCGCCAGGAGCTCGAGAAGGTCCGCCCGCCCGGCCACGGCACCGGACGGCAGTCCACCCGCCATCACCTTCCCGAGGGCGCTGATATCCGGGGTGATGCCGAGCAGCGATTGCATACCGCCGGGGGCGACGCGAAACCCGGTGACCACCTCGTCGAAGACCAGCAGGGTGCCGGCGGCGGTGCAGGCGGCTCGAGCGGCGCTGATGAATGACGCGGCAAGCGGGAGCTGGCCGTAGTGCGCGCCGGAGGCTTCCATGATCACGGCGGCGACATCACCGCCGGCGAGCGCCGCCTCGAGATCCGCAGGGTCATCGGTCCGGACCACGGTGGTGAGACGCGCCGACCGCGGCGGGCACGCCGACAGGTGTGCGGGTGCGGCCGTCTGCGTCGAGATAGGGGCTCACGGCATCCGACCATCCGTGAAAGTGCTCCTGGAGCGTGACGATGCGGTCGCGACCCGTCGCCGCTCGGGCCACACGCAGGCCGAGCATCACGGCCTCAGTGCCCGACGCAGTAAACCGGACCTTCTCGGCGGAGGGCACGAGCGCCGCGATCCGCTCGGCCCACTCGACCTCGAGCGGATGCGCCGCGCCGTAGTGGGTCCCACGCGCGACCTGTTCCTGCACCGCAGCGACGATTGCGGGGTGAGCGTGGCCCAGGAGCAGCGCCCCGTGGCCCATCGTGTAGTCGATCAGCTCGGTGCCGTCGATCAGCCACTTTCTTGAGCCGCTCGATCGAGCCACGTAGATGCGTGGATCGTAGGTGCGCGCTGCGTGGGTCGCGCCGCCGGGAAGGACGCGTCGCGCGCGCTCGGCCAGATCGACGTGCGCTCGCGTGTGCACCGCCTCGGTTACAGACACGCGGACGAGGATACGCGGGGTGAGGCGACGGTGGGAATCGAACCCACGATGAAGGTTTTGCAGACCTCTGCCTTACCACTTGGCTACGTCGCCGATGAATTCACGAACCGCATCGTGGCGTCGATACCGGGCACACCGACGGTTGAAGAATACCGGAGCGGCATCGAGGCCACCCGTCCGAACGCCACGGCCGTGCCGGCAGCAGACTGCAGCCGCCCGATTCGCCCGCTCGCGATTGGCGGGATCCTGCCGCTTGCACCTTTCGATGCGATCGACAATACTGTGAAGAGGTGGCGCGGGGGCGCCGGAAGGGATTTATTCGAGCGGGGGATGTGGAAATGTCGACGTTGTCGACGGATACGCGCCGTCATCGGCGCAAACGCGCGCTTGCGACCTATGGCGTCACTCTGGTCACGATTGCGCTGGTTCTGCTGACGGTGCAGGTCGTCGGCCATGAAGCCGGCCATCTCTTCTCGAAGGTGAGTGGCGGTTTGGCGTCGTGACCAGGCTGCGCCCGAAGACGGAGGGCACGAATCGCCCCAACGTCGGCTCGGGGCATGACCTTGGCTGCCTGGGTGAATGTCACTGCTTTCGGGACGGCGAGATCGTGCGTCTGACCCGAGGAGCCGTGACGCAACTGCAAGGCGCGACCGACAGCGCTGCGCCCGTGGATGAGGCCGGTGGCTCCTCCGCGGCAGCGTTCGTCGAGATCACGGGGACGGAAGCCGCGCGACGCTGAGTCAGGCGGCGGAGGTCTGCGCCGTGCTGTCGGCTCCCGGTTCGGGTGGCATGACAAAGGCGACCTCGAGCGCGCCGGCGAGCGCTCGCAAGCGCGCATAGAACCCCGCCGTGTGCGGGGAGCGGGGGAGACGGAGCCCGCCGAAGTCGTGGTGGTGCTCCCATTCATGGAGCAGTGTGTTCAGGAAAACCTTGGTGGTGATCACCTGCTGCCGCACCGCGGTCCGGTGGTAGATACGGATGCGGGCGGTCTTCACCGCGCCGTCGGCGAAGGTGCAGCGGTAATAGCCGTACGTCTTGCTCTGCAGCCGCTGGCCGTTGTGGGAATGCACCTGGGCACGATCGGCGACGACCAGTTCGCAATGGGGGAGGCCGGCGATCGCATCGAGTTCGTCTATGAGCATCTGCCCGAGACGTTTGCGCTCGAGTGGGTCTTCCGTCGAGTCGATGATGCGCAGCGCGAGGCCGCGTGCCACGGCGCTTGGTTGGACGGGGAGCCCAGTCGCGCTCTGGCTCCGCCGGTAGGTGGCGTCGGGACGTCGACCGAACATCTGCTCCAGGAGTATACGGCCGTCCATGAGCCCCGAGCCCGGAGCGTGCGGATCCGGCCGGAGGGGTCGCCGACCCATAGAATCCCCGATGCCGGGCTGGCGAAATGGCAGACGCGGCGGTCTTAAAAACCGCTGGGGGGAAACCCACGTCCGGGTTCAATTCCCGAGCCCGGTACGTTGCTACGTAAGGGATTTCCGACTCGGCGCCCGGAGGCGCTTCGGGGGTCGTGTAGCCGAGAATGTAGCCAAGGGCTTAAGATGCCGTGACGTGCCCGGTGTCAAAGAGGTCACCGCCGCCCAGGCTGCCCACAGTGCGGGCGAGGCTGCCGTCGCCAGGTTCATGGCGAGCGCCAAGCGCCGCAACCCTGAGCGGTTCAAGCGCGTGTGCCAGGCGTATCCCGTGCTGACCCGCTATGGGTGGCGCCAGATCATCGCTCACTAGGTGCTCGACGACTTCAGTCAGCGGTGACGTCAGCCGGCCACGCGAGCAAGTCGACCGGCTGACGCGCTCGGACCCACGCGTCGATTGACTTGAAGTCCCAGGGCACGGCGGCCAGGGCAGTGACGCGCTCGTCGCCGTCGAGCTGCGCGATCACGGTCTCGTTGGACCACAGAGCCAGCGCCGGGCCCCCACTCCAGGGATAACCGCGCTCGAACACCTCGGACGAGACCACTTGGAGGCCCGCTGGCCTTTCGGAGATTACGGTCGAATTGCGTGGGTTTTCGAGTAGCGGAGACAGACGAGGATCCGCTCGTCCAGGACGCGTCGATACTTCTCGAGCCACGCGAGCGCGACGGCGATCTCCGGGTCATGACTAGGTTCCTGGTTGGTATACGCCGCGATGTAGCTGACGCTGTGATCGAACACCGCCGCCATTCTCCTCGCTGATGCGCTCTTTGTCAGCCCTAGGAAGCCCCAGCTCGAAGCCGGGAAACCGCCTTCCATCAGCGGGGATCGGAGCTGCGGCGACGGGATGCTCGCGTGCTTCCTTCAGCGATTCGAGGAACGCCCCCGCCGCAGACGTCTCGATGACGTCGGTGAGTTCGAAGACCAGCGCGTCGACACGATCGGGGCTGTCGCTGCTGTCCTCGGTCCACGTCGTCAATTGCTCCTCGAGCGCCGGCAGCCGTCCAACGTGGTGAACCCGACCCTGCTCATACAGCGAGGCGATCGGTTGTGCTCGCAAAGCCTTGCCGCGGCTGGAGGTCACCATGCGGACGTTCGCTGACGAGTTCGACCGTGGCGATGGTGTGCGCCACCATGTCGCCCCCGAAGTTCTTCTCGGCGACGATACGGTCGGCGTTGAACTCGTGGTAAGCACGGACCGCCCGGCGAGCCCACTCCTCTGGGTGGAAACGCCCGGAGCGATCAGCGAGAACGTAGCCCTGCCCGTCCTTGCCGCGGGCCACCACGACGATGCCTGTTTCGTCAGCGCCGCCGCCCGCCGGATCGACGCCCACGACACAGCGGAGCAGGTCTTTCGGCGCCGCCTCGACGCGGTGCTCGTCCAGGTTGGCGATCGTCCAGAGCGCACCCTCGACGTCGAGGAGCAGCTCCGCCTCGATCTCCTGGCGACCCAACGTTGTGCCGGCGTAGCGGGACAGGATCGTGTCCCGGAACGGCGGCGCCAGGTTGTCGAGGTTCGCGTATGTCGATTCGCGCACCACCACCACGCGCGGGTCTGACACCAGCTCGCGGAATAACGCGGTGGGCCGCGGTGTCGTGGTGACGAGTATCTGCGGGAACTGTCCGAGTGACAGGCCATCAGCAGGATGTCCCATGCCTCGCGGCCGGTCCAGGCTGCCAGCTCATCGCACACTGCATAGCTGAACTGCGGACCTCGAAGTCGCTCCGGCTCCGTGTCCGCGAACACGACCATCAGCGAACCGTTGCGCAACCGCAGCTCGCCGAGTGAGCGATTCCACGAGAGCACCGTCGAGGGCGGCAGCACCGCCAGCAGCCCCGAACCGGCGCCCTCCACGAGCACGTCGCGACCGTCGCTGAATGAGCGTCCTACCAGCGCCACGCGGGCGTTCGGGGTGATGCGGCAGTGCTCGCTCACGGCCTCGGTGGCGGCTCTGGTCTTGCCCGTGCCGCGACCCGCCTGATAGACCCAGATGGGCGCCTCGGGGGGCGGGATCTGCGTCGATCGAGCCTCGCGAACCCAGCGATCCCGCGCCGCTCTCCATTCGGATCCTCACCCGCTGGGGGCGGCTGGAGACGGTCGGCGAGGCGCCCCCAAATCTACGTCATGCCGCCTCGATGAGCCGAGCTCGGCGCCGATGGCGTTGCGCGCCTGCAGCTGTTGCTCCTCAGCGAGTTCCGCCGCCGCCAGGCCCCGGACGATTACCCCGAGCAGCATCGTCGCCTGCGCCTCGGTCACGCGCACGCGGCGCTCGTCAAGACCGAGCCGAGCGAGATCAGCGAGGAAGCGTTCCGCCCGATCGAGACCCCGCTCATATGCCGAGACCTCCGCTCGGAGCTGTTCGCCGGCACCCGGTGTCGCGTAGCGGATCTCCTCGAGCGCCGCCATGCGGGCGGCAAAGAAGTCCTTTAGCGCCACCGCCTCAGCGGCCAGGTGCGGAGCAGCTCTACCGGATCACCGACCGGCGCGATGCCCTCGCGCTCGATTGCGCGCAGCGCTTGTGCCTCGACGTCCTTCCGCGCCAGCATCCGCCGCACCTGCGGGAGCTTGCCTCCGTGCATGTCGCAGCGGTGGTATCCCGACATGGGCTGGCGTCCACATCGGCCACCGGCTCGGTCTTGGCTCCGCAGATGGGGCGGCCTTCACTCATCGCATGCCTGCATCCCCGGCAGGGAAAGGCGGCGGCGGGGTCCATCAACCCCGCACGCCGCCCACGAACCCGCCAGAGGAAGGGCCGGCGGAAAAGGACGCTGGGACGGCCTGACAAGACGCCCACAGCGCCCACCTCCATCAGCACCACCGCTCCGACAAGCGCGCAACCGGTTCAGCTGGCTGGCGCACGCGTTGCACACGATCGCCCAGCGTTGCTCGGCATAGATTTCGACCGCGCACATTGAGCGCTCCGCGAGCGTGTCCGCGCATTGCGCGCATCGCCATTGCTGTCGCTCCAGGATTGCGGTGCGCGCTGCTTCGACACTGGCCCAGACGTCTTCACCGCCGTGCCAGCTCATGTGTATGCTTCCCGGTTCTCAATGTGACGCCGACAGGCCGGCCCAAACCGCGCTGATGTGCCGCCGCGAGGGTCCGCCGAGTTGCGCGACGGCCGCGTGAATCGTGGGAGATCCAGCTCGCGGCCCTGCCGCTGATCCTCCACGGCCCCCATCAGGATATCCAGCAGTTGACACGCCAGCCCCAATCGTCGGGCTCCGTGGATCGCCCGCTGCGCCACCTTCTCGGCCTGGCGCTGAGCCTCGAACTGAGCCGCGAGTTGCTCCATCGACATGGTGTTGCCCCGGTTCGGCTGAACAGGCGCGACAGGCAATGGCAGCGCATTGCGCGAGGCCATTTCGTGAAGGTCCGCGTTCACGTTGCGCGTTGGAAATCTCATGACTGCGCCAGCCCAACGGCATAGCCGATCCCCAGGCCCAGCCGGCGCTCCTTCGCCGTGTCGAGGAGGCGCGCGAGGTCACCGAATGCGGCCATTTGCCGCTCGGTGAGCGGACGGCCTGCCTGCTGATCCGCGACCGCTTCGAGCAGCACTCCGAGCCGTTCCACGGCCGCGTCGAGGATGGAGCCGATCGGCTGCTCGGCCTCTTTAGCACGGCGCTGCTCGGCGAGTTGGGCGTTCATATACTCAGCGCCGGTCATTTGACGGGTGGCGGGTGGCGGCTGCGGTGTAAAGGCACCCGGTGGCAGCGGCGGCGCGGTGCGCGCAGCCCACTCGGCTCGATCAGCGTCCACATTGCGCGGTTTTGTCTGTTCTACGACGTATACGTTGTTGCCTTCGCGAGCGATTGTCATGACTGCTCTCCAGAATGATTTCGAACGTCGATCGGCGTGATGCGCAGAGGCGGCGAGCCCCCTCTCACTACAGGGACTCCACGAGCCGTGGTGCTGTCGGGATGCACGTTGCGCTGGTCCCCAACAATTGTTGGAAGCTCATCGCCCCACGCGTTGACGTTGACGGGCGTCGGGCTCGAGGATGGCTCCGGCGGTGCGAACGCGGTGGGCGTGCTCCCGCTGATCGGTTCTATGGGGCCGCGCATACCCTCCGGCGGCGCGAAAGAACGATGCTCGGTTGCGGGTGTAGGAGCGTTTGGTCGCGGCGTGCGTCGTCCGGCGAAGTGTTGGAAGAGAGACGGAAAGCTCATGCTGTTCTCCTTGATTGGCCGTTCTGGGCTGCAAAACGGTGGGCGGCGGGAAGGGGGATCGCGTTAACCAAGTCGAGTTGGCGTTGCAGCTCGGCGACTTCCTGCTCCATCTTCTGCAAGTGGGCATCGACGCCAAGCCGGCGGCGCCATAGGCCGGGATCGGCTTTCACGGCCTTCAAGAGCTGATCCGCGGTTTCGACGCCGAAGAATGACCCCCCGGTGTTGTACTTCACGAGTTCGCCATCGACTGCCATGTGACCGTCCGGTCCGTCCGCTTTGGCGAGCACGAGCTTCGCCGTGGGATTAGACCCGCGGTCCACAAGTGAGCATTCTACGATCCGGCCGCCATTGATGATGCCGTTGGGAGCGACGGCCTTCTGCGTGTAGTCGACTTGGCTCCCTCTGACACCGATCGAGAGATACTGGAGCACGCCTTCGCTGACCTTCGCGACGGTGACCGGATCCACAACGCGCCCGGAGATGTACACGCCGTCTGAGCGCTCCTCGAGCGTCAACGCGCGGCCGATGGCTCGCTTGGGATCGTGCTGCTCACGCAAATTTCCACCGGTCGCGAACCATTCGCGCATCGCAGGAACGGCCCAGCGCATATCGACGCGCTGACCGTCGCCGTCGAGGTCCGGGCCGGTCGCTTTGGACGCCTCGAAATAGAGGATGCCGTCGTCATCGACGCGACTCTTCGTGAGCGTCGCGACAACGCCGTAGGCAATGTCGTTAGCCATCAGTGTGTGCTACTCCTTTCTAGTGGTAATGGTTGTTGAGAAGGCAGGGACGGTGACGTCAGCCCCTGTTGCCTTCGCGAGCGCTCCCGCACGCTCGATGTCGTCGTGTTGGTGCTCCGCGGTAAAGCGCAGCTGATACAGGAAGTTTTCCGCGAGGTCCGGGTCTGCAGCGAGAGCCTTCACCAGCTTCTCCATGTCGTCGTAGGACAGCGAGTACCAGTACCCGTCGCTAGGTGGCATCAAGGTCTTCTCCGTGGTCGCCTGATGGGCGACGGTTTGCAGCGCGCAGCGGCAGTTGGGATGAGCCGGCGGGTACAGGGCGCCGCTTGAGAATGGCTGCGTCATTGAAATGGCTCCCTGAGCAGCATTGGCCCGACAGATTGGACAGGCGATCTCGTCGTCCATCCACTCCTTGTCGTAGTCCCCGGCGGCCTTCGCATTGGCGTACTCAGCCCCACTCATGGCACGAGCCCGCTCGGTGCGGACGATCAGCAGCGCGCGCTTGAAGTCGCCGTCCAGGAGTGGTGCGATCTGCGCCGCTATCGTCTGGGTGGCTAGTCCTTTGGCGATGCCATCGGCGAGAAGGTTGCCGATCTCGATAACGACCACGAAGGGCACGCCTGGCAGCTGGATACCCTCGCGGGCCAGCACCCAGAGCAGTTCGCCGGCGCGGAGCTGATCTTCAGGATCAGATCCCATGGTTCTCCTTGTGTGGTGGTAAGGGGACGCCGGCACCGCTTACCGACGCCCCCGAAGAGGGCTTTGTGAGTGCTTCGACGGCGATCTCCCAGCACGGCGGACGATCAGCAGCGAAGCGTTTCTCCGCGTGGAGTTCGACTACCTGCGCGTCGTCCAGCCAGAGCGGTGACAACCCGTCCATGGCGGTCTTCACGTAGTTGTCGAGGTCAGGACGGCGCTCTGGTCTTGCGGTGGTCCGCTCGCGCCTCGGGATGCTCGCGGGCATCGGTACGTAGACCACGACAGCGAGAGCGATCGGACCACTGAGCGGAGTCCACGCAGGACCGAGCTCGGCAGTCACGTGCTCGCGGATCCGCCAGGCGGCCTGAGCTGTCTTCGCCGGCATGTAGCCGTGCGGACGTCCACCACGCACCGCAACCCGAGGACGTCCGGCGGCGACCGGGGCGTCAGGGATGGTGAAGTGCCATTGCCGGGTGGCGATGAGAGCGGTCATAGTGCGGGCTCCACGACGCGTTTTTGGGCGCGGTGGCTACACCGTTTGGCTACATTCGGCCGGTTCCGAATACGTCCCCTGCGGTTTTGAACACCGCTCGCACACTCAACGGGGCTCGGCAGGCGCGTCTCGGGGTGGGCGTGACGACGGACGACAGTGGCTCCGCTGCGGTCACCGCAGACGCGCTCATGGGATGCGACCGCCCCGGCCTGCACCGATGGCTCGGCGTCTGCGCTGGCGCCGCCTACGGCCTCAGGCAAGGGGTGATTCACCTGTCTCGAGGTTGGGACACGGTCGACCCATTTGAGTAGTGCCATCGAGTGTGTCCCGTGTGTGTCCCCTGTTAAGGGGGGACACGCGGACACGGTCACTCGGCCGCGTCCGGGACACGCTGGGACACGGTCGGACACAGGATTAGGCAGCATCATCGTCACCCTCCTCGAAGGGCGCGACGGAGCGGTGCAAGCTCGCTCCGCGGCGCCCGGAGTTGTCGTGACAAACCCTTCGCGGATGAGGCAAGCAACCGCCAGGTCGACGTACTCGGCGCGGCGTCCGAGCTTGGCATCGCGGATGGCGCGCACGCTTGCGTCCGGGTTGGTCTCTAGCCAGGTCGAGACACGTCGCATGAGCTCGGTTGGCCGGAAGGCGTCACCCGTGTCGCTGGAAGCGTCGGACGCGACGAGCACGGCGCTTTCGCCCTCAGGATCGATACGGAAGTGCATGCGTTGTCCGTCGGCGCCGTTCTTCTGTTTCGCGACCTGGGCCGTCAGGCCGTCGTGTGTGCGCCGGCACTCAATGGCTGTGTCAGTCGCAGCGAGGAGGGCGATGCTGCCGCGCATGCCGCGGCTGCCGTCCTTGCCGGAGTGGTGAACGATGAGGACGCAGCTCCCGAGCACCGCTCGGAGGCGGTCGAGCGCGTCCACCGCCAAACCCATATCGCGCGTCGAGGACTCGTCGCTGCCGACCATCGTTCGGGCCAGCGTGTCGACGACGATTAGGGCTGGCGCGATTTCCGCGACGACGTCGCACAGTTCGGCGACCGACTCGCTCTCCAGGAGAGGAACTCGCGTCGGCAGCCAGTGGATATTGCCGAGGCTCTGATGACGGCTTCGCCATGCGCGAGCCCGCAACGCGGTGCCGGGGATGTCTTCGGCGATCACGTACACCACGGGACCGTCGACGACGTCCTTGCCCTGCCATGGCTGGCTCGAGGCAACAGATAACGCGACGTCGAGCGCCAAAAACGACTTGCCCGAGGCCGGCGGTCCGTAGATGGCTGCGAGGCTGTCGAGCTGGAGCAGATCGCCGACGAGTGAGCGGGGAGCGGGCACGTCGAGGATTGCGTCCCCGGCCAGAACCTTCGAACGCAATGAAGACCGACCCGCGGGGATGCGAACAACGCGGCGCCGGTCCTCGACCGATGCCCTCTGGTCGTGATCCCGATTCCAGGCGACGGCTTCCTGCGCGGCCGCAGACGGGCGCAACTGACTGATCCACTGGCCGCCGAGGTCGAGTTTCTCGAGCGCCATGGGGATGGCCGGTCTACTGTCCATCGGCATCTCGTGGTCGCGGCCGCGGGCGTTGCGTGAGTGGTGCGTGACGGCCACACGGAGCGTTTCGGTCGCCACCCGGCAGGATCGGGGCCGTGGAGCCGCACACCGGGCACGTCGCGCGTGGAAGGACGGAACTGGTGGTCGTCGCCGACATATGACGCTGGGCCGGAGGAAGAACCCTCAGACCGGCGGTCTCCTCAGTGGGCCGCTGCCATCTGGCGACCTGCGGCGTTCTCCACGAGGGCGACCAGCGCCGCCCGCGGGACTAAGACTCGCCGGCCGAGGCGCATCGAGGGAAGCTCGCCCGTTCCGATGAGCCGCCAAACGTGGTTCGCGCTGAGACCGAGCACTTGCGCTGCCTCGGGGACGCTGAGGACGAGGGTCTGTTCCACGAAGGTCCTCCATGGATGTGGGTGGTCGCGGACGTGGCCGGTTCTATGTAAGCATTGTAGCAAACCCTACATCATTTGCATAGCGTGGCGTTCTCTATCCATATAGGGTTGCCAAATGCCATCCCAAGGCGTACCATGGCGTCTACATGAGCCGCGAGCACCCCGCCGTTTCGACACCCTCAGCGATCGTCGCTGGCAATTTGCGGCGCCGTCGCGAGGAACTCGGCTGGAGCCAGGAGACCCTCGCCGCCGGAGTGAGGGCGTGGGGGTTCGAGGGGTTCACCCGCGGCACCGTGGCGCAGATCGAGAATGGGCGCCGCCGTCTGAGTGTCGACGAGCTGGTGCTCTTCGCGTTCCTGCTCCAGACGCCGATCTCTCCGAGCGCCGACGTCGCCGGTCCTACCTTCCCATCCCCTGAGCAGTGGTTCTCGTTGCTCACCGTAGACCCAAGCACCACGATCCGAGTCGGCACGAAGAACGGCCCCGTATGGATCCTCCGCGTCCCGAGCGAGCACGTGGTGAATACGGAGGTGACCGACGCACAGGCGGACGAGGCGATGGCGAAGGTCGCCCGCGGTCTCGGCATCAGCACTGATGACGTCTCCGAGGTCGCAGTCCGACTCTGGGGGCACGGCATCATCGACGAGCGCGAGCGACGTCTGGAGGCCGGAGGCGGCGGCTCCGGGGATACGCGCACACGACGCACGCACATCACGCGAATCCTGATCGGCGAGTTACAGCGGGCGATGGTCGAGTGGTTCGCCGGCAAGGCACGCAAGGCGGAGCGACAACTCGCCGAGATGGCACCGAAGAGAGCGAAACAGGCTGGACAGAGCACCACGAGGAGGTCGGGACGATGACGACGAAGAACCGCAGCACCCGCCGGGGCTCGGTCTACCACCGCAAGTCGGATGGGAAGTGGGTGGCTGTCATCGACCTGACCGTCGAGGGTGGCCCGCGTCAGCGCCTGGTGCGCTACGCGCTCACCGCTGGCGAGGCGGACCGGAAGCTCCGCGACGAGCTCCGCAAGATCGAGGCGGGGATTCGCACTGCCGGACGCCAGGTCACCGTCGGCGCCTTCCTGGGTCGCTGGTTGGAGAGCATCCGGCCGCCTCACGGGGTCCGTCCCTCCACCCACCGCCGCTACTCCGAGCTGGTCAATGTCCACCTGATCCCCGGACTAGGCAAGCTCCGCCTCGTCGCCCTACAACCCACTGACGTCGACGCATTCCTCGCCGCGAAGCTCGACTCCGGCCCGGCGCCGAGAACCGTCCACCACATGCGCGCGGTGCTCCGGGCGGCGCTCACTCAGGCGGTGCGCGATGGGCTCATCGTCCGCAATCCCGCCGGCCTCTCCCGGCCGGTCCGTGTCGAGCACCGCGAGATGACCGTGCTGAGCCCGGAGCAGGCGCGCGCCTTCCTCGACGCCGCGAAGGGCGACCGCCTAGAAGCGCTCTACGCCACCGCGCTCGCGATCGGGCTCCGCCAGGGCGAGGCCCTCGGCCTGCGTTGGCAGGACGTCGACCTCGAGGCGGGTACGCTCAGGGTCGAGCACGGCCTCCAGCGCATCGCTGGCAAGGTGCAGCTCATTCCCACGAAAAGCGCCCGCAGCCGGCGCACCGTGGTCATGCCGGGCATGGTGGCCGACGCCCTCCGGGCACACCGTACCCGGCAGCTCCAGGACCGGCTCCTCGCGGGTGGCCGGTGGCACGACGGCGGCTTCGTGTTCACCTCCAGCATCGGTACGCCAGTTGATACCTCGGAGCTCCGGCGGGCCTTCCACGCAACCCTCCGACGCGCGGGGCTGCCCGCGATCCGCTGGCACGACCTGCGCCACTCGGCGGCGTCCCTCATGCTCGTCCAGGGCGTGTCGCCCCGCGTGGTCATGGAGACGCTCGGCCATAGCTCGATCGCGCTGACCATGAACACCTATAGCCACGTGCTGCCCGCACTCCAGCGGGAGGCCGCGGACGCCATCGACCGCCTGTTGGGAGAGCCGCGGTGAGTCGCGTCACGAAGATCATCAGCCCGGACGGGCGGGTGACCACCATCAAGCAAACGTCCGGCTGCGGCTGCCTTACCGTTCTGGCCTTTCTCGTGGTGATCTTCGGACCCGCGGCGTGGTTCGGCACTACCGGCGCAATCCTCGCCTATGTGGGACTCGGGCTCCTCGTGGTCGCCACACTCGCGTATCAGGTCAGCAGGGCTCGCGGACGCTCGGTGCCCACTCCGCCACCACCGCCCGCACCGCCCGCTCTGTAGCCAAACGATGTAGCCAAGGGGCGGTACTTCGGGGGGACAGGGAGGGACGCGTTGGGACATGTCGAATACGGGAGGGGATAGGTAGTGAGCTTGTGAACGCTCATCACGGCGTCTTAAAAACCGCTGGGGGGAAACCCTCGTCCGGGTTCAATTCCCGGGCCCGGTAGTCGGAACATCGAGATCGTTGCGTCCGGGAGCATGAGCCGGGAAGCGGCCGAGGAGAAGGGTCGACGTGATACTGCGGAGACGCTCCCTCAGGGGCTCGCCCCTCCAGATCAGTTGATCTTCAGAGTGGAGGCGGATGGTGAACCCGTGGGGTGGCTCCGGCTGGCGCTGCGAAACCCGCGCGCGGAGAGTGGCGGGGGTTTCATCTACGACATTTCGGTTGATGAGGCGTACGGAGGCCGCGGCTACGGGCGAGCAGCGATGCAACTCGCTGAGGACGAGGGGAGGCGCAACGGCCTTCACGCGCTGGCGCTCAACGTCTTCGGCCACAACGCAATCGCGCGAGCCCTCTCTTCAACGCTGGGTTACCGGGAAACCTCGGTTCAGATGAGAGAAGAGATCTAACACGGATTGTTCCGCGACGTCGTGCGCTGACGGCCCCATAGACCGGTTGGTTCGGTAGCGAACACACGCCTCGAGGAACGGGTGGCAGAATCCGACGGCGTTGATCCTTTGCGGGCGTTGCGGGGCCGATCGCGTGATCCCGCTGACATTCACCCCGTCTCGTCGCGATGACCGTCATCGAGACGGCTGGCCCCACCCAACCGACCGTCCCATCTTCAAGTGCCTCAAGTGCCGGAGCCTGTTGGATCGTGCCAGCCTGGCGCGGGCGCCGCTCCCCACAAAGGCCGAACCCTCGCGGTATGCTCGGACCTCGCGCTCCGGGCCATCGGCCCGTGAGGTGGGTCCGTCGGGCTAATGGACCCCGCGGTGCTTGATCCACATCGCACCGCCGCGTCACGCCTGGCGGCGCGGTAGCGGAGCGGGCAGCTCAGGCCGCGGTCCGCCAAATGACCGGTGCCGTACGGCTTTGTGCATCATTCGGTCCACCCATGGACACGAGGACGAAGCTGGTGATCGCCGCGCTCCTGGTTCTCGTGCTCGCCTTCGTCGTCATCGGCGGCATCATCGCGATCGCGAGTCCACCCAACAGCTGCTGTTGACGCCGTGGCGCTATCGGGCGATCCCGCGTCGCTGGGCGAGTTGCTCGCCCGCGAGGGTTTCATCGCCGCGGAGGAGGAGGCGGAGCAACTGCTTGCCTTCGCGGCGGGCGATGCCACCACCCTTGACGGAGCTGTTCGACGCCGCCTCACCGGCGAGCCACTCGCCTGGATCACCGGGAGAGTCGCATTCTGCGGAATTGAATTGCACGTCGATCCTGGCGTGTACGTGCCGCGCTGGCTGAGCGAGCCCCTTGCGTGGCGAGCGGTCGAGCGCCTCCCGCCTGAGGGCACGGCAGTCGATCTCTGCACGGGGTGCGGCGCCATCGCCAAGGTCCTGCAGGTACATCGCCCGCGCGCTCGGGTGGTGGCCGCCGACCTCGATCCCCGCGCAGTCAGGGGCGCCGCCACCAATGGCGTCGAGGTCTACCGTGGCGACCTCTTCGAGCCGGTGCCGCGAGATCTCGAGGGCGGCGTCGACGTGGTCGTGGCTGTTGTTCCGTACGTGCCGACCCCCGAGCTCCCACTCCTGCAACGCGACACGTTCACGTTCGAGACTCCGCTTGCCTACGACGGCGGCTCCGACGGCGCCGACATCCTCCGTCGTGTCCTCAGGGACAGTCGCGGCTTCCTGAGACCCGGCGCTGCCATCCTCCTCGAACTTGGTGGAGAGCAGGCCGACCTGCTCGGGGATGAGCTTGCCGTGCTCGGCTACGCCGACCTTGCGATCCTCACGGATGCAGATGGCGACGTGCGGGGCATCGAAGCGACCTTCTGTCCCGCTTGAGTTGGGCCGGGTCGCACCTCGTTCAGGAAGCTTCCCGGCGGACCTCCTGGATCAACCACCGATTCCCGTCCGGGTCATTGAACGTCAGAAATGAGTTGTAGTCGCTCCGCTTGGGATCTGCTCCCGAGCGCTGGGCGCCCGTCTCGAAATCGAAGTGAAACGGCGCACCTGCGTCGAGCCCTCGCTCGGAGAGTTCCGCGCTTCGCCGCGTCGATGTCGGAGACAACCAACTGCAAGCCCTGCGCCGACCCGGCTGCGTCAATGTTCTTCATGAGGGCGATCGAGCACGCCGATCCCGGTGGCGTCAGCTGGACAACCCGAAAGTCCTCCCCAGCACTGTGATCGACGTCGAGCTTGAAACCTGCGCGCTCGATGTAGAAGGCCTTGGCGCGGTCAACGTCCGAGACAGGGACGACGATGAGCTCAAGCTTCCAGTCCACGTTTGCTGCCTCCAGAGATCTCGTGAGATGCCATGGGACGTGCCTTGCTCCCCGGCTCGCTAGCCGACGGGTTGCGCCGCGAGGCTCGTGACCGCTTCCTCGATGACGCCGATCGCCCGATCGAGGTCTTCCTCGCCGATGACCAGCGGCGGCTGGATGCGGACCACGTTGCCGAATGAGCCACCGACCCCGATGAGCACGCCGCGCTCGCGGCAGTGGCGCTTGACGGCCGCGGCCTCCTTGCTCGCCGGCTCCTTGGTGGCACGGTCGCGAACCAGCTCGACGCCGATCATCAGTCCGCTGCCCCGAACGTCGCCGACCAGGTCCGACTCCACCGCGAACGCGTCCAGCCGCGCCATCACGGCGGCCCCGATGCGCGCAGCGCGCTCGGGCAGGTGCTCTTCGACAAGCATGTCGATCGTGGCCACCCCGGCGGCGCAGGAGACCGGGTTGCCCCCGAAGGTGCTCATGTGATCGCCTGGTTCGAAGGCGTCCGCGACCTCCTCGCGCGCGATGAATGCACCGAGCGGGAAACCGCTTGCGATCCCCTTGGCCATGGTCATGATGTCCGGCTCGACGCCGCACGCTTCGACCGCGAACATCCTGCCGCTGCGCCCGAATCCACTCTGCACCTCGTCGACGATGAGCAGGATGCCGCGTCCATCGAGGATGTCCTTGACGCGCCGAAGATAGCCGTCCGGCAACGGGATGATGCCGCCCTCACCGATGATCGGTTCGATGATGAACGCGGCCACATCATCGCTGGTGTCGTAGCGAATCACGTCGTCGACCACGTCGGCGCACGCCAGCGAGCACGAGCCCGAGCACATCCGGCATCGGTACGGATTCGGCGTCGGCGCAAATGCGATCCCCGCGATCTGCGCGCCACCACGATGCTTGCGCAGCGCGTTGCCGGTTACCGCGAGCGCACCCGCCGTACGGCCGTGGAAGGAACTCTGCAGCGCGATGATCTCGCGGCGGCCGGTGAACGCACGAGCGAGCCGGAGTGCGCCCTCGACGGCCTCGGCGCCACTGTTGCCGAAGAACGTCTTCTGGAGCCGTCCGGGCGTGATCTCGGCGAGCCGCTCGGCAAGGTCGGCGACGACGGGGACGTGGTAGACATAGGAGCAGGAGTGCACCACCTTGTCCATCTGCCGCTTGGCAGCCTCCGCAACTTTCGGCGGCACGTGTCCGGCATTGACCACGCCGATCCCGGAGTAGAGGTCCGTGTATTCGGTGCCGTCGGTCGCGGTCACGGTCGCGCCGCGCGCGCTCTCGACGGTGATCGGCTCCACCCCCGCGAGCGCACTGGTGTTCACGTAGCGGCGGTACTTCTCGACCGTGTTCATGGGTGCGCGCTCCTCCTAGAACGTTGGCGGGGTGTTGACCCAGAACAGCCGGGTCGTCGTGCTGGATTGGTTCATCCAGCGATGCTGCTGGGCACTTCGGAAATAAAGGGTGTCGCCCGGCTCGATGTGATAGTGCTCGGCGTCGTCGAGCCACACGTCGAGCTCGCCGCTGAGCACGAAGATCGCCTCTTCACCGTCATGGGCGTACGCGCCACCGCTGCCACCGCCCGGGGCGACACTGAAGATGTCGATCTCGAGCACCGCATTGGGAAACGTGACCAGGTCCTCGATCTCGACGCGATCGAAGCCATGCAGCCTGCGCCGCTCGGTGCTGCGCACCAGCTTCGGTCTCGACAGCCCGGAGGGAGCCGCGCCGAAGAACTCGAGCAGCGTGCCGCCGTACGCGGAGGCGACGCGCTGCAGCAGCGCCACCGACGGCTCCGCAAGGCCGCGCTCCACCAGGCTGAGGTACGAGGCGGAGATGCCGGCACGCTCCGCCGCGCTGCGGAGCGACAGGCTTCGCTTGGTGCGCGCGGCCCGCAGGCGCTTGCCGACCACCGGATCCTCGGGGATCGCCTCGCCGGCGATGAGCGAATGCAGTGCCGGGGGCGCGAACCCGCGCGTCAGCAAGGCGCGAACGTCTCGGAGCCGAGCGATGTCATCCGACGTGTAGCGGCGATGGCGCCCATCCGCACGCACCGGGCGCACCAACCCTTTGCGCTCCCACGCCCGGAGGGTCGACGGGCTCACGCCGACTCGTCGGGCGACCTCGCCAATGCGGATGTCGTCCACGCGGACACTCCTCGACACGACACGGTGCGGGCAGCAGGTACGCTGTCCGACCCGGTCGAACTTGTCACTGTTGAGTAGATTATGAGCATCTGGTCGCCCGCCGGTCCGCCCGGCAAGCGCACCGCGCCACTTGCCGATGATTACCGCGAAACGCCGCTGTGGTGGGACGACACGACGTTTCCAGGCGTTGCGGAATCGACCCTGCCTGCGACCGCCGACGTCGTCGTCGTCGGTGCCGGTTTCACGGGGCTTTCGGCCGCGGCACGGCTGGCTTCGCTTGGCAAGCACACGGTGGTCATCGACAGCGCCGGGCTCGGCGAAGGTGCGAGTGGCCGCAACGCCGGGATGATCCACGGGGGCGTCCGGCGCAATGTCGCGTTCCTCGAGCGCAAGCACGGGGCCGCCGGACGAGCGCTGCACGAAGCGAGCGTCGAGGCATACGCGTTCGTCGCCCGAACCGCGGCGGCAGCCGCGCCCGACGCGATGTACGCGCAGTCCGGATGGCTGCATCTCGCGCATCGGAAGTCGCGGATGACGGGGCTGCGCAAGGACGAGGCCGAGCGCCGTCAACGGCTCGGGGAGTCCACCGTGATGCTCGAGGAGCCGGCGCTCGAAAGCGAGACGCCGTGCCGGGGTTTCCACGGCGGGATGCTCACCGACAACGGGGCCGGCATCCATCCCGCCCGCTATCTCGCCGGGCTCGCCCGGCTCTCGATCGGCGGCGGAGCCGAGGTGCACCTGCACACTCGGGTGAGCTCCATCGAGCCGCGGGCGACAGGCTCCCTGGTTCACACGTCGCGCGGCGATCTCACCGCGGGCGAGGTGCTGGTGGCCACCAACGGCTACACGGACGGCGCCGCGCCTTGGGCGAGGCGCCGCATCATCCCGATCGGCAGCTACATCATCGCCACCGAGCCACTCGGCGATGCGCGCGCCGCCGACGTCAGCCCGCAGCGCCGGATGATGAGCGACAGCCGCAACTTTCTCCATTACTGGCGTCTCTCACCCGACGGGCGCCTGGTCTTCGGCGGCCGCGCCAGCTTTGCGCCGGTCAGCGTGCAGAGCGCGCGTGACCGTCTCTATGCGGCGATGATCGACATCTATCCGCAGCTCGCGGGCGTGCGCGTCAGCCACGCGTGGACCGGCAACGTGGGCTTCACGTTCGACCAGCTGCCCCACCTCACGCGGTCGGAGGGCATCACCTACGCGATGGGGTACTGCGGCAGTGGCGTCGCGCTGGGGAGCTGGATGGGAACGCTCGCCGCCGAGTGGATCGCCAGAGGTGCCCGACCGGCCTTCTCCGACCTCCGCTTTCCGCGGATGCCGTTGTACCGGGGGCACCCCTGGTTCCTCCCACTCGTCGGCGTGTACTACTCGTTGCTCGATCGGCTCTGAGCGGCCGGATCGGCGGCGGCCCCGGGGTCCGCGCCTGTTCCGGGGGTGCTGACTGTGGCACCTGCCAGTTCCATCGTGCCACCACCTGCCGTCGCCGCCATCAGGTTGCCGTTGCGCATGACATAGGACACCGTCTTCTCGCGGAAGAAGCCGTTCTTGTTCACCAGCGCCGCGATGATGGTCAGCGGGACGCCGGCACCGACGGCGATCAGGATTGGCAGTGCGGCCGTCACATCCGATGAGATGACCTCGTAGCCGATCCAGAAAAGGAAGATCCCGCCGAGCAGAGGCAGGATCCCTGCGAAGAGGAACAGCTTCACCGAGGTCAACAGCACCTTGCGAAATGCCCAGGCGCACGCGACGCCGGTGACGCCGTAATAGAAGGCGACCAGGACGCCGATGTCGAGGATCAGGTTCTGGAACACCGAGTTGACGCTGCCGATGAAGGTGAAGCAGATCACGACGATGGAAAGCACGGTCGTCACGACCGTGCCGATCCACGGCGTCTGCCAGCTCTTGTGGACAACGCCGAACATCTTGGGAAAGACGCCGTCACGCGCCATGGAGAACGAGAGCCGGCTCGATGGCAGCAGGGTCGTCTGGACGGTGGCGACGGTGGAGGAGAGGACGGCCAGCACCATGAGGTAGTTGATCGGCGCCGGCGCAAGTCCCTGGGCGAAGAAGTAGAGGATGTCACCGCCGTTGTTGCCCTGGGTCGTGAGGTCGCTCGATGAGGTCACCATGTCGATTGCCGTGGCTGCGAAGAGGAACAGCACCAGCAGGACGATCATGCTGATGATGCCGGCGTAGCCCGGCGTCGTCTCGGCGTCCTTGCTCTCCTCGTTGACGTTGGCTGCCGTGTCCCAGCCCCAGAAGAAGAACACTCCCAGGCTGGCGCCGGCGGCGAGACCGGTGATGTTCTGCAGCGAAAGGGGGTTGTACCAGCTTGCCTGCACCGGTTGTGCCGCGTGACCTCCGCTGACGACCTTCACCACTGCCGCGATGCAGAAGCCGACGACAACGAAGTACTCGATCGCCAGGAGGACCCATTGGAAGTTGGCGGTGAGGCGGATGCCCTTGACCACCATGTAGGTGACGAGAAGGAGCCAGGCAATACCGGCGACGGCGACCCAGAACGTGCTGCCCGCAACGTCCGCGCTGATCTGACCGGGGAAGATGCTGTTGAGCAACTGCAGCGTGTAGGCGCCGGCGATCAACGGCGCGGCGGCGCAGAACAGGATATTGGCGCAGAGTTGCACCCAACCTCCGAGCCAGCCGATATACGGGCTCAGGGTGCGGCTGACCCACGAGTACGACGCACCGCAGTTGGGGTCCATGCGGTTCAGGTAGTAGTAGGCGACCGCGATGAACATGACAGGGAAGAAGCTCACGAGGATCGCGGCCGGCGACGCGGCGCCCACGGCCACGAACAAGAGCGCGATCGTCGCCGCAAGGCTGTAGGCCGGCGCGACGCTCGAGGTCGCGATGATGGTGGCGTCGAAGAGATTCAGGGTGTTGGTCTTCAGCTGCGAGACCACCTGTTTCCCGTGAACGATCGGCTCCGCTAGCGTCGCCATGTCTTCCTCCTCACCGTGTCCTCCTGACTCGAGCCTGGATCGTCAGGCTTCGATATTGCTCATCACGTGCTTGATGCGGGTGTAGTCCTCAAACCCGTACATCGAAAGATCCTTGCCGTACCCCGAGTGCTTGTAGCCCCCGTGTGGCATCTCGGACACCAGGGGGATGTGAGTGTTGATCCAGACGCAGCCAAAGTCCAGTGCACGGGCCATGCGCATCGCGCGGCCATGGTCGTGCGTCCAGACACTGGCGGAGAGGCCGTACTCGACGCCGTTGGCCCATTCGAGGGCTTTCGCCTCGTCGTCGAAGCGCTGCACGGTGATCACCGGGCCGAAGATCTCGCGCTGGATCAGATCGTCATCCTGGCGGAGGCCGGCGATGACGGTGGCCTCGTGGAAGTAGCCGCGCTCGCCGATCCGATGTCCTCCCGCGACGACGTCCGCGTGTGACGGAGCGCCGCCGACCAGCTCGCGAACCCGGTCGAGCTGCTTGGCGTTGTTGAGCGGGCCGAAGGCCACCTCATCGTCGTCCGGGGCACCGGTCTTGTTCGCCGCCGCCTGCTCGGCGAGCGAGGCCACGAGCTCGTCGTGAATCGAAGCCGCCGCCAGCACGCGGGTGGCCGCCGTGCAGTCCTGCCCGGCGTTGAAGTAGCCGGCCATGGCCACCGCCTCGGCGGTGGAGGCGACGTCCGAGTTGTCGAAGACGATCACCGGCGCCTTGCCGCCCAGCTCCAGGTGCACCCGCTTGAGGTCACCGGCCGCCGCCCGCGCCACTTCCATGCCGGCGCGGACGCTGCCGGTGATCGACGCCATGGCGGGAATGCGATGCGTGACCAGCGCGGCCCCGGTGGCGGGATCGCCGCACACCACGTTGAAGACGCCTGGGGGCAGATGCTCGGCCATGATCTCAGCCATCAGCAGCGTGGTCACCGGCGTGGTATCCGAGGGCTTCAGGACCACGGTGTTGCCGGCGGCGATCGCCGGCGCCCACTTCCAGATGGCCATCAGCATCGGGTAGTTCCACGGCGTGACCTGCGCGCAGACGCCGACCGGTTCACGGCGGATCATCGAGGTGTGCCCGGCCATGTACTCGCCGGCACTCCGTCCCTCGAGGATCCGTCGCGCAGCCCGCGAAGAACCGCACCGGGTCGATCAGCTGGGGGATCTCCTCGCTGCGCGTGAGCGAGATCGGCTTGCCCGTGTTCTCGCACTCGAGCGCGACGAATTCCTCGGCGCGCTTCTCGAACGCGTCGGCGATGCGCAGCAGCGCCAAGCTTCGTTCCCTCGGGGTGGTGTCACGCCAGCCCGGGAACGCGCGCTGTGCGGCACGCAGCGCTGCGTCGACATCCGCCGCGCTCGACACCGGTGCCTGGGCGAATTCCTCACCCGTCGCCGGGTTGATCAGTGACGTGAAGGCGTCAGAGGTTGCATCTCGATATGCGCCGTCGACGAAGTTGCGCAGGGAGCGCACCGCGACCGTGCTCATGCCTTGAGATCCCTGGCCAGCTCACGGAAGTTGCTGACGTAGCGCTTGACGTCGTCGGACGCGTGCTGGACCGACAGCGTCCAGTTCTCCTCGGCACCAGGCGCCATCAGGACACCCCGGTTGGTCTGATACAGCCACGAAACGTACGCGAGCGACTTGTCCATCGCGGCGTAGTCGCGGTAGTTGCGCACCGGCTCGTTGCGGTAGGTCACGCAACCGCGTGCCCCCATCGACACCACGTGAAAGGGCAGCTTGTACTCCGACATCACGTCGCGCAAACCCCCGCTCAACTCCTCGGTGAGGGCGTCGAGGTGGGAGTAGGCCTGGCCGGTGAGCACTTCGAGGAGTGTCGCCCGCGAAGCTGCGGTGGTCAACGGGTTGCCGTTGAAGGTGCCCAGTTGGGCGACCTTGCCGTCGGTGATCGTCGCCATGATGTCGGCGCGACCGCCGACCGCCCCGCAGGGGAGTCCGCCGCCGATCGCCTTGGCGAGGCACACGATGTCCGGGACCACCCCGAAGCGCTCGGTGGCCCCGCCGGGAGCGATGGTCACGCCCGTCTTCACCTCATCGAAGATCGCCACCGCGCCGTGGCGGTGGGCCGTCTCGACCACGCCGGCGAGGTATCCGTCGTCCGGGAGCACGAACCCGATGTTCATCATGGCCGGCTCGACGATCACGCAGGCGACCTCGCCCGGATGAGAGGCGAAGGCGCGCTCCAGCGACGCCAGGTCGTTGAATCCGACCACGGTCGTGAGCTCGACGGTCGAGGCGGGGATTCCGCCCGTCATCGGCACGGAATTCGGGAAATCCGCGTCGCCCATCGCATCGACGGGGGGCTCGACCGACACCAGGAGCGCGTCGTGATGCCCGTGGTACGACGCCTCGATCTTGATGATCCGCTCGCGATCCGTGAACCCGCGTGCGAGGCGGATCGCATCCAGGGTTGACTCCGTACCGCTGTTGGTGAAGCGCCACTGCGGCTGATGGAAGCGCCGCGCGAGCTCGCGTGCGACGACGATGTTCTCGGCGACCGGCTGGGCGAAGTGCGATCCCCGGTGCATCTGTGACTCGACCGCCGCGACGATCGCCGGGTGAGCGTGGCCGACGACCATCACACCGAATCCGTTGTGAAAGTCGACGTACTCGTTGCCGTCCACGTCCCAGACGTGACTTCCCTTGCCGTAGTCGATGAAGACCGGCTGCGGTGGCGTGTCCTGGAACGAGCTGGGCACCCCGCGTGGGATGTACTCGGTCGCCTCCTTCCACAACTCGCGCGAACGCGTCCGCCGAGACCGGAACTCGGCTTCCTCGCGAGCGGTCAGTGTTGCGACCCGATCCAAATCGATGTCACCCAAGGTCAAACCCATCGACCAGGCACCTCCAGCAGGCCGTGCGGATGCAAGAAATTCTACTGAACGCCTGTAGAATCAGGCTACGTTAGACGCAAACCCTGGGGACCGTCAAGCGAACGTCAGCGCCAGTCCACCTCGGTGACCCGGCCGTCGAGAATCTCGACGGTGCGAGTTGCGCACGGTCCCGATCCCCAGAGGGTCCAGGTGCCGGCGTCGAGCGACGGAAAGAGTGCGATCGGGAGCTGCTCGCCCGTCATGGGGCGCTGATGCACCCCGGTATGGGTCCGGGCGCCGGGGCGTCCGTCGGGGCTGACCTCGATCTCGGTGTGGAGGAGCGCTGCCGGGACGATCACCAGCAGCGCTCCGGCCCCCCCACCGATATCGAGGACCGCCGGCCCGCTCGGGGCGGGACCGGCGGACTCGATCTCGATCAACTCGGGGTGTCGAAACCGTTGAGCGGGGTGCCGAGGTACGGGAAGTGGTTGATGTACCGGCCGTTGCCGGGAACCGAACCGCCGCTGAACTGGCCCGCGGAGAAGTCACTGACCACGCCTGCGGCGCCGTCAGGCGTGAAGCTGGGATCAACCAGCGGGATCGTGACGCCGGCGATGGCGCGGATCTCGATGGTGGCCACATCGTCGAACACCCGGCGGCCGTTCGGGAACCCCGCGAGGTCTCCGCCGAGGATGCCGTTGACGCTCGGAGACGATGCCGGGGGAATCGCCATGTTCAGGCGCAAAAGGTCGGCCGGCGTCGCCCCGGTGTTGTTCTGGAAGCCCGGGATGATGCCCGACGGGATTCCGGTGAGCAGGATCGCCTCGAGGTCGACACGAGTGGCCGTGTACGCGGCCAGGTGCGGGAAGACGCCCGGGTAGAGCACGGGGAGCAGTCCGGCGAGCTCCGGGTGGGCGTAGTTGGCGACGAACTGAGCATCGTTCTTCGGCGCGGTGGAGTTCCAGAAGTCCTTCTTGCCGATCGGAATGACCACCTCGTTGATCAGGGGCATGCCGAGCCGCGAGACCTGGACCCAGGGTCCGACGTCCATGGTGCGGCCACCGTGCTCCAGGACCGTGGACTTGCGACGGCTGGCCGTGGTGTACACACCGATGACCGAGTTGGCGCTCGTCGGGTCGGTGGGCATCTCGCCGTTCTTGGTGAGATGGGTCTTGGGGACCTGGATGGCGATCGTGTGCACGTTGAGTTGCTTGGTCGAGTTGACGCCGCCGACGGCCGGAAGCGGAATCAGATGCAGGTTCTGGAAGGGGCGGAGCGCGCCGAGATCGAAGATCGATCCGAGGTCGACGTAGAAGCCCTCACGCCGCTGTCCCGCGAACACCCAGCCTCCGTCGAGCGGATGCACCGCGGCAGCCGCGAGCGCGCCGTAGTTCGGGGTCGAACGAACCCCGACATTCACGGGCGGACACGCAAGCTTGTGCGCGAGCACCTGCGAGTGGCCGTTCTTGATCCGGGTCACCGAGTAGAACTGGCGGACGTTCCAGCTCGAGCTGGTCAGGCTGGTGATCGGTCCCGTGTTGTACAGGAAGGTGTTCGGGTCGGTGTACTCGGTGGTGAACGCGAACTGGTAGGTGATCGCGTCCGCGACGCTCCCGCCGTTGGTGACGGTGATCTCATAGAGCACGTCGTCACCGAAGTTGTAGAAGTTCGGACCGCCGTCGGGCCCTTCGAGCGGGATGTAGTTGGCGATCAGCGTCACCGTCTCGGGATGATCCGGACTGGTGAACGCGTAAAGGTCAGTGCTGTCCGCAACCGGGTCGTTCGAGATTCCCGGTGCTTCACGATGCGAAGACATGTGTACCCCTCGTGAGGTTGTGGATGCTGTTGTGGTTGGTGGGTCAGCGCGCTGCGCGCTGCAGACGCCGGATGAGCTGCGGATCCTTGGTGACGACCTCGCGGTGCCCGACCATCACCGAGATCTCGCCCGTCGCCGCATCGCGAACGTATGCGGTCATCGGCTCGCTGGACACTGGCCCGTCACTCGCGTCGGCAACGTTCTGCGCCGCCTCCACGAGCGTGCTCGGCCCGGCGATGAGCCCCATTGCCGCCACTCCGCCCGCTGCCCCCACGGTCGTGGACAGAAATGTCCGCCGTGTCACCTTGGCCATGTGTACACCTCGCTGGGGCGGTCGTTGGCGATCCGGGTGGCCGTCTTGTCTCCGCCCTGTCACCGCTTGGTACGGACGGCTCAGGACGCCGGATCACTGCCGCGACGTGCCGGATCGATTGGCCGGCATGCTCAGGCGAAACTCAGACCCAGGCGGGGACGAGCACCTCGACGTTGCCTGCGTTCACACGCGTCTGGATCGTGGGCAGGGGGTTCAATCGATAGTCGCCCGGGTTCGCCGCCCCGGTGAGGTTGAAGCTCATGGGGTGGCACGGGCAGACGAGTTTGCCCTTCGCCGCCTCGGGGACCAGCGTGCATCCCTGGTGCGTGCAGACGGCGCTCAGGCCGCGGATCTCACCCTCGAGAGTGAAGACCACGCCCTGCACGCCGCCGGCGGAGAATTGCTTGATCTTCCCCGGCGTCACCTCGGCCAGGGTTGCCACCGCGACCCATGCGCTCACGTAGGGCTGGATCGGGCCGCTACCGCTGGCCGGTTCGGTCAACACCTCGTGGAGGCGCTCGACCCCGACCCCGGCCGCAACCGATGCCGCAACCGTGGCGAGACCGCCGACCAGGAACCGGCGGCGGTGGATCCCGTCCTCGGCGCGTGCGGGTTCGCGGTCCGAGGCCTCGCGCAACTGCCGTGCGAGCTTGTCGACGAATGCGGCGGACGGGAGTGGAGCCGCCCGGATTCGCCGCCCGGAGACGGGCCGCGATCTGCATCGCTGCGGAGTTGTCATCCGCCGGCGAGCTCCTCGGTCGACGGTTCGAGATGAGCGCCTGGATGAAGCGCGCAAGGCGGCGATCAGCTTTCGACATCACGGGCTCCAGTGGCGGCGGCGCGACGCAGCGCGCGCAACTGCAGGACCTTGGCGTTGGCGACGCTCACGCCCATGGCTGCGGCGGTCTCCCGAATCGAGTATCCCCGAAGGAACCGGAATTCGAGCACGCTGCGGTAGTTGGCAGGGAGTCCGTCCAGGATGGGGCTGACGTCCACCTCGTCCTGTCGGTCGGGGGGTGCCTGGACGGCGTCGCGTTGCTCATCGAACTCCATCAGGACGGTACCGTGGCGCCGGCGCCAGACATCGGCGAGCACGCTCCGGGCGGTGGTCCGCAGGTACGCCCGGATCTCGGCAGCCGAGACGTCGGAACGGAGCCGCGGGAGAGCGCGCAGGAAGGTGGTCGAGGTGACATCCTCGGCATCGGGGGTATTGCCGGTCCTCGAGTAGACATAGCGATAGAGGGGAGCGACGTGCTCCTGGTAGACGGACTCCCAGTCGTTGGGGCGATCTGGGGCGCCGACCACGCGAAGCGGGGGCGACGATTCGGGCACAGCCACGTTCGATGATGGTCTACGCGCGGGAGTTACGCAATTGCCCGTTGGGGGCATGATTGTCGGAGAGGGTTTTTGGTCATGAGTTCCGACACATCCCACGACCGGCTCATCGGGACGGTTTCGCTGATCCTGGATCGGATGGTCCATGTCCGCCTGACGGCGGTCGGCCTCTCCCGCCCCGAGGTGATCGACCGCTCCCCGGCGGACCCCATCGAGTTCTGGGAGCGGAGCCGGGTGCACCATCCACGCCCGATCCGTGTCAACCGGGAGTGGGAATCGCTCGGCGGCCCGAGGTGGCGTGAGCTCGAGCTCGAGGGCGAGAGCCAGGGCCCGGGCGGGCACTGGGGGAGCCGACGCCTGGTGGCAACCGCACACGTCCGCCGGGAGCCGGGGCCGGCGCCGTTCGTGCTTCTCCTGCACGGCTATGCGGTGCCGCAGACGACCTACGACCGGTGGCTGGCCAAGCAGATGCGCCTCCGCGGAGCCCACACCGCGCGCCTCGATCTGCCCTACCACCTGCGCCGAACCCTTCCCGGCCAGCGCAGCGGGGACGGCTACTTCAGCCTCGACCCGGCGCACATCCGAGCCGCCATCCTCCAAACCGTCGAGGACGCGGCCGCAGTCATCGCCTGGGTACGGGCCGAGGTCACTCCCGATGTGAGCGTGGTCGGCGTGAGCCTCGGCGGCCTGATCGCGACCCTGCTCGCGGCCCAACTCGAGCTCGACCGTGTGATCGCGGTTGCGCCCTTCTGCGACCCGGCAGCGACGCTCTCGCAGCGGCCACCGACGCCGTCGCTCCGCCACCTCGGCATGATCGGCGAGTTCAGCGGATCGTGGGGTCCTGACCGGGCGAGCGCGGGCCGGTTTCTCCAGTCGACACTCGCGCCGCTGGTTGCGCGCAACCTGGCACCGCGGACGCCGGGCGATCGCATCACCCTGGTTCGGGCGATGCAGGACCTCGTTGTCGGACCGGATCCGGTCACCGATCTCGCCAACGCGTGGCAGACCGACCTCTGGACCTACCCCCACGGCCACATGACAGTGATGAGCGCGAGCGGGATCGCGCGGCGGATCGCAGATCGCGCGACCAGGATGCGCGACGATCAGGGCCTCTCCGTCGCCGTATGACGACGACCGGCCCGGTGCTTCGCCGCGACGGGATCACGCCGAGCGGGCGCCCGTATCTGATCCGGCCGTCCCAGGAAGGCGACGCGCCCGCGCTCGCCGCCCTCATCGACGCCGTGGCGGGCGAGGGAGAACTCCTCGCGGCGGTGCCCGGGGAACCGGACACGATCGAGCAGAGTTCGCGGCTCGTGTCGATCGTGCTCGAGGGCGGGCTCACGCTGACCCTCGAGGTCGACGGCGTTCCCGAGGGCCAGGTGATGGTCCAGCGGCGTGCCGGCGCCCACTACGCGCACGTCGGCGAAATCGCCATCCTTGTCAGCAACGCGCAGCGTGGCGCCGGGCTCGGGCGCGCCCTGATGGAGATGGCGATTGCCTGGGGAGTGGCGGTCGGCCTCGCCAAGCTCAGTCTTCGAGTCTTTCCCGACAACCGGCCCGCCATCGGCCTGTACCGGTCACTCGGGTTCGAGGACGAGGGGCTCGTCAGGGGCGAGGTGCGGATGCCGAGCGGCGACCGGGACATGCTCCTCATGGGCCTCGCATTACCAGGCCCGGGCATGACGCGCCCCCCTGCTATCCTGCGAGACGAATGAGCGACTCGCGCCCGATCGGCGTGTTCGACTCCGGTGTCGGCGGCCTGACCGTGCTCCGTGAGATTCGTCACCAGATGCCGGCCGAGGCACTCATCTATGTTGCCGATCTCGAGCACTTTCCCTACGGGCCGCGCTCGCAGGGACAGGTACGCGGCCTCGCGCTCGACATCATCGGCATGCTTGCGGGGATGGACACCAAGCTGGTGGTGATCGCATGCAACACGGCGACTGCCGCCGCGCTCAACGTCGCTCGCGAGCGGTTCGACATCCCCGTGGTCGGAGTGATCGCCCCCGGAGCGCAGGCGGCCGCCGCAGCCACACGCAACGGCCGGGTGGCGGTGCTCAGCACCGAGGGCACCCGCGCGAGCGGCGAATACGTCCACGCGATCAAGGAGGCGAACCCCGGGATCGTCGTCCTCAGCGAGGTCGCGGCCGACCTCGTGGAGATCGTCGAGGACGGCGATGCTGACACCCCCAGGGCTGATGCAGCACTCCTCCCGGTGCTCGAGCGCATCTTCGAGTGGCGCGCCGACACGCTCGTCCTGGGCTGCACCCACTATCCGTTGCTCCGTCCCGCGCTGCGACGCCTGATCGGATCGCGCCGGGTGCGTGTCGTCGACAGCGCCGACACCACCGCGGCGCGCGTCAGCCGGATCGTCGCCGTCAACCGCATCGGCGCGGGCGAGATGCCCGAACCCGGCCGCAGCACCATGGGGATGCGGACGGAGGTGCTCGTCACGGCCGCGCCCGCGCGCTTCCGGGCCAGCGCCGCGCGACTCTTCGATGAGCCACTCCCGGATCCGCGCCTGGTGCGACCGATCGCGCAGGCGATTCGAGTGGCGGCGGGGTCGTGAGCATCGTGGCCGAGGAGCTCCTGGAGCCGATATCTGCTGAGCTGGTCGAGTTCGAGCGCCGCCTTGACGCCGAGATCGCCTCCGACCTCGGTCCGATGGCCAGTGCGATGTCCCACATCGTCAAGGCGGGCGGGAAGCGCCTCCGACCGGCGCTCGTCATCCTGGCCGCCCGCTTCGGCGATGCCGACCCCAATGACGTCTTCAACCTGGCAATGGGCATCGAGTTCATCCACACGGCCACCCTTGTCCACGACGACCTGATCGACAAGGCGCCCACCCGGCGCGGGATCACGACGATCCACGAGGCGCTCGGACCGGATCCGGCAGTGATCATCGGCGACTACTACTTCGCCAAGGGCGCCTACCTGCTCGCCGAGATCGGTATGCCCGCGATCGATTCCGCGATCAGTCACGCGGTCATGACGATCTGCATGGGCGAACTGCTGCAGATGACCAGTCGCAACGAGTACGACCAGTCCCTCGCCGACTATCACCGCAAGATCGGACGGAAGACCGCGACGCTGGTGAGCACGAGCTGCTACGGGGGTGGCCTGATCGCAGGGCTGGACACCGCGTCGGTCGAGAGCCTGCGTCGCTACGGCCACAGCCTCGGTATGGCGTTTCAGATCGCCGACGATGTCCTCGACTACATCGCCACGACGGCCGAGGTCGGGAAGCCGGTCGGCGCCGACCTTCGCCAGGGGACGGTGACGCTGCCGCTGATGCTGGCACTCAAGGATCGGGCAATCGGCGCTCGGCTTCGTAGCATTCTGGACAAGAGTGACCTCAACGAGGAGGAATTCGACGAGGTGGTCGGCCTGGTCCGAGCGTCGGACGCGATCGCCGAAGCCGAACGCAGCGCCCAGGAATTCGCTCGAGAGGCGGCAGCCGAGCTCAAGGCCTTTCCGCCGTCGACCGCTCGCGAGACGCTCGAGCGCGTCTGCGACTATGTCGTCGAGCGCAGGATCTGACCGCGGCCATCTGCTTCGCCGATTGGGAGGGTCAGAGCGCGCCGAGCCGCCGTACCTCAGCGCCGAAGGCGCGGGCCCACGCCGCCAGGACAAGCGCGGCAACCACATAGCCCAGAGCTTCGGCGACGGTTGCAGGCATGGTGTTCGAGACCTGCGTGTCCCCAGATTGCGCCGCGATCAGGCTTGCGACGGTGCGCGCCGCGTCAACCGCGGCGAACAGGCACACGACGACCAGGAAATATCGAACGATTCGATACTCGCGTCGCAAACCGCCGCGAAGCTGGCCGAGTGTCTGGTGCTCCACGGAGGTGCGCCCAGGAGGTGGTTCCGTCGCACCGTGGCGCAGGCGGAGCAGCGCCCCAGCGAAACAGATTGCTCCGACCCAGCCGGGCCAGAGCGTGCGCGGTGTTCGAACCCATCGCGATCAGGGTCTGCAGCGGGTTGAGCGCCACGTGCTCCGCAAGCTGGCCCGCGAGCGTCTGGTGGAGGCGCACCAGCAGGGTGCCCGCGACGCCGCACGCGGCCGCCGCGAGCGCCACCGTGGCACAGCGCAGCGCGATCGGACCGCGGTTGAGGAAGACGAGCTCGGTGAGATGTGCGTCGCGCTGTGGCTGCACCGTGGCATTGTAAGTTCGGTCGATGTCGCGAACCAGAAAAATCACTCGTCGCAGCATTCGCGTCGCCACGTACAACATCCTGCTTGGCGGCGAGCGTCGCCTCGATCTGGTTCGCAACGTGCTGAAGCGCCTTGACGCCGACGTCGTCGCGCTCCAGGAGGTGCGCGAGGTGGATCGCATTCGGGCTCTGGCCCGCGACCTCCACATGGAGATGTTCCTCGGCGAGCCCAGCGATCCCGCCTCGCCGATGCACACCGCGATCCTCACGCGCCTGCCGGTGCGCGCCTGGCGCAACCGCCGCCACCACGGCAGGATGCTGCGCTCCCATCTCCACTGCGACATCGAGACCGGCGGCCGGGACCTCCCCGTCATCGGCGTGCACTGCCTGCACCTGGCCGCACGCTTTGGCGACCGCAACAAGGGAGAGGCTCGGCGCATCCGCGAGATCGGTGCGGTGCTGACCGACATCGCCGATGAGCCGGCGCTGCCGCACATGCTCATCGGTGACTTCAACGCGCTCTCGCCTGGCGACGACATCCTCGCGACCTCGTTCTTCCGGCGCATGAACGACCTGCGCCGCGCCGGGCTGCTCGTGGCGGGAGCGAACGGTATCCTGACGCCGCTCGCCCCCGGCAGCGGCGACGACGAAAACGGCCTCGCCGACCGGTGGCGTCGCGCCGGCGTGGACCCGCGACTCCTCGGCGGCATCCCAGTGCTGCCTCGCGTCGTGTCGCCGTTGACAGTGGGCTTGCCCGTGTCGCACGCGATGGACCGCTTTCTCGGCAGGATGATCGAGCGCTGGACCGTCGAACGTCTGCTCAAGGAGGGCTATGTCGACTGCTACCGCCGCGTGCATCCGCGTGCTCGCGGGCTGACGTGCGCGACCTGGCAGCTCTCGGCCCGGGTCGATTACGTCTTCGCAACCGATGAACTTGCCGCGCACGCGCTGGGTGCCGACGTGGTCGGGGGGAGGACCTGGCCGGACCCCGATGCCGCCGCGGCATCCGATCACTACCCGGTGATGGCGGAATTCAGCGTCTGAGGATCTGTATCAGCCGCTGGGCGCCGGCGGAGCCGACCAGCCCTCACGAACCCGATGCATCCCCGAGGCCGAAGCCTCGGGGACCGATGCAGATCAGGCTGGCGGAGGAGGCGGCGGTGGGCTGCCGTAGCCGCCGGGAGGATTGCCGTAGCCACCGGTCGGCCCGGCCGCGACGAGCGGCGCGTCGCCTGGCCAGCGGCTGATGACCACGAGGTAGTACAGCACCACCGCGATGACGAGGTCGAAGACGAAGCTGCCGACGCCGCCATAACCGACGATCTCAAGGATTCCACCGACGAGGCTGACGAGCAGTCCGTAGATGACGAGGTCCTTGCCCGAGCGGTTGAGCTGATACATCCGGAAGCCGCCGAATGCGTACAGGATCGCGCCGACGAACCCGATGATCACGCCGATGATCGCGAGGCCGAAGATGCCCGTGTTGCAGGTGGTGGCGATACCGAGGCCGTTGAACTCGGAGCACACGCTGTTCAGCGCGAAGACCGCAGGCAGAGCAAGCAGCCCGAAGAGGATGCCGATGACCCCAAGGATGCCGGCGACGAGTCCGAGCGTCTTCGCCGGGACGTTCAACTTGATCGGCGGGTCTGCTGCGAAGGGCGGGTCGGTCAGGATATTGGCCATCTGTTCGGGTGGTTCCTCCCAGTCTGAATGAGCAGCTGTGGCACAGACGTGAACCCGGGGGCGCCACGTCCCCCGAGCGCGAATTGCTGGATTATGGAGCAATCAGACCCTCGTGGGAAAGGCTGTCGCGCACAATCCGCCGACGATCCGGATGCAACCGGCGCAATACCGCGGCGGCGCAAAGGCCTCCTGCGGCAATCAGTGCGAGAAAGATCCCGACGCTGAGCGAGCGCCCGGCGGATCTCGCCAGGATCATCTGAATGAGGACGCTCCCCATCGCCAGTCCCGCGGCGGTGGCGTGAGCCGTGGTCTCGGGAATGTACGGCGTGACCACGTCATCGACAAAACCGCGTCCGATCAGCAATAACATGATCGCGGCCGCAATCGCGACGAAGAACACATCACCGAGCACCGACGCCCGAAATGCATTGACCGTCACGTGTGAATTGCCCGCGACGTAGCCGTACCAGGGCAGGAACGCTACGAGAACGCCGAGCGCGGCCGAAGCGGCACCGATCGCCTCGGCCCTGTTGACGTGGCTGGGCATCGCAGTGACCTCGAGATGAACCGGGATGAGGCACCGAACCGCGGCCGCGCGGCTCGGGATGAGTGTGGTTGGTTCGAGTGAATGGTATGCAGCGCTGGGCGTGCTGTCAACGCCGCCGGCGCGTTCGAGAGCCCGAATCGGCGCCTTTTGCCTGGGTTCGAGGCGGCGCGACACCGACGTCCGCGGCGAGTGCGGGTGGTTTCCCGGCCAGGAGGAGGTCGCCGAGCGTGCTCCAGCCGAAGCGCTCGCTGCCGCGCCGGACCAACTCCAGGAAACACGCGGCAGTCGCTTCCGCGTCCGCGAGCGCATGATGCGGCCGGCGGTGCGCAACGCCCAACTCCCGGCAGAGCCGCTCCAGTCCGATCGTGTCCTTGAGATCGAACAGCTTGGCGGCCAGCCGGGTGGTATCGACGTTGTCGGCATCGAGGCTCGATCCGATTGCGCGTCCGATCAGGCGGGTGTCGAAGGCATCGGCGCTGTGCTCGACGAGCACCGCCCCTTTCGCGAAGCGTTGAAAACGCTCGACCACGAGGGACACTGGTGGCGCGCCGTTGAGGGTTGCAGCGTCGATGCCGTGAATTCGCCGGGCGTACGGATTGATCCGGTCGTTGCTGTGCACCAGCGTCTCAAAGCTCATCAGGTGATCGCGCATCGTGAACGCGACGGCGCCCAGTTCCACCAGGTGATGGGGGGACTGGCCGGTGGTCTCGCAGTCGAGAGCGACGAAATGGAGCGCTTCGATCGGCGTCTCCGGCGCCGGTCGTTCCGCGCTCCAGGAATCGGTCGCGTCGTCGGGCGTGGCAAAAGGCTCGGCTCCCGCCGGACCGAGGCGCGGTAGAAATTTGTTGCCCGTGGGGACCCTCCCTCGGCGGCGACCGTATCGCCGGCGAGCTTCCATACACCCCCATCCTAGAACTCCTGCACGGTGGAACCGGCGGCGGCAGACCGCCAACCTATACTCGCTGGTGATGCGACTGGTAGCCGCCGGGCTGAGCTTTCGCACCGCTCCACTGGCTGTGCGGGAGGCAGCGGCCATCCCGGCGGCGCGTGCCGCGACGACCCTGAGATACCTGGTGGGGCACGCGGGACTGCACGGTGCGGCGGTGCTTTCCACATGCAATCGCACGGATTTCTATGTTGTCTGCCCGGATCACCTCAGCGCCGAGGTGACCCCGAGGCTCGCTCGCTACCTCGACCCGGGTGGCGCCCAGGAGGTCGAGCGCCACATGGTCACGCTCGAGGATCGTGAGGCCGCGATGCATATGTTCCGGGTCGCCAGCGGCCTCGAGAGCATGGTGATCGGCGAGGCCCAGGTGCTTGGGCAATTCAAGGCGGCGCATCGCGTGGCCACCGAGGCGGGAACCGTGGATGCGCGTCTCGACTATGTGATGCGCCGAGCGATCTCGACGGCCAAGCGCGTGCGCACGAACACGTCGCTCGGTACGGGGGCCGCCTCACTGAGCGAGGTCGCGGTGGAGTGCGCCCGGGCGTCATGCGGCGACCTCGAAGGCAAGGGCGTCCTTCTCGTCGGCGCTGGCAAGATGAGCAGGCTCGCGGCGAACCGGCTGCGCGACCAGGGCGCGCGGATCATGACGACGTCGCGCGGCGACTCGAGCCGCCGGCTCGCGCGGGCGGTGGGGGCGGAACCGGTCGCCCTGGCCGCGCTCGGCGAGGTTGCCGACGAGGTGGATGTGATCATCGCCTCGACGGACAGCGCCACACCGGTTCTCGACGCAGCGGCGATCAGAACCCTTCAGCGCCGGCGCTCGCACCGGCCGCTGTGCATCGTTGACATGGCGGTTCCCCGCGACATCGACGCAGCCGCAGCCGACGTCCCCGGCGTCACGCTCATCGATATCGATGAGCTCGGCAAACGCGTCGGTGCGCGCGTGGACCAGCGCCGGGAGACGGTGCCGGCCGCGGAGGAGATCATCGGTGTCGAGCTCGAGAAGACGGTCACCGCGATCGGGCAGCGGGACACCGCCGGACCGACGATCGCCGCGCTGGTCGAATGGGCGGAGGATCTCCGGGCGCGAGAGGTGGCGCGGACCTTCGGCAGCGGTCACCCGGTCGACGACGCGACGCGGGAGCGCGTGGAGATGCTGACGCGCAGCATGGTCAGGAAGCTCCTGCACGGACCGGTGACCCGCCTTCGCGAAGCCGGGGACCCGGCCACTGCCCTGGCGATCCGCGAGGCGTTCCGGCTCGACCGTTGATGCCCGCCGCGGAGACGTCGATCCTGCGGCTGGCGACCCGCGGGAGCGCGCTCGCGCTCCGACAGGCCGCACTGGCTGCCGATGCGCTGAGAGCAACCCATCGCGCAGACCTGGAGACTCTCGTCGTCCGAACCGAGGGTGATCGCCGAACTAACGCCCCGATCGACCAGCTCGAGGGGCAGGGGTGGTTCACCGCGGATCTCGAACGGAGCCTGATCGACGGCCGCGCCGACATCGCGGTCCACAGCGCGAAGGACCTCCCTTCGGCGCTCGCACCGGGCCTGACCATTGCCGCGTACCTTCCCCGCGCCGATGCGCGGGACGGCGTGGTATCGGCGGGCGAACGGCCGCTTGATGAGCTTCCCGCCGGAGCGACCGTGGGAACCAGCAGCGCACGCAGGGCGGGGCTTCTCGCCGTGCTGTATCCCGGACTGCGCGCGGTGCCGATCCGTGGCAACGTCGACACCCGCCTGCGCAAGCTCGATGCCGGTGACGTCGACGCACTGCTCCTGGCATGCGCCGGGATCGATCGGCTTTCGCTGGGTCACCGCCTCTGCCAGCGGCTCGACCCCAGCGAGTTCGTGCCATCGCCGGCCCAGGGCGCGATCGCGCTCGAGACGGTTGCCGGGAGCCCGGCGGCACAGGCATGCGTGCCGGTCGGCGACCTCGCCACCAGGATCACCGTGACCGCGGAGCGGGCGGTGCTGATCGGCCTCGGCGGCGGCTGCCTGCTGCCGCTCGGGGCATGGGCCCGCATCGAGGAGCGCCGGGTGGTGCTGGTGGCGGCGCTCGTCGTCGAAGGCGCCATCCGCCGAGCCGAGGCGTCGGGAACCCTCGAGGAGCCGGAAGCGCTGGGCGAGATGGTCGCGGCGCGCCTGCGGTGACCAATCCGCCGCTGCCACTCGCCGGGCGACGCATCCTCGTGACCCGGACCCGCGAGCAGGCGGAGGGCCTCGTCGACCGTCTCCACGCGGCGGGAGCATCGGTGGCGGTCGTTCCTCTGATCACGACCGTGCCCATCGCCGAACCCGACGCCATCGCTCGGGTCGCGGCTGAGACCGCCGGCGCGGAACCCCCGCGATGGGTCGCATTCACCAGCGCAACCGCGGTGCGTCTCGTCATCGGAGCGGTGGGAGCGGACGCCGTGTCGGGCATGCTCGTCGCCGCCGTCGGACCCGCCACCGCCGCGGCCCTCGAGGCGCTTGGTGCTGCCCCGGATCTGGTCGCCGGCGACCATGACGCGGCGGGCCTCGCGGCGGAGATGCTGGCGCGGGGCCTGGCGGGGGCCACGGTGTGGGTTCCGGTTGCCGAGGGGGCACGCAGCGGCTTCGCCGAGGCGCTCCGCGACGCGCGAGCCACCGTGATCGTGCAGCACATCTATCGGAGCGTCATGCCGGTGACAGCCGCGGAGCGGCTGAGCGCCGCGCTCGCCGGCGGGGTCGACGCCATCACCCTCACCAGTGGCAGCACCGCCCGAAACCTGGTCCAGGCGGCGGGCCCACGGGGTCTGCCGCGCGGGGTGGCCATCGTGTGCATCGGAGGGCAGACCGCGGATGAGGCCCGGAGGGCCGGTCTGGGCGTCTCGGCGATCGCCGGCGTGGCGTCGGTCGACGGCCTGGTTGCCGCCCTGAGCAAGTGCCTGGCCCCTCAGCCGCTACGCTGAACGCCGTCATGAGCTTCCCTCTCGAGCGACCCCGCCGTCTGCGCCGGACCCCGGCGCTGCGCCGCCTGGCGCGCGAGTCGCGGCTGAGCGCCGGGCAGCTCATCCATCCGGCCTTCATCAGAGAGGGACTCACGTCGCCGCAGCCGATCGAGCTCGATGCCGGGACAGCACCACGAGAGCATCGATTCCCTGTGCACGACGGTGGAGGCGACGATCGGCCTCGGCCTCGGCGGTGTGCTCCTCTTCGGCCTCCCCACCCTTAAAGATGCTCAGGGATCGGGCGCTTTCGCGGACGACGGCGTGGTCCAGCAGGCGATCCGCGCGCTCCGCGAGCGCTTCGGCGATGCCTGCGTGGTGATCGCAGACTGCTGTCTGTGCGAGTACACCGACCACGGGCACTGCGGTTTCCTGCTCGAGAACGGCGATGTCGACAACGACGCGACGCTGGAGCTGTATGCCCGGACAGCGGTGAGCCAGGCGGCGGCGGGCGCCGACATCATCGCGCCCAGCGGGATGATGGACGGTCAGGTGGCGGCGATCCGCGAGGCGCTCGACATGTCGGGCTTCACCGACACCGCGATTCTCGCCTACAGCGCAAAGTTCGCGACGGTTCTGTACGGCCCGTTCCGGGACGCGGCCGAATGCGCGCCGAAGGCAGGGGACCGGCGCTCGTACCAGATGGATCCCGCCAATCAACGTGAGGCCGTTCGCGAAGCGCTCCTCGATGTGGAGGAGGGCGCGGACATGGTCATGGTCAAGCCGGCGCTCACCTACCTCGATGTCGTCGCCCGGGTTCGCGACGCGACCGATCTGCCCCTCGCCGCATACTGCGTCAGCGGGGAGTTCGCCATGCTCCATCACGCGGCGGCTGCCGGCGCATTCGACGAACGCGCTGCCGTCCTCGAAGCGCTCGGGGGCATTCGCCGCGCGGGTGCCGACATGATCATCACGTACCACGCGCGCGCCGCCGCGGGCTGGCTCGCGGAGACCGAGGAGTGAATCGATGAGTGACCCGTCCGGCGGCCGTCGCCGCCTGCCATTGGTGCTTGGATCCGGGGCCGTCGTGGTTGTGGCCATTGTTGCAATCGCCATCGGCGTGAACAATGCGAGCGCGCCCCTCCCGGCGCTTCCAACCCCAACAGTGGTCGTACCCACACCCACAGCCACGCCGACACCGACACCGACACCGGCGCCGACGGCGGCGCCGACGATCCCGTTCGCGGACTGCGCGACCGCAAAATTCGGATCGGTGCTCGCACCGATCAATCCGCCGGCAAGCGTGCACACCTACAGCGCGGCACCGGCCACCACCATCGACAGTACCAAGCTGTACCAAGCGACCATCGCCACCACCAAGGGCAACATCGTGATGTGCCTGCAACCGAATCTCGCTCCGAACACAGTCAATGTGTTCGTCACCCTCGCGCGAAACCATTTCTACGACGGCCTCCCGTTTCACCGCGTGGTCGCGAGCTTCGTCATCCAGGGTGGTGACCCTCAATGCGTCGGCAACGTGCCGGCACCACCGGCGACGCCGTCCGGCACGTGCGGTGGCGGCGGTCCCGGGTTCAAGTTCAACGACGAGCCGGTGCATCAGAAATATGTCGTCGGCGCCGTGGCCATGGCCAACAGTGGCACCAACACCAACGGGTCGCAATTCTTCATCTGCATCGCTGACGACTCCACGCAGCTCCAGCCCTTGTACAACCTCTTCGGCAAGGTGGAGAGTGGCATGAGCGTTGCCCTCGCGATCGTCCAGGGCGATGTCATGAAGTCGATCACCGTGCGCCAGCAGACGTAGTCGGCATGAAGGACAGCAACGCCCGGGCGCTGCGCCAGCGCGCCGAGCGGGTGCTGCCGGGCGGGGTGGACAGTCCGGTGCGCGCCTACCGCGCCGTCCCCGGGGTGCCGCCACACATCGTCCGAGGGCAGGGCGCGCACGTCGTCGACGCGGACGGCAACGACTTCATCGACTTCGTGCTCGCCTACGGACCGCACATCCTCGGCCACCAGCCGTCCCGGGTGATCAGCGCCGTTCGCGCCCAGCTCGAGCGGGGGATCGCCTACGGTCACACGGTCGAGCTCGAGGTGGAGCTGGCGGAGCGCATCGTCGACGCGGTCGAATCGGTGGAGATGGTCCGCTTCGTCACCTCGGGCACCGAGGCGGCGATGTCAGCGGTGCGGCTTGCCCGAGCGGCAACCGGCGCGATCGGATCGTGAAGTTCGCCGGCGGCTACCACGGCCATGCCGATGCGCTGCTCGCGGATGCGGGCTCCGGGGTTGCCACCCTGGGGATTCCCGGATCCCCCGGGGTCCCCGCCGCGGCCGTCGCCGGGACGATCGTGCTGGCATACAACGATCGCGATTCGGTGGCCGCGACCTTCGAACGCGAGGGCGAGCAGATCGCCGCGGTGATCGTCGAACCGGTCGCCGGGAACATGGGCTGCGTGCCCCCGGAGCCGGGGTTTCTGGACGGACTTCGCGACATCACATCCAAATGGGGTGCTTTGCTCGTATTCGATGAAGTGATGACTGGATTTCGCGTGGCCTACGGCGGCGCTCAGGCGCTCTACGGCGTTCGCCCCGATCTCAGCCTCTTCGGCAAGGTGATCGGTGGCGGGCTTCCCGTCGGCGCGTACGGCGGGCGCCGCGATCTCATGGCGCAGATCGCCCCTTCGGGCCCGGTCTATCAGGCGGGAACGCTCTCAGGCAGCCCGCCGGCGATGGCCGCGGGCTGTGCGGTGCTCGACGCGCTCCGTGAGGACCCCGGGCTCTACGAGCGATTGGAGGCGCTCGGTGAGCGCCTGCAGAACGGTTTCGAGACGGCCGCCTCGGCGGCGGGCCTTGCCTGCACGGTGGGCCGGGTCGGGAGCATGGTGACGCCCTTCCTGGGTATCGAGTCGGCGCGCAGCTTCGATGACGTCAAGCGGGCGGACCGCGAAGGCTTCGGGCGCCTTCACGAAGCGTGGCTCGACGCCGGAGTGCTGTGGCCGCCGTCGCAATTCGAGACCGCATTCCTTTCGACGACACACTCGGATGAGGACGTGGACCGGACGGTCGAGGCGTTCGCCCGCACGCTGTCCGCGGTCTCAGTCTGATCTCAGGGGTAACAAAAAAATGCTGCTAGACTGGAGGCTGACATGGGATTCATAGGCGGACATCTGCCGGAGATCATCATCGTCCTGGTGGTGATCCTGATCATCTGGGGGCCCGGAAAGCTGCCCGACGTTGGCGCGGGCATCGGCAAGGGGATTCGCGAGTTTCGGAAGGCTTCGTCAGAGACTCACGATGCGGTGATGGGCACGACCACGACTCCCGCTCCGGCGCAGCCGGCTCCGGTCGTCCAGGCCGTCGCGGCGCCCGCACCGGCTCCCGCACCCGCGCAACCGGCCGAGCCCGTGGCCGTACCGGCCGACGCGACGACACACCAGCCCTCAGTTTCTGGCTGACGCGCCGCACACGCGCGCGCTGACCGGAGGCACGTAAGGTGCAGGGAGTGGCTGGCGACGACGAACGGCGGATGACGATCGTCCAGCACCTGGAGGAGTTGCGACGCGTCCTCATCTGGGTGCTGGCGGCGTGGGTCGTTGGAACGGCCGTCGCGTTCATCTTCAACGGGTTCTTCATCGGGCTGCTGCTCAACCCGCTGCACACCGTCCTGCACAACACGCACAGCATCATCCCCCACGACCAGGCGATCATCCTGAACCCCACGGAGGGGCTCACGGTCCCGTTGAAGGTCTCCGCCGTCGTCGGTCTGATCCTCGCCCTGCCCGTCATTCTCTGGCAGACGTGGAGCTTCGTCTCGCCGGGGCTCCGCCCCAAGGAACGGAAATTCGTCGGGCCTTTCATCGCGAGCGCGCTGCTGCTCTTCTCCGGTGGGGCGGTGTTCGCCTACTTCGTGATGCCGATCGGCCTCAACTTCCTCACCAACTTCCTCAGCGGCAACGCCGTCTACTTTCCCGATCTCAACAACTACATCGGCTTCTTCCTGATCATCATCTTCATCTTCGGGATCACATTCGAGATGCCGGTGGTGATCGTGCTGCTCGGACTGCTCGGTTTCGTCTCGTCGAAGAAACTCAAGGGCTGGCGCAAGATTTCGTACGTCGGCATCATCATCGCGGCGCTGGTCATCACGCCAGGCGCGGATCCGTTCACACCGACGCTGCTGGCGATCCCGCTGCTGCTGCTTTATGAAGCATCGATCGTCGTGCTCCAGCGAATCTTCCGGCGCTGACCCTCGAGCCGACGGATACACTCGGCGCAATGCGCCCAGATCAACGTGCCGCCAATGAACTCCGTCCGACCTCGATCGAACTGCACACGCTTCCCTACGCCGAGGGCAGCGCGCTCATCACGATGGGGGACACACGCGTCCTCTGTGCCGCCTCCGTCGAGGAGCGCGTCCCGCCGTTTCGCAAGGGCAGCGGCCGCGGCTGGGTCACCGCCGAGTACGCGATGCTGCCGCGGAGCACCCAGACGCGGTCGGAGCGCGACGGGCGCAAGGGCCGGGTGGACGGTCGGGTGCAGGAGATCCAGCGCCTGATCGGGCGCAGCCTCAGAGCCGCCGTCGACTTCGAGGCCCTCGGCGAGCGCAGCATCCTCATCGACTGCGACGTCATCGTCGCCGACGGGGGCACCCGGACGGCGTCGATCACCGGCGGCTACGTGGCGCTGGCGCTGGCCGTGGCGCGCCTTCGCGAGGCGCGCGTGGTCCGCTCCGACCCGCTCCGCTGGCCGGTCGCCGCGATCAGCGCGGGCATCGTCGCCGGCGAGGCCCGGCTCGACCTCTGCTACCTGGAGGACTCGGCGGCGGAGACGGACATGAACTGCGTGGGATCGCTCGACGGCAGGTTCATCGAGCTCCAGGGCTCTGCTGAGCAGGAGCCATTCTCGCGCGAGGAGCTGGATTCCCTCCTCGGCCTCGCCGATGGGGGTCTCAAGCGGCTCTTCGCCCTCCAGGCAGAGGTGCTGAGCCGGGCGAAGTGAGCGGCTCGGTCCTGCTCCTGGCCACGCGCAACCCTGGAAAGATGGCGGAGCTGCGTGTCCTCCTCAGCCACTGGACGCTGGACGTCCAATCTCTCGACGAGGCCGGCTTCGACGGGCGCCTCGATGAACCTGGTCCCGGGTACTCGGAGTCGGCGCTTGCCAAAGCGGTCGCCGTCTGCACCGCGACCGGCCTGCCTGCCCTCGCCGACGACAGCGGGATCGAGGTCGATGCACTCCATGGCTGGCCGGGTCCGATGTCCGCGCGCTGGATGGGCGAGGACGCGACCGACGAGGACCGGCTCCTCGGGCTGATCGCGGAGGTGGAGCGGCGCACCCCGGACGACCGGCGAGTGCGATATGTCTGCGTCGCCGCGCTGGCCAGGCCCGGCGCCGAGCCGGTCACCGCGCACGGCGAGTGCCTCGGCACGCTCGTCGAACCGAGCGGCACCAACGGCTTCGGCTACGATCCCGCCTTCCTCTCGCTGGACCTGGGGATCACGTTCGGCGAGGCAACCGACGAGGCGAAGGCGCGGGTGTCGCATCGGGCGCGCGCGATCGCGCGGCTCGGCGGGTCCGGAGCACTCGAGCCCCCGCTGCTCGGCTGACGATCAGCCCGCGGGGATCGCGGCACCCGTCACCGGAGCGGCCGCATCGGAGAGCAGCCACTCGATCACCGCCGCGACGGCATCCGTGCTCACCCATGTCGAGCGGTTCGCCTTCGGCATCGACTCGCGGTTCGCCGCCGTGTCCATGGTGCCCGGCAGGACGGCGTTGACCGTGATGCCATGTCCCTGCAACTCCGCCGCCATGACCTGGGCGAGCCGCAGCACCCCCGCCTTGCTCACCTGGTACGCCGCCTGGCCGCGCGCCACATCGGTGGCGGCACGCGAGGCGACGATCACGATACGGCCCCCCGCACCGCCGGAGATCATCGACGCCGCGGCTGCGCGCGCGAGGCGCCATGGCCCGAGGAGGTTGGCCGAGATCTGAGCCTGGATGGCGCTGTCGTCAACCTCGTGAGCGCGTCCTCCGGCGAAGCCTCCCGAGGCGCTCACCAAAGCGTCCCAGCCTCCCATGTTCTCGACTTCGGTTCGCAGCCGCGTGACGGCATCGGTGTCATCCAGATCGCACTCGATCTCGGTGACACCCGGCGTCGGCGCGGATCGCCCCGGATGGCGCGTGGGAACAACCACCTGGCGTCCGGAGCCCGCGAGACGGGTCACCACCGCCGCACCCAGCGCCCCGCCGCCGCCACCGACCACCGTGAACCCGCGCCGCCGAACAACCACAATGTTTCCTCGTGGATGGTGGGATCGAGCCGACGTTCCGACCAGGGGCCGTCGGTCGCGCCCTGGCGGCAATCATCGCTCTCCTGGTCGCCGGACTGGCCGGCTTCCTCGTTGCCAACAACGTCGCCCAGATAAATCCGACCAGCGTGAGCCCGATGCCGCTCCCCGTGGCGAGCGCTCCAACCCCGTCGCCACCCCTCCTGACCGACCTCGGTCGCGACGATCTCGCCAGCGTCGTCACCGTCGCGGCTGAACTCGACAACGGCGCCGAGGAGTCTCTGGGCACGGGATGGATCTTCGACACTGCGGGGGACGTGGTCACCAACGCTCACGTCGTCAACGGCAACAACTCGCTGCGGGTCACCGACCGCTCCAACCACACCCACGTGGCCCGCCTGCTGCAGAGCAACACGGCGCTCGACCTCGCCGTGCTCCGGGTGACCGGCACGCTGATCGGGACGCCCCTCCCAGTTGACGGCACCGCGCTCACCACGGTTCCGGTCTCGGTCATCACGCTGGCGTCGAGCCGGGCGACAGCTCACCGCGACTGGACCGAGGAGACCCTGATTGGTCTGAACGCGAGCGTGCCGCTTGCGGGCAGCGGGATCGGCGCCGGACAGTCGGCGCCTCAGGAGTACAACGACATGCTCCACCTCCACGGTGCGCAGATCTACCAGGGCAACAGCGGGGGTCCGGTCCTCGATGCCTCCGGCGAGGTGATCGGGATTGTCACGCTGGCGAGCCCGAATGCGCCCGACGCATATGCGATCCCGATCAGCCGGGTGCTCGCCAACTTGCGACAGTGGGCCGGGATCGGATGATTCGGCCCAGCATTGGGTATCGTGATTACTGACGGGCACTGTACAGACGTGCCCGAGGAGTGCAACCAGCGTGCCCACATACGACTTCGACATCGCCATCATCGGCGGCGGACCCGCCGGGCTGACGGCTGCGCTCTACGCCGGGCGCAACCGCGAGCGTGCCGTCCTGCTGGAGGGCAAGGCCCCGGGCGGCCAGTTGCTCAATACCGAACTTATCGAGGATTACCCCGGCTTTCTGTCCATTCTCGGTGGCGACCTCGCAACCGTGATGGAAACGCAGGCGGCGCACTTCGGCACGCAGCTGGTGCGCACCGAGGTCAAGGCGATCAAGGTGCGACCCGACGGCATGAAACTCGTGGAGACGTATGACGGCGACTATCTCGCCCCGGCGGTGATCATCACCGCGGGCGGGAACCCGCGCAAGCTCGGCGTCGTGGGCGAGGAGGAATTCGCCGGCCGAGGCGTCTCCTACTGCGCGGTCTGCGACGGTGCGTTCTTCAAGGACGTGCACCTCGCCGTCGCCGGCGGCGGCGACGCGGCTGTGGAGGAGGCGCTGTTCCTCACGCGCTATGCCAGCAAGGTCACGATCATCCATCGGCGCAAGGAATTCCGCGCCCAGCCCATCCTGCTCGACGAGGCACGCAAGCACCCCAAGATCGAGTTCCTGGTCGACACCGTCATCGAGAGCATCGACGGTGACGAGAAGGTGCGCCGGTTGTCACTGCGAAACCTCGACACGGAGCGCCGCTCCGAGCTCGAGGTGGGGGGCGTCTTCATCTTCATCGGCTTCATCCCCAACACCCAGCTCGTCGACGCCCACATCGATCATGACAAAGCCGGCTATTACGTCACCGACCCGATGACCATGATGACCAACATCCCCGGCATCTTCGCGGCCGGCGACGTGCGCAGCCAGTTGACCCGTCAGATCACCACCGCTGTGGGCGACGCCACCACGGCGACGATCGCCGCCAGCAAGTGGATCGAGGACTGGCATCGCGGACGCGAGGACACCCCGCCCGAGCTCGTCGAAGCGACCCTGCACGGCGCCGTCTGACCGCAATTCCGTGAGCATCACCACCGGCCACGGCGACGGGGGCGAGACCGGGCTGCTCTACGGCGGGCGCGTCGCCAAAGACGACCTTCACACCGAGGCGTACGGCTCGCTCGACGAGGCCGTCTCGGCGCTCGGCCTGGCCCGGGCACTGACCGACTCGCCCGAGCTGGCGGCGCGCATCCTCGAGCTGCAGCGCGAGCTTTTCGTTGTCGGGGCCGAGCTTGCCACCGGAGCGGGACACCGGGCGGACCTCGAGCGTCACTTCAACGTCGTGACGCCCGAGATGGCGGACGCGCTGCAGCGCGAGATCCACGACCTCGAGGCGAGAGTGCCGCTCCCCGGTGGCTTCGTCATCCCCGGAGGCACGCCGGTGGGTGCCGCCATCGACCTTGCACGAACCCTCGTGCGTCGCGCCGAGCGCCGCACCGTGTCGCTGCAGCGTGCCGGCGGCGTCGAGAATCCCGAGGTGCTCCGCTACCTCAACCGGTGCTCCGACCTGCTCTTCATGCTCGCCCGCGAGGCGGAGCAGGGCGCCACAGTGGCCTCGGGCGGGCAGCGCCGCCGCGAGGCCGGTGGGAAGGCCAGGAGCGCGGAGGGTTAGGCGGGAACCAGCCCCCGCCGGCGCAAGAGACCGCGTTCCAGGGGTGCGAACAGCAGGTCGTTCACGGCGATGCCGACGATCAGGATGGTGAGCAGCGCCGCGAACATCTCTGGAAGGTCACCGAGACTGCGCCCGTTGTCCAGGATCTGTCCGAGACCGCTGCTTGCGGTCGACCCGATGATCAACTCCGCGGCCATCAGCGACCGCCACGAGAATGCCCAGGCTTGCTTCATACCCGCCACGTAGCCCGGCAGCGATGCCGAGAAGATGAAGTGCCGGTAGTAGCGCGGGCCGCGCGCCCCCATCGAGCGCGCCAGGCTGAACGTCAGCGGTGGGATGTGATCGTATGCCGACATCAACCCCATCGCGATCGAGGGAAACGCGCCCATGATCACCACGAAGTACACCGCGTTCTCGATCTGCCCGCCGATGGCGAGGAAGAGCGTCGCGATTGGCACCCACACAACCGACGGCAGGCTCTGGAGCCCCGCGAGCAGGGATCCGACGCCGGCTCGGAGCACCGGAACACGGACGACCGCCAGCCCGATGACCGTCCCGAGCACGAGGGCGAGCACGTAGCCGATCGCCGCGCGCTCGAGCGTCTGCGCGAGCGCCGGAAGCAGCACGTTGGTGTGGAGGAGGTAGCCGATCTCGGAGATCGCGTCACCCGGACCGGGGAGGGGCTCACCACCTGGAGACTGCACTCCGACGACGACGAGCAGTTGCCAGATCCCCAGCAGGATGCCGATCGCGAGGACCCGCGGCCACGCAGCGCGGAGAATACGTTGCAATCTATTGCGTTCCATTGCTGACCGCCCCGGCGCGCAGCCGCATGGTTATCTCGTGCGCGAGCCCCGACACCTCGAAGGAGTCCAGTTCGCGAGGCCTCTCGATTTCGACGTCCCAGATCTGGGCCACCCGCCCGGGACGTGGGGTCATGAGCACGACACGGTCCCCAAGGCGGACGGCCTCACGGACGTTGTGGGTCACGAAGATGATCGTCTTGCCGGTCTCCTGCCAGATGCGGTTGAGGTCGTCGTGCAACGAGTCACGGGTCAGCGCGTCGAGCGCGGCGAACGGCTCATCCATGAGCAGCAACTCGGACTGCTGCGCAAGCGCGCGCGCGAGCGCACAACGCTGCCGCATGCCTCCCGAGAGCTGATGCGGCCGGTGATCGGCGAAGTCGATCAGCCCGACCATGGAAAGCAGGCGGTTGACCGTCTGATTCCGCTGGTCCGGGTCGATGTTGTGGATGCGCATCGGCAGCTCCACGTTGCGTCGAACCGTCAGCCAGGGAAGCAACGCGGGCTCCTGGAACATCACGGCAGGGCGGCCGTCGGCGATCTCGATGGTTCCCGAGGTCACCTTGTCCAGACCGGCGATCAGCGAGAGCAGGGTCGATTTACCGCATCCGGAGGCGCCCAGGATGCAGACGAACTCGCCTTTTGCCATCTCCAGCGACACGTTCTCCAGAGCGGTCATCGCGCGCTTGCCGTGGCCGAACACCTTCGTGACCCCGTCCAGGGTCACGAAGGGCTCTGCTTCGAGTGCGACCACAGAGGGGCGCGGCGCGAGCGCCACGTTCATCAGCCGAGAGATCCGGCGCTGACCGTCGGGTCACCGGCTGCAGTGAGGATCGCATTGAGCGGCCCGAGGTCGAGGATGCCCTTGATGCCGGCCGTCTTGTTGAAGCCGAGCCGCTCGGCGTTGTCAGCGTCCGTCTGGAGGTCGGCCGCGAACGGATCGAGCACGAAGCTGAGGTGCGTCCACGCGAGTGCCAGGACGCTCGACTTCAGCAGCTTGCCGCCGGTGCTCGCCGCCAGCGCGCTGTTGACCGCCGCTGGCGCCGCCAACTCGTTGACGTTGATCCAGTCGACCGACTTCACGAGACCCTTGAGGAGGTCGCTGACGATGTCCGGATGGTTCTCGAGCAGGCTCTGGGTGACCACGAGCACCGTGGTCGGGAACTGTCCGTTCGGCCAGAGCGACGCCTCGTCGACCGCGAGCGTGCCCTTCCCCTGAAGGATGAACTCGGACTCCCAGGGCTCAGGAACCCAGCCGCCGGCGATCTTGCCGGCTTCGAAGTTCTGCAGGCTCACCGAGTTGCCGGATGTCGAGTCGACGGTCACCTGACCGCCGCCGTTGACGCTGGTGGCGAGCCCCTTGGTCGCCAGCCAAGTGCGCAGGGCGATGTCCTGCGTGTTGCCCAGCTGGGGCGAGGAGAGCGTCTTCCCTGCGAGATCCGCCGGGAAGTTGCCATCGGCGATGGACTTGCTCACGACCAGCCCCGCACCGCCCGAAGCGGTTCCGGCCACGATGAGGACCTTGCCCTTGGTCTTGATGAAGGCGTTGATCGCCGGGCCCGGGCCGACGAACGCGGCGTCGAGGGTGCCGCCGAGCAGGGCCTCGCTCTCGGCGGGTCCCGCGCTGAACGTGGTCGTTTTGACGGTGGTGCCTTTGGGCATCGCCCCCTGGAAGAAACCTTGCGACTCGCCGACGAGTGCCGGGGCGTGCGTCAGGTTGACGAGGTACCCGAGGTTGACCGTGGACGGATCGGGCTTCGAGCTCGAGCCGCTCCCGGTGGTGCCCGAGCCGCAGGCGCCGACCACCACAGCGGTAGCCAGCAGCGCCACAGATGTTGCAGCGCGTCGGGTGCCCCGACGCGTCGCCGAGGATCGTCGAAGTGTCTCCCCAAACATGAAGGTGTCTCCCCTTTACCGATTTCTCTTCCTGAGGCCCCCTCTCGATCGGCCTCGTTCACTCAAACAGTTGTTGCTCGCCGGGTTGGGTCCCGCCACCTCGTCAAGAATGACTCTCGATTCAAACTCATCATTAAGCAATGAGCATGATTGGAACGGAATGATCTCTCCATCGAAACGTTAATCTACCCCCACACGCGCCCGGAGCCACACTGTGATGCTCCGCGCTGTGCGTCGTTTTGGACCGCCTCCGTCGGCCACCTCCGCGCTCTCTCTGATGCGATCGCTCCATTCTGCGCAGGGGTAGATCCCTTGCGTCAATGAGGATCATTCAATAGGAATGATCTCTTGCCCGGATGAATCCTTGCGCTCGCCCGAGCCCCACCTGCAACCGTCGCACGCGTGCCGTCTCGCGGGCCGCTAACCCTCGAGCAGGCGGGCGCAACGGAGCGCGAGCCAGAGCTGGTGGCGTTGTTCGGGGTCGTCCGAGTCGATGCCGAGCTGACGGAGCCGGCCGACCCGATACACGACGGTATGGCGGTGGACACCGAGGCGTTCGGCCGCCTCGCCGATGCTCCGGCTGTCGAGCAGCGCCTCGAGCGTCGCGACGAGCTCGAGCCTCCGATTGGGGGTACCGACGGCGAGCGGACCGAGCACCCGGTCGATGAACGTGCGCATCGCGTCGTGGTCGTCGGCGAGCGCGGCGAAGACGCCGACCTCAGCGTCGGTGTGCACCGATCGCTCCGGGTACAGCCGGCGACCGACCTCCAGTGCCCGCCGGGCCTGCTGCGCCGACGCTGCGACCGCATCCAACGTCGTGGCCACCGGGCCCACCCCGAAGATGACCGGGCCGACCGCCGCGCAGAGCTTCGCGAGGTCCCTGCCGTCGGGGAGAAGGGCGATCCAGAGCCCCGGTTCGTCACCGATCAGATGAGCCCCCTCGGCGCGCCACGTCTGCTCGAGCTCGCGTTCCGCCTCCAGCGTCGGCGCCGAGCACGCCACAACGGTGTAGGGCGGAAGGAGTGTGAGCTCCGCCGACACCGCCGTACGTCGAAGCTCGGCTGACGCATCGCCGGCGAGCAGCCGCTGCAGGATGCGATCGCGATCCCGGTCGCGCTGCCGGAGCAGACGCTCTCGTGTCTCCAGGTAGGCGCCGCCGACCGCCGCGCTGATCTCGTCGAAGTACTCGAGGACCGTGCTGGTCAGCCCGATCACCGTGCTCGGCGGCACGTCGTTGAGGATCGCGGGCTGGCCGATCACCTCGTCCCAGAGCACGCGCGCGGCGAGGCGATATGCGCCGAAGACCAATTCGAGCGGAACCTCCAGCTCGGCCTGCTGGGCACCCATCGATCCGAGGCGCTCCAGGTCCCCGGCGCGAAGCCCGCGCCCGTCGCGGAGCAGCCGGACGAAGGTCCGAAGCGCGTCCCGGCACGCGGCCGTGACCGTCCGGAAGTACCCGAGCGTGCGAAAGCGGCTGTCAGGCAGGGAGATGCCGGACACGATGTGCCGCGTCATCCGGCGCGCGATCACGTCGACCTCCGAGAGCAGCCGGACGGTGACTTCCGGCGGCAGAGTGGCCACCACGGACAAGCGGAGGTCGGGTGCCTTGGTCAATTGGGCCATATTGTCCCTCATGCACAAATCTTGGCATGTACGCCGGATGACATTGCCCACCCTTTGTGCCCGGCGAAGAAAGTATGCTGGTTCGCAATGCTCTACGACGACATGTTCATTCGCCTCGAGCGCGCCCGCTGGACGCTCAGCTCCGACATCCCATTCGACGACATCGATCCGAGCCTCGTGAGCCCTCAATGGATCAGCGATCTCCGGAACATCTGCCTGACGGAGCTCTCCGCGCTCTACGCCACGGAGATGTTCATCCGGGATTTCTACACCGACATCGATTTCTGCAGCTTCATCTCGATCTGGTTCTACGAGGAGATGAAGCATCACCTCACCCTGCGCAAGTACCTGGAGCGATGCGGCGAGACGTTTGACGAGGCCAAGCTTCCAGAGCTGCGGCTCACGTTCGCGCCCGGACCGGCGATCGAGACGCTCACCATGCATTTCTGCGGCGAACAGCGCCTGGCACACTGGTACACCGCGTTCAGCGAGCAGGGCCCCGAGCCTGTGATCCGGAAGATCTTCAAGATCCTCGCTGCCGACGAACTGCGTCACGCCGCGTGCTACGCGAAGTACATGCGCCGGGCCGTCGCCAACAAGCCGGAGGTGCTGCCGGAAATCCTGAAGATGTCGCTCTGGATGATGCGCACGACCAATGACGCGCCCAAGCACCCGACGACGATCACGGAACCGTCGGTGGTGAGCAAGCTCGAGGACCCCGAATACGTCTCGCGGATGCTCAACTGGTATTTGCCGGGCCGCGATCATGAGGCGCCGGTGCAACGTCGGATCCTCGCCCTGCTCTCCGAGCTGAGCGGCGTCGAGCTCAAGAACCTTCGCGAGATCCCGCCGCTCGTCCGCAAGCTGACCGGGAGCACGCAGCTCTCCCCAGCAGCTGCCTGAGCCTGCGAACCCGTCGCACCTATAATCGGGCGGCGATGGCTCCAGAGGTGGTGCGCGTCCGCGCCGTTGTGCACGGCCGGGTGCAGATGGTCGGGTTTCGCGCCTTCGTCATCCGGCACGCCGGTGACGCGGGCCTGTCAGGCACGGTGAGCAACGCGCCGGACGGGACGGTCGAGACCGTGCTCGAGGGGCCGCGCCCCGCGGTGGAGCGAATGCTCGACCGGCTGCGCGAGGGGCCGAGCCACGCACGCGTGGACCGCGTCGACCTCGAGTACTCCAACCCGACCGGCAGCCTTCCCGCCATGATGGTGGCGTCATGACCATCCGCTTTGCCGATCGCCTGTCTCGTCTCGGTACCGAGAGCGCCTTTGAGGTGCTCGCCCATGCCCGGCTGCTCGAGGCGGAGGGGCGGAGCATCGTCCATCTCGAGATCGGCGAGCCAGATTTTGCCACTCCTGACAACATCATCGACGCGGCCGTCAGGGCGATGCGCGAAGGCGCGACCCACTACACGGCGGCGAGCGGCATCCGCGAGGTGCGCGAGAAGACCGCGGCCTACGTCACCCGGCACACCGGGGTGCCCACCCAGTTCGAGAACATCGTGCTGACACCGGGCTCGAAGAACCTTCTCCTTTTCGCGCTGCTGTCGCTGATCGAGGAAGGCGACGAGGTCATCGTCCCGGATCCCGGGTACCCGATCTATCGATCGCTCGTCGAGTTCATCGGCGGCAAGGCGGTCTCGCTGCCGCTCCGCCAGGAGAACGACTTCCGCGCTGATGTCGACGAGCTGGCCCGCCTCATCACACCGCGGACGCGGATGCTGATCGTCAACTCACCGCAGAACCCGACCGGCGGCATCCTCACCAAGGACGACTGCGAGGCCATCGCGCGACTTGCGATCGAGCGCGATCTGATTGTCATCAGCGATGAGATCTACAACCGCCTCAGCTATGACGGCGCTCATGTGTCGCTCTACGGCATCGACGGCATGGCCGAACGGACCATCTACATGGACGGTCTTTCCAAGGCGTGGGCGATGTGTGGCTGGCGCCTGGGCTTCGGCGCGATGCCCGTCGAGATCGCCCGCAAGATGGACACGCTGATGATCAACAGCTCGTCGTGTGCGGCGGCCTTCACCCAGTGGGCGGCCGTGGAAGCTTTCGACTCGCCGGAGTCGGACGCGGCAGTCGACCGCATGGTCGCCGAGTTCAGCCACCGGCGCGACCGGATCGTCGACCTGTTGAATGCGATTCCCGGCTTCAAGTGCCACCGCCCGGCGGGAGCGTTCTACGTCTTTCCCGACATCACCGCGACCGGGTTCGGCGCCCGCGAGCTGGCGAATTCGCTGCTCGACGAGGTGGGCGTCGCGGTCCTGCCCGGTCAGTCGTTCGGACCGGAGGGGGCCGGCCACATCCGCCTGAGCTACGCAGCATCGATCGCCAACCTCGAGGAGGCGGCGCGCCGTATCGCGCAATACGTCGGCGCCGCGGTTCCCGGATGACACCTCCATGGCGCAGCACCGATGAACCAGCCGATTCCCGGTATCGAGGAGGCGCGGAGCCGCCTCACTGACCACGATGTCGTGGCGGTCGTGGTCGAGTTGCCGATCGGCGACGCGACCCCGGTTGCGGCGATGCGAGCGCTGGGCACGGAGTCGAGCTGCTTCCTGCTCGAGTCGGTTGAAGGAAGCGGTGTCGTGGCCCGCTGGTCGATGCTCGGCCACGGCCCGTCGCGCGTGATCAGCGACGCCGCAGGAGGCGACGACCCGCTCGCCGTGCTCGAACGCGATGTCGCATCGATCAGCGCAGCCTGCGCTCCGGGCCTGGCCGCTCCGCTCCTCGGCGGCGCCGTGGGCTTCTTGACGTACGAGGCCGCGGACAGGTACGAACGCCTCCCCGTGGCCGCCAGGGATCCACTCCAGTTGCCGCGCCAGTGGTTCGCGATCTTCGACACCGTCGCTGTCTTCGACCACGCGCAGCACCGGTTGCTGCTCTCCAGTTGCGTGCACCGAGGTGACCCCGCCGGATTCGAGGCCGCCTACGCGCGAGCGCTCACACGAATCGACCACCTGCGCGACTCCATCTGCGCGGCGGTTCCGGAGCCGGCGGCACCACTCGCCGGAAGGCCTGTGGACGTGGGGTCGCACGACCACGAGGCCAATCTCTCGAGGGAGGAGTTCCAGGATCGGGTGCTGCGGGCGCTCGACTACATCGTCGCGGGCGACATCTTTCAGGTCCAGGTGTCCCGGCGATTCGCACTGCCGCTGCAAGCGGATCCGTTCGACGTCTACGTCGCGCTTCGAGCCATCAACCCGAGCCCGTACATGATCTACATCGCCACGCCGGAGTGCACCCTCGTCGGCGCTTCGCCTGAGATGCTCGTCCAGGTCATCGGGAAGGACGTCCGGTACCACCCGATCGCGGGAACGCGACGCCGCGGGCGGACACCCGAGGACGACGACAGGATGGAGCGCGAGCTCCGAGCGAGCGACAAGGAGGCCGCGGAGCACCTCATGCTGATCGACCTCGGACGCAACGATCTCGGCCGGGTCTGCGCGACCCGGCAGTGTGCGCGTCACCCAGCACATGGAGGTCGAGCGCTACTCGCACGTGATGCATCTGGTGAGCAGCATTCAAGGGACCCTCGAGGACGGGTGCGGCTCGCTCGATGCGCTGCGCTCGTGCTTTCCAGCCGGAACCGTCACCGGGGCGCCGAAGATCCGTGCGATGGAGATCATCGCCGAGCTGGAGCCCGAGGCTCGCGGCGCCTACGCGGGCGCGATCGGGTATGTGGGCTACGGCGGGGACCTCGACACGGCCATCGCGCTGCGCACCATCGTCGTGCGCGATGGCATCGCGTATGTGCAGGCTGCGGCCGGCATCGTCGCCGACTCGTCTGCGCACGAGGAGACGCTGGAGATCGACAACAAGGTCGCAGCGCAGATCCTGGCGGTGGAGGAGGCGAACGCGTGGGCTCGGCGCTGAGTGGTCGGGTGCTCGTCATCGACAACTACGACTCGTTCACCTTCAACCTGGTGCAATACCTGCGCGAGCTCGGCGCCGCCGTCGTCGTGGAGCGAAACGACTCGCTCACGGTTGACGACATTGCGCGCGCGGACCCCGCCGCCATCGTGATGTCACCGGGCCCTCGGATTCCCGAGGAGGCCGGCGTCTGCGTCGAGCTGGTCGGAACACTCGGCGCTCGCATTCCCATGCTCGGCGTGTGCCTCGGCCACCAGGCGATCGGCGTCGCCTACGGCGCGCAGGTGGTACGGGCACCGGCGGTGGTGCATGGCAAGGTCGGCGCGGTGCACCACAACGGCGCAGGCGTGCTCCACGGCCTCGACGATCCCTTCATGGCAACCCGGTACCACTCGCTGGTCGTGTCGACGGTGGGACTGCCCGATGCCCTGGAGGCGACCGCCTGGAGCGACGATGGCCTGATCATGGCCATGCGTCACCGCGTGTTTCCCGTTGAAGGCGTGCAGTTCCACCCGGAGTCCGTCGGAACGCCCGTGGGCCACGCGCTGCTGCGCAACTTCCTCCAGACCGCCGGGATTGCCACCGCCGGAGTCAGCGCATGAGCGCGGCGGGCGACGCCCTCAACGCCATCGCCGCGCGCAAGCGCCTGGAGGTGGAACAGTTGCGCTGCGCGGAGGCAGCACTCTGGGCGAAGGCGGAGTCAGTGCCGCCGGCACGCGGCCTGGTGGATGCGTTGCGCGGTGGCACGCTCATCGCCGAGATGAAGCGGCGTTCGCCCAGTGGCGGCGTGCTCCGCCCCGACCTCGATCCGCTGACGCTGGCCAGGGACTATGCGAGGTGTGGCGTCGCCGCGATCTCGGTGCTCACCGACGGACCCGGCTTCGGGGGCTCGCTGGATGACCTCGCCGATGTCCGCGCCGGACTCGATATTCCGTTGCTGCGCAAGGACTTTACCCTCGACCCCGTGCAGATCGCGGAGGCCCGGGTCGCCGGTGCGGACTGGGTGCTGCTGATCGTCGCGCTGCTCGACGGTGACGCGCTCGACCTCTGTCTTGCGGGCGTCGCGCGGAGCAACGCACACGCGATCGTCGAGGTGCACGACGCTGATGAGGCCCGCGCCGCCGCCGCTGCTGGAGCGGAATGCATCGGCATCAACAACCGCGACCTGCGCACGCTGGCCACCGACCTCACCACCTTCGCGCAGGTGCGCCGGGTGGTGCCGACCGGCGTCGTGTGCGTCGCCGAGTTGGGTGTTCGCAGCCCCGATGATGTGACCCGGCTTGTCAACGAGGGAGCGGACGCGGTGCTCGTCGGCGAGGCGCTGATGCGGGCTGCGTCCCCGGCAGAAGCCTGCGCGGCGATGGTCGCAGCCGCCCGCCAGGCGGGACGGTCGTGATCGTCAAGGTCTGCGGCGTGCGCACGGCCGAGGTCGCCGACGCCGCGATCGACGCGGGTGCGGACTGGATCGGCCTGATGCTGGTGCCGAAGAGCCCGCGCTGGGTCGAGGATGCGGCGGCGCTCGCGGTGGTGCGCGCCGTCGGCGACCGCGCCGATCTCATCGGTGTCTTCGTCGAGCCCAGCGCCGCCGAGTGCGATCAGGCAGCATCCCGCTACCGCCTTGCCGGCGTCCAGGTGCACGGGAACTTCGACGCAGACCTCATGACCGGCTGCTCGGTTCCCGTCATTCCTGTCTTCAACGTGGAGGGCCCGGCCGCGTGCGCGCTCGACTGGCCGCCGGACACGCTGGTGATGCTCGACGGGATGCCCGAACGCGGGGCGCTGCCGGGTGGCACCGGCCACCACGTTTCCCTGGAATGGGCCGCGGACGTCGCCCGCCACCGGAGGATCCTGCTCGCGGGTGGCCTCGGGCCCGACGACGTCGCCGAGGTCGTCGCCGCGGTGCGTCCCGCCGGCGTCGATGCGTCGAGCCGGCTCGAGCGAGGTCCGGGCGAGAAGGATCCCGAGCTGGTCCGACGATTCGTCATGGCGGCGAGGTCGGCCGGTGCGCTAGCGGGGTCCGACCCACGATGAGCGCCGCAGTCCGCGGTCGCTTCGACGGCTATGGCGGTGCCTATGTGCCCGAAACGCTCGTGCCGGCGCTCGAGGAGCTCTCGGCCGAGATCGACAGCGCCTTCGCCGACCCGTCCTACACAGTCCGAACTGGATCGATGGCTCGCCGAGTTCGCCGGGCGTCCGACGCCCGTGACCCACGCCCGCCGTCTCACCGATGCCTCCTCGGGGGCACAGATCTGGCTCAAACGCGAGGACCTGCTCCACACGGGTGCACACAAGCTGAACAACGCCCTGGGCCAGGTGCTTCTCGCCCAGCGCATGGGCAAGCGCCGGATCATCGCTGAGACGGGTGCGGGGCAACACGGCGTTGCGACGGCGACCGCTTGCGCCGCCCTCGGCCTCGACTGCGTCGTGTACATGGGCCGTGAGGACATGCGCCGGCAGGCGCTCAACGTCTACAGGATGGGTCTCCTCGGCGCCGAGGTGATGCCCGTCGACAGTGGCTCGGCGACACTCAAGGACGCGACCAACGAGGCGATTCGCGACTGGGTTGCACACGTGCGACATACCCACTACGTGATCGGCAGCGCGGTTGGACCGCATCCGTATCCATCGTTGGTGCGACGGCTGCAACGGGTCATCGGCGACGAGGCGCGCGCGCAGATGCTGTCCCGCCTGCGGCGGCTCCCCTCAATCGTGGTCGCCTGTGTCGGCGGGGGCAGCAACGCGATCGGCATGTTCGCCGCGTTCCTCGACGATGACGTGCGCCTGGTCGGCGTCGAGGCTGCCGGCCGGGGTCTCGACAGCGGTGAGCACGCTGCGCCCCTGTCGCGAGGACGTCCAGGAGTGCTCCACGGATCGCTGAGCTACCTGATGCAGGATGCGGGTGGACAGGTGCTCGCAACCCACTCGATCAGCGCCGGGCTCGACTACCCGGGAGTCGGTCCCGAGCACAGCGCGCTGCGCGACAGCGGACGTGTCGAGTACCTGGCCGCCTCCGACTCCGAAGCCCTCGCCGCGTTTCACCAACTCTGCCTGCTGGAGGGGATCATCCCCGCGCTCGAGTTGTCGCACGCTGTGCACGTTGCCGCCGCGCTCGCGCGCAACCGCCCCGCCGACGACCTGGTGCTCGTCTGCCTCAGCGGCCGCGGCGACAAGGACATCGACACCGTGCGCGAGCACGACCGACGATGACTGCGGCGCCCCCGGAGACACGCTTCACGGCTGCCTTCGCAGCGCAAGGAGACGGCGCTCCGCCCGGTCTCATCCCGTATTTCACCGCCGGGTATCCGGAGCTCGGCAGCCTCGATGCCCTGTTGCGGTGCGCTCAGCGAGCCGGCTGCATCGCCGCGGAGGTGGGTATCCCGTTCAGCGATCCACTCGCAGACGGACCAACCATCCAGCGCACCGGTCAGGTGGCGCTGCGCAACGGGATGACCCTGCCGATAGCCCTCGCGCAGGTGCGCGAAGCGCGTGCAGGGGGCGTGACGATCCCGCTCGCGGTGATGACATACGTCAACCCGGTGCTCAGTTTCGGGGTCGACGCGTTCGCTCGCGAGGCGTCGTCGGCCGGCGTCGACGGGGTGATCGTGCCGGACCTGCCGCTCGACGAGGCGGCGGAGCGTCCGCGGCGCCATGCATGGCGCCGGTGTCGCCGTGATTCCGCTCGTGGCGCCGACGACCACGCCGGATCGCCTGGAGCGCATCTGCTCGACGGCCGCAGGCTTCGTCTACTGCGTCGGCGTCACCGGTGTCACCGGCGCCCGGCGGACGATCGCCGGCGACGCGATCAGCCTGCTCGACTCGGTCCGCAGGCTCACGTCGCTGCCGCGCGCCCTGGGCTTCGGGCTCTCGACGCACGAGCATCTGACGGCGCTGCAGGGGCATGCGGAAGCAGCGGTTGTCGGGTCGGCGCTGCTCGACAGCATCGGCCTTGATCCGGAGCACCCGGTCGCCGGCGCCGAGCGATTCCTGAACGCGATGATCGGCAATCAGGCCGCGCGCGCGGGGTGACCGAGGAACGCATCGCTCCCGCGGTCCGGGTCGACGGCGAGGTCACGGTTCCCGGCGACAAGTCCATGAGCCATCGAGCCCTCATCCTCGCTGCGCTCGCCAAGGGGCGCACCTATATCGGGAATGCGTCGCCGGCGGCGGACGTCCTCGCCACGGCCGCCTGCCTTCGCGCGTGTGGCGTCTGGGTACGCGACTTCCCACCGTCTCGATATGCGCTCGACGGTGCCGGGGTCGGCGTGAGCCTGCGCAGCCCGGACGGGGTGCTCGACTGCGCCAACTCGGGCACGACCATGCGTCTCCTCGCAGGCGCGCTCGCGGGCAGCGAGTGCGATGCGACGCTCGATGGCGACGAGTCACTGCGGCGGCGCCCGATGCTGCGCGTCGCCGACCCGCTGCGGGCCATGGGTGCCGCCGTCGACGCGTCACCCCAGGGGACCGCACCGCTCCGCGTCCAGGGCAGGCGGGTGCTCGAGGGGTTGACGTGGCGATCACCGGTGGCGAGCGCGCAGGTGAAGTCGGCGATCCTGCTCGCCGGGCTTTCAGCGAATGCGCCAACCACGGTCATCGAGCCGGTTGCCACCCGGGATCACACCGAGCGGATGCTCGCCATGTGCGGTGTCGCGGTGGAGTTGAGCGGAGCGCAGGTGACGGTCCATCCCGGACAGCTCGAGCCCTTCGGCTTTCGCGTCCCCGGTGATCTCAGCTCAGCCGCTTTCTTCCTGTCGCTCGCGGCGTCGCGGCCGGGCTGGCGCGTCCGCTGCCCCGGGGTCGGCGTGAACCCCGGCCGGACCGGCATCCTCACTGTGCTGGAGGCGATGGGCGCCGCGGTGACCTTGGACGCACGGGATCCGGCCGGTGGGGTGGAGCCGGTCGCGGACGTGGAGGTGCGCGGCACGAAGCTCCATGGAGTCACGATCTCCGGGTCGCTGACGGTGCGCTGCATCGACGAGTTGCCGATCATCGCGGTGCTCGCGAGCCAGGCCGAGGGTGTCACCGAGATCCGCGATGCGGGCGAACTTCGCAACAAGGAGACCGACCGCATCGCGATGCTCGAGACGGGACTCCAACTCCTCGGCGTCGCCTGTGAGAGCACTCCGGACACCCTCACCGTCCAGGGCCCGGTGCGGCTCCGCGCTGCCCGCCTCGATGCGGCGGGAGACCACCGCTTCGCCATGGCCTGGGCGATCGCCGCCGCCCTGGTCGAGGCGGGGGGCGGGGATACGCTCATCGCCGGCGCCGGCGCCGCGGCGGTGTCCTACCCCGGGTTCTTCAGTGATCTCGGCACCCTGCTCAGCTCGTAGCCCTCAGGGGTCGAAGGCGAGCAGTAGGTGCGGGCCGTCGCGAGCTTCGACGACCTTGAGCCAGCGCACGTCGATCGTCACGGGCAGCACGTCAGGTCCATCGACGTACGCCTCAGCGCCCGCGGCGTGGTCGATGAGGCGGCGGGTCACGTCGGTGCGCTGCCCCGGGTCGTCAACGATCGAAGCGATGCCGCCACCCTGAATCCATCGCGACGCATTGCCTGGCGAGCACATGAACGCGACCCGTGGGTCAGCGGAAAGCTCGCGGTGCAGTCGCGAGCCGCCTCGGGTGGCGATCAGGAGGCGGATTCCAGTGTCGGTGCGTTCCGGTGCGAAGAAGACGCCGGCAACGTGCGGCCCGGCATCGCTCACCGTCGCAAGGGCCGTGGTGTCGTAGGCGCGCAGCGCCCACAGGGCTCGTTCGAGCGCGACATCGCGATCCTGCGGTGTGGCCGCGCTCATCGCAAGAGGCGGCTCAAGCGCCGGTCCGCAAGAACGCGTCCACCCGTCTGGCATCGCGGGCAGTACTGAAACGACCGAGACGCCAGGGACACCTCGCGAACGATCTCACCGCAGACGGGGCAGGGGAGTCCTTTTCGACCGTGGACCCGCATCGATTGGCGCTTCCCATCCTTGAGCAATGCCGGGTCGGTGTCGACCGCGATTGCCACGGCTGCGGTGAGCACGTCACGGATCGCGGCCGCGAGGCGGCCGGCCTCGTCGCCGCTCAACGCGTCCGCATGCCGGAAGGGAGAGAGCTGGGCGGCATGGAGGATCTCGTCCGAATAGGCGTTCCCGATGCCGGAGATGACCGACTGGTCGGCGAGGACGCTCTTGATCGTTCCCCGCTGCTCGTGCAGGATGGCGGCGAGCCTGGGCGGCGACATGCCCGGGTCGAGTGCGTCGATCCCGAGGCGGGCCACACCGGGGACATCGCCCGGCTCCCTGACCACCGACACGGCGAGGCGCTTGTCCGTGCCGTGCTCCGTGATCTCCAGGCTGCCGCCGTCCTCGAGGGTCACGATCACCGCGAGCGGTCCTCGCAGCGACGGGCGGGCATTGGTGGGTTTGTCGCGCAGCCTGATCCAGCCTCCACGTGCCAGGTGGACGACCAGATGCAGCGGCGGCAGCGCGAGGTCGATGAACTTCCCCCGGCGGACGCACCCGGCAAACGCCAGCCCGTCGAGCGCGGTTGCCGGTGGATCGAAGGTCTTGAGCACCGCGACCGAGCGAACCGTCATCCGGGCCACGACCCGGCCGCGGAGGCGGGCGTCGAACGACCGGCAGAGCGCTTCGACCTCGGGCAACTCAGGCATCGCGGGTGAAAGAATGCGCCCGGTGCCGAGAAGCGTGGCTGTTCCGCATGCCGCCGGGCCGCGGCGAAGCCGTGCGCACGGGGCGGAGGACGTCCTCTGCGTGCCTCGCTCGACCATCTTCCCGGACGGTGCCTGGCACGGTCTGATCGCGCGTGGGCTGGAGCGGGTCCTCCGCACCGTCCACGCAACCTCCGAGTACCGGCCGCGCGCGGAGATCGAGGACGACCCCACACTCCAGCAGATCATCCCGTACTGCGTGGTCCACCATCCCCACGACGACACCTATCTGCTCACGCGAAGGCTGCGGCGCTCGAGCGAGAAGCGCCTCCACCACCTCTATTCGCTGGGGATCGGCGGGCACGTGAACCCCGGTGATGGGGAACGCGAGGACCCGGTCGTCGGCGGCCTTCGCCGCGAATGGGCCGAGGAGATCCGCTGCGCGGCGCCGGCACGCGCGAGTCTCGTGGCAATGCTCAACGATGATTCGAGCCCGGTCTCGCGCGTTCACCTTGGCCTGGTCTTTCTTGTCGAGCCGGAGGAGGGCAGCGTCGAGGTGCGCGAGGTCGAGAAGCTCGAAGGGGAGTCCCTCTCGCTCGAGGCCATGCGACGGCACTACCTGAGCATGGAGTCCTGGTCGCAGCTCGTCTTCGATGACCTGGTCGCCGGGGCGAAGACGCGCGTCGAGAAGAGCCCGCTGGTCGTGGACCTCGATCCCGAGCCGTGACCGGGTCCGTCCCCGCTCGGCCCGAGTACTTTCGGACGCCCGATGATCTCTCCGCGTGGTTCGCTGCGCACGAATCCGCCCTGGAGCTCTGGGTCGGACTCTGGAAGAAGGGGTTCGAACGGCCGGGCATCTCGTATGCGGATGCCGTCGACGAGGCCCTCTGCAACGGCTGGATCGACAGCGTGATCCGCCGGGTGGACGAGGCCGGCTACATGGCCCGGTTCACGCCGCGGCGGGCCAAGAGCAACTGGACGGACGCCAACATCCGCCGTGCCGGCGAACTGCGCGCGGCGGGACGGATGCGCCCGAGCGGCGAACGCGCTGTCGCAGCCGCGAAGCGCCCCAAGGTGTGAGCCCTCCGTATACTCGGCCCTCAATGGCAACCACAGTTCGCGTTCCTGGCCCACTTCGCAGGCTCACCGGTGGCGATGCCGAGGTGAGCGTCGATGGCAGCACCGTCGGTGCCGTGCTCACCAACCTCGATGCAACCTATCCTGGCTTCCACGATCGCCTGTATGACGACTCCGGGAGCCTCCGGCAGTTCATCAACATCTATGTCAATGACTCCGATATCCGCTTCGCCCAGGGCCTCGACACCCCCATCGCAGAGCGCGACGAGGTATCGATCGTCCCCGCCGTTGCCGGAGGTCGCGGTCGCCGCTGACCGTCCGCTGGACCTCCTGCCGCGATCCGCGGTGATCGCAGTGGCGATGTCGGGTGGGGTCGATTCCAGCGTCGCCGCCGCTCGGGTGGCGGCCACCGGGCTGCGTGCATTCGGGATCACCCTGGCGATGTGGGCAGGTGGCCGGGACGCCGTGCGGGATCGAGGCTGCTGCTCGATCGACGCTGTGGATGACGCGAGACGCGTCGCAGCCCACCTCTCACTGCCTCATTACGTCTGGAATCTCGAGCGCGAGTTCGAGAGGGCGGTCGTCCGCGACTTCGAGGACGGCTACGCTCAGGGGACCACCCCGAACCCCTGCGTCACCTGCAACCAGCGCATCAAGTTCGGCGCCCTGCTCGAGCGGGCTCGAGCCGCAGGCGCCTCGCACCTCGCGACCGGCCATTACGCGCGCACCGGCCGGCGGGGTTCCATGGTGACGCTGCACAGGGCTCGCGACTCACGTCGCGACCAGGCGTACGTGCTCCACAGGCTCGACCAGCGCCAGCTGCGCAGTGGTGTCTTCCCGCTCGGAAGCGACGAATCCAAGGCGGACGTGAGGGCCGAGGCCGCTGCGCTCGGTCTGGCAACCGCGGCGAAGCCCGAGTCGCAGGATCTGTGCTTCGTCGATTCCGACCTCCGGTCCGAGTTGCGGACGCGGCTCGCCGGTCGTTTCACATCCGGGGTGATCACCGACGTCGACGGCACCGTCCTCGGGAAGCACGAGGGCTTGCCCTTCTTCACCGTGGGACAGCGCGCCGGGTTGCGGATCGCACCCTCGCGTCCCGATGCCGCGCCTCGGTACGTCGTCGAGCTCGTGCCCGAGGCGAACACCGTCGTCGTGGGGCCTCGGCAGGCACTCCGTCGGAGCAGTGTTGAGGCGTCATCGTTCTCCTGGATCGCGGGGTCACCGCCGCGGGCCGGAACCGAGTGCGAGGCGCAGCTCCGCGCGCATGGCGAGCCACACGCCGCGCTCCTCGAGTGGAGCGATGGTGACGGCGTCCGCGTCGGGTTCACGAGGCCGGTCGAGCAGGCGGCGCCGGGCCAGTCGCTGGTGCTCTACCGCGGTGACGAGGTCCTCGGAGGCGGAATGATCCGCCGGGCCGCCTGAGGCGCGGCGGCGGTGCCCCCGACCCCGGAGCAGGTCGTGATCGGCATCATCGCGGTGCTCGCGGGTTGCCTGGCAGTCACCGCGTCCGCACATGCAGCACGCCAGACCGGGAACTGGCTCTACTACCTCAGCACGGTCGGGAGCCTCGCCTTCGTGGTGGGCGTGGTCGGGCAACGCGTGTTCCCGAGCCCGGCTGCGGTCGCGCGCCTGGGTGCGGTCGCGGCCTCGACCTCGTCGCCGGGACCATGGGACGCCGGGGTGTCGCTGCCGCTGATCGGAATCCGCGTGACCCCGGTCGCGATCGTCGGGCTGCTGCTCGCGGCAGTCGGCCTGAGCATGGTGCTCCTGTTCGAGCGGATACCCGGCAAAGTCCGCACAGCCGCGCCCACGAGGGCGTCGCGGCTTGAAGACGACGATTCCATCTGACCTCGCGCTGACTACAATGCCGCCCGCGCCCCTATGACCCCTAACGCAGTCGCGTTCTACGCCGTCGCCGTGCTCATCGTGCTCGCCGCCGGGGCCGCAGTTGGGCTTCCTTCGCTGCGCCGCGCCGGCTACGCGGGCGGCGCGGTGATCGTCCTCCTCGCGGTGCTCGAACTGATCTCGGGGGCTGACGCATTGGCGGTGGTGCAGCTCGTGGTGCCCGGTGTGGCGGCGGCGGTCGTTGTGCTCGTGCTCCGTCACGACGAGTACCGCGGTCTGGTCGAGGTGCCCCGGACCCCGGATCGGTTCTGGATCGCAGCGCCAATCGCGATTGGCATTGCGGGGGTGCTGGTGATCACGCTCTCGGTGGTCGGGACAGGATGGTACCCGGGAGACCAAATCGTCCTACTCCCGGCTTTCCCGTCCGCCGCGCTGATCACCGTGTTTCATTACCGGGCGCCCTACGCCCTCGCGATCAGCGTTGCCCTGGTGATCGTGGCCGCCGCGGTCGGGCTTCTCATCGGGCGGCGGAGCGGCGATGAGCAGACGCTCGATCAACTGCGCGAGCAGAGGCGCCAGCGCGAGGAGCTGGCCCGCCGGCGCCGCGAAGATCGCGAGCAGGGACGGCGGCGCCCGGCGAGGAACGACCCGTGACCGTTGGTCCGGGGCCCTTCGCCGTGCTCAGCGCGGCGGTGTTCGCGATCGGCGTGTACGGCGTCCTTGCGCGCCGCCATCCCCTGGGCGTGGCCATGGCGATCGGGCTCCTCTTCGCGGCGCCGATCATTGCGATCGTCGGGTTCACGCACGCGATCCAGTCGGGACCGCCGGCGTTCGGCGATGCGCTCGCAGCGTTCGCCATCGTGGTTGCAAGTTGCGTCGGCAGCGTCGGCTTCGCCCTGATCGTCCTCCTCTGGCGGCGCACCGCACGAGCCGACATCGACGCACTCGGCGATCTCGAGGCCTAGCGGGCGTGGCCATCTACAACGCTGCGTGGGCGATTCCCTTGCTGCCGCTGCTCGGCGCGCTGGGGTCGCTCGGCGTCGAAACCCAGCGGCGCTCGGCACAACTGTGTGTTGCCTTCAGCGGCCTGTCGGTCATCGTCGCGGCAATCGTCCTCGGCGTCCGGATCACTCACGCGTCAGGAGCGCCGTTCGACTCGTTGCTCACGTTCTTCTCCATGACGCCGCCGGAGGGCGCCACGTTCGCAACCCAATTCCAGGCGCAGGTCGGCGTCCACGTCGATGCGATCTCGGCAAGTTTCGCAGCCGCGATCGCCTTCGCCACCCTCGTCATCCAGGCGTACGCGGTCACTGCCATGCGCGGCGAGCACGGTTACCGGCGTTTCTTCTGCGCTTCGTCGGCGCTCGCGTTCTGCACCACGGGGTTCGTGCTCAGTCCCAACCTCTTCGACTCGATGATCATGTGGGTGGGGGCGTCGGCCGCCCTGTACATCCTGCTCACGCTGTCATGGCAGCGAGCGGACACGGCGCGCCGCGCGATGCGCGCGATGATCGTCCTCACCGCGGGGGACATCGCGCTCACTCTTGGCGTCGTGTTCACCTGGATCAAGTTCGGTGTCTTCTCGTCGCTGCTACAGGCGCCGGCCGGCCAGACGATCGCTGATCCGTTCTCGTTCAACGTCATCTCACAGGGAGTCATCGCGACGCTGCATCAGGGCGTCGCCGGGGCCGGCCCACGTGCGCTGCTCGTGATGGGCATCGTATTCCTGGTCGCGGCCGCCGTCCGCAGCGCCCAGTTTCCGTTCACCGTCTGGCTCACCGACACGGCTTCGTCCGCCGTCCCGGTGGTCGCGCTGGCCGCGGCCACGGTTGCCCCCCTCGGCATCTTTCTCGTCGCCCGCATCTACCCCGTGGCCGCGCATGCTCCGCGAGCGCTTCCCGTGTTCGCGCTCGTGGGTGGCGTCAGCGCCGCGCTGGCGGCAGCAACCGCGATCACGCAGCGCAGCATCACGCGGATCGCCGCGTGCGCAGTGGCGGCCGAACTTGGTTTCGGACTGGTTGCGCTGGGGATGGGGGGGTACAGCCCCGGCGTGTTCATCGCGCTCACATCGGTCTTCACCTCGACGCTCCTCCTGCTGACGGTGGGTAACGCCGTACGGGTGTACCGCACCGACGACATCACCGAGATGGGTGGCGCGTGGACCAGGCTGCGCACCACCAGCGTGGCACTTGGCGTCTGGGCGCTCCTCGCCGGCGGCGTCGGCCTGAGTGCCTACTACGCGGTGTCATCGTCGCTGAGCGGCGCCGACCCTGCCGGCGGAGTCTTCAGCGCCAGTGAGCGCATCGTGGTGACCATCGTCACGGTCGCCGCTGCCGCTCTGGTTGCCCTGGCCGCCGGTCGCCTCGTGCTCAGCATTACGACCGGAGCGGTCGCTCGTCGCCGCGGCTTCCAGCACGACCGCGTCGCCGAGGTCGAGAACACGCTGCGCCGTCCGATCTGGCTCGTGATTGCCGCTGCGGTGGTCGCGGTGCTCGTCGGATTGCCGGGGCTCCAGCCCTTCATGCGATTCGTCTTCTACGGGCAGCATCAGCAGTCGATCGGGCTCGACGGAGTGGCGGTGCTGATCGCGCTGGTGGCCCTGGCATTCGGATTCGGCGCCGCATACCTCTGGTTCAATCCCGCTCGTCACCGCGTCGCCGCCATCAGCGGCAGCTGGCCGCTTCGCGTGGCTGCCGAGGGGTTCTACGTCGAGCGCCTCACGGACCTGGCTTCGCAGCCGATCCTCGAACTTGCCGGACGGGTCTCGAGCTTTGATGAGCAGGTGACCGCGCCGATTGCAGCGTCGGTGGGGGAGAGCGTCGATGACGCGGCAACACTGGTCGGCCTCGTCCGCAATGCGCGATTCGCCCGCTACCTCGCTGGTGGCATCGTCGTCGTCGCGATACTCGCGTTGCTGTCGGTGCTGGCGGCGACGGGTCACCTCTGGGTGCATGTGGCGTGAGCATCATCCTGTCGACGATCGTCTGGGCGCCGCTGCTCTTCGCGCTCATCGCGCTCTTCCTTCCCGAGCACAACGACGAGCAGCGCGCCCGGGTGCGCACCATCGCCCTCGGCGGCGCCGGAGCGAGTTTCTTCGTCACCACGTTCTTCGCCATCCTGGGGCAGATCGCACTCGGCGCTGGTGGCGGTCTTGCATCGGCGTACCAGGAGAGCCACACGTGGTTCTCGAGTTTCCTGTTCCAGGCGCACTACGACCTGGTCGCGGACGGCATCACGCTCCCGCTCCTCGTCGTCGTCACCACGGTGTTCGGTTGCGCAATCTTCCATTCGTGGAAGGTCCATGAGCGCGTCCGTCTGTATGTGATCCTCGTGCTGGTCCTGGAGACCGCCGTCAACGGGGTGCTCTGCTCAGCGGACTTCGTGCTCTTCGCGGCCTTCTGGGGCCTGCTCCTGCTCCCGATGTACCTGCTCATCCGCATCTACGGCGGCGACGGTTCGCGGCGCGCGGCCGCCTGGTTCGCGGGATTCCACGCAGTGTCCCTCGCGCTGATCATCGCGACCGTGGCGATCGTCGTCGTCGAGGCGGGCGCCCAGTCGTCCGACATGGGGGCCGACCTGACCAAGTTCTCGGTGACCGCCGAGACGGTCGGATTCTGGTTGAGCTTCCTGGCATTTGCCATCGCGATGGCCATCTTCCCGGTGCACACGTGGATGCTCGAGGCACAGGCCAAGGCGAGTCCGGGCGTCGCCATGATTCTTTCCGGGACGATGTTGCTGCTCGGTGGCTACGGAATGATGCGCATCAGCCTCGTCGTCTTCCCGGTGCCGGCTCACTACTACTCATTCGTCATCACCGGTCTGGCAGTCGTCGGCGCGTTCTGGGGGAGCATCGGCGCTCTCCGTCAGGACGAGTTGCGCCGATTCATCGGATACATGAACGTCGCGCAGATGTCGCTCGTCCTGCTCGCGATCGGGGCGCAAACATCGGTTGCCCTGGTCGGTGCCGTCCTGCTGCTCGCCGGACAGGGGTTCGGGTCGGCGATGCTGACGCTGGTCAGCGGCGCCGTCGAGGAACGCACACGCACCACCAGCATTCGCAACATGGGCGGTCTGGTGTCGCAGGCGCCGCGCCTTGCCGGGTTCTGGCTCGTCGCGGCCGCGAGCGTCATCGGCGTCCCGATGCTCGCCGGCTTCACCGGGGACTTCATGGTCTTCGCAGGCTCGTTTCCGGAGCACCGCATCGCCACCGTGCTCGTCATGGCCAGCGTGATCGTGACCACCGGCGGTCTGCTCCTGGTGGCGAGTCGCGTCTTCTTCGGGCCCGCACGCGACCAGTTCGCGCGGGTGCGTGACGTGACACTCCTGGATCTGACCGTGCTCCTTCCGCTCGTCGCCGCGCTGGTGCTGTTCGGCATTCGGGTCGGGGCTGTCGTCCCGGTCATCGCCAACGGGGTCCTCGAGATCACCACACGGATCTCGGGAGGATAGGGATGCTCGCCGACTTTGGACATGCCATGACGCTCGCCCTGCTCCCTGAGTCAATGCTCACCGGGACCGCGATCGTCTCCGTGCTCGTCGCGTTGCTCAGGCCCGGACTCCGGCCTGACATCCACCGCTGGATCGCCTGCATCGGTCTGGCCGGGTCGCTCGCCGCCTGCGGATTGGTGCTGCTTGGCCTTCGCAATATGCGTTCCGGGGTGGCGATCACGGTCTGGAACGGTGGGTTCGTGGTGGACAGCTTCGCCATGTTCATCGCCATCCTCGCCTGCGTGACCGCGCTGTGCACCTGCTTGATCGGCGACTCGGCGGTGCGCAGCATCCCATCGCGCACCGGTGCCTTCTATGCGCTGATTCTGGTTGCCACCGCTGCCGCGGAAGCGATCGCCGCGGAACGCGAGATGACCACGCTGTTCATCTCGCTCGCGCTGATGCTCGTCTGCCTCGTGGCGCTGGGGGCGCTCGTCAAGACAAATCCGCGCGGCGCAGTCTCCTCGTTCGAGCATCTCATCGAGGGGAGCGTGGGTATCGCCGCGGTCTTGTACGGCCTCGCGCTCCTCTACGGGACAAGCCGCAGCACAAATCTCGCATCCGTCGCGGCGGCCGCCCACGGGGCTCCGGGGGCCGTGGCGCTCGGCGTGACGCTCGTGGTCCTCGGACTCTGCGGGACGCTCGGCGTCTTTCCCTTGCGGCGCTGGGTGGGCCGCGTCGCCACCAACGTGCCCGCGGGAGCCGCCGGCTTCATCATCGCCATGAGCCTGATCGCCGGGGGCGCGGCGCTCGCGCGAGTGACGGTTTCGGGCTTCGGCCCTGGCGTCGGCGTTTGGAGATGGCTCGTCCCGATCGTGGCGGCAGTCGCGCTTGGCCACGCATCCCTGAACTCCCTGCGGGAGACCGCTGTCTCACGGCTCATCGGTCAGCTGGTCAGCGCGCAGGCGGCAATGCTGCTGCTCGGTCTGCTCGCATTCACCACGGGGTCGCGAGGTCTTCCGGCCTACGGTATGACGGCGTTCCTCGGGGGGCTCGGCATCACCGCGATCGCAACCCTGGCCGCCTTCGGCGTGCTCGCGATGCTCCAGGTGGCGGGGCTCGGGGATTCGATCGACAACATGCGCGGGCTGGCGCACCGGTCAGCCCCGGCCGCGCTCCTCATGACGGTGGCGGTTGGAACGCTGGCGGGGGTTCCTCCGCTGGCCGGTTTCCTGTCCAGAGTGCTGCTGATATCGAGCGCCGCCGATTCGCACTACGGCTGGCTGGCGATCCTCGCCGTCGGTGCGACCGTGCTGACGCTGATCGCCGCGTTGCGCTTCATCGCGACGCTCTATTCGGACGCCGGAGACGAGGTGCCGTTCACGCTGGGTGCGACGCCGCTCGTCTCGCGGATCGTCGCGGGCGCGGCGTGCCTCGCCGGCGTTGGCCTGGTGGTGCTCATCCAGCCGCTGCTCGCGGTGGCGACGGCGGGAGCCGGAACGCTGCGCTGACCGGCTGGGAACGTCCAGACGGCGGGACCGGGCGGGATCTGCCCGCGGTCGCGTTGGGCCTGCTCACCAGGGCCGTGCGTTTGATCGGTCCTCTCCGCGGTGCTGCCGCCACGGCCGCCGGAACCGCCTGGTACGCCGGCCTCAGCCGCGAGGAGCGTGTGCGCGCGGCGGCGAACCACCATCGCCTGCAGCCGCACCTCGATCACGCCGCGGCCGCCTCGCTCGCGCGACGTTCGTATCAGGAGTACGTGCGCATGATCGTCGACTCGATGTGGGCCGAGCCCCTGGACTCGGCGGAGGTGCTCCGATTCTTCCGCGTGATCGGCGCCGAGCACCTCGATGCGGGCGAGCGCGGAGCGATGGTCGTGCTCCCCCATTTCGGCAACTGGGACATGGCAGCGAGCGCCTCACTCGGGCTCGGGCTTCATCTCAGCACGGTGATGGCCCCGGTCGTATCTCCCGGGATCACGGAGATGGTTGCCTTGTCGCGCCAGCGCAAGGGTCTTGAGATCTTCACGGTGCGGCAGTCCGCGCGCGGGCTGTTCCGGGCCCTGCGGCGTGGCCGGACGGTTGCCCTGATGCTCGATGTCCCGGAAGCGGGTCCGACGGTGGTGGTGCCGTTCTGCGGGGGCCCGGTCCGCTGCAGTGCCGTGCCCGCGCGCCTCGCGGCGTCGACCGGCGCATCGATCCTCCCGGTCACCTGCAGGCGCGACGGCAGGGGATGGGTGCTCGAGATCCACCCGCCCGTCGACGCTTCCGGCGATGACGCCGCGGTGATCGGGCGGATCGCCGCCTGCGTCGAACCCGCGATCCGCGCCCACCCCGAGCAGTGGTATCCGTTCCACCACGTGTATGACGATCGGTGATGCGCCCGGCCTGACGGCGGCCGCGGTCCGAGCGCTGGGGGATGCGGGCGGACCGGGATCTGCGCCCGCAACGGCCTGGGCTCCGGGGCGCTGCACGCTCGTGGGGGAGCACGTCGACTATGCCGGAGGTGAGGTCCTCTGCTTGGCGGTCGACCTCGGGATTGCGGTCGCGGTCCGCCCCACCGAGATGCCCCGGTACCTGGTGACGAGCGGCGGGACCGTCGTGTCTCGTTCCAACCCCGGCCCGGCCGGCGATATCGGGGATCGGGTGCTCGCCCCCGTGGTTGTTCTGCGCGGCAGGGGGGTCTCGGTCCCCGTGATCGAAGTCGGCGTCGCTGCGACGCTGCCCGCCGGAGCGGGGCTCGCTTCGTCCGCAGCGCTGATCGTCGCCGTCACGACCGCGATCCTGCGGATGCTCGGGGCGACGATGACCGCGCGGGACCTCGCCGCCGTCGCGCTGACAGCGGAACGGGATGTCGTCGGCGTTCCCTGTGGTCCACTCGATCAGCGCGCCGTGATCGACGCGCCCGAGCACGGTGCCCTGCTGCTCGACTGCCGAACAGGCGGCGAGACCTTGGTGCCGTGGCCGTGGGCGGACGCGGTGCTGGTGGGCTGCGACACCGGCACCCACCACGACGTCGGGGGCGTCGAATACCGCCTCCGCCGCGACGAAACCGAATCGGGGCTCGCGGCGCTCGGGGTCGCGACCTGCCGGGACCTCAGTGAGCCGGCCATCGATGCCGCCGCGCTCGACCCCGCCATCAAGCGGCGCCTTCGCCACGTGATGGGGGAGAGCGCCCGCGCGGCGGCGGCGGCGGTGGCGTTGCGAGCGGGCGATCTCGCCGCCCTTGGTCGTCTGATGTCCGCGAGCCATCAATCCCTTCGTGATCTCCATGAGGTCAGCACTCCGACGCTCGACTCCGTGGTGCTGGCCGCCCGGCTCGTCAATGGCTGCGCCGGTGCGCGCATGGTCGGCGCAGGCTTTGGCGGTGCGGTCGCCGCGCTGGTCACGAGAAGCCGAGCTGCGGCATGCAGGGAGGCCATGGCCGACGCGTGTGGGGGAGGTACCACCTTCGAGCTTCGGCCGTCCCCCGGAGTCGCGGTACTGGCCCCCGACGTCGTGCGGGGCTAAACTCGCCCCATGGCTGGCAACGCGGCTGCCGCAGCGAGCTGCGCCGCCGGGTATCTCATCGGGTCGGTGCCCTTCGGCCTGATCGTCGGCAGGGCTGTCGGAGGGCTTGACGTCCGCGACTTCGGCAGCGGCAACATGGGCACCGCCAACGTGCTGCGTACGGTCGGCGCGCGGGCGGGGGCGATCACCTTCGCCCTTGACGTCGCCAAAGGAGCCGCCGCCATCGGTCTGGCACGACGCTGTGGCGCCGACCCCGCCGCCCAGGCCGCGGCCGGTCTGGCCGCGTGCGTCGGACACTCCTGGCCGGTCTTCGCACGCTTCCGCGGAGGCAAGGCGGTCGCCACGGCATTCGGCGGGCTGCTGATGGTGTCGCCGGAGGCGGCGGCCTGGGCAACCGTCGGTGGCATCGGCGCCCTCGCCCTGAGCCGAACCATGTCCGTCGGGTCGCTGACCGCTGCGGGGACCGCGACGCTGGGTGCCGGGCTCGACAGCAGCCGCCATCACGACGCGGTGCCGTTCGTCTTCACCGCCCTGGCGTCGACCCTCGTGATCGTGCGCCACGCCTCGAACATCCGGCGGATCGCCCGCGGCGAGGAACCGCAGCTGTCGACCCGTCTGTTGGGCAGCCGTCACTGACTCATCGGCGGACGTCCGCCGGACCGTCCGTATGATCGATCCATGAAGGGCGCTCCGGATTCGAACGAGCATGTTCTCGTCGAGGGCGCCGTGGAGCGGGTTGACGCGGTCGCCCGCGCGCTGACCAGCACCACCGGCGGTATCGCGGCGTTGCAGCGCGAGGTCGTCTGCACCGCGGCGTCGATCGCGGGCGACGGCGCCTCCGCCGCGATGGCGCTTCGCGATGGCGAGGATCTGAGCATTCAGGCGATCGACCCGCATCGTGCGGGTCTTGACGCGTTCGCGGGGTGGACTGAGCTCCCCGAGGTCCGCACCGGGCAGCGGGTCAAGCGCGTCGGTCCGCGGCGAGGGATCGCTGCTGGTGCTGCCGATGTCCTACCGGGGCGCTGTGGTGGGGGCGCTGGCGGTGATGTCGCCATCGGACGGGACGCCGCTCGATGATGACGTCGAGGGTGTTCTCGCCATCCTTGCCAACAACGCGGCGATCGCCATGGAGAATGCGCGTCTCTATGAGGTCGAGCGGGAGTCGGCCCGCCGCCTGCGCGAGCTCGATACCCTCAAGTCGGATTTTCTGTCGACGGTGCAGCACGAGTTGCGCACCCCGCTCACGGCGATTCTGGGGCTCAGCGACCTCATCGAGATGTGCTGGGAGGTCTGGGAGGATTCGCCGAAGCTCGAGGCGCTGCGTGATATCCAGGTCGCCGCGAGGAATCTCGACGGGATCGTCGAGACGATCATCGACTTCTCGGTCGGCGACGCTGAGGAGTTGACGCTGGGGCTCGCGGATGTGCCGCTCGAGGTTGCGGTGCGGAGCGCGATCACCGTGGTTGGCGAACGCCACAAGGGCGGGCTGCCCATCCCGGCCGAGGTCGAGGTTGAGGCGGGACTCACGCTGTTCGCCGACCCCGACCGGCTTGGACAGGTGCTCCGCGCGCTCATCGACAACGCGGTCAAATTCAGCGACGGTCGGGGCACCGTGGTCGTGCGCGGGACGCGGGCAGCGCCGGGAATCGTTCTCATCGAGGTCATGGACGAGGGGATCGGCATTCCGGCCGACGACGTTCCGCGGATCTTCGAGCGCTTCTTCCAGGTGGACAACACCGCCACCCGCCGTTTCGGAGGCACCGGTATGGGGCTCGCCCTGGTCAAACGCGTCGTCCAGGCGCACGGCGCCACCGTCGGGGTCGAAACGCGAGTGGGACCCGGCACGCGCATCTTGCTGCGCTGGCCGGAGCGAGTGCAGGCGCCCGAGGATGCCCCCGACAAGTCTCCGGTGGGGTCGTCGCTGCCGGTACAATGAGGGCGGTCGCGCTAGGCGGGGCGTTAGCGGTGCCCTGTACCCGCAATCCGCTATAGCGGGGCTGAATTCCCCACCGAGGGGGCGCGTCATTGGGTCTGCTCCGGACGCGCCGGCGTTGACGACTGGGTCCCGCGCAGCTCGGGCCCGTGAACCCCGTCAGGTCCGGAAGGAAGCAGCGGTAAGCGGTTCCCCGGGGGTGCCGTGGGGACACCTGGTCTGAGCCGGTCGTACGGGTGAGCGCCGGTGGCGTGCCGACGACGTGGGGTGCGCGACTACCCCCTCATTTCACCGGCGGGCGCGGATCACGGGCGGCCCGCTCTCATTGCGACAATGCCGCCCGCTTGCGGGTGACCATCGTGGAGGAGTCGCGCGTCTTGGATCGCCGCTTGATCGACCTGTGGTGGGGCCCCCGGGCGTGAGCCTCGCCCTCTATCGGCGCTACCGGCCGCAGCGCTTCGCCGACCTGGTCGGGCAGGAGGTCGTGGCTCGCACGCTGCTGAACGAGGTCAGCTCGGGGGGCCTGGCACACGGCTACCTGTTCGCAGGCGTGCGTGGCACCGGCAAGACGTCGACGGCTCGGATCCTCGCCCGTGCGGTCAACTGCGACGCCGTCGTCGACGGCGAGCCGTGCAATGCCTGCCCACCGTGTCTGGAGATCCTGAGCGGGGCGGCGGTGGACGTGCTCGAGATCGATGCCGCCAGCAACCGCGGGATCGACGAGATGCGCGACCTGCGCGACAAGGTCCGGTACCTGCCGGCCGTGCTGCGCCGCAAGGTCTACATCATCGACGAGGCGCACATGCTCACCACGGATGCGTGGAACGCCTTCCTCAAGACGCTCGAGGAGCCGCCGCCCCACGTGCTCTTCGTGCTGGCGACCACCGAGCCCCACAAGGTGCCGGAGACGGTGCGATCCCGGGTCCAGCGATTCGACTTCAGGCGAGTGCCGGTTCCGGCGATCGAACAGCTCCTGGCCGACGTCGCCCGCAAAGAGGACGACAAGGTCGACGCCGATGCGCTCGTGCTGCTTGCCACGGCGGCACAGGGCAGCCTGCGCGATGCGCTGGTGCTGCTGGAGCAGGCGCTGGGCGCCGGCGAGCGACCGGTCACCGTCGCGGTCGCACGCCGTTCGCTCGGGCTCACCGACCCGTCGACCCTGCACTCGCTGGTCATGTCGCTTGCCGGCGCCGACCCCGCCGGCACGCTGCGGGCGGCAGCCGCCGCCTTCGACGCCGGCGCTGATCCGCGCCAGCTGTTTCGCGACGTCGCGCGCCTGGCGCGGGCCGCGGAACTTGTCGCGCTCGGCTACCCGGAGGGCGCGTCGGTCAGTGCCGATGAGGTTGCCCTGGTTGCCGACCTCGCCGCCATCGCGCCGGCCGGGCTGTGGCTGCGTCTCCTCGAACTCGTCGCCGAGGCGGAGATGAACCTTCGTCAGTCCGTCGACGCCCGTCTGCTCGTCGAGGTCTGCCTGCTCCGCGCGCTGCGTCCACCGGCCGCGGACGGCGAGGCTGCCGGGGTTGCCGCGCTGGCGCTGCGCGTCGCCGCTCTCGAGCGAGGCGCGCCGGCTGCTCCGCCGCGAGCGATCAGCCGCGCGCCCGTCCCGGTGCCGCGAGAGGACAGCGTCACGGAGCCCGCGGCCCCGGCTGCGGACGACGTCCCGGCCGCTGTACCCGACACGGCGGACGTCGTTGCGGAGGCGATCGGCAGGCGGGATCTCACCACGGTTGACGGATGGATCGCCGAATGGCCGGTGGCCATCGAAGCGGTGGCGCGGGCGAACAAGGGGCTCGCCGGGGTGCTTCGGGACTGCAGGCCGGTCGCTGCCGACGCGGCGAGCGTGACCATCGGCACCAATGGTCGCTTCCACCACGAGCAGATCAGTGACCCTGAGAAACGACGCGTGATCGCCGAGGCGCTGTCCACGATCGGCGGCCGGCCCGTCGAGGTGCTGACGCGGTTCACCGGCGAAGAGCGACCGCGTGGCCCGTCCGGAACGGTCAGCGACGTGACCCAAGCGGTGCTCGAGACATTTGCCGGCAGCCGCGTCACCGCCACCCGCCTTCACGATGACACCAGGCTGGGCGCGCCGCGATCGGTCAACGGTGCGTAGACTGCCCCAACGAGGTCCCAGATGAAGAATCAGCAGCAGATGATGAAGCAGCTCCAGCAGGTGCAGGCCCGCATGGCCAAGATGCAGGAGGAGCTCAACGACGTGACCGTGACCGGCACCGCCGGCGGGGGCGTCGTCTCCATCACCGCCGACGGGCATCAGAAGGTGCTGTCCGTGACCATCGAGCCCGAGGCGCTCGAAGAGGGTGCTGAGCTGCTCTCCGACCTCATCCTCGCCGCATGCAATGACGCTCTCGACAAGTCGCGCGCTGCAGCGGCGGCGAACATGTCGCAGCTGACGGCCGGCTTGGGACTTCCTCCCGGCCTGCTCTGACGGGAGTCCGGCGTCGCGTGATGACGGAGGCGGGACGTGCCACTCGTTCCTGAGGCCGTCGAGCGGCTCGCCGCCGAGTTCGGGCGGCTCCCCGGCATCGGCCCGAAGACGGCTCAGCGCCTGACGTTCTACTGCCTGCGGGCGTCGGCCGACATGTCCCAGCGCCTCGCCGGCGCGCTCACCGACCTGCACGCGCGTGTCCGTCCATGCTCGCGCTGCTTCTTCATCGCCGATGGGCCGCTCTGCGCGATATGCACGGATGCCAAGCGAGATGGATCGTTGTTATGCGTTGTTGAGGAAGCGCTCGACGTGCTGGCCGTCGAACGGAGTGGCGAGTTCCACGGTCTGTATCACGTGCTCGGCGGCGCTCTGTCGCCGATGGATGGCGTGGGCCCTGACGAGCTCCGCATTCGCGAGCTCGAGGCGCGGGTGGCGGAGGGGGAGATTCGCGAGGTGGTGATCGCGACCGACCCCGACGTCGAGGGTGAGGCGACCGCGTACTACGTGGCCGAGCGGCTCGCCAGCCTGGGGGTCACCGTGTCACGACCAGCTCATGGGCTTCCGGCGGGGTCCGACCTCGAATACGCCGACGAGCTCACCATGGCTCGGGCGTTCGCGGGTCGTCGATCGATCTGAAGGCCGGGAAGGCGCTCCGGTCTATTTGGGGACCCGCTGGCGGGCGATGATCTGCGCAAACATGCGCTCGCCACATGAGGAGCACTTGGCCAGCGGCCGGCGCAGGACCACCTCGGGGCCGGTCTGGCGCTGAAAGACCGCGAACGTGAGCGGAATCAGACGGTCGGCACCGCACGCTGGGCAGACAATCACATTGCACGTGACCATGCCATCTCGACCAACCTTTCGTCTGTCCGCCGGAGAGCGTTCAGAGAAGGTCGAACCTGGCTCGAATCACTCGTACTCGATGTCGATTGGCAGCCGCGACCGTGCGACGACGCGGGCGAAGATGCGCTCTCCGCACCCGGTGCACTTCGCGAGAGGGCGGCGAAAGCTGACCTCAGGACCGGCTTGACGCCGGTACTCGGGGAAGCTCAGCGGTATGAGCCTGTCGGCTCCGCAGCCTGGGCAAAGGATCAAGTCGCACCCATGGTGGCACGACGGAGCCCGCATCCTCAACGCCAACGCCAGACGATCAACCGGGGACTTCTTCCGCAATTAGGCCGCGATGGCCGCTGGCGTCAGCGATCACATCTGGAAGATCGAGGAGATCGTCGCCCTGCCTGGGTGGTCGCCGCGATCCGTGCGGTGGGATGATTCGGGGCATGCCTTGGGTACTCAGGCACCGATGGCAGATCCTCGCGGCCGGCTTGGTGGTCTGGCTTCTCGCCCCGGTGCTCTTCGGTCCGCGGACCGACGTCCGCTCCGTCCTATACGGGATCGGGTTGATTCTGGTCTTCTTGGCAACGCTGGCGATTCTTCTCGCGATTCCGGTGGCTTGAAGGCCCGACGCGGGGCTCCTCGACCTCCCGATTCAAACTGAGGCGCCACCGCCCGACCACACGGCCGCCCGCCCGACTTGACCTGGGGCCTCCGGATCAGTAAACTTCGGGGGTTGCCCGCTCGGGGGTGCTCCCGACGGCCGCGTTGCCAGGGATTCCATCGTGGACTTGGCGCGCCATGAACCTTGACACTTGAAGAGTGGAGACGACTTTCCGCGACGGCCTTGGGTCTCGTGCCATCGAGCACGGACCGGCGTAGGCCTCGTCAAAGCATGTCTACGACCCGGCTTAGCCGGGACACAGACGTATTCATGGAGAGTTTGATCCTGGCTCAGGATTAACGCTGGCGGCGTGCATGAAACATGCAAGTCGAGCGCGGTGTGATGAGGGGTAACCCAATTCACATCTAGCGGCGAACGGGTGAGTAACACGTGAGCAACCTACCTTCGAGTTGGGGATAGCCCTGGGAAACCAGGATTAATACCCGATGTGGTCACAACAGGACATCCTGGTGTGAGTAAAGGCGTAAGCCGCTCGATGACGGGCTCGCGGCCTATTAGCTTGTTGGTGGGGTAACGGCCTACCAAGGCGATGATGGGTAGCTGGTCTGAGAGGACGATCAGCCACACTGGGACTGAGACACGGCCCAGACTCCTACGGGAGGCAGCAGTTAGGAATTTTCCGCAATGGGCGAAAGCCTGACGGAGCAACGCCGCGTGAGTGATGAAGACCTTCGGGTTGTAAAGCTCTGTCGGAGGGGAAGAACACAATGACGGTACCCTCCAAGAAAGCCCCGGCTAACTACGTGCCAGCAGCCGCGGTAATACGTAGGGGGCGAGCGTTATCCGGATTTACTGGGCGTAAAGCGCGTTAAGGCGGCCGACAAAGTTGGTGGTGAAATTTCAGGGCTCAACTCTGAAACTGCCTCCAATACTGGTTGGCTTGAGTGCGAGAGAGGAAGGTGGAATTCCCGGTGTAGTAGTGAAATGCGTAGATATCGGGAGGAACACCAGTGGCGAAGGCGGCCTTCTGGCTCGCAACTGACGCTGTAGCGCGAAAGCGTGGGGAGCGAACGGGATTAGATACCCCGGTAGTCCACGCCCTAAACGATGTGCACTAGGTGTTGGGCGTATTGACGCGCTCAGTGCCGCAGCTAACGCATTAAGTGCACCGCCTGGGGAGTACGGTCGCAAGATTAAAACTCAAAGGAATTGACGGGGGCCCGCACAAGCAGCGGAGCATGTGGTTTAATTCGAGGCAACGCGAAGAACCTTACCCAGGTTTGACATGCATTCGAAAACCGTGGAAACACGGTCCCCGAAAGGTGGATGCACAGGTGGTGCATGGCTGTCGTCAGCTCGTGCCGTGAGGTGTTGGGTTAAGTCCCGCAACGAGCGCAACCCCTGTGGTTAGTTGTATTTTCTAGCCAGACTGCTGGGAGAAACCCAGAGGAAGGTGGGGATGACGTCAAGTCATCATGCCCTTTATACCTGGGGCTACACACATGCTACAATGCCCAGTACAACGGGCTGCGACACCGCGAGGTGAAGCCAATCCCTTAAAGCTGGGCCCAGTTCGGATTGCAGGCTGCAACTCGCCTGCATGAAGTCGGAGTTGCTAGTAACCGTGGGTCAGCACACCGCGGTGAATATGTTCCCGGGCCTTGTACACACCGCCCGTCACACCACCCGAGTTTGGTGCACCCGAAGTCGCTGGCCGAACCCGCAAGGGACGGAGGTGCCGAAGGTGTGCCCGGTGAGGGGGGTGAAGTCGTAACAAGGTAGCCGTACCGGAAGGTGCGGCTGGATCACCTCCTTTTAGGGAGTGGCCCGAGTGCGTACGCACAGCAATGCGCGTCACGGCACGGACCAGTCAACTCAAGTCGAGCAGTAACGCGTCATGAAGAACCGCGAAGAGTAGCGAGCAATCGCGAAGAGTACCGGGATGTAACGTGGCGCGATCCACCATGCGCAAGCGTGATGGGAAGGCCGGCCAGCAGGCAGTGGGAATCTGCAGAAATCGATGCGCGTCAGGAGCGCGGTGCTCCAGGCGCCCGAGGCAACCACGTCGCCTCGCGGATGTCGCTCCACGCTTCAGCGGTCAAGGGGACCGGCTGCGCCGGGCCCACACGGGCCTTTAGCTCAGTTGGTGAGAGCGCACGGCTGATAACCGTGAGGTCTGTGGTTCGAATCCACAAAGGCCCACGCTCGTATCCGTTCGGGGATGTAGCTCAGCTGGAAGAGCACCTGCTTTGCAAGCAGGGGGTCGCCGGTTCGAGCCCGGCCATCTCCACGGGCAACGACCCCTCCGCTCGACAACCGGCCACAAGGTCGGTCGTTTGCACGTTGACACGAGAATAGCGAGTCTGCGAGAACACTGGACGGTTTCCGTCGTCCAGCGTTCAAGTGAGAATCCTCAATAACAAACAACAAGCCAGGCGAAACACGTGTCGTGGTGACGCAGCGTCGTCACCAGGCCTCCTGCAGTCATTGAACAGTGACGATAGGAAAGGTCAAGCTACCAAGGGCACACGGTGGATGCCTTGGCACCAAGAGCCGATGAAGGACGTAGCGTTGTTGCGATAAGCCTCGGGTAGCTGCTAGCAAGCACTCGATCCGGGGATTTCCGAATGGGGCAACCCACCTGGAGGAATGTCCAGGTACTCCCGGTTGAATATATAGGCCGGGTAGAGGGCACGCGGAGAACTGAAACATCTAAGTATCCGCAGGAAAAGATGTCATCCCCTGAGTAGTGGCGAGCGAAAAGGGGTGAGGCTAAACCGAGACGGCGTGATAGCCGGCAGGCGTTTCCGTCTCGGGGTCGCGGGACCTCAGCGTTCCCTCTGCCGAGGGGACAAGGAGTTACAAAGTCGTTGTCTAGCCGAGCGGCATTGGAAAAGCCGGCCGCAGAGGGTGACAGCCCCGTACGCGAAAGGCACACGACCTCCTTTGAGAGCTCCCAAGTACCACGGAACACGTGGAATTCTGTGGGAATCTGGGCGGACCATCGTCCAAGCCTGAATACTCTTGGTGACCGATAGTGAACAAGTACCGTGAGGGAAAGGTGAAAAGCACCCCAGACGGGGAGTTAAAAGTACCTGAAACCGTGTGCTTACAAGCCGTGAGAGGGCTATGCCCCTAGTGGGAATGCCTGATTGCGTGCCTTTTGTAGAATGAGCCGGCGAGTTACTTCCATGTGGCGAGGTTAAGGGGTTGACACCCGGAGCCGTAGCGAAAGCGAGTCTGAATAGGGCGTGACCACCGTAATGGTGGTGGTAGTCGCATGGAGTAGACCCGAAACCGAGTGACCTATCCATGGTCAGGGTGAAGCGCGGGTAAGACCGCGTGGAAGCCCGAACCGACCCCGGTTGAAAACGCGGCGGATGAACTGTGGATAGCGGTGAAATGCCAATCGAACTCGGATATAGCTGGTTCTCCTCGAAATGCATTTAGGTGCAGCGTCGTCGATGGGTTTGTGGCCGGTAGAGCACTGAATGGGCTAGGGGCGATCACCTCGTTACCAAACCCAACCAAACTCCGAATGGCAACAAACTTTCCGGCGGCAGTGAGACGGTGGGGGCTAAGCTTCATCGTCGAAAGGGAAACAGCCCAGACCACCGGCTAAGGTCCCAAATCGCAAGCTAAGTGGAAAAGGATGTCACGGTGTCCAGACAACCAGGATGTGGGCTTAGAGGCAGCCACCATTTAAAGAGTGCGTAACAGCTCACTGGTCGAATGTCGTGGCGCCGACAATGATCGGGGCTCAAGCTTGCAACCGAAGCCGTGGATGGCCTTCCTTCACAGGAAGGTCGTGGTAGAGGAGCGTTCTGTTTGCTGCGAAGCCTGACCGTAAGGACGGGTGGAGCGGACAGAAGTGAGAATGCCGGCACAAGTAGCGAGAAACGCGTGAGAAACGTGTTCGCCGTAAACCTAAGGTTTCCTGGGCTACGTTAATCGACCCAGGGTCAGTCGGGACCTAAGCCGAGGCCGAAAGGCGTAGGCGATGGACAGTTGGTCAACATTCCAACACCGCCGCTGGTTCGTTATCAGCAATGGGGGAACGGGGAAGGATAGGCCTGACGGGGCGACGGTTGTCCCCGACGGAGCCTTGTAGGAGGTCAAGTAGGCAAATCCGCTTGACACTAACTCCGAGAAGGATCCCAAGACACTTCGTGTCGATGGGGCCGGTTCCATGCCTCCAAGAAAAGCCTCTAGCGAGAACCACGGCGCCCGTACCGCAGACCGACACAGGTAGGTGGGAAGAGGATTCCAAGGCGATCGAGGGAAACGTGGCTAAGGAACTCGGCAAAATGTCCCCGTAACTTCGGGAGAAGGGGAGCCCTTGGCGGTGATCCGATTTACTCGGTGAGCTGACGAGGGCCGCAGAGAAAAGGCCCATCCGACTGTTTACTAAAAACACAGGTCTCTGCTAAAGCGTAAGCTGACGTATAGGGGCTGACGCCTGCCCGGTGCCGGAAGGTTAAGTGGAGGAGTGCAAGCTCTGAAATGAAGCCCCGGTAAACGGCGGCCGTAACTATCAACATTTGACCGCGGTAGTTATAAAACCCGGCTATTTGCTGGAATCTCCGAGTATCCCGCGCTACTGCGCCGTGCAGTGACAATGCGACGGGTGCGGACAATCAGCAGGAAAGGCTGCTCAGCGTGAGCAGAATCCTCAGAGGCCATACGCCGGGCCCTCCTTGATGAGGGATGAGATGGTCCGATCTCATGGGCGACCATGAGAGCTGGTAACCAATCCGGCCACTCCAGGCTTCGTACCTGGAGGAGCAACAACGATGAACGGTCCTAAGGTAGGACAGTAGCTGCCTTAGTAAAATCTGGCTATATGCTGGAAAACCCGAGAATCCCGCGCTACTGCGTCGTGCAGTGACAATGCGACGGGTGCGGACAATCAGCAGGAAAGACTGCTCACGCGTGAGCAGAATCCTCAGAGACCATACGCCAGACAGTTCGATTCGAGCTGAAGATATGGTCCCATCTGCATGGCGACATGCAGGGAGGTCGTGGAACAACCTCCGCTCAGACGGCAACGTCTAAGTCAAGGATTAAGCGAAATTCCTTGTCGGGTAAGTTCCGACCCGCACGAATGGCGTAACGAGATGGGCGCTGTCTCGGCCACGTACTCGGCGAAACTGAAGTACCTGTGAAGATACAGGTTACCCGCAGCAGGACGGAAAGACCCCGTGGAGCTTTACTATAACTTGCCACTGAAATGGGGTCCAGCATGTAGAGGATAGCTGGGAGACTGTGAAGTCGGGCCGCTAGGTTCGGTGGAGTCAACCTTGGAATACCAGCCTTGCTGGATTTTATTTCTAACCGGCGCCGTTATCCGGTGTCGGGACCGTGGCAGGCGGGTAGTTTGACTGGGGCGGTCGCCTCCCAAACGGTAACGGAGGCGCCCAAAGGTTCCCTCAGCCTGGATGGAAATCAGGCCTTGGCGTGTAATGGCGTAAGGGAGCTTGACTGTGAGGCCGACAAGCCGAGCAGGGACGAAAGTCGGGCATAGTGATCCGACGACTCTGAATGGAAAGGTCGTCGCTCAACGGATAAAAGCTACCCCGGGGATAACAGGCTGATCTTGCCCAAGAGTCAATTTGTGGCTCCCCGCTCGAGTGATCGAGCGGTAAACTGTGGCTCATATCGGTGAAGCCCGAACCAGCGTGTCTGGTGGGTAATACCGAGGGAAGGTTGCTTGTCGTGGCTGAGACTGCGTCGCCACGTGCTACGTCTGGATTGGTTCCAGATATGCAATACAAGCTTCCCCTGTAACGACTTCTCGCATCGGCGAGAGATGGAGGGCACTGCCGGCGACGGCAAATCTACGTCCTCCATAAGACGCCACTGTCTCGAAAGAGACAAAGGTATAGTCTGCACTGCAAGGAATTGCAGAGCGTCACATCGACGGCAAGGTTTGGCACCTCGATGTCGGCTCGTCGCATCCTGGGGCTGGAGTAGGTCCCAAGGGTTGGGCTGTTCGCCCATTAAAGCGGTACGCGAGCTGGGTTTAGAACGTCGTGAGACAGTTCGGATCGTATCCGCTGTGGGCGCAGGAGATTTGAGGAGAGCTGACCTTAGTACGAGAGGACCGGGTTGGACGGACCGCTAGTGCACCAGTTGTTCTGCCAAGAGCATCGCTGGGTAGCCATGTCCGGATGGGATAAGCGCTGAAAGCATCTAAGTGCGAAGCCCACTCCAAGATAAGATCTCCCACCGGATAACCGGGTAAGACCCCAGAGAGACCATCTGGTTGATAGGCCGCGGGTGTAAGAGAGGTGACTCTTTGAGCTGAGCGGTACTAATCGGTCGAGGGCTTGACCTCCTATCCCACTTTTCAGCGACGAGTGGGATGGCGCCAAAGGGTGGCGCCGCAGGAAAGTGCAACGCCTGGCAGAGCGCTCGAGTGGCGCACTAGGATTCTCCGACGGAGAGCGCGTGAGCTCCCGTGGACCAGACTCGCATTCTCACTCGTCATGAGAGAGATATCCGGTGATCATAGCGGTGGGGAAACACCTGTTCCCATCCCGAACACAGCAGTTAAGCCCACCAGCGCCGATGGTACTGCCCTGGCAACGGGGTGGGAGAGTAGGTCGTTGCCGGGTATCTCTCTTTTGTTTTCAGCTCCGCGAGGGGCTTCTTTGCATTCGGAACAGAGCAGATGCGAAACCGGCAAGGCAAGCAGGGGGCGGCCCGCCTGTCGTGAACGGTTACATCAGGGCAAATGCCTCGAACGTGGTCCTACCGGTGATGGACGATCTCAGCGGGCGTGACGACACGCGTATCGCCACATCGCTGGAGGCCCAGGGTGCCCGAGCTCGCTCTCTCGCAGCCTTCCGGGGCGTTACTGCGGCGGCCCGACTATCAGCTCGCGCGTGTCCGCCACCGTGAGATTGAAGAGCTTGTAGGCGCCGTCCTCCTGCGTCTGCCTAACCTCGACCGTATCCTCATCGATCATCTCGGACACGATGCGCAGCCAGGTTGGGCGGCCGTCCAGGCTTCCTCCATGTTTCTCGATTAGCTGCCAGAGGCGTTGACGGTTTTCCCCGTGCGGTTCGCGCGGGTGGTCCTTGCGAAAGATCGCTGTGAGGTCACGGAAGAAGGCGGCTCGGCCGCCAATGTCATTGGCGTCATACCATCGCTCGGACACGTTTGCCTGGTTCGGTCCTTCAGACGTCGTCGGCGATGTGAATCGCTCGGAGGTCGACGGACGTGCCCGACCGCAGGCTGTTCGGGATTTCGGCGATCCGGTCAACGTGTTGGACCAGCTCACGCAGCTGCTCCGGGGAACCGCTCCCGGAAATCTCCACGTCATAGGCAACGTCTGTCGAAACCGCCGGTGAACCGACGAAGTCACCGGTCACACGCACCACCACGCGTTCGAGTGCCACCCCCGCTGATGTTGCTTCCCGGAACAGATCGTTGGAGACGCAACCTGCGATAGCCAAATAGAGCAACTGACCACCGTTGAATCCGCATCCGCCGCCGCCGGCTTCGATGGGCCGGTCAACGACCAGGGTGAACTGATCAGCGGTACCCAGCGCGGTCACCTGGCCGGCGATATTGCGCGTCGCGACCTCGAAGCTCACCTTTGGAGGATCTTACCCGGCGCGTTCGGCGGGCTGATCCCCCGAGCGTCAGGGTCGGGAGTATTCAGGTCGGAGGGATGCACCATGGAGGTGATGTCGATTCGGGGACTCCCGCCCTGCCGCCGGCGGTCCGGCCAGTCGGCGAATGCCTTACGTCACGTGCATCACAAGATTCAGGTGAGCCGCTCCGGCAGGCCCGGAGGCTCCAGTGCCCCACCCGCATCCTGCTTCCAGCCGCGCCCGGGGTCGCGATGCATACTGGAGGCCTGACTCCAACCGTTGCGCGCCGCCTGCTGTATGGGATCGTCGCGGCCTGTGTGGCACTGACGGTCGGCGTCGCACTGCTCCGGCCGGCCCTGCCGGCGGCCACAGGACCGCAGCATCCCGTGGTGATTCTCCCAAGGCTGCCATTCGCGGTTCCCGAGCAGTCGGGGTCGACCCAGGTGGTCATCGTGCCGATGGACGGCGGCTGGGCACAGTCGATACGGATGGGGTCTGTCGGCATCCCGGTGCATGGGTTGCCGGGACAGGTCGGGGCCAGCCCGTAGCGCCGCTTCGCCGAGAGAGCGGCGTCGGATGCCCGTGCCCGCCTCTCCATCACGAGCGCCCGACGGCGGCCGGCAAGTTCCGTTTTGCCGAACGCCCCCGACAACGCGGTTACGATCGAGCGCGTCGACCGCCGCGAACACGGGAGAAGCACAGGCTCAAGTGATGAGCCACCGCGGTGATCCCTCCGAGGCGCGCGCCAAACCCGGGTGGATTCCACCCGAGCTGGCCACCGGGGATGCGAGGTGATCGTCCGCGGGCTCGCCCGGGCTGGAGGCAGCGTCCTGACTGTATCCGGATATCGCGGGGTCATTGCCCTTCGCTGGCTCGGCGTGACGCTCCTGCTCGTCTCGGCGCTCACGACGCCGCACCCCGACTGGCTTCCCGGAAGCATCGGAGTCGCCGTCGTGGCAGGCGGATACAACCTCGCGGCGATGGAAATGCAACGCCGAGGAGGCGTCCCGCGGCGACTGCGCGTCGCCCTGTTGTGCGCCGATTTCATCGGCTGCCTGGTCGCGATGCTCAGCGTGATCAGCGCGGAGTCGGGCGCCGGACCGGCCGAGAGCATCGGCCTGCTCCTCATCGGAGTCGAGGCGGTCATCCTGTTCGACCTCGAGGGATTCAAGTGGTTCTGCATCGCGGCCCCGCCTGCACTCGCGCTGTCGGCGTGGGACCAGGCACGGGTGATGCACTCGGGCAGTGACGCCGCCCAGTGGGCATTCACCTGGGCAACCTTCCTGGTCCTGCTCTGGCTCATCGCCCTGCGCGGCCGGCAGGACGAGCGGCTCCGCATCGAGTTGCGTCGGCTCGCGGTCACCGATGACCTGACGGGTCTCGTCAACCGGCGTTCATTCCGCTCGAGCCTCTCCAACGAGCTGGCGCGAAGCGCTCGAACGCAGCGTCCGGTCTGTCTGCTGATGCTCGATCTCGACCATTTCAAGCGCGTCAACGACACCTTTGGACACGGCGCGGGCGACGTGGTGCTCGCGACGATGGGCCGGTTGCTGATGTCCCGCATCATCCGGTCGGGGATCGACGTCGCCGCACGGGTCGGCGGCGAGGAGTTCGCGGTCATCCTCCCGGAGACCGACGAAGCCGGCGGGGCCTTCGCTGCCGAGCGCCTGCGCATCGATGTCATGACCCACGCAGCGGACATCCTGACCACGGTGAGCATCGGGGTCGCCGCCTCGCGTCCGGGAGACGACGCGGACACGCTGCTCCGCGCCGTCGACAAAGCCCTGTATGCCGCGAAAGCCCTCGGACGCAACTGCGTTTCCGTCGCATCGGCCGAAGCGCCGCTCGCCATCGTGGTGGCATAGCTGCGCCGAGATGGTTGTCACATGACTGCGAACGTTCGTCGACAGTCAGGCACCGCCAGCCCAGGAGAGAGGATCATCCCGGGCCATGGTGTCTTCGGCGGGCCCGCACTGGGTTCGAATTGCCAAGAGACGGGGTCCGGCGATCCTCGCTCTCGCCGCGCTCGCGCTGTCCGCGTGCGGTAGCAGCGAGCCGACCACCTCGAGCGGCGGAACCAAGCCGTCGCCCTCGGCGACGCCGGTTCCAGCGGCGGGCGGTCAATTCACGGAGACCGGAGCGGTGCAGCTCGTGACCACCGTCGCACCCGCATCGGTGACCTGTTCCTTCCCTTCGCTCAACGGCCCCGAGATCCTCCTCCAGGTCGCCACCGTCGACAAGACGATGGGTGGCTTCATCACGCTCACGTCGAGCGAGGTCTTCCTCCGGGTCGGCGCCGGATCGGGGTCGACCTACACGCAGCGGAATTTCTCCGGTCCGGGCGTGACCAATTTCGACGCGGCCAAAGGCGCGCAGTTCAACGCACAACTCGCCGACACGACGCCGGCCGGCCAGAGCAGGGGTACGATCGGCGCGATCAGCTCGATCTCAGGCTCAGTCTCGTGCGGAACGAAGACCCCGGGGAGCGGGACCATCACGATCAATGGGACAAGCTCGGGCGGCGCGATCAGCGGGGCGCTCACCTCGATGCTCGTCAACTGCCCCGCGGGTGCCGCGTTTGCGCTGATCAACGGCCTCACCCAGGTTGGCTCCATGCCGGTCGCCGTTGAGATCGGAGGCGGCAGCGGGGAAGTGTACTTCGGCTCCTTCTCGACAGCATCGACAGCCTATTTCTTCACCTCCTCGGCAACCGGCCTTTACACCCTGGGCAATGGTCATGTTCGCTGGAACAACGCCGCGCTCACCGAATCCGGCGCCGGAGGCGCCGGACACACGATCACGATCAACGGGGACGCCACATGCGGTACCTGAGGCCGTAGGCGACCTGCGGCCAGACTGGAACCCGTCCAGGACTGCCGCGGGGTGGTCGCGCGGCGCATCGCGCCACCTGGTACCTGTATTCAGCAACCCGTATCCCGGAGGCCACCGCATCCGACTTGATATTTGATGAATCCAACTGGGGCGGCTCTCACCTGGCAGACAGCACCCGCCTCACCCAGGCGATAGAGGCCGCACAGCGTGGCGAGGCACATGGATGGAGCGCCCTGTTCGAGCGCTTCTATCCCGATGTGCATGCGTATGCGCTCGCTCGCCTCGGTGACGTGACGGCAGCTGAGGATGTGACGCAGGACGTGTTTGTGGCGGCAGTGACCTCGATCAAGACCCTTCGGGACCGAAGGGAACCGGCGGTTCAGGCGTGGTTCCTGCACATCTGCCGATACAAGGTCGTGGACCACATCCGTCGAGCGACCAGACAGCGCGGACTCGCTCTCGACGCCCGGCCCCCGGGCGCCGATCCCGGTGCGATCGCCGAGGTCAACATCGAGGCGGACCGGGTTCGCGCCGCGATGGTGCATCTCACCGAGGATCAGCGCGACATCCTGATCCGCCGCTTCGTCCTCGATCAGTCGCTCGAGGAGGTCGCGTCAACGACAAAGCGGACGGTCGGGGCCGTGAAGTCCATGCAGCACCGGGCGCTCGAGGCGGTGCGCCGGGCACTCAGCCCAAGGAGGGCGGCATGACCGACTTCATCGATCCGCAGCTCTCCGCTTCCCTCGACGCGTGGCGCCTGAGCAGCCGCCTGGCGCCCCGCCGCCACGCCCAGGAGCGTGCCCATGACGCGATGCTCGACGCGATCAAGGCGGCGCCCCGACGCTCGCGCGCGGGCGGTCTCTTCGGGTTCAGTATTCGTCCGCGATTCGCCCATGCCGGGTTGATCGCCACGACGGCGTCCATCGTGGCTGCGGCAAGCGTGGCCGCGGCCGGCTGGAATGCACCGCCCGGGTCGGCGCTGTTCGTCGTTCGCGCCGCGCGCCAGGGCGTGATGCTCAAGCTTCCCGGCTCCGACGACGCGGCCCTCCACCTCGCGTTCGCGGAGGCCAGCCTTGCGGACGCCAGGGATCACGTCAATCCCATGCAGAGCCTGGCTGATGCGGCCACCGAGCTCGACACTGCCTTCACCGAGCTTTCCTCCGATCGGTCATCGCCGCTCTGGCCGCGGTACCGGCTCGATGTGGCGACCTTGGTCAGCGAGGAAGGCGGAGTCGAAGCTGAACTCCTTCGCCGATGCCTGCGGGCGCGACACCCTCGCCGGGCGAGGATGACACCCACTCAGGGTCGAGCCCTGGTCAGGGCGGTGGGGAGGACACCCCAGGCCCAACCACATCCGGAAGCCGCGCCAGCCCGTCGCCTGATGACGGCAGCGGGGGAGGCTACGCCGGCGGTGGGGGTGGAGGGGCGGCGACGATGGCGGTGGCAGCGGCACCTCCCTGAGCCCCGGACAGACCCCGCATCCCGACAACTGAGGTCGGGGTCAGCTGCCGCGTGCGCGGAGCTGGGCCAGCTGGAGCGCGACCCGCGGGCACTCATTGACCGCGCGCTCGGCCAGCCGGAGCAGGCGCGGATCGCCGATCGGGGTCGACGAGACGATCGGAAAGCCCCACTCATCGAGCCCGACGAGCTCAGGCACGATCTCAGCGCAGTACCGCGCACCATCACACCGAATCGGGTTGACGCGAAGTCGGGGTCCCTCGCCGCTCATCGCCATCCGAAGGCCGAACGCGGGGGCGCCGGGAGTGGGGTGACCCCCAAGCCCGCGCAGGGGTGCCCGGTCACGTGCCGCTCGACGTCGACCGCGAAGGTCTCGAGGGCCGTACGCAGGTTGTTGACCGCACCGTCGGGATGGTTGCACGCGCCGCGGCCCACAATCTGTTCCGACCATCGATGGATTCGGGCCAGGTCGCCGCGGTCTGCATCACCGGCAGCCAGCCGCGACATGGCCTCCCCGACGGCGCGAAGCCCGAAGACACACGGTCCGCACTGTCCGGCGCTCTCTCGGGCGAGGTAGCTCACGATCCTCGCGGACTCGCCGACACCGCACCCGTCACTGCCCAGCACGCCGATGACACCGCACCCGACCGAGACATGCTTGGGGCAGAGCGTGACCGCGGCGGCGCGTTCAGGCGCGAGCCAGGTGCCGAAATATCCCCCGACCAGGAGTCCTGCCGGTGCAGAAAGCACCCCTCCCGCACCGCCGACGACGTTCACCAAAGACATGCCGAGATCGACCTCGTACACGCCGGGCCTCGCGACGTTGCCCGAGATCGTGACCATGCCGGTGCCCGGAGCGGCCTCGGTGCCGCGCTCGCGGAACCAGGCGTCTCCGCGACGCGCGATGAGCGCCACGTGGGCGATCGTCTCGGCGTTCTGCACGAGCGTGGGGCGGCCGAGCACGCCGCGCTCGGACGGATGCGGAGGACTGAACGAGGGCTTGGCCGGGCCGCCGTTGACGCGTCGCACCACCGCCGACGACTCCCCGGCGACGTATCGGTGCTGGGTGTGGACGATGCGGATGCGTGGTTCTCTCATCCCGTCGTGCCTCCGCTCCGCAAGCGCATGGCGGAGCGCCCGAGTCGCACGCCGGGCCGGCCGCGAAAGGTAGATGACGACGTCATCGGCACCAACCAACTCGGCGGCGATCAACGCGCCGTCGATGATCAGGTGCGGACGTTTCTCCGCGATGAGCTGATCCTTTCCGGCAAGCGGTTCGCCCTCGGACGCGTTCACGACGACCACTGACGGGCCGCGGTCCTGGGCCAACCCGCTCACCCCGCGCCACTTGCGGTGGGTTGGGAACCACGCGCCGCCGCGTCCGCGCAGGCCGCTGCGCTCGACGACGTCAAGCATCCACTCGCCACCGATCGGCCGCCGCCCGAGGCGCTCACGGTGCTCAGCCAGCCCTTCGGCGCCGCCGTCGATCCTCGGTCCGGCGAGCAGGCGTGGGCCGCCGGTCCGCTCCACACGCAGCGGCAGCGCGTCAGGAGGCGCGAGAACGGCGGTCGCGGTCACCCGAGCGGCCCCGAGGTCACCAGCCGGCCGGTGATCGACGAGCCGCTCCCGTACATCGTGATCACCAGGCGGGTACCGTTGCAGACGGCATAGACCGAAACTCCCACGCGGGCGGGGACATTTGCGCAGACCGTCTTGCCGTTGCGCGCCACCGTCAGCTGGGGCAGCGTCTGCGTCGGACCGGCGGGAATGATCACCACAGTCAGCGTGGTGTCGACGGTGTCCCGAAGGCCGATATCCACCCCGGCGGACGTCTTCGTGACCGTGCCGATCAGACCGTCGGAGAACCCATGCTTCGCCGAACGCAGCGGCGCAGGCGTGGGCTTCGAGGTCAGGATCGACGCCGGGGTGCCGGCGGCCACCGACCACCCTGGACGCAGCGGACCGGCAACGCTCCAGGCGCAGATCGCGTAGGTCGCCATCACCACCACCACGCCGCTCGCGAGCCGGATCGGCGCGGTGCGGAGCCGGCCGGCGACGAGGCGCTGAGCCAGGCTCACGAGAACCGCCGCCATGCAGGCACCGGTGAGGCCGAGCATCCACGGCGCTTGCGCGTCCGTCCCGGTGCCGAGCCCGTGCACCACGGCCAACGGCCACGACGCGTACGAAAGCCAGTGAATCAGCCGCCACGAGCGCGGCCCGATCCGTCCGCGCAGGAGGCTCGTGACGACCACCGCGAACAACACCTCAGCGGCGAGGACTCCGAGCCCGAGCCAGAAGGTCCGGTACGCACCCGCAAAGGGAACAATCGCGTCGAGGGGCTTGATCCCGGCAAACGGGTCGAGCACCGACGTCGCGATGTGGGCGATCAAGAGGACGATCGTGAAGAGGGCGAAGTTGCGATGCAGGGACGCGATCACGAAGCGCGGTGAGCGCGGACCCATGACGCGAAGCGACGTGGAGATGCCAAGAATCACGACCACCGTCAGGCAGACGAGGGTCATGACCCCGGCCGCGCGCGTCGCGAACCAGAGCGGGCTCGGGGTGCTCGCCAACGCCGCGAGCATCGAGCCCGCGCCCAGGGTCACGCCGGCCACTGACCCACCGTCACGATGGCGCCGTCGCGCCTGACCAGGCGCGCGGGGATCCCGAGTGCGTCCAGCCACGACGGGGCCGCATCTCCCAGAACGATCGAGGCGGTCGCGGCGGCATTGGCGTCGGCGCAGGAGGCGGCGGCGACGCTCGCCATGGTCCAGGGGGAGTCCGCCGGGAGCCCGGTCGCGGGGTCGAGGATGTGATGGAGGACCTCACCACCCCGACGCCAGGTCCGGCTTCCGGTCCCCGAGGTCGCGATCCCGCCGTCGAAGACGTGGATGTCCTGCCAGATGGCGGAGTCCGCGGTCTCGGTAACCCGCACACGCCAGCCCTCGACCGGGCTCGGGCCGGCGACGGCCACGTCACCGCCGCACGCCACGAAGACTCCCGCGCCGATTCGCTGCGCGGCGACGCGCGCTGCCCGGTCCGCCGCCCAGGCCTTGCCGACCGCCCCGAGGTCAATCGAGGCGCCGTCCGGGAGCGAGACCGTGCGATTGACTCGATCGTGCGTGATGCTCGCCCACCCTGGAGCCGAGTGGATCTCCAGATTGATGGACGGGCCGTCTGAGGGCAGGTCAGAGAAGGTCACGGTGTACCCGATGCGCTCCATGAGCCGGCCGATCGTCGGGTCGACGAGCCCTCCGGTCGACGCGGCGGCGTCGAGCGCCGCGCTGATCGCGTCATCGAGCAGCTCCGACACCCGAATGGGTCCGTGGCCGGCCCGGTCGTTGAGCTGTGAGATCTCTGAATCGGCCCGAAAGCGAGAGCATGCGGCGTCGACCGCGTGGATGACCTCGCGCGCGGCGGCGAGGGCCGGCTCGAGTGCGCCCTCGTCAGCAACGGCGACGCCGTTCATGGTCCCCATGGCGCGAAAGGTCGCGGACGTCAGCACGGATGCGAGGGCGTCGAATGGCACGCCGGAGGCGGTGGCGGGGGAGGCGGTGCCGGGGCCGAACCCGAGCCGCCCGACGGAGCCCTGCGAGGCGCCGAGATTCCTGACGAACCGCTGTACGCCGCTCCGGACGACGCCGGCACGTGGATGACCTTGATGATGATCGCGGGAGTCGGGCGTGCCGACTGCACCGGGGATGTCTCAGGCGGGATGGGCGGAACGCGCTCGACCGGGGCGCCCGCCGTCGCTGCCGCGAAACCGGCCGCACTCATCGCAGACAGCGCACCGGTCACCGCCACGGCGCTCGTGACTCCGCCGATCGTCCACGACCCGACGCGGCGAAACGCCTTGTCGCGATCGTTGGGTTGGTACTGAGCCACCTCAGTTGTCTCCGCCGCCGCCGCCACCGCCGCCGCAGTCGTCGTAGCATGGCTGCGATGAGGGGGATGGGCCCGCGGTGGGTTCGGGCGTCCCGGTTGCACCCGACGTCGACATATTGGCCGCGCTCGGCGCCCTCGCAGGCGCCGGATCAGTCACGATGATCGTCTCGTGCTCCGTCGGGGGCGGCGTTGGCTCGGGATAGAGGCTGTCCGCTCGCAGTGGCACGTTCGGCAGCTGACTCGCCACCGTGTGCTGTGCCGCGGCACCGAGCGCTGCGAATGGGCCGACGTGGCCCGAGGCGGCGACGCCGGTGATCCCACCGGCGAGCGCGACTGTCATGGCGGTGGTCAGCAGGCGGGAGCGAGCATGAGGGCGCAAGGGGGGTGTCCTCCAGGTTGCGAGCGCAGCGGCGCCTGATCCATGTCACTAAGTCGCAGAAGACCCCCGCTTGGATACGGCCGGTCTCGCGACCGGAAGGGGGAGCATTCGCAGATGGACGTCGGCGACCGTTTCAGCACCCGGCTCGAGGAGATCGCTCGCGGTGCGGAGCCGGTAGGCGCTCTCACGCAACTTGCGCGGCGCTACTCGTACGTGGTGCCGGACGAACGGTCGCTCTCCTTGCTTGCGGGACTTGGTCCACTCGTGGAGATCGGAGCCGGCACTGGGTACTGGGCGTACCGCCTGCGTGCGCTCGGTGTCGACGTCATCGCGATCGACCAGGCGCCACCTGGCGGAGAGCGCGTCAATCGGTACCACGCGATCGCGCCCACGTGGAGCGAGGTCATCCCCGGAGACCACACCGTCCTGACGGAATACGGTGATCGGGCGCTGCTCCTCTGCTGGCCGCCGCTGTACTCGAGCCTTGGCGAGTGCCTGACCTTCTACTCAGGAGACACTGTCGCCCTGATTGGGGACGGCGGCCGGCGGACAACTCGTCTGCAGGGCCTGCGCGAGGCATTCACCAAGGTTGCACAGCTACCGGTGCGCGCCCTCGAACCCCTCCCGGGAGCGGCTCCAACGCTCAGCGTCTGGCGCCGCCGTGAGCCTCCCGGCCAGGTATGGGTGGCCGCTCATGCGTCGGCCCTGCCCCGACTCACGGGTGAAAGGCCGGCCGTGAGCACGAGGATCGCCAGGAGGATCAGCGGCCAGTAACCACCGATGGCGGATTCGAGGTCCGCCGCCGCCTCGTGCGGACCCCGCATCAGGCTCACGAGCTTGGCGATGGCAACCGCGGCGATGAGCACGACGGTCATAGCGATGAGGAATGAGAAGAGGACTCGCGTCAATACCCGGCGCATTCGACCGGCGAGAGTAGCACGCGCCCGCGGCCGGACACGGCCCCGTCAGCGCGTGGCGCCGGTCAGCTCGCGGGGAGCCCGTTCCTCACTGTCACCGGTCGGCGGATTCGAATCGGCGAGCAAGCGCACCCAGACCGTCGGATCCATGGGCGGCGGTGTCGGATCCGGCTCCGGGTCCGGTCCGCGGTCGCCGCGATCATCCGGCGGCGATACGGCAGGCATCATGCAGGCGACGAACAGACCGGCGATGACCAGCCCCTCGAAGATGGCTATCGGGAGGAACTCGGCGGCCGAAGCCCCACTGAACACGCCGGCCACCACGAGGACCGTGAAGCAGAGGACCAGCGCCGCAGCGGGAAGTCCCCACGTGTACGCGCGATTGCCGCCGTGTGCGCTCCGAAGCTGCCGCTCGAGCTTTCGCACCTGGTGCGAAGCCCGCCCCCAGATCACTTCGAAGTGGTGTGGCATGCCCATCCTCACAGCGCTGCTGCGCTCAGCATGCCACACCGGGCGACTCGACATCAGGGTCACCGCCAGGGCGCGGCGCCGTCCGCCTGTAGAATGGCTGAGCCGTGTGCGCACCGCGGGCGCGCCGCGGCCGCCGTGCCGAGGTGGTGGAATTGGTAGACACGCTAGCTTGAGGGGCTAGTGAGGGCAACCTTGTAAGGGTTCGAGTCCCTTCCTCGGCACCATCAAATCGGGTCTTCCGAATACAATATGTTGGTCAGGAGTGCCCTTTGAGTAGCCCTGATATGCCCCCGTGAAGGGGCCAGATAAGGGGTCAACTTTCAGGCCTTGTGGAAGGCGAGGTCGGAAGTTTGGGCAGGCGACCTCGCGGCGGGCTCGCGACGCCCATGCAGGTCGTGTAACCTCGGCGGTCGTGACGCGACGGGTCATTAGCCGGCTGTTCTTTTCATTCGTCATCGCAGTGACGATCGAGCTCATCGTCGCCGTCTCGATCGCAGTACTCATCGGGCTCGTACGCGGGCCGCACGAGGCTGCACAAGACCTCGAAACGACGATCGGCGCCTACTGGCCGCTGATCCTCGTTTCCATCGCAGTGCTCACTGCGGGCCTTGCCGCAGTGCCGCGCGACACCGTCGCTACCTGAACGCCCGCGACGGGGCTCACGACGTCGGGCGGCGGATAGCATGCTGAGCAGCAGCCGCACATGATGATCGGATAACAGGCTCACCCTGGCACCTGGCGGAGCAGCGCGTCGAGGATGCTCGCCGCGTCGCGGCGCATGGCCGCGGTGGCGCGGGAGTGGGTGCCGAGGGTGATCGCCACAGTGGCGTGGCCGGGCATCTCGGAGACGAGCTTCGGATGCACGCCCTGGCCGAGCATGACAGTCGCCGCGGTGTGGCGTGCCTCGTGGGGTACCCACTGGCTTAATCCCCCAGAAAGGATCCCTGGCGCACGCTAGGCGCTCCCCCTCCCACGGGGCCGGCCACCGTCGAACCGTCGTTGGTCACACATGCTCGGTGACCAAGGACACTAGCGGTACCGGAGCAATCGCGTCACGCTGTTAGCTAGGCCCCGGGCGGGATCGGCACGCGGCACTGTCCGCGTCTATGTCACCCGCCCGGGACGGGAAGAGGTGGCGCGCGCGTCGCGCGCCGCCTCTTCAAACTCTCGGGTGTCGGTAGCGACCGGCTGACGGGCCCCCCGCGGCGACCCTGTAAGCTCCGGCCACAGTCACGACTCACGGAGGCACCCTGATATGGCACTCGGCTTCTATTTCTCGCCCAGCACGTTCACGCCGGAACGGTATGACGAAACCATCAAGCAGCTCGAGGCGGCCGGCGCCGGAGCACCGGCGGGAAGGACCTACCACTGCGCCATGGAAGTGGATGGCCTGATCCAGGTGTTCGACGTCTGGGATTCGCAGGAGGCATTCGAGGCCTTCGGAGCAACGCTGGTTCCGATCATGACCCAGATCGGAGCCGATCCCGGCCAGCCCATGGTCGCGGCGGTCCACAACATCATCAAGGGCTGAGCCCCGGCGGGGCCTCCTGCCTCACTCCCGAGTCTCAGGGCCGGGAGGCTTTCCTCCCCGTCACCAGGCGCTCGCGGTCGAACATCCCGGAGATGGCTCGCAATGCGAGCACGTCGACCGCGAGCAGCAGTGCAGCAAACGTGACCGCCGCCGTGAAGGTCGGAGCGATCACGCCGAGCCCCATCAGCACGACGATGCCAAGCGGCGGAAAGCTGGCGAGCATCCCGAGTTGCTGAGCCACTCGGATTTCCGCTGCCCTGACCGACACCGCAAGTCCGACGACGATGGCCCAGCCGGCGAGGAGGGGGGTGAACAGGAGCAGGGCGAGGAGCAGCGGCCCTTCGGCGAAGATGCCCGTGGCGATCATCGGGTTGGCAAACAGCCGGACCACTGCTAGAAAGACTCCGAAGACCAGATAGCTGAGGCCCAAGGTCGGGAGCATCACCGCGACCGCCTTGCCGAGGATGAACTCCTCTCTGCGCAGCGGCGTGGTGAGCAGTGGCTCGAGTGTTCCCTGCTCGCGCTCGCCCGCAACCGAGTACGCGGCAAGGGTGGAGGGCGTGATCACCGGGATCAGGAGGAGGAGCAGCAGCGGGCCCCGGTAGCTCGGGTCACCGACTGGATTCGGCGACCCGAGGAAGACGGCAAGCAACGGCTCGATGAAGAAGATGGCCGGCAGGATGATCATGGCCACGACGATCGAGCGTTTGCGCCGGTAGTCCTGCAGCTCCTTGCGGACGACGGCGCCAACTCGCGCAGCATCGAACCTCGTCATCGTCTGCGCGCCTCGACGTCTTCATCGATCAACTCGAGGTAGACGTCCTCGAGCGAGTGCTGCGCCTCGCCGATGGAGAGCACGTCGGCGCCCAAGCCCACGAGGCCGCGAGCCACCTCGGGCGCAGCGAGATTCGTGTCGGACACCGTGAGCACATACGAGCCGGGGCCGTCAGATCGCCATGCCTCGATGGCCGGGATGCCCGCGAAGAGCTGATCGGCATCGTGGAGCGGCGCAAGGGTCCTCACGACGAGCGCTTTCTTGAAGAGCTCCTCGCGCAGGTCCTCGGGCCGCCCGACCGTTCGCAGTGTCGTGTTCAGGATGGCAACCCGGTCGCACAGCTTTTCCGCCTCGTCGAGCCGGTGGGTGGTGAGAAAGATGGTCACCCCTTTGCGCCGGAGCCCGTTGATCAGGTCGTGCACCTCACGCGCCGCCACCGGGTCAAGACCTGACGTGGGTTCGTCGAGGAACATGATCACCGGGTCGCTGAGGAGCGCTCGAGCCAGTCCCACCCGCTGGCGCAAGCCCTTCGAAAGGCCGCCGCAGAGATCGTCGGCGCGATCGGCCAGGTTGACGGAGGCCAGCGCGTCCTTGATCCGCCGACCGGGCTGGTGCAGGCCGTAGAGGCCGGCGAAGAACTCGAGGTTCTCGGTCACCGTCAGGCGCAGGTACAGACCCGGCGCCTCGGGCATGATGGAGATCTGCTGGCGGATCGCCACGCCGTTCTCAGGGCTGAGCGGGATCCCCGCCACCGTGGCCGTCCCGGAGGTGGGCTCGATCAAGGTGCCGAGCGCGCGCACGGTCGTGGTCTTGCCCGCGCCGTTGGGGCCGAGGAAGCCGAAGACCTCCCCGTACGCCACCTCGAACGACACCCCGGAGAACGCGGTCCGCTCCCCGAAGCGCTTGGTCAGCTGCTTGACGGTCAGGGCAGGCTCGCGCGAGCGTGCCTCGAGGGCGACGTCCGCGACTCGCTCGAGTCCATCAGTCACCGATGGGCTTGCTCGTCCTCATGTCGCACCCTCAAAAACACGCTGACCCCGATGGGTGGTCAATTGTGGGTGATGGCCGGCCGGGGAGTTCAGCTCTTGACGAGTTCACGCAACTCGTGCGTGATGTCGGCGCTGATCGCGGTGGGGTCCGGGACCAGTCCGGCGTCGGCGATCACGCCCATCTGGATCTGGCCGGCGTATGTCATGACGCTGATGCCGATACCGAGCATCGCGGATTGGGGAACGAAGAACGTCATGTGACGAAGCTTCCTGCCTGCGAGGTAGAGCTGCTGTTCGGGCCCGCGGACGTTGGTGACCACCGCCGTGCCCTTGGAGCCGAAGAAACGCACGGCCAGCGTGCGAAGCGCCTGCGGGACGAGCCCGAGCGCGCCGAGCACCTCGAACGTCACCGACGGCTGTGGCGAGTGCCGAGCCGCGCCCATGCGCTCGTGCACGATCGCGAGGCGGTCGTTGCGGCGCGCCAATCCGACCGGCATGTCGAGGAAGACGAGGCCGAACTGATTTCCCATCGTGCCGTCAGCCCCACTGGGACGCATGTCGACGGGCACGAGCGCGCGAATGTGCTCGGGCACCGAGGTGTCGTGCTTGCGGATGTAGGTGCGGAGCGCCCCCGTCACGGCGGTCACGAGGATGTCGTTCACAGTGCAGCCCGACGTCTCGCGGAGCTGCCGCAGGCTCTCCAGGGGAAACGGCGCGGTCCACGCGACCCGCTTGGTCCGGCCGAGGTCACCACGCAGTGGGGTGGAGGAGTCGGGCCACATGGCCGACAGCCGCGCCAGTGTGTATGCGTGGGTGCCAAGTTCCACCAATCCCTCGACCGCATGTCGCGCATCGAGCCCTGGCAGGTGGAGGCCGGCATCGCGTTCGGTCATCGGGGTGGCGCGGTGGGGTGCGCGGAGCGACTCGGCAGCCGTCGTCGATGTCAGCCCGAGGAGCACGTGGACCAGGGCCGTACCATCCGCGATGCAGTGATGGATGCGCGTCAGCATCGCCGCACCGTCGTGGTAGTTCTCGATCAGATGCGCGTCCCAGAGTGGACGTGACATGTCGAGCGGGCTGCTCATCAGATCCCCGACGAGACTGCGGAGCTCCGCGTCGCCACCGGGGGAAGGCAGGGCGATGCTGTGCACGTGCGCGTTGAGGTCGAACAACCTGTCGGGCACCCAGCGGGGCGGCCCAAGCGGCGAGCTCTCGATACGCTGCACGAATCGGGGCTGGTTCAGCAGCCGCTGTCGCAGCGTCGCGAGCAGGTGATCCCGATCAAGCGGCTTGTCGTAGAACGCAAGACTGCCGACCATCATCAGGTTGGTGGGCATCTCCATGTGCAGCCATGCGTTGTCGACCATTGACAGTCGCTGCGGCTTGTACCGCTCGAGCGTGGATGCCTTCATCGCTGGAACCTCCGGCGTCAGGATTGCCGCTCGGGGGCCGGCTCACCAGTGCCGGAGGTCACCACCAGCAGGGGCACTAGGGCTCATCAGGCGGGTCATCCCTGAGCGCTGAACCCAACGTTGGCGCGTCATCGGCGCGTCGACGGTCGATACCGGTGGAGCCCCACCCGGTACGTCACAATCCCGTGAGGATGCCGAGGCGACAGCCCCGTGGCACGACGTATCTGCTCTACGCCGGCGCGGCCGCCTGCCTGGTCGCCATCCACCTGGCCACCAACGGCATCCTCGGGTTCCATATCGACGAGCTCTACTACCTCGCAAGTGGCCGGCACCCCGCGTTCGGCTACGTCGACTTCCCGCCGATCGTTCCGCTCCTTTCCCGTCTCGAGACCGGTCTGCTGGGGGTCACCCCGTGGACCCTTCGCGTCCTCCCTGCCCTGGTCGGCGGGATCAACGTCGTCCTCTGCGGCGCATACGTCCGCAAGCTCGGTGGCTCACTGCGATTCCAAGCGCTCGCCCTGCTCATCGGTGTCACCGAGCCGATCCTGCTCGGCACCTGGCTCTTCCAGACGGTGGTCTTCGATCAGCTGGCATGGATGCTCTCGCTGTACTGGTTCCTCTGCCTCGTCACCGATCACAAGCCCCGCTACTGGATCCTGCTCGGCACCACACTCGGCATCGGCCTCGAGGTCAAGTACCTCATTCTGCCGCTCGCCGCCGGCATCGCCCTCGCAGTGCTCCTCACACCCTCACTTCGACAGGACCTGCGCACCGGGAAACCGTGGATCGCGGCGGTTGTGATGCTGCTGATCTGGGCCCCGAACGTCGTGTGGCAGATCGCCAACGGTTTTCCCACCCTCGCCTACGTTTCCAATCACCAGGGGAGCATCCAATCCGGCGGGGGCGTCGTCGACTTCCTCGTGCTGTTTCTCGTCCTCCTCTTCCTGCTCACACCGCTCTGGATCGCCGGGGTGATCTCGCTGTTCCGAACCCGCGATCTCCGTCCAATCGGCATCGCCTGCGCCGTTCCGCTCGTGGTTTATCTCTTCGTGGGGAAGTTCTACTACCCGGGCCCCACCATCCCCATCGTCATGGCCGCAGGGCTGCTTGCCCTGTCCCGGGTCCGGCGTCCCCGGCTTCGCTCAGGGCTGACCGTCGCTGTCGTGGTTGCAAGCCTTCTCGGGTCCGTCAGCCTCCTGAAGATCACGGTTCCGATCACGCCTGCGGATCGTCTGCACGCAACCGGCCTGGATACCCAGCAGACCGACTTCGCATCGACGGTCGGGTGGGTCGCGATCACGGGGCAGATGACCGCGATCTACCAGGCACTCTCGCCGTCGGAGCGGGCGACGACGGTGATCGTCTCGTCGGATTATGGGGTCACCGGGGCGCTGGAGATCTACGGCAATCCACACCTGCTCCCCGAAAGCTTCAGTCCTCAGTTGAGCGACTTCTTCTGGCTTCCCGCGCACCTTGCTGCCACCCACGTTCTGATGGCCGGCTACGCGCCGTCGGATGTTGCCTGGATGTGCACCTCAGCACGCGTTGTCGCCCATCTCAGCGTGCCGTACCAGGTCATCAATCTCGAGCAGGGGAGCCCGGTCACCTTCTGCGCCCTCAAGGCGCCACTGCCGGCCCTCTGGGAAAGGCTGCGCAACTTCTCGTGATCGGGGGCGGGACCCCCGATCGACGTAGGTTGCGTCCGGATGCCCGCTCAGCGGTCAGGCAGTCGGGTCCTCACGGAACGCTGCCGGGTTGCCGGCTCAAACGCCTCGCGACTGCCGAACAAGCGGCGCCACCAGGGTGCCTCGACATATTCGCGGGCCGCGTCGAGCCGCTGCTGCATCGCGGGCTGCAGAGGCCGGTGACGGACCTCGTCGGTGACGCTCTCGCCGGGCGGAAAGAAGAACAACCAGCGCCACGGAGCGGCCTGAAAGCTGTCAAGCATGTGCTTGGGATCGATCCCCGCGGCGCGGCAGGTGATCACGAAGTCCTTCGGAGTTCCCGTCGTCGCGGCATCGAACGCCGCGCGCTCTCTGGCCGTCGGAGGAATCGCCCGCTCAGTCATTGCCCACCATCATTTCGAGCCTACCAGCCCTGTACCGAACGGCCGCCCGCCTCGGGTTTGAGTTCCGCCTGGCGTCGCTGCGTGCAGATCGCGTGCCGATCGCAGCATCGCCGCCGGCGGATGTCGGTCCAATGGCCTGAACCCGTGGGACCTCGTCCTCTAGACCGACGAGCACCCTTGCGAGACCATCGAATCATGCTCGGACATGGGAGGCGCCAGTCCTCGAGCAGCGACTGATCCCGGTCATCCCCCTCGTGGAGGGTTCCACAAATGAACGACACAACCGGCGCCGTCGCGGCGCCACCGGAAAACCGAATTCTTCGCGCCGTGCCGGTTGAGGAACGCAGCCAACTGGACGGCCTGCTCCACCCCGTTGCGCTTCCCGCGAGAACCGTGCTCTTTGAGCCAGGGCAGGTGATCCACGCTGTGCACTTTCCCCTCGATGGCGTCATCTCGCTGGTGACGCCCATGGGCGGGGGGGACACCGTCGAAGTTGCGACCATCGGCAACGAAGGCGTCGTCGGCGTGCCACTCGTGGCGGGAGGCTCCCTCGCCGTGCGTGCCATCGCTCAGGTCGGTGGCCTCGCGCTGCGGATCGACGCGGACGCGTTCATGGCGGAGCTGGATCAGCTGCCGGGTTTCCGTCTCCTGATGCGTCGATACACCCAGGGGTTGTTCGGACAGATCTCGCAGGCGGCGGCGTGCAATCGCCTCCACTCCAACGAAGAGCGCCTGAGCCGCTGGCTGCTGATGAGTCATGACCGTGTCGCCAAGGACACGTTCGCCATCAGCTACGAGTTCCTCGGACAGATGCTCGGAACAAGCCGAGCGACGCTGACACTCTCCGCCGGACAACTCCAGGCAGCCGGATTGATTCGGTATCAGCGGGGTCGACTGACAATTGTGAATCGAGAAGGCCTCGAAGCAGTCTCCTGCGATTGTTACGGCATCATCAAGGCGGTGCTTGCCCAGGCCGTGGCACCTCCACTCGCGATGCAGGTGGGCTGAGCGCCCGGTGGGCTCGCCGAGACCCTATCCTCGACACCACGGTCACGTGGACGATGGAGAAACGGTCGAGAGAGATCGACACCTGTGTTCAAGCACCACCAAGAGAAGAAGGCATACCACGACTACCAGGTGAAGCTGGCCGCGTGGCAGCAGCGGCGGGATGCCTACGCCAACCTGGTGACCCTCGCCGAGGGCTACGCGGGCGAGCCCTCGTCAGAGATCCTGCTCAAACCCGGCGAGGCAGTCTTCGCAGCCGTGTCCAACGTCGCGCTTGTCGAGGACAGGCGAGGCCCCGGCGAATGGAAGGGACGCTCACAGGGATTCTCGATTCCCGTGGCGAGCATTCACGGCCGGTCCATCAGATACCGCGTGGGGAGCTCGCGGGGACATTTCCAGCAAGGGGCCCCGACGCCGACAGCGATCGATATCGGAACGGCTTTCGTCACCAACAGGCGGATGGTGTTTCAGGGAGCCAGGCAGACGCGTGAGTGCCTGTTCGACAAGCTCGTCGGGTTCCAGCACGACGATGCTGCGGGGCGGACGATCTTCTCGGTCTCAAACCGGCAGAAACCAACCTGCATCCACTACGGACCGAGCCTCTCCGACTGGTTCGATTTCCGCCTGGACCTGGCGATCGCCCACTTCCGGCACGCCGTGGACGCGATGACCACCGAGTTGAAGGCGGATCTTGCCGCGCTCGACGCCGACATGCCGGTCCCGCCGCCGCCGCCCACGTCGTGAGGGTCGAGCGGACGAGATACTGGGCGCGGCCATCCCCTCGGCGCACGCGGTCAGCGTGGTCGCGGTCAGGAACGTCATGATCGCTCGGCAGTGACGGCACCTCGCGAGAGCAGCGATCCGATCGCGCCGCTGGTCAGGACCCTCCTCGGCGAGATCGGCGAGGATCCGACGCGCGACGGGTTGCTCCAGACACCGTCGCGCGTCGCCCGGAGCTTCCGCTTCCTGCTGGGTGGCTACGCGCTCAATCTCGACGACCTCGTCAACGGCGCCATATTCGAGGAGTCGTACTCGGAGATGGTCGTGGTCCGTGACATCGAGGTCTACAGCCTCTGCGAGCATCACCTGCTGCCTTTTTTCGGCAAGGCCCACGTGGCCTACCTCCCCAACGGCCGCATTCTCGGGCTCAGCAAGATTCCGCGGGTCGTCGACATGTTCGCCAGGCGCCTGCAGGTTCAGGAGCGGCTCACCACCCAGATTTGTGACGCGCTCCAGGCCGTCCTGGAGCCGGGGGGAGTGGGGGTGGTCATCGAGGCGATGCACCTCTGCATGGCGATGCGTGGCGTCGAGAAGCAGAACAGCTCGGCCGTCACCTCATCACTGACCGGCAGCTTCCGCGACGACGACAAGTCGCGAAACGAGTTCCTGAGCCTGATCGGGCACCGCTAGGAGCGCTAGCCCGCTCCGACGGTGATGACCTCGACCCAGACGAGAAACACGCCCAGAGCGAACATGACCGTGCCCAGCGACACGTGCCCCCAGTGGATCGGCCGCTTGCCGCGGCGGGTGCCGATCACTCGGGTGTAGATCGAGAGACCGATGATGCCGAGGCCACCCGCGACCAGCATGGTCGCGGGCACCCCGATGAAGGCGCCGAGAACCCCATTCATTGCAGGCAGCCTACGTGGTCGACTGCCGCCGACGTGCTCGCCCGTACCATGGACTGATGCCCACCCGAGCGCTCAGCACTGCCGGCGAGTCCGCCGTCGTCGACGCGGTCCGGCGCCACGGTGAGCCCGCCTGGCGCGCCCGCCAGGTGCAGGCCGCCGTCTGGCAGCCGTTCGTGGGCGACTTCGAGGGGCTGCGCCAGCTCCCCGCACCCTTGCGACAGGCGCTGGCCTCCGAGTTCGAGTTCTCGACGGTGACCGTCGTCACCGAGATCCCGGCTGACTCGGGGGAGACGATCAAGCTCCTGTGCCGCCTCGCGGACGGCCAGACCGTCGAGACCGTGGCCATGGAGACGCCGGCACGGGCGGACTCGCGCCGCCGGTCAACGGTGTGCGTGAGCAGCCAGGTGGGGTGTGCCGTGGGCTGCCCGTTCTGCGCCACCGGCCACATGGGGCTGCGCCGCAACTGCACGGCGGCGGAGATCGTGGACCAGGTGCGCGCTGCCGCGAGCGCGCTCCATCAACGCGGCCTGGGGCCGGTCACGCACATCGTGTACATGGGCATGGGGGAGCCGCTCGCGAATGCCGGCGCCACCCTGGAATCCCTCGGCGTGCTCACGGGCGACGCGGGCATCAGCGCTCGGCGGATCACCGTTTCCACGAGCGGCGTCGCGCCCGGCATCGAGCAGCTTGCCGCGTCGGGCATAGCGGTGACCCTCGCGCTCTCGCTGCATGCGGCCACCGATGAGCTGCGCGATCGCCTCGTTCCCATCAACCGGACCTATCCGCTCTCCCTGGTGCTTGAGACTGCCTCACGCTACGCGGAGCAGAGCGGCCGGCGAATCAGCTTCGAGTGGTGCCTGATCGGCGGCGTCAACGACTCGATCGAGCAGGCGGAGGGGCTCCGCGACCTCGCCCGCCGAGCCCAGGCGCACATCAATGTCATCCCGATGAACCGCATCGAGGGCAGTCCGTGGGGACCGCCGGAGCCCGAGGTGGCCCGCCGCTTCCTGGGCGCGCTTCGCGGCGCTCGGGTCACCGTGCGGGACACTCGCGGCGGCGATGCGGATGCAGCCTGCGGCCAGCTCCGTGCCGACCTCGAGGCACGGCGGATCCTTCGGCCCGACGGCACGCTCTCACCGCCTCGGGTGCCGGCCCCAGCGTGACCACCACGCCCAGCGCCGACGAGGCGCTGATGGACGCCGCCCTGGCCGCCGCGGGGTCGGCCGACTTCGCCACAAGTCCCAACCCGATGGTCGGATGTGTCGTCGCTCGGGGAGGGGAGGTCATCGCCACCGGGTTCCACCGCAGGGCCGGTGGTCCACACGCCGAGGTCGAGGCACTGGCCGTCGCGGGCGAGCGGGCCCGCGGCGCCGACGTGTACGTGACGCTCGAGCCCTGCGCGCACCAGGGACGCACGCCGCCCTGCGTCGACGCGCTGATCGCCGCCGCCCCGCGCCGGGTGGTTATGGCCATGAGCGACCCAAACCCGCGGGTCGCCGGGCGAGGTGCCGATGCGCTGCGCCATGCCGGCATCGTTGTGGAGGCGGGCGTTCGCGAAGCCGAGTTGCTGCGGCTGAACGAGTTCTACGTCAAGCACGTCACCACGGGCCTGCCCTTTGTCACGGCCAAATTCGCGGCATCGCTCGACGGCAGGATCGCGACCGCGAGTGGCGAATCACGATGGATCACCTCGGAGGCCTGCCGCGCCGTGGCGCATCGCCTCCGGCACGTCCACGATGCACTCCTGGTGGGCGTCAACACCGTTCTTGCCGACGACCCCGCCCTGACGACCCGCTTGGCGGGCGGTCGCTCCCCGCTGCGGGTTGTCGTCGACACCGCGCTGCGGATCCCTGATGGTGCTCGCGTTCTGCAACCCGGCCCGGGGTCGGCGTTGATCGCGACCACCGCCCGTGCCGATCCCGACCGCATTGCCCAACTGCGCGCATCCGGCGTCGAGGTCGAGATCGTCGATCCCGGACCGGGCGGGGTCGACCTCCGCGCCCTGCTCGGCCTCCTCGGGTCACGCGATCTGGTGAGCGTTCTCGTCGAGGGCGGGGCCGGGGTGCTCGGCGCGGCCTTCGACGCCGGGATCGTGGACAAGGTCGTGGCCATGCTGGCGCCGCGGATCATCGGCGGCGCCGGCGCTCCCGGAGCGGTCGGCGGGACCGGGGTGCCGAGCCTCGCCGCCTCAGCGCTGCTTCGGGACGTCTCCGTCGAGACCGCTGGTCCCGATCTCGTGGTGACCGGATACTGTGTACGCTGAGATCGAGGCATCAGCAACCACAGTGTTCAGCGGCATCGTCGAGACCCTCGGCACGGTGCGGGCGCACGGACCCGGTCGGATGGAGATCGCGCCACGCACCCCGTTCGCGCGCCTCGAGATCGGCGAGAGCATCGCGGTCAACGGCGTGTGCCTGACCGTTGCATCCGTGTCTGACGCGGGTTTTGCGGCCGACGTCATGCCCGAGACCGCGCACCGGACCACGCTCGGTGCCATCGGCGACGGCGCCACCGTGAACCTCGAACGCGCACTCCGCTTCGGCGACCTGGTCGGCGGCCACATGATGGCCGGCCACGTTGATGGCACAGGAGTTGTCACGGCGCTGCGTGAGGACGCGAACGCACGCTGGGTGACCATCGCCACGCCTGAAGATCTCATCGATCTGATCGCTGAAAAGGGCTGCATCGCTGTCGACGGCATCAGCCTCACCGTTGTCGACGTGTTCGAGGCCGCGTTCACGGTGTCGCTCATCCCCGTGACACTCGCCGCAACCGTCGCCGGCGCCTGGAGGGTGGCGACCGCCGTCAACCTCGAGGCCGACCTGATTGCGCGCTACGTCGCGCGAACGCTGTCGGTGCGCGACCGCACTTCGGTGCTCTCAGCGCACGCGCAGGAGGCATGATCTCGATGGGACTCGAAAGCGTCGAAGACGCGATCGCCGATATCCGGGCCGGCAAGTTCGTGATCATCGTCGATGACGAGGACCGCGAGAACGAGGGCGATCTCGCGATCGCCGCTGACCGGATCACACCCGAGGCGGTCAACTTCATGGCGACGTACGGCCGTGGACTGATCTGCGTGCCGCTCGAGGGATGGCGCCTCGACGAGCTCGGAGTCGGCGCCATGGTCGACGACAACACATCGCGGTTCGGCACTGCGTTCACGGTCACCGTTGAGGCGATCGGCCACGGCGTGACCACCGGGATCAGCGCCTTCGATCGCGCCACGACCATCCGGCTGCTCTGCGACGAGCACGCCAAGCCGAGCGATTTCGCCAAGCCGGGGCACACGTTTCCGCTCCGAGCTGCGGTTGGAGGCGTGCTCGAGCGTGCCGGTCAAACCGAGGCGATCGTCGACCTCTGCAAGCTGGCCGGGCGCTTCCCCGCCGGGGTCATCTGCGAGGTGATGCGTGACGACGGCCGCATGGCCCGGCGTCCCGACCTGGATGTCTTCGCCGCCGACCACGCCATCAAGATCGTGACCGTCGACGACATCATCGCCTACCGCCGGCGCAACGAACGGCTCGTCGAGCGCGGCGCGACCACAACGCTCCCCACTGAGTACGGGACCGTGATCGCGTATGCGTACGAGGACGTGATCACCCACGCGACTCACGTGGCGCTGGTCTGGGGTGACGTGCGCGGTGAGGACCCGGTGCTGGTGCGCGTGCACAGCGAATGTCTCACCGGTGACGTCTTCGGCTCACAGCGCTGCGACTGCCAGGCGCAGCTGCACAAGGCGATGGCGATGATCGCCGATGCCGGTCGCGGGGTGCTCGTCTACCTGCGCCAGGAGGGCCGGGGCATCGGTCTGATGGACAAGTTGCGTGCATATGCGCTCCAGGATCGCGGGCTCGACACGGTGGAGGCGAATGTGAGCCTCGGACTGCCGATCGACAAGCGCGACTACGGGATCGGCACCCAGATCCTGTCCGACATCGGCGTCCGGCGGATGGTCGTACTGACCAACAACCCCAAGAAGTATTACGGCCTCAGCGGCTACGGTCTCGAGGTCACCGACCAGATCCCACTTGTGATCCCGGCGAACGCGCACAACGAGCGCTACCTCCGCGTCAAGCAGGAGAAGCTCGGCCACAGCCTGGATATCGAAGATGCCGTCGATACGATATGACGCTGCAGCCGGCGCTGCCGGCGCTCCGATCGAGGGTGCGCGGGTCCATGCGGGGAGTCATGACGCAACCGGCATGCGCTTCGGCATCGTGGTCTCTCGCTTCAACGACATCATCTCGACCCGGCTGCTCGACGGCGCCGTCGATGCCCTGCGCCGGCACGGCGTCGGTGCCGGTGACATCGACGTGGTGTGGGTTCCCGGAGCCTTCGAGATCCCGATCGCGGCCCGCGAAATCGCGCGGCTCGGCAGCGTCGACGCGGTGGTCTGCCTCGGCGCCGTGATCCGAGGCGACACCGCGCATTTCGAGTACGTCGCCGGTGAGGCGGCGACGGGAATCGCGTCGGTGCACGTCACGACCGGAATCCCCGCAACCTTCGGCGTGCTCACGGTCGACACCATTGAGCAGGCGACCGACCGAGCGGGCGGCAAGCACGGGAACAAGGGGGCTGAGGCAGCCGTCACCGCCGTCGAGATGGTGTCCCTGCTGCGCGAGTTGCGCGCCTCAGGCACCGAATCTGAACACCGCGCCGCATCGTGAGCGCGCTCTTGCGCATCGTCTCCCGGTCCCCGATCACTCAGGGTCTGTCCATCATGGCGGCGGCGTTGCGCGCCGCAAGCGCTGATACCGCCCAGTCGGTGCCGCTTACTGGAACCAGCCCGCGACGTCAAGGATGGCGTTGATGTCGCCCAGCCCGTTGTAGAGGTAAACGTCACCCTGGGTCGCTCCGGCCGCCTGGCCAAGCCCGACGATGGCGAGGTTGGCGATCACGTCATGGGCACTCGGGTTGAGGTCCGAGGCCACGGGCTGAGGTGCGCCGCCCGGGTAAAGCTCGAGATAGGTCGACTGCGTTCCGGCGATGCCGGTGAGGTTGGCCACCACCGCAGCCGGCTGGGCACCCACGAACGCCGGCACCGCGACCACCCCGCCGACCTGCACGACCTCTTTGAAATTTGGGAAGAGCGTCTGGCCGGAACAGCGCGTTCCCGTGCCACTGCGGGTGTCGCAGATGCGGCTCGGCGGGACGGAGTAGAAGAGAGAGCCGGCCGTCGCCTCACCGCCGGTGCCGAACCAGCCGCCGACGTCGATGAGGAACTCGATGCTACCGACAGCGTTGTAGACGCAGACGTCGTTCGCCGGTCCCAGCGGGGAGATGACACGGTTCGGCAGGCTGATACCAGCTCTTGGATTGAGGGTCGAGGCGCCTTGGGCGCCGCTCGGGCACTGGTCGCTGGCGTTGGGGGGTGCCACCGCGAGATATGTCGCCACAGTTCCCTGAGTGGCGGTCAGGTTGAACACAGCAGCCGCAGCTCCGGTGGCCGGGATGGAACCTGCACCGCTGAGCACGACCTTCCGCCAGGTGTTTGCGGGAAGCGGGTTGTTGGTCGTACCGGCGCATGGGGTGTGGTGGTTTGCGCGCGTGTCACACATCCGAACGGGCAGGATGCTGTGAAATTCGCCCGGCGGCATCGGTCCTGCGGCCGGCGTCGCGAAGTACCCCTGGACGTCGACGATCACATCGAGACTCCCCACCGCGTTGTACAGGGTGATCGCGCCACCCGAAGTAAGCTGAACGATCGCCAGGTTGGACTGGACGGCACCCGGGTCGAGGTTGATGTTCGACGCGACCGGCACCGAGCCGGCTGGGAAGGCAGTGACGTAGGTATGGGTGGCGCTGTGATTGATCGCGGTGATGTTGACGACGACTGCCTGCGCTCCCGATGGCACCATCTGAGCGTTCGGTCCCGCAACACCGGTCACCTGGACGGTGATCCTCCCCGCAGCGCCGAGCGTCTTCCCCGTGCACTCGTCAGGCGTTCTCGATGCCCGTGTGTCGCAGACTCGGAAGGGGGAGAGCGCGCTGTACGCGCCGGACGGGACATACGTGTATTGATCGGCCGCGCTGAGACCGCTCGCGCCAATGCTTGTCTGCACGGTGACGTCGACCGCGCCCGGATTGCTTGCCGCGGGCGTGTACGCAGCGATCTGACTCGGACCGACGACGGTGAAGCAGCCTGCGGGGTTGCCTGAGCACGGAAATGCGTTAGTGGCCGGGACGGCGGTGCTCCCGAAGAAGACATTGGAGACGGTGATACCGCCGGTGCTGGAGAAGTTGGTTCCAGTGACGGTCACGACGGCGCCGCCGTTCTGCGCGCCATATTTCTGTGAGAGGAAGGTCACCGTGGGGAAGGTGGCGCCGTAGAAGTACCTGTCGGCACTCGACGTGACACTGGTGCCACCGATGGTGGTCACAGTGATGTCCAAAGTTCCCGATCCAGCCGGAAAGTCCTCGATGAAGATCTGGGTCGAGGAGTTCACGTTGTAGCACGGAGCGGTCGGTGCTCCGGGGCACGGATGCACGCTGATCGGGGTTGAACCCACCGAGACCGTCGTGGTGGTGAAGTTGCGATTCGTCCCAGTCGGTTCGAACCCCGTGCCGGTCAGGGTCACCGATGTGCCACCGCTGGTCGAGCCGTGATTCGGCGCCACGTGGGTGACCGTCGGAATCGGTGCGTACGCGTAGACGTCGGCTGCCGTCGCCGGGCTCGTACCGCCGGAGGTCGTCACCGTGATATCGAGTGCGCCGGCCGGGCCTGATGGGAAATCCTCGATGGTGATCTGCGTCGGCGGGATCGTCACGGTGAAGCACGGCGCGGTCGGCGTTGGAGGACACGGCGCCGTGGTGATGTTGGTGCCGCCAACGGACACCATGGTCGCGCCAGTGAACAATGTTCCGGTCACGGTCACCATATTTCCTCCAGCGGCAACACCGGCATTCGGAGAGACACCGCTGACGGAGGGAATCGGCTCGTATGTGTACTGGTCCGCGGGCTGCGAAATCGGACTCGTACCTTCAGGCGTGGTCACCACGATGTCGACCGAGCCGACTGCATGTGGGGGAATGTCCTGGATCGTGAGCTGAGTCGGGCTGTTGACAGCGAAGCACGGGGCCGTCGGCGTCCCGGGGCACGGCGACACCGTGACGTTGTGCGTGCCCACCAGAACGCTGGTTGTGCTGAACTCACCACCGGACTCGAACGTGGTGCCCGTGACCACGATCGTGTTACCGCCTCCAGTGGGACCGGTGGCGGGCGCGACGCTCGTGACGGCCGGGGGTGGCACGTAGGTGTACGTATCCGCTCCCGTCACGGCACTCGGGCCGCCGACGGTGGTCACGGTGATGTCAACGCTCGCGGCCGCCCCGCCGGGGAAATCCTCGACGGTGATCTGGCTGTCGCTCACCACACTGAAACACGGGGAGGTCGGTGTCCCCAAGCAAGGAGCCGTGATGTTGGTTGCGCCAACAGACACCTGCGTGGGGCCCACACCCGCCGGATCGAATCCCGTCCCGTTGACAGTGACCGTGTTGCCGCCTCCCAGCAGACCGAATGCCGGAGAGACACTCGCGACGGTGGGAGCGGACGCATAGAGATACTGGTCCGCCAAGGACGTGGCGCTGGTACCTGCCGGCGTCTGCACCGTGACGTCGACCGTGGCGGCGGCATGGGCCGGGAGATCCTCAACTGTGATCTGTGTCGCGCTGTCAACCGTGAAGCACGGCGACGTCGGGGACCCAGGGCACGGCGACGCGTTGATGTCGTTGGTACCCACGAACACATCCGTTGTGCCCGTGAAGCCCGAGCCGGCGACGATCACGTCGTTACCGCCGGCGGGGGACCCGGCACCAGGCGTGACATTGGTGACGGTGGGCAGCACAGCGTACGTGTACTGATCGTTGGTATTGACTGGGCTGGTGCCTCCCGGCGTCGACACGGTGATATCAATCGTGCCGGCGGCGTGCGACGGCATGTCCTGAACGGTGATGTGCGTCGAGCCGGTGACTGTGAAGCACGGACTGGTCGGCGACCCACCGCAGGGCGTCGTCGCGATGCCGGTTGTGTCGACGACAACGTGGGTCGTGCCGTAGTTCGCGCCGGCTCCGTTGCTCGACGTGAAGCCGGTGCCGGTGAGCGTGACGGTGTTGCCACCCGCGGTCGGCCCCGTTCCCGGAACCACATTGCCCACCGAGGGAACCGGCGCATAGGCGTACGTGTCCGAGGCGCTGGTCGCGCTTGCTTGCGTCGAGGTCACGTCAGTCGATTGGGTCGTGACCGTGACGTCCACCTGGCCGGTGCCTGCCGGAGGCGTCGCGCTGATGGACGATGCGCTGTTCACTGCGAATGTGGTGGCCGGGAGGCCCCCGAATGACACATCCGTGGTCGTGAATCCGGTTCCTGTGAAATCCGTGCCATGGATCGTCACCGACGGCGACCCACCGATCTCCGGACCGGAATCCGGGCTCACCGAAGTGAGGGTCGGCGCCGGCTGCTGGTACATGTAGTAGTCGTTGGGCGGATCGGATGTGCCGGTGAACCCTGGATTGTCGACGGTGACATCCGAGGTGCCGGCGGTCCCAGACGGGGTGGTCGCGTCGATCACGGTGTCGCTCACGAAGGTGAAGCAGCCCCCTGACGACGGACAGGTCGCGGTCACCACGGTGCCGCCGATGACAACATCGCTTGCATCGGTGAACCCGGTCCCGTCGATGACGATCGACGTCCCGCCGGCCGAAGGTCCGAAAGCCGGGGTGACGCTGGAAACCACCGCTGAGACGTCAAGCGGAGCCGCCGCTGCGGTCGGCGCCAGCACACCCCCGTAGCTGCCCGCAAGCAGCGCGAAGGACACTCCGCCGAGAACAACCCCTCGCGCCCTGGACACCCCCAACCTCCGCAACGCTGCTAACGAAGCAATCCTACCTGACGCCGAACGCGGACCGTGCTAGCTGCGAGCCGCCTTGGCCTGGGTGCGCAGGCAGCGGGTGCAGACCTTGGCCCGCACCTCCTTGCCCTTGACGGCCAGGTGGGTGACGTGGAGGTTGGGCAGGAACCGACGCTTCGTGTGCACCTTGGAGTGGCTCACGTTGTTCCCGGTCATCGGGCCCTTCCCGCAGATATCGCAGCGCTGGGACATCATGTCTCTCGTGGGTCGGAACGCGCATCTGAGACGCGCCCGCTCTGGCGTACTAGAATTCGGCCGCAGCCACGGCGGCGGCGCCCGGCGGCCTCCGGAAATGAACCGGTGGCCGGTCGCCGAGGATACCACAGGCCCCCACCGGGCTTACGGAGACACGTGAAAGGCAAGGTCCGGGCGTCCGACGCACTGTCGCGCACCGCCTCCCTGGGCAGGATCGAGGTCTCGCCCCGGGTGGTGGCGTCGATCGTCGGCCACGCCGCCAACGAGTGCTACGGCATCGTCGGCATGGCCGCCCGAGGGCTCCGTGACGGGATCGCGGAACGGCTGAACCGCGAGAACGTCCATCGCGGCGTCGAGATCCAGGTGACTCCGGACGGTCTGGTGATCGAGCTCTACGTCATCGTCGAGTACGGGACCCGGATCAGCGAGGTGGCTCACAACCTCATGAGCGCGGTGAGCTACTCGGTCGAGAAGACGCTGGGGCTCCCGGTGGTCGCGGTCAACGTCAATGTGCAGGGCATCCATGCGGAGAACGACGGTGTCCGCCACTAAGCCGGCACCGGAGCTGTCCGTGCTCCGGGAGCCGCTTCGCGAGATCGGCGGCGAGCAGGTGCTCGCCGGGCTCACGACCGCGCTCTCGTGGCTCGAGGCGAACCAGCAGGAGATCAACGATCTCAACGTCTTCCCGGTCCCCGACGGCGACACGGGCTCGAACATGTACCTGACCCTTCGCTCCGCGGTGGAGGAGGCCCGAGACGCGCCCACGCCCGGCGCGGCCAACTCGGTGCTCGCCGCCGCAGCCCATGGCTCGCTCATGGGGGCGCGGGGGAACAGCGGGGTCATCCTCTCGCAGATCCTCCGCGGCTTCGCCCAGGGCGCCGCCCAGCGGGCCCATCTCGATGCGAGCGGTCTCGCCCTGGCGATCACCGAGGCCTCGGCGGTCGCCTATCGGGCGGTCATGAAACCAACCGAGGGCACGATCCTCACCGTCGTCCGCGATGCGGCCTCGGCCGCCGCCGCCGCCGCAACGACCACCGACGACATCAGGGTCGTCCTCGACCGTGTGGTCGCCGAGGCCCACGCGGCCGTCGAGCGCACCACCGATCAGCTCCAGGTCCTGCGCGACGCCAACGTCGTCGACGCCGGTGGCTTCGGCCTGGCGGTGATCCTCGAGGGGTTTGGCCGGGCGGTCAACGACACGCAGGGTGCCGCGCCCGCTCCGGCCATGCGCCGGAGATCGGGCGAACCGGCGCTGCGGCTCCCCTCGAATCCCGGCGACATGGAGGCGACGGGATCGGTGGTGTCGCGTCGTGGTGCCGCGGCCATCGCCCCTCGCGAGCAGGGCTGGGGGTATTGCACCGAGTTCCTGATCAACGGCCCCGGCCTCGATGTCGAGGCGATCCGCAGCGAGCTGTCGGCGCTCGGCGAGTCAGCGCTCGTGGTGGGCGACGCGGAGCTGGTCCGCGTGCACATCCATACCGGTGACCCCGCCGGTCTGATCGCAGCGGCGTCCTCGCGCGGGCGGATGAGCAAGCTGAAGGTCGAGGACATGTCCGTGCAGCACCACGACGTGCTCGCGCGCGCCGACGCGAGCGAGGCGATTGCGGCAGCCGAAGCCGCCGGCACGGCGGCGCAGGCGCGCCCGCAGGCCCCCCCCAAGCCGATCGGCGTGGCCAGTGTCGCGCCGGGCGACGGCTTCCGCGAAATCATGGGCAGCCTGGGTGCCGACATCGTCGTCAGCGGTGGACAGACCATGAATCCGTCGATCGAGGACCTGCTCAACGGCGTGCGCGCGGTCAACGCAGAGCGTGTGATCCTGCTCCCCAACAACGGCAACGTCATCCTCACGGCCGAGCAGGTGGACCCGCTTGCGGACGGCTGCGAGGTGCGTGTCGTACCGACACGCAATCTCCCGCAGGGCATCAGCGCACTGCTCGCATTCGACCCGGCGGCGAGCCTCGACGAGAACGCAGAGCGCATGCTCGCCGCGATTGCGACGGTACGCGCGGTGGAGGTGACCCATGCGGTCCGCGACACCAGCGTCAACGGCCACGACATCAAGCTCGGCGATGTGATCGCCGTGGTTGATGACGAGATCACCGAGGTCGGGAGCGACTACCTCGCGGTCATTGAGGCGGTGCTGAAATCGCAGACGGTGAAACCGGAGCTGGTGACCGTGTACCGCGGCGCCGAGGTCGGCGAGGAAGAGGCGGAGGCGTTGGTCACCGGCCTGCGCACTCCGAATCCGGAGACCGAGTTCGAGCTGCAGGCGGGGGGACAGGAGCACTACCCGTACGTGCTCTCGCTCGAGTAGGGTGATCCATCTCGTCACCGACAGCACATCCGATATCTCGCCCTCGGATGCGCAGGCGCTGGGGGTGCACATCGTGCCCCTGGTCGTGCGCTTCGGCGAGGAGCAGTTCCGCGACGGCATCGACATCGACCCTGATCAGTTCTACGCGAAGCTGCAGCAGTCCGACGTGCATCCCACGACGTCGCAGCCGTCGCCCGACGCTTTCGCAACCCTCTACAAGAACGCTGCTGGCGAGCCCGGACGACGAGGTCGTCGGGTTGCACATCTCATCCAAGCTGAGCGGCACGCTCCAGTCGGCAACACTTGCGGCGAAGGACTTCGACCCCGCGCGCGTCCACCTCGTCGACACCGAGAGCGTGAGCGGCGGCCTCCAGCTTCTGGTGCGCGCTGCACTCGACGACATCCGGGCGGGTGACACCGCGGCGGCAGTCGCGGCGAAGGCAACACGGCGTCGAAGCAACGTCACCATTCTGGTGCTGCTCGACACCCTCACCTATCTGCACCGCGGCGGCAGGATCGGCCGTGCTCAGGCGTTTCTCGGCAGCCTGCTCAACGTCAAACCACTGATCGCGATCCGCGACGGTGAGGTCGTGCCGGTTGCCCGGCCGCGCAGCTGGTCCAAGGGCGTCGAGATGATCGTCGAAGGGGTGCGTGGCTGTGCGCCGCTGCGCGGCCTCGCCGAGTTCCATGCGGCGACGACAGAGTCGATGGTCGACCTGAAGACGCGATTGAGCAGTGTCGTCACAGACGTGAGCCCCATTCTCGGACGGATCGGTCCGGTTGTCGGCGCGTACAGCGGACCCGGTGGTCTCGGAGTCGCCTGCCTCGGCGCGGACTAACCGGGCTGGCCTGCCACGATGGAGGGGCTGTGACGTCGCAACTCGTTTCGATCGTGACCTCGACGCATGTGCCCCTCGACCTCGACCTGCCGCTGCATCGCATCACGGGCATCGGTCCGCGTCAGGCGCAGCGGCTCGAGAAGCTGGGGCTCACCACGGTTCGGGACCTGCTCTTTCACCTCCCGCGACGCTACGAGGACACCCGCCAGACGGTGCCGCTGCGAGCCCTGCAGCCCGGAATCGTGCAGACGTCCCACGTGCGCATTCGCAACGTCAGCTCGAGGCGGAGCCCGTACAAGAAGATGGTGCTCGTCGAGGCGACGCTCGAGGATGACGGCGCGGTGGCGACAGCGGTCTGGTTCAACCAACCGTTTCTCGTGCGCCAGCTGCAGCCGGGGATGGAGATCATGGTCAGCGGCAAGGTCGAGGTGTCGAGGACCGGTTTGACCTTTCGCAGCCCCGCTTTCGAGCGAGCCGGTCCGGATCAGCATCACGTGGGCACGCTCGCGCCGGTATATCCCGAGACCCAGGGCATCACGTCGCGCTTCCTGCGCTCGCGCATCGAGCCGTTGCTCGGGCTTGCGACCCAAGTGCCAGACCGCCTGCCACCGTCGGTCCGCGAAACCGAGGGGCTGATGACGATCGCCGAGGCTCTCTACCAGGTCCACGTCCCCCAGAGCCTTGCGACGGCGTCGCGCGCACGCGAGCGCATCGCGTTTGAGGAGCTCTTCCTCCTGCAGGTTGCGGCGGAGCGGGCGCGCCGGCGGCGGCTGAGCGGACCGGGGGTCATCGTCGGCTACGACATCGAGGTGGCGCGCGAGTTCGTCGCGACGCTGCCATTCAAGCTGACCGATGGGCAGCGTGTCGCCGGGCACGAGATCCTCACCGATCTCGCGGCGCCGGGTCCGATGAACCGGCTGCTCCAGGGTGACGTCGGCAGCGGCAAGACCGTGGTGGCCGCACTCGCGGCGCTGATGACCCACCACGCCGGTTTCCAGACCGCGGTGATGGCGCCGACCGAGATCCTGGCGCGCCAGCACCACGCGACTCTCGACAAACTCCTCGGTGAGCACGGGCTGCCGCCGCGGCTGCTGGTCGGCAGCACCTCGGCGGCCGCGCGTCGCGAGATCCTCGCCGGTCTCGCCGGCGGGCACGACTCGCTGATCGTCGGAACCCACGCCCTCATCGAGGACGACGTCGCCATGGCCAACCTCGGGCTCGTGGTGGTGGACGAGCAGCATCGCTTCGGCGTGGCCCAGCGCCAGCGTCTTCGCCAGACGTCGGGAGCGATGCCCAACTACCTCGCCATGACGGCGACGCCGATCCCTCGCTCGCTCTCGAACACCCTCTACGGGGATGTCGATCTCAGCGAGCTCCGCGAGATGCCGCCGGGACGGCATCCGGTCGAAACCCGTGTCGTCCCCCCTCAGGAGCGCGACGCCGCATACGAGTTTGTGCGGGCCGAGGTGCGCAAGGGGCGCCAGGCATTCGTCATCTGCCCGCTCATCGAGGAATCGGACAAGCTCGGCGCGCGTAGCGCAACCGCCGAGTACGAACGCCTGAGCACCACGGTCTTTCCCGATCTGCGCGTCGAGTTGCTCCACGGGCGTATGCCGGCACGCGAGAAGACCGAGCGCATGGAGCGGTTCGTTCGCGGTGACGCTGACGTGCTCGTGGCCACCAGCGTGGTCGAGGTCGGGGTCGACGTCCCCAACGCGACCATCATGGTCATCGAGGGCGCCGAGCGATTCGGGCTCGCCCAGCTCCACCAGTTTCGGGGCCGGGTCGGTCGGGACCAGTACCAGTCGTATTGCCTGCTCTTCGAAGGTGGGATCGACGAGGAGGGCTCGCAGCGCCTCGCCGCCGTGGCCGCGACGGACAGCGGCTTCGAGCTCGCCGAGCGAGACCTCCAGCTCCGCGGCCCCGGACAGATCGTCGGCCTCCGCCAGCACGGGCTTCCCGAGATGCTCGCCGCGGACCTCCTCGACGTGGCACTCGGGCGGCGCGCCCGTCAGGCCGCGCTCGCGTGGCTCGACCACGATGCCGATCTCTCCGCGTGGCAGCCACTCTCGGAATCGATGAACGGCTACCGCGCTGTCTTCGACATCGACTGACGTGCACGACCGCACCCAACCATGCCCGCCCGTCTGAAGATCGGACCACAGCACGTGGCGCAGACCCGGATCACCGCCGGTGAATGGCGGGGGAGAGTGGTCAGCACCCCGGCGGGTCGCGAGGTGCGACCGACCCGAGCGATGGTCCGCCAGTCGCTCTACGACATCCTCGGGAACCGCGTGGTCGGCGCCCATGTGCTCGATCTGTATGCGGGCGCAGGGACGGTCGGCTTCGAGGCATTGTCCCGGGGGGCAGCGTCGGTCACCTTCGTCGAGCGACACCGTGAGGCGCTGGCGCTGATCGCCAAAACCGCCGAACGCTTCGGCTGCCGCGATCGATGCACGTTGGTCGGCGCCGACGTCCGCCGCTGGCTGAGGGGTGCGGCGGAGCAGACCCTGGCCGCGGATCTCTGTTACGTCGACGCTCCCTACCAGGATCCCGAGCTCGAGAGCGTCCTCGAGTTGCTCGGCGCGGCTCCACCGCGTCTTGTCGTGTGCGAACATCACCGCGCCCGCGAAATCCCCGAGCAGATCGGCAACCTCACACGATTCCGCGAGGCGCGTTACGGTCTGACCACCATCAGCTTCCTGCAGCGGACCGCTGCACCTTCGGACGGAACAGCGTGAGCGAGCGCACCGCGGTGTACCCCGGCAGCTTCGATCCGGTGACCTTCGGACACCTCGACATCCTGGATCGCGCGGCTGCGATCTTCGACCGGGTGGTCGTCGGGGTGCTCGAGAATCCGGGCAAGACGCCGCTGTTCACAGCCGCAGAACGGGTCGAGATGCTCCAGGCGTGCCTCGAGTTGCGGTCGCGGATCGAGGTGACCACCTTCGACGGGCTCACCGTCGACTTCGCTGCGGCGATGGGGGCGATCACCATCGTGCGCGGGCTGCGGGTGATCAGCGACTTCGAGTCGGAGTTCCAGATGGCACTGATGAACCGCCGCCTCAACCCGGCGGTGAACACCGTGTTCCTCATGACCTCCTTCTCCAACGTGTTCATCTCCTCGTCGCTGATCAAGGAGGTGTGCCATCTCGGTGGCAACGTCAACGAGATGGCACCCCCCGTGAGCGTGGATTCGATGCGGCGGCGGTTCGCCGAGCAGCGTGAGCGCGAGGCGCGAAGCTCATGAGCCAGCCGCCCGAGAACCTCGATCCGACAGTGATCGATCTCGTCGATCAACTCGAGGAGCTGGTGAGCACCGGCCGTCGCGTGCCCTTCACCGCCGGCGTCGTGGTCAACGAGGACGAGTTGCTCGAGCTGATCGACCGCACCAGGCTCGGGCTGCCCGACGAGTTGCTCCAGGCCCGCCACCTCCTCGAGGATCAGGGCCGCGTGCTCGTCGAAGCCGAGCAGGAGGCGGAGCGAATCCTCTCCCGCGCCGAGGCAGAGGCGGCGCGGGTTGTCGACGAGGCCGGGGCGCGTGCCGCCGTCATGATCGGAGACCACGCGATCGCCGAGCAGGCACGTGAGCACGCGGCAACCGTCCTGGCCGAAGCCGAGGAGCGGGCGGCGAAGACCTGCAGCGAGGCGGATGCCTATGCCCGGGAGGTCATGCTTCGACTCGAGGACCAGCTGATGCGCGCTGCGACCACCGTCCGCAAGGGGATCGACGCGCTGCCCGCCGAGGGTGGGTCCCGACGGAAACGCACGAAGCGGGACTAGGCTCTCGGGTCGTCGGCCGCGGACGCCCCGCTATACTGGCCGCACCCACTGGCCGCGCCGCCGTGCGTGCGCGCCGTCCCCGGAGAAACCGAGCATGCCGCTTCCCAAGCAAAAGATCTCAAAGCGCCGCCGCGACTTTCGGCGCTCCCACCACGCTCTCGAAATGCCGACGCTCTCGCCATGCCCGCGCTGCCGTCAGCCGCGAATCCCCCACCGCGTCTGCCCGAATTGCGGCCACTATCGCGGCCGCGAAGTGGTCGTCACCGAGTAACCATCCGGTCCTGTTGGCCCGAGTCGCACTCTGCTTTCCCGGACAGGGCAGCCAGGCCGCCGGTATGGCGGATGGGTTGATCGATCTCCCCATCGCCATCGACATGCTCGACGCGGCGCAATCGTCCGGCCTCGATCTGCTCGCGGCACTCTCCGGGACTGACGAGCAGCTCCGTCCCACTGAAATCGCGCAACCTGCGCTGCTCTTCGTGGAATGCGTTTTGCGCAGCACGCTGCCCGACGACCTCGATGTCGTCGCGGTCGCGGGGCACAGCGTCGGCGAGTACTCCGCGGCCGTGGCCGCCGGTGCCCTCCAACCCGGGGACGCGATGCGCCTCGTCATCGAGCGCGGCCGGGCGATGGCAGCGATGCGCGAGGGAACGATGTGCGCATTGATCGGCATCGATGTCGACGCGGCGACCGCCGCATGCGAGGAGACCCGGCGGGAGACCGGTGAGGTCGTGGTCGTGGCCAACCACAACGCCCCCGGCCAGCTGGTCATCAGCGGCTCGACCGGCGGCGTCGACGCGGCCGCGAAACTCGCACTCTCCCGTGGGGCTCGACGCGCGATCCCACTCAACGTCAGCGGCGCATTCCATTCGCCGTTGATGGCATCCGCGGCGTCGCGATTCGAAGCCGCGCTCGACGGCGTGACGCTGACGGATCCACACCCACCTGTGGTGTGCAACGTCGATGCGTGTACTGTGCAGACCGCCGCCGCATTGCGCGACCGGCTGCGCGCTCAGCTCACCTCACCGGTGCGCTGGATCGACTGCGTCCGCCGCCTCGTCGACCTGGGCGCCGAGCTGCTCGTTGAGGTCGGACCCGGCAGCGTGCTCAGCGGACTCGCCCGGCGCATCGCACCCGACGTTCGAGCCGTGTCCGTGACCACCCGGGACGCTGCGGCGCGCGTCGACGTCGCGGTGGTCGCGACGTGAGTGAGGCGCGCGCCCTCGAAGGCAGGCGTGCCCTGGTCACGGGCGGGTCACGCGGTATCGGCAGAGCAACCGCGATCGCCCTCGCGAGAGCCGGCGCGTCGGTCGCGGTCGGGTATTCGGCTCACCCGGACAGCGCAGAAGCGGTCGTCGCCGCGCTGCGAGCCGACCACAACACGACCGCCGTCGCCCTGGGAGCGGATCTCGGCGACCCGGGTGCGGCCGCGGGGCTCGTGGAACGGACCGTCTCGGCGCTCGGTGGCATCGACATCGTGGTCAACAACGCCGGGATCACCCGGGACAACCTGGCCATGCGCCTCGCCGACGACGACTGGGATGCGGTGATCGCGATCGACCTCACGGCTGCGTTTCACATCTGCCGCGCCGCGCTCCGGCCCATGCTGCGCCAGCGATTCGGGCGCATCGTCAACGTGTCGAGCATCTCCGGCGTGATCGGCAACGCGGGGCAGTCCAATTACTCGGCTGCGAAGGCCGGACTGATCGGGCTGACCAAGTCGCTGGCGCGTGAGGTGGCGAGCCGCGACATCACCGTCAACGCCGTGGCCCCCGGGTTCATCGAGACGGAGATGACCACAGCTCTCGGCGATGCGGTCAAGGCGGCGGCGATTGCCGCGATCCCGAAGGGCCGGATGGGCACCGCCGACGAGGTCGCGGCGGCGATCGCCTTCCTCGTCCTGCCAGAGTCCGGGTACATCACCGGTCACGTGCTCCATGTCGACGGGGGTCTCGCGGCGTGAGCGAGCCCGGCACACCGACCAACACCGACGACCCACGGGAACGCACCATCGACGGCGCCTCCGGGCCATTTGCGTGGCGCCCGCCTGTCTCTGACGCTATCGTTTCGCCGCAGACTGATGCGGCACCCCCCGCAACCACACAATCACAAGGAACGCCTGATGCCAGATCTAACCTTCGACCGGTTCAAGGCGATCGTCGCCGATCAACTCGGCGTGGAGACCGAGCAGGTGACGCCGGAAGCGTCATTCGTGGAGGACCTGAACGCGGACTCGCTCGACCTGGTCGAGCTGATCATGGCGTTCGAGGAGGAGTACCAGATGGAGATCTCCGACGAGGACGCGGAGAAGATCGGGACAGTGACCCAGGCCTGGGAGTACATCCAGGAGAAGGTGGGAGCGACAACCTAGTTCCAGAAGCCCCACCTTCGCCGCCGGCCTCGGCGGCTCCAGAGACCTCGCCTGCTCCACAGGCTCCGCCGGCTCCGAAACCGGTCCCGCCGCCGGCTCTCGCGGTTGTCCCGCGGGTGGCGCCGGGACCGAAGCTGACACCGTCGCCACTCGGAGAGCCGGAGCTCGAGCGCCTGCGCGAGCTCCAGAAGCGGATCGGGATTCAGTTCCGCAAGCAGGAATTGCTGCGCGAGGCGATGACCCACGCCTCGTGGAACAACGAGCACGGTGAGCCGGCCGGTCCGGGGCACGACAACGAACGCCTCGAGTATCTCGGCGACGCCGTCCTCGAGCTCGTCGTCGGCGAATACCTGTTCCGACGCTTCCCCACCTACGATGAGGGTCAGCTCACCCAGCTTCGCGCAGCGCTGGTCAACACCACATCGCTGGCGCGGCTCGGCGAGCGGCTCGATCTCGGCGAGACCCTGCTCATGGGACGGGGCGCGGTCAAGACCGGTGCTCGGAAACTCCCGTCGCTGCTCGCCAACGCGTTCGAGGCGATGATCGGCGCGATCTTCCTCGACCAGGGCTACCGGGCCGCGACCAAGGTCTTCCTCCAGAACATCGGCGACCTCGCCGAGTGGAGCGATGAGAACTTCAAGGGTCAGCTCCAGCAGGCGTCACAGGACCGCACCGGCGACACCCCGCACTACCGGGTCATCGCGACCGGCGGTCCGGGGCACAAGCGCGAGTACACCGCCGAGGTCCTGCTCGGTGACCGGGTTGGCGGAACCGGGCGAGGCCCAACCAAGCAGGCCGCCGAGCAGGCCGCCGCGCGCGACGCGCTCGACAAGCTGACCAAGACGGGACGCGGCGGCGCGGCAGCCGCTGTCGGCGCGGCGCGCGACGCCGCCAGGACGGTGGCATCGGAGCCCGCCCGCGTCCGCCGACGCGTCGCCGAGGTTGCCGCCGATCGCGGGGCCACACCCCGACGCCGGCGCGGACGCTCGGCATCCCGTCCCGCAGACGCGCCGTCCACGACGCCCGAGGTGTCAGCGCCGAAACGCAGCCGGAGCCTGCTCTCGGCGTTGCGCCACGCTGCCGAGGCACTGGTCGGACGCCAGCCGGCCGCGCCGGCGGCGCCCGAGGTGGCGGCACCAGCCCCGCGCAGGCGACGCGGGCGTCGCGGTGGGCGGGGCCGCGGCGGCGGGAGCACACCGCCGGTCACGGAGTGAGCACCAGATCTTGGGGCTGGGAGATCAGCGCGGCCCAAGATGTTGACGGGCCGCGCTCCGCGCGTGGACAATCGCCCGGATGAGGCTCCGGCGGATCACCCTATCCGGGTTCAAAACCTTCGCGGCTCGCAGCGAGGTGATCTTCGACCCGGGGATCACCGCGATCGTCGGACCGAACGGCAGCGGCAAGAGCAACCTCGTCGATGCGGTGCGCTGGGCCCTCGGCGAGACCAATGCCCGTGAGCTGCGCGGGCAGCGGATGGACGAGGTCATCTACGCGGGCGGCGGCGGACGGCAGCGCATGGGGCTCGCCCAGGTCGAGCTGGTGATCGACAACGAGGAGGGCACGCTCCCCTCGGAGGACCCCGAGGTCTCGGTCAGCCGGCGAGTTGCCCGAGGGGACCGCGACACCGAGTTCCGCATCAACGGCGACCACGCCCGGTTGCGCGACCTCGAGCGACTTCTCGGGGGCACCGGGCTGACCCAGAACGGCTACGCGGTCGTGGTCCAGAACGACATCGACGGCATCATCGAGGCGACCCCTGGACAGCGCCGCACCCTGGTCGAGCAGGCGGCCGGAGTTCGCGCGCTGCGTGCGGCCTGCGAGGAGGCGTCACACCGGCTGGACGGCGCCGATGCCATCGTGCGCCGTCTGACCGATCTGCTCGAGGATGCCACACCGCGACTTGCCGAGCTGAGCGAGCAGTCGGTTGCGGCCATCGAGCTGCGAACCATGAGCCTGCGGCTCACCGAATTGCGCGGGAGCCTTGCCCACGAGGAGTGGCGGGCCGCCAGGGCAAGCCTCAAGCTGGCCCGGCGACGGCTCGAGCACGCCCTCGGGCGCTGTGAGGCCGCTGCCGAGGCCGACGCCGCGTTCGCCCACCGTTCAGACGCGGCACGCCAGCGGCTCGACGCCGCTCGAGCCGCGCGCGATGCCTCGGCCCGGCGGCTCGAGGACGCGCGGATTCAGGTCGAGCGTGGCGAGGGCCTTCAGCGCCGGTTCGCCGACCGGCTTCGATCCGCGGTGGCACAGCGTGGTGTCGCCGTGGCCGACCTCGACGCGATCGTCCCCGAGGTCGCGGCGGCCGCCGCGGCGCTGGCCGACGTCGAAGCCGGCGAAGAGCAGCGCGGCTGGGACGTCCTCGAACGCGAGGCCGACCGGTTGCGGCTGGCGGCGACCGAAGCCGCCGCCGAGGCGGAGATCGAGGAGGAGCGTTACGCGGCCGCTGTCACGGTGGTCGCGGCCGCCGAGAGCGAGCGGGTCGGCGCGGCCGCGGAGGCCCGCGCGGCGATGGCCCGCGCCGAACTGGCCGCCGCGGCGGTGAGCGCGCTGCTCGGCGAATCCGAGACCGCCGCGACGCAGATCGCGGAGCTCACCTCTTCGCTCGCCGCGCAGCGGACCGAGGCGGGCGAGGCCTCCCTGCGGGCTCGCCACGCAGCAACCAGGGTCGGTGAGGCGCGCTCGGCGGTCGACGCCGCCTGGGAAGCGGTCAACGCCGCCGATCGGGCGGTCGCCGAGGCCGCCGGCGAGGCGCGTCTCGCCCTGACCGCGCTCGCGGAGGCCCGAGGACGGCTCAGCGGGAGCGCGACCGACGGTGGGGTCGCCCGGGCGGTGGCAGCGGGCTCGTTCCACGCCCGCCGGCTGGTCGACTGCTTGCAGATCCGCGACGAGGCGCTCGCCGGCGCCGTGGCGGCGGCGCTCGAGGAAAACCTCGGAGCGTGGCTCGTCGATGACCTCCGCGCGGCCGCCGCTCACCTCGACCGAGAGGGACCGCGCGAGCGGCTGCTCCGCGCCGACCTCGAGCCGGTTGACGAGACTCCGGCGCCGCTGCCGTACCTCCTGCTCTCCAGCGCCGTCGAGGCCGCGGCCGCCGCCCGCGGGGCGGTATCCCGCCTCCTGAGCGGCGTCTGGGTCGCTCCGACACTCGAGTCAGCTGCGGACGCGTTCATCCGGGGCGCGTCGGTCGCCGTACTCCGCGATGGCACGGTGATCACACCGTCGGGCCTGCGCGGCGGACGCGCGGTCGACACGATCGACCTGGCGCGGGCGGAGCGCGCCACCGCGGCGGCTGCCGAGCGCGCCGGGCGCGTGGAGGCCTCTGCGCTAGCCTCGGCCGCAAACGCCCGCGACCGCCTCAACGACCTCGACCAGGCGTTGTCGGTCGCCGTCGACGCCGATCGGAACGCGCGTGCGGCCGAAGCGGCAGCCGCCGCCCTCGCCGTCGGCGCCCAGCAGGCCTTGGATGCCGCAACCCTCCAGGCTGAGCGCGCCGCGACGACGCTGGTCGTGCGAACCGCTGAAGCAGACGCGTCGATCGAGGCGCAGGCGATCGCCGATCGCCAGCTGGCGTCCGCCGCCGAGCGCCACGCCGCCCTTGATGCCGTCGCCGCATCCGCCGAGGCGCACACCCGCGAGGTGCGGGCGGCGGCCGAGAGCGCGAGGGTCGCGGCAGAGGAGGCGGAGCTGCTGCTGTCCAGGGCCAAGGCGGAGGGCGCGCACATCGAGGAGCGTCGCGAGGCCGCCCGCCGCGCGCTCGACGCGGCTCGCTCGCGCCTTGCCGGCGCGGAGACCCGCCGGCTCGTTGCCGAGAGCGATGCCCTGGCGGCGATCGTTCATGGGCTCCGGGCACGCGGCGAGGCCGCTCGCGCGACGCTCGAGCGGGCGGCCGCCCAGCAGGAGCACGACCTCGTCGCGTTGCCGATCCCCGAGCTCGAGCTGGGCGTGCTCGCCCTCGAGGCCGAGCACGCTGAGGTCGCCGTGGCGATGGCGCGCGCCGCCGACGAGCTCCAGGCGGCGGAGCAGGAGGTCGCCGCCTGCGAAGCCGCGGTAGCCGAGCACGCCGGTGCGGTGCGCGACCTGGGCGAAGATGATTCGACCGAGCTCGACCCGGCAGCAGCCGAGCGTGCCGAGCGCGAGATCGTCCGCCTCGAGCGCCGGATCGCATCGCTCGGCGCCGTCAACGCCCTGGCCCCCGAGCAGCACGAGGCGCTCAGCGGTCGCGTGCTCACCATCGCCGCGCACCGGGACGACCTGGCGGGAGCCGGCGCGGCGTTGCGCGCGATGGCGCGCCACCTGGAGCGGGAGATCGAGCAGCGATTCGACACCGTGTTCGGCGCGGTGTCGTTCCATTTCCAGGAGCTGTACGCCGAGCTGTTCCCGGGAGGCAGGGCGACATTGCGCCTGGAGGAGCCCGACCCGCCCGCACTCGATCTCGACGGCGGCGGACCACCCCCGGCGGAGCGGCGCCCCGGTGTCGAGATCCTCGCCCAGCCGCCGGGCAAGCGCCAGACCCCGCTCCGGTTGCTCAGCGGCGGCGAGCGAGCCCTGACCGCGCTCGCCGTGGTCCTGGCCCTGCAACAGGTGAATCCCAGCCCGTTCTACGTCTTCGACGAGGTCGACGCCGCCCTCGACGACAGCAATGTACTCCGCTTCACGAGGCTGCTCCGCCGGCTCGGCGCCAAGCAGCAGTTCCTCGTGGTGACCCACAACCACATCACGATGGCTGCAGCGGACGCCCTCTGGGGCGTCACCCTCGATGCCGACGGCACCAGTTCGGTGCTCGGAGTCCGGTTCGACGAGGCTGAGGTCACCGGCGCCCCGACTGCGACACTCCACCGGGTGGCCGGGTGACCCCCGGGGTCCCGGAACCACGTGATGCCTGACGAGGTCGTTGCCCCCGTACGGCGGAGTGCCTGGTGGCGACGCGTCTCAGGCCGGATGGACAAGGCCTCGAACGCGTTCAGCGCCGAGATGCACGGGCTCGGGGCAGCGGGACGCAAGCTCGACGACGCCTTCTACGACGAGCTCACCGAGGTGCTCATCGCCGCCGACTGCGGCGTCGAGCTGTCCGAGCGCCTGGCGATGGCGCTCCGCCAGCGTGCGCGGCGCGAGAACCTCAGCGATGGGGCCGGGGCGATCGCCGCGTTGAAGGCGGAGATCCTTGCAGTGATGAGCGCCCACGACCGGTCGCTCCATCTCAACGCCATACCCAGCGTGATCCTCGTGGTCGGCGTGAACGGGAGCGGCAAGACCACCACGATCGGCAAGCTCGCCTACCGGCTGCGCGAGGAGGGGCGCACCTCGCTCATCGCGGCCGCCGACACGTATCGCGCCGCCGCGATCGATCAGATGCGCATCTGGGCCGATCGCGCCGGCACGGACATGGTGGCCCACCAGCCCGGGGCCGATCCTGGCGCAGTGGTGTTCGATGCCATCCAGGCCGCCGAGGCTCGACGCGTGGACGTGGTGCTGGTCGACACCGCGGGACGGCTGCATACCAAGGTGAACCTGATGGCTGAGCTGGGCAAGGTCCGTCGCGTGGTCGAGCGCCTCCTCCCGGAGGCCCCCCAGGAGGTGCTCCTGGTCGTCGACGCGACGACCGGCATGAACGCGATGCGCCAGGCGCTCGCCTTCCACGAGACCACCAAGCTCACCGGACTGGTCATCACCAAGCTGGACGGCAGCGCACGGGGCGGGACGCTGCTTGCGGTGGAGGAGCAGCTCAGGGTCCCGGTCAAGCTCATCGGCCTCGGCGAAGGCCTCGACGATCTCAATCTGTTCGATCCCGCGGCCTACCTCGACGCGCTGTTCGGCACCGCTCCCTGATCGCTCTTGACAAGGTGGTGAGTACTCACTACCATACTGAGACATGACCCCCACAGCCGCCGCCGAGCGTCTCACGGCCCCCGAACGCCGCGAGCAGATCCTGGAAGCCGCCGTGACGGTCTTTGCGGAGCGCGGCTACGAGGGTGCCTCGACCGACGTGATCGCGCGCATGGCCGGCATCTCGCAGCCGTATCTCTTCCGCCTCTTCGGCACCAAGCGTGAGCTCATCGTCGCGACGGTGCAGCGCTGCTTCGAGGACACCGAGCGGCTCTTCGAGCGGGCGGCGCACGGGCTTTCCGGCGACGAGGCGCTGATGGCGATCGGGGACGCGTACGTCGAGGAGCTGCGACAGAGCCCGCTCAGGTTGCGCGCGCAGTTGCAGTCGTACTCCGCGTGCGACGACCCTGCAATTCGCACGGTCGTCGCGGCGGGATTCGGTGGGCTGGTCCACCTCGTCGAGCGCCTCACGGGAGCCGACTCAGCACGGTTGAGCACCTTCTTCGCGCAGGGAATGCTGCTCAACGTGCTGGCGATGACGGGGCAGATGGAGGAGCCGCAGGCGTGGGCCATGCGGCTCATCGACGGCTGCGCCATGAACGCGAAGTTGGGCCTGTAGCCCGCGCTTTTTTTTGTCCTTCAGAGTGAGTGAGTGATCACTAGGACAGTCAGCAACACCAGGTAATCGGCGACAACGGATCAAAGGAGGTACGGCATCATGGCTCGACGGTCTCAGGTCATCTGGACATTCGCGATCACCTCGATCGGATTGTTCATGGTCACGCTCGACAACCTGGTTGTGACCACGGCGTTGCCCGTGATCCGCCACGACCTCAACGCAAATCTGCAGCAGTTGGAGTGGACGATCAATGCGTACACGCTGACCTTTGCCGTGCTGTTGCTCACCGGTGCCGCGCTCGGTGATCGTTTCGGCAGGCGCCGCATCTTCTCGATCGGCCTCGGCGTCTTCACGCTCGGTTCCGCCGCTTCCGCGCTCGCGCAGAACCCGACCATGCTGATCGTCGCGCGCGCCGTGCAGGGTGCGGGCGCCGCGATGGTGACACCATTGACACTAACAATCCTGAGTGCTGCGGTCCCGGCCAATCGTCGCGGCGTCGCACTCGGCGCGTGGGGAGGCATCGGTGGGCTCGCGGTGGCGGTGGGACCGATCGTCGGTGGCGCCATCGTCCAGGGCATCTCCTGGCATTGGATCTTCTGGGTGAACGTGCCGATCGGGTTGCTGCTCGCTCCGCTGGCGCGGATCCGGTTGACCGAGACACGCGGCGCCGACAACCATCTCGACCTCGGCGGCCTGGTCATTGCCAGTGGCGGCCTCTTCGCCATCGTCTGGGGCCTGGTTCGTGCCAACCAGCAGGGATGGACGAGCCCGGAGATCCTCGGAACCCTCGCCGCCGGCGTCGCGCTGATGGTGGCGTTCGTCATCTACGAGCTGCGCTCGCGCGCACCGATGCTCCCCATTCGCTACTTCAACAACCGGACCTTCAGCGGCGCCAACCTCGCTTCGCTGTTCATGTTCTTCGGAATGTTCGGCAGCGTGTTCCTGCTCGCCCAGTTCTTCCAGACGGTGCAGGGGCTCTCGCCACTCGATGCCGGGCTCCGAATCCTTCCGTGGACCGCGATGCCGATCATCGTCGCGCCGACCGCGGGTGCCCTGTCGGACCGCATCAACGGCCGTACGCTGATGGCGATCGGCCTGGCACTGCAGGCAACCGGGCTGATCTGGATCGGGCTGGTCGTGACTCCGACCGTCCCGTACTCCGCGTTCATCATCCCCTTCATCCTCAGCGGCATCGGCATGGGCATGTTCTTCGCACCGGTGGCGAATGTCGTGCTCAGCTCGGTGGGCCCACGCGAGGAAGGCAAGGCCTCCGGCGCGAACAACGCCATCCGCGAGCTCGGCGGCGTCCTCGGCGTCACCGTGCTCGCATCGATCTTCGCCCACTGGGGCGGGTACACCTCGGGCGCAACCTTCGTCGCGGGCCTGACCCCCGCGGTGATCGTCGGCGGCGTGGTGGTTGCGGTCGGAGCCGTTGCGGCCGCATTCATTCCAGCCCGCCGGCGGGTGGGGTCGGTGGAGGCGGCGGCCTCGATGAAGGAGGCTGCGGCCGCCTGAGCACACTCGGCCGGGAGCCGGCGGCCGGGCGCGATGTGGTCGTGCGCCACGCGTGCGGGTCGCCGGCCTCTCCACGTCCAGGCGTCGAATTCGCGACGATCGGGTAGCATGTCAAGGTCTTGCCCTTGACAGCTCGATCCACCGACCCACAGCCGCTTTCCTCCCGCGTGTGGCAGGAGCGGCTGCTCGACGTGTACGGCGCCCTGCTCACCGAGCATCAGCGCGACGCGTGCCGGCTGCACCTCCACGAGGACTGGTCCTTCACCGAGCTCGCCGAGCACTTCGCCTGCACCCGAAGCGGCGCCCACGACCTGGTGCGCCGCGCGCTGGCGCAGCTCGAGCACTTCGAGGAGCGCCTCGGCCACGCTGCCGAACTCGATCGCCGGGACCATGTGGAGGCTGACCTGCGGGGCCGCCTCGCGACCGTGCCGGTGAGCGCCTGACCATGTTCGAAGCACTGAGCGATCGCCTCGCCACGGCGCTCCGCCGGTTCTCCGGCAGGGGACGGCTGACCAAAGAGGACGTCGAGGTCGGCCTCCGCGAGGTGCGCGTGGCCCTGCTCGAGGCGGACGTCAACTTCCGGGTCGCGCGTGCCTTTGTCGACCGGATCCGGGAGCGTGCCGTCGGCAGCGATGTGCTCGAGTCCCTGACCCCCGGTCAGCAGATCGTGAAGATCGTCAACGACGAGCTGGTCGCCCTGCTGGGTGGGGAGCAACGCAAGATCCGGTACCAGTCGCACCCGCCGACGGTGGTCATGCTGGTCGGCCTCCAGGGCTCCGGGAAGACCACCACCGCGGCCAAGCTCGGCGTCGCCGTCCGCCGCGACGGGCACCGGCCGATGCTGGTCGCGGCCGACATCACGCGCCCCGCCGCCGTGCAGCAACTCCAGAAGCTCGGACTCGACAACCAGATCCCGGTGACGGCGCCGGACGGCAGGATGAAGGTCGCGCAACTCTGCGCGCGCGGTGTGGCGGAAGCGACGCGGCTCAACTGCGACGTGGTGATCCTCGACACCGCCGGCCGTCTCCAGATCGACGAGCCCCTGCTCCAGGAGCTGCGTGACATTCGCAAGGCGACGATCGTGCACGAGGTCATCCTCGCGGTTGACGCCATGACCGGCCAGGAGGCGGTGAACGTCGCCAGGGGATTTGACGACGCGATCCAGGTCGACGGCGTGATCCTCACCAAGCTCGACGGCGACGCCCGCGGTGGCGCCGCACTCTCGATGCGCGAAACGATCGGCAAGCCGATCATGTACTGCGGCACGGGGGAGAAGGTCTCCGACCTCGAGCCCTTCGCGCCCGACCGCATGGCATCGCGAATCCTCGGGATGGGCGACGTCCTCACGCTGGTCGAGCGCGCCCAGGAGCAGTTCGACCAGAAGAAGGCCGAGGAGATGGTGGAGCGGTCCTTCGCGGGTCGCCTGACCATGGACGACTGGCTCGCCCAGCTGCGCCAGCTGCGCGGCATGGGGTCGCTCGAAGGCGTCCTCGGCATGCTCCCCGGGGGTCGCAAGCTCGTGCAGCAGGCGGGCGCCGCGATGCCGTCCGAACAGGACCTGAGCCGCATGGAGGCGATCGTCCTCTCCATGACTCTTCAGGAGCGCCGTCACCCGGAGCTCATCAAGGGCGCGCGGCGCAAGCGCATCGCCGCCGGCAGCGGCACGACGATCGCCGACGTCAACCGTCTGCTCAAGGGTTTCGAGCAGATGCAGGGCATGTTCAAGAGCCTCGGCGGCAAGGGCACCAAGGGTGTCCGCGGCAAGGCTCGGATGCTCAGACAGCTCAAGAACATCGATCCGACGCAACTCGGTCAAGCAGGTTTCTGAAAGGAGCACGACATTGGTCAAGATCAGGTTGAAGCGAATGGGCACCACCAAACGCCCGGTGTACCGGCTGGTGGTCGCGGATTCGCGCAGCCCGCGCGACGGCAGATTCATCGAGTTGATCGGCTTCTACGATCCGCTGCCGAATCCGGCGGTCGTGAGCATCGATGCGGATCGGGTGCAGCTGTGGTTGCGACGGGGTGCGCGTCCGAGCGACAGCGCACGCCAACTCCTTGTGAAAGAAGGCATTCTCGCCGCGCGTCCCTTCAAGATCACGCCCCGAGTTGAAGCTCCCGAGCCCGCGCCGGCCGCTGCCGTAGCAGTTGTGGCCGAAGTTGACACGGACACGACCGACGTCGGCGTGGATGCCCCAGCCGCTGAAGCGAGCGAGGTCGCCGTGGATGCCCCAGCCGCTGAAACGAGCGACGTCGCCGTGGAGGACCCAGCCTCGACTGAGCCCGCGACGGAAGAGCCCGCGACGACAGACCCCGTCGCCGCCGAGGGTTCTGACGCATGACCGACTACGCGGACCTCACCAAATTCATCGCCGAGCGAATCGTCTCGAATCCTTCGGCGGTCACGGTGGAGTCACGTCCTCGAGGGCGCAGCACCATCGTCACGTTGCATGTCGCCGACGAGGACATGGGCAAGCTGATCGGTAAGACGGGACGGAACATCGAAGCCGTCCGCGCCGTGGTTCGCGCAGCGGGGCTGCGCCATCACGAGCGCGTCCAGGTGGAGTTGAAAGACCTGCGGTGACGTCCGGCCGTCCCCTCGCTCCTGCCAAGCTGCGCGCCGCGCAGGTGCTTCGCGCGCATGGCGTTCGGGGCGAGGTTCGGGCCGAGCCGATCGGCGGCGACCCGAGCCGTTTCACGCCCGGGATCAAGCTCGAGACCGAGGACGGCTCCAGAGTGCTGACCGTGCGCAGCGCGCGACCAGGCGCCGGGAACGCTGTCCTGCTCGGCTTCGACGAGATCACCTCCGTCGCCGAAGCGACGCTCCTGCGCGGTCTCTACCTCTGCGTCGACGTCGACGCGGCTCGCGCGCTCCCAAACGATGAGTGGTTCGTCTGGCAACTCGTCGGCCTGCGTGTGCTCGATACCACCGGCGCCGACGTCGGTGTCGTCGACGATGTCGAAGCGGGCGTGGGCAACGATGTCCTGGTCATCCGCAACGACAGCGCCGTGCACCGGCTGCCGATGGCGCGCGATTACGTGACGGCTGTCGACGTCGCCGGGGGAACCGTCACGGTGACGCCGTGGACCGAGGAGACGGTGTGATCCGCTTTCACGTGCTCACCATCTTTCCCGAGGTGTTTCCGGGGCCGCTGGGCATCGGCGTCGTCGGCCGCGCGCTCCAAGTGGGCGACGTCGAGTTGCACGTCCATGACCTGCGCGAACACACCGAGGGTCGTCATCGCCAGGTGGACGACGTGCCGTTCGGCGGCGGCCCCGGCATGGTGTTCAAGCCCGAGCCGGTGATTCGGGCGGTGCGCACGCTGCGCGAGACCGAGCCCGACGTGCGCTGCATCCTGCTCTCACCGCAGGGGCGCCAATTCGACCAAGGGGTCGCTCGCGAGCTTGCCACCGAGCCGTCGATCCTGCTCGTGTGCGGTCGCTACCAGGGCGTCGACCAGCGTGCGCGCGATGAGATCGGGGAGGAACTGTCCGTCGGCGACTACGTGCTCAGCGGTGGCGAGGTCGCGGCGATGGCGGTCATCGAGGCGACGGCGCGGCTGGTGCCCGGCGTTGTCGGGTCCCCCGAATCGCTTGGCGAGGAAACGTTTTCAGACGGTGCCGGCGGCGGCTTCGAGGCACCGTTGTACACACGCCCGGCGGACTTCGAGGGACGATCGGTCCCCGCAGTGCTGCGCGAGGGCAACCACGCAGCCATCGCCGCCTGGCGACGGCATGAAAGTACACAACGGACCGGGCTGCGTCGCCCCGATCTGATACGGTCTGGCCCAAGGCCCGGAGGAACAACGTGAATGTCATCGATCTGCTCAAGCGCGAGCAGGAAAAACCGCAAGTCCCCATCCTGCGTTCAGGCGATACCGTGCGCGTGCACGTCAAGGTCGTCGAAGGAACTCGCGAGCGCATCCAGGTCTTCGAGGGCGTCGTCATCGCGCTCAAGGGCAAGGTCGGGCTCGCCACCAGCTTCACGGTTCGTCGCATCGCCCATGGCGTCGGCGTGGAGCGCACCTTTCTCGTGCACGCACCGCGCATCGACAAGATCGAGGTGCTCCGCCACGGTCAGGTGCGCCGCGCAAAGCTGTTCTATCTGCGCGAGAAAGTCGGCCGCCACGCTCGTATCCGGGAGCGGCGTCAGCCGATCGGCGGCTCCGAGATGACCCTGCTTCGTGCCGAGCCCGAGGTGCCGGCGGACGTTGACACCGAGTCCGACGACGCGCTCGACGGCGCGGACGAACCGGAGATCGCCGATACCGAGACGGCCGAGGTGACCGCGGAGGCAGACGACGCCGGGGGTGCCGCGGCACCTTCGGAGAGCGACGGCGGAGCGTAGCCGGGGGTCTCGAACCCCCGAACAACTCCCGCCGGCCCGGCCGCTCAAGGATCGCGTCGGCCACGCCGGCGAGGTCGCGGCGCTCACCTACCTCAAGGATCAGGGCTTCCGCATCCTCGCGCGCGACTGGCGCAGCCGCCTCGGGCAGATCGACATCGTTGCCGAGGACGGCGAGACCCTGGTGCTCATCGAGGTCAAGGCACGTCGTGGCACGGGGTTCGGTACCCCCGAGGAGGCGGTCGACGAACGCAAGCGCCGCAAGCTGCGCATGCTGCTCGAACTCTACCGCGCCCAGACTCATCGCCAGAAGCAGCCCTGCCGCATCGACGTGATCGGTCTGATGATGGACGGGGCGATGACGGTCACCAAGACCGAGCACGTCAGGGACGCGGTCCAGGACGACTGATCGCCGCGGGGGGCAGCCGGACCGATCGCCCGTCGCATATGCTCCCGTTCGGAGCTACGAATCATCTTGTCAGGGAGGGCGTGGTCAGTTGGGAGGAGACGCGATCCCGGCTGGGAGCGACCCAATCTGCCACGTCCACCGGGTGTACATCAACGCAACCCCTGAGGCCGTCTGGAGCGCGATCGTCGACCCGGATCTGACCGGGCGGTACGGCTACGGGGTCAGATGCGCGTACGACCTTCGCGCGGGCGCCGCGTTCATGGGCTTCCCCAGTGAGGAGATGCGCCTGCTGGGCGTACCGAGCGCGATCGTGGACGGGGTGGTCCTCGAGGTGGAGCCACCCAGAAGGTTCGTTCACACCTGGCGGATGCTGATCAGCCCCGCGCTTGCGTCGGAGGGCTTCACGCGCGTCAAATGGGAGATCGACGGCGGGAGATTCGGTGTGACCCGCCTCACGCTCACCCATGAGCTCGGGGGCGCGCCGACCGTCGCGCTCCTGGCATCGGGCGCGATGGAGGACGAAGGCGGCGGCGGCGGATGGAGCTGGGTGCTCAGCGGGTTGAAGACGTTTGTCGAGACCGGCAGGACCCTCGGCGCCGAGCGGGGCACCCTGAGCTGAGCGAGGTGGCAGGGGCCGCTTGACATGTGACTAAATGGTCACGTATCCTGCGTGGGTGACTGACGACGACCTCGTGTTCAAGGCACTCGCCGACCCAACGCGGCGCTTCCTGCTCGACCTGCTCTTCCAGCGTGACGGCCGCACGTTGACGGAGCTCGAATCAGAGCTGGAGATGACGCGCTTCGGCGTGATGAAGCACCTCAGGGTCCTGGAAGACGCGGGCTTGGTCGTCGCGCGCCGCTCGGGGCGGGAGAAGTTGCACTTCCTCAACCCGATACCGATTCAGCTGCTCCACGACCGGTGGATCGGCAAATACCGCGAGCGCCACGCGTCGGCGCTCACCAATCTCAAGACCGAACTGGAGGGCACGGCATGACCACGACAGCGACTGCGATCGGCACCACCCAGGTCTACCGGGTGTACATCAAGACGACGCCCCAGGCGATCTGGGACGCGATCACCAAGCCGGAATGGACGGAGCGCTACGGCTACTGCGGCCGTGTCGACTTCGACCTTCGCCCCGGCGGCAGATACATCGGATACACCAGCGAGGGCATGCGCGCCGCGGGCGCTCCCGAAGTGGGCGTCGACGGCGAGGTCGTCGAGGTCGACCCGCCGCACAAGCTGGTGCAGACATTCCGCATGGCCATGGACCCGGCCATGGCGGCGCAGGGCTTCACGCGTGTCACGTACGAGATCGAGGAGCGCAAGAACGGTGTGACCAGGCTCACCCTGACGCACGAGCTCGAGGGCGCCCCGATGCTGGCGGTGCTCATGTCCGGCGGGATGGAGGACCAGGGCGCCGGCGGCGGCTGGAGCTGGGTGCTCAGCGGCCTCAAGACACTGCTCGAGACCGGAAGTTCGCTCGACCCGACGGGACACCAGTGAGCTGAAGTCGGAGCAGGCCCCGCGCGGCGCGACGCGCGCTGCGCGGGGCGTCCGTCGGTCAGGCTGTGACGACGAAGCGCTCGGCCAGGAAGTCTTCCCAGGTTCGCTTGCCGACGGCTCGGTCAGGCGCGAGATTCGCCCCGGCCCGGATCGCACGCGCAGCCTTTCCCGGAACGCGGACGGGAACCAGCGCCCGGCGCCGGCCGCGAACCCGCAGGTACGCTCGAAGCAGGTCGGCCATCGAGGAGATGCGCGGCCCCGCCAGGTCGGGCACGAGCCCTGCAGGAGCGCCGAGGGCGAGGGCCGCGAGCCGGGCGGCGACCTCTTCGGTGTCGACCGGCTGGAAGTGGACGCCGGCCGCGACCGGGACGACCGGCAGCCGGGTCATCTGCTGCGCCACCTTGAGGAATGCGTCAAAGAACTGCGTGGCGCGCAGCGTCGTCCACGCCATCCCGGATTCGGCCACCACCCGCTCCGCGGCCAGCTTCGACGCGAAATACCCGAACATCATCCGATCGACGCGACTGGCTACGGTGACGCGGTCAGCCCCGACCACCGAGATGTAGACGAGATGACGTACCCCCGCGTGCGAGGCGGCGCGCACCAGGGTCCGGGTCGTGACGTCGTCGCCCTTGCTCGCGCCGGCGCAGTGCACGACGGTTGTCACACCATCGACCGCGGCCTCGATGCCCTTGCCGGTGCGCAGATCGCCGGTGACGTACGCGATGCCCTCCGGGGAATCGTGCCCGTTGCGGCTGAGCACCCGCAGCACGCAGCCGGCGTCCATCAGCAGCGGAAGCACCCTGCGCCCGAGCGTGCCGGTGCCACCGGTGACCAGGATGGGTGACGTCGTCGTCATGTTGCTTTCCTCCTCGGATCGCCTGTCGCTCGCCGGCTTCCCGGTCACATTCACCAGGCTTGGCGGGTCTATGTCGATGACACCAACCAGTGGAGGAATGTGACCGGTGGACGATCAGGAGTGGCTCGCGGCTCATTTCGAGGAGCACCGAAGCCATCTTCGAGCGGTTGCTTACCGGATGCTCGGTTCGCTCGACGAGGCAGATGACGCCGTTCAGGAGACCTGGCTGCGCCTCAGCCGCTCAGATGCGAGCGATGTGGGGAACCTCGGTGGCTGGCTGACCACGATCGTCGCGCGTGTCTGCCTCAATCTGCTGCGCTCGCGCAATGTCCGGCGCGAGGAATCCCTCGGTGCGCATTTGCCGGATCCCGACATCAGGCCGCCTGACGAGGAGGTGATCCTCGCCAACTCGGTTGGGCTCGCCCTCCTCGTCGTGCTCGATACCCTGACGCCGGGGGAACGGCTGGCGTTCGTGCTCCACGACATGTTCCAGCTGCCCTTCGAGGAGATCGCGCCGATCGTCGGGCGCTCCCCGGTGGCTGCGCGCCAGCTCGCGAGCAGGGCGCGGCGACGCGTCAAGGGCGCGGCGCTCCCGGCGGCGGATCCCGATCTCGCCCGTCAGCGACAGGTGGTCGATGCCTTCTTCCAGGCGGCACGGGCAGGTGACTTCGATGCCCTGCTGACGCTGCTCGACCCCGATGTTGTCCTGCGTGCCGACTGGGGTACGCGGCGTCGCGCCGGCCCAATCGTGGTCCGTGGCGCGGCGGCAGTCGCGGCGCAGGCGCGTCCCATCGCCGGAGCGCTCACTCATCCCGCACTTGTGAATGGAGCAGCCGGCGTGATCGTGACCGTCGGCGGGCGACCATTCGCGGCGATGGGCTTCACCATCGTCGAAGGCAAGATCACGGAAATCGTCGCAATCGCCGATCCAGGTCGTGTCCAGAGGTTGGCCGCCGCGGTCCTGGCCGGCGACGACGCCTGAGCTCGACCGTGGCCGAACGGCTCCCCGACGGATCGGCGGCGACCGCGACGTGCCGCATGGCCCCGTCCCGACCCTTTGCCAGGCGCGCCGGCAGCCTGCGGCGATGGTTCGTCGCTTGCTACACTGCTTTGTATGCTCGCATGTGCAATCAGTTGTGCCACCAGGGGGCTGGCCGGGGTACCCGTTCGGGTTGAGGTTGACATCGCCAACGGCCTGCCGGCCTTCACCATCGTCGGACTGACCGACCGGGCGATCCAGGAGGCCCGTGAGCGGGTCAAGCCGGCCATCCGCAACGCGGGTTTCGACTTCCCGTCACGGCGCGTGACCGTCAATCTGGCTCCGGCCGAGGTTCCCAAGGAAGGCACCGGCTTCGACCTCGCGATCGCGATTGCGGTGATCAGGGCGGCCGACCCGTCACTGCTGCTCGAGGGCATCGCGTTTCTCGGCGAACTCGCGCTGGACGCGTCCGTCCGCCCGGTGACCGGAGTGCTTCCCATGGCCCGGTGCCTGGCAAACGCGGGAATCCGGCGCCTGATCGTCCCCGTCGACAACGCCCAGGAGGCGGCGCTGCCGGGTGGGCTCGAGGTGTTTGCGACCCCGTCGCTGCAGGCGTGCGTCGACCACCTCCGGGGCGATCGACTGCTGCAACCGGTCGTGCGTGAAGCAGCATCCCACGTGCCGGAGTACGAGCCCGATCTCGCCGCGGTGCGCGGGCAGGGCCAGGCGAAGCGTGCCCTGGAGATCGCGGCGGCCGGAGGCCACAACCTGTTGATGACGGGGCCGCCCGGTGCGGGCAAGACCATGCTCGCTCGGACCTTCGCGTCGCTGCTGCCCGACCTGACGGACGATGCCGCGCTCGAGGTCGCGGCACTGTATTCGCTCCGTGGCACCCTCCGGGAGCGGCCGCCCACCACGCTGCGACCGCCCTTTCGAGCGCCGCACCACAGCGTCTCCCGAGCGGGACTGGTCGGTGGCGGGACGGGGCTGGCCCAGCCCGGTGAGATCAGCCTCGCGCACCGAGGCGTCCTCTTTCTCGACGAGCTGTGCGAGTTCTCGCGTCAGCACCTCGAGGCGCTCCGCCAGCCGCTCGAGGAACGCACCGTCACGGTGGCCAGGGCTCGCGCCGCGGTGACGTATCCCGCCGACTTCACCCTCATCGGCGCTGCCAACCCGTGCCCGTGCGGGCATCTCGGCGACGTTCGCGGCTGCAGCTGCGAGCCTCGCCAGCTGAACGCGTACCAGGGTCGGCTGAGCGGCCCGATCAAGGATCGTATCGACCTCGTGGTCGCGGTGCCGCGCCAGCAATATCGGGACATCTTTGAAGGAGCTGACGAGGAGCCCTCCGCCGCCGTGCGGGCACGCGTCGAGGGCGCCCGCTCGCGTCAGGCAGGGCGCCCGGGTCCTGGCAACGGGGCGCTGACCGGCCGCGAGATTCTCGCCGCATCGCGATCGACAGCGGCCGCGCGGCGCCTGCTCGCCCTGTCGGGTGAGCGCCTCCACCTCAGCGCTCGGGCCTTCTTCCGCGTCCTGCGCGTGGCGAGAACGATCGCGGACCTCGCAGGCGAGGATCGGGTGGGGGAGGACGCGCTCGCCGAAGCGCTCCACTACCGGATCGAGACGGCAGGATGATCCAGCCTCGCTGGATCGACCCTTCGTCGCCCGGCTGGCCGGAGCGTCTCACGCATCTCGATACCCCGCCGGCCGGGTTGTGGCAGCTCGGGTCAATCGGCCCGGCCCCACCCTGTGTGGCGATCGTCGGATCGCGGCGCGCGACCTTTGCGGGTGTCGACATCGCCCGGTCGATCGCCTGCGACCTCGCCTCGGCCGGCATCCAGGTGGTCAGCGGCATGGCGCTCGGCATCGACGCCGCGGCGCACACGGGGGCACTCGACGCCGGCGGATCCACGATTGCCGTGCTCGGCTGCGGCATCGACATCTGCTACCCGCCGCGGCACGCCGAGCTGCGGTCGCGGATCATCGCGAGCGGCTGCCTGATCACCGAGGAGCCCGAGGGAACGCCGCCCTTCAAGTACAACTTCCCGAAGCGCAACCGGATCATCGCCGCCCTTGCCCACGCGGTCGTGGTGGTCGAGGCCACCGAACGGAGCGGCGCCTTGAGCACCGCCCGCTGGGCGGCGGACCTCGGTCGCGAGGTGCTCGCCGTGCCGGGCTCGATCCGCTCGCGCCAGAGCAGCGGCACCAACCTGTTGATTCGCGACGGCGTCCGGCCGTACCTCGGGATCGACGATCTCATGGACGCCGTCCCCGAGCTTCGCTCGGCGCTCGCCGATGCCACCCTCGCCACCATGCCGGCGCGACCCGGCAGCAGCCTCGAGCGTTTCAGCCCACCGCTGCGGGAGATACTGGCACGCATGGGAATGCAACCGGTCCACCCGGACCAGGTCGGGGTCGCTCTCGGGCTCTCGCCGGCGCTCGTCGCCAGCCGGCTGAGTGCGCTGGAGCTTGCCGGAGCCGTAATGTCCCTGCCCGGAGGCCTCGTGGCCCGTACCGTATAACCGGCGCCAGAGCCCCATAGGAAGTCCAGAAAGTGTCACGTCTGATCATCGTCGAGTTGCCCAGCAAGGCGAGAACGCTCGCCCGTTTTCTCGGATCCGAGTACATCGTCCTCGCCTCGATGGGCCATGTCCGCGACCTGCCCAAGTCGAAGATCGGTGTCGACGTCGACGCCGGCTTCACGCCCCAGTACGAGCTGATCAAGGGCAAGGAGAAGCAGATTCGCGATCTCCGCGCCGCGGTGAAGAAGGCGTCGTCCACGCTGCTCGCGGCGGACCCCGATCGCGAAGGCGAGGCGATCGCCTGGCACCTGGCCGAAGCGCTCGGCCTGAACAACCCCGACCGGATCGTCTTCCACGAGATCACCAAGCTCGCCGTCGATGCGGCGCTCGCGCATCCCCGCAAGATCGACCGTTCGCTCGTCGCCGCCCAGGAGGCCCGACGGGTCATCGACCGCCTCGTCGGCTACCGGCTCTCGCCGCTGCTCTGGCGCAAGGTGCGCGCCGGGTTGTCGGCCGGCCGCGTGCAGTCGGTGGCGGTTCGCCTGGTCGTCGATCGCGAAACCGAGATCGACGCGTTCGTCCCGGTCGAGTCCTGGACCATCGATGCTCTTCTTGCCAAAGATGGCAGTAACCCGTTCAGCGCGCGGCTGGTTGGCCGACGCGGCGACACCGACGCCGCGGACCGCGAGAAGCTCGAGCTCGGCACCGAGGCTGAGGCCAGCGAGGTCATCGCGGCGCTCGGTCTCGATGACAACGGAGCGGTCACCCCGCGCACCCCGGCGTTCGTGGTGCGGTCCATCGAGGTCAAGGAGCGGTCGAGCCTGCCCCAGGCGCCGCACACGACGAGCACGTTGCAGCAGGACGCGAGCTCCCGGCTGGGCATGCCCCCGAAACGCGCCATGAGCATCGCGCAGCAGCTCTACGAAGGTGTCGAGCTCGGCAGTGCCGGCTCCACCGGATTGATCACCTACATGCGCACCGACTCGATCCGCATCAGTGATGCGGCCAAGGACGCCGCCCGACACCACATCACAGGGGCATTCGGCAAGGACTACGTCGGCACCGGAGCCGTGCGCGGCAAGAAGGCGGCGCTCAACGTGCAGGATGCGCACGAGGCGATCCGCCCAACCGACGTCAGTCGCACGCCCGACTCCGTGAGCGAGAGTCTGTCGCGCGATCAGCTCCGGCTCTACGACCTCATCTGGAGGCGGTTCGTCGCCAGTCAGATGAGCCCTGCCAGGTACCTCAACACCAGCGCGATGATCGACGCGGCCGATTACGTGTTCCGCGCGTCGGGCTCGGTGGTCACGTTCGAAGGATTCCAGAAGGTCTGGAAGCGCGACGACGACAAGGACAAGGACATGACCCTTCCCCTGCTCGTCGAGAAGGAAGCGCTCACCTGCCTTGAGATCAGCTCCGAACAGCACTTCACACAGCCGCCGCCCCGATACACGGAGGCGACGCTGATCAAGGAGCTCGAGGAGCGGGGCATCGGCCGGCCGTCGACCTATGCGGCCACCATCGAGGTCATCCAGGAACGTCAGTACGTGAAGCAGGTCGAACGCCGGCTGCACCCCACCGAGCTCGGCAAGACGGTCGACTCGGTGCTGCGTCAGAACTTTCCTGACATCGTCGACATCGCATTCACGGCGGACCTGGAGAAGCGTCTCGACTCCGTCGAGGAAGGCACACGCGAGTACGAGCCGACGGTGCGCGAGTGGTACGAGCCGTTCGCGGAAACCCTCGAGCGCGCCGAGCGGTCGATGGAGCGGGTGCGCGTTCCGGCTCGTGAGACGGGCGAGGAGTGCCCCCAGTGTGAGATCGGACGCCTCGTCGTGCGCGAGGGGAAGTTCGGTGAGTTCGTGGGCTGTTCGCGGTTCCCTGAGTGCACCTACATCAAGGACCGGAAGAAGAGTGAGGCGGTTGCGACGGGGGAACCGTGCCCGTTGTGCGAGAAGCCGCTCGTCACCCGGCAGGGGAGGCGTGGGCCGTTTGTCGGGTGCTCGGGTTACCCGAGTTGCACCTACATCAAGAGCGACGCCCCGCCGGCTGCCGGCGAAGCAGAGGGCGCCACACCCGAGGTGCTGGGCCCGTGCCCAACCTGTGGCAAACCGCTCGCACGTCGCAGCGGACGGCGAGGATCCTTCGTCGGCTGCACCGGCTATCCGGACTGCAAGTACATCCAACCGGGCGCGCCCGGGGCCCGGGCGGCGGGTCCCGCGCCAGAGCCCACCGGCGAGGAGTGCCCCGAGTGCTCCAAACCGCTGGTGACCCGCAAGGGACGCTACGGACCATTCGTGAGCTGCTCCGGATATCCCGCCTGCAAGTACCGCCCGCCGAAGGTCGCCGGCGCATGAGCGGCGCGCACGCAACGACGGTCGTGGCGGTGCAGCGCGGCGGCACGGTGGCTGTTGCGGGCGACGGGCAGGTGACCGTCGGCGACATCGTCATGAAGGCGCGCGCGTCGAAGGTGCGCCGGCTCTTCCACGGACAGGTTGTCTGCGGCTTCGCCGGCGCGGTTGCCGACGCCCTGACCCTGTTCGACAAGTTCGAGCAACACCTCGACAAGCACCAGGGCAACCTGGTGCGCGCGGCGATCGGCCTCAGCAAGGAATGGCGCACGGACAAGTACCTGCGCCGCCTGGAGGCGATGCTGATCGTGGCTGACGCCAACCGGATCCTGCTGCTCAGCGGCGACGGCGAGGTCATCGAACCCGACGACGGCGACGGGGTGGTCGCGATCGGCAGCGGCGGGCCCTACGCGCATGCTGCCGCCGCCGCCCTGCTCGAAAACACCGACCTCGCGGCCGAGGACATTGCCCGGCGCGCCCTGTTGATCGCCGCCCGGCTCTGCATCTACACGAACGACAACATCACGGTGGAAACCCTCGAGCTCGCCACGCCGGCGCCGGCAGCGCCCGTCCCCGCGTGACCGGCGCGGCCGCCGTCGACTCCGGCCCCGAGGACCACGACCACACGCCTCATGACCTGATCGAGGCGGTCGCCGGGGAGACGCTTCGCCCGGCTGAGGTCGTGCGCCGCCTCAACGAATACATCATCGGCCAGCACGAGGCGAAGCGTTCGGTCGCCATTGCGCTGCGCAACCGGGTTCGCCGCCGGATGCTCCCCGAGGACATGCGCAACGAGGTGCTGCCCAAGAACATCCTGATGATCGGTCCGACCGGGGTCGGCAAGACCGAGATCGCCAGGCGGGTGGCCCGGCTGACCGAGTCGCCGTTCATCAAGGTCGAGGCGACAAAGTTCACCGAGGTCGGGTACGTCGGCCGCGACGTGGAGTCGATCCTTCGCGACCTGCTCGAGCAGACCATCACCCAGCTGCACGACTACCGCGTTGCCGAGGTCGAGCCGCGAGCGCGCGTCCTCGCCGACGCCCGCCTCGTCGAGACCCTCCACGAGGCGGGCGAGCGCCAACGGGCGGCGCGCGTTCGCCCCGAGGAGGCGGCGGATCCCGAGCAGTCTGCCGCCGAGGCTCGGCGCGCGCGGGTCCGGCGCCGCCGGGTGGCTCGACGGCTCGCGGAGGGGTCCATGGAGGACGCCACCGTCGACATCGAGGTGGAGGAGCCGTTCCAGCCCGCATTCGAGGGATTCACGGGAACCGGGCTCGAGGAGGTCGGCGTCTCACTCTCCGACTTCTTCTCGCAGCTCGCCCCGCCACGCAAGCGCAAGAAGCTGATGACCGTGGCCGAGGCCCGCGACGTGCTCATCGACGAGGAGACCGACCGGCTCATCGACATGGACCGCGTCTACGACGATGCCATCCGCCTTGTCGAGGACTCCGGTGTGGTGTTCATCGATGAGGTGGACAAGATCTGCGGCCCGGCGTCGGACCGGGGCCCGGACGTGAGCGGCGAGGGGGTGCAGCGCGACCTGCTGCCGATCCTCGAAGGTTCGACCGTGCACACCCGCTACGGGCCGGTGCGCACCGACCACGTCCTGTTCATCGCCGCGGGCGCTTTCACCGCCTCCCGTCCGAGTGACCTGATCCCCGAGTTCCAGGGGCGCTTCCCGATCCGCGTCGAGCTGAAACCGCTCAGTGAGGATGACCTGGTCCGCATTCTCACCGAGCCCGGCAATGCGCTCACCCGGCAATATGCCGCGCTGCTGGGCACCGAGCACGTGACCCTCGACTTCACGCCGGACGGCATTCGCGAGCTCGCCGCCCAGGCGTACCGCGTCAACGAGGAGGACGAGAACCTGGGCGCCCGGCGCCTCTTCACGATCATGGAAAAGGTGCTGGAAGACGTCTCATTCGGCGCCGAGGAGCTCGCGGGGACCACGGTGGTCATCGACGCCGCCTATGTCGGCGACCGGCTCGGTGACCTGGTGCGCAACCAGGATCTCCGCCGCTACGTGCTCTGAGCCTTTGAGCGCCGGTGTAGGAGTCGGGCGGGGCTGGTACACTCCGGTCATCTCACACGTCCGGTTTCACGCGGCCGGCGGGTGCCCGGTGCCCCCGGGTCGCCGCCGCGGTTCACCCCGGACGGAGGCACCACACCACCCCAACAGGAGCGACCGCCCATGCCGGCAGTAACACTGCGTCAGCTGCTGGAGGCCGGAGTTCACTTCGGCCACCAGACCAGCCGGTGGAATCCCCGGATGCGTCCGTACATCTTCACGGCGCGCAACGGCATCCACATCATCGACCTCGAGCAGACCCAGAAGCAGCTCGACGTTGCCTGCGAGTACTTGCGGGACATCGTCGGGAGCGGCCAGAAGGTCCTCTTCGTCGGCACCAAGAAGCAGGCCCAGGATGTGATCGAGGAGGTCTGCCGGAACACCGGGCAGGCCTATGTCACCCATCGCTGGATGGGCGGCATGCTGACCAACTTCACCGTCATCCAGCGCCGGTTGCGCCGCCTCGCGGAGCTCCGGGTCATGCAGTCGAAGGGCGACTTCGAGCGGATGAGCGGCAAGGAGGCCAACGACGCCAAGGACGACCTCGAGCGCCTCGAGAACAACTTCGCGGGCATGGCCGAGATGAAGCGCCTCCCAGGAGCGGTGTTCGTCATCGACTGCAAGAAGGAGCGCATCGCGGTCACCGAGGCCAACAAGCTGAGCATCCCGATCGTGGCGATCGTCGACACCAACTGCGATCCCGACGACATCCAGGTCGTGATCCCGGGCAACGACGACGCGATGCGCAGCTGCCGCCTGATCGTGAGCGAGATCGGCAAGGCGATCGCCGAAGGGCTGCAGCAGTTCAGCGAGCGCGAGATGCTGGAGCGGCAGGAGGCCGAGAAGCGCGAGCGTGAAGCTGCCATCGCAGCCGAGGCGGCGGCGGTGGTCGCCGCTGAGCAGGCCGCGGCAGCGGCAGCGCATGCCGACGCGATTGCCGCGGAGCAGGCTGCCGCCGCGGCGGTCGAGGAGCCGGTTGCGGCCGGCGCGGCCGTCGCCGACGCGGAGGCGCCGAGCTGATGGCGGAGGTCACCGCGGCGATGGTCAAGGCCTTGCGAGAGCGCACCGGCGCGGGGATGATGGACTGCAAGCGCGCGCTCGTCGAGTGCGACGGCGACATGGACAAGGCAGAGGACTGGTTGCGAGCCAAGGGGTTCTCCCGTGCAGCAGCGAAGGCCGGACGGAGCACCAACGAGGGCATCGTCGAGGCCTACATTCACCATGCGGGCGGGATCGCCAAGCAGGGCGCGCTCATCGAGATCAATTGCGAGTTGGACTTCGTTGCCAAGACGGACGACTTCAAGCATCTTGCCCACACGCTCGCACTCCAGGTTGTCGGCATGGCGCCGACGTACGTGCGCCGTGAGGACGTCCCCGCCGAGATCGTCGAACGCGAGCGCGCCGTCTACCGCGAGCAGGTGCAGGGCAAGCCGGAGAACATCGTCGAGAAGATCCTCGCCGGCAAGCTCGATTCCTTCTACGCGCAGATCTGCCTGCTCGAGCAACCGTGGATCAAGGACGACAAGAAGAAGGTCGGCGACCTCGTGACCGAAGCGATCGCCAGGCTTGGCGAGAACATCTCGGTGGCGCGCTTCGCCCGCTTCGCGGTCGGCGCTGAGAGCACCGAGAGTAACGGCGCGGCCGCGCCCGCGGCCGAGTGAGCGTCGGAGCCACCAACGTGGAACTTGCCGCCCTCGAGGGACGCGCCGGCGACGGAAGCCGGCCGGTGTTCGGGCGGGTCATCCTCAAGCTCGGCGGTGAGGCGTTGCTCGGCGAGGCGGGGTACGGCATCGAATACGGCGCGGTCCGCCACATCGCGGAACAGCTGACCCACATCGTCGAGCGCGGCGTGCAGGTTGCGATCGTCGTCGGTGGCGGCAACATCGTGCGCGGCACCGAGGCGGCGCAGCACGGCATCGACCGGGTCACGGCTGACTACATGGGCATGCTGGCGACGGTGATCAACGCCCTTGCGCTGCGCGATGCAATCGAGCAGTTCGGCATCGACTGCCGGCTGCAGAGCGCGATCGCGATGTCGCAGGTTGCGGAGCCGTTCATCCCGAGACGCGCCATACGCCACCTCGAGAAGGGGCGCCTCGTCATCCTCGCGGCGGGCACCGGGAACCCGTTCTTCACCACAGACACCACCGCGGCGCTGCGGGCTGTCGAGATCGGCGCCGACGTCCTGCTCAAGGCGACCAAGGTGGACGGCATCTACAGCGCGGATCCCAAGAAGGTCACCACCGCGACGCGCCTGCCCAACCTGACGTACCTGGATGTGCTCAATCGAGGGCTCGCCATCATGGACAGCACCGCCGTGACGCTCTGCATGGACAACCGCATGCCGATCATCGTGTTCGACCTCTTCACGCAGGGCAACATCGAGCGTGTGATCCTCGGCGAGCAGATCGGGACCCGCGTCGATGCGGAGGGCGACGCCGAGTGACCGATCGCGACAGGCCGGACGACCCCGAGCAACAGATCGCCGAGCGCATCGCCGAGGCGAATCTGCGCATGGAGAAGAGCGTCGAGGCCCTGCATCGCGAACTCATGACCGTGCGCACCGGACGCGCCTCGCCGGCGCTGCTGGAGCGCCTGCACGTCGACTACTACGGGTCCCCGACACCCCTCCAGACCATCGCCGGGATCAGCGTCCCGGAGGCCAGCATGCTCGTCATCTCCCCATACGACCGCACCTCGCTCGGCGCCATCGAGAAAGCCATCCAGAAGAGCGACCTCGGGCTCAACCCGAGCAATGACGGTCAGGTGATCCGGGTCGCGATCCCGCAGCTCACCGAGGAGCGGCGCAAGGACCTGGTCAAGGTGATCCATCGCAAGGCCGAGGAGGCGCGCGTCGCGGTGCGCAACATCCGCCGCGACGAGGTCGAGCACCTACGCCGGGTCGAGAAGGATGGTCACGTCAGCAAGGACGAGGTGGCCACCAAGCTCATCGACGTGCAGAAGATCACCGATCAGTTCATCGCCCGGATCGACGACGCCATCCAGCGGAAGGAGGCTGAGATCCTCGAGGTCTGACGGAGACCCGCGCCGAAACGGCCGAAGCCTTCGGGGCGTTCTGACCCCGAGCACCACAATGCAGCGCCCACCCGACCCCGCCGCGATCCCGCTGCCCGCGAGGGCCGACCTGCCGCGGCATGTCGGCATCATCATGGACGGCAACGGACGCTGGGCACGGCAGCGTCACCTGCCCCGCGTCGCCGGGCACCGCGCCGGCGTCCGCGCGATCCGGCCGGTCATGGAGGCGTGCCACCAGGCCGGAGTCCACATCCTCACCCTCTATGCGTTCAGCACCGAGAACTGGCAGCGCCCACGCGGAGAGGTGACCGCCCTCATGCGTCTCTTCGGCGAGACCATCGACCGAGAGGTCGGCGAGCTGCACGAGAACGGCGTTCAGATTCGCGTCCTCGGCGATCGCGCACGGCTCAGTGGGTCCCTGCAGCACAAGGTCGCACAGGCCGAAGCGCTGACCGCCGGAGACACCTCGGCGATCCTCAACGTCGCCATCAACTACGGAGGCAGGCGCGAGATCGTCGACGCGATTCGCGAGCTCGCCGGCACCGGGGCCGACCTGACCACCCTCGACGAGCCCGACATCAGCGACGCGCTCTACACCCGCGGGCTGCCCGACCCGGACCTGATCGTGCGCACCGCCGGCGAGCTCCGGATCAGCAACTTCCTGCTCTGGCAGGCCGCCTACGCCGAGCTGTACGTGACCGACACGCTCTGGCCCGACTTCGGCGAGACGGCGATCCACGATGCCCTCTCCGACTTCTCCAGCCGCGAGCGCAAGTTCGGTGCCATCCCGGAGCCGATCGAGCGTGTTCCCGCCCACGCCGGCCACGTGCAGCAGACCGACCGGGCGGAATGAACCTCGCTCTGAGGGTGGTGTCGGGGGTCGTCCTGGTGGCGGTGATCGCCGCGGCGCTCTGGATCGGCACACCCGCCGTCGCCACCGTGGTCGGCGCCGGAGCGCTGATCGGGGCGTGGGAGCTGCGTGGGCTGCTCGGACGGATGGGACCGACGCCGCCCCTGTGGGTGATCCTGCCGCTCAGCGTCTTCCTCGGCATCCGTTTCGTCCTGCCCGCCTCGGACATCGCCGCGGACTGGGCGTTCGCGGCGGCCGTCGTGGTCGGGCTGCTGGCCGGCCTCGTCGCCCGCCAGAGCTTCGCCGGCTGGGCCCTGGCTGTGGGCGGGGCCACGTACGTCGGGCTCTGCCTCGGCTTCTGGGTGGCGATCTACCGCTGGCACGTCCCCGATGCGAATCACCTGGGATTCCGGCTCGTCGTCCTGGCGCTCGCGGGTGCGGTGATCGGCGACAGCGCCGCGTACTTCGTCGGCTCCGCGATCGGCCGCCATCCCTTCTTCCACTCGATCTCGCCGCGCAAGTCGCTGGAGGGAGCGATCGCCGGCGCGATTGCATCGCTGCTGGTCGGCGCGCTGGCCGGCCCCTGGCTGATCGGCATCAGCGTTCCGCTCGGCGCCGGCCTCGGCGCCCTCATGGCGGTGGCGGCGCAGGGCGGCGATCTCGTCGAGTCGGCGATCAAACGAGAGGCCGGCGTCAAGGACTCCGGAACGCTGATTCCCGGTCACGGCGGGCTCCTCGACAGGGCCGACAGCCTTGTCCTGCTCGCGCCGGTCGTATATTGCTACCTGAAGCTGATCGCATTCCCGTAACCCCGGTGAAAGCGGTGGCGTGCTCTGCTCTACTCCGAACCGAGGCATCTGCGCACAAGTGACACTCCCCACGTCCCGCCGACGCGTCGTCCTCCTGGGCGCGACCGGTTCGATCGGCCGCCAGGCATGCGATGTCATCGCCCGGTTCCCAGAGCGGTTCGAGCTGGTCGGCGCAGTGGCGGGAAGCGACGCCGCCGCATTGGGGGCGATCGCCACCCGGTTCGGGGTCGCGCGCACCGCACTGGTGCGCGCCGAAGCCGGCGCAGCCCTGTCGCCGGGGTGCGCGACCGGCATGGACGCCGCATGCGAGATCGCCGCCATGGAGGCAGACGTGGTCTGTGTCGCGATCACGGGGGCGGCGGCGATCCGGCCGACGCTTGCGGCAATCGACGCGGGTGCCACAGTCGCGACCGCCACCAAGGAAGTCCTGGTGATGGCGGGTGAGCTCGTCAAGGCCCGCGCGGCCGCAGCCGGCGCCCGCATCATCCCGATCGACAGCGAGCACTCGGCGCTCTGGCAGTGCCTGCGAGGTGAGGACACGGCATCAGTGTCCCGGCTGGTGCTCACCGCCAGCGGCGGCCCGTTCCTGCGCCGCCCGCTCGACACCTTCGCCTCGATCACGCCGGCCGAAGCGCTAGCCCACCCGACCTGGAACATGGGTCCGAAGGTGACCATCGATTCCGCCACCATGATGAACAAGGGGCTCGAGGTCATCGAGGCACATTTCCTCTTCGACACCCCCTACGCCTCGATCGACGTGGCGATCCACCCGACCAGCATCGTGCACAGCTGGGTCGAGTTCCAGGACGGAGCGGTGGTGGCACAGATGGGTGTTCCCGACATGCGCGTGCCGATCGCCCTGGCCCTTGCGGACGGTGAGCGCCTGCCCGGCGTTGGGCCGCCCCTTGACCTCAGGGACGTCTCGCCGCTCGAGTTCCTGCCCGTCGACGGCGCCCGCTTCCCGGCGGTCGCGCTGGCGCGCAGCACCGGAGAGCGCGGTGGGCTGGCACCGTGCGTCTTCAACGCGGCGAACGAGGAGGCGGTCATGGCATTCACCGCCGGACAGTGCCGGTTCGACGAGATCGTCCCGCTGGTGAGTGATGCACTCGCCGCCTTCCACGATGACGGCGCGTCGAGCCTGGATGGCGTGCTCGCGGCCGACGCCTGGGCGCGCGGTTTCGTCCGCGCCAGCACCGTCGGGGCGATCGCGGCGCGATGATCCAGTTCCTGATCTACGCGGGTGCGTTCATCCTCGTGCTCGTCTCGGTGATCACCATCCACGAGTTCGGACATTTCGCGGTCGGCAAGCTCTCGGGCATCAAGGTCGAGGAATTCTCGATCGGCTTCGGACCAAAGATCTACTCACGCACCGTCGGCGAGACGCTCTATGCGGTCCGTGCCATCCCCGCGGGTGGCTTCGTGCGCATGGCCGGCATGCTCGGACTCACCGGCGAAAGCGATGCCGGCGAACGCAACTTCTACCGCGCAACGCGGCCGCGCCGGTTCGCGACCGTCGCCGCGGGCATCATCGCCAACTTCCTGTTCGGCGGCCTGATCTTCGCGATCGTCGACATGCAGCCGACGCCGTCCTTCTTCGACACCCACGCGGCATCGGGAGCGGCGGGGCTCAAGTCCGGCGACACGATCCTCGCCATCAACAGTTCGACGATCCGGCAGGACAACCTCGCCGACGTGACCACCGACCTCCACAACGCGACCACGGCGAGCCAGGGACGCCCGATGAACGTGGAGTACCGAGCCAGCGACGGCAGCATCCACAACACGGTCCTCACTCCGAGACTCACGATCTCGAATATCGTTGCCAACCAGTCGACGATCGCCGGCGGCAAACTCCCGGCTGGTGGACTGGCCGTGACCTCGATCAACGGCTCCCCGGTCGGTACCGGTGACCCGGCACAGCTGCTCGGCGGCGGCAGCCCGGTGACGATCAGCGGGTACCTCCAGAACGGCGACGGGTCGCCGTCCAGCTACTTCACCAATGTCACGGTCTCCGGCATCAAGGATGGCTACCCGGCCAGCAACGCGATCCACGCCGCGTGGATCATGGGCGTCGTCCCCGGCTTCGACGGGTTGACCCCACCAGCGGCGATCGCAACGGGATTCAGCGCCATCCCCGGTTTCGTGTGGAGTGAGGTGACCGGGATCTACGGGCTGATCGTGCATCCACCCCAGGGCGGGATCAATGGACCGCAGGGCTTCACCGGCCCGGTCGGCATCGCTCAGGAAACCGCAACGGCCACCAACAACGGATTCCTCGGCCCCAACGGCCTGGTGTGGTGGATCGGCTTCATCAGCCTCAACCTCGGCTTCGTCAACATGCTGCCGATTCCCTTCCTCGACGGCGGCAAGCTGCTCTTCATCGCCATCGAATCGGTGCGCCGGCGCCGGCTGGAACCCAAGGTCGAGGCAATCATCACCGCAGTCGGTCTGGCCGTGATCGTCGTCTTTGCGGTCTATGTCACCATCGGAGACGTGAGCAGGCTATGACCGAAGGGGGCTCGCCGATCACGACCCGCCGGCCCACGGTGCCGGTTCGCGTCGGATCGGTGGTCATCGGCGGCGCCGCGCCGATTGCGGTGCAGACCATGACCAAGACGCAGACCGAGGATGCGCCGGCGACCATCGCCCAGATCCAGCGCGCAGCCAAGGCCGGCGCGGACGTCATCCGGGTCACCTGCGACACGCGCGACGCCGCCGCGGCATTGCACGAGATCGTGCGCGAGTCGCCGATCCCGGTCGTCGCCGACATCCACTACGACGCACCGCTCGCGCTGCTCGCGCTCGAAGCAGGCGTGCACTGCCTGCGGCTCAACCCGGGCAACATCACCGACAGCGCCAAGGTCGCCGACATCGCGCGCGAGGCGAAGGCACGCAACGTCCCGATCCGCATCGGCGTCAACGCCGGCAGCATTCCGCAGCGCAAGGAGTTGACGCGCGGCCGGGGCGGATCGATCGAGGAAACGGCCCAGAACATGGTCGCCGCCGCGCTGAGCCACATTCGCGTGCTCGAGGAGCTGGACTTCCGCGACATCAAGGTCTCGCTCAAAGCGAGCGACGTGCTCACCAACCTGGCGGCCAACCGCGCCTTCGTGGCGCTGGGCAACCGCTACCCGCTGCACCTCGGGCTCACCGAGGCCGGCCCGGTGGACACGGGAAGCATCAAGAGCGCTCTCGGCATCGGCCTCCTGCTCGCCGAAGGCATCGGCGACACCATTCGCGTCTCGCTGGTCGGCTCACCCGAGGAGGAGGTGCGGGTTGCGCGCCAGATCCTGGCCAATCTCCAGGAGAAGGGTGACGGGCCCAACCTCGTCGCCTGCCCGACGTGCGGGCGGCTCGAGATCGACATGATGCCGATGGTCGCGCAGGTGTCCAAGGCGCTCGAGGGCGTGAAGCGAACCATCACGGTGTCGGTGATGGGCTGCGTCGTCAACGGCCCGGGGGAGGGGATGCACGCCGACATCGGGATCGCGGGTGGCCGCCAGAAGGGCATCCTGTACCGCAACGGCAAGGTGGTTTCGACGCTGCCCGAGGGTGAGCTGGTCAAGGCGCTGCTCGACGAGTTGCACGACATCGCGGCGGAAGACGCGCGGCTGCTCGCTGAAGGCAAACCGCTCCCGGTCGGTCTGAGCGAGCGCGAGGGCGTCCTCACGTAGACTGCTCGGCCATGGCCGACGAAAAGCGGATCACGGCGCAGAGCGACGATTTCGATCGCTGGTACACGGATGTGGTCCGTCGTGCCGAGCTGGCCGACTACTCGCCGGTGCGCGGCTGCATGGTCATCAGACCCTACGGCTTCGCACTGTGGGAGAACATCCAGCGCGCGCTCGACGACATGATCAAGCGCACCGGCCACGAGAACATGTACTTCCCGCTGTTCATCCCGGAGTTGTATCTGCAGAAGGAGGCCGACCACGTCGAGGGGTTCGACCCTCAGGTCGCGTGGGTGACCCGGGGCGGGGGCAAGGACCTCGAGGAGCGCCTTGCGGTGCGCCCAACCAGCGAGACGATCATCTGCTCGATGTACGCCGACTGGATCCACTCGTGGCGTGATCTCCCGGTGAAGATCAACCAGTGGTGCAACGTCGTGCGCTGGGAACACCGCACTCGACTCTTCCTGCGCACCACCGAGTTCCTGTGGCAGGAGGGCCACACGTTCCATCAACTCGACAGCGAAGCCGCGGACGAGGTCGAAACCATGCTCGACTGCTACCGCGAGCTCACCGAGGAGTGGCTGGCGATCCCGGTCATCAAGGGGCGCAAGACGGAGTCAGAGAAATTCCCCGGCGCTCGCTACACGGTGAGCATCGAGGCGATGATGTCCGACGGCTGGGCGCTGCAATCGGGCACGTCGCACCACCTCGGCCAGAACTTCACCCGAGCGTACGGGATCGCGTACAGCGATCGCGACAACCAGCGTCAGCATCCATTCCAGACGTCGTGGGGACTGTCGGCCCGAACCGTCGGCGCCGTGATCATGGCGCACGGCGATGACATGGGCCTGATCCTTCCTCCCAAGGTCGCGCCGGTCCAGGTCGTCGCCGTTCCGATCACGCGGAGCAATGACGAGGCGGGTGCAGTCGTGGTGGAGGAGGCGGCCGCGCGTCTCGAACGCGAGTGCCCCGCAGGTGTTCGCCTGCGCGTCGATCGCCGCGACGGCATGCGCCCCGGCGAGAAGTACGCGCACTGGGAGCTGCGGGGCGTGCCGCTGCGCATCATCGTCGGCGCCAAGGACCTTGCCGGCGGCAACGTCACGCTCGTGCACCGAGTTGACGGGACTCAGGAGACCGTGCCCATCGACGGGCTCGCGGCTCGGCTTCCCGGCATGCTCGAGGCGACGCAACGCGCGATCTTCGAGCGTGCGCGCAAGCGTCTCGACGAGCGCAGCGTGGACGTCTCCAGCCTCGAGGAATTGGTCGCTGCATTTGCGGAGCGCCCTGTCTTCGCAACGGCGCCGATGTGCAATACCGAGGCGTGCGAGACTGCCGTCAAGAGTGCGGTGCACGCGCTCACGGTTCGGGTCCTCCGTGCCGACCGGCCGGCAACCGGTGCGCCCTGCATCGCGTGTGGGACACCCGCGGACTCCAACGCGCTGCTCGCCCGCTCGTACTGAGTCGTCCCCTCAGGACCAACGCGCTCGCCCGCTCGTACTCGAAGTTCGTCCCCTCAGGACTGATCGACGGCGATCCGCTTGAGGTGCGCCCAGAACGCGTCGACCGCCGGCGTGTGCAGGTCCCGGCGGCGTGCCGCGACGAAGGACTGCGAGACGCTGCGTCCGGGAAGCGGGATGACCACCAGCCTGCCCTCGATGATGTCCTGCTCGACCACGGAGCGTGGCATGGCCGCGAATCCGAGTCCGGCGAGCAGCGCAGCGTGGAGCGCCCCCTCCTCGAGCTCGAGCGTGTTCTCCGGGTCGACGTGGCTGCCGAGCGCGTGGGCCGCGAGCGCCTCGGTCGCGCTGCCACGTTCATGAGCGAGATGCCGGAAGGTCACGAGGTCGCGCACCGCGGTGCGACTTGACGCCAGCGGGTGATGCGCGGCGACCACGGTGACCAGTTGGGTGTGCTCCAGCACGACCATCTCGACACCGGGCACGCGCACTGCCGACCCGGCCAGGATGATGTCAGCCCGGCCGTCGGTGAGCATGGTCACCAGCGAGCGCATCGGCGCCAGCGCGAGCCGGACGTTGATATCCGGATGGTCGGCGACGAAGGGCGCGAGCCAGCCGGACAGCCGGTGCGCCCCCATCACGCGCCCAGCGGCGACCGTCAGCTCACCGCGCTCGAAGGCGAGATAGCCGACACGCAACTCCTCGATCTGACCGACGTCCTCGAGGACTCGTACCGCGAGCTGGCGGAGCGCTCGACCCACGTCGGTGAGCTGCACGTTCCGACCAACGCGCTGGAGCAGCGGCAGGCCGAGGGTGCCCTCGAGGCGCCGGACCACGCCGCTGACCGAACCCTGCGAGAGGCCGAGCGACTCGGCGGCCGCGGTCACGTGCTCCCGCTCGGCGACCGCGAGAAACGTGTGCAGCTGGTCGAGGGTGATCCGGGGCCGGGGGTGTCGAGGACGCGCCGGCGGCGTGCGCATCGCGGCGTCAGCCGCGAGGCGCCGGATCCGGGAGGAGGCCGCTTGCTTCGATGGCCGCGAGGACCACGGCCACCGATTCGTCGATGGTCTGGGTGCCGCTGTCGACGATCACGTCAGGGGCGTCGGGAGCCTCGTAGGGGTCCGAGACACCGGTGAAGTGGGCGATCTCTCCGGCGAGCGCCTTCTTGTACAGCCCCTTGACGTCGCGCTCCGAGAGCACGTCGATCGAGCAGCTCACGTAGACCTCCACGAACCGGCCGATGCGCTGACGCACCTCCGCCCGTGTCTCCTTGTACGGGGAGATCGCCGCGGTGATGGCGACGACGCCGTTGCGCGTCAGCAACTCGGCGACGAATCCGATGCGACGGATATTGATGTCGCGATCCTCTCTGCTGAACCCGAGCCCGGCGCTGAGCGTCTGGCGCACCTCGTCGCCGTCGAGCACCTCGACGAGCAGGCCGCGATCCCGCAACTCGGCGGCGACCCGCTGGCCGATCGTCGATTTCCCGGCGCCCGAGAGGCCGGTGAACCAGATGGTCACACCGCTCATGAGGCGACCGGCGCCGCGACGGCGTAGGCGGCCCGAAGGATCTCGGCGACCTCGGGCCGGGTGAATTCGTGAGGGATCGGATCGCCCCGGGTGAGCATCTCGCGCACCCGCGTGCCGCTCAGGATCACGCGATCGTCAGCGCCGTGGGGGCAGGTCTTGGTGCTGGCCATGCTCTCGCACGCCCGGCAGTAGAAGGAGTGCTCGAACTTGTATGCGGCGAAGCCGAGACGCTCGGCGCCGCCGAGCTCGTCGAACAACGTCTGCGCGTCGTAGGTGCCGTAATAGTTGCCGACACCTGCAGCATCGCGGCCGATGATGAAGTGCGAGCAGCCGTAGTTCCGGCGAACCTGGCCGTGGTAGATGGCTTCGCGAGGTCCCGCGTAGCGCATCGCGCCGGGGAAGATCCCGAGCACCACGCGGTTCGGCGGGTAATAACCGTCGAGCAGCACGCGATAGCACTGCACCCGGACCTCGAAGGGCACGTCATCGCCCTTGGTCACACCGGAGAGGGGATGGAGGAGCAGCCCGTCGACCTGCTCGAGCGCCACCTTCGTCAAATATTCGTGCGCGCGATGCACCGGGTTGCGCGTCTGGAACCCCACAACCGTCGACCAGCCGCGATCGGCGAGCGCGGCGCGGGTCTCGGCGGGCGCCGACGGGACATTTCCCGGCGCGTGCGCCGCGACGCGAACCGGTCCGGCGACGACCGTCGGTCCCTGGGCGAACAGCGCGGCGACGCCAGGGTGCGCCTGGTCTGTCGTCCGGTAGACCTCGCGCGCCTCGGCCTCGAGGTCACGGTCGTAGATCTCGGTGACCGTGAGCGCTCCGAGGAGGTGGCCCTCTTCGTCGTGCAGCGCGACAACGGCGCCTTCCTGGAGGCTGCGAGCATGATCACCGGCCGGCAGCGTGATGGGCAGCGTCCACGGCGTGCCGTCGCTGAGCTGTGCGTGCTCGACGACGCTCTGGTAGTCGTTGCGCCCCTGGAAACCGCTCAGCGGTGAGTACGCTCCGTTGCCCAGCAGCGCGAGATCGGCGGACGCCGTCTCCGAAATCCGCAGCGAGATGAGTTCCTCAGCGCGCGCGCCGAGATCAGCAAGCTCGTCTGGGGTCATCAACAGATCAACCAGCGCTCCCCCGAGCGGTGAGACGAGGGTTTCCTCTTTCTCTCCCACTCGGGGCTCGCTTGATTCCAGGGTCATTGTCGTCAGTTTACCGGGTCGTCCCCTCGAAACAGCTTCGCGTCCCATTGCCGCTGGCAATCAGTCGCTTGAATTCACTCGTTCGACATACTCTCGTCACATCGTGTTTGATCAAGGCGCAGTCGCTCTACACTCGTAAAGGCCGTGCCAATCACCGAGCTCATGGCCCGCGTTGACTACCTCCCCGCGGAGGATCGAACCGCGATCATGCGCGCCTTCGACGTGGCCGATCGCGCGCACACGGGGCAGTCGAGGCTGACCGGCGAGCCGTACATCGAGCATCCCCTCGCGGTGGCGGGCATCCTTGCGGACCTGCGCCTCGACCCCGAAACCCTCATGGCCGCGCTGCTCCACGACACGGTCGAGGACACTGCCGTCACTCGTGAAGAGGTGCGCACCCTCTTTGGGGATCAGGTCGCGAAGCTCGTCGACGGGGTGACCAAGCTCGGCAAGATCCACGTGCGCAGCGCCGAGGAGCATCAGGCCGAGAATATCCGGAAGATGCTCGTGGCCATGGCCGAGGATGTACGGGTCGTCCTCATCAAGCTCGGCGATCGCCTCCACAACATGCGCACGATCAGCGCGCACACGACCGAACGCAGGCTCCGGATCAGCCGCGAGACGCTGGACATCTACGCGCCTCTCGCCCACCGGCTGGGCATCTGGGAGATCAAGGGGGAGCTCGAGGATCTGGCGTTCGTGCAACTCGATCCCGACAACTACCACCTGATCGAGGCACGGCTCGCGAGCAGCCGCGAACAGCGGGACGCGTTCGTCCGCGACGTCACCGAGATCCTCGGTCGCGAGTTCGCGCCGCTCGGCATGCAGGCCGAGATCGCCGGCCGCACCAAGCACACGTACAGCATCCACGAGAAGATGCTGCGCGGCCAGAAGGAATTCGGCGAGATCTACGACATCATCGCCATCCGCGTGCTCGTCAACTCGATAAAGGACTGCTACGGGGCGCTTGGAATCGTGCATTCGCTGTGGAAGCCGCTGCCGGGCCGGTTCAAGGACTACATTGCGATGCCCAAAGGCAACGGCTATCAGTCGTTGCACACCACGGTGCTGTCCCATACCGGCGAGCCGATGGAGGTGCAGATCCGCACCCAGGAGATGCACGAGACGTCGGAGTACGGGGTCGCGGCGCACTGGCGTTACAAGGGTGGACAGGACGGAGCGCGCATCGACGAGCGCTTCACCTGGCTGCGGCTGCTGATGGACTGGCAGAAGGAGGTGCTCGACGCCGAGGCCTTCGTCAACACCGTCAAGGTCGACATCTTCCAGGACGAGGTCTTCGTGTTCACGCCGCGTGGCGACGTCCGTTCCCTGCCACAGGGCTCAACCCCCGTGGACTTCGCGTACCGCATTCACACGGACGTTGGCCATAGCTGCATCGGCGCCAAGGTCAACGGACGGATGGTGCCGCTCGATCATCGCCTCGAGAACGGCGAGATCGTCGAGGTGCTGACCACCAAGGCGCCGCACGGGCCATCTCGCGACTGGCTGAATTTCGTGAAGACGTCGAGCGCGCGCGAGAAGATCCGTCAATGGTTCAAACGTGAGCGTCGCGACGAGAACATTCAGAAGGGTCGCGAGATGCTGGACAAGGAGTTCCGGCGTCTCCGCCAGATGTCACTGAGCGGCGTCAAGGACGATCAACTGCTCGAGCTTGCCCAGGAATTCAAGCTCGCGACCATCGACGACTTCGTCGCCGCCATCGGCTACGGGGATATCAGCGCGAGGAGCGCCGTCCTCCGGTTTGGGGCAGACGAGCAACAGACCGATGACGATCGCATCCTCGGCATTCCGCTCACGAGCACACCCGCGCCAACCGGAACCGTGCGGGTGCACGGTCACGTCGACATGCTCACCACCCTGGCGCACTGCTGCAAGCCGGTGGCCGGCGACACCATCCGTGGCTACGTGACTCGCGGCAAGGGTGTGACCGTCCACCGCGCCGATTGCGTGAACGTTCGCAACGCCAGCGACGTGGAACGCATCGTCGAGGTCGAATGGGAGACCGGCGCGCGCCAGGTGTATCCCGTGAGCATCAAGATCGAGGCCTGGGATCGCACCGGGCTGCTTCGTGATATCGCCGCGGTCATCGCCGAATCGAAGATCAACCTGAGCGGCGCGGACGTGCAGGTGTATGACGACAAGACGGCGGTGATCAGCACGATCGTCGAGATCCAGAATTTGTCGCAGTTGAGCCGGCTGCTGGAGCGGCTCGAGTCGGTTCGCGACGTCCACACGGTCGCGCGCGACACGGTCTGAGGGCTTCCCCTACTTGCACGGGGCCGGGCGCACGGGCTCATACGGCATAACCCTCGGGCTCGCACGGCATAACCGTTGGGCTCGTGCGGCATAACTGTTGGGCTCGTGCGGCAAAACCCTGGACGGTGAGCCGTCTTGCCGGCCCACACGTCGCAAGCCTCCGGGATATCGCTTGAGTTGTCCCGTCTCCTCGATAGCATTGAGCCTCGATGATCAGGTTCGCTGCTCAACGTCTAGCAATCCGGCCGTGGCAGCCGAGCGATGCATCGGCCCTGGGCGCCGCCATTGCGGAGAGCGTCGAACATCTGCGGCCATGGATGCCTTGGATCGCAATGGAGCCGCTGTCTCTCGCAGAACGCCAGTCGATGATTGCTCGGTGGGAGACAGAGCGCCGCTCGGGCGGCGACATGGTGTTCGGGATGTTCATTGGAGCCGATGTCGTCGGCGGCTGTGGACTACATCGTCGCCTCGGTCCGGATGGCCTTGAGATTGGCTACTGGGTACGCGCTGCGCACGTCCGCCGAGGGTATGCAACGGGCGCGGCTGCGATGCTCACCTCGATGGCATTCTCGTTCCCTGAGATCGAACTGGTCGAGATCCACTGCGATCGCGCAAATCAAGCGAGCCGGGGGGTGCCGCTCCGGCTGGGGTTTCAGCTGGTTGGCCAGCAGCCTAAACCCGTTCAAGCACCGGATGAAACGCTGCTACAGGAGGTCTGGCGGATAACCCGCCGGGATTGGATGGCGGACGCCTGAAGGCGTCTGTCTTCAAAGGATCGTCGTCGCCGGCAAGGACGGCGCGGGTCTCGCTGGTAAGAAACGGCGTGCAGCGATTCTCCCCGGTCCGAAACGGCGTGAAGCGATTCCCCCGGTTAGCAGGGTGTTGATTTTCGCCCTCTGAGCGAGGCTCGACAGGGTGACTCGGGTATGCGAGTCTTGGGAAGCTCATTCAGCTTGCGGAGATTCAGCATGCGCGGTACCACCACCCGGCAAGTGACCATGCTGTCGGCGTTGACGACGGACAGTCTGATTCCACCCGAGCACCCGATCCGGAGGATCAAGCCAGTGGTCGAGGCGGTGCTCGCGGAGCTCGGGCCGGAGTTCGACGCCATGTACGCGCGCACCGGCCGGCAGAGCGTGCCCCCGGAGCAGCTCCTCAAGGCGACCGTGTTGATGGCTTTGTACTCGATTCGCAGCGAGCGCCAGTTTTGCGAGCGGCTCCGCTACGACCTGCTCTTCAAGTTCTTCCTGGACCTCAACGTCGACGACGAAGGCTTTGACCACAGCACCTTCAGCCGCAATCGGGAACGCTTGCTGGGCCATGAGATCGCCGACCGCTTCTTTGCGGCCGTGGTGCGCCAGGCTCACCTCCGTCGCTATGTGTCGGGCGAGCACTTCAGCGTCGACGGCACCCTGTTGGAAGCCTGGGCCTCGCACAAGAGTTTTCGCCCCAAGGACGACGACGGACGGAGCGGGCCATCGCCGCCGGGACGGAACGTCGAGGTGGACTACCACGGCGAGCGGCGGAGCAACGAGACCCACCAGTCCACCACCGATCCGGAGGCGCGCCTGGCTCGCAAAGGCAACGCGGTGGCGGCCAAGCTCAGCTACACCGGCCACCTGCTCATGGAGCATCGCAACGCCCTGATCGCCGACATGGAACTCAGCGCCGCGACCGGCTACGCGGAACGGGAGACGGCGCTGACCCTGCTGCGGCGATTGCCGCGGCGCGCTCGGCGGCGCACCGTGGCCGCCGACAAGGGCTACGACAGCAAGGACTTCGTCGCCGGCTGTCGCGAGTTGGGCGTGACCCCGCACGTCTCCCAGAACACGACCAACCGACGCAGCGCCATCGATGCACGGACCACGCGCCACCCTGGCCACGAGATCAGCCTGCGGATCCGCAAGCGCATCGAGGAACCCTTCGGCTGGATGAAGACGGTCGCTGGTGGACGAAAACTGCGGTACATCGGACTGCAGCGCAACCGAGCCTGGTTCCTGATGACCGGAGCGGTGTACAACCTCATCCGGATCACCGCATTGGACGCCCAGGCCGCCTGATCCGGGCCCGATCAGCCCCGAGGGGGCGGACCGCGGCCTCGAAAAGGGCGCGCATCCCAATCACCGCAATGGCTCACCCGACTTCGACTACGCCGCTGCTCCCGACGGACCGAACATCAACACCCTGTTAGAAACGGCGTGCGGCGCTTCCCGCTGGTAACGGCGTGCGGCGATTCCCTCGAGGTCCCGAAGGCGGCGACTCCTACCCGGCCACGGCAGCGTCGGGAGCGCGGATCCAGGAGCGATGACGGTGCGAGGGCGGGATGGCCAGCAACCGCCCGCGCTCGACCCGGGCGAGCTGCCAGCCGCCCTCGTGGATCATCCAGTGGTGGCGGTAGCAGAGCAGGATCAGGTTGTTCACTAGTTGCTAATATGACCCGCCATGGTACTCCCGCGAGCAGCGGCGATCTATGCCCGCATCAGCAGCGACGTCGAAGGAGCGGCCTTGGCGTCGCACGCCAGGTGGCAGATTGCCGCGCCCTTGCCGCCAGCCTTGGGTGGACTGTCGCCACTGAGTACCTCGACAACGACCTTTCCGCATACAGCGGCAAGACGCGCCCCGCGTATCTGCGGATGCTCGACGACCTCAGCGAAGGCATCTGCGACGCCGTGCTCGTCTACCACCTCGACCACTCACCCGACGCCCCGTCGAGTTAGAGCATTTCCTCGGCGTTGTGGCATCCGCCCACATCTCGCACGTGCGCTTTGTCGCCAACGGCATGGATCTCGCGACTGGCGATGGATATCTCATGGCCCGCATGCTCGCGGCCTTTGCTGCGGAGGAGTCCACTGCCAAGAGCAGGCGCGTCCGACGCAAGCTGGACGACGTCGCTGCGGCTGGGAGGCCCCATGGCGGCGCATACCGTCCGTTTGGCTACGAGGCCGACAAGGTCACCGTGCGTGAGAGTGAGGCCTCCGTCGTTCGAGGAGTCGCCGCACGATTCATTGCCGGCGAGAGCCTGCGATCCCTTTGCGTGTGGCTCGACAACCAGGACGTGCGAACCGTCAGCGGCGGCCGTGGCGCACGACCACTGTTCGGGCGATTCTCGCCTCCGGACGCATCGCCGGACTTCGGGAGCACCGAGGCCAGATCGTTGGCCGGGCGGTTTGGTTGGCCCTCATATCATCCGGCGACCGCGACCGTGTGCTCGCACGCATGGCCGAGATGAAGCTCACCCCACGCCGTGCGCCTCAGCGCTACCTGCTCTCCGGCATGCTCCGTTGCGGCCTCTGCAATGGAACATTGTTCGCCTCGCCTCGCCTGAAGACCCGCCGTTATGCGTGCCTGTCCGGACCCGATCACGGCGGCTGTGGACGCATAACCGTCACCGCCCAGCCCCTCGAAGAACTGATCGCTGACGCTGTCCTCTATCGCCTCGACACGCCCGAGTTTGCCGACGCTCTCGCTGGTCGCGCTGCCGCAGACCAGCAGGCCGCAGTCTTGGCCGACACTTTGGCAGCCGATCGCGCCCAGCTCGAAGAGCTTACCGACCTCTGGTCGTCCAAACAGATCACGAGTACGCAGTGGCTCCGAGCGAAACGGACCATTGAAGACCGCATCCACCACAGCGAGCTCCATCTCTCACGCGCCACGCACACCGAGGCACTGAGCGGTCTAGACCGTGGCGTCGGGCTTGCGTACTCAATGGGAAACGCTCGCTCTGAGTCGACGAGTTGCCATTGTTCGCGCCGTCCTCGACCACGCCACGGTTCGGCCCGGCATCCGGGGAGCGCAGAGTCTCGACCCGAACCGCATCAAGCCTGCGTGGCGGCTCTGACGACGCGGCAGGGCGCGCCCGTCCGCGTTGGGGCGCGGACGGGCGTTCCTTGCCCGAGTGCCCCAGTAACGCAACGACACGGCCGAGCACATCCGCGTCCGCTACCTTGACCGCTCACTCCTTGCAGAGCGCACGACGCCACGAACCCACGCCTCCACTTGATCCGGCGTCGCCCTTCGTTCGGCTTAGCTTCTCGTCGCTCATTGATCTGCCGACTCGATCTCGGCACGCCACCGCGCGGCCATCTCGCGGTGCCTCGGCCTGATTCGGGCACGGGCTCGCTCGATGCCTTCGAAGATGGGCGCGTAGCCAGTGATCTCGGCCACCGTCGCCAGAGAAGGCCCGTACTGGTGCACCGCGTTACCGATCAATTCGACGGCGGTTGGCGTCCGAGCTGGCGCGAGGGAGAGAGGCGTCTTGACGCACCCTCCGACGAAAGCCGACCACCACGGAGCCGTCCTCCATCGGGATCGATTCCCATCACCGTCCGGCTGCTTGAAGTCCAGTCGGCCGAGGACTACTGCTCCGAACCTCACTGCCCGCTCCTCACGATCGGGCTCAGCCAACACGCGCGCAAGAGCGATCGCGTGCTCATCCCGGGTCTGTACCTCGACCCGAGTCCACGGCCCCGGCGTCCGCGTTTCGATCGCTTTGTCGTAGATGCGGATCCGTCACATCTGACGCCGTGGAGCCGAAATACAGCGTACGGCTCTGGGTGACCCCAAGCCGATCCATGAACTCCGCGGCGCCGACGGTCCGGAACCTATGGACCAGATTCCCAGCCTTCAGCTCCCCGTAGCAGCGCTCTACGGTGACGGAGCCGGAGCGGTCATCGAGAGCGACGTCGAGGCGGGTCAGCGACCGCCCGCGAATGAGCAATCCCGCGAGAAATGACTCCCATTCGACAACCCGCTCCGACGCCTCGAGAGCGCGGCAGGCCTTGCCTGGGACCCGAACATGAACGCCCATTCCGGGCCGCCCTTGGTAGTGGACGACTATGCCTTGCGAGACCCTCGACCGCAGATACCCCATCGCACCGCGATCACCTTCGATCCAGTCAGACGACAGGGCCGCACAGACGTCCTCAACGCGGGTCTCATGCTCCGTCCACTCCACCCAGTCGATGAGCGCTTCGTTGGCGCGTTCGACCCGATCTGTATTGACAACCCCCCTGTTAGTGCCACGTCGGTCCCGCCGCCGTGGCCCCAGTGCACCAGGTGGTGGGCGTTGGTGAACGCCACCGGGCGCTCGCAGCCCGGCCACTCGCATCCACCCGAGCGCGCCCGCAGCGCCGCCCGGGCGGCAGGGCTCGGCACGCGCAGCGCGCGGCCGACGTCGATCACCGCGGAGGTGGGCCCGAGGAGGACGCGCCGGACCCGGGCATCACAGGCCAGGCGCTGCACGGTGGCGGCCGGGACCGCACCGGCGAACTCGAGGTCACCCCCGGGCGCGCCGTCCAGGCCCATCACGGTTTCCACCGAGGCGGTGAGCTGGAGGTGGGTGCTCGCCCCACCGCTGGTGGGCACGGCCCCGAGGTCGAGGGCATGGGCGGCCACCTCGACCAGGGCGTCGGCGAGGCGGCGGGGGAGCGGGCGCTCGTCGCCGGCGCCGGTCGGCCGGGCCAGGGGGAGGACCGCGGTCTGGATGGTCGCCGCGGCGATGGGGTCGAAGTAGCCGCGCAGGGCCAGGAAGCCGCCCTCGCAGGGGATGAACTCGCAGCGGTTGCGCTCGGCGGCGCAGACCTGCTCCTCGAGGACGGCGGCGGCGTCGTAGGCGTGGCGGGCACGGGTGCAGTCGTGACCGAAGCGGCCGACCGAGTGTTCCCGGGCGAGGTCGAGGAGCGGGTGCTCGTCGAAGCGCGGGAGGCCGCCGGGACCTGACCGATCAGCGGCGACCGACGGATCAGCGGCGACCGACGGGTCAGCCGGGTCAGCCCCAGCGTCGCCTCGCCCGGCATCTGCGCCATCGAGGCCAGCCGTACCCGGTTTGGGGCTGAGCGAGCGGGCGACCCCCGCGAGGAGCGAGAAGTGGGCGAAGCCGATCTCCCCCGCATCCAGCGCGGCGACACTGCCCGGGAGCCGGCCCAGCTGCTCGCCGGCGGCGACCGCTCGGGCAGCGGCGTGGCCGGACATGTGGCAGTGGTGCCGGATCCAGTCGATCGGGCTGACCGAACCCTGGGCGTCGTACTCGTCGGTCGCCGCGAAGCTGGCCGCGCCGGTCGCGAAGCCGAGCTCGAGGCGGTCGATGCCATGGCGGAGCCGGACCAGGTGCTCGCCGAGCTCCGCTGCGGTGAGCTCCAGGGCAGGCACCTCGACGAACTGCCCGATCGCCTGGAGGAGCGATTCCAGCGGGGTTGCCTCCGCCAACACCATACACATTCCTGTAGTATAGAACACATGTTTGTAGCAGCGCCGATTCCATCACCCGGCTCGTTGACACCGTGCCGACATGGCGCATTGCGCGCACCGCGCCGGAGCGCCCTCCGCTCGCGACAGCCGTCTGTCGCATCCCCGGAGCAGGGTGCGAACATGGAACCGCTCGCGCGCATCCGCCTCCTGGAACACGCCGCTTCGGAGCTGCTCGAATCTGAGACCAACGCCTCCCTGCTGCTCGGAGTCAAGGGGACTGACTGCGACCCACTGGTCATCACGGCACTCGGGTGCAGCGTTATGGTTGCCGTCGGAAGGCGCCCGCCGATCCTGATGGCGATTTCCTCGCTGCGCCGTGGGAACCGGTCCGGCCCGCAGGCCCTGGCTGAGGGCTGGGATCGCACTCTTAGAAGAGTCCACGGCCTCCCGCCAAACTTCGTACCAACACTCTCGTTCGCAGACCCCGTGAACGCCAGGCGGTTTCGCGAATGGCTCAACTGAAGCCCAACGCTCGTAGGGCGCCGCAGCCGCAAGCCCGTACACTCGGACGCCAATGCCTGAGATCGCAGCCCCAAAAGGAACACGCGACATCCTGCCCGACGAGTTCACTGCTCGTCGCTGGTTGCTCGACGCCCATCGGATGGTCGCTGAGTCCTTTGGCTATCGCGCCATCGAAACGCCGATCATCGAGGCGACGGAGCTGTTCAGCCGCGGGGTCGGTGCCGACACCGACATCGTCGAGAAGCAGATGTTCACCTTCGAGGATCGCGGCGGACGGTCCCTCACGCTCCGTCCGGAAGGCACTGCCGGCTCGCTCCGTGCCGTGCTCGGCGCGCACCTCGACCAGGAGGTCCGGCCCGTTCGTGTCCATTACGCCGGCCCGTTCTTCCGCGCAGAGCGCCCCCAGGCAGGACGCCAGCATCAATTCACTCAGGTCGGTATCGAGTGCATCGGCGATGGCTCACCGGCACTGGATGCCGAGATCATCGAGGTCGCGTGGCGATTTTTCGGGTTACTCGGGATCGGTGGGATCCATCTGCAGATCAACTCGCTGGGAAGTTCGGAAGACCGGGCGCGGTACCGCGCAGCGCTTGTCGCCTACTACACCCCGCTCGAGGCGTCGCTGTGCGACGACTGCCGTCGCCGCCTGCACACCAACCCGCTCCGGCTCCTCGACTGCAAACGCGATGCCGGGCTCGTCGAGGGCGCGCCGCTCCTGTGGGATTCACTCGATGCCACGAGCCGTGACCACTTCATCACCGTCATGCGCGACCTCGAGGCGGCCGGTATCGACACTGTGCGAAACGACCGCCTGGTGCGCGGCCTCGACTATTACAGCGACACCGTTTTCGAGTTCTGGCACGACACTCTGCAGGGGGCGCAGAGCTCGCTCGGTGGGGGAGGCCGGTACGACGGCCTTGCTCCGTTGCTCGGCTTTCCCGCGACCGCGGCCACGGGCTATGCACTCGGTGTGGAACGAATCCTGATGGTCGCTCGCGCAGTTGGCACCGTCCCTGGGGTCGCGCCTGCGGCCGAGGTCCTCGTCTGCTCCGTGGAACCCGATCAGGCAGAGGCGGCCGCCGCCGTTGCGCGCCTCCTTCGCGACGTCGCGGCACGCACGGTGCTCGACGTGGCGGATCGAAGGCTCGACCGCAAGCTGCGCGGCGCGGGACGAATCGGCGCGCGTGTTGCTGTCATCATTGGCGAGAACGAAGTGGCCGGCGAGAGCGCTGTGGTTCGCGACCTCGACGGTCGCAGCCAGCAGACCGTTCCCATCGCGGAGCTCACGGCGACCGTGACACGCATTCTCGGTGGGGACTCGTGAGCACCGACCGCACCTACTGCGGTACCCCGCGCGCCGCGGATTCCGGAACGCACGTGACCGCGTACGGCTGGGTCGACCGGCGCCGCGACCATGGCGGGCTGATCTTCATCGACCTCCGCGACCACACCGGCATCCTCCAGGTGGTCATCGACCCCAACGACGCGCCTGAGGCGCACCGGGCGGCCAGGGAGGCGAGGCTCGAGTGGGTGTTGCGCTTCGAGGGAGAGCTTCGGATGCGCGCCCCGGAGAACGTCAATCCGAAGCGCGAGACCGGCGAGGTCGAGTTGCGCGCCGGCGCATGCACCGTGCTCGCCATCGCCAAGACACCACCTTTCCCGGTGAATGAGGATTCCGAAGTCGATGAGCAGCTGCGCCTGCGCCATCGATACCTCGATTTGCGGCGGGTGCGCCTGCAGCGCAACCTGCGAGCTCGCGCGAAATTCTCCACGGAGCTCCGTCGCGCCATGAGCGAAATCGGATTTCTCGAGATCGAGACTCCGATGATGATTCGGGCCACGCCCGAAGGCGCTCGCGACTATCTGGTGCCCAGCCGGCTGTTTCCCGGCAGCTTCTATGCACTGCCGCAATCACCCCAGCTCTACAAGCAGCTCTCCATGGTCGCCGGTTTCGACAGATACTTTCAGCTCGCGCACTGCATGCGCGACGAGGACCTGCGCGCCGATCGCCAGCCGGAGTTCACGCAACTCGACATCGAGATGTCCTTCGTCGACGAGGACGACATCTTCGCCGCGCTCGAGCATGCGATCCCCAGCGCCTGGGAGGCGTGCGATTTCCGAGGCGGCCGCCTCACCGTCCCGTTCCCTCGGATGACCTGGCGCGAGGCAATCGACACCTACGGCGTCGACAAGCCCGACACCCGTTTTGACCTTCTGCTCCGCGACCTCACCGGCATCGTCGGAGGATCGGGGTTCCGCGTCTTCGCAGATGCTGTGGCCGCCGGGGGAATCATCAAGGGCATCTGCGTCAAGGGCGGTGACGACCTGAGTCGCAGCGACATCGAAGGCCACCTCACGGAGGTGGCACGTGGCGCGAAGGCCCGTGGTCTCGCCTACCTGTGGAAGCGGGCGGACGGCTGGCACGGGGGGATCGCGAAGTTCTTCACGCCAGAGGAGCTCGAGTCGATCGGGACCGCAACCGGCGCCGAGACGGGCGACTGCGTCCTCATGGTGGCGGATCGCGCCGGCGTGGTCCACGCGGCGCTCGGCGCAGTGCGCAACCACCTCAGCCGAGCGCGGGGCCTCTACGACGAATCGCGCATCGACATGCTCTGGGTGACCGAGTTTCCGATGTTCGAGCGCAGCGAGGAGACCGGCGAGATCGGAGCGGCGCACCACCCGTTCACCATGATCCACGCTGACGACCTTGATCTCCTCGAATCGGATCCGCTCGCGGTGCGGTCGCGTGCCTACGACCTCGTCGTCAACGGACGTGAGATCGGGAGCGGGAGCATCCGCATCACCGACCCCGCCATCCAGCAGCGGGTGCTCGCCGCCCTGGGCATCGACGCCGAAGAGGCGCGACGCAAGTTCGGCTTCCTGCTCGAGGCGTTCGAGTACGGCGTGCCGCCCCACGGCGGCTGGGCCGGCGGCATCGACCGCATGGTCATGGAAGGGCTCGGGACCGACAACATCCGCGACGTGATCGCGTTCCCCAAGAACCAGCAGGGGCAGGAGCCGATGACCGACGCGCCCGCACCCGTCGACCCCGCCCAGTTGCGCGAGCTGGGTATTGGGATCCTTCCGACCGCTCCGAAGCCGTGAGCCCGGGGCTCGGCCTCGCGATCCTCTTCGTGCTCATCGGCACCACGGTGTCGGCAATGGTCATGCCTCGGCGGGGCTCCTTCCTGCTCACCCTGCTCCTGGCCGCGGCCGGTGTTGTGGCCGGCGAGCTTGTGGCCATCGCGACCCGTGTGGGCGGCCCGCAGCTCGGCGCACTCCACCCGGTCGCCGACGCGGTGGGCGTCGTGCTCTTCGAGGTGACCGGCGCGGTGCTCGCGCCGGCCCGCCGCCGAGCGCCATAATCACCGAGTCGGCAATTCGGGAGGCTCGTGGAATGCGCGTACCGTTCGGAAAGAAAGGTCTTGTGGCTGCAGCCGCCGCCGTCAGTGGCGCCGTCTTCTTCTGGCGCGTCCGGGCTCGCCGTCGCGAAGAAGCGGAGGCTCGCGAGTGGGAGGCGGAGATCGCCGGGGCCGTGGATGAGGGTCGCGCCGCCACCGCAGCGGCGCCTTCGACGCCTTCGTCCGAGCCGTCCAGCGCCTGAGCTGTCGGACCCGCCGGCGGTTTCAGGGCTCGCGCAGTGGGGTATCTAAACAGCGCAATGGGAACCGTTTCCGAGCTCCGTCTGCCGGCTGATCGCGAGCACATCCTCGTCGCCAAGCGGGCAGCGGGAGCTTTCGGGTCGCTCGCCGGGTTCGACATGGATGCCATCGACGATCTGACCATCGCGGTCGCCCAGGCCTGCGAGAACGCGGTCCGCTGCCTGGAGCACTCGGGATCGATCGCCGGGCAGGTCCGGATCGTATTCAAGATGAGCGACACCGGGCTCGAGGTGACCGTGCGCAGCACGGTGAATCGCGAGGCTGAGCTCAAGGCGCGCGCGGAGCAGGCGGGCTACGGGCACGAGGGCGAGCTCGTCGCCGCGACCGACCTGGCGCTGCGACTCATGGGCCTCTTCGTCGACGACAGCACCTACCGGGTCGACGAGCGAACTGGGAGCCTGCGCGTTCGGCTGACCAAATACAAGGCGTCGTGACCCCCTCGCCGGCGCGCGGCGACGGCGTTGCGACCCGCGAGCGGACGATTGCGAAGCCCGCCGAGACGGCCGAACGCGCCGAGATGCGGCGCCTGCTTCGCGAGTTCAACACGACCCGCGATCCGCGCATCCGCGAGCGGCTCGTCGAGCTCAACAGCGACCTCGTCCACTACATCGCACGTCGATTCGCCAATCGTGGCGAGCCCCTCGAAGACGTCGAGCAGGTCGGTTTCCTCGGCCTGATCCAGGCGATCGAGCGGTTCGACCCCTCTCTCGAGAACGAGTTCAGCACCTTCGCAACGCCCACCATCGCGGGCGAGATCCGGCGTCACTTCCGCGACCGCTCATGGGCCGTCCGAGTTCCGCGCCGGCTCCAGGAGAACCTCGCCAAGGTGAACGCGGCGACCCAGCAGCTGCAGAACGAGCTGGGGAGGTCTCCGTCGGTCGCCGAGATCGGTGCACGGGTCGGTCTCGAGCCCGATCAGGTCCTTGCGGCGATGGAAGTTGCCCCGGCGCAGCACACCGTCTCCCTTGACGGTCCGGTCGGCGGTGGCGACGAACCGCTCACCCTCGGCGACCGGCTTGGGCTCTCCGATGACAACCTCGAACGCGTCGAGATGCAGGACGTGCTCGAGCAGGTGATGGCGCATCTGACGCCACGCGAACGCAAGATCCTCGCGATGCGCTTCGTCGAGCAATTGCCGCAGACCGAGGTCGCAAAACGACTCGGCATTTCGCAAATGCACGTCTCACGATTGCAGCGAGCGGCAGTCGAGCATCTTCGCAAGGAGTTCGGGGCCGAGGCGCCCGTGTAGAATTCGACAACTTGCTGTCGAATTCTTTTGCACGTGCTCAGCTCTGAGATCCGGGAGCGATTTCTTCGCTTCTTCGAAGAGCGCGGGCACTACCGACTCGCGAGCTTTCCGCTCATTCCCCACGACGATCCGTCGCTTCTCTTCACGGTGGCCGGAATGGTGCCATTGAAGCCGTGGATCACCGGTCAGCGCACGCCACCCTCGCGTGACCTGGTGTCGTGTCAGAAATGCTTTCGCGGCGCGGGCCTGAAATACGACGACATCGCGTCGGTCGGTGACCCGACGCATCACACCTTTTTCGAGATGCTCGGCAACTGGTCGATCGGCCACTACTTCAAAGAGGGCGCGATCGACTACGCGTGGGAGTTCTCCACCGACGTGCTCGGTCTCGACCCCGCCCGGCTCTGGCCGAGCATCTACCCGGACGACACCGAGTCCGAGCGGCTCTGGGTCGAGAAGATCGGCGTGCCCCGGGAACGGATCTCGCGGCTGACCGAGAACTGGTGGGCCGCCGGCCCAACCGGTCCGTGCGGGTACGACAGCGAGCTCTACTACGACTGGGGAGGCCCCTGCTCCTGCGGCCGGGCCGACTGCTCGCCGGAGGACGAATGCGGGGGCGACCGCTTTGAGGAGTATTGGAACCTCGTGTTCATGGAGTTCGACCAGCAGCTCGACGGATCGAGGCCGCTGCTGCCCAACCCGACGGTCGACACCGGCCTCGGCTTCGACCGGATCGTGGCGATCGTGCAGGGCGACCGGACCGGGTACGCCACCGATCACTTTGCCCCGATGGTCGACGGATTCCGCTCTCGATCGCGTGCCGGCGTCTCCGATCCGAGCCTGGAGCGGTCCCTGTACGTCCTCGCCGACCATCTCCGGGGCGCGGGGTTCCTGATCGCCGCGGGGGTGCTGCCGGCCAACGAGGGGCGCGGGTACGTGCTTCGCAGGCTGATCCGCCGCGCCGCCGTGCACGCCCGGCGCGTCGCGCTCCAGGGTGGTCTGGCGGCCGGCACCGGCGACCTCGTGGGCGTCATGGGCCCGGTCTACCCGGAGCTCATCGAGCACCGCGGACTGATCGAGCAGACCCTGGGGATCGAGGAGGAGGCCTTCGCTCGCACCCTCGACGCCGGCACCGAGCGGCTCGCGGCCCTGCTGGCGCGGAACCCGAAAAGCATCGACGGCGCCGACGCATTCCGGCTCTATGACACCTTCGGGCTCCCAATCGAGTTAACGGTCGAGATGGCAGCAGAGCGTGGGGCGACGGTCGACCTCGATGGATTCGAGGCTGCCATGCAGGAACAGCGGGAGCGTGGCCAGGCGTCGGCGCGCCGGGTCGGCTTCGCGGGAGCCGATACCCTGCCGGCGACCCGGTTCATCGGTTACGACTCACTCGCGACCGAAGCGCAGGTGTTGCGCATCGGGCTCGATCACGAGATCGAGGCGCTTGGCGCCGGGATGAGCGGTTCCGTATTGCTCGACGTCTCGCCCTTCTACGCGGAAGCGGGCGGCCAGGTCGGCGACACCGGGACGCTGGCGTGGGAGGGTGGGAGTGGCGTCGTGCGCGACACCCAGCCCGTGGCAGGAAGCGATGCCCGCTCCCACGACCTCCTCGTGCAGGCGGGCGAGCTTCGTCCGGGGCAGCATGTGCACGCGCAGGTTGACGCCCACCGGCGCGGCCGGATCGCACGCCATCACAGCGCGACGCACCTGCTCAATCGGGCACTGCGTGAGGTCCTGGGCGATGGCGTCGTGCAGCGCGGGTCGTTCGTCGGGCCGGACCACACCACCTTCGACTTCGCGTTCTCCCGGGCGCTCACTCCCGATGAGCTGGGCGACATCGAGCACCGCGTCAACGAGGGCATCCGGCGCAATCTCGAGCGCACGGTGGCGCTCATGCCACTCGCCGACGCCCGCGCGAGTGGCGCGATCGCGCTGATCGACGAGGCCTACACGCCCGACGTACGTGTGGTTGATTTCGGCGGCTGGTCGCGTGAGTTGTGCGGGGGCACCCACGTCACCCGAAGCGGTGACCTGGGCGCGGCGATCATCGTTTCCGAGAGCAGCATCGGCCAGGGCATCAGACGTATCGAGATGGTGTCCGGCGAGAGCGCCGAGGAGCGGTGGCGGCGCACCGGCGGAGCCTCTGCAGACCACCGCGCGCGCTCTCAAGACGCGTCCCGAGGAGGTCCCCGAGCGGGTGGCCGCCCTCCAGGAGCAGCTCAGGAAGCTCAGCCGTGAGGTCACCCAGGCCCGCCAGGCCGGCCCGTCGACCGTTGCGACGGACGCAGCCATTGTCGAGGACGCCGGTGGCGTCCCCTTCGCGCACCTCGTTCTCGACGGCGATGTCGATGCCGAGGGCGTCTCCCAGGCGGGCGATCGCCTGCTTGCCGAACGCCTGCACGGTGACGGCGTCGCCGCCGTGCTGGGTCCGGCCACGCTGGTGGTCAAGGTGGGCGGACGCGCACTTGAAGCCGGCATCCATGCTGGAACCCTCGTGACCAGCGCGGCGCAGATCACGGGAGGCAGGGGTGGGGGACGGCCCGATCTCGGGCGTGGCAAGGTCGGCGATCCTGCCAAACGCGAGGCGGCGGTCACGCTCCTGCGCGACGCCATCACGGAATCGATGGGGCACGCCGCCTGATGGGAAAGCGAAAGTTCGCCCTGCTCAAGCGGCGCGAGGAGTTCCAGAGCCACTACACGGTCCTCGATATCGGCACCGAGTTCGTCAAGGCGCTGATCGTCAAGCGCGAGGACGACAAGGGCATCGTGCTCGGGGTCGGCAAGGTCCGTCAGGCGCAGACGCACATGCAGGCGGGGGCGGTCGCCGACCTCCAGGCGGTCATCGACAACTGCGACCGCGCGCTCACCGAAGCCGAGGACATGTGCGAGACCATCCCCGGGCAGGCGGTGATCGGCATCGCCGGCGAGCAGGTCCGCGGCTTCAGCACCACCATGACCATGCCGAGGCCACAGCCCCAGGCGCGGATCACCCAGGCCGATCTCGCCACCGCGCTCCAGGCTGTGCAGCGGAGAGCGCTTCGCGAAGCTGTTCGCCAGATGTCCCATGACCTCGGTGTTCAGGAGGTCAACGTCAAGCTGGTGCACAGCACCATCACCTCGGTACGCATCGACGGGTACGCGGTCAGCAACCCGGTGGACTTCCAGGGGCACGTGGTCGAGATCACCGTCTTCAATACGTTCGCGCCGCTCACCCACATCGGCGCTCTCCAGGCGATCGCCCAGGAGCTCGATCTCGAGCTCGTGGCTACCGTCGCCGAGCCCTATGCGCTGGCGCGGGGTTGCTCGTCGGCGGAGTCCAACGAGCTGGGGGCCATCTTCGTGGACGTCGGTGGCGGGACCACCGACATCGCCGTGGTTCGGCGCGGGGGTATCGAGGCGACCCGGATGTTCGCGCTGGGCGGGCGATCCTTCACCAAGCGCCTCGCCACGGATCTGTCCATGGACCTGGACGAGGCCGAGCGCTTTAAGGTCGCGCATTCCGAGGGGCATCTGGCCGCCGAGCAGAGTGCGATGGCGCGCCGAGCCCTCACCCCGACCGCAGAGGTCCTGGCCCAGGGCGTCGCCCTGACCCTCGAGGAGCTGGCGGGACCGGATCCGCTCCCGGGGTCGATCTGCCTCGCGGGAGGCGGCGCGGCGCTGCCCGAGGTCGCCGAGCAACTGCGCATCCTGGATTGGTCGGACACGGTGCCGTTCACGCGACCGCCGACCGTGAAAGTGCTCGGTCCGGGCGACGTCACCGGCGTCTACGACACCACCGGTCTGCTCGTCGGCAGCCAGGACGTGACCCCGATGGGGCTTGCGCGCCACGCCGTGACGCTGGAAGATGACACCGACGAGCCCCTGGGCGGGCTCATGCGCCGCGTTTTGAAGACGATGAAGGTATAGGCGCCGATGTCAGCTGTTGTCATTGCCAAGGCCGACGACGAGATCGCGGATCTCATCGATCGGGTTCGCTCGTCCCCGGATCTCGACGTCGGGCTCGTCGTTCCCGGGTCGAGCCGCGCCCTCCAGACACCGCTGAACGTCCGGCTGCTCGCCCAGTTCAGCAACCAGTCCGGCCGCAGGACCTCCATCGTCACCGAGGATCCGCGCCTGCAGCAGCTTGCTCGAGCGAGCGGGATCCAGGTCTACGGCTCGGTTCCCGCGTTCGAGCGTGGCATCGAACTGGCGGGTCCACGGGTGGGCGGTGCCGGTCTGGGTCGAGGGGTCGCGGCCGGCGCAGGCGGACTGGCCGCCGCCGCGGTGCTCGAACCGCCACCGGCTCCGCCTCCTGCGCCACCGGCGATCACCCCACCCGCGCATGCCCCGGCGACCGCCCGGCTGGAGCCGCGCCGGGTGCTCACCCAGCTCCCACCGGCACGACCGGCACGCGGCTGGGACCGCCGCCGCTTCCTCTACGTCGCCGGCGCCCTGGTCGCGATCCTGGGCATCGTCCTGTTCATGGCCCTGGCGCCGTCGGCGAAGGTCACGATCACGATCGCGGCGACGCCGCTGTCGGTCACCTCGACCATTCAGGGCACCACCGACCCGACGGCGGCGAGCCAGCCCGATCACGTGCTCACCGGCGTGGTGACGGGCACGACCAATCAAACGTTTGTGGCAACTCCGACCGGAACTACCACGCTTCCAGCCACCGCGGCCAAGGCGACGCTGACATTCTCTACAGACGCGACAAGCCGATATCTCATTCGCGTTTGCCCGCGAACGCTCGAAGCCGACGATGCAGACGTCAGATCAGTCCGTCACCTTCGTGCCTGCGCAAGAACACGATCATCTGCATCGGGCCACAACCCACCGCCGCCCGGCGCGTGCGCCGGACAGCCCGTTCAACGCGACGCGCCCTACGTGGCCAAACACCAGCGGCGTCCGGCAACGTCGCGCGAACACCCTCACTTGTAGCCCGGGGATCCTTGCCCCGACCCCATCCCGTACCCGGATTCACATCGCCGTCACCAACAGCAACCCCGCCTCGGGCGGCGCCGACCCCAAGCAGGTCACCGCAGCGAGCGCGACGGACGTTGCCAACTGGAATTCTCAAGTGACACAGGTCGAGAGCGCGCTTGCGGCGCAGATCCAGACCGACCTCCAGGCCAAGGCCGCCGGCAAGACCTTCGCCAGGGATCCAACCGGCAACGGAGAGGCGATCTCGTACTCGGTGAAGCCGGCGCTCCCCGCCGTGAACGCGCAGTACGCGGCGACCTCGATCGTTGTCACGATTGCGGCGCAGGCGTCCATCTACGACCCGGTGGCGGTGCGCAACAGCGTCATCGCGGATCTGGACAAGCTCGTGAGGCCCGGGGACCAGCTGGCGCCGGGCAGGCTGAGCACACCGCCCTGTGAGGTGACTCAGGCGAACGCCACGGGCACGGTCATCCTCTCCTGCTCGGCGACCGATTTCAGCCAGCCCACCGTCAACCTGAACACGCTGAAGGCGCAGCTCACCGGGCGAAACCCGGGGAACGCGCAGCGCATCGTCGAAAGCAATATTGCAAAGGTCCAGGGCGTCACCGTGTCCGAGTGGCCGTTCAAGCTCTTCTACCTGCCGCTGCGCGCATCACAGATCGAGATCGACGAGAACTTCGTCGTCATCTCCACCAAGTCGCCGTGACCCCGGCCGGGGGCGATGACGGTCGCACCCGCGTCCTCGGCATTGACGTCGGCTCGGTGCGGATCGGACTGGCCGTCTCCGACGAAACATGCACGCTCGCGTCGCCGGTTGCGACAGTCCCCAACGAATCTCGAACGCTGTGGACGCGTATCGAGCGCGAGATGGAAGATCGCCGTGTGGACAGAGTGGTGATCGGATTGCCTCGCCGTCTTGACGGCACCGAGGGCGAGGCGGCCGAGGGTGCTCGGGCATTCGCCGCTGAGCTCGCGCGGCGGACCAGCGTTGCCATCGAGCTGTGGGATGAGCGGTTTACGACGACCATCGCCGAGCGATCGCTGATCGAAAGTGGGGTGCGCCGAAAGCGCCGGCGTGAGGTGATCGATTCGGTGGCAGCCGCGGTCCTCCTCCAGAGCTGGCTCGACGCGCGCCGGATCGCCGCGGCACGCGCAACTCCGTGAGCAACCACAACACCGTGAGCACGCTCCCGCTCCGGTTCTGCCTCGTCGGCGCCGGCATCTCCCATTCGCCGAGCGCGGTGATGCACCAGGCCGCGATGCAGTCCTCGGGCGTCGAGGGCACCTATGTGCTGCGTGACCTCGCGCCGGCGGACATCGATGGATTCGTCGAGGAATTGCGCCGGGGTCGTTATACCGGGTGCAACGTCACCACCCCGTACAAGGCGGTGATGGCCGCTCGGTGCGACCGCCTCGAGGGTGACGCCGAGTCGCTCGGCGTGGTCAACACCATCACGGTTCGCGGCGGACGCCTCGTCGGCGTCACCACCGACGCGGACGGCTTCGAGCTCGCCCTCAGCCGCGCTTCGATGTGGCCCCGCCAGGGGGCGACGGCGCTGGTGCTCGGCGGCGGTGGCGCCGCCGCCGCGGTGGCACTGGCGCTCACGCGGGTGCCGCTCCTTCGCCTTCGCATCGCGGCGCGCCGGCGTGCAGCGGCCGAAAGCCTCGCCGAGCGCCTCCGTGGCGCGGGCGACATCGATACGGTGCCTTGGGAACGCGACGCCATCGCAGCCACGTGCGCGCACTCGGCCATCGTGGTCAACGCGACCCCGGTCGGCCTGGACGAGCTTCCGTTCACCCCGCGTTCGCTCCCGCCGGCATGCAGCGTCGTCGATCTCCGCTACCGGCCGCGGCCCGTGGACCTCGTCGCCGCGGCGCTGGAAACAGGGCATCGCGCGAGCGACGGCCTCGAGATGCTCCTCCAGCAGGGGCTGCTGAGCTTCGAGATCTGGACCGGGAAGGTCGCCCCACCCGGCGCGGTGCGCAACGCGCTCCTGCGGGCCGTCGAGGCGTGAACCCCCCACTGGTCATCGCCGGTGTCACGGTGGCCGGCGGTCTTGTCGGCCTGGGGTCCGGCTGGCTCGCCGTCGGGCTCGAGAAGTTCGAGAAGCTCGAGGACGAGGAACGCCAGGAGCGCCTCGACTACGAGCGCGACATCGCCGAGGAGCTGAGCAGAGCTGCGGGAGCGGGGGAGGAGCCTGCGCCGGCCCGACCCTGGGCGGGAGAGCGTTACGGCTGGACCTGGCTGGAACGCTGGCTCTCGCCCGCGCTCGGAGCCATCGGCTTCGGCGCCTTCGCCGCGCACGAGGCCTTCGGTTCCGGGCTGGTGATCCACCTCATGTGGATCGCGATCTTCGTCCACGTGGTGGACTTCGACCTCAAGCACCGCCTCATCCTCAATTTGATCACCTACCCGAGCGTCCTCGCGGCGGTGGTGCTGAGTGCCTGGTCGCCGGGTCTGACGGTCACCAGCTCGATCATCGGGGCGGTCGGTGTGGCAGCGTTCTTCTTCGTGCAGAACCTCGTGTCGAGGGGCAGCATCGGTCTCGGGGACGCCAAGCTCGGCGGCCTGGTGGGCGCTGTCACCGGCGCCGGCCCGACGTCGGCACACCTCGGCGCCGTCTACGCCGTGATCGCCGGGGTGTTCATCGGCGGCGCCAGCGCGCTCGTCCTCCTCGCAACCCGCGTCCGCAGGCTCAAGGACCCGATACCCTATGGTCCGTTTCTGTGTGCGGGCGCAGCGCTCATCCTGTACCTCGGTCCATGACCCGCACGATTCCAGGGGTTCACGAGGTGAGGCAATGCCGACGCAGTTGATGCCCGGGGAGCGGTCGATCGCACTCGTCCGCCAGCACTGGTCAGTGCTCGCCGGTCACGTCCTTGGTGCGATCGTGGTCATCGTCGTGGCCATCGTCCTGGATGCCAAGCTGCCCACCAAGATCGGCTCGCTGTCGATCACCACCGTCAAGACGGTGATCCTGCTCGTCCTCGTCATCGGCTCGGTGCTCTGGGCGGGGTTCCGAATCCTGCGCTGGCGCTTCGCCACCTACCACCTGACCGACCGGCGCATCGTCATGGAGGGCGGCATCCTCTCGAGGACCGCCGAGACGATCCCGCTCGACCGCATCCAGAACACCGTGATCCACCGGCCGCTGGGTGACCGCCTGATCGGCGCCGGTGACATCGAGATCGAGTCCGCCGGACGGGACGGCGTCGAAGTGCTGCATCGCATCCCCAAAGCCGAGGCCTTCTACAACGAGCTGCTCGCCACCATGAACGCGCCGCCCCCGGCGGGCGCGCCGACACGTCCCGGCGGCATGTGAGCCGGGACCGGCGCGCGCTCAGACGCGCCGGGCGAGGACAGCGATCCGAAGCAGCGCCTCCTTCGCGGCGGTCTCCGGCCCCTCGCGCATGACCTCGCGGTAGGCGCAGATCGCGCCGATGACGTCGCCGTGAGCCTCGAGAAGGCGGGCGATGCGCAGGTGCTCGGGTGGGCTCCCCCGAGTGCGCCGCACATCTGTCATCGCACTCAGTCTTGGTTTCCAATCGGGACCTGACACGGACAAATCGCCCTGGCACTCGGCGACGCAAATGGGGAACGACGCCACCCCGCCAATACAATCGGTTGCAGATGCTTCGATTTCTCACCGCCGGCGAGTCGCACGGCCCGCAGCTCACCGTGATTGTCGAGGGTGTGCCGGCGGGTCTCTCGCTCGTCGCCACTCGTGACATCGACCCGGATCTGCGTCGCCGTCAGGGTGGCCATGGACGCGGGAAACGCCAGCAGATCGAGCACGACACGGCACGGATCGTCAGCGGGGTCCGCGGTGGCAGGACCCTCGGGTCGCCCATCACGCTGGTGATCGAGAACCGCGACTGGGAGAACTGGCGGGGCCCGATGCAGGTCGAGGCGCGCGGGTTCAAGTCCAAACGGGTCACGCGGGTCCGTCCCGGCCACGCCGACCTCGCCGGCGTCCTCAAGTACGGCTTCGACGATGCTCGCGACGTCCTCGAGCGCGCGAGCGCGCGCGAGACGGCCGCGAGGGTTGCCGCGGGAGCGGTCGGCCGGACGCTGATCGCCGCACTCGGCATCGATGTGCGCTCGTGCGTCATCCGGATCGGGGACGTCCACGTCCCCGTGCCCCACGGCGACGTTTCCTGGGAGGCGGTGGAGCGCTCTCCGGTGCGCTGCGCCGACGAGCAGGCGTCGGCGCGGATGGTCGCGGCCATCGACGCCGCGCGCGAGAACGGCGACACCCTGGGAGGCACGGCGTATGTCGTCGCCTCCGGCGTTCCGGCCGGACTTGGCAGTTACGTGCACTGGGACCGAAAGCTCGACGGCCTGATCGCCCAGGCGATGTGCAGCATCCCCTCGGTCAAGGGCGTGGAGCTGGGGGCCGCCGTCCTCGCCGCGCAGTCGCCGGGATCGCTGGTGCATGACGAGCCGCGCTGGGACGCCGAGCGGGGCTTTCACCATCTGACCAATCGCCAGGGCGGTCTTGCCGGTGGCGTCACCGACGGAGAGCCGGTCTGGGCTCTCGTCCACTTCAAGCCGATCTCGACCCTGCTCCACCCCCTCCGCAGCGTCGACATCGGTACCGGCGCCGAGATCAACGCCCATTACGAGCGAAGCGACATCTGCGTCGTCCCGGCCGGGGCCGTGGTTGCCGAGGCGATGCTCGCGTGGGTCCTCGCTGCTGCAGCGATGGACAAGTTCGGCGGCGACAACCTCGGCGAGACCCGGCGAGCGGCGGCCGCTCATCGCCGCGCAGCCGGCCGGCTGCGATGACCGCCGTCCGGCGCATCGCCCTGATTGGGTTGCCGGGATCGGGCAAGAGCACCATCGCCCCGCTGATCGCGGAACGCCTGGGATGGGATGCCGTCGACCTCGACGTCGAGATCGCGTCCAGCTCGGGCCGATCGCCGGCGGCGATCATCACGGCGGACGGCGAGGCGCACTTTCGCGACCTCGAGATGACCGCGCTCGAGGACGCCCTCCGCCGCCCCGGACCGGTGGTCATCGCGTGCGGTGGCGGCTTGATCACCCAGGCGGCCGCGCGCAGGCTGCTCACCGAGCTCTGCACGGTGGTCTGGCTCGACGCTCCCGACGAGGTGCTCATCCGGCGAGTCGGCGACGGAGCCGGCCGCCCCCTGCTGGGCGGGTCCGCCGAGGCGGGGATCCCGAGCCTTCGGACCACTCGCTCACGTGCGCATCAGTCGTCCCACGTTCGAATCAGCTCCGACGAGGCCGCTGACGCGGTCGCCTCCCGGGTGATCTCCGCTCTCGAGGGCACGGTCCGCGTCAACCTCGCTGAACGCGCCTACCACGTCGAGGTGCGCCCGGGAGCGATCGATGACGTGCTGATCCATGTTCCCGCAGCCGCGACGCGCGTCGCCGTGCTCGCAGATCGGGCCGTGCACGCGATCTCTGACCGGCTGGTCGCCTCGCTGCGCAGCGCCGGCATCGCCACCACGGTGCTCGAGGTCTCCGGAGGCGAGCCGCTCAAGACGTGGACGGAGGCCGGTCGCATGCTCGACCGCCTTGGAACCGCCGGCTTGCAGCGCAATGACTGCGTCATCGCGCTTGGGGGTGGCACCGTCGGCGACCTCGCCGGGTTCGTCGCCGGCACCTACCTGCGCGGCATCGCCTGGGTCAACGTCCCCACAACGCTGCTCGCCATGGTGGACAGCGCGATCGGCGGCAAGACCGGCGTCAATCTCTCCCGAGGCAAGAATCTCGCCGGGGTGATCTGGCAGCCGCGGGCCGTGATCTGCGATCCCGACGTCCTGGCCTCCCAGGACGACCGCTCCTTCCGCTCGGCGTTCGCCGAGATCGTGAAGTACTCGATGATCGTCGAGACGCCGCTCGCCACAACGCTCGACGGACAGGTTGCGCGCCTGCTGAGCCGCGAACCCGCTGCGCTCACGGGCGTGATCCGCGACTGCTGCGCCGCCAAGGCACGGATCGTTGCGCGCGACGAGCGTGAGGGCGGCGGGCGGGCGGTGCTCAACTACGGGCACACCGTCGGCCACGCCCTCGAGGCGGCCTCCGGGTTCGGCGCCACCCTGCTCCACGGTGAGGCGGTTGCCGTCGGGATGCGCGCCGCCGGCATGCTCAGCATCAGCACCCTCGGATGCCCGCCCGCGGAGATCGCCTGGCAGGATGAGATGATCGAGCGGTGCGGGCTCGCGACGACGTCGGTGTTTGACCCCGAGCGCGTGCTCGGCTACATGGGCGCGGACAAGAAGACCGTCGGCGATCGCCTGGGCTGGGTCCTCCTCGAAGCCAGAGGACGCCCGCGCACCGGCCAGCACGTTCCTCCAGCCGAGGTGCGCGACGCCCTTGACGCGGTGCTGGCGCGATGACCAGGATCCTGCTGCTGAACGGTCCCAACCTGGCGAGCCTCGGTGAGCGCGAGCCCGACGTCTACGGAGCGGTCACACTTGCCGAGATCGAAGGGGCCGTGCGCGAGCGCGCCGCCGCCCTCGGGATCGAGGTGCGATCCGAGCAGACCAACCACGAGGGCGTGTTGGTCGACATCCTCGAGTCCGAGCGTGGGCGCAGCGCCGGGTGCATCGTCAATCCCGGCGGCCTGACCCACACGAGCGTGGTGCTCGCCGACGCGCTTCGCGCCTTCTCCGGTCCGGTGGTCGAGGTGCACCTCTCGAACATCCTCGCCCGCGAGCCCTTCCGGCGAGTCTCGCTCTCCGCGGAGGCCGCGGTCGCCGTGATCGCCGGGCTGGGGTTGCACGGCTACGTGCTCGCAGTCGAGGGACTGGCTAAGCTGCTCGAGGACGGGTCAACCACTGGGAGCACTGCATGATCACCGCCTCCGACCTGCGCCCGGGTGCGACAGTCGAGCGCGACGGCGACCTCTTCGAGGTCATCGACTTCTCGCACATGAAGCAGGGCAGGGGCACCGCTGTCGTGCGCGCCAAATTGCGCAACGTGACCACGGGCGCGGTCACCGACGAGACCTTCCGTCCCGAGGAGAAGTTCGGCCGCGTCCGCATTGAGCGCACCGAGGCTCAGCTGCTCTACAAAGACGGTGAGAATTACGTCGTCATGGACAACAGCACGTTCGAGCAGACCACGATCAGCCCGGAGCAGCTTGGGAGCGGCGTCGACTACCTCAAGGAGAACGACACGCTCTTCCTCCTGCGATTCGACGATCGCGTCCTCGGCGTCGACCTGCCGACGTCAGTGGTGCTCGAGGTCACCGAGAGCGAGCCCGGGTTCAAGGGTGATACGGCCAACGCGTCGTTCAAGCCGGCCGTCGTGGAGACGGGGCTCGCCGTCGACGTGCCGCTGTTCGTGAACCAGGGCGATCTGATCCGGGTCGACACGCGCACCGGTCGCTACCTGGAGCGCGCATGACCGACGTCGAGGCGCCGGATCAACTCCAGCTGCGCCCAACCATGAACGGACGCCGCCAGCTCGGCACCACGCGGGTCGCCAACGAGGTGGTCGCCTCCATCGCCGCGTTTGCGGCGCTCCAGGTCGCGGGGATTCACGCCATGTACCACCCCGGCGGCCAGCAGTTCGACCGAATTGTCCGCAGGTCGCATGCTCATCGAGGCGTGCGCGTGGAGATGCGCGACGATGCGTTGCATCTGAGCCTGTACGTCGTGATGGAGTCCGGCGGCAACGTTCCGGTCGTGGGCGCCGAGGTGCAGCGGCGCGTCGCCGACGCGATCGATCGCATGCTCGCGCTGCGCGTCGAGGAGGTCAACGTCTTCGTCAGCGAGGTCGCCTTCGCGTGACCCCTGCCGTGTCAGGCACGGGGCGTCGACGGCGGGGACGTGAGCTCGCGTTGCGCGTGCTCTTCGAGATCGAGGGCACCGAGAAGGACCCCGACTTCGCGTTGCGGTATCAGGGCGAAGACCTGCGCGCCACAGCAGACGTGCGCGCCTTCGCGCGCACGATCGTCGTCGGCTGTGTCGACCATCTCGACAGCATCGACACCGCGCTCGCCGGGGCCATGGAGCACTGGTCGCTCGTCGATCTCGGCAAGGTCGAGCGCGCGGTGCTCCGCCTCGGCGCATTCGAGTTGCTCTACATGGAGACGACGCCGGTCGCCGTCGTGATCGACGAGTCCATCGAGCTCTCGCGCGCCTACGCGGGCGACGAGGCCGCGCAGTTCGTCAACGGCGTGCTCGGCCACGTCGCGCGGGAGCGGGTGTGACCGCCGGCGTCTGCACGGTCAGTGACCTGACCGTGCTGGTGCGAGACGCGCTGGCCGCGCGCCCCGAGCTTGAGGACGTGCTCGTCGAGGGCGAGGTGAGCAACCTCAAGGCCCACGTGTCCGGCCACCTCTACTTCACGCTCAAGGACGCACACGCCGCGGTCTCGTGCGTGTGCTTTCGCACCAACGCCCTCCAGATCCGCTTCCGCCCCGACAACGGCATGACCGTGGTCGCGCACGGATCGGTGCAGGTGTATGGGCAGCAGGGACGGTATCAGCTCTACGTCGATCGGCTCGAACCGAGCGGCGTGGGTGCGCTCGCCCTTGGTATCGAACAGCTCAAGCAGCGGCTCAGCGCCGAGGGGCTCTTCGACGAGCGGCGCAAGCGCCGGCTGCCGTTGCTGCCGCGCAGGGTCGTCGTGGTCACCTCACGCAGTGGCGCCGCGTTGCGCGATGTGTGCACGGTCATCGCACGCCGTGCGCCGTGCATCGGCGTGGTGCTGTCGCCCGCAACCGTCCAGGGCGACGGCGCGGTGGAGACGCTGACCCGTGCGCTCCAGCGCGCCGACCAGGTGCGCGACGCCGACGTGATCCTGCTGGTGCGCGGCGGCGGTTCACTCGAGGACCTGATCGCCTTCAACAGCGAGACGCTGGCACGCGCGATCCGGGCGACGCGGCTTCCGGTCGTGACCGGCGTCGGCCATGAGACCGATACCACCGTCGCCGATCTCGCCGCCGACCGGCGAGCCGCGACGCCTTCCGCCGCTGCGGAGCTGGTCGCACCGAGCGTCGCGCTCCTTCGCGATGACGTTGCTGCGCGCCACGCGCGTCTGGGGATTGCGATCGCCGGTCTGGTCAGCGTCCGCCGTGATCGTGTTCACATCTCGTCACTGCGGCTGCGTCAGGCATTGATGCAGGAGGCGTCGCTGAAACGGCGCGCCCTCGACAATCAGACCTCGCGCTTCGCCCTGGCTCACCCCTCGCGTCGCGTCGAGATCGAGCGGCTGCGCCTCGGTCGATCGTCCGAACGTCTGCAGGAGGCCGCCGTGCGGGTGACGGTGGCGAGCCGCGCCGCGCTCACCACGCGCACGGCCCGGCTCGCTGCCCTGTCGCCTCGACGGACCCTCGAGCGGGGGTACTCGATCACCTCGGACGCCGGCGGGCGCGTGCTCACGGACGCGGCGGCGGTGCCGGTGGGTGCGCGGCTGCGCACGGTGCTTGGCCACGGCAGTGTCGAGAGCACCGTGGTGGGGGTCGAGCCCGACTCACCCGCTCAGAGCGAACGGATGTACGATTCCGACGCAGCGGCGGGCGGCACATGACATCCAACTCCGCGGAGGACGGCATCACGGCACTGACCTACGAGGCGGCCCTGGCCGAGCTCGACCTCCTGATCACCAAGCTCGAAGGCGGCAGCATCGCTCTCGAGGAGGCGATCGGCGCGTACGAGCGGGGAGCTGTCCTGGCGCAGCATTGCGCCGACCTGCTCGCCCGTACCGAGGAGCGGGTCAAGCAACTCGTGGTGAGCGCCAGTGGCGCCATCGGCGAGCGCCCGCTCGAGGCCGCCGGCGCACCGCCGCCGGAGGTGCGCGAGGTGCCGATCACGGGAACGCCGGCGCGGGTGGCGCCGTCTCGCATCGATCCCGACGACGTCCCCTTCTGACTGCGCGAATACACACAGATGTGGTATACATGGGAACCATGACACCGGTCTCCCAGGCCAGGCGTGTTGACCTCGAGCTCGTCGCCCGCGGGCTGGCGTCCAGCCGCGAGCGGGCCCAGGCCCTGGTCGCCGCCGGGCTCGTCGAGGTGGACGGCGTTCGAGCCACGAGCGCCGACCAGCGAGTTGGAGCAACCACGGAGATCCGGATGCTGGGGCGCGATCACCCATGGGCCAGTAGGGGAGGGCTCAAGCTGGCTCCGGCCCTCGATGCGTTCGGTGTCACATGCGACGAGCGGGTGTGTCTCGACGCCGGAGCGTCCACCGGCGGGTTCACCGACGTGCTGCTCAGCCGCGGGGCGTCGCTCGTCTACGCGATCGACGTCGGTCGCGGGCAGCTCGATCCCCGACTGGCGAACGATCCGCGGGTGCGCGTCATGGATCGGACCAACCTGCGGTCGCTCGCCTCGCTCCCGGGTCCGCCGCCGGGCCTGGTGACCCTCGACCTCTCGTTCATCTCGCTGCGCCTGGTGATCCCGGCCGTCGTCCGCCTCGTCGCGCCCACGGGGGCCGATCTCGTCGCCCTGTTCAAGCCGCAGTTCGAGCTCGGCCGCGAAGCGATCGGGAAGGGCGGCATCGTCCGTGACACCGCTGCCGCGGAGCGCGGCGCCGGCGACTTTGCTTCCTGGCTCGAGTCCGCCTTCGGCGCCGTCGCCCGCAGCCCACTGCCCTCGCCGGTACGCGGTGCCAAGGGCAACCTCGAGTTCCTCGTTGGAGCCCGGCTCGCGCCGGTGCACGCTCCCGGTTCGGGTGCGCGATGAGCGCCAGCCCGAGCATCGGATTCCTGCTCCATCCGGGGGAGCGCGCTGCCGTCCAGTCAGCGATCGCCCGTGCTGAGGCATGCGGGTTCGAGGCGTGGACAGCCCTCGAGGATCCTGAAGGCGCGATGCGCGAGCACGGTGCCAGCACGGCCTTGCTGGTGACCCTCGGGGGGGACGGCACGTTTCTGTATGGTGCCCGCCTGGCCGCGCCGCTCGGGATCCCCGTGGTGGGCGTGAATCGCGGCCGCCTCGGATTCCTCAACGACGTCGAGATCGACGCGCTCCCGGGAGCTGTCAGCCGCTTCGCCGCCGGCGACTACACGACCCAGCGCCGGGCTCTGCTCGAGATCTCGATCGAGGAGTCGGAGGAACCGGTGCTCGCGATCAACGAGATCGTCGTGCGCGCGCGGGATGTCAACGTCGTCAGGCTCCGGGTGGATGTCGACGACGACCTGCTGGGAGCGTTCGACGCCGATGGCGTGGTCGTTGCAACCGCGACCGGATCCACCGCGTACGCGCTGAGCGCGGGCGGACCCCCGGTCGATCCTCGGGTGCGCGCCGTCGTCGTCGTGCCGCTGGCCGCGCACGCGGTGATCAGCCGCCCGGTGGTCATCCCCGAGCAGCTCGACGTTCGCGTGACCGTCGAGCGTGGGCGCGTCTTTGTTGCGGCCGACGGTCGCTCGGTCCAGTGGCTGGCAGACGGAGGCAGCGTGGTCATCCGGCCGGGACCGGAGCTCGAGGTGGTGCGCTTCGCCGACTCGCCGTCCTTCAACTCGAGGCTGCGCCAGAAGTTCCGCTACGGCATTCCCCACAAGGATCTGCTGCTCGAGCCGATGGATGACGACCTTCCGGTCGAACCGAGGCGGGTCAGTGGCCCTTCGTGAGCTTCGGGTCAGCAACCTTGCGGTCATCGAGGAGGCTCGCCTCTCATTCGACGAGGGCTTCAGCGTCCTGACCGGTGAGACGGGCTCGGGAAAGTCGATGTGCGTCAACGCGCTGCGGGCCGCACTCGGGGGTCGCCTCGAGCCCGAAGCCGTGCGAGCGGGGGCGCCGGCCGCTCGAGTTGCGGCGGTCTTCGACAATCCAAGTCCACGCCTGCGAGCGCGCCGAGCCGAGCTCGGCATTCCCGATGACGACCTGATCACACTGTCCCGGGAGGTGCCCGCGACCGGGCGGGCGGTCTGCAGGATCGATGGGGCGCTTGTCTCCCAGGCCGTGCTTCGCGAGCTGGGCGACCTGTGCGTCGACGTCACCGCTCAGGGGACGAGCCATCGCATGCTTCGCCGGAGCTGGCAACGCGAGGTGCTCGACGCCTTCGGCGGGGCCGAATGCGCCGCCGCGCGAGCCGCCACCGCCGCCTCGGTCCAGGCCTGGCGAGCCGCGTCGGACGCCCTCGAAGCCGCCCGCCGAGCCGCGAATACCGGCGCTGCCGAGCTGCAGCGGGCCCGCGATCTGGTCGACGACCTCGGACCGATCCGCATCCGAACCGGCGAGGATGCCGAGCTGCAGACCGAGCGGCTCCGGCTCAGGCACGCCAGCCGGATCTCCGGGTGCGCGATGGCCCTCGCCGACGCGAGCGGGGGCGATGAGCAGTCCGCCGCCGACCGGCTCGCGGCCGCGATCGGAGGTGGCGCCGACCTGGCCGCGGTCGACCCCGGGCTGGCAACACTGCTCGAGGACGCAGACGCGCTCGTCGACCGGCTGCGCGAACTCGCGCTGGATGCCCGCCGTCACGCTGACGAGATCAGCGTTGACGAAGCCCGCCTGACGGCGATCGAAGAACGGCTCGATACCCTGGCGCGTGTCATGCGGCGTCACGGGTCGCTCGAGGCCGCGTTGATGGAACTCGAGCGCGCCGCGGCGTTGGTCAACAGCGTCGACGGCGAGGCCGGCGCGATCGGGACCCTCGAAGCCGCCGCCGGCTCACGCCGCGCCCAGGCCGGCGCATCGGCCGCGATCCTGAGCGCCGTCAGGGCGTCGGCCGCCCGCCGCCTCGAGCGAGCGGTCATCGCCGAACTCCGGTCGCTCGAGCTCCCGCACGCCCGCTTCCGTGTGGTGCTCACGCGCGCGCTGGACGTCGACGGCGTCGACACCGGCGATGGCACACCGGTGCGCTGCGGGCCCTCCGGAATCGATGAGGTGGACTTCCGCCTCTCGCCGAATCGCGACTCGGTGGCGATGCCGCTCGACGAGGGACCGTCGGGAGGCGAGCTGGGCCGGCTCGCCCTCGCGCTGAGTGCGGTGGTCCTCGAGGACGAGGCTCCCGTGCTGGTGCTCGACGAGGTGGACACTGGCATCGGCGGCGAGACCGCCGCGCGCGTTGGAGATGTGCTCGCGCGCATCGGCCGCACTCGCCAGGTGATCGCGATCACCCACCGCCCCGAGATCGCGGCCCGCGCCGCCTCGCATCTGATGATCACGAAGCTCGATCGCCCGGGTGGCCCGGTCGCCAGCGCGGCCACGGTGTCCGGCTCCGAGCGCGTGACCGAGATCGCGCGACTGATGTCAGGCAGGACGACAGCCGCAGCGCTGACGCGAGCTGCTGAACTTCTCGAAGAGGGCGCGGGCGCCGATCCGGGTACCCCCGGCGTCCGTACCATGTAGCGATGCAGCGGGAGGAAGCGGGCGCCGCCTCGATCACGGTGGACGCCCCGGGGTTCCACGGGACCCTGGAGGAGCTGGTCGCCAGGGCGAACCGCGGCGATCTGGACCTCACCGAGCTGTCGGTGGGCACGGTTGTCGAGGAGGCGCGGAGTGCACTCGACAGTCCCGAACGTCAGGGTGACCTCCGTGCGGTCGCCGACGCGCTCACCTTGCTCGCCCGGCTGGTGGCGCTCAAGGCGGCGGCGGTGCTGCCCGACCAGGACACCGCGTTGATCGAGCCTGAAGACGACGAATCCACCGACGCCGGCAGGCGGCTCGCCGAGTACAGGCTCTTCAAGGCCGCCGCCGAGGCTCTCCTCGCCGAAGCAGCCACCGAGGGCGCGCGCAGCTTCCTCGGGCTGGTGTCCACCGAGGTCATCCCTGTTGAGCGGCTCCGCATCGCGCCGGAGCGGTTGGCGGCAGCTTTCAGGGCGGTCCTCGAGCGTCTGAGCGACACCGAGCCACTGCCGGTGGCGATCACCTTTTCGGTGGAGGACAAGGTCAGGCTGCTCCGCGATCGCCTGATGCTCGGGCCGCTCGAGTTCGAGGAGGTGTTCGCCGGCGTGAGCACCCGGCTCGAGGCTGTTGCCTGCTTCCTGGCGCTGCTCGAGATGCTCAAGCGCGGCGAGGCGACGGTGGAACAGCGCGACGCCTTCGGCCCGATCACGGTGACCGGCCGTGGATGACGTGCTCGTGCTCGACGTGTTCGGCCGGGCGGCCGTCCCCGAGGCGACGGCTGACGCCGAGCCTGAGGATCTCGCCCCGGCACTCGAAGCCCTGTGTTTTGCGCTGGGTCGCGAGGTGACCATCGCCGAGGCGGCTGCGATCCTGGAGCGCAGCCCGGCAGCGGTCGCCCGCTCCGCCGGAGTTCTGGCCATGGACCTCCGCGGTCGGGGGCTGATGCTCCAGCGCTCCGACGAGTCGATTCAGCTGGTCACCCGCCCGGAGATGGCATGGGCGGTGCAGCGAGCGCTTCACCCCGAGCGGCCGTCGCGACTCAGCCGCGCGGCCATGGAGACGCTGGCGATCATCGCCTACCGCCAGCCGGTGACCAAGGCCGTGATCGAGTCCATCCGTGGGGTTGACTGCGAGGCCGTGCTCGAGCATCTGACCGAGCGGCGTCTCATCGCGGAGGTTGCGCGCCAGGAGACCCCCGGCCACCCGCGCCTGTTCGGCACGACGCTCCGGTTCCTCCAGCTCGTGGGCCTCGAGCGGGTCGACGACCTGCCTCCTGTGGCCGAGAGCGTGGTGCTCCCCAACTTCGAGTGAGCGCCCCTCCGCCGGAGCGGCTCAACCGATTCCTCGCGCGTCGGGGCGTCGCCTCGCGGCGCGGTGCCGATGAGCTGATCGCCGACGGCCGGGTCACGGTCAACGGTGCAGTGAGCCGGCTCGGTGCTGTGGTCGCTCCATCCGTGGATCGCGTGAGCGTGGACGGGCACCGCATTCCCGCGCGGGCCGTTTCCGTCACGATCGTCCTCAACAAACCGGTCGGCGTCGTGACCACACGGAGCGATCCGTATCAGCGCCGCACCGTCATGGATCTGATCGAACCGGTACCCGGACTCGTCCCGGTCGGGCGGCTCGACGCCGACAGCCGTGGGCTGCTCGTGCTCACCACCGATGGCGACCTCGCTCACGCGGTCTCCCACCCGCGCCACGGAGTCACCAAGCGCTACCTGGCAACCCTCGATCGCGGCGTCTCCGCCGAGGACCTGGAGCGGCTCACGGCCGGCGTGGAGCTCGAGGACGGCCCGGCTCGGGCCCTGGCCGCAAAGCGCCACGGCGCTGATTCCGTCGTCGAGGTCGTCATGGCCGAGGGCCGCAAACGCGAGGTGCGCCGCCTCTTCGCGGCCATCGGGTTCGAGGTCCGCGATCTCGTCCGGATCGCAGTCGGCCCCCTGGAGCTCGGCGAGCTCGGCGAGGGCGAGGCGCGAGCGCTGCGCCCGGCAGAGCTGTCATCGCTGCGCGCCGCAGCCGGAATGGCACCGCCCGCTCGGGCCGCCGCGCGGCGGCCGCGGTGACCCCGCCGGTCATCACCATCGACGGTCCTGCCGGCAGTGGCAAGACGACCCTCGGCCGGCGCCTCGCCACCACCCTCGGTCTCCCGCTCGTCGATACCGGGCTCTTCTATCGCGGGGTGATGGTCGCTGCGGCTCGTGCCGGAATCGACCCCGACGACCGCCAGGCGCTCATTGACTGCGCGCGGCGGACGAGCGTGGTCATCGACACCGACCCGGGCCACGACGACGCCGACAGTGCGGCCAGCGTCAACGGCGTGAAGGCGGGTCCCGCGCTGCGCGATCCCGCCAACGCGCCGCTGCTGGCGTCGATGAGCAGCATCCCGGAGATTCGCGCGGCCCTCCTCGACGCGCAACGCGGCCTGGCGGGTGACGGCGCCGTCGCCGTCGGACGCGATTGCGGCACCGTGGTCTTCCCGCACGCGCAGCTCAAGCTGTATCTCGACGCGTCGGAAGCCGTGCGTGCGCAGCGGCGCGCGTCGCAACTCCGCGGGAAGGGCGCTGATGCCGGAACCGCGCTCATGCACGGCGAGGTCGGCGCTCGTGACCGCGTCGACGCCTCGCGCAGTGCTGCACCGATGCGACCCGCTCCCGACGCGCACGTCCTCGACACGGGCGTGCTCGGCATCGACGATGTGGTGCATACGGCGCTCGAGCTCTGGGCCGCGGTCGCTTCTGTGTCCGGATGATCTACGCGGTCTTTCGCCTCGGGGTGCGTGTGCTTGCCTGGGTCATCCTGGGCCGGCGCATGCGGATCGACGGCATGGAGCACATGCCACGCCACGGCGCGGTGCTCGTCGTCGGCAACCACGTCGGAACCGTCGAGCCCGCCTTGACCGGCGTCTTCATCCCACGCCGAGACGTCTTCTACATGGCCAAGAGCGAGCTCTTCCGCAATCCGTGGCTCGGATGGCTCTTCCGCCAGAACCACGCGTTCCCGGTCGAGCGCCACAGCGCGGACCGCGCGGCCCTGCGGACCGCGCTGGGCATGCTCGCCGGCGGCCACGTGCTCCTCGTCTACCCGGAGGGGACGAGGTCGTGGGACGGCCACCTCATCGGCGAGGTCCAGGCTGGAGCCGGGTTCATCGCCCGCCGCTCGGGTGCGCTGATCGTGCCCGTGGCCAGCTGGGGATCGGAGCGCGTCATCCCCCGTGGGTCCTGGATTCCCAGGCGCGCGGATGTCGAGCTGCGCATCGGCGACCCGTTCCGGCTCCCGACCCTCGGGGGCGACGGCCGGCCACTCTCCAGCCGGGAAGCCGCCGCGATCATGATGGAGCGCGTGATCGCACTGCTCCCCAGGGAGCGACGGCCCGTGGGAGCGGACATGCTCACCATCGGGGGGAGCTCTCCCGCCGCGTGATCGGGGGTCAGTCGCACCCCGACCACCTCGTCGCCTTCGACCTCGAGACCACCGGACTCTCGCCGCGGAGCGACCGGATCCTCGAGATCGGCGCCGTCCGCTATGACCACGCGCTGCGTCCGATCGACGAGCTCCAGGTCGTGGTCGATCCTCAGATGCCGATTCCCCTGGCCATCCAGCGGCTGGTCGGTCTGACCGACTCCGACGTCGTGGGAGCGCCGGCGCCGGCCGAGGCGGCGGCGCGTCTCGGCGAGTTCTGCGGCGACGCCGCCCTGATCGCCCACGGCGGAACCTTCGACCTGCTCTTCCTGAGGGCGCTGCTCTCCGAGTCCTTCGGCTCGCGACTGATCTACGACACGCTGGATCTCGCCAGGATCCTGCTGCCCACATACGAGAGCCACAGCCTGCCGCTCCTGAGCCGCCGCCTCGGGATCGCCCACGAGCGTCCGCACCGGGCGCTCAGCGACGCCCGGGCGACCGGCGACCTGTTTCGCGTGCTTGTCGGCGCGGGCAGGAGCCTTCCCGACGCGACAATCGCCGAGATGCGCCGGGTCGCGGCGCAGTCGCCCGGACCGCTGGCGGCGTTCCTCGGCGACGTCATGCTTCGCCAGGGGGTTGACGCCGGCGCACCGGTCGACCATTCCGTCGTCCCTGGCCCCCCACCACCGCTCAGGGCCACGCCGCGGGCGTCGACCGCGCCGGACGGGCGGAGCGTCGGCGAGGCGGCGGCAGCGCTCCTCGGCCCCGGCGGCCCGCTCGCCGCGCGCGAGGGCTACGAGTACCGGGAAGCGCAGCTCCAGATGGCGCTGGCCATCGGACAGACGCTCGAACGCAAGGGTCGCCTCATGGTGGAAGCGGGCACCGGGGTCGGCAAGTCGCTCGCCTATCTGACGCCGCTGGCACTCTGGGCGGCGCGGACCGGCAAGCGGGCCGTCGTCGCCACGCACACTGTCAACCTCCAGGAACAGCTCGCCGACCGTGACCTGCCGGCAGTCGCCGGACTGCTCGAGGAGCCGGTGTCGGTCGCCGTGCTCAAAGGGCGCAGCCACTATCTGAGCCTGCGCCGCTGGCGCCGGTTCCTGGCTGCATCGGATGTTGCGGGGCACGAGCCGGACATCCTGGCCATCCGATTCAAGTTGAAGATCCTCGCGTGGCTCGCGACCACAACCACCGGGGACCGGTCGGAGATCCACCTGGCCGGGGACGAGGACCAGCTCTGGCGCCGAATCGCATCGGATGTCACCGATTGCCTCGGTCCGGCCTGCGCCAACTGGGCAAGCGCGCGCTGTCACATGGTCGCGGCGCGACGCAACGCCGCAGATGCAGCCATTGTTGTCACGAACCATGCGCTCCTGCTCGCCGGCAACGAGCGTCAGGGTCAGGTCCTGGGGCCCTACGAGGCCCTGGTCGTCGACGAGGCACACCACCTCGAGGCGGTCGCAACCGAGCAACTCGGGGCCACCGTGCGCCTGGCGGATCTGACGCTCGTCCTCGATCGCCTTCCTGCGCTGCAGGGAACGCCCCTTGGCGCGGAGCTCGAGCGCTGCCGCGAGGCGGGACAACGTCTCTTCGGCGATGCCAAGGGATTCATGTCCGCCAGGCTCGGCGGGGAACACGCGCCAAACGGGCGGGTCGGACTGTCCGAAGGGATTCGCAGCGATCCGGGCTTCGGTTTCGTGGAGCGGTCCGCAGTGCACGCGGCCGGTGTCTTCCAGCGCATGGCTGGAGTGATCGCGTCGGGGTCGTCCGAGGGGCTCCAGACGGAGCTCCTGCCCCAGCCGGATCGCGCAGGCGACGAGTTGGAGCACGCGGCCGTCGCGCTGGCGGGGCTCGCGGCGGCCATCGACCATGTGATCGTCCGGCCTCGGGAGGGGATGGTCACCTGGGTCGAGATGCGCGGTGAGCAGGCGGAGTTGCACGAAGCGCCGATCGACGTCTCGGTGCCGCTCGCCGAGACGGTCTTCGACCCCGCCGAATCCGTGGTCCTGACCTCGGCGACACTCTCGGTGGGCGGTGGCTTCGATTTCATCCGCCACCGGGTCGGGATCGGCGCGACCGCGGAGGAGTTGACGCTGCCATCCCCGTTCGACTACCTCCGCCAGGCCGTGTGCATCCTGCCCGAGGACGCGACTGCGTATGACGACCCGGCGCACGACCTCCAGATGAGCGTGCTCATCGACGGCATCGCGGCACGTCTCGACGGCCACACCCTCGTGCTCTTCACGAGCTACGGACCGCTCAAACGCGTCTGGGCACTCCTCCAGGAGCGCCTCGACGCACGCGGGATCGCGAGCCTCGCGCAGGGTCTCGACGGCACCCGGCGGCAGATCCTCCAGAGCTTTCTCGCCGATCCGCGCACCGTGCTGCTGGCGACCAGCAGCTTCTGGGAGGGCGTCGACATCCCCGGCGACCGGTTGCGCTGCGTCGTCATCGACAAGCTGCCGTTCCCGGTGCCGACCGACCCGCTGGTTCGAGCTCGTTCCGAGCGCTTGCGCGATCCGTTCGGCGAGTACATCCTCCCGGTGGCGATCATCCGGCTCCGCCAGGGGTTCGGCCGGCTCATCCGCAGCGCCTCGGATCGCGGCGCGGTGGTGCTCTGCGACCCGCGCCTTCGCACCCGTCAGTACGGGCTCGGGTTTCTCCGCGCGCTCCCTCCGGCGCCGATGGCGGTCACGGCCTTCGACCGAGTTCCGGCGATGGTCGACGGCTTCGTGAACTCGGGGACATTGCCCGAGAGCATGGGAGAATCAGGCGAATGGTCCTCGAACGATCTCGAACCGGCGTGATCCCCACTGTCGCCGGCGACGCGCCCGCGCCGATGGCGGAGGCGGTGACCAACCCCTCCGGGTCGGTGACCGTTGCGCTGGCCCAGTTCTACCCGCGGCTCGGCGACGTCGCGGCGAATCTCGGTGCGCACCTGACGACCGTCGCGGGCGCGGCCGAGGCGGGAGCGGGCCTGGTCGTGTTCCCGGAACTGTCGATCACCGGGTACTTCCTCAAGGATCAGGTGCCCGAGGTCGCGCTGACGATCGACTCGCCCGAGGTCGGCGCGCTCCGCGAGGTGTCAAGCGAGAGGGGCATCGACATCGTTGCGGGACTCATCCTGGAGAGTGACGAGCATCGCTTCTACAACGCTTCCCTGTACATCAGCGGTGGCGAAGTGATCCACGTACATCGCAAGGTCTATCTGCCGACGTACGGGCTCTTCGACGAGCAGCGATATGTCGCGGCCGGCAATCGATTTCGTGCCTTCGATGTCCCGCTCGGCGGCCGCGCCGGTCATCGCTGGCGTGCCGGCATCCTCATCTGCGAGGACCTCTGGCATCCATCGGCAGCTGCGCTGCTGGCCCGGCAGGGCGTTGATCTGATCATCTGCCCGTCGGCCTCACCCGGACGCGGGCAGCTGCAGGGAGAGGCCGTGGGCTCCGCAAGCAGCTATGACGTCATGACCCGCACCTATGCACAGCTCTTCACGACCTATGTCCTGTACTGCAACCGGTCGGGATTCGAGGACGGCGTCGGCTTCTGGGGGGGGTCGCGGGTCGTCGACCCCGTGGGGAACGTGGTCGCCGAGGTCCGCGGAGCCCAGGAATCCGTGCTCCTGCACAGCCTCGAGCGGAGTGCGATCCGTCGCGCTCGCGTGGCCTATCCGCTCCTGCGCGACGAACGAAACGATGTCAACGACGCCGAGACCGATCGACTCCGACGCCGACACGCTCGCGGTTGACGCCCCCTTCGTCATCGAGCTGCTCCGCGGCTTCATCGCCGACGGGGTGCGCAAGGTGGGGTTCGAACGCGTCATCGTCGGTCTCTCGGGAGGCGTGGACTCCGCGTTGGTGACCGCGCTCGCCGTGGCATCGCTGGGAACGGACAACGTCGTCGCGATGTTCATGCCGTATCGCAGCAGCGATCCCCAGTCCCGGGTCGACGCCCTCGCCGTGTGCGACAGCGTCGGCATCGACGCGCAGATCGTCGACATCACAACGCAGGTCGACGCGTACTTCGAGCTGTTCCCGGACGCCGATCGCACCCGCAGAGGCAACAAGATGGCTCGCGAGCGCATGTCGATTCTCTACGACCATTCGATGGCGGAACGGGCGCTCGTGCTCGGCACCTCGAACAAGACCGAGCTGCTGCTCGGCTACGGCACCCTGTTCGGCGATATGGCGAGCGCGCTCAACCCGATCGGCGACCTCTACAAGACGCAGGTCTACGCGCTGGCGCGAGCCGTCGGACTGCCGCAGAGCGTGCTCACCAAGGCGCCCAGCGCCGACCTCTGGGCGGGGCAGTCCGACGAGGACGAGCTGGGCATGCGCTATGCGGTGGTCGACCAGGTGCTTCATCTGCTCGTCGACGAACGCCGCAGCCGGGCCGAGGTCATCGCGCTCGGGTTCGACCCCGGCGACGTCGACAGCATCGTGGCGCGGGTGCGTGGAAGCCAGTACAAGCGCCGGCCGCCGGTGATCGCGAAGTTGAGCAACCGCACGATCGACCGGGAGTTCCGCTACCCGCGGGACTGGGGTCGATGAGCGGTCTGACCGGAACGCTCGCCGTCGTCGCAACGCCGATCGGCAACCTGGAGGACATCACGCTGCGCGCGTTGCGCGTGCTTCGCGAATGCGATGCGGTGATCGCCGAGGACTCGCGACGGACGAAGGCGCTGCTCACCGCGCACGGGGTGCACAAGCCGGTGCTGTCGTTGCCGGCGTTCGACGAGCGCCGGCGCGTGCCCCAGTTGATCGAGCGGCTCGAGCGGGGAGAGACGCTCGCGCTCTGCACCGATGCCGGTACGCCGGTGCTCAGCGACCCCGGAGCCATCCTGGTGCGGACGGCCCTCGACGGCGGCCATCGAGTCACGCCGATCCCGGGCGCATCGGCGCTCACCGCGGCGCTCGCGTCGAGCGGCTTTCCCGCCAGCTCGTTCTGCTTCCTCGGCTTCCTGCCTCGTACAGCGGGCAAGCTCGTGCGCGTTCTCGAGGAGGCGATGCGCGAGGATCGCACGATCGCGTTCTTCGAGTTGCCGATGCGAATCACCAAGACGCTCCGGCTTGCGGCTCCGGTCCTCGGCGAGCGTCCCATCGTGGTCGCCCGGGAGCTGACCAAGCTGCACGAGACCCTGCATCGGGGGACGGCCGCGACCCTGGTGGAGGAATTCAGCGCACGGCCGCCACGCGGCGAGTGCACCGTGGTGGTCGGGGCGCGACCGTGAGCGAGGCGCTGCCCGCGCTCGTCGACACCCACTGCCACCTGGTCCTGCTCGAGGAGCGCGGGTTGCTCGCCGCCGCCCTCGAAGGCGCCGCGCGCGCCGGCGTCGACGAGATCATCTCCGTCGGGCTCAACCTCGACGACTCGGAGCGCAATCGTCAGATCGCCGAGAACCACCCCGGCGTGTACTTCACGTGTGGCTGGCACCCCCACGAGCCGGCGTCCCCCGACCCCCGCCAGCTCGACGCGCTCGGCGAGCTCCTCCGGCACCCCAAGGCTGTCGCCGTGGGGGAGGTGGGACTCGATCTGTTCTTCCGCCCCGGGTACCACGAGGTGCCGCTCGACATCCAGCAGCGCTCATTGCGGGCGATGCTCGAGCTTGCCCGAGCCACCGGAAAGCCGGTCCTCATCCACGACCGCGACGCCCACGACGAGGTGCTGTCTGCTGTGGGCGAGGTGCCGGGGAGCAGAGGGGTCATGCACTGCTTCAGCGGCGACGCGGCGTTCGCCCGGCGTTGTGCCACCAGCGGTTTCATCGCATCGTTCTCGGGCATCGTCACCTTCCCGCGATCCGAGGGCATCCAGGACGCCGCGCGCACGGTCGAGGATGACGGCTTCGTGGTCGAGACCGACTCGCCGTTTCTGAGTCCGGCACCGGAGCGGGGCAAGCCGAACCTCCCGGAGCGCGTCGCGATCACCGCGGCGGCGGTGGCACGCCTGCGCGGAGTGTCGGTGGCGGAGGTGCGCGCCGCAACCACACGCACCGCTCATCGAGTGCTCGGCATCGCGGCGCCCAACGAAGTGGCGACGCGTGGCTGAGGAGGCACGCGCCGAGCGTGCTCGGCGGTCCCTCGATCTCACCGACCCCAGGACACTCACGGCCGTCGCGCGGCGGGTCGGGCTCCGCCGCGACACCAGCCTCGGCCAGCATTTTCTCGTCGACCGCGACGTGCTCGACGCCATCGTGGATGCGCTCGACCCCGGTCCCGACAGCGAGGTGCTCGAGATCGGCTGTGGGCTCGGGACGCTGACCGGTGCGCTCGCCGCTCGGGCGCGCCGCGTGGTCGCGATCGACATCGACCCCGCCTGCGTTGCGGGAACGGAGATCACCCAGCGGGCTCATGCCAACGTGACGGTGCTCGAGGCGGATGCCCGGGTCGTCGATCCGGCGGCGCTCGGATTCACCGCCGGATGGCTCGCCACGGGAAACCTGCCATACCAGTTGACGGGCCTCGTGCTGATGCGCCTGGTCGAGGCGGACGTGCCACCGGCGCGAGCGGTCGTGCTCGTCCAGCGCGAGGTGGCTGCGCGGCTTGCGGCCGGACCGGGAGACTGGAGCCTCGCAACCGTGGCGATGCGCTCGCTCGCCGACGTCGAGCGCGTCCGCGACGTGCCGCCGAGCGCCTTCGACCCGCCGCCGGCCGTGCACTCGTCGATCATCAGGATCGTGCCGGCTCCAGGACCGAACCCGGCCGTCCGCGCGTCGATCCTCGCGCTCGCCAAGCCACTCTTTCAGTCGCGACGAAAGACCCTGCGCAATGGCGTCTCACGGGCGCTCGGCGGCGACCTGACCGGCGCCGGCGTCGCCCTTGCCGGCGCGGGCATCGATCCGGGGCGCCGGCCGGGTACGCTTCGCCTCGATGAGTGGGAGCTCCTCGCTCGGGCAGTCGCGGAGGTGAGGCTGGTCACGCGATGAGGCAGCACGTCACCCGCCGCGCCACCGAGCCCACCGACGACGGCGCGGTCTCGCCGCTCCACGCCGCACGCCCGGCGATCGCCGCCGACCCTGAGCAGCGCCAGGGGTTCACGGCAGTGCTCCGGCGCCGTGATTTTCGCTACCTCTGGGGCGCGCAACTGGCGTCGCAGCTGGCTGACAAGTTCCTCATGTTCACGCTGCTGGTGTTCATGTACACGCTCACCCGGCGCGCGTCACTGCAGTCGGTGCTGATGATCGCCTACACGCTGCCGAGCGTTCTGCTCAGCGCTCCCGCGGGGGTGTACGCAGACCGACACGACAAACGCGTGCTCATGGTCGGCACCAATGTCGTCCGCGCCGGCCTGATCCTGCTGATCCCGCTCGCGCAGCTCATCCCGGCGCTGCGTGGTCAGGCGTGGCCGCTGATCGTCATCACGCTGCTCTTCAGCTCAGCCGGCCAGATCTTCGCTCCCGCGGAGGCGGCGAGCATCCCGTCGCTGGTGAGCCGGCAGCAGATCACCGAAGCAACGTCGCTGTTCATGACCACGGTGATTCTCACGCTGGTGCTCGGGGTCCCCGCCGCAACCATCGCGATCGGCTTCTTCGGCAACCAGGCGCCCTTCTACATCGCCACCGGGTTGTTCGGACTTGCGGCGCTGTCGGTGTGGAAGGTGAGCGTGAGTCTCCGTGCTGAAAAGGTCACGAGCGGACCATCGCAGAACATCCTTCGCGAGCTGCGTGACGGCATCGACATTCTGCGCAGCAGTCCGCCGTTGCGTCTCGGCCTGTACCAGCTCGCGCTTGCAATCGTCGTGGTGTTCACGATCTTCGCGCTCGGACCGGTGTACCTCGTGGAGGTGCTCGACCGCTCGGACGACCAGACGTACATCGTGCTGGTGCCGGCGATGATCGGACTCATCGCGACCGCGGCGCTGCTGGGTCAGCGTCCGAATTTCCCGCGCGCCAAGACGCTGGTCGCGGCGATCAGTGCCGCGGGGCTGTCGTTGCTGATCATGGGCATCGTCCCCGACGTGTTCCGCACGCATGGACTCTCCGCGCTGATGGTCCCGCTTGCGGTGCTGGTTGCGGTGCTCTTCGGGTGCGCACTCGGCGCGATGCTGATTCCGGGCTTCACGGTGCTGCAGGAACGCACCGACACCGAGAGCCGCGGACGCATCTTCGGCGGCATCTTCACCGTGATCAACGCGGCGGTGGCCATCCCGCTGCTGCTCGCGGGTGTCGTGTCCGACCTGATCGGTGTGGCTCGCGTGGTCGCCGCGCTTGGCGCGATCCTCCTCGTCATCGCCGCGGCCGTCCGATGGTTCGGCTGGGAGCGGCTCCAGGTGCTCGAGCCGGACGCCGTTCCAACGGTCGCGGGGGGCGTCGACCAGCGCTGATCGCAAATCTGCAACGACGGTGTCGCGGAGCCGTGGATTGGGCGGAGTGCCCGAGCGGCGGTGGGAAGCTCCGAGGTCTTGCGGACCGGATTGGCCGGACCGGCGGAGGAGTGATGCGAGCTGTCGTGACGTGCGAGTGCTGCGGACACCGGCAGGCAATTGCCCGTCAGATCGTCCGGCCTGAGTCGTTCAACCTCATCTGCCACAGCTGCGAGGGCGTGCTCCGGGTCGAGGTGACCGCCGGCGACCTCCAGGCCGCCCAGCACGCAACCGGCAGGAAGACCCAGCCGGTCGCCTGGGTCTGAGCCGGGCCCATTCCGGAGGCGGGGCGGGGGCACTGGTATCATCGACGGCGCTCACGCTTGCCGATTGCGGGCCAGGGGCGCATAGCTCAGTTGGTACGAGCGCTGCGTTGACATCGCAGAGGTCATAGGTTCGATCCCTATTGCGCCCACCACCGGCTTTTTGAATACAAACCAGCCGGTTCCAGCGGTCCGCCGACTGCCTCCAGAAAAACGTAGGATGTTGCTGTCTCCGCGGGAGTCTGTGTCCTTGGAATAAACTGCTGTCGATGGCCACCGCCTTCGTGCCGGCTCCGAAGCCCCAGCGCCGCGACTACTACGACACCGCGACCGGCGGCCAGCTCGCCGTGGAGAAGGCTCCGCGGCGGGGCCAGCCAGGGGAGCGACCGACGGTCATCGACGCCGTCCACGCGCTGCTCCACCACCACAAGCTCGACTGGTCGCAGAGCACGATGCGGAACGCGGAGGACTACCTGCTCCGGGGGCGCTGGCCGGGCTACCTGGCCCACGAGGGGATCGTGTACGTCGATCAGCTCAGCACCGAGAGCTTCCACGAGTACATGACCGTCCATGCGGACGTGCTCAAGCCCGCCACCCTGATGAAGTTCCGCTGCTATGCCCGGTCTCTGGCCAAGTTCTGCAAGGAACGGCCCGGGTTCGATGCGCCACTCCTGAGCGACGGGCGAGACCTGCCCAAGCCACGAATTCCGAAACGCAAGCTGCCGATGGCGCTGAGCGTGGACGACGAGGCGCGGGTCGTCGCGGCCGCCAAGCCCGGCCGTGACCGCCTGATCGCCATGACGCTGCTCGCCACCGGGCTCCGCGTCGGAGAGCTGTGCGCGCTCACCACGGACCACCTGGAGGGCCTCAAGGGCCGCCCTGCCAAGCTGACGATCGTCGGCAACATCCACAACCGGACGCTCACCAAGGGGCGACGGGATCGGATCGTCGGATTCCGGGACACCTACCGGAACCTGCCCCGCGACCTGCTCGAGTGGGCGATCAAGGAGCGGCCGGCGAGCCACCTCCGTGACGTGTTCCTGTCGGACGCCGACCATGCGCTCACCACCTGGGGCGTCGAGCAGCTCATGCAGCGGATCGGCAAGACCGCCGGGGTGCGCTGCAATCCGCACCGGCTCCGCCACACCTGGGCGACCCGGTGCGCCGACGCCGGCATCCCGATGTTCCACCTCCAGCTCCTGGGCGGCTGGGAGTCCGTCGAGATGGTCCGCCGCTACTACACCGCCTCCGACCTGGAAGCGGTGGCCGCACTCGCCCGATTCCGGACGTAGCCGCTCAGCCGAGCCGGCTGAGCTCGAACTTGGGTTCGACGCCGGCCAGCGTCTCGAGCACCCGCCGGGCGGTGCGCAGGCGCGTGGGTCGGCCCGCGAGGGCGTTGTACATCGTGCTCTCCGCCACTCGAGCGGACACGGCCAGCGAGTGGGGCGTGAAACCGCGCACGAGCATCGCCTCTCGCAGGGTGCCCGCGACGAACGCTTGACGATCGCCGTCCCAGATCCACTGACGGCGTGAGTCGGGATTCGCCGCGACGGTGGGGGAGGACACCGTGGACGACGGCGGACGTTGCATGTCGAGGGACAGTTGAGTTTCGTGCATGGGAATGACGGCGTATCCAGCGTAGTGGGAAAGCGCTCACGCAGCGCTTACATTTTTGAACTGCCATGTAGCTGTGAAAGTCCGGCAGATACTTGACACCGCGAGGTCCAGTCTCACGTCGACACCATTCGGCGCGTCCGTCGGATAGTGGACAAGCCACGCCCCGGTGGTGGTCGTGGTACGACCGATGCAAGGGGGCCGAGGAGGCCGAGTCGTCTTCCGGCCTCAGCAGCACCGCCGCGCGGGTACGCGCTCAGCGCGTGCCGCGCGGGTTGGGGGGGCCCGGCCTCCACGAGCCCCGCACCGGCCATCCGGCACATCCTGCGCCGCTTCGCCGCAACCCAGCCGGCACCTCGCCAAGCCCCACCCACAGACACAGCTCCAGCGGCCTCACAGACACTGCTCCCACCCCCGCACTCATCACCTCTGCCAATCGCGCCACGCCTATTTCCACACACACAGTTGCACCGACGGTGCGCACGACCCTTCTTGCGTCACGAAAAGACGCACAAACGAAGGGGCTAGTACTGCCCGGCGTAAATCGGTGACCCACCGTCAGGCCGCCAGCGGGTCGCCGGTGTACGTCCAGCGGTACGGGTGAGCATCGAGGCGATTGTAGGTGCGGATGAAAGCCAGGATGTGGGCGTGCAACGCATCAGCGGAGACGAAATCGCCGCGGCGTAGGCAGCGTCGCTGCAGGGTGTTGAACCAGAGCTCGATCTGATTCAGCCAGCTTGCGTGGAAGGGCAGGTAGTGGATCACCAACCTGCTGGGGTGCGCTGCATGCCAGGCATCAATGTGCGCGCCGCGGTGTGTGTTCAGGTTGTCGACGATCAAGTGGATGACCTGGCCTTCGGGCACCTTGGTGTCGAGGAGATCGAGGAAGGCGAGAAACACGTCCCGGGGTCGGTTCTCGGTGACAATGCCAAAGACCTCGCCGGTGTGCACGAACAGGCCAGCGGTGAGACAGCGGGTGCCGTGTCGCGTGTATTCCACCTCGCGGCGTGAGAGTTCGCCCGGGCGACGGATGGGCAGGTCGGGATGGCGGCGCTGCAGCGCCTGGATGCAGGTCTTCTCGTCGGCACTGACCACGGGCCCATCGGCCGGTGGGTTGATATAGAGCTCGACGATCGGGCGCATCTTGACGTCGAAGTCGGGATCGGTGCGGCGCTTCCAGTAGGCACAGCGATGGGTTTGATGGAGGCCAGCTTGAGGATGCGTTGCACGCTGCGGGCACTGATGTGTGCGACCCGGCCGGAGGCGGTGACGGCGCGCGCCAGCAGCCTCCCGCTCCACACGGAAATCCCCTCCAGGCCGTAATCTTCTGGCGCTGCGCAGGCGGTGGCGATGACCGAACAGCGTTCCGCCGGGGTGATGCGTCGTGGACGTCCGGGTCGGCTGGCGTCAGCGAGACCCGCGACGCCGTCAGCCGCGAATCGGCGACACCATTTGCGCACTGTCGACGGGCGACAGCCGCGCCGGCGCGCCGCAGCTCGAATCGGGTGGCCAGCTGCGACCAGCAGGACGAGACTGGCACGCAGCACCAGTCGCTGCGGGCTGATGTGACGAGCGATGATCGCCTCCAAGTGGCGGGCCTGATCGGCGCTGACAACGAGGGTGGTGGAACGCATGGCGAAGCACCTCGTGATCGCTGATGATGAGCGTCACCGTGCAGTTAAACAGAACGAGCGTTCGATTTAAAAGGGGGTGCCGATGAAGATCCCAGAGAGCACGCGCTCCTCTCTGACCTTGCGCCTGTTGCAACGCCAGCGGGAGCGCTGGCCCAACCTCGAGCAGCTCACCATCCGCGTCCGCGGCGAGTTCGCGTACATCGATGGCGCAACGCCAGACAGTGACGGTCAGGTCGAACCGCTCTTTCGCCTCCGCTATGCAGGCAGCGCCACCTTCTGGGGTTTTGCCATCTACACCTGGAGCGGCATGCGGTATGAGGACTCGGTCCTTCCCAACGGAGCCGCGGCAGGGACGCCGGAAGAGGCCCTCGACTGTGCTTGCGGCCTGTATTTGCGCGACCCCTCCGCCTGGGTCACGAATTAACGCCGGGCAGTACTAGCCCTTGGCTGGAATGCCCTCGCCGACATCATCCCAGTACCTCGTGGGCGGGGGCCGACATGACAGCTCCCGTGCGGTGCTTCGCCGCTACGGCTGCCGGGTTGACCCAGGTTTGGACTGGCAGACAGGCCCATCCGCTGGGGATGACGCCTTGGAAACGACGGGGTGCCCGGCTCATACGGACAGCAAAGTCTTGGAGCGGCTCGCCGACCGAAGCTGGCGTTGCAGACCGCCTCACCCCAGCCGGACTCTTCAGCCCCTCGGAAGGTACGGCGCCGGATTTGGCGGGGGCGTGATGGCCGAAGCTGTCAGGTCGGTGAAAACCTCCACCGAGAACGTCGGCGTGCCGTTGGGTGTCGCGCCTCGCCACTGGAGCACATGCCCCGCGTCGTCAACTGCCATTGTGATTTCGACGCCAGAATCGTTTTGCCAATGAATGTCAATAGCCGTCTGACCGCGCACGATTTGGGTGCTGCCCTTTGTGATTGGTGCCGTCTCGTCGAACACCCGCGAGGAATTGGTTGCCAACCGCAGTAGGCTGTTGAAGAGGCTGAGCGATGGCCCTGGAGCCAGAGGGCCGAGTGATAGCCACTTCGAGTAATCCGACGCCGGCAAGGATTGCGACGCGGAGAACGCCGCGACGCCCGGAGCTTGATAGAGATACTCCTCGCCCTTAGTTATGGTCATCTGGAGGAATGCCGATGCGCGTCCTGCCTGCTTCGCGATCACGCGGCCTTCGCCGCTCGGTGTCATGGTCACGTCGAGAATGTAATCGCCTCCCTTCGCTACGACGGTGCAGGTGAGGTGGACTAACGGGCTCCGGTCGTAGTCGTGCTCCGCGTCCGCTAGGATCGTGGTCGCGCTTTTGGCGAACTCGGATGAAGACGGAGGTGGCGTTGTGGCGCAACCAGATACAAGCAACGAGGCCACGGCCATTACCGTTGCCGCAACCGGCAGCCCCACATGATCAGCGCGATGCTGTGTGCCCGGCTTAGCCAAGTCCGTCACGGGGCACGCGCACTGTGACTGCGGTCGTAGGTACGGTCACGACGGGCTCAGGGCACCAACACTGACGCCGCGCCCAACAGCAAGATCACGCCTACTCCGAAAACGAGCGAGCCGCCCTTCCGCCACTCAACGGGACTCCAGCTGTCCGATCGTTGGGGCCCATTGCGGGGGAATATGCCTCGTCCAAAGAGGCGACCAGGCGGACGCCGTCTCGCGATGACTTCGAACGTACCGGCCACGACGCACATGACTCCGAAGAGGGCGACCACTACACCGAAGACGACTTTGACGAAGACCATACGGAAGCTAGGCGCAGGTGTCCCGAGGCAGACCGCGCGTGTTAACGCTGGAGGTCAGGCGGCACGGACGCTGACTTGTAGCCACATCGGCATCCTAGGCACTTCAACGGGGCGAAAGCGCTCGGTAGCGCGACTGTTACCGCAGCGCCCTGGGTCGACGTCCGGCGGCGGATCGCTTTTCTAGCCTTCGAGCATTGGCCCCTCGAGCGTTGACACCTTTGCTGACCCCGTAAGAGCCGAACTCCTCCGGACGTACACGGATGCGGTGCGACTAAAGCCGACACGAGTCGGTCTTTAGCGAACCTCCGCGAGCACGCCGGCCGCGAACTCAAGAACCGCTAGTGGGCGTGTTTGAGGTGGAAGGGCGCATGAGCACCGAGACCAGCGCCACCAGGATTGCCGCGACTCCTCCGAACAAGCCGCAGAGCCATAGCGCGAATCGAGGCGCAGCGACGGCACACAACAAGGAATGGCCGTCGATCGGTGGGCAGACCTGCGCCGACACATCGACCAACAGGCTGGCCGTCCAGAGCCCAACCCCAACCCCGATTGGCGCCGAAGCCACTCTCAGCGCAAGTGCAAGGCGTCGCATCTACTAAAGCTATCGCGCGCCTGCCAGCAGTGCAACGATCTCCTCGAGTGACGAAACTGACCACTGCCCGTCCGCGCTGGTCCTTGCCCCTGGGCGCGCACCTAGCGACTGACACCCGTTCCGACACCATGACGCGAGGACGCGTCCGGCCAATGCTGGACAAAGCCTCACTGCCTTGGCCTAACGGGAAGTGCAAACGGGCCGCTAATAGACAACCGCGAACGCCCGCTGCACGACCTCAAGAACCGCCACGAGGTCAACCCCGCCGCGCGTCGACGCACCGGGAGAGGGACTCGAAACCGAGCGATATTGCTCGCCACCTCGCTCACCGTCGAGTACTCCCTGGAAGCGCAACCTTCCACCGAGCAGGAGTAAGCGCGGCCCTTAACCGACCTAGACTCAGCACCGCCGGTATCGCAAACTGCGCGACGGCAGAAAGCCCGACCCCGCAGTCGGAGTCAGGGGCGCCCCTGACACCGGCGAAGTGGTCAGCAAGCTGAGACGTTGAGGGTAGGACCACGGTGCTCATGCGTTTCGCTACTCCCGACGCTACGAGTACGTGATGGGCGTACTTTTCGGTCACCACGACATCGCAGTACGGAACCGCGAGGCTGAGGGCGTCGACGTCGGTGATGTCGTTCGGCGTCCACCGCAGAGTCCCATCCCGATGCCGCGTCGCCTTGAGGACGATGGCGACCTCGGTGCTCGGCATAGAGCGTGTAAACCGTCGCAAGGTTTCCCGCTCGCTCAGAACATCCTGCCAGAGGTAGCCGCGCTCGGCGCAAGCCTTCTCGAGTGGGTCGAGGAGCTCGTTGCTCATCTCGTATGCCGCAACGACATCATAGATGCGGCCGCGGCGCCACCTGGGATCCGCATCAAGTCGCGCTCGCATGCCTTCCTCTTGGTCGGCGCGCCGCTGCGCAACCTTGAAGGCGGCGAGCGGATCGTAGCCTCGCTCTGCCAGGGCTGCCAGATCCTTGTCCTCCGGACCGGCGAGCATCGCTCTTTCCAACGATAGGTTCGCGCTCGCCAACGCTGACGCGTTGTCCCCTACGGCCACGAATCCATCGGTCACGTCCTCACCGTTGGCGTCACGGACGCGCAGTCCTCCGCGCATGCCGAACGCAGGACCAATTCCGCGGCCAAGCAGCGCGACGGTGATCGTGGGGCCGGGCCCGCCGGTCACAGCATCGAGCGCCGCTCGGAGTTCGACCCCCATGACCGTCGTGCGGTCCAGGAGCGTAGCGAATGATGAGAGTTCCTCCATCACAGCAGCCACGTCTCGGCGCTGCCGAGGGTCCTTGATCTTGGCCATCTCGAAGTAATGAGCGGCGGCGAGCGGAAACAGCGCGGTATTGGATGCTCGAGCTGCCTTGCATATCTCCAAAGCCTCGAGATGCGCCGCTCCGTCGGATGGCCGGTCGCGGCCTGGGCCAAATCGATCCAATGGTTCATGTCTAAATACACGAGCTCGGGCGGGGGGCTCGGCCGCAGGAGAGCGGGCGGCCACACAAGTGGTCCGGGGGCGTTGGCTCCGAGGGTCACGCCGTCAGTTTCGCCCGCTTTCTGAGAGCACGGTCGTCAGCTCAGCACTCACTGACCAGGCCATCACCACGAACGCCTTGGCCGGAATCAGGGTGTTCCGGTGGTGGTCGGCTGGCTCAAGGCGCCGGCATTGAGGTCGGCATTCTGCGGGTCCCCCGCATCATCCGTCGGCGTCGCGCTGGCGTCCTTGTCGGGGTCCATCTCGTCGCGTTCAACAGGATCAGGCGCCATTGGGGTGCCGTCCGTCTCTTCGCCCTGTGCCATCGCTAAGTCCTCCAGTGGCGGCCGTACTAACGTTTTGATGATCGCCGATCGGTCGACGCGGTGGCCCCCACCGACCGCAGGTGCCGATGCCGGGTGCTCGCGGTCAGTCTCGTAAGGCGCATGACCGCCTTCCAACCCAAACTACACGGTGGGCGGGGACCCGCATCCCAAACAAGCGACAGTGTGCTCGCGCAGGCGAGGGTCCGCCAATGTCCCTTGAGCTCCGCAAGCAGCAACGCAGTAGGATTCCGCGACATGAGGCAGAGTATTGCGACCGTCACGAAGCTGGCGTCGGTGCCCGTCGGGGTTGTGGTGGGTATTGGGATGTTCCTGATGATCGAGCCGGGGTGCACGACTTCTGTTGATCCTCGAGGTGGTGGGACCGCGTGCGTGTACGTCCCCGGGCAGGCGCTTGCCCAACCGCGTTTCTCCTGGTGGCTGTGCGCGCTGACTGGCGCAGCCGTCGCAGTGGGGATATTTCTGTTTTCGCGGATCGTCCGGACTCCACTTTCCGCGGCGACAAGGTCGAGAGTGGCAATCGCCACCCGGTTGGCGTCGTTGCCCGCCGGGATCGGGGTCGGCATCGGGATGGCGCAGTTCGTGAGCTTCTGCAGTCGTCAAGAGGTTATGTTGACCCATATTTGCTCGTGGCAGACCACGTATCCCTTGTGGGCGCTCATCCTCTTTGGTGTGGCGGCGGCTGCGGTGATGCTGCTTCTGGCACGAGCGGTCGCACCTCACCCGCTGGGTAGGACGCCCAGCCGCTCGGCCTTTTCACTGGGGCACTGAGCACCTCACCAGAGGTAGCCGCACAAGGCCACCGTAGCTCAGGGGAGCCTCATCTGCCTTGATGACCGTGACACCCTATCTGAATGTCATGGAGAGGGGCCTCCACATGGCAGCCTTCGGGTTGTCAGACCGGCAGTACCAAGGCAGGCCGACATGTTGCATGTTGGCCTGGATCTTAGCAGGAAACGAGTGGACGTCGACGTCATGAACGATGCCGGCGAGACCGTCGACACCTGGGGGTGCTGCCCGACCGCGACGGGGTGCATGCTCTCGCCCGTCGGCTCGAGCGGCCCGGATCGCTGGTGTACGCAGCGATCGAGTTGATGACCGGAGCGGCGCTACGTCGACGACGAGCTGGAGTCGGCGGGGTGGCGCGT
>CAVZQR010000003.1:0-154146 GCA_963777445.1 Candidatus Dormiibacterota bacterium | reverse complement strand
GCACCACCCTTCTTGCAGATCAGCCCAGAGGGAATCCGAGTTCCGAAAGGCCGACGCCGAGTACCTTCGCGAGGCGCTGCCGGTAAAACGGGCGCGGAACAGTTGCGCCGGCCTCCCACGCCTTCACCGACCGCACAGACGCTCCGACCTTCCGCGCCAGACCCAGCTGGGTCCATTCACTCGGATTGGTCGCCTCCGCCTGCCGCCGCGAGCTCATCTCGGCGAGCCTCCTCCGGCCACTTTGAGCCGGCCGCTTGATTTTCTGCACCATGCTGCCCAATACTGCCCGTAGCGACGGACACGCCGAGACGCAGCGACCGCCTCGCGACGCGGCGGTTTCACCGGCGCGACCCACCGGCTACCTCAGCCCCCCTCTCGGGCGCTCCGATGATTCGTCGTCGGAGCGCCTCCCCATGCCATGTTGCGCTGGCCGGCCTCCGACCGACGCGTGGGCTCGGAAAGTGGGAGCGACCGCTCAGGATTTGGGTGGCGGCGCCGCTCGATTGACGATTGCGGAGCACCCAGTTCCCGCGGTCACCGCGCGTGTGAGCACCGCGGTCGCCGGCTGCTTCACCTCGACACCGGCGCCGCTCGAGGTGACGTCAGAGATGGTGATCGTATTCGCGGGTCCGGTGATGTAGACGGCAGGCTCGCACTGCCCGTTGTCAGGGCCGGGCGTGAAGCTCTCACCCATGAGGGTGACGTGCTCGTCCTTGAACATCGCAAGAATGCCGCCGTGGATCGTGATGCCGGAGAGCCGGGCGCCGTTGGTGCAGTCGATGTCAACGGAGGCGAAGCCGCCTTTCCCCGTGGTGGTCATGCTGACATTGGTGACCACGGTGTCCACGGTCGAGAAGCGGTCACAGGGATTCGGACCGGTCACGCGCATGCCAAAACCGCTGCCGGACTCACCGACGACGTTGATGATGGATGTGTGGCTGGCGTTGCTGAAGAGCACGCCCGGGTCAGGGTTCTTGAGGACTGGAGCACTGGCGTTGTACGTCGCTGTGTTGAGGTTGACGTTCTCGATGGTGACGCCGGGGGCGGTGATCTGAAAGATGTTCTGCCTGCTGTGTTGGACGATGAAGGTCTGGGTGGCGCCGGCGCCAGTGATGGTCTCCTGCGCCTTGACAGCGAGGCGGCTGCTGATCGCGTAGGTTCCTGACTCGAGACGGACCGTGCCGCCACCCGCACACGTTTGGATTGCGGTCTCTATCAACGCTGTGCTGTCGGACATGGTGGCCGCCACAGAACACGTCTCGCCGGCATTCGGCCCTGGAGTCGATACGCCCGGGCGGGAGGGCGGCGAAGTCACGCCGTAAAACGCAAAGGCAATGACCACCACGAGGACCGCTGCGCCACCGACGATCAGCGCGGCGATCCAGCGCTTTCCGCTGAACCAGGAGATGGCGGCTCCTATGCCTGGAACAGAGCGAACGCCGCTCCCTGCGGATAGCTGGTCATTCCAGGCATGCCTGCTCCTCCATCAGCGAACGCTTCCCAGCCGGGCCCCAGAGCCCTCGCCTGGGTAACCGCCGTCGATGATACGAACCGGTACCAGACGCGTTTGCTAAATCGCGGTTAACAAATGGCGACCGCGACGCGCGACCATCTCAGCAGGGTCGCCCCGGCCTTCCCTGTATGACCGGCGCGTCAAGTCCAGTCGTCCTCAGGTTCTAGACGGGGTCGACAATGAGCCTGCGCGTGTGCCCGAAGGACGCGATGGCGGCGCGGAGCCGGCGGAGGCCGCCGCCCGATGGATTCCGCCGGGCTGTGCACTCAAGCCAGATCTGGCGGTTTCGCGCAGTGGCGGCCATCGGGACGCCGCAGTCGCAGAACGGCGTTTCACGCTCGGCGCGTTCGATGAGCGCCACAATGCGGGTGTCGTCAGTTGTAGTCATTCAAAGTCTCCAGAACATCGATACGATGCGTTTCGTATCATAGCAGCCTGATGCCAAATGAGCGCTCCTCGCACCCACCGTCGAGCCTGCTGAGCTCCGCCCCGGCCCGAGGCGGCCGGCCAAGAAGCGAGGTCGCCCACCGGGCCATCCTCACGGCAGCACGCCAAATTTTGATCGAGAAGGGCTTTGCGGAGATGCGCCTCGAGCACGTCGCCGCCCGAGCCGGAGTGGGTAAGGCGACGATCTACCGGCGCTGGGCGTCGAAGGAAGCCCTGGTCCAGGAGTTGCTCACCGAGCTCGCCGCACCGCACATCGGGGTGGCTGACCTGGGCACCACACGGGACGAGTTGCTCGCGGCGGTGATCAACCCGATGCGGGCTGTCAGCGAGACGGACTTTGGACCCGTCATCAGGGCTTTGCTTTCGAACATTGCGAGTGACCCATCGATCGGTGACCCGTTTCGGGCGACGGTTGTCGAAGCTCGTCGCACGGAGATCACCAGGTTGATCCAGCGCGGGATCGCCCGGGGCGATCTGCGTGCGGACGCGGACACCGGGGTCGCGACCGAGCTGCTGGTCGGGCCCGTCTACTTCCGATTGATGTTCGGCGGCGTCCTCGATCTCGCCTTCGCGGAGCGCGTCGTCGACAGCGTCATGCGCGGCTTCGCCGCCCTCAGTTGAGGTTGAAGGTCGTGTCCGTTCCGGTCGCGAGTTGGATGACCGCCGCCCCGGTCACGCCGCCGATGGTGATCGAGAAGCTCTTGATCGGACCAGAGCTGGTGCAGGGAAGGATCGGCACCGGGATCGTGAACTGCGTTCCTCCCGCTGGGATCGATGCGGAGCCCGACGTCGCGGTGTAGTCCGTACCGGCGCTCGCCGACCCATTAGTCGTGGAGTACTGGAATCCGACGGCTCCGGGCTGCGGCGCAGAGAGGATGACGACCGCGTAAGCCGTCTGAGTTCCCGCGCCGCAGACAACGCCGGCCCGCCCGCATACAGCAGCGGCGCCAGGGTCGTCTCGTTATCCGCGAGGAGGAAGCCCTCACCGGTGCTGCGTCCGAGCACCGCCCCCACCGGGGCGAGGAGCTGCAGGTAATAGATCTGGAGGTATGGCTCGAGCTCGGGATACGAATAGATGATCTGCTTGATCTGCACACTCCCCCGGGCGGTGACGCCACTGACATAGAGTGCCTGCCACGGAGGTAGGCGATGACCCGTCAGCGAGCACGATGCGTGGTGATGTGTGTTGCGGCTGCAGCACTCGTGGGGTGTGGAGATAGCGTCACGGGGACCGCAAGTCCGGCAGCGACCTCGTCCTTTGTCCGGCAGTACGCAGATGCCGGCGCTGCACTGGACACGGCCACCACCACGTGGGACGCGCTCGGGCAGTCCCTGGTCGCCGCCGGTACGAACACCGTGGCCAATGAGGCGCCCATCAACGCCACCTATGCGCAGGCGCTGCAGACGTTCGGCAGCACCCTGCTCGCGATCCAGTTCCCCGCGTCGGCAATGAACGACGTCCACTCACTGGTCAATGCCGCAGCCGCAGTCCGCAGTGACCTCTCGGGTGTCGCGAGTGGAGCCGTGTCAACGACCCAATTCGTGAGTGACGAGTTCAACCTTCAGGCGGCGATCAACCTCGTGCAGCAGGATCTGGGCCTCGGTTCGAGCACTCCGATCGCCGGCGCCTGACAAAACCCAGGCGCAACGTCGGCCTTGCGGATCCGCTGACGAGCCATCGACGCGCCGTCACACTGGCGGTGGCACCGGTGTGAGCCCGGGCCACGGCGCCGGTGCGCTCGGCACCGGGGGTGTCTCGCTGCCGCCGGGGTCGAACCGGAACGGCGGGTATTCGTCGCGCATCAGAAGCACGTAGACGAGCACTCGAAACACCCAGCGATTCAGGCCCATCACGAGCTCGAAGATGTTCCGCGGATAGCGGTTGGTGAAGAGCAGGGCGAAGGCTGCGAACAGCGTGAGGATGGCGATGAGCCCCCCGAGGTGCACTGCGATGCCGACACCGCCGGCGAGCACCGCGACGATGATGTATTGCGGAATCGCCAGCACCCACCACTTGATGAGCACCAGTCCCCGTGACAGATGCTCGGGGTACGGCACGTCGAGCGAGGCCGGATAGTCTGCGTCCATCGCGAAGCTGAAGGGCGGGTAATGGTCGGTGCCGAGCGCGCTGTACCCGTAGAAGCCGACGCGCCACGCCCAGCGCAGCACCCCGACATTGAAGTCGAAGATCGCACGAGGATATCGCCCGGTGAAGAGGATGGCGAAGAACGCGATCACGGTCAAGACGAACATCGCGATGAAGAGAAACCACAGCGCGATGTAGTGCGGTATCAGGAGAATCCACTTCACCAGCCAGAGCCACCGGCTCACCGGCTCATCCAGGCGTCCCTCGAATCGCAACGGGTAGCTGAGTGGCGCCGTCCGGGACGGGACCGGAGGTGGCAGGGGCACGCCGGCCGGCGACAGGGCGCCGCCCTGTCGTCTGTTGAGCAGGACGATGCCCACGCTGAGCAGCACCACGGCCAGCACCAAAGCGATGCCGCCGGAGACGAGGAGGCCGAGCGCGAGCGCGAACAGGAATGGGGCGGTCGCTCCGACCGAGACGTCGGCAGCGATGGCTCGCGAACCGTCGGCGTTCATGATCACGACGATCCACTGCCCCTGCGCCACCGTCCAGACCAGCGTCTGCGTTCCAACTCCAGAAGCCTGTGCCTGCCAGAACGTCTCGGATCCAGGGGGCGCGGCAGGCGCGCCGCCACCATGCGGCGTGTAGGTGACGCGATACGGAAGGAACTGCACATCGCTCAAACCGTCATACCCGACACCGTTGAGATAGCTCAGCGCGTCACTGCGAGGTGCGATGCCGATGAACACGCCGGACGGCGATGCGCCGGATGCCGTGATCCGCAACTTGCCGACTGCGTTCTGGTCGACAGGCCACCCTCGGCCTGAGAAGTTGAGGTCAAGGCTCGACGTCGCGATCGCGTACGACGGCGCAGCAAGGCTTCCCGTTCCCGAGCTGAGGTACCCGGAGGCGTCGCGTTGCGTCCGGTCGGCCCACATCAGGACACCGCCGCCTGCCAGCAGCCCCAGGGTCATGAGCGCCAGCACGCTTCCAATCACGACGAGCAGGACGGCGCCGACCCGTGATCGCGGGCGCGTCGGCGCCACCGGTGGGGGAGCCCATTGAGTTGTCATTGCCGTCTCCTCGTGCTGCGCTTCGCTGGACTCAAACGCCGGTTCATGACCGTGACCAGGTTCGATGGGTTCTCATGACTCGGCTGGCGATCGACTGCTCGGAGCCCTCGTTCGGCATCAGCATCCAGCCCGCGATATACAGGGCGATGCCCGCTCCGCCACAGACGCTGAGCACCGCGATGACGATCCGGACGACCGTGACATCAACCTCGAGGTACTCGGCAATGCCGGAGGCGACCCCGGCGATCATCCGATCCTGGGTTGGGCGTCGCAGCATGCGGCGGGTGGCGCCGCCGCTCGGGGTCGATGTGGGTGTTTCCATAACCTCACCGTACGACCGTCCCCGCACCGGAACAATTCGGAGGAACCCTGATTCAACCCTGATATCCACGCGAGCGGGTCAGGGTATCCCCCGATAGCCCTGCGGCCGTGTGAGGCCCATCATGGAAGAATGGCCGAGCAAACTCGAACCAAGCGACGGCGGGGTTCCTGGCGCCGCGTCCCGGAAGCCCGCCGGCTCGGCGGCGTGGCCGCCGGCGTGTCAGCGCGGACCGGTGTCGACGTCACCGTCGTGCGAACCGTGTTCGTCTTCCTTGCGCTTGCGGGAGGCTTCGGGATCGCGTGCTACCTGGTGGCGTGGCTCCTCGTTCCTGCCGTCGGGGAACAGACCGGCATTGGCAGCGCCGCGATGTCCGATCGGACGGGAATCACCCTCGCTGCAGGCCTCGCGTCGCTGCTGGTCGCGGTCTTCGTGCTGATGTCCCTGGTCGGCGCGGGCTGGGTGGGCTCGCTGGCGTGGTCGGTCGTGATCAGCGTCATCTCGATCGTTCTGATCTCGAGGAATGCTCCGGCCGGCGAGCAGGCGACGCTTCGGCGCCTGGCTGACCCGTTCATCGGATTCACTGGCGACACCCGGCGCTCGCGCGTCGCACTGCGTGCGCTGGTCGCGGGCGTGCTCTTCATCGCAGGCGTCACCACACTGCTCCTGGGACACACCAGCGCAGCGTTGCTCCGTCCGCTCGCCGGCGTGGCGCTGGTGATCGCCGCGATCGTGGTCGTCCTGGGACCGTGGTGGCTGCGCGTCGGTCGCGAACTCGTGGACGAGCGTCAAGCCAGGATCCGTGCCGAGGAGCGAGCTGACATGGCCTCGCGGGTCCACGATTCGGTGCTCCAGACCCTGGCGCTCATCCAGCGCAGGGCATCGGAGCCGCAGCAGGTGATCCAGCTCGCCCGAGCTCAGGAGCGTGAGCTGCGCTCCTGGCTGTTCGACGGGCGTGCCCCGGGCTCGATGGCGGAGGACACAACCTTCGTCGCCGGCGTGCGCCTGATCCAGAGCGAGATCGAGGCACAGCATGGAGTCACCGTGGAGGTGGTCAGCGTCGGCGACTGCGCCCTCGATACGGACCTGCGGGCGATGCTTGCGGCTGCGCGCGAGGCCACCGTCAACGCCGCGAAGTGGTCGGGCGTCCAGGTGATCTCGATCTACGCGGAGGTGGAGCCGGGCGAGGTCTCGCTGTTCGTGCGAGACCGCGGGCGGGGATTCGACCCCGAGGCAGTCCCTGGCGATCGCAAAGGGCTGTCCGAGTCCGTCCACGCGAGGATGGTCCGTCGCGGCGGCGCCGCGGATGTCCGCAGCTTCCCCGGTGCGGGCACGGAGGTCAAGCTGTCGATGCCTCGCGCCGTGGTCACGCAGCCGGCGACGGCGTGACGACCGTTGCCCGCAGTCGACCTCGAGTGTTCATCGTCGACGACCACGCCCTGTTCCGTGCGGGGGTCCGTTCCGAGCTCGGCACCGAGGTCGAGGTCATCGGCGAGGCGGACGACGTCGAACCCGCAATCGCCGGCATCTCCCGGTGCGAGCCGGACGTGGTGCTGCTCGACGTCCACCTCCCAGGCGGCGGCGGGCACGCCGTTGTGACCGCTCTGAAAGCCACCCACCCGCGCATTCGATTCCTGGCGCTTTCCGCATCGGACGCGCCCGAGGACGTCATCGCCGTCATCCGCGCGGGGGCTCGTGGCTACGTGACCAAGACCATCTCCGGTGCAGAGTTGGTGGACGCGGTGCGCCGGGTGGCAGACGGCGAGGCGGTCTTCTCACCACGGCTGGCCGGATTCGTGCTGGATGCCTTCGCCGCGCTGCCCGCCGGCGACCGAGAGCGGCCGTCGTTCGACCCGGAGCTTGACCATTTGACGCCACGCGAACGAGAGGTGCTGCGCCTGATCGCGCGTGGCTTCACCTACAAGGAGATCGCCGGTGAGCTCTTCATCTCCGCCAAGACCGTGGAGAGTCATGTCTCGTCGGTGCTGCGCAAGCTGCAGCTCTCGACCAGGCATCAGTTGACACGCTGGGCGACGGAACGCCAGCTCTCGTAGGTTGCTCGCTAGAGCAATTGGTGGAGCGCAAAGGCGACACCGAAGGCGACCACCAGGGTGCGGAGGACGACGGGATGGAGACGGCGCGCCAGGGTCACGCCGATGAAGCCACCCGCCGCGCTCATCGGCATCATCACCAGCACCGCAAGCCACGACACCGGCCCGAAGAAGGCGAAATAGACGGCCGCGACGATGTTGATGATCAGCGACATCATGCCCTTGAGCGCGTTGATCCGTTGCAGGTCATCGCGGATGAAGAGCCCAAGTACCGCAAGCATCATCACGCCCAGGCCGGCTCCGAAAAAGGCGCCGTAGATACCCCCGAGGAACTGCGCCACCGCGAGGATGGGCGAGCGATGCTGCTCGCGTTCCGGGCGGCGCGAGCGGACCCGTGAGGTGACCACCGGCTGGAGCAGGAGCAGCGCGCACGCGAGCAGGATCAGCCACGGGACGATCGATGCGAAGACGTGATTCGACGTGCGCGTCAGCAGGATCGCTCCCACCACCGCGCCGGCGACACTGATGGGCCCAAGCCAGCGCACACGATCGCGCTGCACGGTGAGCTCGGCGCGATACGCGACACTCCCTCCCGCGTATCCGGGGAGGATGCCGAGCGTGCTGGTGACGTTGGCGGTGAGCGCGGGAAACCCGATCAGGAGCAATGCGGGAAACGACAGGAGCGTGCCTCCCCCGGCAACCGCGTTCACCGCACCGGCGACGAAAGCGGCGCCGGCGACGAGGAGCAACTGAGCTGCGTCGAGATGGATCACCGGTCGCCGGACGGGATCCCCGCGCGGGCGACGGCCTCGCGCAGGCCGAGGACGTCGACGCTCAACTCTCCCGCTGCGAGACGCTCGCGGATCGCTGCTTCGCGCGCAACCAGCTCCGTGACATCGCGTGCCACCGCGGCGGCGGAGGCCGCGGCGATGCAGACGACACCGTCGTCATCGGCGACGATGACATCACCGGGTTCGACCGGCTGCCCCGCGCACACGATGCGGCGGTTCACCGCTCCGGGGCCGTGCTTGGTGGTTCCCTGGGCTGAGACCCATCGTGACCAGACCGGGAATCCCATGACGCGCAACGCCTCCACGTCGCGCACCCCGGCATCGACGACAGCACCGATCACCCCATGGGCGCGAAGCGACGTGGCCAGCAATTCCCCGATGGCTCCCGCGTTTCCCGGAGGATCCGTGGCCACGACCAGCACGTCGCCCGGATGGCACTGCTCGACCGCGGCGTGGATCATCAGGTTGTCCGCTGATGGGCAGAGCACCGTCACTGCGCGACCGGCAAGTCGGGCGCCGCGTTGGATGGGCCGGACCGAAGCGTCGAGCAGACCCCGTTTCCCGTACGCCTCATGGGCCGCGGCCACCCCATGGGCGGCGAGGGTGGTCATGGCAGCGGACGGTACTGGACCCACCGGCCGCTTGCCGTCAGACATCAGGCCGGCGACGCCACCACGGTGTTGCGGAGCTTCCCGATACCGTCGATCTCCGACTCCATGATGTCGCCGGGCTGCAGGTATTCGGGTGGCGTGCGCGCAAACCCGACTCCCTCCGGGGTGCCGGTGGCGATCACCATCCCGGGAAGCAGGGTCATGCCGACCGACAGCCACTCGATGATCGCGTCCACGGGATAGATCATGTCGCGGCTGTTGGCATCCTGCTTGACCTCGCCGTTGATCCGAAGCTGCAGGTGCAGGGACTGCACGTCGGCGACCTCGTCGCGGGTCAACACCCACGGGCCGATCGGGCACGATCCGTCGAGGCTTTTGCCCTTGAACCACTGCCCTCCCCACCCGTTCTGGATGTCGCGTGCGGTCACGTCGTTGAGCACGGTGTACCCGAAGATGTGGCCGAGCGCGTCCTCGCGCTTGATGTTGGCGCCGCGGCGTCCGATGACCACGGCCAGCTCGACCTCCCAGTCGATCTTGGTGCTCACCGAGGGGTCGATGCGGATGTCGGCGTACGGCGCGGTGATGGTGGTGATCGCCTTGGTGAAGATCGTCGGCGGTCCCACCTCGGTGTTGAGCGCGCGTGCACCTTCCTCGGCGTGCTTCTGGTAATTACGGCCGATCGCCAGGACATTCCCCCGCGGTGGATCGAATGGCGGCAGCAAGGTGAGATCGGCGATCTTGCGAACGGCGCTCGCGGGGGCTGACGAGGCGAGAACGCGCAGCCGTTCGAGGCCCTCGGTCACCCGCGTCGATCACGCCGAGAATCGTTGCCGGCAGGGCGTCCCCGGAGCCGTTGGCCGCCGCGCCGACGTCGATGATCTCGTCTGTGGCGCCGTCGCGTCCCACACCCAGGCGTGCCGCCCCGCCATCGCGAAACATGAGCAGTTTCATACCTTGTTCGCCTCCGAGCCGGACGCTGAGCTGAAACTCGTCGCCGCTCCCAAAAACAGTTCCTCGAAATCCTGGCGATCGAGGAGTTCGCCGGGCCGGCCCTCCATGCGGATGGATCCGGACACGAGTACAGACGTGTAAGCCGCGATCTCAAGCGCGGCACGCGCGCGCTGCTCGACGAGCAGCACCGCCTTGCCCAGCTTGCCGAGGCCGCTCACCTGCTCGCGGAGGAGGCGGTCGGCCAGTTGCGGAGCGAGGTTGGCTGTCGGTTCGTCGAGGATCAGCACCTTGGGGTCGAGCATCAGGACACGCGCGATCGCGAGCATCTTGCGTTCGCCACCACTCAGCTTGTCCGCTCGACGTTTGAGCATCGGCTTGAGCGCGGGGAAGACCTCGACGACCTCGGGCACCCGCTCACGGATGGTGTGGGCGGGCAGGAGATACCCCCCCATCTCGAGATTCTCGAGCACCGTCAGGGGCTCGAAGATGTCCTGCACCTGGGGCACGTAGCCGACTCCACGTCGCGCCAGCTCCTCCGGACGGCGGTTGGTGACCTCCTGGTCGCCGAGCATGATTCGTCCGCTGGTGACGCGCAGGATGCCGACGAGTGACTTGAGCAGCGTGCTCTTGCCGGCCCCGTTGGGCCCGATGACGGCGACGATCTCACCAGGTCCGACGCTGAGCGTGATGTCCTGGATGACCGGGACACCACCGTAGCCGGCGGTGATCCCCTCGGCTCGCAGGAGCGGCTCCGGCCGCTTCGCGGACGTCGACGCGATGCTATCCGACAAGGTACGCGTCAACAATTTCGCGTTGCTGGCGCAGCGCCGCCATCGTGCCCTGGCCGATGACACTCCCCTGCGCCATAACGATGACCGGGTCGCACATGCGCTCGATCATGTGCAGCTCGTGTTCGACGATGAGGATGGTCAGCCCGTCGTCACGGAGCGCCTCGCAGTAGTCGGCGATCTCGCCGATGATCGACGGGTGCACGCCTGACATCGGCTCGTCGAGGAGCAGCAGCCGGGGCTGCAGCATCAGCGCACGCATGATCTCGACGAGGCGCTTCTGGCCACCGCTCAGGGAGCTCGCGTAGTCCGACTCTTTGGCGGTCATCCGGAAGCGGTCGAGCAGGCTGCGCGCCTGCGCCACCAGGCGATCCTCGTCCGCTCTCCAGTAGCGCTTGCCGAGGAGGGCGCCCATCAGCGAATCACCGCGGTTGTGCGGCGCAGCCGCGAGCAGATTCTCGAGGACGGTGAGCTGCGCGAATTCGGATGGAAGTTGAAACGTCCGCACCAGGCCGAGGCGGGCGCGGCGGAACGCCGGCAGCGAGGTGACGTCGTGGCCGTCGAAGGTGATGGTGCCGGAGCTGGCGGGCAACGTCCCGGCCAGCACGGCGAGGAACGTCGACTTCCCGGCGCCGTTCGGGCCGATGAGGCCCGTGATGCGTCCGGGGAGCACGTCGATGGAGACATCCTCGACGGCGCGCACACCCTCGAAATGGCGGCTGACATGGGTTGCAACCAGGATCGGACGCTCGGCGGGCGGCTGCTCCGTCGCGGCCGGCGTCGCAACGACCGCGTCAGTCTCCACCGGCATGCTGCTCCCCCACCACGGCCGGTTTGGGTCGCGCGGCAAAGACCCGCCGCCGCTCGGGGAGAACGCCGCGAGGCCGGAACCAGAGGAACCCGAGTATCAATCCGCCGATGCACACCCACTCGAGCGCGGGGATGAGCCCGGGCGGGCCGAACGGCGGTAGGTAGCGCGTCGCCTCCTCGAACCCCACCGGAACGAGCAGCGCTCCGAGCACAGCGCCGTAGTTGTTGCCTCGCCCTCCCACGATCACCGCCGCGAACAGAATCAGGGTTTCCGGATACAGCCAGGTCGACGGCGCCCAGGTGGTGATGAAGCCGACCAGGATCGCGCCGCTCAAGCCGGCGATCGCGCCACCGACCACGAACACCGTCATCTTCATGGCGACCGCGTTCTTGCCGAGCGCGTTGGCGGCAATCTCGTTCTCACGCATTGCTCGGAGTGAGCGGCCGTACGGCGAGTTGATCACCCGTTGCACGATGAAGAAGACGATCACGGCGAGGACGAGCGCGCCCGCGGTGTACGCCCACAGGTAGCCGTCGGAATATGGGTTGAACCTGTCTGAAAGTGGCTGAGGCACCAGCGAGAGGCCGGCGGCGCCGTCGAGGAATGCCGGCGTGTTGGTGACGACGAGGCTTGCGATCACCGAAAGAACGAGCATCGCGATCGCCTGGTAGTCGCTGCGCAGCCGCCGCAGGACGACGAGGCCGATCGGCGGAGCGAGCAGCGCACCGACCAGCGTCGCGCCGATCCACGGGAGCGGGAAGCTCAAATTCAAACCGAGGACGTAGGTCTGAAAGCCGCCGTTCGCGGTATCCCGGGGTAGCGACAGCACCGCCGCCGTGTACGCGCCCGCCGCCTGGAAGATGATGAAGCTGAAGTTGACGATTCCGGACACCCCGAACTGCAGGCTGATCGCCAGACACGCAAGGATGTCGACGGCCGCATAGACGAGGACCGTCGTGAGGTAGTAGGTCACCCGGCAGCCGCGAGCGCGCCCCGCTTGGCGAGCAGACCCTGAGGCCGGAGCACCATGACCAGCACCAGGACGGCGAACGCGACGACCTGCTTGTACTCGGGGGAGATGATCGCGGCGCTGATCTCGGTCATCTCGCCGATGAGGACGGCGCCGATCATCGCGCCGTAGGGGCTCCCAGCGCCACCGAGGATGGATGCCGCGATGATCGGAATCAGGAACTCAGAGCCGCTGGCCACCGAGAACGAGTCGGAGTTCATCCCCGCGACGGTACCCGCCACCCCACACAGTGCGCCGGTGATCAGCCACGCGAGGTCGACGACGCGACCGGTGGGGATGCCGCAGTTGCGTGCCAGCGTCGGGTTGGCGGCGGTCGCCCGCATCGCCTTGCCCAGCCTCGTGAACCGAAGCAGGGCGTAGATCGCGAGCATCACCACCACCGCGACCGCGATGATCGCGAGTTGCACACCGGTCAGCGCGATCGACCCCAGGTGATACGTCGGGCCCGGGTTCTGGTGGTAGGAGACGCTGTAATACCCGACGATCGGGAGCAGCACGTTCGCGATCACCAATGAGACCGCCAGCGAGATGATGACCATGCCGATCAGGTTCGTTCCCTTGCGCTGAAAGGGGGCGTAGATCAGGCGGTTGAGCAGGAACGAGAAGACCGCACCGAAGATCGCGCCGACCGGCAGCGCCAGCCAGATGCTCACCCCCGCGTTGTTCACCGTGTACGCGGCGTACGCCGAAGCGATCATCACCTGCCCGTAGGCCAGGTTGATCATGTTGGTGATGCCGAATTGCATCGTGAAGCCGACCGCCGAGATGGCGATGATCGACATGGAAACGAGGCCAAAGCCGAACGCGGCGACGATGAGACTCATCGCCGCCGCCCCCGACCAATCTGTGCCTCAGCCACCGCCCGCCGCGATGATGGCTGCGGTCTGCGCCTGCGTGAGGGTCCCGATTGTGATCTCGTTGCCCGTGGCGTCATACCTGACGAGGATGTATCCCTGCTGGGAGTTGTTGTACTGGTTGTAGTTGGTGAGCCCGCCCGCCCCGACCCAGCGCACCTTCTGGCCGCTGTTGATGGCGGTGACGCCCGCCGCGTACGTGTTGACGGTGGTAGCCCCCGCAACTCCGTTGCCCACGTCCTTGATGACCGCGTTGTAGACGGTCGGGTCGGTGCTCTTGGTCTCATCCATGGCGAGCGCCGCCTGCATGATGCCGTCGTAGAGGTGGAGCGTCGCACCCCGCTGCGAGTACTTCGGCGCGTCCGGGAACTGCGACGCCACCGCGTCGAGGTTGGCCTTGAACTCCGCATAGCCGGGTCCGCTGAAGGTGACGCCGAGGTCGACCGCGGTGAACTTGTCGACCACTGTCTGAACGCCGATCGCGCCCGTGACCGCCGCGAACCACACCGGGTCGATGGTCGCCGACGTCCCCATGAATGGCAGCATCGTGCCGTTGTTGAGCTGCTTGACCTCGGCCATGTAGGTCGCGTCGGTCGGTCCGAGTGCCTCAGTGAAGATCACGTCCGGATGGGTGGCCAGCATCGCGGTCACCTCGGTCCGGTACGACGGCTGGCCGAGCGCGATCGCCTGGTTGATCGTCACAGTCGCACCCAGTCCCTGGAGCGCCTTCGTCGCCGGTCCGACAAATGCCTGCGACCCGATGTCGTTGCCGAACACGAGGGCGACCCGCTTGTAGTTGAAGTGGTCGAGCGCGCTCCCTACCATGGCGAACGCGTCGAATTCATCGGGGGGAACCAGGCGATGGAAGTAGGTGAAGGTGGTCTTGTTGAACTCCGACTGCCCGGTCATGCAGAACATCGGGATATGCGCCTGATCGAGGATGGGCGCGACACTCGAGGCTTCGTCCGACGTGCAGCCGACCACCGCCATCAGGTTCGAGTGGCTGGCCACCATCTGCTGGGCTGCGGGGACGGCATCGGCAGGCTCACCTCGGGTGTCAAACTCCTGGCAGCTCACCATGTGCCCCATCACACCGCCGGCATTGTTGATGGCCCGCGCCGCAGGCAGACACGCCGCGAAATATGCCGGTCCGAGAGCAGCGTCAGCCCCGGTGAAGGGTGCGATGACGCCGATGAGCAGTGGCGACTTGCTCGACGACCCGCCCGGGGTCGACGAGCTCCCGCAGGCGGCCAGCGCCAGCGTGAGCATCGCGAAGAGGACCCCAACCCCTCTGCCGACCCGATGATGGCTTGCGAGCATCAGATGCCTCCTAGCGCCCCTGGGCGCGGCTGGCGAAGATTGTCGGCAATACTAGCGACAATGTTGTGAACAATCTAGCCCCCGCTTCCGAATCGGACCCGCGCCGGGTTCGGACGATCGTCGACCCGTGCGACAGGCTCCGTGAGGCCATCGTGAGTGGCGAGTTCCAACCCAACGAGCGCCTGGTTGAGGCGGATCTCTCCATCCGCTTCGGTGCCGGGCGTACGGCCATCCGGGCCGCCCTGGCCGTGCTCGACCAGGAGGGACTCATCGTCAGGGAGCCGCACCGCGGCGCCCGGGTCCGGCTGATCTCGGCTCGCGAAGCCCTTGAGATCGAGCAGGTGCGCAACGCCCTGGAGCGGCTGCTTGCGCGAAGCGCTGCGACCCGCTCAACCGACGTCGACGTGGCCGACCTGATGGAGATCACCGCGGCGATGCACGAGCGCCTGAGTGCGAATGACTCGCATGGATACATGCAGCTCAATGCGCAACTCCACCGGCGAATCTGGAGGATCTCCGACAATCAGGTGGCAACCAAGATGCTCGTCACCCTCAAGTCTCAGAGCATCCGGTTCCAGTACGGCACGATCCTCCGTCCCGGCCGTCCGGAGCAGTCGCTGCGGGAGCATGAGGCGATCGTCGCCGCCATCGCCGCCCATGACGCCGCTGCCTGCGACATCGCCATGGCGGAGCATCTCGGGCACGTCCTCGAGACCCTGCAGTGGGCGATCGATTCGCAGGAGCGGGAGCGCCCCTGGTCGGCGCTGCGCGAGCCCGCCGTGGCGAGTACTCCATAGCGCGGGTCAGGCGTCGCCGGGCTCGTGATTCCATAAGCTGCACACCGTTCCCGAGCGCAGCCGCGCGGATGTCCGCGGTCGGGTTTCGCTAGCGCTCGTCGCTCGCGAACGGCCCCGCCTCGGTTGCATCGGATTCGGTGGTCCACCAACTCACATCGCTCTGTTGCGCCGCCTCTGCGTCGAGCAACGACGCTGGCTCACCGCCCAGGAGTTCGAGGACGGCATCTCGACAGCCAGCGTGCTTCCCGGTCCCGCATCGACACAGCTGGCGATCTTCTGCGCCTGGCGGATGCGCGGCGCCGCGGGTGCGATTCTTTGGCAGGATCTGTTTCATCGCGCCCGGGATGGTGCTCATCAGCCTGTCGTTGCAGGTGCCGTGGCAGCTTCCAGTCCTCGCCGCAGGCGTGGTGTGGCTGTTCCTGGTGCGGCGTGGGGTCGTGAGTGCACTCGTCCTCGCCGGACTGATCGGTGTCGTCGTCACTCTGACCGGGGCATCGGTCTGATCGGGGTGTTGACAACCCACGCCGGGGGCATAGCAGAATATCGGGCGTGAGACGGTCGGCTCAGGCGCGTCCGATTCAATGTGCTCGTTGCGGTGGGTCGCGGCTCGTCCCGCTGACCGTCCATCTCCCGCGCGCAGAGCACCGGCAGTCGCAGCCCTCGCGCCCCGTGCGAGCGGAGTTGAAGTGCGCCACATGCGGTCATCGCCACGTCGCTCACCCGAGCGTGCTCCTGGCGGGCTGAACCGGCCGCCGTCAGCGCGAAACGAGTTGCACGAGGCCGAGCACGTTGCCGGCAGGGTCACGCACGGTTGACAGGAGCCGCTCCGGGCCATCCGGTGTCGGATGCTCCAGCACCTCGCCGCCGTGGGCGCGAACGAGCGTCATCGCCTCGTCAATGCTGTCGACGTTCAACCAGGGCAGCATTCCGGCGTCTCGCGTCGGTCGTCTGTCCGTGACCCACTGGCCGATGAGCCCCGGCGCGTCGAACCCGGGACGCGGGTGCTCGACATGCCAGCCGAAGACGCGCGCATAGAACTCGGCTGACCGCCGCACGTCGATCGCGGGGATTTGCAGGTATGACAGCTGTCCGTGAACCGGTCGGAGTGACTGGTTGAATTCCTCGTCGTCGTCGACAGCCATCACCGGAATCATGGCATCGCGGCGTTGATGCGACCCCAGGTGTCGGCCAACCGCGCTGGCTTCTCGACACCTTCGTGACTGTGCGGAGCGTCCCCACGGCGCGGGCGCTGCCACGGGCCAAGCCGATCCCCACGCTCAGCAACGTCGTGACCACCGTACTCCGGTCAGAATGGGCGGGTGGCATCTGAACAGTTCACCGTGCAGCGCGGCACCGCCGCCCTGGCCGCGGAGCGATGGCCGGGCGACGGCCAGCCTGTCGTCCTGCTTCATTCAGGCGTGACCGACCGGCGGTCATGGCAGGCCGTTGCGGAGGCGCTCCAACCGGCAACCGGAGTCGTTGCATACGACATGCGCGGCTACGGCGAGACATCGGGCGTGACGTACGGCTTCTCGCATCTCGACGACCTCAACGCCGTGCTCGATCGAACGGTGACCGGACCCGTGTGGCTGGTCGGGAGCTCGATGGGCGGCGAGATCGCCATCGACGCAGCTCTGGCGTCGCCGGAACGAGTGGCGGGCCTCGTGCTGCTGGCCCCGGCCGTGAGCGGCGCTCCCGAGCCGACCATATTCGACGCCGATACCGACCGGCTTGTGCGCATGTGGGAGGCGGCACAGACCTCAGGTGACATCGATGAGATCAACCGGATCGAGATGTGGCTGTGGCTCGATGGCCCGAGCGCGCCCGAGGGTCGTGTCTCCGGCCCGGCTCGGCAGCTCGCCCTGGCCATGAACGCGATCGCGCTGAAGAACGAGATCCCCGAGGAGTCAGGAAAGAGCGGTATCGCAGCGTGGTCGAGGCTGGAGGAGATTTCGGTGCCGGTGACGGTTGCCTGCGGCGATCTCGACCTCCCGTTCATCATCGCCCGGTCCAAGGAGCTCGCCGACTGGCTTCCGAAGTCCCGCTATCACGTGTTCGAGGGGATGGCGCACCTCCCCTACCTCGAACAACCCACGGCTGTCGCCGACCTGATCAATTCGGCGATTCGCTGACCCAGGTCAGGGCCCGGGGGTGATCGTCAGGTAGGTCGAGATCCCCACCCCGGTCTCCGTGGTCGCGATGATGTCGTATCGCGTTGCGCCGGCGGGCACCGTCACGTCGGCGACGAAGTGGCCGATCGGGTCGAGCCGCCGGCTCACCAGGATCGTCGGCGTCGCCCCGGAGGGCGTCATCCCGATGGTGGTCGATGCGATCGGAATCTCGCTCGTCTCGTTCGAGTTCGTGAAGAACGTGACATGGAACTCGTCGGCGCCGGGTTTGTCAGGATCGATGTACACCTGCGCGATCCCTGCGCCCGGCAGCTGTATCGAGTAGAGCGTGGGCAACCCGGCGAATCGCGTTACGGTCACGTTCGGAGCGGACGTGATGGTTGCAAGCTGCAGATGGACCTCGGTGGAGTTGTCGGCATTCTCGATGATCACCGCAACCTCCCAGATGCCTGCTATCGCGAGGTTGCCACCACGAGCGGCAAATATCCCATCCGATTGACGTTTCAGCGTGAGCGTCGACTGGCCCAGTTGAGGTCGGAGCGGCTGTGAGAATTCGAGCTGCACCGAGCTTGCGTGGACGAGCGCGCCGGTGTCGTAGTCGGTGACGCGAAGGGCAAAGTTGTTGAATCCAGCGGTGCCGGGGGATACCGTCAGGCGCACCTTCACCGTGGTGGCGAAGTCGCTGCCGGTGACCGCAAGCCGGGTCGACTGCGCGGTCGAAGCCGCAGCCGTCGACGCAACCGGCGGCGCCACATTCACAAGCGCCGCGGCGACCAGCACGACCGCGGCGCCGATGACGACTTCGGTGGACCCCACCCTGCGCAGCCCGCGCAGCACCGTCGACGAGCGCGGGACGTTGCCGAAGCGATTGATCGCCCCCAGACCCGCGAGCATCACGAAAAGCGCGACCTTCACCAGCACGAGCGCGCCGAACGAGGAACCGAAGAGCTGTCCGATTGACCCCAGCTCGATCACAGCGCGGAACGTGCCCGTGAGGGCGACGGCCACGATGGCGACTCCCGCAGTCGTTGAGAACCGTCGGACCGCGCGGCCCTTGACGTCGGACGCCTGGCCGCGAACCGCAAGGATGAGCACCGGCAACCCGCCAATCCACACGCCGCTCGCAACGATGTGCACCCATTGGATCAGGAGATTGGCCGCGACGGGAGCCTGTGCCCCCGCGTGGCTCGCTGCGACGTCCACCCACATCGATGCTGCCGAGCCCACGCCCGCGATCGCGACACAGACCCGTGCTCGGCGCGACGGCACGAGGGAGGCGGCAACGACCGCAACCCCGGTCACAGCGATGGTCACGATCCTTTCGATCGCGCTGGCGCCGAGGGATGTCGAGAACAGCGACCCCAGGGTGATGCCCGCCGCTTCGCGCTGAGCTTCGACGATGCCGGCAACACCCAGCGCCCCGAGAACCCATGAACCGGACAGCATGCGAACGGCAAATCTTGGAATCTCCCTCAGGGCAACCAGACACGTCGACGCGACACCCACGATGCCCATGACGCCGACGAAGAACAGCCACCGGCTCACAACGGCGAGCACCGAGGGCGGGGGCGAGACGACCGACCTGCTCGCATGAGCGTTGGCACTCGCGGCCGACTCCCCGACACCGAACGCGTAGGCGCCTGTGGCGAGGTGGCCGTCGGTCTCCGACACGGTCTTCCATGTGACGGTGTACACCCCGTTGGCGATCGCTTTCAGGGGCACCTCGAGCTCGAGCGGGTGACCGGTGACGACCACCGTGGGTCCGGCGTCGACGCTCACTCCTGAGCTGTTGACCACCGCAATGCTGGAGAGCTTCGGGTCCGGCGTTTCACCGAAGGTGATCTCCACGAACCTCGGCGCGGTCTGGACCTCAGCGCCCTCGGGAGGGATGGCGCTCTGCGGCAGCGCGTGGGCGTCCGCAGTCAGGGGCAGCCAGATTGCTGCCCCCGCCGCAAGCGCTGTGGCGACGATCAGAGACCGCCGCGCCCGCATGGCTACGTGCTCCGGCGGCGCAATCCGATCGCCAGGTTGATGGCGCTCAGCAACACCGCCACGACGATGGCGATGATGGCGAGGGTGATAGCGCCCGAAGCACTGGTCTTCGCGTCACCAGCCGAGGCTGATGCGGACTGCGCGCTCGCCAGCGCACTGGCCGCGCGCTGGCTCACCGTATCGACCTTGGTTGCCACCGCCGCGGCGGCGGGCAGGACCACCGGGAACTCGACGGCGCTGGAGTCCGCGATGGAGTCGAAGGTCGTCGGGCCTGACGTGACCTTCTGGTCGACCGGCACACCGTTGATGGTGCCGAAGATGTGGAACGTGTAGGTTCCGACAACGGTTGGGATGACCGCGTAGTCGTACTCGTCGAGCCTGCCGTTGCCGGTGTCCGAGTCGTAGAGGGGCACCGGGCAGTACGGGCTGCTCGTCGTGGTCCCGACTGTCACGGTGACCTGGAAATCGGGATGCGTGCAGTCCTGGTTGAGGGTGCTGACGGGGGTCCCGATCGGGTTGGATGCCGACGGGACGTCGATGAAGACCTGGATCGCATTTGGTGCCCCGACATAGGTGTCGGAGCCGCCGGCGGGCTCGAATTGCCAGCCGATGGCGATCCGATACTTCCCGGCGGTGAACACGAAATGCGCAGATGCAGCGGCGAATGACGTCACCACGGCGAGCAGCGTTCCCCCGGCAACCGCTGACAGACGAAGACGAGTTCTCGACACTTGATATCTCCTCTAGGTGTGAACAGATCGTGGGTGAGCCGAAGCTCACAGACGGTCGGTCAGGCGCCGAGGAGTTGCGGCGGGGGCCTCCTCCAGAGATGCTTCCCGAGCTGGTCGAGCGGCGGTACGCACTGACGCTGGGCGGGGATTCCGACTCCGATGACCGGGTGCAGCCGGCGCAGGGTCACAGCGCGGAGCAGCGCCTCGATCCGCTCGACAGCGACCGCGCGTCGGCGGCGCAAAACCTGGCAAATGCGGACTCCGCAAGCAAGCAGCAGCGATACGTAGAGGTGGACGAACGGGGCAGCCCAGTGGATCCCCGTGATGGCGCCCCACCCAGGTGCAGGTTGCGAGCGCGCCACCGCCTCGACGTTCTCCTGGATGAGATAGAGGGCAATCTGCGCCGCGGCAAGGGGGAGCCAGATGGCCGCGAGCCGAGTTCCAGGAGATGACGCGGTCGCGGGGGTACCGGGCTGGGGATCGCCGCGTCCTCGCCAGACATGCCGCATGGCGGCGGACGCGCGGTCGAGCCGGTCGTTCAGTGTCCGCCACGCCCGTGCCAGACGGATGGCGAACACGGCGCTCAACGTGAGCAGGACGCCCGCGATCGGAAGCATGTAGGCATGCACGGGGTTGCTCATCGACTCGACGATCCCTGCGGGCCCCCAGACCCGCAGATACTCGAGCGTGTGGCCGATGAACAGGCCGACCAGCGCCAGGAGAACGGCTGCTGGCGCCGCAACGCTCCTATGCCGCTGCGCGATCACGCCCGGGAGCATACGCTCCGGCTGTCGCGCGCATCACCTCAGCGGGTCGACCGAGCCATAATTGGCGCCGCGCTCGCCGGCCGATCGTCTTTGGCAGGTGCGGACTCAACCATCAAGCAGCCGTTGTCAAGAGCGAGGTTTGTGGATGAACCGTCGAGGAGCCTCGGAGTCGTGACGCGATCCAAACGCGGGCAGATCCTGCTGGTCGTGCTCGCTCTTGCCGGCGGTCTGGGCATCGGGGCGTTCATGTCGCTGACGATCCACCCGAGAGCCGCGACGACGGCAGCTCAGGTCAATATCACACCGTCGGCCGACGTGATCGGCGCGCCGCTCAAGCCTCAGCAGACTCCCCCGCTGACGGGACTCGTCGATCAGAACGGCAACACGATATCGCTGGCCGACGAGAAGGGCCACGTGGTGCTGCTGGCGTTCATGGACCCGCTCTGCGTCAACCTCTGCCCGCTTCTCGGGCGCGACATCGCGGCGGTGGAACAAGCGCTGCCCAAAGGGATCAACCCGGTCCTGCTCATCGTCAGCGTCGTCGCCGACCGCACTCCGGCAGACGTGGAGCACTTCATCACCACGAACCTCACGACCAAGTGGTCGGCCGGCTGGCACTGGCTGCTTGGACCGGACGCGAATCTGAAGATCACCTGGATCAAGTGGGGTGAGCCGATCGAACCCCCGCACACCAATTACCTCGAGGTCATCGATCCTCAGGGCTACGTGCGAGTGATCTACCCTGCGCCGCTCTTCGTGAGTGACGTCGTGCACGCGGTGACGGTGGTCTCGCACGAGTAGGAGCCACTCCTGAATCGCGCAATCGCGAGGCCTGGTTGATGAGAAGCCCGCTTTTGCGCTAAGGTCGCGGCCCATGCCGACATACAAGATGGGCCAGGCAGCGGAACTGCTCGGCGTCAGCGTCGATACCGTTCGGCGCTGGGCCGACGCGGGCCGTATCGACACCGTGCGGACCGAGGGCGGGCACCGCCTGGTCGACGGCGTCGCGCTGGCGAGGTTTGCGGTCGAGCTCGCCAGCAGCCATCCGACCTTGCCGGTGACCGAGTTGGCCCGCAATCACTTCCTGGGACTGGTCACAGACGTTGCCACGGACGGCGTCATGGCGCACGTGAAGCTCCAGGCGGGGCCGTTTCGGATCAGCTCGCTGATCAGTAGCGAGGCGGTTGCCGAGCTTGGATTGGAGCCTGGGATGCTTGCGGTCGCGTCAGTGAAGGCCACCAACGTCGTCATCGAGTTGCCCCCGACCGCAGAGACACAGCAGAGGAAGACGTGAAGATCGCCACCCCCACCCTGCTGCTGTCTGGTACCGCCGCTCTCGCGATTGCGGCCTGTGGCTCCACGTCGGCGAGCGGTCCGTCCGCGTCGCCGGATCCGCTCAGCGGGTCGCTCACCATCTTTGCGGCCTCATCCCTGACCTCCGCGTTCAACACCGCCGAGAAAGGGCTCGAGCTCGATCACCCGGGGTTCACGGCTCAATACTCCTACGGCAGCTCCCAGACGCTGGTCACGCAGCTCACCAACGGCGCGCCGGCCGACGTCGTCGCCACGGCGAACACCTCGACCATGCAGCAGCTCGTCGCCAAGGGACTAGTCAATACCCCAGTGGCCCTGTGCAAGAACAAGCTCGAGATCATCGTCGCTCCGGGAAACCCGAAGAACATCAAGACGCTCGCCGACCTCTCAACTCCGGGCTTGTCGGTCGTGCTCGGCGCAGCGGGCGTCCCAGTGGGCGACTACGCGGCCAAGGCGCTCGCCGCCGCGAACATCAAGCTCACTCCTCAGTCATTCCAACTCGACGACGCTCTCGTGGTCGAACAGGTGGAATCCGGCAACGCGGACGCGGCACTGGTCTTCGTGACCGATGTCGTCACCGCCGGCAACAAGGTGACCGGTATCCCGATTCCCGATGCACAGAACGTGATCGGGACCTATGAGATCGCCGTCCTCAAGGCGAGCGCGAACGCGACGGCGGCTCAGGCGTTCGTCAACGCCGCTGTTTCCGGCGATGTGCAGACTCAACTGCTGGCCGACGGATTCCTGAAGGCGTCGTGACCCGGGGCGTCACGCGACGCCCCCTCCTCGGTCTCCTGATCCCGGCCGCGGTTGCCGTGCTGTTCATCGCGCTGCCGCTGATCGGATTGCTCCTCCATGTGGATTGGAGCAATCTCCCCTCGCAGCTGGTGTCGAGGGACGTGCTCACGGCACTCCGTCTCTCGCTCGAGTGCTCGGTCATCGCCGTGGTCATCTCGCTGATCATCGGTGTCCCGCTTGCATACCTCCTTGCACGGACCTCACTTCCTGGACGCCGTGTGATCCGCGGGCTGGTGACCCTGCCGCTGGTGCTCCCGCCGGTGGTCGGCGGGATCGCGTTGCAGACAGCGCTTGGCCGCACCACCCCGATCGGCACACTGCTTGATCACTTCGGGATCGTGCTTCCCTTCAGCACCGCCGGAGCAGCGATCGCCGAGGCATTCGTCGGCTTTCCCTTTCTCGTGATCACCGTCGAGGCCGGGCTCCGCCAGCGCGACGACCATTTCGAGGAGGTGGCCGCGACCCTCGGTGCCCGGCCGTGGCGGCGATTCTGGCAGGTCACGATGCCACTCGCAGCGCCGTCGATCGCGGCCGGCGCCGCGCTCTGCTGGGCGAGGGCCCTAGGCGAGTTCGGAGCCACCATCACCTTCGCGGGGAGTTTCCCGGGCACGACCGAGACGCTCCCAATCGCAGCCTACAGCTCGTTCGAGGGGTCGGGGCAGATCGGCATGGCGATCACGCTCTCTCTCCTGCTCCTTGCGATCTCCGTGCTCGTTTTGGTGGTATTGCGCGACCGCTGGCTCGGTGCGCTTCGATGAGCCTGCACGCCCGGGTCCGCACCCGGCTGGGGACACTCCTTCTCGACTGCGACCTCTCCGTCGAGTCCGACGTGACCGTGGCGGTGCTCGGCCCCAACGGCGCCGGCAAGACGACCCTGTTGCGTGTGGTCGCGGGTTTGGTGCCGGTTGAGGAGGGACGGGTCGAGGTCGACGGGACCGTGTTCGAGGACACGTCCACCCGGACCTGGCTCACCCCCGAGGCACGCAGGGTCGGCTTCGTCTTCCAGGACCACGGGCTCTTCCCCCATCTCAGCGTCCTCGACAACGTCGCCTTCGGTCTCCGCGCGCGCGGAGTCGACCGGACGACCGCCAACGCGAGGGCACGGGAGTGGCTCGAGCGGGTGGACCTCGCCGGGTCCGCGGCATCGCGCCCGGCGGCCCTCAGCGGCGGGCAATCGCAGCGGGCCGCGCTCGCGCGGGCCCTGGTGACCGATCCCCAGGCGCTGCTGCTCGACGAACCACTTGCCTCGGTCGATGCGTCAGGACGGCTCGAGCTGCGCCGCGCACTTCGCGAACACCTCTCCACATTCGCCGGGGTGCGGCTTGTGGTCACCCACGATCCCCTCGAGGCGGCGTCGCTCGCCGACCGCGTGGTCGTGCTCGAGGAGGGTCGCGTGACCCAGGAGGGAGCGTTCAGCGATGTGTCGGCGCGGCCGCGCTCAGCGTGGATCGCCAGGATGGCGGGGCTCAACCTGCTCCGCGGAGCCGTGTCCGGCGGCGTGATCATGCTCGAGGACGGTTCCTCGCTGACTGTCGCAACCGACGTTCAGGGGGCCGCTCTGGCGACCATTCAGCCTCGGGCGATAGCGCTCTACCGGCTCGCCCCCGACGGAAGCCCGCGCAACGTCCTGCGCTGCAACGTCGCCGGTGTCGATCCCGAGGGGGACCGCTGGCGCATCCGGCTCGACGGTCCCTTTCCGCTCGTGGCGGAGGTCACACCGGCGGCTGCGGCGGAACTCCGGCTCGCCGAGGGCGGCGAGGTTTTCGCGGTGGTGAAGGCAACCGAGATCGACGTCTATTCCGTGTGAGTTCCCTGCGGCTTGACCGCGATGCCGCGGACTCGTCACGCTGGCCGTATGAACGCACCGGCCGATGGCGCGCAGCCCGCTTCCGTCGACGCGGTCGTCGATCTCCTGGCCGCGAACGACTACCTCTGCGATCGGCGGCTGGCGACGGCGATCCTGGTTGCGATGCGCATCCAGAAGCCGCTGTTCCTCGAGGGGGAAGCGGGCGTGGGCAAGACCGAGGCGGCCCGGGCGCTCGCCGCGGGTCTCGGCGCTCGCCTGATCCGCCTGCAGTGCTACGAAGGGATCGACCTCGCCCACGCCGCGTACGAATGGAACTACGCACGCCAGCTGCTCCACATCCGGCTGGTGGGCGAGCGCGAGGATCGTGTTCGCACCGAGCAGGACGTGTTCGGACCGGACTTCCTGCTGCGGCGGCCGCTCCTGGACGCCATCGACAACCACGACACGGTCCCGCCGGTACTCCTGATCGATGAGATCGACAGATCGGATGAGGAGTTCGAGGCGTTCCTGCTGGAGATCCTGGCCGACTACGCGATCAGCATCCCGGAGCTCGGGACGATCCGCGCCACCCATCCGCCGCTCGTGATCCTCACCGGCAACCGCACCCGGGAGGTCCACGACGCACTCAAACGCCGCTGTCTGTATCACTGGATCGACTACCCGGACCTCGAGCGCGAGGTGGCCATCGTGCGCGTCCGAGCGCCCGAGGTGTCCGAGCGCCTCGGCCGCCAGGTCGCGGAGGTCACCCAGCGGCTGCGCGGCCTCGATCTCTACAAAGTGCCAGGAGTGGCAGAAACAGTCGACTGGGCGCGAGCCCTCGCCGCACTCGGCCATACCGAGGCGACGCCCGCAGCGCTCCGCGAGACGATGGGTGCGGCGATCAAGCACCAGGAGGACCTCGAGCGCAGCGAGGAGGCGATCGCGGAGCACACGCGCCGGTGATCGGCAACGCCCCGGATCCGGTCGAGAGCGTGACGCTCTTTGCGCGTCTGCTTCGCGATGCCGGGCTCACCACCGGTCCGGAGCGCGTCCGCGACGCGTGCGAGGCGCTCCTGGCCATCGATCTGGAGCGGCCGGACGAGGTTCGCTATGCGCTGCGCGCCGTGTTCGTGACCCGTCGCGAGGAAGGCGCGGTGTTCGACGCCGCCTTCGATCTCTTCTTTTCGAGACCCGGGGGGGAAGGCAGGGCTGGCTCGATTCCCGGACGGAGCCGCCCGCTGGCGCTCGACCCCAAGCAGGCATTGGCGTGGATGAACGCGCTCGGGCTGTCGTCGCCCGGCGTCGCCCGCGAGGTCGAGGGTCCTCCGGCCTCGAGCACCGGGTACAGCTCCGAGGAATTGCTCCGCCAGCGCGACTTTCGCGAGATGAGCTGGGACGAGCTGGCGTCGGTGCGCCGTCTGCTCCGCCAGTCGCCGTGGCGGGTCGCCGAGCGGAGAACCCGGCGCCTCCGCGCCGACCGACGCGGCACCGTCGAGCTCCGTCGCACCATGCGCGCCGCCGCGCGCCAGGGAGGCGACGCCCACCGGCTTGCCCGCGCGAGCGCACGAACCAAGCGCCGCCCGATCGTCATCCTCTGCGACGTCAGCGGCTCGATGGACCGCTACTCACGCCACCTGCTCGTCTTCGCTCACGCGATCGGCAGGCGCGAGCGCGTCGAGACCTTCGCGTTTTCGACACACCTGACTAGAATCACGCACCTGCTCCGGCACGGCGACATCGATGCGGCGCTGGATCACGTGGCGGCGCAGGTCCACGACATCGGCGGGGGCACCCGCATCGCCGACGCGCTGCACACGTTCCAGCGCGACCATGCGCGCAGGGTGCTCGGTCACGGCGCCGTCGTCCTCATCATCAGCGATGGCTGGGACCGGGGCGACCCGGATCAACTTGGTCGAGAGATGGCGCGGCTGCGCAGGAGCTGCCACCGGCTGATCTGGCTCAACCCGCTGCTCGGCAGCAGCGTCTATCAGCCCGAAACACGGGGGATGGCCGCGGCGCTCCCGCACTGCGACGACTTCCTGAGCGCCCACAGCGTCCAGGCCCTGGACGCCCTCGGGAAGCTGCTCGCGCAATTGCCCCGGCGGGTCAGCCGTTCGTCTCGCGGCGCCGTCGCCGGGATCGCCGGAGGCGGCGCAACAGCAGAAGGCCGATAAACCCGGCGAACGCGATGGCGATCGACTGGGGCCGAACCTTGATCCGGCTCAGGCGCTCCTTGGCAACTGCGCGTCCGAGCGCAAGCGCGTCCAGCGCGGCGGGTTCGGCTGCGGGCGGCGGCGATGTCGTCGCACTGGCTGCCGAGGATGCGGCGCCGGCCGAGGCTGCGTCCGCGCCGGGCGCGGCTGCGTCGGCAGAGGACGACGCCCCGGGCGGAGGCGCCTCGAGCTTCGACTGGATGCACTCCGCGGCCTGCCCGACGAGGTGACGCGAGACGTCCTCCATGATCCCGCGCCCGAACTGGGCGACCCGGCCCACGACCGTGAAGTCGGTCGTCAGCGTGACCGTCGAACTCTCGCCGTCGGCCGCAACCGCCATGACCGTGGTTGCCTGGGCGCTGCCGGAGCCGGTTGTCTCGCGCCCCTCGGCCTCCAGGGTCGCGGTGCGCGTCTCGGCGTCGCGCGAGGTGATCCGCGCCGTGCCGTTGTAGCTCACCGTGACCGGTCCGACCTTGATCCGAACCTTGCCCTTGAAGGTGTTGGGGTCGACCACCTCGGACAGCTCCGCACCGGGCACGCAGCTCACGACGTTGTTGACATCGAGCAGGAATTCGTACACACGATCAGGCGCCGCCTTGACGGCGAAGGAGTTCTCAATTTGCATTCCGGGAATTGTGCACCGCATGGGTGAGGGGCGGCTTGTCGCGTTCGCCCGCGGAAGCGGATACTCATGTCATGCGTGATCTGCTTCCGACGCTGATCGAATGGAGTGAGGGCGACCCGCTGGTTGCGGTCGCAACGGTGGTGGGCACCTCCGGTTCAACACCGCGCCCCATGGGCGCACGACTGCTGGTGAGCCGCGACGGTCGGATGGCCGGCTCGGTGAGCGGTGGGTGTCTCGAATCAGCCGTGGTGCTCGAGGCGCAGGCAACCATCGCCGGCGACGCCCCGCCACGCCTGCTCCACTACGGGATCAGCGACGAGATGGGTTGGGCGGTCGGCCTGTCGTGCGGTGGCGAGGTCGACATCTTCGTGGAGACCCTCGAGAGTGACGGGTCCGATCCGGTGATCGAGGAGGTCCGCCGGGCGATCGAGACCTCCCGACCGGTCGCGCTCCTGACCGCCCTGGATGGCGAGCGGGCCGGCGGCCGGGCCGCGGCGACCGCGGACGGCGGCCTGGTGGGCAGTCTCGGCGGGACATCGACACCGGCCGACGTTGTTGCAGCCGCACGGCCGCGGATCGCATCGGGCCTTCCCGGTGTTGAGGAGATCGCGGGCATGCGCGTTTTCGTCGATCCGATCGTGCCCTCGCCGCAGCTGATCGTGATCGGGGCGGTGCACATCGCCGTCGCGCTGACCACGATGGCCCGCGCGGCGGGATTCACCGTGTCGGTCGTCGACCCCCGGGCGGCCTTCAACAACGTCGAGCGCATCCCCGACGCCGAACGCCTGGTCACGGCGTGGCCGGATGAGGCATTGCCGCGCTTCGAGCTTGGGCCCCGCGACGCGGCGGTGTGCCTCGCCCATGATCCGAAGTTCGAGGACCCGGCGCTCAGCGCGCTGCTCCGCACCGAAACCGGCTATATCGGCGCGATCGGCAGCCGGGGGACCCACGCCAAACGGGTGGCGCGGCTCCGTGAAGCCGGGTTCAGCGACTCCGACATCGCTCGCATCCACAGTCCCGTCGGGCTCGACCTCGGTGCCGCGACGCCCGAAGAGATCGCCATCGCCATCCTCGCGGAGATCGTCGCCGTGCGCCGGGGCCGGAACGCGGGATCGCTGTCTGCGGTTGCCGCAGCACCGGCCGGGTGAGGCTGGAGGTCCTCCCGGGCTCAGCGCTCGACGGCCCGTCGGCGCGGTGGGCCGGCGCCATCCTCTGCCGCGATGTCCTGGACGCCGCTGGCCGGCCGGCGCTGACCAAGGGAGTCGTGCTCGGGACGGACGATCAGCAGGCGCTGCACGCTGCGCATCCTGCTGAGTTGCACCTGCTCTGGCTGGACGAGGGCGACGTGGGCGAGGATGCGGCAGCGGTTCGCATCGCCGCCGCGGTCGCCGGACCCGGAACGTTCGCCCGCCCGCCGGTGGAGTCCCAGGCGCGGCTGGTATCGGCGTGGCGCGGGCTCGTCGAGGTGGACGTGCGCGCGCTTGCGGCGGTCAACGCGGTGGACGGCGTGACTGTCTTCACCGTGCCCGACGGCTTGCACGTCGACGCGGGGAGGACGCTTGCGGGTGTCAAGATCACCCCGCTGGCGATCGACGAGTGGTCGCTCGAGCAGGCTGAGCGCGCGGCGCTCTCGGCGGACGGCGATGCCGGGATCGTCAGGGTGCGGCCCTTCCTGCCGCTTCGAGTCGCAGCGATCGTCCGTCAGCAGCTCACCGACGAGGCGAGAGAGCGATTCGAACGTTCGCTGGGCATGCGCAGCGCATGGTTCGGGGGCACGGTCGAGCCGGTTCGCTACGTCGACGACAGCCCCGAGCAGGTCCGGCAGGCGCTCGCGGACGCGGCCAGGACGGCCGATATCGTGCTCGCGGTCGGCGTCGCCTCGGTGGACCCGCTCGATGTGACCTGGCAGAGCCTCATCGCCGCGGGGGCGACCGCCGTCCGGCGGGGCCTGCCCATGCACCCGGGAAGCAGCTACTGGATTGCGGAACTGCTGGGGCGGCCGGTCATCGGGGTCGCCTCCTGCGGCATGTTCTCGCGCCGGAGCGCGCTCGACCTGCTCATCGCGCGGCTGCACGCGGGGCTTTCGCTCGACCCGGCGTACCTCGCCGCGCTCGGCCACGGCGGGCTGCTCGGCAAGGAGGCCGCGTGGCGGATCCCTCGATTACGAGGCAGCCCTCGGCGACGCTGCCGACGAGGATTGAGCGGCAACCGTTCGATCCCGGAAGTCGTACGCGACGGCGCCGTCCTTGATCACCAGCCGGATATGGCGCGGGTCGGCGAGGCTGTCGATATCCGCGAGGGGATCCCCTCGGACGGCCACGACGTCTGCGAGCTTGCCGGCCTCGAGCGAACCGAGGTCGGGACGGCGCAGCAGCTCTGCCGGGACCGTCGTCGAGGCCACGATCGCCTGCATCGGGGTCATGCCGCAGCGCACCATCTCACCGAGCTCGCGGAGGTTGGTTCCGTGCGGACCGATCGCCGAGTCGGTCCCCATCGCCACCTTGACGCCTGCGGCAATCGCCGCCGACACGGCGGCGCGGTGGAGCCCACTGATGCGCTCGGCCTTCTCGACCATCTCGGGCGGAAGCCCACCCCCACCCACCCTGGCGCCATCGATCACATCCCCCGGGGCAACCAGGGTGGGTACGAGGTAGGCGCCCAGCTCCCTCATGAGCGCGATGCTCTCCTCATCGAGGAGGCACCCGTGCTCGATGCTGGTGACCCCGGCGATCAGCGAGTTGCGAATCCCGGCAGGAGACATCGCGTGTGCCATGACGCGCTTGCCGACGACGGCTGCCTCCTCGACCGCGACGCGGATCTCCTCGACCGAGAACTGCGCGTGCTCGGGCAGATCGCCGGGGCTGAGCACGCCACCGCTCGTGCACAGCTTGATCCAGTCGGCACCGGCGTGCAGCACCTCTCGCACCTTGTGGCGCATCGCGTCGACGCCGTCGACAACGCCGTGGGGGACGTCCACGTTCATGGTGATACCGACACGCGCCCCGCACGGCATGAGGTCGTCCCCGTGGCCACCGGTCTGGCTCAGCAGGCTGACCGCGAGCTCCATGCGAGGCGCTGGGAAGTGTCCCGCCTCGGCTGCGAGGCGAACCCCGACCGGGGTGTGGCCCGCGTCGCGCACGGTGGTCACCCCGGCCGCGAGGGTTCGAGCGCAGTTGGGGACCGAGTTGAGCAGCGCGAGCGACGGCGGGGTCATGAGGATGCGCACCAGGTTGGTGCCCGAGGACGCCAGGTGGACGTGCATGTCCATGAACCCGGGCAGCAGCGTGAGGTCCTCGTCCTCGAGCACCCGAGCGTCAGCGGGGATCGTCACCGAGGCGCGCGCGCCAGCCGCGCTGATGCGACCGTTCTCGATGACGACAGCGGCGCGCTCGATCGGATCGCGCCCTGTTCCGTCGATGAGTCGCTCGGCAACGATGACGAGAGCTGGCAACGCACCTACCTCCGGGTCGCGAACTGAACCGCCCGAGGCTAGCAGAGCATCAGGCGGGGTCAGCGGCCAGCCGCTCGAAGTCCTCGCGCGTGTCGATGTCGACGGGATGGCCGCCAGGCCTGTCGGCTTCCACCGCCGCCACGAGTTCCGGGTGTGCCCGGACCAGCGCCCTGCACCCGACGTCGCCCTCGAGCGATTCGATATCGCCCCACATCTCGCGAGCGAGCACCACCGGCGGGTGGAGCAGCCCGTCGAAGCTGAGCGCGGCCGCCGGCAGCCCCGATGCCGCCTGGGTGTCGAGGAGAAGGTCGACCACCTCGGCGCTGATGTCCGGCTGATCCCCGAGGATGACCACCGCGCGACCCACGTGGCTACCGAGGCTGGCGATCCCGGCTCGCAGCGAGGTACTCATCCCCTCGGCATATGCGGGGTTGAGAACGACACGAGCCCGCCCGAGCCGAACCGTGCGCCTGATCTGGTCCGCGTGAGCGCCGAGGACGACCACCACCTCGTCCAGCCGGGATTCGCATGCGGCGGCGAGGGCGGCTTCGAGGAGCGGTCTGCCGTGCACCGGGAGCAGCTGTTTCGGCTCCCCCATCCGGCGCGAAGCGCCCGCCGCGAGGATCACCCCCGCCGAGCCCGAGGCGACCACTCAGCCGGCGGTGGCGCGGAGGAACCGTGCGGGCTCGGCGACGAAGTGCTCCCGGCATCCCGAGCAGCAGAAGAAGTACGTCTGACCGTCGTGGGTCGCCGTGTACGCGGCATCGGTCGTGTCGACGGTCATGCCGCATACCGGGTCCACGGCGAAGCCCGCGATCGCGGCAGGAGCTGGAACCGGGTTCGCGGTGAGGCGCTCGTGGCGGAGTGCGACCACCTCAGCCAGCGCATGGAGCGCGATCTCCTCCTGCGCCCCGGCGCGCCGCGCACCGGCCGGAGCGCGGACCCGGGCAAGCTCGGTCTCGGGCACGCCGCGTGCGCGGAGGGTGTCGAGCACAGCTGCGGATCGGCGCACGCTCGCCACCAGTGCGACATCGGCAGCGGCGAGGGTCAACGCCGCCGCCAGGGCGTCGTCGTCGTAGTGCCCCATCGTCGCGACCACGACCCAGCAGTCCTTCTCCGCCGTGAGCACGCCGAGGTCGAGGCTGTCGAGCACCCGGTCGGCGCCCGGGAAGTCGCCGGCGTGCGCTCCTGGATGGACGCCGCAGGTGCGAAACCCGACCACTCGACCGAGCGCGATGAGCGTCCGCGCGGCCGGGCTCTCGCCGACGACGACCAGCAGCGGCTTGGGGAGATGGGGGTCGATGAAGATGTCGAGCGTCCCACCACTCGGGCATGTCGTCGCCACCGTGAGCTCACCTCCGTTGCGTGTCTCCAGCGCCTCGACATCCGGACGGATGCGCACCAGCCGCGGCAGACCGTCACTCATCGCCACGAGCGCCTCGCGGCGCACGAGCGCGTCCGAGCAGCTGCCACCGATCCAACCATGCAGCTCGCCGTCGTCGGTGATCACAGCCTTGTCGCCGGGGTGCGCCGACGTCGGCGACTCCGTGCGCACCACGGTTGCGAGTGCGCACGGACGCCCCGACGCGGCGTTATCGGCGAGCAGGGTCAGCAGGCCGTCGTCTATTCGGTCACCCCCTTGCTGCGCAGCGCCGCCCACACCTTGTCGGAGGTGACCGGCATGTCGATGTTGGTGATGCCGAGATGGGACAGCGCGTCGATCACCGCGTTGACGTACGCGGCAGGCGACCCGACGGTTGCCGATTCGCCGACGCCCTTGGCGCCGATCGGATGGTGCGGCGACGGTGTGACGGTCTCGCCCAGCTCGAAGCGCGGCGTCTCCCAAGCCGTCGGAATCAGGTAGTCCATGAAGTTCGAGCCGATGCAGTTGCCCTCGTCATCGAACGTGATCAGCTCCATGAAGGCGATGCCGAATCCTTCGGTGAGCCCTCCGTGGATCTGGCCCTCGACGATCATCGGGTTGATGCGCACGCCACAGTCGTCCACGGCAACCATGCGGCGCACCTTGACCTGACCGGTGCCCTTGTCGATGTCGACGACGACCAGGTACGTCCCGAATGGGAAGGTCATGTTCGGCGGGTCGTAGTAGGTGACACCTTCAAGGCCGGCCTCGATGCCGTCCGGGATGTTGGTGTACGCCGCAAAGGCGATGTCCTGAATGGTCTTGACGTTGTCCGGCGAGCCCTTGACGGTGTACTTGCCGTGGTCGAACTCGATGTCGGCCACGTCGGCCTCGAAGAGGTGCGCCGCGATGATCTTGCCCTTGTCGCGGAGCTTGCGCGCCACCACGGCCGTGGCCGCGCCGCCGACCGGCGTCGAGCGCGATGCGTAGGTACCGAGGCCGAACGGCGTGTTGTCGGTGTCGCCCTCGCGGACCTCGATGTCCGACGCGGGGATGCCGAGCTCCTCGGCGACGATCTGCGCGAACGTCGTCTCGTGACCCTGGCCCTGCGACTTCACCCCCAGCTTGAGGATGCCCTTGCCCGTCGGATGGATGCGCAACTCCGCGGAGTCGAACATGCGCAACCCGGCGATGTCGTAGTCCTTGCCCTTGCCCGCTCCGACGACCTCGGTGAAGCTGGCAACGCCGATGCCCATGAGCTCACCCCTGGCGCGCTTCTCGGCCTGCTCCTTGCGAAGCTCGTCGTAGCCGAGCATGTCCAGCGCCACCTTCATCGCCCGGGGGTAGTCACCGCTGTCGTACTCGAACCCGGACGCGGACTTGTACGGGAAAGCCTCGGGCTGAATGAAGTTGTTGAGACGGGTCGTGACCGGATCCTGTCCGAGCTCGACTGCCGCGCTCTCGACAAGCCGCTCGATGAAGTAGGAGGCCTCGGTGACCCGGAACGAGCAGCGGTACGCGACGCCGCCGGGCGCCTTGTTGGTGTACGCGCCGTTGGCCACGATGTGCGCCGCGGGGATGTCGTAGGAGCCGGTCACGATATGGAAGAGACCGGCCTTGAACTTGCTCGGCTGCGCGTCCGCGAAGAACGCCCCGTTGTCGCTGAGAAGGTTCACGCGGAGTCCGATGAACTTGCCGTTCTCATCGATGGCCACCGACCCGTCCATGTAGTAGTCGCGAGCGAAGCCGGTCGAGATGAGGTTGTCGGTGCGGTCCTCGATCCACTTGACCGGACGTCCGATCAGCAGTGACGCGGCGGTGGCGACCACGTACCCCGGATAGATCGGCACCTTGTTGCCGAAGCCACCTCCGAGGTCCGGCGAGATGATCCGGATCTTCTCCTCGGGCAACCCCGCGACGATCGCGAAGAGCGTCCGGTGGGCGTGAGGCGCCTGGCTGGTCATGTAGATCGTCGCGTTGCCGGTCACCGGGTCGAGGTCGGCAACGCACCCGCATGTCTCCAGCGGCGACGGGTGGCAGCGCGGGTAGAACGTCTCGAGGCTGACAACTTTCGTTGCGCGCGCGAACGCGGCGTCAGTCGCGTCCTTGTCACCGGCCTCCCAGTGGTAGATCTTGTTGTCGGTCTGGCCCTCTTTCTCGTCGCGAATCACGATCGCGCCAGGCGCGATTGCCTGTTGCGGGGTCGTGATTGCCTGGAGCGGCTCGTAGTCGACGACGACCAGTGCGGCGGCGTCCTCGGCGATGTACTTGGTCTCGGCGATGACGCAGGCGACCTCCTGTCCCTGGAAGCGCACCTTGTCAGTGGCGAGAACCGCTTGCGTGTCACCCGAGAGCGTGGGCATCCAGGCGAGCTTGTGTTGTGCCAGCAGCTCGCCGGTGACGACCGCGACCACGCCCGGGATGGCCATTGCCGCACTGGAGTCGATGCCCTTGATGCGCGCGTGGGCATGTGGGCTGCGCACGATCACCATGTGCAGCATCCCCGGCAGGACGACGTCATCGACGTAGTGTCCCTGCCCGTGGATGAAGCGCGCGTCTTCCTTGCGGGCGAGCGAGACGCCGATGCCGCCCATCGCCTGACGTGCGGCTTCAGCGGCTGCTGCGGCTTCCGTTGTGTCGACTGCCATCACGCTACTCCTGCGGTGTTCTCGGCGGCGTTCGCGGCCGCTGCATGCTGGATCGCCTTGACGATGTTCATGTACCCGGTGCAACGGCAGATGTTGCCGCTGATACCCCAGCGAATCTCGTCCTCGGTCGGATGTGGGTTGGCCTCGATGAGCGCCTTGCCGACAAGCATCATGCCCGGCGTACAGAAGCCGCACTGCAGGCCGTGCTCCGCGTGGAAACCCTCCTGGATCGCGTCGAGCTTGCCGCCTTTGGCAAGACCCTCCACGGTGGTGACCTTCTTGCCCTCGAGCATCGGCGCAAGCAGCGTGCAGGATTTGACCGGCCGCCCGTCAAGCAGGACGGTGCAGGCGCCGCAGTTGCTGGTGTCGCAGCCGATGTGCGTCCCGGTCATGCCAAGCTTGGTGCGAATGAGGTCGACAACGAGCGTGCGCGCCTCGACGTCGACGCTCTTCTCGGATCCGTTGATCTCGAAGGTGACCTTCATGCGGTTGCTCCCTGCGCGCGATTGATCGCGGTGCGCAGGCCGCGCTGCACGAAGACCCGTGCAACGTCGCGCTTGTACTCCGCACTCCCCCGGATATCCGCTTTCGGTTCGGCTGCCTCGCCCGCGAGCCGTGCCGCCTCGGCGATCAACTCGTCTGACGGCGACTGGCCGACGAGTGCCGCTTCCGCTGCCGTCGCCTTGATGCTCTGGGCACCGACGGCGCAGAGGCCGATGCCGGCGCTCGCAATGCGACCGTCGTCGCCGAGCACCACATGGACTGCCGCCGCGACGCTCGCGAAATCGCCGATCTTGCGCTCGAGCTTGAGGTACGTCCCCCCGGATCGCCCCGCGCCCACCGGGATACGGATCTCGGTCATGACCTCGTCGGCGTGCAGCCCGGTGGTGAACGGCCCTTCGAAGAAGCCGGCCGCAGGGACGACCCGCTCACCGCTCGCGGACTTGACCACGAACTCGGCGCCGACCGCCAGCATCACCGCGCCCCAGTCACCGGCCGGGTCCGCATGGCAGATCGAGCCGCCGACGGTTCCCATGTTGCGGATGAGTGGATCGGAGATGAGCGGCGCAGCGTCGAGGAGGATATCGAGAGTTCCGCGCAGGTCGGTCGCGCTCTCGACATCCCGATGGCGGGTGCGTGCGCCAATCCGCACATGCCCGTTTTCACGGCGAATTCCCTCGAGCCCGCCGACTCTTCCAATGTCAATGAGAATAACCGGTGTCGCAAATCGTAGTTTGAGCAAGGGGATCAGGCTCTGCCCTCCGGCGAGCACCTTGGCGTCATCTCCGTGCTGGCTCAACAGGCTGAGCACCTCGTCCAGCGCCCCCGGCGCGGTGTAGTCGAACGCGGCAGGGAACATCCAAAACCTCCGGGATTTGAGCCCAACTACTCTCTAGGTATGTCCGATAGCGGACCGAGTACAGAGTACGCCAGCGAGGGAGGCATCGAGAATACCTGTGGCGCGCGCTGGTGATCCTGGAAATACCCCTGGGGTAACCGCGACTATGATTGGCTTCGGAATCCCGAACGAGGGTGGAGGATCAGAACTCTCACGATGTTGACTCACGCTGTTTCCGCCGACCTCGAATCAGTTGCCAGTGCGCAGCGGCGTCTCCTGGAGCAGGTTCGTGTGCTCGCGCCTGACAGCGTCGGGCTCGATGCGGCATTGGGTCGGGTTCTCGCGGAGTTGATCTCGTCGCGGTCCGACCTTCCCGGGTTCGACAACTCCGCGATGGATGGCTATGCGGTCCGTGCGTGCGACATCGTGACTGCGACGCCGACCACGCCGGTGCGCCTGCCTGTCATCGGGGAATCGCGCGCCGGTGCCGTTCCAGATGCTCACAAAGCGGGGACGGCGATGCGGATCATGACCGGCGCTCCCATGCCGGACGGCGCTGACACGGTGGTCCGTCAGGAGGACACCTCGCGAGACGGGGCGACGGTGCTCGTCGAGGTGGCGACATCGCTGGGTACGAGCGTTCGCCCGCGCGGCGCCGACATCCGAGCCGGCGACACCGTGATGCTACCGGGGCGACCCCTGACCAGCATCGACGTCGGCGTGGCCGCAGCGCTGGGCCACGACCGCCTCCTGGTGGGCGGACGACCGCGGGTCGCCTTGCTGGCGACCGGCGACGAACTGGTGGCGGCGGGCACGCCCCCTGGCCCGGCGCAGCTGGTCGACTCGAACTCTCCGATGCTCGCTGCAGCGGTCCGCGAGGCCGGCGCGACGCCGACCTTCCTGGGCATCGCGCGCGACTCGAAGGACTCGGTGCGGGCGCTGCTCGAAGCGGCTTCTGCGTCTGACCTCGTGGTGAGCAGCGCCGGCGTGAGTGTCGGTGACCATGACTGGGTGCGCGAGGTGGCGGCCGATCTCGGAACCATCTCGACCTGGCGTGTCGCGATGCGTCCGGGCAAACCGGTGCTGATCGGCAGCCTGGGTGACGCGGTATTCATCGGCCTTCCCGGAAACCCGGTCAGCAGCTCGGTGACCTTCGAGCTCTTTGCGCGGCCGGTGATCCGCCTGATGCAGGGCGCGAACGAGCCCCACCGTCAGCGGATGCGCGTCCGGATCGGCGAGGAGATGAGCAAACCGGCGGGCCTGGAGACGTACACGCGCGCCGTGTTGCGCTCTTCACCCCACGACGACCTGCCCCTGGCACACAGCTCCGGCGATCAGGGTTCGTCAATGCTGCAGTCGCTGACCCGTGCCGACTGTCTGCTCGTGCTCCCTGCCGACATCGAGGTCATCGAGGCAGGAGCGATCGTCGAGGCGATCCCACTGCGATGACCACGGTGTCCGCGGTGCCCGAGGTGACCACCGGCCCCGACCGCTTCGGGCGCTCGCTGCGAGATGTGCGCATCTCGGTGACGGATCGCTGCAACTTCCGCTGCCCTTACTGCATGCCCAAGGCACGATTCGGTCCCGGACACCGCTTCCTGCCGCGCGCCGAGGCGCTCGATGCGGCGGAGATCGTGCGCCTGGCCGGGGTGTTCGCCTCGCTCGGGGTGACCAAGATCCGCTTGACCGGTGGCGAGCCGCTGCTCCGTCCCGATCTCGTCGAGATCGTTGAGGGCATCGCCAAACTCGGTGTGCCGGATATCGCACTGACCACCAACGGCGCGCTCCTGCGGCGCTGGGCGGTCCGCCTTCGCGACGCCGGTCTCCTTCGCGTCACCGTCAGCCTCGATTCACTCGATCCGACCGTCTTCACGTCGATGAGCGACTCGCGGATCGAGCTCGGCGAGGTGCTCGACGGCATCGCCGCCGCGCGCGAAGCCGGTCTCACGCCGATCAAGCTCAATTGCGTGGTCCAGCGCGGGGCGAACGAGGATGGCCTGCTCGACCTCGTCGACTTCGCCCGGCGTGAAGGGCTGGGCCTTCGCTGCATCGAGTACATGGACGTGGGAGCGACCAACGGGTGGAGTCGGGCCGACGTGGTGAGCGGTGAGGAGATCCTCGAACGGGTGCGCAAGGTGTACCCGCTGCTCGAGGAGTTGCCGGATCCAACCGCGGTGGCCCGGACCTATCGCTTCGCCGACGGCAACGGCGATCTGGGCGTGATCACCTCGGTGAGCCGCCCTTTCTGTGGCGACTGCACTCGTGCTCGACTCGGCGTCGACGGCAAGCTCTACACGTGCCTCTTCGCGAGCGCGGGCATCGACCTCCGCGAGCCGCTGCGCTCCGGGGCCGATGACGACGCGCTGCGGCGGATCGTCGCCGATCGGTGGAAGCGGCGCGATGACCGCTACTCGGAGCTCCGAGGGCTCGGCATCGCCGAGGGCGAGCGCATCGAGATGTCGTACATCGGCGGCTGACCGATGGATGACATCACGGTCCTGGTCTTCGGTCCGCTGCGCGAGCGGGTCGGCGTGGCGGAGATCCACTTAGCAGGCGCCACGGTGCAGGAGGTGTGGGATGCGCTGGTGCGTCGCCACCCCGCCGCCGCGATCGACGCCGGGTCGATTCGCGCGGCCCGCAACCTCGGCTACTGCGACTGGAGCACAGCGGTGCGCAGTGGCGATACCGTCGCCTTCATCCCGCCGGTTGCGGGTGGCAGCGCCGACCAGTCGCCCGTGCGCGTCTCGATCACCGATGCCCCGATCGCAATCGAGTCCGTGATCGCGAGTGCGGGAACGTCACGGGATGGTGCTGTGGCGACGTTCATCGGAAGGGTGCGCGATCACAGTGACGGCGTTGCCGTGGAGCGCATGGACTACGAGGCGTACACCGAGATGGCCGAGTCCGAGATGCGCCGCATCGGCGAGGAGCTGTTCGCTCGCGGCGGCATCAGCACGATCACCATCGTCCACCGCACCGGGTCATTGCTGATCGGCGATGCCAGCGTGGTCGTCGTCGTGGCCGCCCCGCACCGGGATACCGCGTTCCCCGCGTGCCAGGAAGCGTTGGAGCTCATCAAGAGCACGGTGCCCGTATGGAAACGCGAGCACCGGGCTGACGGGGCGCGCTGGGTCGACGCCAGGCACGGCGCGACCGGCGAGGCAGCCCGGTGACCGAGAAGCCCCTCACCCACATCGACGCTTCCGGCCGGGCTCGAATGGTCGACACCAGCGACAAGGCCGTCACCCAGCGCAGCGCGACCGCTCGCGGCCGTGTCAACTGCAACGCCGATGCGGTGCGGCGAATCGCCGATGACACGATCGCCAAGGGCAGCGTCCTCGACACGGCACGGCTCGCAGGCATCATGGGCGCCAAGCGGACGTCGGAGCTGATCCCACTCTGTCATCCGCTCGCACTTCGTCATATCGATGTCGATCTCCAACTCGACAGCTCGGGGACGCCCGGTATCGCGATCACTGCGACAGCACGCGTGGAGGGCGCGACCGGGGTCGAGATGGAGGCGCTGACCGCGGTCGCCGTCGCCGGCCTGACCGTGATCGACATGATCAAAGCTGTCGACCACTGGGCGTCGATCACCGATATCACCCTGGTGCACAAGGAGGGCGGCCGCAGCGGGCCACTCGATCGGCCGGAGCCGGCCTAGCTCGCCGGACTCGCGATATCGAGGTGCCGCGTGTTCCCTGAGATCAACGTGAGCGCGTGGGGCAATGCCGGCCAGACGGCGTCAAGGCATTCAGCGACTGCTGTCGGACTCCCCGGCAGCGACAGCACGAGACAGCCGCCGGTGACGCCGACAACCTGCCGCGAGAGCATCGCGTGCGGCGTGGACTTCAGGCCCTGGTGGCGCATCACCTCGGCCATGCCCGGAACCTCATAGTCGAATATCGGCAGGAGCGCCTGCGGGGTGACGTCACGAGGACCGAGGCCCGTGCCGCCCGTGAGGATGAGAATGTCGGCGGACCCGGCGCACTGGCGCACGGCGGCTCGGATCCTGTCGATGTCGTCCGGGACACTCTCGCGGGCGACAACGTCCGCAGGAAGGAGCGCGAACCGCGCGACGATGACATCGCCGCTCCGGTCATCGGCATCGACGCCACGGCGGCTGTCACTCACGGTGACCTCCGCACCGCGCCAGCGCCGCTCCTGAGTGGCGTCGCTCATTGGCTGGTGATCCGCTCGTGTCCCGCGTAGACGTTCATCTGCTCACCGCGTAGAAAGCCTATCAAGGTCATCCCGGAATCGGCTGCGAGCTCGACGGCGAGGCTCGAAGGCGCGGAAACCGCTGCAAGCAAAGGGATCCCGGCCATCAGCGCCTTCTGCGTCAGCTCAAAGCTGGCCCGCCCTGATGCGAGGATCATGTGCGACCGCAGCGGGAGGAGTCCCTGTGTCGCAGCCCATCCGATGACCTTGTCGAACGCGTTATGCCGACCGACGTCCTCGCGCAGACAGCGCAGCGCGCCGTCGCGGTCGAAGAGTGCGGCTGCGTGGAGCCCGCCAGTGCGCGCGAACTGCCGCTGCGCGGAGCGTTGCGCGGCCGGCAGGCTGAGCAGCAGCTCCGGCGAGACTCGCAGGGGATCGCCGGCCACGTCGTACGCAGATTTCGTGCGCACGGCCTCGATGCTCGCCTTGCCACACATCCCGCAGGACGACGTCATGTAGAAGGAGCGCGGCGTGATATCGCGCGCTGAAGTCGCCTCGGAAAGTGTGACCTCGACGATGTTGAGCTCGCCGGTCGCGGCAGCGGCGTCGGGGCACATGCGCATCGCCGCAATTTCCCCTGCGCCTCGAATGATGCCTTCGGTGATGAGGAACCCGGCGACCAGGTCGAAGTCGTCACCGGGGGTGCGCATCGTGACCGAGAGAGCCACGTCGCCCAATCGGATCTCGAGTGGCTCCTCAGTGCTGACGTCATCGCTCCGCCAGGTCACAGCCCCACCGGCTGCAACCTGCATCACCCGCCGGTGGCGCACGGTCATACCGCCCACGATAGCGACCGGGTATCCGGATCTGGCTTACCCGTCGCGCCGGGCATCGGGCAAGATCACTCGCACAATGGCGGACACACCCGGCAGCGACGATCTGATCAGCGAGCTCGCCTCGCAGCTGGGCGCCTTGCACGGCGCGGGTGGTCTGGAGCCGGTCGATCTGGCGGCACGGGCACGGCTCCTCCGTATTGCACACGACATCGCGCATGCGACCGAACGGCAGAACGCCCCGCTTGCCGCCTTTCTGATCGGCCGGTTCGTTCAGGGCGCGGTGCTGTCCGGGGTCTCGCAGACCGAAGCACTCGACGAGGCCGCATCCGTGGTTCGATCGCTCATCGGGGACGGCGCTGACTGATCTCGGCGAGGTCGTCGGGGGTGTTGATGTTCCAGGTGAAGCTGTCCGCGATACCCATGCCGCGCCATTCGCTCTCGGCGACACACACCGCGTTCGACCGCTCGATCAAGCCTCGCAGCGACCTGTCCGGCCCGTCGAGCGCAGCCTCGGCGGCGGTGAGCAGGGACGTCGAGTACACCGCGTGCAGCGGCTCGGGGCCGCGGCTCGTCTCACACACGGCAACGTGGGCGTCGCCGATCCAGGCGGCGAGCATCTGCATCAGGCGCGGATCGATCCACGGAAGGTCGACGGCAACGACCGCGAGCAGTCGGTGCGGTGAAGCTCGCAGCGCAGCCACGAGACCACCCAGGGGTCCTGCTCTCGGCGCGGCGTCGGCGACGAAGTGGTGACCGGCAGCGGGGCGCGGCACATCGCCGGCGGCGATGAACACGGGGTCACACACTGAGCCGAGTCGCGCCAGCGCACGCTCCAGCAGCGTCACTCCCTCGAAGGTGATGGCGGCTTTGTCGACACCCATCCGCGTGCTCCTGCCGCCGCACAGGACGACGCCGGCAAGGCCCGGGCGCGCATCCGAACGGTCACGCCGAGTCGCCCCTTCGTCAGGCGCGGATGGCAGCTCCACGGGGCGCAACCTTACGCAATACCACGAACCTGAACCCCGAGAGCGGCGTAGCGATGTCTGCGTTGCCGCAGGTCGCCGGCGGGCTAGGCGCTCAGACCGTTGCTGACGTTCGAGAAGACGTTGTTCGTCTGGTGTCCGACGACACCGACCACGACGATCACGAAGATCGCGATCAGGATGAGGATCAGCCCGTACTCGACGAGCCCCTGACCACGTTCGTCATCGCGCCGCCGGCTGGTGGGAGCGGTCAAAGACCTCACCAGGGCTACCAACGCTGGAAAGAATGCCGGGATCATGTCGAGCAGCATCGGCCACGCACGGCGACCACACGTTGTGGTTGGGTGACGAGCTTGTATCGGTGATCGCCAACGAAATGGCGCTCGTTACGCCGACGTTACCTCGCCTTCAGCGCGCGAGTTCGGCGCCCTTGAGTGCCGCACCGTAGCCCTCGGGCAGCGGCCGCGGCGGCTGTGGCCCGACGTAGAGCGCGGAGGGCCGAATCAGCCTGTTGTTCGCGGCCTGTTCAGCGATCGCCGAGGTCCAGCCGACGGTGCGACTGGATGCAAATGTGGGCGTGAACATGTCGGGTGGGATGCCGACGCTGTTCATGACGACGCCGGCGTAGAACTCAACGTTGGTGTAGAGGCGGCGGCCTGGCTTGAGCTCGTTGAGCACGCGCAAGGCGGTCTGTTCCACCTCCACTGCGAACTCCGCCTGGGGACCGCCCAGCTCAATCGCCACCTCACGGAGCAGGGTCGACCGAGGGTCGTCGGTCTTGTAGACGCGGTGGCCGAAGCCCATCAGGCGCTCGCCCGATGAGATCTCGTGCCGGAGGTATTCCTCGGCCTTGTCCGGGGTGCCGATGGCGTCCAGCATCGCGAGGGCGCGCGACGGCGCACCGCCGTGCAGCGGACCGGCCAGCGCACCGATCGCGCCCGTCAGCGCGGAACCGATGTCCGACCCTGTCGACGTGATCACCCGTGCGGTGAATGTCGACGAGTTGAATCCGTGATCCATGGTGAGAATGAGGTACTGCTCCAGGGCTCGGATCGCCCGCTCGTGAGGGCGCTCGCCGGTCAGCATCTGGATGTAGGCACCCACGTACCCGAGGTCGGGGTCCGGCTCGACCGGCTCCAGGCCGAGATGGTGACGATGGAGGCGCATGAGCAGCACCGGGACGATCGCCGCCATCTTCAGGCATTCCCTGCGAACCTCTTCCGCGGGGATATCGAGCGTCGGCTTCTGCTCGAGCGCCGCGCCCGCGAGTGACACCGCCGATCGGAGTGCCATCAAGGGCGTGTATCCGGGGAGCCCGGCGATCCGAGGAAGCAGGTTGGCGACCGAGTTGGGAATCGAGCGCGCCTCGATTGCCCGCTGCGTGAACGCAGTCAGCTGCGCGTCATCAGGCAACTCACCCTCGGCAAGCAGGTGCCACACCTGCTCGAACGAGCACCGGCGCGCCAGCTCGGTGGCGTTGTAGCCGCGGTAGTGGAAGAACCCTTCCTCGCCTCGCACGTCCCCGACCGATGTCTCGGCAACGGCCACGCCCTCGAGTCCGCGCGGGGCGAGCCCGGGGGGAGCCGATCCCGCCGGCTGCACTTCTTCGATATGGGCGACGCGCACCACGTGGCGAATCGACAGGATGCCCGCCACCCGGTCGCCGTCCATCACAGGAAGATGGCGGAAGCGACGTTCGCGGAAGACCTCGAGGCCCTGCTCCACCGTATCGGTGACCGAGACGGTGACCGGGTTCTGGGTCATGACCTCCTCAACCCTGGCCGTGCCCGGATCGATGCCGTGTCCGACCGAGCGGAGGAGGTCGCGCTCGCTGATCATTCCGCGCAACCGTCCCTGCGGGTCGAGGACGGCGGCCGCCCCGACATTGGCGCCGTCCAGGATCACCGAAGCCTCGGCCAGGGTGATCGTGGTCGGCACGACCACCGCCGGCTTGTGCATCACATCGGCGACGGTCAAGGATGCGGTCACGCTCTCAGTCTAGCGCTGTCCGCACAGGACCTCGGCGACGCCGCATCTCGATCACAGTGCGCGAACAACCACCTGAGCGTCACGATCTGGCCGCCATATGACTGACGACATCGACACCGGCGCTCGATCCATGGGCGACATGGATCCCGAGGCATACCGCGAAGCCGCACACCAGGTGGCCGACTGGACTGCCGACTACCTTCGGGACGTCGAAGGCCTCCCGGTATTGAGCACGGTGCCACCGGGAACGGTGAGGAGCGGGCTGCCGGCGTCCCCGCCGCCCCGCGGTGAGGCGATCTCCGCAATGCTCGCCGACATTGAGGAACTGCTTGTCCCGGCGACCACCCACTGGCAGTCGCCCGGATTCATGGCGTACTTCGCATCAAGTGGCTCGGGGCCCGGCATCCTCGGTGAAACGCTTGCGGCGGCTTTCAACGTCAACGCCATGCTCTGGCGGACCGCGCCCGCTGCGACGGAGCTCGAGCAGGTGACCCTCGACTGGCTTCGGCAGATGGTGGGGCTGCCCCAGCCCCTGTTCGGCGTCATCAACGACACCGCGTCGTCGAGCACGCTCTACGCGCTGGCGGCCGCCCGCGAGGCGCAGTCCGACCTGCGCATTCGCGAGCTCGGCATGACCGGTCGGCCCGAGCTGCCTCGATTGCGCTACTACGCCTCTGCCGAGGCGCACTCGTCGGTCGAGAAAGCGGGCATCGTGCTCGGCGTCGGCAGGGCCGGGCTGCGCAGCATCCCGGTTGACGAGCGATTCCGAATGGACCCCGTGGCCCTGCGCCAGGCGATTCACGAGGACCTCGCGGCGGGGATCCGGCCCTTCGCGGTGGTCGCGACGGCCGGGACCACCTCGACGACCAGTGTCGACCCGATCCCGGCCATCGCATCGCTCTGCGAGCAGCATGGCCTCTGGCTCCACGTGGATGCAGCCTACGGAGGCGCGGCGGCGATCGCCCCTGAGCTGCGCTGGGTCCTCGACGGCGCGGAGCGCGCCGACTCCATCGTCATCAATCCCCACAAGTGGCTCTTCACGCCGATCGACTGCAGCGTGTTGTGGACCCGTCGGGCAGACATCCTTCGCGATGCATTCTCGATCGTGCCGGAGTACCTCACCACGGCTGACGGCTCCGAGCAGGATGCTCCGAATCTCATGGACTACGGAACATCACTGGGTCGCCGCATGCGTGCGCTCAAGCTCTGGATGGTCATTCGCCACTTCGGTGCCGACGGGCTCGCGCAACGCATTCGCGAGCACTGCGAGTACGCGTCGACGGTGGCTCGTTGGGTTGAAGATGAGCGGGACTTCGAGCTGCTCGCGCCCGCACCGTTGAGCGTCGTCTGCCTGCGCGCGCATCCACCCGGCCTCGACGATCCGGGAACGCTCGACACGCTGAACCAGCGCATCGTCGAGCGAATCAACAGCGGTGGACGGTTCTTCCTGAGTCATACCAAGGTGCGCGGCGAGTACGCGATCCGTGTCGCGTTTGGCAACCTGAGACAGGAAGGGCGTCACGCGCGCGGCATCATCGCGGCGTTGCGAGGTGCCATCGACGATGTAGGATGACGCGCAATGTTCCGCGCCCTCGGGGCGAGACTCACCCTCGAGCATAAGGGGGTGGCCGGAGCTGCGCTTTTCGAAGCAGCGGCTCAGCGAACCTGGCACTGGGCAACAAGTGGTCTTAAGACTGCAACGGATTTGTTGACCGAGGGCGAAGTCCAAGAAGATGCGCTGACAGTCAGCGTCTTGCGCTGCGATAGTGGTGGTCGATCCCTGTGTCGTGTCACCGTGTACCGACCGGACGAGTGGGACTCGTCGATCCTGTGGCTGACCACCGTCGATGTCGTGCGCACCGGCGACACTGTCGAAGTCGGCGTCAGCGTGGAACAGGACCTGCGTCATCTTCGCGTGCCACCCTCGCCGCTGGCACCGCCGTTGGTTGAACTGCTTCACGACTTCGTCGAGGCGGGTGCGACCGCTGGAACGCAACAGCTGCGCGCCACGCCCGATCTGTTGGTGGGTTCCGAGCGGATCGACTCGTTCGTGCAGTCGTGCCTGCTCGACCCGGGACGGCGCCTCCCGGTTGTTCTTTTCAGCGCCGTGAAGGAGGAGGACGGTGTCTACCCGACCGACGCAGGCAATCCGGCGCTCACAGCTCGTGAGCTCTGCGGGCTTGCGCATATCTTCGTCATGCCGCGCGTCGAGGACTCGCACCGCCTCACCAAGCGGCTCGGCATGCTCTCCGTCTACGACGGCGCGGTGCGCATCTACTGGCCGCGACTGCGGCTGAGCGACCCACCACCCCGGCACCCGCTGCACCTGCGCCAGCGGCTCAACACGGCCAGCGGGCCTGCCATCATTCGTCGCGTGGTCGAGGCCGGCGCACGCTCCTACCGCCCCCCGGACGGCACCGCGACCCTGCTCGCGACCCGCTGGCGCGAACGTGAGCAGGACCGCATCGCCGCAATCACGAGTGATCCCGACCCGGCCCGGCAGGCGTCGCTCCTGCGCGATGAGTTGCTTCGCGTCATCGACGCAAAGGTGGCGCTCGAGCACGAGATGGAGACGCTGCAGCATCAACTGGTCTTCACGGCGGAGAACGCCGACGGTCTGGATTCAAGTCTGGCCGCGCGCGGTCCAGCTCCGGAGGCGTCGACCGACCTCACCGGGAAACCGGCGCAGTCGCGCCAGCCGGCCGCACCTGAGCCGGGCGACATCGCATCGCGAGACTGAACGTGCCGCTCCACCATCGCAGTCACGACGCGGCTGATGCGACGATCGAGGTCAATCCGATCTACGCTCGTGCCGGCGAGACGAGGACCGTTCCCAAGCTGCATCTGCCTGAGGGCGAGCTGCCACCCGACCTCGCATACCAGATCGTGCACGACGAGCTGATGCTCGACGGCAATGCCCGGCTCAACCTGGCGACGTTCGTCACCACCTGGATGGAGCCGCAGGCGCAGCGGCTCATGGACGAATCGGTCGACAAGAACGTCATCGACAAGGACGAATACCCGCAGACGGCGGAGCTCGAGCGCCGGTGCGTGCACATGCTTGCCGGTCTCTGGCACGCTCCCGGCGCGCACGCCGGTGTCGGCTGCTCCACGACCGGCTCGAGCGAGGCCGCGATGCTCGCCGGACTTGCGCTGAAGTGGCGTTGGCGCGAGCGCCGCCGTACCGCGGGGCTGCCCGTCGACAAGCCGAACCTGGTCATGGGGATCAACGTGCAGGTGTGCTGGGAGAAGTTCTGCCGATACTGGGATGTCGAACCGCGCTACGTCCCGATGGAGGGTGAGCGTCGCCACCTGACCGCCGAGACGGCCATACCGTTGTGTGACGAGAACACGATCGGGGTCGTCGCAGTGCTCGGTTCCACGCAGGACGGCAGCTACGAGCCCGTGTCCGCGATTGCAGCGGCGTTGCAGCAGCTGGCCGCAGGCGGCGGCCCCGACGTTCCGGTGCACGTCGACGCTGCTTCCGGAGGTTTCATCGCACCGTTCCTGCAGCCCGACCTGGTCTGGGACTTCCGGCTCGATCGCGTGGCGTCCATCAACACATCCGGGCACAAGTACGGCCTCGTGTATCCCGGGGTCGGCTGGGTGGTCTGGCGCGACGGCGAGTCGCTCCCCGAGGACCTCATCTTCAACGTGAACTATCTGGGCGGCAGCATGCCGACCTTCGCGCTCAACTTCTCGCGGTCCGGCTCCAACGTGATCGCCCAGTACTACCAATTGATCCGCCTCGGCTTCGAGGGGTACCGGCGCGTGCAGCAGGCGTGCCAGGACACCGCGCTCCACCTGTCCTCAGAGGTCGCGAAGCTCGGTCCCTTCCGGTTGCTCACCGACGGCAGCGAGCTCCCGGTCTTCGCTTTCACGGTCGACCCCGACTCCGGCTACAGCGTCTACGACGTCTCGGATGCACTGCGCAAGCGCGGCTGGCAGGTGCCCGCGTACACGTTGTGCGCGAACCTCGAAAGCATCTCCGTGCTCCGCGTGGTGGTCCGCAACGGCTTCTCGCGCGACCTGTCAGACCTCCTCGTCGAAGACCTCAAACGCGAGGTGAGCCTCCTCAGGCATCACGCCGCCGTCGAGCAACCGCACGCGGACCGCCAGCGCTTCCACCACTGACGGCTCAGGCCGGCCGGCGTGCGATGCGCGGGTTCCTCGATGGCGTCCGCCCCGAAACCACGCGAGTGACACCGAGCTCGTCCTTCGTCCAGGTCACGTCGACGAGCCTCGCCGCGCGCAGCGTCGCCTGAGCCGTGCGCGACAGGTACGTGCCCACTTCGACAAGGAGGACGCCGCCGGGTTTGAGCCACGCGTGGGCCTCAGCGCCCAGCCTGCGCACCAGACCGAGCCCGTCGTCCGAGCCGTCGGTGAGCGACTGGAGCGGCTCGAACTCGCGGATCTCCCGGGGAAGTTGTTTGAGGTCGCGGCGGAGCACGTATGGCGGGTGGATGGTGAAGACATCGATCTCACCGCGCAGCCGGCGCGGCAGGGCGTCAAGAAGGTCGCCGGCGCGGAAGTGGGCGTTGCGGAGGCCGAGACGTCGTGCGTTGTCCTTGCCCAACGCCGCCGCGTCCGCCGAGATATCGACACCCCAGACATCGGCGGTGCGCACCTCGTGGGCAACGGCAAGCGCGACCGGGCCGGCACCCGTTGCAACATCGACGGCGACACGCTGCCCGCGACGCCGTCGCAGCGCCCTGATCGCCTCCTCGGCAAGCAGCTCGCTCGACGCTCGCGGGACGAAAACACCTTCTCTCACCAGCAGATCGAGTCCGCGAAACGCGTAGTGGCCTTTGATGCGCGGAATCGGCTCACCGTTGACCCGCCGCGTCACCATGGCCGCAAACCGTTTCTTCGACGTGGTGTCGAGCACGCGGTCGAGGAGAGCGGGTGTCAGCTTTCGGCCGAGCACCTCGGCCATCAACTCCTCAGCATCGTAGCGCCCGAGGTTGCGGTCCCAATGGTCGATCGCCGTCGACCTGTCGATCTTGCGTACGGCTTTCTCGATGTGCTCGGTGACGGTTGTGGCGGGCATGGCCCGCGCATGGTAAGCGCTCGAATGATCGCCGCGCGCACCATGTTCTGATGCAGGTGACTCCCCCGCCGCTCCCGGGCCAGTGCGTGTCGTGCGCGCACGCGCGCCTCGATCAGAGGTGCGCGCTCGACGTTCGTTCGTTGTGGACTTGCCGATACGGACTCGCGGTTTCCCCGCTATCCCCCGCTTCCCGTGCTCGGTTGCGACGGGTACGTCAGCGGGAGTCCTCAGGCCACCCGGGGCTGACCCCGTCCCTGCGCTGACCGTTCCCGGTGAGGCAGATATGAGCGATCGCCGATCCAGGGCGCCGGCGGGACGCTGAGACCTTTCGTCGTCCGGTTGAGCCACGCACCGTACTTGCTCCGCAGCGCGCTGAACTCCTCCCACGCTCTGTCGAGGTTGTGGAGCTGGTACCCGGCGTGTTCGAGACGGGCGCAGGCCGCGACGAACTCTTCGCGCTCCACGCCGGCAATCGCCTCGCCTTCATAGCGAAAGTGCTCGCGCATGTCGGCGACGAAGTGAGCACCGACCTTGTGCATGAGCCGCGCGTGCCCCACCGGTCCTCCATCGATGGTGGTCAGCACCAGCGTCGCGGCATCCATGACGGCACCAAAGGAGTTCGCCCACGCTTCGTTGTCGTGACTTGAGCGGAAGTAGAAGAGGAGCGGGTAGGAGAGATGGCTCTCGATGACGTCCACGGTCCACAGCCGCCATTCATCGAAGGTGGCCGAGAGCTGCTCCGGCATGGCGTCCTTGGCGCAGGTCTCGAGCAGCTGCAGGCCGGAGGGCGGTGCGCCGGCCAGGGCGTCGAGTGCGACGACGGCCGTCTCGCGTCGCTGGAATGAGCTGAAGAGCGAGAAGAGCAGGCTGATCACCAGCGCGAACAAACCGAAGCCACTTGCTGCTTCGATGCCGGCGAAGGTCCGCGTCGCCACACCGGTCGCCTCGATGCCGGCGACCGAGAACGCGAGCATCCGTCCGGCCGAGAAATAGAGCGTGGTGCCGAACGAGTCCGGCTGGGGCTGCAGGCCGTCGTGGAGTCCGCTGAAGATCAGCGCGTAGCCGACGATGAACGACAGGCCCCAGAGGACAAGCAGCGTCACGAGCATCATCGGTGCGAAGGCGGCGAGTGCCGTCTCGCGGGTCTGCAACTTCTTGGGACGCTCGGCGACCTTCCGCCACGCGCGCCATCCGCCGCGGATGAGGGTGAAGCTGAGGCGAATCCGCCCCACCGCCGGCCGGGGCATGACCACCGACTGGACCACGTCGTAGATGGTCACCAGGACGACGACGGCACCGGCGCCGATCTGAACGCCATCGGTCACGGTCATCGGCGGGCGGTCACCGGTCTCACGTGTCGATCTGGCGGCGCATGTCGGTGATTTCCGCGAGCACCTCCTGCAGCGCCTGCAGGTCTTCCGAGTCGACGGCAATCCGCCGCAGCCCGGCGAGCTCGGCGATCGCCGTGTCCATCGTCTCGATGGTGTGGGGTGGGTCGTCCCACCGTCGCGAGAGCAGCCGCAGGCCGAGCGCGCGCGCCTGGTCGGCGACCTCGGTCACGCGCGCCCGCTCATCAGGTGCGTCCCGTCACGAAGCCGATGGTACGGCGGCGGTCATATCCCTCGTTTCGCCAGGACCAGCAGCGTCGAGTAGTGGTAGGTGAGGGTGCCCCCCATGCCGTCGACGGCGTCGCCGACGGCTTCGAGCAGGGCACTGCGCTGGATATCGGGCAGACGGAGGTGATCGCTGTGCGTGGCGATCAGATCGATCCACCCCGCCCGGTCGTAGACGGTGGTCCACGGGAATTCGCGCACCACGACGTCGGTGAACACCCCGAGGTCTCGGAACTCATGCAACCGATCTGTCGGGTCGTTCATGGGGTTGAGCGCGACGTTGGTCGTCGCGATCTCCGGGGCACACCGGAGATACACGGCTTCGAGCGTGCGTTGGGCATCGTCTTCGGGCCGGCCCCGATTCCAGAAGACGCCGAGGTGTCCACCCGGGCGCAGCAACGCGGCCGCCTTGGCGACTCCGAGTGCGGGGTCGACCCAGTGCCACGCCTGCCCGGAGACGATCAAATCGTAGACGCGGGCGCGCGAGTCCCAGCTCTCGAACGTCGCCTCCTCGACGTTGATCCCGTGGCTGCGCGCGATGGCCGCCATGTACGGATCGGGCTCGACGCCGAGGAGGTCGCACCCTCGCTCGATCAGCAGGCGCGCGGCCTTGCCCGTCCCACAACCGACGTCGAGCACCCGGCGTGCACCGAGCTCCATCAGCTCATCGATGAGGGCGGACGGGTAGGACGGCCGGGCCCTGTCGTACAGATCGGCCACGCCACCGAAGGAGAGGGCGCGGGCACGGTCCTCGTGCAGGCGCTTGGACTGGCTCTCCGTCATCGACCCGTCAGCTGAGGCGGGACGGTTCGGGAGCCAGCGCGGCTTCGAGATCCGCGGCAAATCGTGCCGCGTCCAGGGGTTCGAGCCGTGACGTGGTGACCCGGATCCCCCGGGCGCTCGCGATGCGGAACCTGTCCCCGGCGAGCACGCCCCACCCACGCTCCTGGAGGGCGGCGACGGTTGCGTCCTCATGCGCCACCGGGATCCAGACATTCAGGCCCGAGCTGCCATGTGACTCGATGCCACGCTTCGCAAGCGCCTCACGGAGCGCTTCGCGGCGGCAGGTGTACGTCGCTGCGACCTCACGCGTCCGAGCGGTTTCACCCGGATCGCTCCACATCCGGACGACGAGACGCTGCAGGAGGTGTGATACCCACCCGGCGGCGAGCAGACGGCGACCTTCCACCCGCGCGACCGTGGTCGCATCGCCGGACATGACCGCCAGCCGAAGGTCGGGTCCGAGTGATTTCGAAACCGAACGGAGATGCGCCCAGCGAGCACGCCCCGGCTCACAGAGTGAATGGCAACGCCGTTCTGTGATGTCGAAGGCATGGTCATCCTCGAGTATCAGCACCGCCGGGTGGCGGACGAGCACGTCCTTGAGCTCCCGCGCGCGCTCGGCATCGACCGCGGCACCGTAGGGGTTCTGGGCGCGGGGGGTGAGCGCGCACGCCACAGCCCCGCCGCGAAGGGCGCGGGCCAGGCCCTCGGGGGTGGGACCCCGGTCATCGATTGCCACCGGGAGGACGGTCAGCCCGAGTGCCGAAGCGAGGTCGATGATCCCCGGGTAGCAGGGATCTTCGACGGCGATCCGATCGCCGGGACGGACGTGCGCCTGGAGCGCGAGCTGGATGCCGTCGAGCGCGCCCCCGACGACGGTCAGGTGGTCGCCCGGCACCCCGTCTCTCTCGAGCCGCGCGGCGGCAAGGGCGAGCAGCTCGCGGTCGGAGCCGGCTGCGCCATAGAGCACCGGCTCGCGCGGCAGCGAGGCGAAGGCGGGCCCGAGGTCCGGCAGCAGTGCCGGGTCCGGATTGCCGGAGAGGAGGTCGACCACTCCGGCGGGGACGATCGGCCTGCCACGTGGCGACGGCGGCACACGCGGGGCGATGGTGGTGCCGAGGCGTCCAGCCCCGGCGACGAGCCCACGACGGCGCAACTCACGGTAGGCCGAGGCGACGGTCGCGGTGCTGATCCCGCGATGAGACGCGAGCGATCGCACGGTCGGCAGGCGCGTCCCGGCGGTGAGCTCGCCGTCGCGAATGCCGCGCTCGACGCTCTCCGCGATCTCAGACGCCCGCCGTCCGGTGATGTGATAACGTATCGGTACGTTCACCGTTTTGTATCATAACAAATGACCTCGAACGTGTCCACGTCGCAGATTTCCCGCGCTGGGGCCTCGCGCGCTCAGATCGTCGTCGCCTTTGCCGCGGTGTACGTCATCTGGGGTTCGACGTACCTCACCATCCACATTGCGATCGAGACCATCCCGGCGCTGCTCATGTCGGGAGCACGTTTCATCCTTGCCGGCCTCCTGCTCCTGGCGTTCTCCCACCGCCCCGGAGCCCCGCGAGAACGGCTGACGCTCATCCACTGGCGGTCAGCGCTCGTCATCGGAGGCTGCCTTCTGCTCTTCGGCAATGGCGGCGTGGCCTGGGGCGAGCAGTACCTGCCGAGCGGCTTCGTGGCACTGATCATCGCGACGGTGCCCTTGTGGATGGCGCTGTTCGCGCCTGCCTTCGGGGGGAAGTGGATCAACTGGACGGCGGCGGCGGGCATCGCCGTCGGGCTCGCCGGTATCGTCCTGCTCGTCCGCCCGGGTGGCGCCGGGGCTGGTCACTGGCAGACGCTGATCGTCCTGATGGCGCCGCTCCTGTGGGCGCTCGGCTCGCTCTACGCCCGGACCGCACCCTCGCCCAGCCAGCCGCTGACGGCAGTCGCCATGGAGATGATCGCGGGCGGCGTCCTGCTCAGCATCGCGGGCGTGGCCGGCGGGGAACTCGGACACGTGCACCTCAACACGGTGTCATTCGCCTCGGTCGCCGCCTTTGTCTACCTGGTCCTCGTCGGCGCGCTCGTCGGCTACGTCGCGTACATCTGGCTTCTGCACCATGTCTCGGTCACAGCCGCATCCACGTACGCGTTCGTGAACCCGGTCGTGGCAGTCGCGCTGGGGGCGATCGTGCTCGGCGAGCAGGTGACCCTGGTCACCGTGGTCGCGGCAGCGCTGATCATCGGCGCCGTGGTGTTCCTGCTGGTCGGCCAGAGCCGCAGGACCGAGCCTGCCGTGACAATCGATATGCCGGTCCGAGACGTCGCCTGACAGCGTCCTCCCGGGCGAGAGGTGACAATGGGTCCATGGACAGCGAGACGCTGATCGTCGACGCCACAGCGGAGCCGCTGCGTCCCCGTCCACGGGTCGGCATCAAAGACGTCCTCTGCGTCGGACCGATCATCGCCAACTCCATCTATTACTACGCCGGGTTGCCCCTCACGCCGCTGCTCCTCGGCCGCAACCCTGTGCTGCTCAGCGCCCTCCGCGGCAGCATCGCCTCCATGGTGGCCGCCGGCGGCTTCGTGAGGGTCGGGAAGGCCCCGCTGCTCCTGGCGTTGATCGCGCCGCTGCCCATCTCGATGATGACCGACCCATTCTACTTCTGGGCCGGAAGACGCTACGGCCGAAGCCTGATCAATTTCCTCAGCGCGTCCGACCCTCGCTGGCGCAAGCGCGCTGCGCGCGGCGAGCGCTTCTTTCAGAAATACGGCGTGTGGACGATCGTCTTCGCGCCGTTCCTGCCTGCTCCGAACCTGTTCTTCTACATGGCGGCCGGCGAGGCTGGGATGCCGTTCCTCGTTTTCATCGTGGCCGACGTGATCGGCACGCTGGCATTTGTCGCGGTCATCGTCGCCGCGGGCTTTGCGATCGGCCAGCCGGCCGTGGCCGTGGCGCAGACGATCAGCAAGTACGCTCTCTGGGTCATCGTCGCGATGGTGGTGCTCATCGTCGCTTGGTCGCTGTGGTCAGGATGGCGCGCACCCCGCGAAACGACACGGCGTTGAGCAGCGGCGCCGGGCGGGCGTCGGGACGGCGATGGGTGCCGGTCATGGCCGTCGTGCTCACGCCGATCACGCTGGGGGCGCTCATCACCGTCGTGCTCTATGCGACCCGAGCGCAGCCGGTTGCGACCCGGCCCGCGGCGGTGGCAGCAGCGTCTGACGTCGCGGGGCGCGACGGGTCCGTCGTGGTGCTTGAGCCCAGGACCACGGCGCAGGTTCGCGTCCCGCTGGGGACGAGCGTCGAGGTGGTCCTGCTGCCTGGCCTCGGCGAGGCCGTCGAGTCCGCGAACGCCGACATCCTCACCGCAATCGCAAACCCACCCTGCCACCTCACGGCAATCTGCGGATTCCCCGGTGCGCATGCCTGGACCTTCAGGACAACGCGCACCGGGCTCGGCTATCTGAAGATCGTCTTCGGGTTCAGGGTCTGCCAGGAGGACGGCGCGTGCACGATCACGCCCTACGTGTTCAAGCCGATCGCCGTGTACGCTCGACCCCAGTCCAGCTGAGCTCAGGGGATCGCGACGTCGGCGCGGTATTTGGGAAGCCCGCTCATGCCGCTCTCGACCACGTCGGCGATGCGCTCGACGGCATCCCACAGGTCGACGAATCGCGTGTAGAGGGGGGCGAGCCCGAAACGGCAGAGGTCGGGCGGCCGGAAGTCGCCGATGACGCCTCGGTCCGCCGCCGCGCGCACGATTGCGAGCCCGTCCGGGTGGCGCAGTGACACCTGAGCGCCACGGCGTTCGGGCCCATCAGGAGTTGCCACCACGAAGCCGTGCGCGTCGAGGCGGGCGTGCGCGAGACGCATGAAAACCTCGGTGAGCAGCCCCGCCTTTTCCCCAACTCGTCGTGCCCCGGCCTCGAGCTGGATATCGATGCCCACCTCAAGCGCCCCGATCCCCAGCACGGGTGGTGACCCGCTCATCCAGCCTCGTATTCCCGGCGCCCGTCGATACTCGGCATCGAACAGAAATGGGTTGTCGTGGCCGAGCCAACCCTGAATCGGATTGCGCAACTCATCCTGCAACGCGGTGGCCACGTACAGGTACGCGGGTGACCCTGGTCCGCCGTTCAGGTACTTGTAGCCGCATCCCACCGCCAGGTCCACGCGGTGTGCGTTGAGCTGGATCTCGACGGCGCCCGCCGAGTGGGACAGATCCCAGAGGACGAGCGCGCCCGCAGCGTGCGCAGCGTCGGTGAGCGCGCCCATGTCGTGGCGTGCGCCGGTTCGGAAGTCGACGTCGGTCAGCATGAGCAGCGCGGTGTCACCGTCCAGCGCGCCGCGCAGCGCGGCACGCTCGACGGCGCGGACCTCGCAGCCGAGCATGTCAGCAACGCCATCCGCGATGTAGAGGTCCGTCGGGAAATTGCTCCGCTCGGTCAATATCACGCGGCGCTGCGGACGTGCTCGGAGGACGGACGCCATCAACCGGAACAGCCCCACCGACGTGGTGTCGGCAACGAGTACCTCGCCTGGTGACGCACCGATCAGCCGGCCGATGCCGTCGCCGACGCGGAGCGGTGACTCCATCCACCCCGATTCGGTCCACCCGCGGACCAGGATCGTCCCCCATTCGTGCTCGGCCATCTCCAAGAGGCGCGACAACGCGGCTTTGGGCAGCCGGCCCATCGAGTTGCCATCGAGGTAGATCGTCGAACCGTCGTCGAGAAACCGGTCGCGAAATGCGGAAAGCGGGTCCTGCGCATCCAACTGAGCGCACGAGTTGCGGTCGAGGTTGTCTGGAAGTGGGGCGGTCACAGGCGGTTGCGCACCTCCCAGAGCTCGGGGAAGAATCGCAGCGCGAGGGTCGTGTCCAGGTAGGCCACGCCACCGCCACCGGTTCCCGGCCGGGAACCGATCAGGCGGGCGGCCATCAGGGCGTGATGAAAGCGCCAGCGCGAGATCGCCTCGTCGTGATCGATCAGCAGCTCGCACACGCGGTGGAGGACCGCGCGCGCCTGCGCCACGTGGTCCCGGTACAGGGAGACCAGCCCATTGAGTCGTCGCTCGCTGCAGCTCGTCGCTGTCGCCATCGGGAGCGTCGAGACCGTGCGCTCGCAGGGCCGCGCAGAGCGCGCTGTACAGGGTCGGAGCACCGGCGCGGCGGCGCAACTCCCTGCGGTCGTGATCGGAGAGCTGTGACGCGTCGGCCGGCGTGGTTCCGTCGAAGCCGCCGAGCACCTCGATGGCGCGAAACTGTCCCGACTGCAATCCGGATGCGGGCTTGAGTGGGTCACGGAACTCGAGAAACCCCTCCGGCGTCAGGGTCTCGAGCACCCGCAGCTGGGCGATCAGCAGCCCGTCCACGCGGGTGGTGCGCTGGAGCGGCGCCAAAGCCCCCTGGGGACGCCCCGCGAGCAGCTCTGCGGTGACGTGGTCGAGCTCGTGGAGGATGACCTTGAACCAGAGCTCATAGACTTGATGAACAACCACGAAAAGCATCTCGTCGTGCGCGCCCTCGGTGAGGGGGTGCTGGAGGTCGAGAAGCTCGTCGATGCGCAGGTACGAGCTGTAATCAGTACCGGCCATGACCGCGCCGGCACTCTACGCTCATTGCCGTGCCCCTTGGGCCGTGTGAACGGAGGAGCGTGTCACGAGCCTCGAGTGACGAGGATGTCGTCGAGCGAGAACTCCTCTGGTGGCGACAGCTGGCCGAAGTCGCAGGAACGCGGGTCCTTGTCGGGTCGCCAGCGGAGGAAACGCGATGCGTGGCGGAAGCGGCCGCTCTGCAGGTGGTCGAACGACACCTCGCACACCAGCTCGGGACCCACCGACGTCCACGCGCTGTCGGCCGAACGCTGCCAGCGGCTCGGCCCCCCGGGTGTGCGCCCGTGGCCGAAGCTGTCGCCGCCGACGAGCGGCTGCAACTGCTCGAGGATCGCCCGCCGCTCCGCTGCGTCGAACGACGAGGTGTGGCCGACGTGATGGAGCCCGCCGTCATCGTCGTAGAGGCCGAGGAGCAGTGACCCGATACCGCGTCCGTCCTTGGCGATCCGGTAGCCGCCGACCACGCAGTCGACGGTTCTCAGGTGCTTCACCTTGATCCAGCGACGCTCGCCCGGGCGGTATGTGCCGGCCGGATCCTTGGCGACGACGCCGTCGAGGCCGGCGCCTTCATAGCGCGTGAACCAGGTTGTCGCCTCGTCGGGATCCGTGGTCTGCGGCGTGACGCCAACTGTCCGGCTGCTGACGATCGCCTGCATCAACCCGCTCCGGCGCTGCTCGAGCGGCCGCTCGCGGAGGTCGTCCGCGTCGAGGGCAAGCAGGTCGAAGAGCACCACTGAGGCCGGCGTCTTCTCGGAAAGCATCTTCACCCTGGACGCCGCCGGGTGGATGCGCTGCTGCAGAGCGTCGAAGTCCAGTCCGTGGTCGCCGGCGATCACCACCTCGCCGTCGACGATCGCCCGCTCAGGGAGCGCCTCCCGAAGCGGCTGGATCAGCTCGGGGAAGTACCGCTCCAGAGCCAGGGCGTTCCGGCTGGCGATGTGCACGTGGTCGCCGTCACGAAAGACGATCGCCCGGAAGCCGTCCCACTTCGGCTCGTAGAGCCAAGCGCCCTCTCGCGGGATCTCCGCGGCGGCGCGCGCCAGCATCGGTTCGAGCGGGGGGTCGAAGGCCAGCGACACGAGCGGAGTGTCGCCGATCGCGCGCTGCTCCGGCTAGGCGGAAAGGACGCGAGGGCGCTGGTCGCGCATGCGAAGGCGCAGCAGGTTGTCGACGTCGACAACGTCGCCTGCTTCGCGGACCGCGGTCTCGAATCGGGTGATGTCGGTCAGCTCGTCGACCTCACCGCGGAGCGTGATCACGCCGCGGTTGGCGCGGATCTCCAGTCCTGTCGCGAGGTCGCCGAAGCCCAGGGAGAGAGCGACCCGCACGCGATTGGCAAGTGTCTCGTCCCAGCTGGTCGCTCCCGCTCGGCGCGGACGCCTGTCGACCGCCGAACCGACGAGGGATGCCACGCCGACGGAGGCGCGACGAGCCGCTGCCCGGCGGCGCGCTCCCGATCGGGGATGCAAGAGGAACGCTGCGATTGCGACGACTGCGGCGCCGGTGGCTGCTGCCGTGAGCTTGAGAACCCGGGTCACTGGGGGAACCCTCCGGTTGATTGTGTGCAGGAGCGATCGTTCAAACGTCCGACGGAGGGGTTGGTTACGCGGATCCGGCTAGGCGGGCGGAGGAGGGAAATGGCGGGCGTCTGTCCATCTGACGCCGTCCCACCACCGCAGGGTTCCCGAGCCGGCCTCCGGGTACCAACCCGGTGGTGGCGGCGGCAACGTGCCGGAATAGCGGCGCACCTCCTCACGCTTGGCGAAGAGCCAGACGAGCGACCCGATGATCCCACCCAGGATGACGATGAGCAGCCACACGATCTTCTCGCTGCCGCTTGCGCGGAACTGAGCGTCCGGGATCTTCGCCACCTCCACGATAACCACGATCCAGACGACGATCGCGGCGACCCAGAGCGCGAAGAACAGGAGCGGGATCAACAGGAATGTGAAATCGAACCCGCTCGATTGGAATGGGCCTCCCATCGGCTCAGCTTAGAACTGATCACTTCCACGCCGCGCGCTCCGGTGAACCGTGCTGTATGTGCCGCCTGCGCATGGCGAACACAACCCAGCCAATCGTGACGAGCGGCACCATGAAGATGCCGATGGAAAAGAGGGCGAGCAGCGCCAGGCCGGTCAGCGGGACGAGCAGCACCAGCAGCGCCCATCGCACTGGCGACCAGTCGAGCCATGCGGTAAGCAGGGTGAAGACGAGCGTCACGAGAGCCAGGGCGACGATCCCCATAACCACCGTGAAGGCCTGCGGATTGGCTTCGAAGATGGTCGCGCTGCCGGTGCTTTGAATCACGGTGCCGGTCTGACTGCTCAGTGCCTCGCCGGAGGTGCTGTAGGTCGGAAACACGAAGATCAAGAGCAACAACAGCACAGTCGTGGGCACATCGACGAGGCTGAGAACTCGCGCACGAACGTTCGCGCCAGGTGGCACGCCGATCTCCTCGATCTTTTGACACGGTATGATCGCGAACCATATACTGATCGTATGATCAAGTCAAGCGATCAGAGAAAGGGGGTACGCAAGCCGGTCGGAAACACGCGCCGGCCCGCCCACCCGGCCCCTTCGACACCCGCCGCGGGCCGGGCCGGGGAACCTGAGATCAATTCACGCCCTCAACGACGCCGTCAGCGCCGCAACGAAGCGGGTGACCTGATGCGGGCGCGCATCGTCGACGCGGCGTTGCGCACCCTGATCAGCACGGGCTACGCGAACACTTCCGTACGAGCGATCGCATCCACCGGCGGCTTCAGCCCCGCCCTCGTCTTCTACCACTTCGGCAGCGTCGACGCCCTCCTCCTCGCGGTGCTCGATCGCGTCAGCGGCGAGCGACTCTCCCGTTATCAGACCCGGCTTGCAGGCGTCTCCAATCTGCAGGCCCTCGGGGCGGCGATGGAAGAGCTCTACGCCGAGGATCTCCACCTGGGCCAGCTCACGGCCGTCCAGGAGATCGTCGGAGCGATGGCGTTCGATCCCGAACTGGGGGCCGACATCGTCGACCGGATGCAGGCGTGGATGACCTTCGCTGAAGAGCTCGCGTCGCGCATCCTCGCGGGCTCTCCGCTTGCGGGCACCGTCGATCCAGCGGTGATCGGCTCAGCCGTGATCGCCCTTTATATGGGCCTCGAGATCGTGTCCCGAATGCGCGGCGGCGACAGCACCGGATCGAGCGCCCTGATGACCACGCTGGTGCAGGCCGCGCCATGGATCGATCAGCTTCTGGGCAAGGCGTTGACAACGCGCCGGAGGCCGGCGGCCACGGTGGCGATCGAATGACCAGGGTTGCGGTAACGGGCGCCAGCGGCTTCGTCGGGAGCCAAGCGGTGTATCAAGCCTGCGGCCAATCGCTGCGCTCGGGTCGATGGTTTACTATGACGACCGTCGTCCCATACTCTCACCGAGAGGTAGAGAACCATGAAGACCATGTATAACCCGATCGTGCTCCCGGCTCCGATCCCCGCGTAGTACGACGCTCGACGGGAAGCCCCGCCCGGGCGTGCAACGCGGCCGATGACCGAGGCAAGCGACCAGGTCTTCGCAAACTGGGCGCAGGTGTGTTCAGCTGGCCTCCTGCTGGTGGGCGCCCTCATCGCGATTTTCACGATCCACAACGCGCGGAGCGTGTCGAGGGCTGAGACGACCTTTCGTTACCTGGAGCGCCAGGATTCGGCTGAGTTCTCCGCTTGTATCGCTTCGGCCCGGAAGGTCTGGGCTACGTCCAAGAGGCGGGGCCCAGCAATCGGACTTGCACGATACGAGGCCCTGGACTACGACGGGCGAGTGCGACTGATCCGAGTCTTGAATTTCTACGAAGAACTCAGCACGGTCTACGAGACCGATCTCTTTGATGACACGGTCTTTCGGAAGTTCTTTGCTCCCACGCTTATGGCTTTTTGGCTCGAGGCACACTGGCTGATTCTGCATCTGAGAGGAGGCGCCGCCGAGTCATCATTCTTGTCGGCATGGGAGGACCTCTACTGGAAATTTAAGGACGAGAAGGTCCTGTACATCGAAACCACCGAACTCTGCTCCGGGTCACCCGAAGCCCAGCCGCATAGTTCGACGGCCGCGTGGCGGGTGGTTTCAATGACACTAGCCATCTGAACAACCGCGATAGCAGGCAGTTCCGCACCGGTCAACCCGCGCTGCGGCATCTCGCGGCGTAGCGCACCGACGTAGGGTGCGACCCTCATCCGACGGGAGGTTTCGATGTCCTTATCCGTTCGCCGGCCTGCGATGTAGCGCCGCAGGCGCCGCTGCAGGACCGGCGCGATGGGCACCGTGCGGTCACGGGAGCCCTTCCCGGTGACTTTCAAGAAGAACTTGGCCGCGCGCCAGCTCCTGGAGCCCCGACGGGGTCAGCGCGAGCAGCTCGCCGGCACGCAGGCCCGCGTCGGCCAGGATGCGGATGAGCAACTTGTCCCGCTCGGTCGGAGCGGCGTCCTCCATGCGCTGGATTGCGTCGCGGGAGAGCACGTCGACATGGGGCTTCTCGCGAATTGGCTGTATCTGGCTGGTGCGCCCAGGAGGATTTGAACCCCCGACCTTCTGATCCGTAGTCAGACGCTCTATCCGGACTGAGCTATAGGCGCGCGCCAGAGCCGTGACTGTACCCCATGCGACCTTAACCAATACCGCACCACGCCGCGTGGGCCACTCGCGGCATGATTCAAGTTCAGATGGCTCAACGGAGGTCGATCCAATGGCGGTGACCGGCAGTATCGAGACGGGAGCGCTTCCGGCGCTCGATTTCGTGGGTGAGGTCGCTCAGCAGATCCGCGTCGACGGCATCCGCGCCAGCACCAAGGCGGGGTCGGGGCATCCGACATCGAGCATGTCCGCCGCAGACCTGATCGCGGTCCTGGCCGCCCGCCACCTCCGCTATGACTTCGCGCACCCGGACCTGGCCAACAACGACCACCTCATCTTCTCGAAGGGCCACGCCTCGCCCTTGCTGTACGGCCTGTACAAGGCCGTCGGCGCCGTGAACGATCAAGAGCTCATGACCTACCGCACCTTCGGCTCGAGGCTTCAGGGCCATCCGACCCCGATCATCCCCTGGGTCGACGTCGCCACAGGATCGCTCGGCCAGGGCCTGCCGATCGCGGTCGGGGTGGCGCTCGCCGGCAAGTACCTCGATCGTCTCCCCTTCCATGTCTGGGTGCTCTGTGGCGACAGCGAGCTCGCCGAGGGATCCATCTGGGAGGCGCTCGACAAGGCCGGGCACTACGGCCTCTCCAACCTCACCGCCATCTTCGACGTCAATCGCCTCGGCCAGCGCGGCCCCACCGAGTTCGAGTGGGACCTGGAGATCTACCGCCGCCGCGTCGAGGCTTTCGGCTGCCGGGCAATCGTCATCGACGGCCACGACCTCACCGAGATCGATGAGGCGCTCTCATCGGCACGGTCGGGGGAGGGCCGGCCGAGCGTCGTGATCGCCCGCACCATCAAGGGCAAGGGGTTCAAGGAAATCGAGAACAAGGAAGGCTGGCACGGTAAGGCGCTGCCTCCCGAGCTGGCCGAGAAGGCGATCGCGGAGATGGGCGGAGAGCGCGACCTGCGTATCGACGTCCGCCCACCCGAGGCCCTCGAATCAGCCGCGGCGAACGCCGCCGACACGGCCCTGATACTCCCGTCGTACAAGATCGGCGACAAGGTCGCGACGCGCAAGGCTTACGGGGACGCGCTGCGCGCGCTCGGGTCCCGCCACGATGTCGTCGCCCTCGACGGCGAGGTGAGCAACTCGACCCACGCCGAGGAGTTCAAGAACGCCTATCCGGACCGCTTCTTCGAGATGTTCATCGCCGAACAGCAGATGGTCGCGAGCGCCGTCGGTCTCTCGGTGCGCGGCTATGTCCCATTCGCATCGACCTTCGCCGCGTTCTTCTCGCGTGCGTATGACTTCATCCGGATGGCAGGCGTTTCGCAGGTGAGCGTCCGTCTCTCCGGCTCGCACGCGGGTTGCGAGATCGGCGCTGACGGTCCTTCACAGATGGCCCTCGAGGACATCGCGGCGATGCGCGCCGTGCACACGTCCACGGTGCTGTATCCGAGCGACGCGGTGTCGGCGGCGAAGCTCGTCGCCCAGATGGCCGATCTCGATGGCATCAGCTACATCCGCACCACGCGCGGCGCGTACCCGGTCCTGTACGGGAACGACGAGGAGTTCCCGATCGGCGGCGCCAAGGTCGTGCGCCGGTCCACCAACGACGTGGTGACCCTCATCGGGGCCGGGGTGACGCTGCACGCCTGTATCGACGCGGCCGAGCGGTTGTCGAACAGCGGCATCTCCTGCCGGGTCGTCGATCTCTATTCGGTCAAGCCCATTGACGTCGCAACGCTGCGCGAGGCAAGCGACGCGACCGCCGGGCGCCTGGTCGTCGTCGAGGACCACTACCCGGAGGGCGGTCTCGGTGCGGCGGTGATGGAGGCACTGGCGGTCGAGGAGAACCCACCCCGCGTCACGCATCTCGCGGTTCGCGGCCTTCCCGGCTCGGCCAGCCCCGAAGAGCTCATGGCGGCTGCCGGAATCGACGCCGATGCGATCGTCGCCGCCGTGAACACCCTGGTCGGCGCTCGCGCGGAGGCCGGCTGAATGGCAACTCCCCTGCAGCAGCTCGGCGAGCACGGCCAGTCGGTCTGGCTCGATTTCATCAGCCGCGAGCTGGTCACGACCGGTCAGCTGGAGCGCCGCGTCGCCGACGAGAACGTCACCGGGTTGACCAGCAATCCGACCATCTTCCAGAAGGCGATCGCCGAAGGCTCGCTGTACGACGATCAGATTCGCGAGCTGATCGAGTCCGGCATCGATGATCCGATGGACGTGTTCACCGAGCTGGCGATCACCGACATCCAACATGCCGCGGACATCCTCCGGCCAGTGCACGAACGCACCTCCGGGGCCGACGGCTACGTCAGCCTCGAGGTACCGCCGTCGCTGTCGCACGACACCGACGCAACCGTCGCGACCGCGAGGACGCTCTGGGAGCGCGTCGACCGTCCCAACCTCATGATCAAGATCCCCGCCACGCTCGAAGGCATGCCGGCGATCCACCGGACCATCGCCGACGGCCGCAATGTGAACGTCACGCTCATTTTCGCGATCGCGATGCACGAGCGCGTCATCGAGCAGTACATCGCCGCTCTGGAAGCGCGTCACCAGGACGGGCAACCCCTGGACGTGCATTCCGTCGCGTCATTCTTCGTCAGCCGCGTGGACACCCTGGTTGACAAGCTGCTCGAGGAGAAGCTCGCCGCGGACCCGAGCAACGCACTCATCGAAGGGCTGCTCGGCAAGGCGGCGATCGCCAATGCCGTGCTCGCCTACGAGCTCTTCGAACAGCGATTCGGTGACCAGCGGTTCGCCGCGCTCCGGGCGGCTGGAGCGCCAGTGCAGCGGCCGCTGTGGGCGAGCACGAGCGCCAAGAACCCCAACTACCGGGACGTCCTCTACGCAGAGGCGCTGATCGGCCCGGACACCGTGGACACGATGCCGCCCGCCACCATCGCGGCCTTCCTCGACCACGGGGTCGTTGCCGGCGACACCGTCAAGGCCGGCTACGAGGGCGCCCACCGCGTGATGGACCAGCTCGCCGAGGCGGGCATCGACATGGACGCGGTGACGCAGCAGTTGCTCGACGACGGCGTCAAGCTGTTCGCGGCCTCGTACGACCAGCTGATCCGTGGCATCGCCGAGAAGATCGACTCGTTCGGCTCCGGGTACGCGACACGCCAGCACATCGATACCGGGAACGCCTCGGTCCCCCTCGACACAACGACCGCGGGCGCCATCGCCACGCGCATCTGGCACCGCGACCCCGACCTCTGGAAGCCGGGCGACGGCGCGCACGCGGCGGTGATCAACAACCGCCTGGGGTGGCTCGACGTGATCGGCGGCATGCGCGAGCGGCTCCCCGCGCTGGAGGCCCTCGCCATCGAGGTGCGTGAGGCCGGGTGGCGCGATTGCGTGCTGCTCGGCATGGGCGGCTCCAGCCTCTGCCCCGAGGTGTTGCGCACCTCCTTCGGCAGCGCCGAGGGACAGCCGGCGCTCCACGTGCTGGACACCACGGACCCGCTCGCGATCGCGCGGGTCACGGGAGCCATCGACCCCAAGGCGACGGGCTACATCGTGTCGAGCAAGTCGGGCACGACGCTGGAGACCCTCTCCCAGCTGGCGCACTTCTGGGAGCTGACCGCGGCGGTCAGTGACAACCCGGGCGCGCACTTCATCGCCGTGACCGACCCGGGCACGCCGCTCGCCGCGCTCGCCCAGGAGCGAGGATTCCTCCACGTCTTCAAGAATCCGCCGGACATCGGGGGGCGGTACTCCGCGCTGAGCATGTTCGGACTGGTGCCGGCGGCGATCATCGGGATCGATTGCGACCTCCTCCTCGAACGTGCTGCTGACATGCGCAGGAACTGCACCGCAGGTGTCCCCGGCGACCTCAACTGCGGCCTCAGCCTCGGAACCGTCATGGGCGTGCTTCACGATCAGGGGCGCGACAAGGTGACCATCCTCGCCCCCCAGGAGATCGAGGCCTTTTCGCTGTGGGCCGAGCAGTTGATTGCCGAGAGCACCGGCAAGGAGGGCAAGGGCATCATCCCGATCGGGGATGAGCCCATCGGCGACGCCGGCGTGTATTCGCAGGATCGACTGTTCGTCGCCCTTCGCATCGGCGCCGACTCGGCCTTCGATCAATCCCTCGAGGCGTTGAAGAGCGCCGGACATCCGGTCATCGCGTTCGACCTCGCCGACAAGTACGACCTCGCCGCCGAGTTCTTCCGCTGGGAGTTCGCCACCGCCGTCGCGGGAGCGCACCTTGCCATCGACCCCTTCGACGAGCCGAACGTCCAGGAATCCAAGGACAACACCAAGGCGGTGCTGCAGCAGTACCAGCAGGCCGGTGCGCTTCCGGACGAGCCTGCCGCGGTCACCGACGGCGCGCTGCGCGTGTACGGCGATGTCTCGGGAGCGAGCGCGTCGGAGGCACTCGCCGCGCATCTCGACACGGCCAATCCAGGCGACTACGTCGCCCTCATGGCGTACGTGACACCCGACGGGGCCAATGCGCGAGCGCTCCAGCGCTTGCGCGTGGCAATCCGCGACACCCGGCGGCTCGCAACCACGCTCGGGTTCGGGCCTCGGTTCCTGCACAGTACCGGGCAGCTGCACAAAGGTGGTCCGAACACCGGCGTCTACATCCAGATCACCGCGGACGACGGGACCGATGTTGCGATTCCCGGTCAACCGTTCACCTTCTCGATCCTCAAGCGAGCGCAGGCCGCCGGCGACCTGCAGTCGCTGCGATCCCATGGCAGGCGGGTCGTGCGCGTCCATATCGCGGGCGACCTCGGTGCGGGGCTCGCCAGCCTCACCGACGCTGTCGGTGCAATCACCGCGGCGCGCTGAGCGCGCCGTCACATCAAAGGAATCACCACCATGCAGATCGGCTTTGTCGGGCTCGGCCGGATGGGCGCCAACATGGTCCACCGGCTCCGTCGCGACGGTGACCACGCGGTGGTCGCATACGACCCGAACCCGGATGCACGCGCGAGCGTCGAGGCCTTCGGCGCGACCACGACCGCGAGCGTCGATGAGCTCATCGCTGCCCTCGACAAGCCTCGCGGCGTCTGGATCATGGTCCCGTCCGGGAAGGTGACCGACGACACGGTGGCGGCGCTGCAGTCGCTGCTCGAGAAGGGCGACACCATCATCGACGGCGGCAACAGCAACTATCACGACTCCATGGCTCGCGCGGCCAGCAGCGCCGAGCGCGGCATCAGCTTCATCGATGCGGGAACGAGCGGTGGCATCTGGGGCCTGCAGATCGGGTACTGCCTCATGGCCGGAGGCGAGAAGGAAACCATCGATCACTGGCGTCCCATCTTCACGACCCTGGCTCCTCCCGACGGATTCCTCCACGTGGGACCTCCGGGTGCGGGACATTTTGTCAAGATGGTCCATAACGGCATCGAGTACGGCATGCTCCAGGCGTACGCGGAGGGCTTCGCCATCATGCAGGCGAAGCAGGACTTCGGCGAGCTCGACCTGCACGCCATCGCGCACCTCTGGAATCAGGGCAGCGTGGTGCGGTCCTGGCTCCTCGAGCTTGCCGAACAGGCCTTCGCTCGCGATCCACAGCTGGATCAGCTGCGTGGCTGGGTTGACGATTCGGGTGAGGGGCGCTGGACGCTCGAGGAGGCGATGCAGCTTTCGGTGCCCGCGCCCGTGCTCGCGCTGTCCCTGATGGCGCGCTATCAGTCGCGCCTGCCGGACGGCTTCGGCAACAAGGTGATCGCGGCACTGCGCAACGAGTTCGGCGGGCATCCGGTGAAGGCTGAGGCGGCGACGGGGACTCCGGCATCACACTGACCGCGGAGCATCCGCTGCACGAGAGACGCCGCGAACCGCGCACCCCGGTTCCCTTCTGTGTCGTCATCTTCGGCGCCAGCGGCGACCTGACCAAGCGCAAGCTCGTCCCCGCGCTCTATGCCCTTGCCGCCGAGGGCAGCCTGCCCGAGGGTTTCACCGTCATCGGCGCGGGACGAAGCGACCTGACCGACGACGAGTTTCGCGCCGACATGCGCGAGGGAGTCGAGAGGTACGGTCGCGTCCACCTGCGTGAGGAGGTGTGGGACTTGTTCGCCGCGGGACTTCGCTTCGTCACCTACGACATGAACGCCGCGGACGGTTTCAGCAAGCTCCGCGCCGCACTCGAGACCGCGGATCGCGAACGCGGCACCGCCGGCAACCGGGTCCTCTACTTCAGCACGCCGCCGAACGCGGTCATGCCGCTCGCGGATGAGCTCAACGCCGCCGGGTTGACAACCCAGGCGCCGGGGACGTTCGTGCGCGTGATCATCGAGAAGCCGTTCGGTCGCGACCTCGCAACCGCCCGTCAGCTCAATGAACGGCTGCACAGAGCGTTCGTCGAGGAGCAGATCTACCGTATCGATCACTACCTCGGCAAGGAGACGGTCCAGAACCTGCTCGTCTTCCGCTTCGCCAACGGCATCTTCGAGCCGTTGTGGAACCGGCAGTACATCGACCATGTGCAGATCACCGTGGCCGAGGAGATCGGCGTCGAGGGTCGCGGTTCGTACTACGAGGAAGCGGGCGCGCTGCGCGACATCGTGCAGAACCACATCATGCAGCTGGTCGCGATCGTGGGCATGGAGGCGCCATCGAACTTCCAGGCCGAGATGGTTCGCGACGAGAAGGTGAAGCTGCTCCGTGCAGTGCGACCGATCCATCCCGATGACGCGCTCTCGCACTCGGTTCGCGGTCAGTATTCCGCGGGCACCATCAACGATGAGCCGGTTCCCGGCTATCGCGAGGAGAAAGGGGTCGCCCCGGACTCGCTCCGAGAGACGTTCGTGGCGCTCAAGGTCGACATCGACAACTGGCGGTGGGCGGGAACGCCCTTCTACCTGCGCACCGGCAAACGGATGCCGAAGCGCTCGACCGAGATCGCGATTCAGTTCCGACGCGTGCCCCATTCGCCCTTCGCCGGCAACGTGCCGCTCGCCTCTGGAGTGATACCCGCCGACGGCATCGACCCCAACCTGCTCATCCTGCGCATCCAGCCCGATGAGGGCATCACGCTCCGCTTCGGCGCGAAGATTCCCGGCCAGGCACTGCGTATCGAGTCGGTGAACATGGACTTCATGTACGGCACCGCGTTCCGCGAGCAATCGCCTGACGCCTACGAGCGCCTCCTCCTCGACTGCTTGCGCGGTGACCCGACGCTGTTCGCGCGCGAGGACGAGGTCGAGGAGGCGTGGCGCATCTGCACGGCGATTCTCGACGGATGGCGCGCCCATCCGCCGGACCGCACCAACTCTCCGAACTACGAGGCGGGTACCTGGGGGCCCGAGGAAGCCCATGCCTTCATGGCGCGCGACGGCCGTTCGTGGCATCGCCCCTGATGTGGCAACCGTGAGCCCGCTCGACGACCTCGCGGGCGAGCGCGTCGTGAGTGAGACCGCAGAAGAGGTTGCCGACGCCGTCGCGACGTGGATCGCCGCTCAGGCGCGTCGAGCCCACGATCATCATGGCAGCTTTTCGATCGCCCTCTCGGGGGGCAGCACGCCGCGGCTGCTGAACGCCATGCTCGCCGGCCCGGAGTGGCAGGGACGGATCGACTGGAACTCGTGGGACGTGTACTTCGCCGATGAACGCGCGTGCCCGCCGGATGACCCCGCCAGCAACTACCACCTGGCCCTGACCACGCTCCTGAGCAGCGTGCCAATCGACCCCGGACGGGTGCACCGCATGCCCGCCGAGCGCGCGGATCTCGATGCAGCAGCGGCCGAATACTCGGACCTGCTCGCCACCTCGCTGCCCGCGGGAAGCCACGGCGCGCCGCGGCTCGACGTGATCCTGCTCGGGCTGGGGGAGAACGGCCACACGGCGTCCCTGTTCCCGGGCACGACCGCATTGGGCGTGACCGACCGCTGGGCGACGCGCGGCCTTGCGGATTACGAACCATTCGACCGGATCACGCTGACCTTCCCGGCCATCAACGCAGCCGCAGCCGTCGGTTTCATGGTGACCGGCGCGGCAAAGCACGCGGCGCTCACCGCCACCGCGCGAGGCGAGGTGCCGGCCTCCCTCGTCCGCCCCACCGACGGGACACTTGCCTGGTTCCTCGACGCCGCTGCCGCGGCAGGGTGACGGCTCGGAGAATTCCCGCAGCCCTTTGACCCGCGTCTGCCAGAATCCGCGGGATGCCGCGATCGACGTGGAAGCCCTGCCGAGACGCCATCCGGATCGCGCCGAGCCTGCTCGCCGCCGACTTCGGACACATAGCCGAGGCCGCTCACGACCTCGAGGAGAGCGGCGCGGAGCGCATCCATGTCGATGTGATGGATGGCGTGTTCGTGCCCAACTTCACGTTCGGCACCGACACGGTGCGCGTGCTCCGGCGCGCGACATCTCTGCCCCTGGAACTGCATCTCATGATCGTCAATCCCGACGCGCACCTGAGCACGTTCGCGACAGCAGGCGCCGACGCCATCACCGTGCATTACGAGGCGTGCCCAAACCTGCATCGGACGCTCTCCGCGATCCGCACGCTCGATTGCCGTTCCGGTGCGGCGATCAATCCCAGCACGCCCGCGCAGATGCTCGAGGACGTCCTGGAGTCGTGTGACCTCGCGCTCGTCATGACCATCGATCCCGGGTTCGGAGGGCAGTCACTCATACCGCGTACGCTGCGCAAAGTCGAGCAGATCCGTCGCGAGGTGGAACGCCAGGGTCTGGACACCGAGGTCGAGGTCGACGGCGGCGTCGACGAAACCAATGCGAGAGCATGCGTCGACGCGGGTGCCGACGTGCTCGTCGCCGGCACTGCGGTTTTCAGGCACAAGGACGGGCCGAAAGGTGGTGTCGCAGCGCTCCAGCGGGCTCTGGCCGCGACCGGCACCGCGCAATGACCGAGCTCGCGACGCGGACGCTCGCCGACGGCAGCGAGGATATCGACCGCGCGTCGGCGGATCTCGCGGCCCGCCTGCCGTCACCGCTCGCACCCCTTGCCCGGCTCGCATACAACTACGCGTGGTCCTGGTGGCCCGGCGGCGACGACGTGTTCCGGATGATCGACGCGGCTCGCTGGGAGGCGAGCAACCACAACCCGATTCGCCTGCTCGACGAGACGTCGGCGTCGACGCTCGAACGCGCCGCCGCCGACCCGACGCTGCTGCGGCGGCTGGCGGAGCTGCTGGGTGCCCTCGACGACGAACTCAGCCGTCCACCGATGGTGGGCAAGGCCAGCCCCGTTCGTCCGGTGGCGTTCCTGTGCGCCGAGTTCGCGGTCCACCGCTCCCTGCCGATCTACGCGGGAGGCCTCGGCGTGCTGGCAGGCGACATCCTCAAGCAGGCCTCCGACATGGCACTCCCGATGGTCGGCGTCGGTCTCCTCTACCGCCAGGGATACTTCCAGCAGCGCATGGACCGGTCCGGGTATCAGCTCGAGTACTGGCTCCAGGTGGACCCTGAGCGAGTTCCTGCCGCTCTTGTCTGCAACGGAGACACGCCCCTGACCGTGACCGTGCCGCTGCGCGGGCGCGATGTGGTGGTCCAGGTCTGGCGGCTCGACATCGGCCGCACACCCCTCTATCTGCTGGACGCGCAGCGACCGGAGAATTCCGCGATCGACCAGTGGATCACCAGCCGTCTCTACGTCGCCGACCGGCCCACACGCCTGGCCCAGTACGCGCTCCTCGGCATCGGGTCGATGCGAGTTCTCGACGCGATGGGCCTGGACCCGTGTGTCGTCCATCTCAACGAGGGGCACGCCGCGCTGGCGCCGCTGGAGATGGCCCGGCGGGAGATGGCGCTTGGGCGCTCCCGCCATGAGGCCTTCACCGCCGCGCGGGAGCGGACGGTCTTCACCACCCACACCCCGGTCAGCGCCGGCAACGAGGGATATGACGTCAGCGAGATCGTGGAGGTGCTCGGCGACTACCCGGAGCAGGCCGGTCTCGACCTCGAGGGCTTCCTCCACCTCGGCCGCACCCGCCCGGACAACCCCCACGAACAGTTCGTCATGACTCCGCTCGGCATCAAGATGAGCCGCTCGCGCAACGGTGTGAGCCGTCGCCACGGCGAGGTCGCCCGTCAGATGTGGCAGTCACTGTTCCCCGAGCGACCGGCCGACACCGTGCCGATCGGCCACGTCACCAACGGCGTTCACGTGCCCACGTGGATGGCGCCAAGGATGCGCGCGCTGCTCGACCGCTATCTCGGTGATGGATGGGAGGCGCGCGCCGCCGATGCCGAGACCTGGCGCGGGGTCGACGACATCCCGGACGCCGAGTTGTGGGAGGTGCGCAACGCCCTGCGCGCCGACTTCGTCCAGCTCGTTCGGGTGCGAAGCGTCGCCAACCGGCTGGCCCGCGATGAGCCCCGGTGGTACGTCGAGGCCGCCGAGCACGGTTTCGACGATCACGCACTCACCTTTGGGTTTGCGCGCCGCCTCGCCGGCTACAAGCGCATCCAGTTGCTGACGCTCGACCCGCAGCGCGCCGCGAGCGTGCTCGAGAACAAGGACCGCCCGGCCCAGATGATCCTCGCCGGCAAGGCTCACCCCCAGGACGAGGAGGGAAAGCACGCGGCCCAGGGCCTGTTCACCTTCGAGCGCGAACCTGCCGCGATGAGCAGGGTCGCCTTCCTCGACAACTACAGCCTCTCGACTGCCGACCTCATGGTCGCGGGCTGCGATGTGTGGATCAACGTTCCCAGGCCACCGCTGGAGGCGAGTGGCACCAGCGGCATGAAGGCGGCGCTCAACGGCGGCCTCAACCTCTCGGTGCTCGACGGATGGTGGGCCGAGGCGTTCAACGGGACCAACGGATGGGCGATCCCCGGCGACATCCTATTCGACCATGCGATTCAGGATTCGCGCGACGCGGCAACGCTGTTCGACATCATCGAGCACGAGGTCGTCCCGCTCTTCTACCAGCGCGATGAGCACGGCATCCCGCGCGGCTGGGTGCAGCGGATGCGCGCGTCGCTTCGCACCAACGGGCCGCGATTCTCGGCGGCGCGGATGATGCGCGATTACGCGAGCGACGTCTACAACCTGACCAGCACTCGCTGAGGCGGGCGCCTCCCGCACCTCAGGTCGGCGTCGCGCTTGGGCTTGGGGTCGGGGTCTGGACCGGGTTTGGCGCGATCGTGATGGGCATGGTGTTCGGGGCCACCGTCGGCGTCGGAGTGGCGGTCGCAGTCGGCGTCGCCGTCGGGGGCGCGGCCCCGGCGGTGTCGATGCTCGTGGGCATACCCGCGTCCGTCGGCCCCGGGGTCGGCGTCGATGTGAAGAGTGGCCCGGGCGGCGGCGTCGGCGAGACCACAACGCCGGGGCCTCCGAGTGCCCGCGCGGCGAACACGACCATCACCAACAGCGCGATCACCGCGGCCGCGGCGACCGACCAGACCTTCCAGCCCACACCCCCCGGTCGCGGCAGGTCGTCCGCCGAATCGATCGCCAGCCCGGGAAGCGGTCCTTCGTCTTCAGCGTCGACGAGCTCGACCGCCGCCGAGGCGGGTACCGGATCGGCGAGACGGTCCGCCACGGCGACCGCCAGCCACGCCCGTCCCTGGTCGCGCCAGGTCGGACCGAGAAAGGCGGCGCCCGCGATCTCCACGTCGCGACGAAACTGCGCCGCGCTCGCGGGCCGATCGCGGGGATCCTTGGCGAGGCCGTGGATGACCAGCTCCCTGGTCAGCAGCGGTACCGCCTCACTGGGCAGCGCTCCGTGCGTGTGCTGCACCCCCAGCCCCGTGAGATCCGTGCCGAGGTAAGGGGGGCGACCGGTCAGCGCATCGACGAGGACACCGGTGGCGGCATAGATGTCGCTTGCCACCGTGTGTGGCCGGCCGGCCCACAGCTCCGGCGCCATGTACTGGGGTGTGCCGGCACGCCAGCCGCGGCGCAGCGGCGCTGCGGGGACGCCTGCGTCGCCCAGGATGCCCGTGCCGTCGGTATCGATCCTGATCGCGGCAGGGGTGACGTCGCGGTGGATGACGCCGGCAGCGTGCAACGCTTCCAGGGCGGCGAGCGAGTCATCGAAGACGACCAGCGCGGCGCCGGGAGCCAGACGGCCGGAAACATCGACGAGGTGTCGGAGCGTGATCGCCTCCACCCACTCGTAGACGACCGCGGCGTGGCGGTCGTCGAATTCGATGACCGACAGGAGATGCTGATGCCGGAGCGAGCGGAGCACGCCCATGTCGTGGCGGACCTGGCGCCGGTACGCGGCCTCGGACGAGAGGGCCGGGCTGAGCAGCCGGACGACCACCCGCGATCCGCTGGCGTCGTCGTGGGCGTCGACAAGCGCACCGGCGCGGTCGACGCCGATCCCCCGATCCAGTGTGTAGCCGGGAACGCGTGTCCGCGACCCGGCGACGCCGTGGCCTCCAGCCTGGTCCATTCGTCCTCAGTATGCCGTGACAAAAGTGCCGTGGAGTTGAATTGCGCCACGGGGACCACCGCCGCCGGGCACTAGAATGGCCGGGCAGTGGAGTACGTCGAGAGCATCCTCGACCTGGTCGGCAACACCCCGTTGGTCCGGCTGAGCAAGGTCACCGAGGGGCTCCGGCCTCTGATCTTGGCAAAGCTCGAACAGCTGAATCCGGGCGGCAGCGTCAAGGACCGGATCGGCCTCTCCATGCTCGAGGACGCCGAGCGCCGGGGCCTGCTCCGCCCGGGCGGCACCGTCGTCGAGCCCACCTCCGGGAACACCGGTCACGGGCTCGCGATGGCCGCGGCGATCAAGGGCTACAAGATGATCTTCGTCATGCCCGACAAGATGTCGCCGGAGAAGATCGCGTTACTGCGCGCCTACGGCGCCGAGGTGGTGATCTGCCCCACCAACGTCGAGCGCGACTCCGCGCAGTCGTATTACTCGGTCGCGGACCGGCTGACCCGCGAGGTGCCCGGCGCGTTTCAGCCCAACCAGTACTTCAACCCCAGAAACCCCGAGGCGCACTACCGCACCACCGGCCCGGAGATCTGGCGTCAGACGGACGGCCGGATCACGACGTTCGTTGCCGGCGTCGGGACCGGGGGCACCATCAGCGGGGTCGGAAAGTACCTCAAGGAGCAGAACCCGGCGATCCGTGTCATCGGCGCCGATCCCGAGGGCTCGATCTTCAGCGGCGAGATCGCTCCGTACAAGGTCGAGGGCGTGGGCGAGGACTTCTGGCCGGGCACCTTCGACCGCGACATGGTCGACGACTTCATCCAGGTCACCGATCGCGAGTGTTTCGTCGCCGCGCGCAAGCTCGCGCGCCAGGAGGGGATCCTGGTCGGCGGGTCTGCCGGGCTCGCGCTCCACGCCGCGATCCAGGTGGCCGTCGATTCCAAGCCCGACGACGTGATCGTCGTGCTCCTGCCCGACACCGGTCGCAACTACCTGAGCAAGTTCTTCTCCGACGAGTGGATGCGCCAGAACGGGTACCTCCAGCGCCTCGTGCCCGCCCGCGTTCGCGAGGTCATCGATTCGCACGACCGACGGCGTTCCTGAGCTCGTCAGCGTCGGCGCCGGCAAGTCGGTGGGTGAGGCGATCGATCTCATGCAGCAGTACGGGATCTCGCAATTCCTCGTCACCGAGAATGGGAGCACTGCAGCCGGCGGCGTCGTCGGCAGCATCCAGGAGCGGACGCTGCTCGATCGGATCTATCGCGACCCGACGGTCGTCACCACTTCGGTGTCCACGGCGATGGACCCGCCGTTCGCCCGGGTCGCCGCGGGGGCGCCGATCGAGGAGGCCTTCGAGGCGTTGCTCGGCGGTGAGCCGGCACTGATGATCGTCGAGGGCGACCTGCCGGTCGGCGTGATCACCAGGAGCGATCTGCTCGAGTTCGTCGCCCGCCGCGGACGTGGCTGATCGGCGTGCAGCACAAAAGCCACTCGGTCTGGCCACGCGCGCCGTGCACGTCGGGCAGGGCCCTGACCCCTCGACCGGGGCCGTCGTGGTCCCGATCCATCTCGCGACCACCTTTGCGCAGGAATCACCCGGGCGGCCACCAGGGATTCGAGTACTCGCGATCGGGTAACCCGACCCGCGCCAACCTCGAGGAGTGCCTCGCATCGCTCGAAGGCGCCACCCACGGCCTCGCGTTCTCGTCAGGGCTGGCCGCAACGACGACGGTGATGCTGCTCCTTGACCCGGGGGCCCATGTCGTCCTCACCGAAGACGTCTACGGCGGCACCTTCCGCCTCTTCGACAAGGTGTTCCGGCGCTACGGGCTCAGCTTCACATCGGTCGATCCGACCGACCCCGACGCCATCGCGGCGGCGATGACCGATCGAACACGCATGGTCTGGCTGGAATCGCCGACCAATCCCCTGCTCCGCGTGGTCGACCTCGACGCGGTGAGCGAGCTGGTCCACGGCGCGCGGTGCGCTGGTCGCAGTCGACAGCACCTTCGCGAGCCCGGTGCTGCAGCGTCCGCTCGAGCTCGGCGCCGACCTCGTGATCCACAGCTCCACGAAGTTCCTCGGCGGCCACAGTGATGTGCTCGGCGGTGCGGTGCTCACCTCCGATGACGGTCTCGCGGAGCGCCTGCGCTTTCACCAGAACGCCGTCGGCGCGGTCCCGTCACCGTTCGACTGCTGGCTGCTGCTCCGAGGATTGAAGACGCTGCAGCTTCGAGTGCATCCGTCAGTGCGACAACGCTCTCGCCGTCGCCCGATGGCTCGAGGAACAGGATGCCGTGATCGCGCGTGCACTACCCCGGTCTCGAGCGCAACCCGGGCCACGCGCTCGCCCGCCGCCAGATGGGCGGGTATTACGGCGGCGTCGTGTCCTTCGAAGTCTCGTCGGGCGATGCCGCGCGTTCGTTTCTCGAGCGGCTTGCGGGTGTTCACGCTCGCCGAATCACTGGGCGCTGTGGAATCGCTCGCCGAGAGCCCGGCCATGATGACCCACGCCTCGATACCCGAGGAGATCGCGGACCCGGGTCGGCGTCAGCGACGGGCTGCTGCGCCTGTCCGTCGGTATTGAGGACGTCGACGACTTACTGGCCGACCTGGAGCAGGCGCTGGCGTAGTCTCCCGCGGCGGCGCACCAAGCTTCCACTCGCCGGTGGTGAGCAGCAGCGTGCCGTCGATCTCCGGGAGTGCCGGCGCGCCGAGGCGGCGGAGCTTGCGCCACTGTTCGCCGTCCTCCTCGCTGAGGAAGGTGATCGCCTTGCCCTCGTTGCCGTTCCGCGCCGTGCGGCCGACGCGGTGGGTCAGCCACTGCGGGGTCTCGGGGAGCTCGAAATTGATGACCAGTCCGACGTTGACAACGTCGATGCCTCGGGCGGCAACGTTGGTCGCGACCAGCACCTCGGTCCGGTTCGCGCGAAACGAATCCAGGGCACGGTCACGGGCATTCTGCGACAGGTTGCCCTGCAGCTCTCCGGCGGTGTGACCCATGCGGAGCAGGTCGCGAACGAGCTTCTTGGCGCCGTGCTTGGTGCGGTGAAAGACGATGGTCTGGTTCAGCTCGGTCGCGCGCTGGCGGCGAAGGAGCCGCGAGAGCGCGTCGATCTTCTGCGACTTCACGACGCTCATGACGCCGTGCTCGAGCGCGGGGACCTGCTCGTTGACGACACGCACGCGCTCCGGCTCGTAAAGATGCTTGGTGATCATGCGCTGCACCCAGTCGGGCATCGTCGCCGAGGCGAGCACCGTCTGCCGGCGCGCGCTGCTGCTGAAGTTCGGGCACATCGAGATGATCTTCTCGACGTCCTTGGCGAAGCCCTGGTCGAGCATCTCGTCGGCCTCGTCGAGAACGAGGTACTCGATGTCACGCAGGCGCGCGAGGCCGTTGCTGGCCAGATCGAGCAGGCGCCCGGGGCATCCGACGATCACGTCAGGCGCGTTGCGCAGACCGCCCGTCTGAGGGCCGTAGCCGACCCCGCCGATGCAGATCACCGTCCGCAGCGCTGGATCGACCTTGCGGATCACCGCGTTGACCTGGGTCGCCAGCTCGCGGGTCGGGGTCACGATCAACGCCCGGGCGCCGTGTCCCTGATGCCCAGCGAGTCGCTCCACCAGCGGAACGACGTACGCCAGCGTCTTCCCGGACCCGGTCGGGGCCTCGATCACGCAGTCGTGGTGTGCCAGCAGCGGCGGGATCGCCTCCTGCTGCACTGTGTTGGGCTCTGTGAAACCGTGCTCGCGGAGCGCGGCGGACGTGCGCGGACGCACGCCGATGGATTCAAACGTTGTCACCGTGTTACCTCGGGACCCGGGTCATTCCCGTTATCCCAGAATCCCCTCGCTGGAGTGTCGTGTGCCGGATTCTTGAGACCCGCCGTTGACCGGCGGAGAGAGGGTTCACCAAGAGGCATGGCTCGCCGATGCGCGAGCACTTGCCAAGACAGTACCACAGGTTGGTGCAAAGACAGCAATCGGTGCCGCAAGCGGTTTCCGGCGCCCGGGTGTATATCCTCGCTTTCGAATGACGTTCGACGCCTTCCTCCACCAGCTGCCTGACGCTGATACCGCGGAGACCGGCGAGTGGCTCGAGTCCCTCGACGCGCTGGTCGCTTCCGAGGGCGCGGTCCGCGCCCGATTCGTCATCGGCAAACTCCTGGAGCGCGCCCGGCGGCTGCAGGTGCCGGTGCCGTCGCTGGTCTCGACGCCATACATCAACACCATCCCGCCGGACGAGGAGCCGTGGTTCCCCGGCGACGAGGAGATGGAACGGCGCATCCGCCGGATCGTCCGCTGGAACGCCGCCGTCATGGTGACCCGGGCAAACAAGCGGAGCGACGGCATCGGTGGCCATCTGTCGACGTACGCGTCGGCGGCATCGCTCTACGAGGTGGGCTTCAACCACTTCTTCCGCGGCAAGGACGACGGCACCTCCGGCGACCAGATCTACTACCAGGGACATGCGGCACCGGGGATGTACTCGCACGCGTATCTCGAGGGCCGGATCACCGAGGCCCAGATGGACAACTTCCGGCAGGAGACGGGAGGCAACGGGCTCAGCTCGTATCCGCACCCTCGGTTGATGCCGGAGTTCTGGGAGTTCCCGACGGTGTCGATGGGCCTGGGCCCGCTCAACGCCATCTACCAGGCGCGCTTCAACCGCTACCTCTACAACCGCCACATCGCGGACACGAGCGAGAGCCACGTGTGGTGCTTCCTCGGTGACGGCGAGTGCGACGAGCCGGAGACGCTCGGTGCGCTCTCGCTGGCAGCGCGCGAGCAGCTGGACAACCTGACCTTCGTCGTCAACTGCAACCTCCAGCGTCTCGACGGACCGGTGCGCGGCAACGGCAAGGTCATCCAGGAGCTGGAGGGAATCTTCCGCGGCGCGGGCTGGAACGTCATCAAGGTCATCTGGGCGCGTGAATGGGACGAGTTGCTTGCGCGCGATGTGCACGGTGTGCTCGTCGACCAGATGAACCGCGTCCCCGACGGCGAGTTTCAGAAATACACAACCGAGAGCGGCGCGTACATCCGCGAGCACTTCTTCGGCCCGGACCCGCGTCTTCGCAAGATGGTGGAGCACCTGTCCGATGACGATCTCCGCCACCTGCGTCGCGGCGGCCATGACTATCGCAAGGTCTACTCCGCGTACAAGCTCGCGCTCGAGCAACACGGCGCACCGACAGTGATCCTCGCGCACACGGTCAAGGGATGGACCCTCGGCGTCGGGTTCGAAGGACGCAACTCGACGCACCAGATCAAGAAGATCGGCGAAGCCGAGCTGCGCGCGTTCCGCGACCTGCTCGAGCTGCCCATCAGCGACAAGCGGCTCGCGGAGTTGAAGCCGCCGTACTACCATCCGGGCGCGGCTTCCGACGAGGTCGAGTATCTGCTCATGCGCCGCCGCGCGCTCGGCGGCATGTTGCCCCGCCGGGTGGTGCGGAACAAGCCCCTGGAACTCCCCGGCGACGCGCCGTATGCCGAATTCCTGACCGGGAGCGGCACGCGCGCCGCCTCGACCACCATGGTGTTCGCCGGGCTGCTTCGCAATCTGCTCCGCGACCCCGGCATCGGGAACCGGGTGGTCCCGATCATCCCCGACGAGGCGCGCACCTTCGGCATGGATGCGCTCTTCAGCGAGGTGAAGATCTACGCGCCGTTCGGACAGACCTACGAACCGGTCGACGCCGGCATGGTGCTCTCATACCGCGAAGCGGTCGACGGCCAGATCCTCGAGGAGGGCATCACCGAAGCGGGGGCGATGGGCAGCTTCACCGCTGCGGGCACGGCATACGCCACCCACGGTCAGGCCGTCATCCCGTTCTACATCTACTACTCGATGTTCGGCTATCAGCGGGTCGGCGACCTCATCTGGGCGTTCGGCGACTCGCGCGGACGCGGCTTCATGCTCGGCGGCACCGCCGGACGCACCACGCTCAACGGCGAGGGTCTGCAGCACGAGGATGGACATTCGCCGCTGCTGTTCAGCGCGATCCCGAATGTGCGCATCTACGACCCGGCCTTCGCTTACGAGCTCGCGACGGTCATTCGCGACGGCATGCGGCGCATGTACGTCGACGCCGAGGACATCTTCTACTACATCACGCTGTACAACGAGAACTACCCGATGCCACCGATGCCCGAGGGCAGCGAGGAGGGCATCCTGCGCGGTCTGTACCTGTACAGGGCTGCTGAGGGTGAGCGCACGAATCGGGCGCGCATTCTTGCAAGCGGGAGCGCCGTCCAGGCCGCCGTCGAGGCGCAGGCGATGCTGCTCGAGCAACACGATGTCGCCGCCGAGGTCTGGAGCGCCACCAGCTACCAGTTGCTCCGCCAGGACGCCCTCGACGTCGAACGCTGGAACCGGCTGCATCCGGACGCCGAACCGCGCGTGTCGTACGTTGATGAGCAACTGGGCGGCGATGGCGGGCCGATCGTTGCGGTGACCGACTACATGAAGGCCGTGCCCGATCAGATCGGGCGCTTCGTCACGGTCCCGTTCATCCCGCTGGGCACCGACGGATACGGCCGCAGCGATACGCGGGTGGCGCTGCGCCGTCATTTCGAGATCGACGCGGGATCCATCTCGGTCGCGGTGCTCGACGGCCTCGCCCAGCAGGACCGCCTCCCCCGACATGTCGTCGCAGCGGCCATCGAGCACTACGGGCTCGACACCGAGATCGTCGACCCCCGTTACCGCTGACCCCGGCTCATCCTGGGGCGAACGCCAACGACGCGTGTTCGGTGTACACGGCACCTCCCGGCACCGAACGTGACTCATACAGCACCAACCGAGACGCTGTGCAGCGAATGTCGACATGATCCCTGATGGCGGCGGCCCAGGCGGTTCGCGCGCCGGCACTCCATCGCAAGCGGGGCCGGCCGAGCGTGCAGTGTGGGTTGTATGGGCGCTTGTCCACGTCGAAGTGTGCGGCACTCAGCGCAGCCCGGCACCGGAGAGCAAGCGCATTCAGCGACGTCACCTCGGCTGACGGCCCGAGCCAGAGCACTTTGGGAATCGCATGCGGTGGAAACGAGCCGAGCCGATCCAGGATCACCTCGAAACAGGGTGTGCGCTCGGCGATCGGCGCGACCACCTCGAGCGCTGCAGCGGCCCGCCCAGCTCCAACATCTCCGAAGAAGTGCACGGTCAGGTGCAGCGTTTCGGGGCGCGCCCAGCGAACGTCCGGGACTCGATCACGGAGGTCGGCTTGCAGACGCCGCGCCGCCCCGAGTTCCGGCTCAGCGAGGGGAACGGCGAGAAAGCACCTCACCCAGGCGGTGTCGCCGTGGTGGTCGGCTTCGGGCTTGCCGGCGACGGACTCGGGCTCGCCGACGCGCACGGGTTGCCTCCCGCATTGGGCAGCGACACCTGAATCTCGTTCGTGCCACACAGCTGCGCGACCGCCGAGAAGAGAGCCTCAGTGAACCAGGTGGGCCGGTCGGTCACGTTGTACGGGCTGCCCGCGTAGATCAGGATGTGGCGGACGCCCCAACCCTGTGCCGTCTTCGAGTACACCATGACGATGTCGTAGCCGCCGGCGTCGTGGACCGGCGTCTTCGTAAACGCACCGACAGCGAGCGACTCGACGGCAGCGGCGAACGCCGGATCGTATGTCTTGAGTTGCGCAGCGGTGAGGAGACCGAGATCACCACCTTTCGATGCCGTCCCGGTCGTCCCGGAGTCGTCCGAATACGTCTTGGCGGTGGCGGCGAAATTCGCTCCGGTGGCGAGGATCGACTCGATCTTGGCGACACGCTGCTGTGCGAACACATCCTCGACACGCTGCTCGTTGAGGTTGGAGGCGATCTCATCCTGGAGTTGCGCTATCGACCCACCGGCCCCCGCGAGCTCGGTCTGCAGCGCCCTGGTCCCTCCCGCCTGGCGCGCGTCCGTCGCCACCTCGGCGGCAACTTCCGTCGACGTCGCCGCCAGTCCGAGCCTGATCGCCTCCTGGCGGATCACCGTGTCGAGTATCAGACTGCGCAGGATCGCGGCGCGGAGTGCGGTCACGGCAGCGGCGCCCCCCTGCCCTCCACCACCCTGCTGGATGCTGGTGTAGGCGCTCTGATAGCGAACGTTGAACTGCGCGAGTGTGATCGTCGTCGAACCGACCCGCGCGATCACCTGCGACGGTGGGACCGGAGCCGGCGGGTTCGAGCTGCACGACGCCATCACGGCTGCGCACACTGCCGCCACTGCCATCCCGCCCCTGCGATGCGACATCCTCAGGCCAGTGTATCCGGGGCCGTGGCCGGTCCGGCGCGGCCCGGGCTGAGGCCGCTGACGCGGGCTCTGAACGACGGCGTCGCCACCACCAGCACCGTGGTGGCGCCGACCAGCAGCGCGCCGACCCCGATTGCGTTGAACAGACCGACCGAGTGCGCCATCAACCCGTACGCCACCGTGCCCAGGGGTTGCAACCCGGCGAAGATCGTCGCGTAGATGCCGAGGAGTCGCCCGCGGAGCGCCGGGTCGGTGTCGGTCTGCAGCAGGGTGGTCATCGAGGTGCTCACCGCAACGAAGGCGAAGCTGATGCCGACCAGAGCCGGCAGCGTCACCCCCAGCACTGCGCCATGGGCCACGACGAACAGGCTGGCTGCGTAGACGACTCCACCGACCAGCATGAGCTGCAGACGGCCCGCCCCTCGGCCCATCGATACGATCGCCAGGCCACCGACGAGACCGCCGACTCCGCCGACGCTGTACATGATCCCGAGCGCCTCCGGGCCGACGTGCAGCTGCGTTTTGGCCAGAACCGGCAGAAATGGCATGTACGAGACGCCACAGAAGGCGAGCACCGAGGCGACGATCACCACGCCCCGGACCAGCGGGTCGGCCCCAGCGACCCTCAGGCCGCCGACCAGCTCGCCCCACGCGGTCGCGCCTGCCTGTCTCGGCAGCGGGTGGACGTCCGGGATCACCGTGAGCAAGACGACGATCGGCGCCAGGTATGCCACGGCGAGGAAGCCGAAGCACACCGCGGGCCCCGCGAAACCGATGAGCAGCCCCGCGACTGACGGACCGACGATCCGGGTCGCGCTCATCGCTGCCGCGCCGAGGGCGACCGCATTGACCACCAGATGACGCTCCACCAGGTCCGCGACCAGTGCTTGTCGAGTGGGCAGGTCGGCGGCATCGGTGGCGCCGAAGACGATCGCCACGATCAGGATGGCCACGAAGCTCGCGTGGTTGGTGGCGACCAGGATTGCGAGAGCCCCGGCGCTGGCTCCGAGCAGCGACTGCGTGACCAGCAGGATGCGTCGCCGGGGCAGCCGGTCGGCGAGCACGCCGCCCGCAAGCGAGAGGATCACCGACGGAATGCCGTCGGCGGCCGCAACGGCGGCCACGGCCGTCGTGCTGCCGGTGCGCTGGTAGACGAGGTACCCGAGAGCGACCACCTGCATCCATGTGCCGAGCAGGGTCGGCCACTGGGCTGCCCAGTACCACCGAAAGGGGCGCACACGCAACGCGGGCGGTGGCCAGCGGCGTTCGGAGGTCGCGACCGGCTCAGGCGTCGGCGTCACGCCCAAACGATATGTGCACGCTGGTCGATGTCCGCAGGAATCCCGCGTTTCGGTAGGCGCCGTCGGCGCCGGGAGCCGCCTCGAGGAAGACCGTTGCAAGTCCGGCTTCGAGCCCCCGACCCGCGAGCGCCGAGACCATCGCGGCGGCGAGCCCCCTGCGGCGATGGGATGGCGAGACGACGACTCCGACGATCTCCGTTGCCCCACCTGCCGGCGCACCGGATTGCGCGGCTCCGACCATGGTTCGACTCCCGGCGTCACGGGCGATGAGCGCACGTCCGCCGCGGCTCAGCGAGCCGCGCAGGCGAGCGACGCTGCGCTCGTCGGCGGGCTCCGGGTCTTCGAAGATGTCGTGCTGGAGGCTGGCCATCTCGAACAACGTCACGTCGTCAGACGGCTGCTCGATGACGACGCCGTCCGGCGCCGGCAGGTCGCGGACCGTCCTCATTGTGCAGGTCATGAGCGGCAGGCGATCCTCGACGGTCCACCCGTGAGCGGCCAGCCTCGACTCCAATGCCGGTGCCACGGATGGCAGAAACTCGACGCGCGGCAGGCGCTCGGCCATCTCGAATGCCTCGACGAGTGCCTCGACCTCGGCGTCGTCCGGATCGGCGCCGTCATCGGGGATCGCATAGTTGAGAAACCGGAGCCGGGTGGCATCGGTTAACAGGAGTGCGAACGCTCCCACGCGGGGCAGTTCGTGCGCCTTGCGCGACTCGCGGATGAAGGCCATGATCGCGTGGTCCGCCTCCACGTCCACACCGGCGTCCAGATTCCCGGTCAACTCCGAGTGCCTATGCGGCGGCCACCGCGGCGCTGTCGATGCGAGGCAGTGGCTGATCGTCGAGGAAGGCAGCGATGAGCGCACGCTGGCGGCGCGAGAGTTCCGGGCTCCAGGCATGGCCCGCTCGCCGGATGACGTCGAACGACACATCCGGTGCACCGTCGATTGCCGATTCCAGGCGGCGAACGTTCACGATGCGATCGTGTTCGGCGACCAGGATCAGTGTCGGGCGGCCCGACCCGCGAACCTGGGCAAGGTCATCCCGTTGCAAAACGTCGTGCAACCACTCGCGGGCTGCGCGAGGGTCCGCGAGCACCTGGTTGTCGAAGTTGGCCTTGGCGGCCACCGGGTCGACATCCTTTCCTTCGACCATCAGGCGTTTGTAGATATCGCTCATGGTGCGCTGGTGCGCGAGCCAGACGATGCCCGGATAGACGATCGGCGCGAGCATGAGCCCGACCTGCATGTGGAACGCGCGTCGAACCAGCCATGGCGCCACCAGCGGCGTGTGCAGGATCACGCGCCCGGTTGCCTGGGGCCGGGCGCGTTGGACCGCAAGCGCGACGGGAGCACCCAGGCAGAGGCCGGCAACATCGAAGTGCTCCGCACGGGCATGATCGGCCGCGGCGAGTGCCGCGCGCGCCAACGCCGGAGCGGTATGGCCACCGTCCAGCGGTGCCGATCGTCCAAAGCCCGGCAGGTCCGGCGCGATGATCGTGCGGCGCTGCAGCAGCGCCTCGAACCAGTCGGTGAAATTCTCGGCGGACCCGATGAATCCGTGGCACAGCAGCACTGGCGGGCCGGCTCCTCCGGTCAGGTAGCGCAGGCGCTTGCCTTCGTATGTCGTGAAACGTTCTTCGAGCCCGTTCACGACAGAGGTCACTCGGTGTCGATCTGCGCGCGCTGGAGGCGTCCGCTGTAGTCGATGTAGACCGACTTCCACTCGCTGAATTCGTCGAGGACATGACCGCCGGCCTCGCGGTGTCCGTTCCCGGTGTTTCGAGTCCCACCGAAGGGGAGTTGAATTTCAGCGCCGATGGTCGGCGCGTTGATGTAGACGATCCCCGAATGCAGTTCGTTGATGGCATGAAACGCCGTACGCAGGTCGTTGGTATACAGGCTCAGACTGAGACCGTATTGCGTGGAGTTGGCCGCGGCGAGCGCGTCCTCGGTCGAGCTCACCGGGATGATCACGGTGGTTGGACCAAAGATCTCCTCTTGAGCGATGCGCATCGCCGGTTGCACATCGGCGAAGACTGTCGGGCGATAGAACCAGCCCTTGGCGAGCGCTCCCTCGGTCGCGATCTCGCCGCCGAGGAGCAGTGAGGCACCCTCGCCCTTGCCGATCTCGGTGTACGAGTGGATGCGCCGGAGCTGCGTCTCGTTGATCACTGGTCCGACGTCGACCTTCGCGTCCAAGCCGTCCCCGAGGCGGAGGTGCGACGCGCGCTCCACCAATCTCGAGGTGAACTGGTCGAGCGCTCCCTGCTCGACGATCAACCGCGATGACGCAGTGCAGCGCTGTCCCGCGGTGCCGAAGGCGCCCCACAGCGCGCCGTCAACGGCAAGCTCAACGTCGGCGTCGTCGAGCACCACGATGGCGTTCTTGCCGCCAAGCTCGAGCGAGCACTTCTTGAGCATCCGCCCGCAGGTCTCGGACACGATCCGTCCGGTGTCGACGCTTCCGGTGAAGTAGATGGCCGCGACGTCGGGGTGAGCGACCAGCGCTGCGCCGGCCTCCTCTCCGAAGCCGAAAACGACATTGACGACGCCCGCCGGAAGTCCCGCATCCTCGAGGGCTTCCACAAAGCGCAGCGCGCAGAGCGGCGTGTCCTCCGCGGGCTTGATCACGACAGCGTTGCCCGCCATGATCGCCGGGAAGATCTTCCACGAGGGAATCGCAATCGGGAAGTTCCACGGCGTGATGCAGCCCACGACCCCGAAGGGCTGGCGCATGGTCATCGCCCACTTGTCGCGCAGCTCGCTCGGGACCGTCTCCCCGAAGGCGCGGCGACCCTGGCCGGCGATGAACTTGCCCATGTCGATGGCTTCCTGGACGTCGCCCCGGGCCTCGGTGAGCACCTTGCCCATCTCCCGGGTCATGAGCTGCGCGAGTTGCTCCTTGCGGTCCTCGAGCAGTTCGGATGCTCGCAGGATGATCGCCGCGCGAGACGGCCACGGTGTGCGCCGCCAGCCGTCGAAGGCGCTTCTGGCGGCGTCCACCGCCGCGTCCACATCGTCGGCGTCGCTGCGCGGGAACACACCGACGACGTCATCGCTGTTCGCCGGGTTGCGTGATTCGAAGGTGCGTCCCGAACCGGCCGGCCGGAAGGTGCCGTTGACCAGGTTTCCCACGTCGACCGCGGATCCCACCGCGCTCATGCGCCGGTCTCCTCGCGAATGGCGGCTTCGAGTATGTCAAGACCGGAGTCCAGCTCGGATTCGGGGATGGTCAGCGGCGGGATCAGCCTGATCACATTGCCGTCGACCCCGCAGGAGAGCAGCAGGAGCCCGCGGGCAAGCGCGTTGGTCGCGATGCGATCGACGAGCTTGGTCGCTGGTGCGCCGTCCTGCATGAACTCGAGCCCGATCATCATTCCAAGGCCGCGCACGTCGGCCAGTGCCTGGATGTCAGTCTGCCACCCGCGTGCGCGCTCCATGACGTGACGGCCGAGCCGCTCCGCGCGTTCCGGAATCCGCTCGCGGGTCATGGTCTCGATCACCGCCACGACCGCCGCGCAGGCAACGGCATTGCCGCCGTAGGTGGTGCCGTGCTCGCCCTCGCGAAATGCGCTCATCACGCGATGTCCTGCAACCATCGCCGCGATGGGCAACCCGTTGCCGAGGGCCTTGGCGAGGCACATGATGTCGGGCTCGACCCTGGTGTGCTCGACGGCGAACATCTTCCCGGTGCGACCGAAGCCGCTCTGCACCTCGTCCGCGACCAGCATGATCCCGTGCTCGTCGCACACGCGGCGGAGCATGGGCAGGAACGTCGACGGCGGAACGATGTAGCCCCCCTCGCCCTGAACCGGCTCGACGATGATCGCTGCGACAGTCTCCGGGGCGGTGGTGGTGTCGAAGAGCAGCTGCAGCTCTCGCTCGACCAGATCGCAGACGTCATCCGCCGAGTGCGAGCAGTACCGGAAGCAGTACGGGTAGCGGATGTGGTGGATGCCCGGCAACAGCGGCCCCATGCCGCGTCGGTAGGTGGCCTTGCTTGCGGTGAGCGAGAGCGCTCCGTAGGTGCGCCCGTGAAAGCCACCAACGAACGCGATGATGTCGCTGCGCCCGGTGGCCCGCCGGGCAAGTTTCATCGCTCCCTCCACCGCTTCGGCACCGGAGTTGGTGAAGAACACCTGGTCGAGCGACGGCGGCAGGATCGAGACCAGCGCCGCACCGGCCTCGATCATCTTGGGATGGAATGCCGTGACCGACGTGTGCCAGAGACGATCGACCTGCTCATGCACGGCGGCGACCACGGCCGGGTGGAGGTGCCCGAGGCTGGTGACGCCGATGCCGCAGCCGAAGTCGAGCACGTCGCGGCCGTCGACGGTGTGCAGGTGCGCACCCTCGGCGCTCTCGACCACGAGGTCGGAGTAGCGGTGATACGCGGCGGAGATCAGTTCGGCGTCGCGCTCACGCCACGTCGCCGCATCTGCGGCCGCCAGCATCCCGCTCACGACCCGGAAGTTGCTCTCGCGGGCCCCGACGGTGAAGAGGCAGGGCTGCGCACTCCGACCTTGCCGAGGGCGAGGAAGCCGCCGAACATGATCGCGATCCCCGCGGCCTCATACGCCCCGAGAACATCGATGTTGGCGATGCCCACGGTCTTTGCCGCAGAGAAGCCGACGGCGATGATCAGCGCGCCCGCCGTCAGCAGAACGTTGCAGATCACGCGGTCGATGCCGGCGTGGTCGCGGATGAATCGATATGCCGACCAGGCGGATCCCCCAACCAGAACCAGGGTCCCGATGATGTTGAGGAAGACGACGCCGATGAAGAGCAGCGATCCCTGCTGGATCGCGCCACCGAGCACCCCTTTGGCCGTGGCCAGCTTGGCGGCGTCGACCGGGATCACGGCCGCATCGACGGCGAGAACGACGGTGATCGCCGCGAGCACGATGGCGCACGCCCACGCAACCCGGCGCGGAGCGAGGAGAAAGATGGTGCCGAGGGCGAGATAGATGACTCCGAGCACGCCACCGAGCAGGTAGAAGCCCCGGAACACCGCCGGTGACCACCCGCCGGTCTCGCCTGCGGCCTGAAACGCCGCGGCACCGGCAAAGATCACCAGGCCGAGTGTCCAGGCGGCGAACGCAGGACGCCGGCTTCGCAGGAACCTGAGGAAGACCACCACAGCAAACGCTGCACTCAGCCCACTCGCAACGGCAGCGAAGACCATGACCGATGATCCTAGCGAGGTTGAGCGGGTCCTTGGATTTGCCCCCATTTTTCTCGGGGTAGTTCCAATGGGCGATTGACAACCAGTCATGCCCGAGTGTACACAGGGTGCTTCACCAGCAATTGCCTCGCAGAGAGAGGAGAACCCAGCACATGGTCAAGCCCACCAAAGGGGTTTTGTCGATCGCTTCAATCGCCGCATTAGGGGTGCTCGCGGCCTGTGGCACCTCGTCGACCGCCACGTCGTCGTCGGCGGGTGCGACCGGGATCGCAGCGTGCCACGGCACGATCACTGTTGCCACCGACCTGCCGCTGACGGGCGGCGACGCGACAGACGGACCGTTCCCGCAGCTCGCGGCCGAGCTCGCCGTGAACCAGGCGATCACCAGCAAACTGATGGGCGGCTGCACGCTGAAGTACGTCAGCAAGGACGACTCGACAGTCCTCAAGAACGGGCATGACCCGGCACAGGGTGCGGCGAACATCACCGCACTGGCGTCGGACGGCACCGTTATGGGAGTGGTCGGGCCCTTCAACTCGTCGGTCGCACTGGCGGAGATCCCGGTGGCATCGCAGAACCACCTGGCGTTGATCAGCCCCTCGAACACCAACCCCTGCCTCACCGCGGTGGTGGCGGTCTGCAGCGACCCGACCATCAAGATCGACACAGCGGCGCTGTACCCCGGCGCGCACAGCTATTTCCGGGTCATCGCCAGCGACATCCAGCAGGGCGAGATCGATGCGTACGTCGCGGCCAAGGTTCTCAACGCGACCAAGGTGTACGTCATCGACGACCAGGAGGCGTACGGCCGCGGCCTCGCGCTCATCTTCACCAAGGCGTTCACCACGACTGAGGGCGGCACCGTTGTCGGGTCTGCGAGCCTTCCCGGCTCCACCACCACGTTCGCCACTCAGATCAGCAATGCTCAAGCCGATGGCGCCCAGGCCATCTTCTTCGGCGGCACCAGCGGCAACGGCTGCGGCCTTGTGCGCCGTGACATGGGCAAGGCAGGGCTGAACATTCCGCTCCTCGGTGGCGACGGCTGCCAGGACACGAAGTTCATCACCGACGCGGACTCCGGATCCATCCCGACCGAAAGCGTTGGCAGTTACGCGACCAGCGCCCCTGACGTCACCAAGCTCGCCAGCTCGGCGACCTTCTTCTCCCAGTACGCGGCTGCGTACTCGGCCAAGCCCGCGCCCTACAACGACGGCACCAAGGAGCCCTACACGGCGTACGGCTACGACGCCATGAACATCCTGCTGCAGGCGATTCATTCGGTGCTCGTTGCCAACGGCGGCCAGCCGCCGTCCAGCACCATGGCCTTCCGGGACGCCGTGGTCGCCGCGCTGCACCAGACGTCGTATGACGGCGCGCTCGGTCACACGACCTTCGACACCAACGGGGACACGACCAACACCGGTTTCACCCTCTACAAGGTTTCGAGTGGCAGCTGGGTGGGTGATGGCACCTACGCGGTTGACACCAGCGGCAACGTCACCTTGAAGAGCTGATCGACGACATGTAACGATCAGGGGGAGAGCGCCGAGCGCTCTCCCCCTTTTCGTGTTTTTCGTGCCGGGGGACAGAGATGAGCGACCCAAGCGGGCCACCTGACGCACGTCCGGCGCCACCGCCTCGTGGTGCCGCCGAGCGACCTGTGACCTCCACCCTTGTGGATCAGGCGGGACTGGCACCGCGTTCGATCGAAGCGGGCGATATCGCCCGAGCAATCGGGCCGTTGTTCCGCGCCGCCTATGGATGGATCTCCCGGAATTTCGCGCTGCTGCTGCTGCTCGTGATCGTCGCGTCGATCGTGGGAACGTACTTCCAGGGCGGCGCAACGCTCATGGGTCACCAGATCGACAATGCGCTCGTCCTGGGAGCGATCTACGCGCTCGTCGCTGTCGGTTACACGATGGTGTACGGCATCATCGAGCTGATCAACTTCGCTCACGGCGATGTGTTCACCGTGTCCGGGTTCTACGCGATCTTCATCGCCGACAGGTTGCACCTCGATTCGCTGGCGACCCATAACTTCGGGGGTCTCCTGCTGGCCCTGGCCATCATCTTTCCGCTGTCCATGATCGCGGCCGGATTGACCGGGGTGGCGATCGAGTTCGTGGCCTACCGGCGGCTTCGTGACGCGCCGAGACTTGCTCCGCTGATCACGGCGATCGGCGTCTCGTTTCTGATCGAGGGCGTCATGCTGATCCGCGAAGGCCCGGACAATGTCCCCACGCACATGGCGTCGTGGATCAATGGTCAGGCATTCGCGATCGGTGGGGTCAGCGTCGGCTACACGGACATCTTTGTGGTCGTCTCAGCACTGCTGCTCATGTTCGCGCTCGGCGCCTTCGTGCGGCGCACACGACTCGGGAAGGCAATGCGCTCCACCGCGCAGGACCGCACGGCGGCTTTGCTCTGCGGCATCAACATCAATCGCACGATCTCGGCGACCTTCTTCATCGGCTCCGCGCTTGCCGCGGCTGCCGCGGTGATCTACAGCATCGAGTACGGCGATCTCAAATGGAACGTCGGCTTCCACCTCGGCATCATCGCGTTCACCGCGGCGGTGCTCGGCGGCATCGGCAACATCGTCGGCGCCGGCGTGGGCGGGTTCCTCATCGGCATCATCTACGTCTTCGGCGGGTCGCTCCTCGGCGGAGAATGGAGCGAGGCCCTGATCTTCGCGATCCTCGTCCTCATCCTGACCTTCCGCCCGGTCGGGCTCTTCGGGATCGAGGTGACCACTCGTGCCTAATCGTCTCAGGTCCTTCTTGCGGTCCGATCCTGGCACCGGGCAGCGGAATCAGGGCACAACCGTGTTCTGGATCCTCGCCTCGACTGCTTCAGCTCTGCTCCTCATGGGCTGGCTGTTGCCGTGGTTCGTCGGCCCCTTCGATGCGGGGGTGGGATTCAGCGCACAGGACGCGGTCATATCGCCTCCGACGGGGATCGGCACCTTTCTCATGTACATCCTCGGCATCTGCATGCTGATCCTGCTGCTCTCGCCGCTGGCGGAATTAGCGGCTCGCCTCAGAGGAACGAGCCTCGGCCACCGTGCGGACCGGATTCGACTTGTTGCCGGCCTCGTGGGACTCGCCCTCACCGCCGTGGTGTGGTTCCTCTATAGCGTCCTTCAAGAGGAGCCGTTGTTCGGATCCTTCACTCCCGGCACATTCACCGACTCCGCGGTGTGGCTGACCATGTACGGATTCGCGCTGGGAGCCCTCGTCTACGGAGCGCGTCCCTGGGTCGTCGGACGTCAGACGCTGGCATTCGCGGTTGCGGCGCTGCCATTCGGGCTCTTCCTGCCCCTCATGTTTCACCAGGCCCCGGATTTCCTGCTGTGGGCTGCGGGATCGCTGGCCGTCTACATGCTGCTCGCACTCGGGCTCAACGTCGTGGTGGGCTTCGCCGGGCTGCTCGACCTCGGCTACGCGGCCTTTTTCGCCATCGGCGCGTACGCCTGCGCTTCGTTCGCATCGCCCTTTCACGGCATCCACCTGCCACTGTGGGTGCTCATCTTTCTTGGCGCGGGGATTGCGTCAATGTTTGGCGCCGTCCTCGGAGCGCCGACACTGCGCCTCCGCGGCGACTATCTCGCGATCGTGACCCTCGGCTTCGGAGAGATCGTTCCCGACCTCGCGACCAACAACGCCTTCAATCTCACCGGGGGCGCGAACGGAATATCGGGAATCGACCAGCCGCATTTCGGCCCGTTCAATTTCAGTGAAAGTCCGCGCTGGTACTACTGGGCCATCCTGCTGGTGGTCCTCGTCGTGGTTGTGCTCCTGCGCAACATCGAGCATTCACGAGTTGGACGAGCGTGGGTGGCGTTACGTGAGGACGAGGTCGCCGCCGCCGCCACCGGCATCAACACGACGACCACCAAGCTGCTGGCCTTCGCAATCGGCGCCTCCGTGAGCGGTCTCGCCGGAGCCTTTTACGGTTCGCTGGTCACCATCGTATCGCCCGACGACTTCAGCTTCTCGGTGTCGATCGCCGTCCTCAGCATCATCGTGCTCGGCGGCATCGGCAACATCACCGGAGTCATTCTCGGCAGCTTCATCCTCACCTTCGTCATCTTCTGGGTGTTGCCGGACATGAATGCATGGGCGACGACCGTCAGTAACACGGTGCACGTGCCGGCACTGGCGAGCATCGACTTCAGCTCGTTCACATTCCCGCTCTACGGGATCGCGCTCATCCTGATGATGTTGTTACGCCCGGGAGGCCTGCTCCCCAGCCGCGCGCGACGCATCGAACTCGAGAGTTCGGGGGAAACCGAATCACTCGCCGCGGTGCAGGGAATCGCCTGACGTGGCACTCCTCGAGCTCGACACCGTGACCAAGCGATTCGGCGGTCTTCTCGCCGTCTCGAGCGTCAGCTTCAGCCTCGACAAGGGCGAGATCCTGTCGATGATCGGGCCCAACGGCGCGGGCAAGACCACTGCCTTCAACTGCGTGACCGGCCTCTTCCCGATTACCTCGGGATCGATCACGCTCGACGGGGCCTCGATTGCCGGTCTTCCACCCCACCGGATAACGAAAATGGGAATCGCAAGAACATTTCAGAACATCCGGCTCTTCGCGTTCATGACCGCAGTGGACAATGTGATGGTCGGTGCGCACTGGTGGATGAAAGAGCGCGTCTGGGACGGTGCCCTCAAAACGCGCCGCGCCCGCCGGGAAGAGCGATCCGTCGAGACGCGAGCGCTCGAACTCCTGGACCTCCTCGGCCTCGCAAGGTACGCCGGTTCCTACGCCCGTGAGATGCCCTACGGATTGCAACGTCGCCTGGAGATCGCCCGAGCGTTGGCGACCCAGCCGCGTCTGCTGCTGCTCGACGAGCCGGCTGCCGGTCTCAACACTCAGGAGAAGCGGGAGTTGATGCAACTCATCTCCCGGCTTCGCGACGAGGGACTGACGATATTTCTTATCGAGCACGACATGCGCCTCGTCATGGAGGTGAGCGATCGCATCGTCGTCCTGGATCACGGCGAGAAGATCGCCGAGGGCAGGCCCGCCGACGTCCGCAAGGACCCTCGCGTCATTGAGGCATACCTTGGCACCGGTGCGAACGACGAGATGCGCACAGCGTGAACGAGCCCGGCACGGCGGTGCAGTCGGCCGCAGCGGGTGCATTGGTCGTCGAACTGCGCGAGATCGACGTCTTCTACGGTCGCGTCAACGCGTTGCGCAAGGTCTCGATGGAGGTCCGCGAGGGCGAGATCGTCGCACTCATCGGCAGTAACGGCGCGGGAAAGACGACCACACTGCGCACGATCAGTGGCCTCATCGGACCCCGGAGCGGCGAGGTGCGCCTGTTCGGGAAACCGAGTCGTGGTCTCGGAGCCGAGAAGATCGCACGGCTGGGCGTGGGACACGCGCCCGAGGGCAGGCGGCTTTTTCCGCGCATGACGGTTCGCGAAAACCTCGACATGGGCGCGTACACTCGGAGCGATCGGGCGGGCATGCGTACCGACCTCGAGCGGGTCTTCACATTGTTCCCCAGGCTTCGCGAGCGCGCTGGACAGCTCGCCGGCAGCCTGAGCGGTGGCGAGCAGCAGATGGTGGCGATCGGTCGCGCGCTGATGAGCAATCCGAAGCTGCTGATGCTCGACGAACCGTCCCTCGGCCTCGCACCCATCCTCGTCGATGCGATCTTCGAGGTCATCCGCGAGATCAACACCAAGGGGACCACCATCCTGCTGATCGAACAGAACGCGCTCCTGGCCCTCAAGACCGCGGTGCGCGGCTACGTCCTGGAGACGGGGTCGGTGGCACTCTCCGGGCCGTCCGAAGAATTGATCGCGTCGCCGGACATTCAGCGGGCCTATCTGGGCATGTAATCTGGCCGGGAGGGAAACCGGCTGGCGGCTCCGATCCGTTAGGGAAGTGATGGCACCGATCAGGGAGACCACTCCTGCCTCCGGGAGTCCGATCTCGGGGAACCCTGTTCCTGTGCCCCCTGCGCCGATTTCCGCCGAACCGCCGGAACCGCCGGCTCGCGATTTCGTCGGATGGACTGCGCAACCTGAGCTGCGGAGCAGCCGTCGGCTTTCGGTCGAGGTCACGCGCAAGGTGCTCGCCAGCGCGCTCGGGCTCAAGCCCGAGGTGCTGGCCGGCATCGATGCCGCGCAACTCCGCTCGGCGCTCGACAGGCTGCGGTCGATGGCCGCGTACACGTCCAAGCTCGCCGAGGTGGCTGCCACCGACGACCTCACGGGGGCGCTGCGCCGCGGCGCCGGACTCGCGGCATTGCAGCGTGAGATTGACAGATTCCGGCGCGTCGGCGGCAGGGGCATCGCGGTCATCTTCATCGACGTCGACGGGCTCAAGGAGGTCAACAACACCGAGGGCCACCAGGCCGGCGACCGTTTGCTGGTCGCGGTCGTCGCCGCCATTCGCAAACGCGTTCGCTCCTACGACCTCGTCATCCGTTATGGGGGCGACGAATTCCTGTGCGCGCTCGTGGACGTTGCGGCGGAAGACGCGGAGCGAACCCTCACCGACATTCGCCGCCACTACACGGCGCGGACCGGGCACTCGATCAGCGTCGGGATGACGACCGTCAGCGACACCGACACCGCCGACCTGGTGATCTCCAGGGCGGACGCGGCCCTGTACGCCGAACGGCGCAAACTCGACCGCTGAGGCCGGAATCGCGCCCTGCTCGGGCCCATTCCTGAGAGCCTGCCGCGTCAGGATTCGGGCCGCGAAACCGCGGGTACCATCCCCTTCAGTAAGGAGCCTGGACGATGGCAATAGACGTTGTCGGCAAGCTGGCGAGAGTGACCGCCGACATCACACCAGGACACCTCGGTGAGGTGCTGATCGAGGTGCGCGCGGGCACCGAGCGCTTCCTGGCCTGTGCATCGGACAAGGCGGCCACGATCACCAAACATTCCCAGGTCCTTGTGGTGGGTAGCCTGGGCGGTCGCACCGTCGAGGTGGCGCCGACAGACACCATGAGGTTGCCACGATGACAACGCTGGCCTACGTGATCCTGGGAATCATCATCGGCGGCCTGGTGATCCTGGTGCTCCTGTTCCGGGCGGCGTGGCGGGTCGCAGAGCCCGATGAAGCCCTGATCGTGTCTGGGTTCCGCACCAGTCAGCGCCCTGACGGCGTCGGGGAGAGCATGGGCTTCCGGATCGTGACCGGTCGTGGATGCCTGGTCGCACCCGGCATCACCAGGGTGCGCCGCCTGTCCCTTGAGGCCCACGAGAGCGAGATCGGCGTTCCGTGCGTGTCGCAGCAGAAGATCCGCATCGACCTTCGTGGCGTGATCGTCTACAAGGTCGGCGACGACTACCGATCGATCGCCAACGCGGCACGGCGCTTCCTCGACCGGCCCGCCCAGGAGCTCGAGACCAAGGTCCAGAACGTCTTCGTCGGGCACCTTCGCGCCATCGCCGGCTCGATGACGGTCGAGGACATGATCAGCGACCAGGACAAGTTCGCTCAGCAGGTACGCGATCGTTGTTCCCAGGAGATGGAGTTCTTCGGGCTGGTGATCGACAGCTTCCAGATCCAGTCGATCACGAGCCCCTCGAACTACATCGAGAACCTCGCCGCTCCACACCAGGCCGAGGTGGAGCAGAACGCGCGCATCGCCCGTGCCAACTCCGAGCGCACCGCGGTGAGCCAGGAGCAGATCGCGCTTGCGCAGATGGCGGAGTTGGCGCGCGACACCAACATCAAGAAGGCCGGCTACCAGGCCGAGGTCGACACCGCCACCCAGCTCGCGGCTCAGCAGGGACCGCTGTCCGAGGCCAAGGCGCACCAGGCGGTCGTCACGGAGCAGACGCACGTTGCCGAGCTACAGGCTCAGCAGAAGGAGCAGCAGCTCCAGGTCGACGTGCGCCGGCCCGCCGACGCCGAGGCGTACCGGCAGACCACGCTCGCCGCTGCCGGACGCGACGTGCGCATCCACCAGGCGGAGGCCGAGGCTCAGGAGGTACGCCTGCGGGCCGAGGCAGTCGCGGCGCAGACCAAGGTACAGGCCGAGGCGCAGGCCGCTGCGCTGACGATGCAGGCCACAGCTCAGGCAGACGCCACTCGGATCACGGGTCAGGCCGAGGCCGATGCGATCAAGGCCAAGGGGCTCGCCGAAGCTGACGCGATCCGCGCCCGCATGGAGGCCGAAGCCGCCGGCATCGAGCGCAGAGCCGCCGCTCTGAGCCAAAACCAGGAGGCGGTCATCGCCCAGCAGATCGCCGAGAAGCTGCCGGAGATCGTCGCCGCCGCGGCGGCACCGTTCGAGCATATCGACCAGTTCACCGTGCTCAACGGCGCCCAGGGCGTGACCAGCGCGCTCGCCGAGATCATCCAGCAGGCAGGGGCGCTCACCGGGCTGGCGCGGCAGTCGCTGCTCCCCGCCATCACCCGGGCGGCCTCGTCGTCGCCGGAGGCACAGCATCTCAACGGTGCCCGCAACGGCAATGCGTATGCGAATGGTGACGGCAACGGGCGGCGCAAGCGGCAGACTCCTGTCACGATCACGGACCCGGCCCACGCCGGGACCGACGTCAGCGAGGAGCATGTGACTCAGTGACGACAGACCTACCCGAGCTCTCCCTCTCGGCTCCTGAGGCAGCCACGACGGTTGGGTCCGCCGAGGCCGAGCGCGAGGTGTCGATCGATCCGGAGGCCGCCAAGCGGATCGACGCGATGGTGGCCGCCTTCGTCGGCGGCCTCCGGGCGGTCGACGTGCACGGCGACGACTACCGCCGGCGCGTCGACGACATCGACAGCCTTGCCGACCGCGAGATCCGGTCGACGTCCGACATGAGCAACCGCCTGCTCGATCGTCCGACACGCGCGATGCGTGGTCTCGGCCAGGGCGATGCGCCGATCGCCAAGGGTTTACTCGATCTCCGCCGCTCCGTTGAGGAACTCAATCCGGCGAGGCACGATCTGACCCAGGGCGGTCCCCGGAAGCTCCTCGGAGTGGTTCCCTTCGGGGACAAGGTCCGCGCCTACTTCGCCAAGTACCAGAAGTCGCAGAGCCACATCGAGGGCATCGTCGGAGCCCTGCGCGAGGGCGGCGCCGAGCTCGAGAAGGACAACGCCGCGATCGGTCAGGAGCAGAAGGCGCTCTGGTCCCAGATGGAGACGCTGCGCCAGTACACGTATATGGCCGAGAAGCTCGACACCGGTCTCGAGGCGCAGATCAATCACCTGGCCATCGGCGATCCCGAGCGTGCCAAGGTCCTCCAGGAGGACATCCTCTACCCGGTCCGGCGCCGTCGCCAGGAGATCCTCACCCAGCTCGCGGTCGCCGTCCAGGGCTACGCGGCGCTCCGCGTGGTCGAGGTGAACAACCGCGAGCTCGTCCGGGCCGTTCGGACGGCCACCACCACGACGGTGGCGGCTCTCCGGACCGCCGTCATGGTCGCGCAGGCGCTCACCAGTCAGAAGCTGGTCAGCGAGCAGGTCAAAGCCGTGAACGAGACGACCAGCGCGATGATCGAGAGCACCTCGGCGGTGCTCCGCGACCAGACGGCCACAGTGGAAAGCCAGGCCGCCAGCCCCGGCATCGACATGGGCTCGCTGCAACGCGCCTGGGACAACGTCTTTGCCGCCCTCGATCAGATCGACACGTACAAGCTGCGGGCTCTGGAGGCGATGAAGATCACGGTTCGGGACCTCTCGGTTCAGGTCGAGAAGTCTCACGCGCAGGTGGAGCGTCTGCACGCCGCCGACGCCACGCCCGGGAGGGTCGCCTCGGGCCAGAGCCTCCGCCTGCCCTGAGGCCTCGGGCGGCGCTCAGAGGTGCGCTGCGTTGACCCAGATCACACCGGCGACCGCCGCGATGACGAACACCGCGTACTCGGCGATCAGCCCGCGTCGTCGCGACGGGCCGCCAACGGCGCCGGCAACACCGCGCGCGCCGTACCACAGCACCAGCAGGATCGCCGCACGCAACCCCGTGTGGTTGCTGCTCGCGCCGACCACGGCAGCACCACCGAGCACCACGGCGGCGACCACGAGCCCGAACAGGATGGTGCGCCAGATCGAAAGCCGTTCGGTGCGCAGGCTGTCGAGGCTCACCAGGAATACGACCGCGACCACCGCGGCGAGTTGCAGGCGCAGCGGCAGTGTTGGTGAAACGCCACCGAGCAGCACCGGCGCCAGCACGGCGATTCCCGAGCCATCCCTGGTCAGCCTGGTGAACCATCCCTCCTTGCCGAGCGCGCGCCGGCCGGCCAGGCGAGGCACACCGCCGATCACCACTGCGGCAATCATGCCCCCGGCGATCCGGATCGGGAGTGGCAGGACCGCGATCGCCAGGAGTGTCCCGAACGAGAGGACCGCTGCCATCGGGAGCGCCGTCCCGACCGGCCCGGGCCTTGAATCGGACGGGTAGATCAGGAAGTCGTAGGCGACCAGTACCAGACCGGTGAGGATGGCGAGGCCCGCCACGGCGGCTGCACTGCGGTCGAGACCGACGGCCTCCGGCCGCAACAGCACCTCGGCGGCGGCGATCGCGAGCCCGAAGGCCGTGTGCACCATCGGCAACGGGATCTCGGCGAGAACTCGGACCTCGCCGCGTGATGCCCAGCGCGCTTCGCGCCTGGTCGGCCAGATAGCCGTGACCGCGACGGCGAAAGCCTGTTCGATTATCCACGTCGGCCTGTGGAAACGGTGGAGAACTCGGCAGAACCCAGCTCAGGGAGCCGAGGTGCCGGCCCGCCCATAGGTGTCCTCGATGCGCACCACATCATCGATCTCGGGCGATGACACCTCGAACACATCGCAGTCCTCGACGGCGACGAAGCGATGCCTGCGACCCGCCTGGACGTGTGCGCTCATGCCCGGAGCCAGGCGGTGGCTCTGCATGTCGCCGTTGTCATCCTCGAGTTGGAGGTCCAGGGTTCCGGTCTCGAGGAATATGAACTCATCCTTCTGAACGTGGTATTGCAAGCTGAGCGAGTGGCCCTGATTGATGTGGATCAGTTTTCCAAGGTAACGATCGGTGATCGCCCAGCGGAGCTCGTATCCCCACGGTTTGTCCACCCTTCCCGCACCCGCTGGCTGGATGGGTTCGGCGGTCTGGGTCATTCGCTCGCGCCCACGGCGATTCGCTCGGACACGCCGCTCTGATTCTCGAGAGCGGCAATGAGCTGCTCCACCCGCTCGCGTGTGGTCGCCTCCGCATACACCCGCATCAGGGGCTCGGTCCCGCTCATGCGCATCAGTACCCACGAACCGTCGTCCAGATAGAACTTGAATCCATCGTCGTCGCGGATGCGCACGACCTTGCTCCCGGCGAGATTCTGGGGCTGGTTCTGTTGCATCCGAGCGTAGATCTGCTCCTTGCGCTCCTCATAACCGTCGCGCGGAAACCGAATGTCATGGCGGTCATAGGCGTGCGGTCCAACGAGGTCTTCGAGGTGAGCGAGGATTCCTGACAAGGGCATCCCGTAGTCGACGATCATCGCTGCCATCATCAGGCCCGAGAGGACGCCGTCACGTTCGGGGATGTGACCGCGGAACGCGTACCCACCCGACTCCTCTCCCCCCAAGATGGCATTGGTTTCCATCATCTTGGTGCCGATGTACTTGAATCCAACGGGCATCTCGTGCACAGTGACATCGAAGCGTTTCCCCAGAGCGTCGAGCATTCCCGAGGTCGTGATCGAGCGAACGATGTCGCCGCGGAGCCCGCGTTTCTCGAGCAAGTACATCGCGAAGAGTGCCATCACTTGCAATTGATTGACATAGCGACCGGTCTCGTCGACGATGCCGACACGGTCCGCGTCTCCGTCATTGGCGATGCCGAGATCGAAATCACCCGTCTTCATTCGCTCCATCGCCTCTGGCATATAGCGATCGATGGGCTCGGGGTGCATCCCGCCAAACCCTGGATTCCTCTCGCCGTGGAGTTCCTCGACTGTGGTCGATCCACCCGCGAGCGCTCGGGCGATCAGACCGGCTCCGGCGCCGTACATGGCCTCATGCAGCACTTTCAGACCGCGACCACGAAGCATGTCGAGATCCACCATTCTGCCGAGCTGCTCGAAGAACGCTGGGAGTGCGTCGACGGACTGAAGCCGGCCCGTCGCGACGGCCTCGTTGTAGGTAATCGTGATGATGCCCGAGTCAAAGGCAGCCGCGGTATGCGCTTCGATCGCTGAGACGACTTCTGGCGGCGCCGATCCGCCGAAGTCGGGTTTGTACTTGATCCCGTTGAATTCCGCCGAGTTGTGACTGGCAGTGACGACGATCCCGCCGGCGGCGACGTGATGGGTGATCGCCCACGAGACGGCCGGCGTCGGCGTCACCCGGTCGAGAAGGATGACGCGACGCCCATTTGCGACGAGGACCTGCGCGACCTCACGAGCGAACAGTTCCGCACAGAACCGCGAGTCGTGTCCGACAACCACCGGCCGCGTCTCATTGGCGAGGTACGACGACACGCCCTGAGCGACTGCGCGCACGTTGGCGTAAGTGAAATCATCCGCGACCACGGCCCGCCATCCGTCGGTCCCGAACCGGATCGGGCTCGGCATCATTGACGACATTCTAAGCGTAGATCCGGGGTTGGTCGGACCCCGCGAATCACAGCACCTCCTCCCGACCGGCCGCCCGAAGTTGCTCGACGACCTCCTTGAGCAGTTGCGACTGGAGGGCCGGGACCACCAATACGGCGTCTGGCGTATCGACGACGACCACGCCATCTATGCCGGCGACGGCTACGATCCTGCCGGAGCGCGCGACGACGGTGCATCCGTGCGCCGAGGTGACGAACACCGTTCCTTCCACGACGTTCCCATCTCCGTCGACATCGCCCTCCGCCATCCGTGCATCGTGGACGTCCGTCCACGACCCGAGGTCGGACCAGCCGAAGGTTGCCTCGACAACTGTGAGCTGTGGGGTGCGCTCGAGGAGGAGCGGTTCCACCGCCTGAGAGTGCTGTGCTCCGTAGAGCCGGCTGACTTCCTCCTCGTCGCCACGGATACGGGCGTCGACGGCGCGGTCCAACAGGGAGCTGATCTCGGGGTCGGCTACGCTGAGCTCATCGAGGAACCGGCGCGCCGTCCAGGCAAAGAGGCCGAGGTTCCAGAGGTGCCGTCCCCCCTGACGTAGCCTTGAGCTACCTCAGCGGAAGGCTTCTCGGTGAACCCGGCGGACGCAAATGCCGGCAGCGCCGCAGCGGCGGCTGCAGTCTGGGGTGGGCTCCCTTCTGGCGGCAGCCATATCGAGGCAGGCCTGGCTTCGCCCAACTCAATGTAGCCGAATCCCGTGACCGGTGCGACGGGGACAAGACCGACAGTCGCGAGGCCGTCGGTAGCCTTCGCCCAACCAGCAGAAGCAACCACCGCGGCACGATACGCGGCTGGATCGCTGACTCGATGGTCCGCGTGGACGCTCGCGATAAGCGCGTCTGGATCCTCGCGAGCGATGAGCCCGACGGCAAAACCGAGGGCCGGACCAGTTCCTCGAGCAAGCGGCTCCGCGATGTACGCGTAATCGGGGAGCGACAGTCCCGCGAGTGCCGCGCGGCAGCCCTCGACCTGGTCGACCGCTGTGACGATTCGCACGCTCTCGCCCAACCCCATCACCCGATCAAGAGTGGCACGGAGCAAAGTCTCGCCTCCCCGAGCGAGGGGGAGAAGATGCTTCGGCGTCGAACGTCGGCTCAGAGGCCACAGCCGCGTCCCGCTCCCGCCCGCGAGAACCAAAATATGCAGACCCATGCCCTGCTCCGTAGCCTTCAGGCTACGCCGTGACGGCCGCGAGGAGGAGCGGCTCCGTGCCGGCGTCCTCGGCCCATTGCTCGGCGAGCGTCGTCCGCTCCCAGGGAAGGTCGAGGTCGCTTCGACCGAAGTGGCCGTAGGCGGCGACCTGCCGGTAGATGGGGCGGCGCAGTTCGAGGGCGCTCATGATCCCGAAGGGCGACAGGTCGATGTACTCATCGATGAGCGAGGCGATCATGTCGGTGGGGACCTTCTCCGTGCCGAAGGTCTCGACGAGCACCGAGACCGGCTTGGCCACGCCGATCGCGTAGGCGACCTGGATCTCGCACTTGGTGGCCAGTCCGGCCGCGACCACGTTCTTCGCCGCCCAGCGCGCCCCGTAGGCCGCGCTGCGATCGACCTTGGAGGGATCCTTGCCGCTGAAGGCCCCGCCACCGTGGCGGGCGTATCCCCCATAGGTGTCCACGATGATCTTGCGGCCGGTGAGGCCCGCGTCCGCCATCGGGCCGCCGATGACGAAGCGTCCGGTGGGGTTGACGTAGCGCTTGGTGCCCGAGTTCAGCCATTCGGCGGGGATCACCTTCTCGACGACGTGGTGCTGGACGTCCTCGAAGATCTGCTCCTGGCTGACCTCTTCGCCGTGCTGCACGCTCACGAGAACCGTGTCCACCCGGCGCGGGCGGCCGTCGCTGTCGTATTCAATCGTGACCTGGGTCTTGCCGTCGGGGCGGGCCCAGCGCAGGGTGCCGTCGCGGCGGAGCAAGGCGAGGCGCCGGGCGAGCTGGTGGGCCATCTGAATCGGCGCCGGCATCAGCTCGGGGGTCTCGTCGCAGGCGAAGCCGAACATCATCCCCTGGTCGCCGGCGCCGCCGTGGTTGACGCCCTGGGAGATGTCGGGCGACTGCTCGTCGATCCCGACCAGCACACCGCACGTCTCCCAGTCGATCCCGTACTTGGCGCGGGTGTAGCCGATCTCCTTGATGGTCTGGCGAACCAGCCCGGCGATATCGACGTAGGCCTCGGTCGTGATCTCACCGAACACCAGCACCGTTCCGGTGCTCAGGGCGGTCTCGCAGGCGACGCGACCGAGCGGGTCCTTGCTCAGGACGGCATCCAGGACGGCATCACTGATCTGATCAGCGACCTTGTCGGGATGTCCCTCGGTGACCGACTCCGAGGTGAAGAGACGATGGCGTGTTGCGGGCATCGGAGCAACCCTCCATCCCTACCGGCAGCCACCGAGCCGCCCTGTGCGTCTCCGGCCTGCTCCTGTCCAGGGATCGCAAGATCGTAACAGCGCAGTGGAAAGGCTGGGCCGTCACGGATTTGTCCGTTTGCGAGGACCCTCTCGACCGTGTACTGTTACCCGGTAACTATCACCAACCCGGGCGCCGTATCACAACGCGCCGGACGGAGGAACAAGGCGCGTGTCGGTAGACCAGACTCTACGTTGCCGCGATTGCGGCGTCGACTTCATTTGGACTGAGGGCGAGCAGGACTTTTTTGCTTCTCGTGGCCTCACAAACCCCCCTTCTCGCTGCCCCAGCTGCAGAGCGGCCCGTCGTCAGAGTGGCGGCGGTGGTGGCGGCGGCGGCGGCTTTGGCGGTAGCGGCGGTGGCGGCGGTGGATACCGCAGCAACGGCCCTCGCCAGATGTACGAGGTCCCCTGTGCTGGGTGCGGCGGCGTGGCGCGCGTCCCCTTCCAGCCTCGCGGTGACAAGCCCGTTTACTGCAGCGACTGCTTCCGCGCAGCGCCTCGGTGAGTGACGGCGGCCCCATCGCGGTCGGGACGAGGGTCAGCTTTCCGTATGGCGGCAGCCGGCGCACCGGCACCGTCGCTGACGTCTCCATGATCCCCGACCAGTCGGGCGGCCAGTCTCTCGCCTACCTGATCGACGTCGGCTCTCGCAAAGTGTTTGTGCAGGGCGAAGGCATCACCCCGGCCACCGGGCCGGGGGCCGCCTTCGATCCCGTCGCTGAAGGTGTCGCGTACGGCCGCAAGCGGCCGCGGAACCCGCGCAACCGCTAGTCACACGGCGGCGGTCAGTCGGAATGGCCGTCGCTCTGGCGTCACCGCGTGAGCTACCGCATGCTGGGTATTCTGTGAGTGATGGCTTCCGATCTCGCCGCCGACGGCGCGCAGGGCTGCGCCGGCCCGCACGCAGGCCGGTCCGCCTCTGGATGGTGCTGCTGGCGCTTGGGGTCGCCTCGATTATCGCGGGTGGTGTCCTGATCGCCGGACCGTTGGTCGGCGTCTTCCAGCGCGGTGCGGCTGATTCGACGGCGCTCAATCACTGGAAGGGCGGCGCCGGCACACTCGGCGGCCCCGCACCTGCCCCGGCCGCATCCAAGTCACCGACGTGCGGGACGAGTTCGGCCGACCGACTATGCCCTCGTCAATTTCGGCGCCCCGGTCCAGTACCACTACGCCGCAGTCGCCGGCAACGGGACGTGGACTCTCCTGAATTCGCGATCGATGGTGCACTACTCGGGCACGCCCGACCCGGGCCAGCAGGGGAATGTGATCATCGCCTTTCACCGTGAGCCGGACTTCCAGTACATCAACCAGCTCGGTGTCGGCGACACCATCTCGATCCAGAACCGAACCTGCCAGACCTTCGTCTACAAGGTGACGGCCAAGTGGGATCTCGCCCCCAACCGGGTGACACAGCTGGTCCCGACCGCCGGTCACGAGCTGACCATGATCACCTGTGATCCCTGGTGGCAGGACTACAACCGGCTCGTGTGGCGCGCCGAGCTGATCTCCGCTCCGGCGCCGAGCTCGCCCGGATCGAACGGCGGATCGGTGGCCAACCCCGCCTTCTGAGCGTCGCGTCGGTTACGTCGAGAATCCCTCGAGAGGACCCGGTAGCGCCGCTTCAGCAACAGCCTCGAGCCGCTTGATATTCATGCGCACGAAGATCGCTCCGGCGACGATCAGGACAACCGCAAGCGCGGCAAAGCCGATCTCGACCGGCGTGCTGAGCTTTTCGATCACGCTGCTCGCCGCATAGGCCCCCACGCCATAGATCGTCGCCCAGACAATTGCGCCCAGGGCGTTGGCGATCAGGAAGTGGCTCCAGTGCATACGGTTGGTGCCCGCCAGAAACGCCGCGTACGTTCGGAGCACGGAGACGAAGCGGCCGAAGAAGACAACCTTGGCGCCCTGGCGCATGAAGATGTACCGCCCCACCTTCAGCTTGGCCTCGTCGAGACGGATGTACTTTCCGAAGCGGCGGAGCAACGGGTACCCGCCGTACCAGCCGATGCCGAAGCCGATGTTGTCACCGATCACCGCGCCGAGGATCGCCGCTGCGATGACTCCGACGATCGACAGCTCTCGCGTGGTTGCAGCGAAGACCGCCGCGGTGATCAGCATCGTCTCTCCCGGAAGCGGAACCCCCAGGCTCTCGATGCCGACGAACATGGCCACGGCCAGGTAACCGATGCTGTGCAACCAGCCGTAGAGCCCCGAATTGATCACGCTCGGCGCGCCGTTCCGGTCAGACCGGCGGGACGGGATGATGGCGCGCGACGTCGGCGCGACGCCTCGACCGGTACGCGGCAAAACGGCGGACCAGCTCTCCACGCAATTCCGCGGGAGGCACGATCGCATCGACGATGAGCTCCGATGCGAGCCGGAAGATGTCGATGTCGTCGCGATACTCATCCTGGAGTGCGGTGACGAATGCGGCGCGATCGCCTTCAGGCGTGTCCTGGATCTTGTTGTAGTAGACCGCGTTGATTGCCGCCTCCGGGCCCATCACGGCGATCTGCGCGGTGGGCAGAGCGAGGGTGCAGTCCGGTTCGAACGCAGGCCCGCTCATCGCGTACAGCCCGGCGCCGTACGCTTTGCGCAGGATCACCGAGATGCGCGGGACCTGCGCCTGCGCGAGTGCGGCGATCATCTTGGCGCCGTGCCGGATGATTCCCTGGCGCTCGACAGCTGTTCCGATCATGAATCCCGGGACGTCGGCGAGAAAGAGCAGGGGAACATTGAACGCGTCGCAGCACGTGATGAAGCGCGTCGCCTTGTCAGCCGAGTTGACGAAGAGCACCCCGCCCTTGAAACGCGGCTGGGAGGCGAGGATGCCGACGGAGTGACCGTCGATTCGCGCGAAACCGCAGACGATCTCACGCGCGAAGAGGCGCTTGATCTCGAAGAACGAGCCGTCGTCGATGACGCCGCGAACGAACGCCATCACGTCGTACCCCTTCGACGCTTCGGCGGGAATCACGTCGGTGATGTCCTCGCACGCCGGGCGCGACGCCGAGTGACGGCGCGACCGGTGGTGCGTCGTGCCACGACTGTGGGAGATACTCGAGATAACGCCGCGCAGCGACAATGCCCGCATCCTCGTCGGCGACAAGGACATCGCCACAGCCACTGACCGTGCAGTGCATGCGTGCACCGCCCATCTCCTCGAGCGTCACCTTCTCACCGACCACCACCTCTGCCATGCGCGGCGAGCCGAGGTACATCGAGGCATTCCCCTCGACCATGATCACGACGTCGCAGAACGCCGGGATGTAGGCACCTCCCGCGGCGCTCGGCCCGAAGAGCACGCACACCTGGGGGACCTGACCGGAGAGCCGCACCTGCATGTGAAAGATGCGCCCGGCGTGGCGCCGGCCCGGAAACATCGCCACCTGCTCGGTGATGCGCGCGCCGGCTGAATCGACCAGGTACACGAGCGGAATCTGGAGACGCTCGGCGCTCTCCTGGATGCGCACGATCTTCTCGACCGTGCGCGGTCCCCAGGATCCCGCCTTCACGGTCGGGTCGTTGGCCATGACCGCACACGTCCGGCCGTGCAGCACGCCGATGCCGGTGACAACTCCTTCGGCGGCGAGCTCGGGATCCTCGGTCGCCGCGAGGAGCCCGTCCTCGACAAAAGCGGCGCCGGGGTCGAACAGACTCGCAATCCGTGCGCGCACCGTCAGCTTGTTCTGGACGGACAGTTTGTCCCGATGGCGCTGCGGACCGCCCGCACGGGCCCTCTGGAGCCGGTCGGAGACCGTCTCAGCCAACGCTCGTCTCCGCGGACGTTTCCTGGGGAGCCCGACTCCAGATTCCGGCGCGGTGCAGCTTGCCGGGGAGGTCGCGACGGAGATCCGATGCGAGTGTGGAGGCGACCACGCACATCGCGTCGAGGTCGATGCCCGTGACCGCCCCGAGTGCGTGCAGCGCCTGGAGCGCGTCCTCGGTGCACACGTTGCCGGTGGAACGCGGTGCGAACGGGCAGCCGCCAACCCCGCCGACCGATCCATCGAAGCGGCGAACGCCCGAATCGAACGCGGCGATGACGTTGGCAACGCCGAGCCCCCGCGTGTCGTGCACGTGCAGCGACAGCCGATCGACCGGGAGTGCCGCGGCCGCGAGCATGCACATCGCGCTGACATCGACAGGAGTTGCCACGCCGATCGTGTCGGCGATCCCGACCTCTCTCACGCCGCGACTCGCGAGGTCGGCACACAGCTCGACCACGCGCGCCGGCGCCACGGTTCCCTCGAACGGACACCCGAAACTCACGGAAACGGCCACGTCGACGGTGCATGCGCGCTCGCCCGCGAGCTCGCAGATATGCGAGATGTCGTCGAGCGACTCTGCAACTGTCCGGTTGATGTTGCGTCTGTTGAAGGAGTTGGTTGCTGCGATGGTCACAAGCACATTGCGAACGCCGTGCGCGAGCGCCAGCTCGAGTCCGCGCAGATTGGGGATGAGCACCCGCAGCCGTTCCAGCTCGAGCTGCAGCCCCGCGAGCACCGCGGGCGCGTCCGCAAGTTGCGGCACCCAGCTGGGCGACACGAATGATGTTGCCTCCACGCGCGGCACGCCGGCATCGAGCAGCCCGCGGACGAGCCGTATCTTCGCTTCGGTGCTGATGGTCTCCGCGATGTTCTGGAGCCCGTCACGCGGAGCGACGTCGGTCCAGAGCACCTCGTTCACGCGATATGCCTCCCAGGGATGGACGCTGCCCCGCCACCGTAGCAAACCCGAGGGCTACACTCTCGGCAGCCGATGCCGCGGTTCCGCGTTCCCGACTACATCCGAACCACCTTCGCGGTCAGCGATTGGCGCACTTTCCGCCTGTGCGGGATGGACGAGGTGGGTCGGGGAGCGTACGCCGGCCCACTGGTCGCCGCCGCGGTGGTGCTGCCGCAGCGTTTCCGGCACCCGTTGCTCCGCGACAGCAAGCTGCTGACCGCGAGACAGCGCGAGCTGGTCGGTGCGGTGCTCCGCGAACGGGCGGTTGCCTGGGCGGTGGCGGAGGTGAGTGTCGACGACATCAACGCACGGGGGCTCGGATGGGCGAACGTCGAGATCTTCCGGCAACTCGTGGATGCCGTCGACGCCGACGGCTACTGCTGCGACGGCAACCTGCGCATCCCGGTGTCGCGTCCCCTCCACAGCCTGATCGCCGGCGATCGCAAGGTGCCCGCCGTCTCGGCTGCCTCGATCATCGCCAAGGTCCACCGCGATGCGCTCATGACCCGGATGCACGATGAGGCGCCCCATTACAACTGGGCGAGCAACAAGGGGTACGGGGCCCCCGAGCACCGGGCGGCCATCAGGGAGCACGGGCCGCACCCGGCACACCGCCGCGTCTTTCTCGCCTCGGTCCTGCAGACCGAGCTGGACCTGACCGGTACCGTCGCTCAGGGCGCGGTGGCGGTCCCTGCCGTTGGAGTGGGCTGAACCTCGGTCAGTTGGCGCCGCAGCCGCAGCTGCCGCCGCAACACCCACCGCCGCCACCACCCATCGAAGGCGACTCGTCCGACCCCGATCCGGCGTGGACCGCGACCCGGCTGATCAGCGGCATGCTGGCCCGGCTCTCGCAGCTGGGGCAGACGGCGGCGACTTCACGATCGGCCATCGGCCGGAGCAGCTCGAACACGGCCGAGCAGTCGTTGCAGCGGTATTCGTAGAGAGGCATCGCCCCCTAGCGTACGCACGATCCGGTCGATTTGACAAGTCGAACATCCGTTCGGTAGACTCACGTCATGCCCATCCGCACCATCGAGCTTCAACTCCCGCTCGACGCCGATGAGGCCGGATCGCTCGCCCGGCGTCGAGTGAGCCATCTCGCCGCGGTCGACGGGCTCGAACCCGCAGCGTTCGTGAAGCTGATCCGATCGTTCCCGTCATTGCGGGCGATCTACAGCGCGTCGGAGCCGGAACTCGCTCGTCTCGTCGGGCCGGTTGCGGCGGCGCGCATCCGGTGGTTCCTGGATGCACCGCTGGATACTGCGCTCGCCCGTGAGGCCTCGCCGATCAGTCTCCGAGACATCGCACCGCACCTTTCCTCCGCCGCCTGATCGCCTTCTGAGCGCCGCCGCCACGGCGCGAACGGAGCGTTGAACAGTGCAACCAACGTAGAATCAATCCTTTGGTGCCAGTTCAATCGTGTGGCGCCATACCTGGCAGGTGAGAACGGAGGTTTGTTGCAGCATGCGGAGTCGACGTTCCAGAGCTGCCGTGCTTGACCGCGGTCGCGCGGCCGATACCATCAGTGATCTGGCCGATCATGCGGTCACGCTCGCTCGCGGCGCGGGCAGTGCGGCGCTTCCAACGGTGCAGCGCGGTGCCGAAGGATTGAGCCAGGCCCTCCAGACCGCCGCCGCCACGCTGGCAGAGACGGCCGAACACCTTGCGGGCGACCCCAAGGTCACTGCGGCAGGCAACGCGGCGCGCGAGCGCATCGCCGACGCGTCGGACAAGCTGAGCACCGCGATCCGTCCAAAGAAGAAGACGCACCGCGTCCGGAAGCTCCTGATTGGAGCCGCCGTTGTGGGCGGGGTCTTCGCGCTGATCCAGTCGCCGCTCCGCACCAAGATTCAGGAGCGGCTCTTCGGCCCGGCGCCCTCCGACGACGACGACCTACCCCAGATCACCCTGCCTGATGATGACGATCGCCACGTCGAAATCACCGACCTGACCAAGGCACCGCAGGCCGAACCCGACCCGGCGGCGGATGTCGTCGGCACCCCCGTGGTCGCCGAGCCCACGCCGCGGGGCGGCCGTAGCCACGGCCACAACCACGACGAACCCGCAGACAACCAGGAGACCAATGCCTGACGACCGCCCCTATCAGGGACGCCCCTCTTCGGACCGTCCCTCGTTCTCCGGCCCCCGCCAGTTCTCGGGCCCCCGACCCAGCTTCAACAACAACGATTCCCGGCCGCCCTTCCGCCCGGCGCCACGGGTGGAGGTCCCGGCCGCACCGATGTCGCACTCCCTGCGGCTTCGCGACGGCGACCGCGAGATTGAGGTGAGCGGATCGGCAGCGTTTGTCCGCCAGGTCCTCGACGACCTCCCCGCCATGTGGACCCGCCTGCACGGCGAGGGCTCGACGCGGCCCGCTCGAATCGATCTCCCGGCACACCACGAGGCGCCGGCGCGCGTCGTGGCGGCCGAGCAGCCGCATCGCGTGCCCGCGAGCGCACCTGAGCCCGCACCCGTCACAACGCCTGCGGCGGCTTCCAACGGCAAGCACACGACGACGCGGAGCACGCCTGATGACAAGGTGCTCGCGGTCCTCAAGGAATCGACACGCCCCCTCGCGGTCGCGGCGATCCGCAAGCGCCTTGGTGGCAGCTTCACACCCCAGCAGGTGCGGCGCATCCTCGAACGGAATGCTCCCAAGGTGTCGGTCACCGACGAGCGTCCCGCCACGTACCGCCTGCGCTAGCGCTCAGCCGGCCTGAGCCGGCGTCCCAGACTACGCGGGTGAGGGTTCACCGCCGCTCATAATGGCGCGGGCAGGGAACTGAACTATGCGACGTCCATTCCTCGTCCTCCTGACTGTCATGCTGGTCTGTGTCGTCGCGTGCGGATCGACGACGGTCACCGGGGACCCGACCAGCTCGGGCACGGTCGCGCCGACGCCGTACCCGACCCCCTCGGGCGGGCTCGGGCACCGGCCGCCGTCCCCGGTCAAGATCACGTTGATCTCCCCGGTCAGCGGCGCCGTGGTACATGGGTCGTCCGTGCTCGTCAGGGTCTCGGTGACCGGCGGGATCGTCACGTCGACGGTCACCGCGGCCATCTCCCCGACCAAAGGCCACGTGCACCTGTATCTCAACAACCAGCTCATCTTCATGGCATACACGCTGCAGCAGGAGATCACCGTGACACCCGGGCTGGAGTACTCGATGTACGCGGAGTACGTCGCCCAGGATCACTTTCCCATTCGACCCCCGCGACGTGACCCCCACGATCTTCTTCACCGTCGCACCGTCCTGATCCAGGCGACCGTGATCGCGCACATTGTCAGCAGCCTGCCGCTGCCGCTCCAGTGGGGTCTTGCCCTGCTGATCTTCGGCGGCGGGCTGCTGGTGTTCGCGGTGCGGCGAAGCGCGCTGCGCATCACCGGAGGAGTTGCGGCGCTGTGTGGCGCCGGCGGTCTGATCGCGAGCTGGGTGCTGAGCCCGGCGCTGATCGTGGCTGCGCCGTACGCTGTGCGGATCGTGTCGCCGGCACCCGGAGCCGACGTCGGCGCCCCGTTGACGCTCACGGTATGCGGTGTGCCGGCCCTCGGGCGGCCTCCTCCCGGCGACGTCGCCCCAGTACTACCTCGCGGTCATCATCGACGGCGTCCAGGGCCCCACCGTCGACGTCTGGCACGTGCCGGTGGACATCTCGCCGGGCAGGCATGCCGTCGAGGTCGAGCTCGTGTCCCCAAGTCATCAGGCCTTCAATCCACCCGCGACCTTTACCGAGACGATCAACGTGGTCCCCGGCGCAGCCCCAGCCGGTCCGGGATCCTGTTGACCGACGCACGCCGCGCCCACATCCTCGTCGTGGAGGACGACACGGCGCTCCGGGAAATCCTCGCCGGCGCCCTCGACTCCGCGGGCTATCAGACATCCCTTGCCGCGCACGGCATCACCGCTTCCCAGATGCTCCGCTTCGCCACCACCATCGACATCGTTCTGCTCGACATCGGCCTTCCGTTCGTCGACGGCTGGCACATCCTCGAGCAGATGGAGAATCGGCAGCGGCCGGCTGTCATCGTGATCAGCGCTCGCGGCGAGGAGTCCGACAAGGTTCGGGCACTCGACCTCGGTGCCGACGACTACCTGGCGAAGCCTTTCGGCGCGGACGAGCTGCTCGCCCGGGTCCGCGCGGTCCTGCGCCGGGTCAGGCCGCCGGCCGGCACTGGAGGCACCGTCGCGCACGGGAGCGTTCGAGTCGACCTCGGCGCGCGCGCGGTCACGCGCAACGGCACCGAGGTGCGACTCTCGCCGACCGAGTGGTTGCTGCTCGCCGAGCTGGCTCGCAACGCCGGTGCCACGATCGACCATCGGACGCTGCTGCAGCGCGTCTGGGGACCGCAGTACGCGGATGAGCGCAACTACCTCCGGACCTTTGCGCAGCGGCTTCGCGTGAAGCTCGAGGATGACCCTGCGCATCCGGAGATCGTGGTGACCGTGGGACGCCAGGGATACAGGTTCGGGCCTCCTCGTTGATGCTCCGTTGACTCCCTCGTTGCGAGGATGGTGCTTCGATGGCGATGAAGACCCCCGAGCCGGAGAGCCCCTGGCACCACCGGTGGGATCGGACCCTGGATGTCGTCGACAGGATCCGGCCCGCGGCTGTTGTCGTTGCCGCGGTGGTCGCTCCGGTTGCGCTGAGTGCGGCTATCGTGCCGTTCCGAAGCCAGGTCCCGGACGCGACGGTCGCCCTCGGCCTCGCCGTGCTGGTGTCACTCCTCGCCGCGGTCGGGACGCGCGTCACTGCGGTCATCGCCGCCGTGTCTGCGGCGCTGTGCTTCGACGTCGGCTTCACGCAGCCGTATGGATCGCTCGTGATCTCTCACCCCCAGGACATCGAGACGACGGCGTTGCTCCTCGTCGGAGGCATGATCGTCGGTCAGCTCTCGGCTCGCAATCGTAAGAATCGAGGGCGGGCCGTGCGGGCGAGCGAGGAGCTCGGCCGCATCCAGGCGATCGCGGAGATGATGGCCGCCGGCGCCGCCACGGACGAGGTGGTCGCGTCGGTTGCGGACGAATTGCTGGGCCTATTCGGGTTACGCAGCTGCTGGTTCGAGACGTCGCGTCCCGATAAACCGGGGCCGACGATCGACCGGAACGGCAACGTCAGCTGGGGACGGCTCTGGTGGGGATTCGACACCCTGGGACTGCCCGGGAAGGAGATCACGATCGAGGTCGAGCACGACCGGCGCCGCCTCGGCCGCTACGTGCTCGTCGCCGAGCCCGGCACCCGGGTGCGCCGCGACCAGCTGCTCGCGGCGGTCACACTCGCCGACCAGGCCGGTGCGGCGCTCGGCGCCGGCGGCATGCCGGTGACGCTCGCGCATCACTGAGTCCGCAGCCAACGTTGTTGACGGCCGCGCCACGACGTTGTGGGGAGTGGTTCGTTGGCCCGTTCACTGGTCGAAGGCAATGTTCACAACGATTCTTGTCGCTTCTGATGGTTCCCGAACCGCTGACCGTGTGGTCACGGTTGCGCAGTCGCTGGCGCGAAGTGGCGCGTGAATGCCACGCCGACCTCATCGTCGCCGGCGCCAGCAGGCATGGTCCCCTGGCTGACCTCCATATGAGTCCGAACGGTTCACGAAATTCGTTGATGGGCCGTTGATGGATTCCTGAAGATACTTGCCTCAAATGCCACTTGATCTGCTCGCCCTGCTGTGTCTCGCCGGAATGCTCGTCGCAGGCTTCCTGATGATCGACGGCCTTCGGAGGATCTGACATGGGAGAGCTCACCGGGTACATCGTCGCCGCGATCATCGCGCTGATTGCGGCGATCTACCTGCTGGTCGCGCTGGTCGCTCCGGAGCGCTTCTGATGATCGTCGACATCATTGCTGCGGTCATCACCTACGCCGCGGTGGCCGCGGGCGCGTGGTTCATCGGCGGCTACATGCTCAAGGTCTACAAGGGTGAGCGCGTCTGGCTCAGCCCGGTCGTCCGCCCCGTCGAACGGCTCGCCTATCGGGTCATCGGCGTCGACGAGGAGCACGAGCAGGGTTGGATCGGTTACCTGGTTTCGATCCTTGCCGTGACGTTCGTGAGCATCGTCTTCACGTATCTCATCCTTCGATTCCAGGATCACCTCCCGCTCAACCCGCAGAACCTTCCCGGCGTTCCCGCACCACTCGCGTTCAACACCGCGGTCAGCTTTGCCACCAATACCAACTGGCAGAACTACACAGGCGAGACCACGATGAGCTACTTCTCGCAGATGGTCGCGCTGGTGCTGCACAACTTCCTCAGTGCTGCGATGGGCATGGCCATCGCGATCGTGATCATTCGAGCGATCGCGCGCCGAACGATGAACACGCTTGGGAACTTCTGGGTCGACACGGTGCGCGGCACGCTCTACGTCCTCCTGCCAATCAGCGTTCTGGTTGCCGTCATCCTCGTGGCGAACGGCGCCATTCAGAACTTCAGCGGCTACTCGATCGTCCACACGCTCACCAACGGCTTGCAGACGATCGCGCAGGGTCCCGTCGCATCCCAGGAGGCGATCAAGGACCTCGGGACCAACGGCGGTGGATTCTTCAACGCGAACAGCGCCCACCCGTTCGAGAACCCCAACGGGTTCACCAACGCGCTCGAAATCTTCACCGTGTTGCTCATTCCGTTTGGGCTGGTGATCACGTTCGGCAAGTGGGTGGGGAACGTGAAGCAGGGGATCGCGCTCGGCGCGGTCATGGGGATCATTCTGATCGGCGCATTCGGCGTCGCCGCGTGGCAGGAACAGCAGGGCAACCCCGCACTGGTTGGCACCGGGGCGACTCAGGTGGCGTCGGCGCAGTCTGCCGGCGGCAACATGGAAGGGAAGGAGGTTCGATTCGGGCCTATCCAGACCGCACAGTTCGGCACCGCCACAACCGGGACCAGCACGGGATCGGTCGATTCCTCGCACGACAGCTGGACGGCGATCGGTGGGCTGATCCCGCTGGTCCTCATCAAGCTCGGTGAGATCACCCCTGGAGGTGTTGGTTCGGGCCTCTACGGCATGGTGGTGTTCGCGATCGTCGCCGTGTTCATCGCCGGACTCATGGTCGGACGAACACCCGAATACCTGGGCAAGAAGATCGAGGCGCGCGACGTCAAATACGCTGCCATTGCGATCCTCGTCCTGCCCGCGTCGATCCTCGGATTCTCCGCCATCGCAGTGCTCACGGCGGGAGGTCAAGCAGGGCCTATCGCGACGCAGGGAACGCCGCACCAGCTCACTGAGATCCTGTACGCGTTCGCGTCAACCACCGGCAACAACGGCAGCGCGTTCGCCGGTTTGACGGGAAACACCCTCTATTACAACCTGATGCTGTCCGGCGCCATGTGGATGGGACGTTTCCTCTTCATCATCCCGGTGATGGCGATGGCGGGGAATCTCGTCAAGAAGAAGATCGTGCCGGCCAGCGCGGGCACATTCCCCACCGACGGCCCGCTCTTCGTCGCGCTGCTCGTCGGCACCATCCTCGTCGTCGCGGCGTTGACGTTCTTCCCCGCCGTCTCGCTCGGGCCGATCCTCGAGCACTTCAAGCTCATAGCGGTGCATTGACATGGCCCTCGCAGCTGCTCACCGTCCTCGGCGCCGCCGCAGCAGCGTCACCGACCCGGAGTTGCTCTTCCCCGCAATCGGTCAGAGCTTCGTCAAGCTGGACCCGCGGTTGATGGTGCGCAACCCCGTGATGTTCGTTGTCGAGATCGGCGCGCTGATGACCACGTACGTGTTCATCGCGGACATCGTGGGGCACGCCGTCGACACGAGCTTCGTCGGGCAGATCGCCCTCTGGCTGTGGTTCACCGTGCTCTTCGCGAACTTCGCCGAGGCGATCGCCGAGGGCCGCGGCAAGGCGCAGGCCCAGGCACTTCGCCGCACGCGCACCGAGACCATCGCCCGCAAGCTGCAGGGCGGCGCCGGCGGCAAGGAGACTGCCGTACCGGCCATCGACCTGCGTAAGGGCGACATCGTGGTGTGCGAGGCCGGTGACGTGATCCCCAGCGACGGCACCATCATCGACGGGATCGCGAGCGTCGACGAGTCGGCGATCACCGGTGAATCGGCACCGGTCATCCGCGAGGCGGGCGGTGACCGCAGCGCCGTCACCGGTGGCACTCGTGTGCTCAGTGACCGCATCGTCATCGAGATCACGCAGAACCCAGGCGAGACCTTCCTCGACCGGATGATCTCGCTCGTCGAGAGCGCGACACGACAGAAGACACCCAATGAGATCGCGCTCAACATTCTGCTCGCGAGCCTGACTCTCATCTTCCTCATCGCGGTGGTGACGCTGCAGCCGTATGCCGTTTTCTCGGGCGCCTCCATCGAAGTCACGGTGCTCGTCGCGTTGCTTGTGTGCCTCATCCCCACCACGATTGGAGGACTGCTCAGCGCCATCGGCATTGCCGGGATCGATCGCCTCCTCCAGAAGAACGTGCTTGCCATGTCCGGGCGCGCCGTCGAAGCTGCCGGTGACGTCGACACGCTCCTCCTCGACAAGACCGGCACGATCACACTCGGCAATCGCCAGGCGACCGAGTTCCTGGCGGCACCGGGGGTGGCCATGGAACAGCTGGTCCGCGCAGCCGACCTCGCAAGCCGCGCCGATGAGACCCCGGAGGGACGCTCGATCGTGGCCCTTGCGCGGCGCTTCGGCGCGCCGGAGGACGACGGAGACACAGCCTGGACTTTCGTGCCATTCACGGCCGAAACGCGAATGAGCGGCGTCGACAACGCCAAGGACAGCATCCGCAAGGGTGCGGGCGACGCCGTCGCGAGGTGGTGTGCTCAGGGCAAGCCCGGCGATGGTGTCGTGCCCCATGACGTCACCGACCAGGTCGAGGTCATCGCCCGCAGTGGCGGCACGCCGCTGCTCGTCGCGCAGAACCACGTCATCCTCGGCACCATCCACCTGAAGGACATCGTCAAGCCGGGCATCGCGGAACGGTTCGCCGAGTTGCGCAGGATGGGTCTTCGCACCGTGATGATCACCGGAGACAACCCCCTCACGGCTGCGGCCATCGCCGCCGAGGCGGGTGTCGACGACTTCCTCGCCGAGGCGACGCCGGAGAACAAGCTCGATCTCATCCGTCAGGAGCAGGCGGGCGGGAAGCTCGTCGCGATGACGGGTGACGGCACCAACGACGCGCCCGCGCTGGCGCAGGCAGATGTCGGCGTTGCCATGAACAGTGGAACGCAGGCGGCCAAGGAAGCCGGCAACCTCGTCGATCTCGATAGCGATCCGACCAAGCTGATCGAGATCGTCGAGACCGGCAAGCAGATGCTCATCACGCGCGGAGCGCTCACCACCTTCAGCATCGCCAACGACGTCGCCAAGTATTTCGCGATCATCCCGGCGATGTTCACCGCCTACGTGGCGCTCAAGCCACTCGCGGTGCTGAACATCATGCACCTGCAATCGGCGCACAGCGCCATCCTCAGCGCGGTCATCTTCAACGCGCTCATCATCATCGCGCTCGTTCCACTCGCTCTGCGCGGCGTGCGCTTCCGGGCGGTCGGCGCCAGCTCATTGCTGCGTCGCAACCTCCTCATCTACGGTGTTGGCGGGGTTATCGCGCCATTCATCGGAATCAAGCTCATCGACGTGATCATCAACGCGGTACACCTGGTCTAGATGTCATGAATCCACGTAGCTGGCCCAAGGAGCTGATCATCGCGCTCCGTCTCACCCTGGCCCTCGCCGCCATGGTGATCGTGTACACCTTCGTCATCACAGGCGTCTCGCAGGTCGCTTTCAACAGCAACGCCAACGGCAGTCTTCTCACCGTCAACGGCAAGGTGGTCGGGTCGACCATGATCGGTCAGAGTTGCCCGGCAGAGACGATCGCCAAGGACGGGAGCCTGAAGATCACGATCGACACCAAGTACTTCCAGGGCCGGCTCTCGTACACGACCAATCCCAATACCGGAGCGCTGCAGCCGTGCAACGCCGCGAACTCGGCGGGGAGCAACTACGGGCCGTCCAACCCGCTGCTTCTGGAGAACACGAAGGCAGCCGTGGCCGCCTACACGGCCGCCGGCGTCTCCGCGCCAATCCCGATCGATCTGGTCACCTCCGACTTCACCGGCTTCGACCCGAACATCAGCGAGGCCGCCGCCCTCGCCCAGGTGGACATGGTGGCGAGCGCCCGCGGCCTCAACCCCGCCAAGGTGCACGCGCTCGTCGAATCCCAGGTGCAGGGCCGGATTCTCTGGGTCTTCGGCGAGCCGGTCGTCAACGTCCTCCAGCTCAATCTCGCCCTCGACGCCCAGCGAGCCACCCTCGCCGGCTGACGCGTTTACGGGGGTCTCCACGCGAGCATCATGAGCCGTATGACCGACACGATCGCGACAGGCGCGATACCGGTCCCGGCGACCCGAGCCGGGCGTGGCCAATTGCGAGTGTTCCTCGGCGCCACGCCGGGAAGCGGCAAGACGTTCGCGATGCTTCGCGAGGCGCATGACCGGCGCTCTCAGGGCGAGGACGTCGTCGTCGGCTATGTCGAGACTCACGGGCGCAAGCTCACCGAGCAGGCGATCGGCAGTCTGGAAGTCATCCCCCGGCTCGAGGTCGAGTACCGCGGCAAGCTGATGGAGGAGATGGATCTCGACGGCGTCCTGGCTCGACATCCGCAGGTCGTGCTCGTGGATGAGCTCGCCCACACCAACGTCCCGGGCGTCCGCCACGCCAAACGGTACGAGGACGTCGAGGAGATCCTCGGGGCCGGCATCGACGTGGTCACCACCGTCAACGTTCAGCACCTGGAGTCAGTCAAGGACCTCGCCGAGCACATCACGGGCATCCCGGTGCGCGAGACCCTGCCCGACCAGGTTCTCGACAATGCTGACGAGATCCAGTTCATCGACATCTCGCCGGAGGCGCTTCGCAAGCGCATGCGTCACGGCAACATCTACGCGCCCGAGAAGATCGACACGGCGCTCGCCAACTTCTTCCGCCCGGGCAACCTTGCGGCACTGCGTGAGATCGCACTCCGGCTCGTGGCCCAGACCGTCGGTCGCGCTCGCGGCGCCATCCGTCCCGCGCCGCAGTCGGTCCTGGTCGCCGTCAGCGGCGGCCAGAGCAGCGGAACGCTGATCCGCCGCGCCAGCCGGCTTGCCCGGCGGTTCGGTGGTTTCTGCACGGTGCTGGTGGTCCGGGGACGGCGTGATGACGAGACCGAGCAGGGCCGCACCAAATCGAAGGAACTCGCCGAGCTGCTCCAGTGCGGTTTCATCGAGCGCGAGGGCCGGGTGAACGACGTGGTCGTCGCAGTCGCCCAGGAGCTCGGCGTCCAGCACGTCGTCGTCGGTCAGACCTCGCACCCCGGGGTGCGCGGCCGCCTCCACCGCGGGCTCGTCGACCGGTTGATCACCGAGCTCCCGGACGTGAGCCTGCACGTGGTTGCGCGTCCCGCCGCAATGCATCGCGACGTCCCGCTGGCGGCCAACGACCACCGGCCCGACTCCGACATGTTGCTGCGCGCGCTGCACGCGAGCGCGATCCGCTCGGGGTTGCGCGTCTACCTCGGTTACGCACGAGGCTGCGGCACCACGGTGGCGATGCTCGACGAAGCCAGCCGGCGCCGACAGCGCGGCACCGACGTCGTGGTCGCCGCGGTGAAGACCGATGGACGCAACCGTTGCGAGGTCGCGCTCGGAGACCTCGAAGTTCTGGGCGGACCGGCGTCGCCCGCTCGAGCGGGCATCGTCGACGTCGAGGCACTGTTGCGGCGCAACCCGGAGGTTGCCTGCCTCGACGACCTCGCCGGCGTCGACACCAAGGGCCGGCCGATCACCGAGTCGGTCCCCCGGCTGCTGCGCGCCGGAATGATGCTGATCGCGACCCTCCACCTCACCGACCTGCGCAGCACGGTGGAGGGGATGGGCGCGATGCTCGGCACCCGGACGGAGCACATCGTCGACGACGCCTTCCTCGACCAGGTGACCGAGCTCGAGATCGTCGACATCACGCCATCTCTGCTCGATGAGCGCCTCCGGCGGGGCGAGATCGTGCCCGCGAGCGAAGCCGCTCGGGCACGATCTCAGGGGTTCAGGCCGGAGGTCCTCGCGTCGCTCCGTGAGCTGGCGTTCCGGATCCTCGCCGAGCACACCGATCGCCGCCTGGTCGCATACATGCGGGATCGGGGCATCGAGGCGCCGTGGGAGGTCAAGCCCCGGGTCATGCTCTGCGTGCCGCCGCGTCCTGGCATGGAGGACGTCATCGCGGGCACCGCCGCCCTGGCCGCGCGGCTGGATGGCAAGATGACCGCGGTCACGGTCCGCGACCGCAAGCGGTCGGAGCAGGAGATGCAGCTCCTCGGGGCGTACGCGGCGCTCACCCATCAGGCCGACGGCACCTTCGTGACTCTCTACGAGAACGACCCGGCGACCGGTCTGACCAAGTACGCGCGGAAGATCCTCGCAACGGAAATCGTGGTCACGCGCGGTCGCGGTCGTCGCGGCACGCTGCGCAAGCTCATCCAGCTGCTGACAGACGTGGACGTCCATGTGCTCGCGACGCCGCACGAGGACGCCGCCCGCTGAGCCATGTGCCTCCACCGCCGCCAGGCGGAGCTGGACGGCAGGAATCCCGGGGCTCCGTCTAGGAAACGCCGGCGGCGTCGGTGAGGACGGGGTCTTCGTGGGCCGGCGCCGCCGGGTCAGCAGGCAGCGTGAAGGCGAAGGTCGCGCCGCCACCACTTTCGGGATCGTCGAGCCAGATGCGCCCGGCGTGCGCCTCGACGATCCCGCGAACGATGGCAAGACCAAGGCCGGTCCCCTCGTCACCCGCCTGTTCGTCGCGCACGAAGCGCTCGAAGATGCGGTCCCTCAGCTCCGCGTGGACGCCGGGGCCGTGGTCGATCACTCTCGTCACGATCGTCCCGCGGGCGCCCGGCGCGACATGGACCTCGATCGGCGACGTCGGCGGTGCGTAGCGATCGGCATTGACGAGCAGGTTGTCGAGCACCTGCCCCAACCGATCCCAGTCCGCGACCGCCTCCAGGGAGCCCGATGCCCTCTCGATTCGCACGATGCGTGTCGGGTGGGTCTGCCGGAGCCGGGCGGCCGCCGCCTCGACCGCCTCGCCGACATCGGTCGGTTCGAGGCGCAGCTCGAGTGCGTGCCCCTCGATGCGAGCAAGGTCGAGCATGTCGCCGACCAGTCGATCGAGCCGGCGCGACTGGGTGACGATGCCCGCAAGGCCGTCCCGAACCGCTCCGGTGACGTCGTTTCGACCGAGGAGGACCGTTGCGCCGGTGAGGATGCTCGCGAGCGGGGTGCGCAGCTCGTGGCTCACGTTCTGGAGGAGTTCGCGGCGCACGCGGTCGGCGTCGCGCAGAGCCGAGACCTGCTGCTGCGTCTGAGCGAGCCGGACGGCCGTGCGCGCTGACGCGGCCTGCTCTCGGTACAGCCGCTCGAGCTCGGTGTTCGCAGCCGCGAGCGTTCGCGACAACCCTCGCGCCTCGATGATCGAACGGCGCCGCAGGGCTGCGACGCTCCCGACCGCACCCGCGGTCGCAAAGAAGATGACCAGGTAGAGGACGTCGCTGGGGTTGGCGAGGCTGAGGCTGTCCACGGGCGGAAGAAAGAAATAGTCGCCGAGCACCGACGACAGGCCCGCGGCGATCAGCGCGGGGATGAGCCCGGTGAGGAGTCCGAGCGAGGCCACGATCCCGAGGTAGAGAAAGACGTAGGCGCGCGCCTCCGACGGTGGCAGGCGCGCCAGCACCAGGGTGAGCAGTGGCGGCGCCACCACCGCAACGACGATGCCGATGAGTAGCACGCGATCGGTTCGGAGGCGCGTCACCGTGAGGACCCGCGCGGTCGCTCGTCGAGCGCGTCAACGAGACGGCTGGACGCAGCCTGCAGCCCGTAGTCGGCCATCAGCGAGTTGAGTGCCGCCGGGTCGTCCGGGTAGCGATCCCTGCTGCCCGGAGGAAGCTCGATCGGGAGATCGGGCACGGGGGGGACCACCCGCAGCGCTCGTGTCAAGTAGTCCTGATCGTGCTCGCTGAGCCTGCGCGCTTCCAGAATGGCCGGGACTCCGCCGTGCTGCCGGATCATCGACGCGGCCGCGACCGCCCCAACGCCCTTCAAGCCCGGCAAGCCATCTGACGGGTCGCCGCGCAACATGGCGAAATCCGCATAGCGGCGTCCGGGAATCCCATATCGCCGGGTGACCTCGGATTCGTCGACGAGCGCCCAACCGCCCTTTTCCGGGTAGAGAACCGTGACCCGTGGGTCCTCGACGAGCGCGAAGAGATCGCGATCGCCGCTCACGATCTCGACGGTGCCCCGGGCCTTTGCGGTCCAGGTCGCGATCACGTCCTCAGCCTCGTATCCGGCGACCCCGAGCGCATCGATGCCGATCGCCGCGAGGAGGGCGTCGATCACCGGCATCTGCGGGATCAGCGCCGGCGGGATCGGTTCCGCAACCCGCTGCGCCTTGTACCCCGGAATCAGGTCGACCCGCCAGTCCGGGCGCCAGTCGGCGTCGCTCGCAACGGCGATGTGCAGCGGGTGCCTCGTGCCCAGCAATCGGGTCAACGTCTCGAGGAATCCCCGCGCCGCGTTGATGAGCTTCCCATCGGGGGACCGGACCGTCTTCGGGACGCCGTAGAACGCCCGAAAGATCAGGCTGGAGCCGTCGACGAACAGCCAGTCGCAGGACATCGATCGGCTACCGGCACCCGTTCATGAGCCCGGCCATCGTAGCGTCCGCCGCCGCGCTCCTCCGGCATCATCTGCGACGCTGGGCGTCATGGCGGCGGACATCCCGGAGCTGATCGTCCCGTCTGCCCTCGCGTGGCGGCGCTGGCTTGCTGCGAACCACGCCGCTCCGGACGGCGTCTGGCTCGTGCTCGCCAAGAAAGGCGCCACCAAGCCCACCAGCCTGACGTACGCGCAGGCCCTCGATGAAGCGCTCTGCCACGGCTGGATCGACGGCCAGGCAGCACCGCGCGACGAGACAACCTATCGCCAGCGCTTCACCCATCGGCGAGCGCGGAGCAGATGGTCGGCGCGCAATGTCGGGATCGTCGGCCGCCTGCGCGCCGAGGGCCGGATGCACCCGGCTGGTGAGGCCGAAGTCGAGCGCGCTCAGGGTGATGGACGGTGGGAGGCTGCCTATGCGGGCGCGGCTTCGAGCGAAGTACCGCCCGACCTGGCCGCTGCGTTGATCGCACAACCGCGCGCCCAGGCGATGTTCGGAATCCTGACCAGCCAGAACCGCTACGCGATCCTCTTTCGTATCAGCGACGCCAAACTGCCTGCGACCCGCGCACGGCGTGTGAACCAGTTCGTCGCGATGCTGGCCCGAGGTGAGAGCGTGTACCCGCAGAAGCGAACCCTCTGAGGGTCGTCTCTCCGCCGCTGCCAGGTTGTGGCGAGCTGCGGGTCGGCCACATACCGAGTGGTATGCGACGGAGCACTGAGCAGGGCGCGAAGGTGGCGGTGGGGCATGGTGACCTGGGCGATGAGGATCGCCAGGACGAACACCGACATGTTGGTGGTCGCCGCCCCCGGCCCGGTCGACCCGGTCACGTGGAAGACCAGGACGATCACCGCCACGAAGGCAGCGATGATCGTCTGCCTCGAAAAGAACCTCGCGACCCTCGCCGCTCGGTCACCGGCGACAGGAACGTCAACGGTGCCGACCACGCCCCCTGTCATCGCGCAAGCGTACTGAAAGCGTCACTCGGATGCAACTGGCCGTCCCCACACCAGCGCGCCTCGATCCTTAGCCGGGCTTAGCAAGCCGTTATCGGTCGCACAAGACGAGCTTAACCGCGGCTTCCTCATGGTGGGCCCACAGAGACGGCCCGGGTTCGTTGAGGAGAAAGCATGGCCAGACGACCATTGATTACGCTGGCGTTGGCCGGGACGGCCACGATCGCCAGCGCGACCCTCGCCACCGCGACGGGGGCTGCCGCTGCTCCGACGGTGAGCAGCGGCGCAAAGACGACGTCGCCCATCAAGCACGTCGTCGTCATCTACCAGGAGAACGTCTCCTTCGACCACTACTTCGGCACCTACCCGAACGCGACCAACGCGGACGGACAACCCTTCACCGCGAAGCCGAGGACCCCGACGGTGAACGGCCTCACGCCGGAGTTGCTGACCGCCAACCCGAACGGCGTGAACCCGCAGCGGCTCGGCGCGGCCAACGTCCTGACGTGCGACCAGAACCACAACTACACGCCTGAGCAGCGGGCCCTCGATGGGGGCCTCGTGGACAAGTTCCCGACGTACACCCAGGTCGAGAGCTGCTCACCGCCCGACACTGCGCCTCCGGGACTTGTCATGGACTACTACGACGGGAACACCGTCACGGCGCTCTGGAACTACGCACAGCGGTTCGCCATGAGCGACAACAACTTCGACACGACGTTTGGACCGTCGACGCCTGGGGTGCTCAACCTGGTCTCCGGACAGACGCACGGCGCCGCGCCGGCCGTGCTCGCCGGTGTCACCGACAACGGCACCATCTACGGCGACGCCGACCCGACGTACGACGAATGCTCGGCAGGCTCGACCGTTGCCATGTCGGGTACCAACATCGGCGATGAGCTCAACGCCAAGCACGTCACCTGGGGATGGTTCCAGGGCGGCTTCACGCCAACCGGCCAGAACAACGGGACGGTCGTGTGCGGCTCGACCCATCTGAACGTCGGCGGGGCGACGGTCGCGGACTACAGCGCGCACCACGAGCCGTTCCAGTACTACGCCAGCACCGCCAACCCTGCGCATCTCCCGCCGAGCACTGAGGCCGAGGTCGGGCACAACGGTCAGGCGAATCATCAGTACGACTTGAGCTACTTCTATCAGAGCCTGACCGACGGCAACCTCCCGGCGGTCAGCTTTGTCAAGGCGGCGAAGTACCAGGACGGGCACGCCGGCTACTCCGATCCGCTCGACGAGCAGACCTTCCTGGTCAACGCGATCAACGCGGTCGAGCAGTCCAAGTTCTGGAAGTCGACGGCGATCATCATCACGTACGACGACTCGGACGGCTGGTACGACCAGGTGATGCCCCCGATCGTCAACCCCTCGGCATCGGCCGAGGACGCCTTGAGCGGCACCGGCCTCTGCGGCAACGGCACTCCGGCAGGCGGCTTCGAGGATCGCTGCGGCTACGGTATGCGCCTGCCGATGCTGGTCATCTCGCCGTATGCGCGTGAGAACTCCGTCGACAGTGCGATCACCGACACGACCTCCGTCCTCCGCTTCATCGAGGACAACTGGTCGGTGCCACGGATCGGAGGCGGTTCATTCGATGCACTCGCCGGCAGCATCGGCGGCATGTTCGACTTCACCCACCGGATTGCGACTCCGCTGATTCTCAATCCGTCGACTGGGGAACCTGCGGTCTAACCCACGCCGCGATCCATCCTCCCACGAGAGCGGGGCGCGTCCGGCGTCCCGCTCTCCTCATGCCCTGCGCGGTTGTTCATTCCGGGCAGCAGTTGGGCCGATCGCGCGGTGACCTAAGGCCCGCTCGGATGTGGCCTTCGCCCCTTCCGGCACGCGGTCGGTGTCAACCATCGTGGAGGCAGCAGATGACTGGAGGTGCGTGATGGCGTTGCGAGCGAAAGACGTGAATACCGGCCGCCGCGTGGGTGGCGTCCTCGTCCTGATCGTCGGATCGATCTTCGCGTTCATCACGATCGGCCTCCTCGCAGGCGGGGGCATCCTGATGTGGGCGGACCGCACGCAGCGCGATTCGAGCGGATACCTCACCAGCAGCGCGACTCGCCTGGCGACATCGTCCTACGCAATCGTCGCCACGGACGTCAACATCGCGCTGTCGGCCCCGGGTTGGCCGGTGGCGCAGGACGCGCTCGGCAACGTGCGCATCACGGCGACACCGGGCGACGCTGCCACCCCCGTCTTCATCGGCATCGCGAGCCGGAGTGACGTGACGCGCTACCTGGGCGGCGCCGGGTGGGACCAGCTCACAGACCTCAAGCTCGCTCCCTTCCGGGTCACCTACCAGCCCCACTCCGGTGGCGCGCCCGCGGCGCCGCTGGCGCAGTCGTTCTGGGTGGCGCGTGCGTCCGGCTCGGGCACAGAGACCCTGACCTGGAAAGCAACCTCCGGGCAGTGGGCCATCGTGCTGATGAACACGGCGGCCACGCCCGTCGTCAGCGCTGATGTGGCGGTGGGCGCCACCGCGCCGGTGCTCTTCGGGCTCTCCATCGGCCTGCTCATCGCCGGCGGCGTCGCACTGCTGATCGCAGTGCTGCTGCTGGTAGCGGGCGCGCAGCTGCTCCACTCCGGCCCCACGCCCGCCGCGGGTGCGTTCAACGCCCCTGGATGGGCTCCTGCGCCGCCACCGCCTCCGCCGCCGGCCGGAACGCTGTCCTACCCGCTCCGGATCGAAGGAACGCCCGCCGCCGCTCCGAGCGGCTGGCTGTGGCTCGTGAAATGGTTCCTCCTGATACCGCACTTCATCGTGCTGATCTTCCTGATCCCCGCAATGGTGCTGCTCACCATCGTCGCCGGCGTCGCCATCCTTTTCACGGGCCGCTATCCGCGCTCGATCTTCGACTTCAACGTCGCCGTGATGCGCTGGTGGTGGCGGGTCGGCTACTACGGGTACAGCGCGCTCGGAACCGACCAGTACCCGCCGTTTTCATTCAGCGCCGACGCCGCCTACCCGGCTACCCTCGAGGTGCCGTACCCCGAGCGCCTTTCGCGTGGCCTGGTCCTCGTGAAGTGGCTGCTCGCCATCCCCCACTACGTGATCCTGGCGTTGCTGCTGGGCGGCACCGCCGTCGCGGTCCGTGACAGCATCGCGTACTCCGTCCCGTACACGGGATTGATCACCATCCTCGTGGTCATCGCCGGCTTCGCCCTGCTCTTCACCAAGCGCTACCCGGCCGGAATCTTCGACCTCGTCATGGGCCTGAACCGCTGGGTGTACCGGGTGATTGCGTACGTGCTGCTGATGCGCGACGAGTACCCGCCCTTCCGGCTCGACCTCGGCGGCATCGAGCGTCCACGCGCGGTGCAGCCACCCGTGCCGGCATCCCCGCCACCGTTCACCCAGCCGGGCGTTTCACCAGGCTGAGCCCGGCTGCACCAATCGGCTTCCCGGGGCTCGCCGCGCGGCTGCGAGCCCCGCTTGCCACCCGGGCGCTCGCCCTCCGGCTGGTGGCTGGATCCCGCCGACGTTGATGCCGGAGCTCGCCAGCAGCCAGGACACCACGGAATTCGAGTTCCACATGTCACCGGCGCGAAGCGCATCGCGCCCCCAGACGAGGGCGGGGACCTGGGGCGCCAGGTCGAGCACCCGTTGAGCCTCGCGCGCATCGCTGCTGACCCGCACCGGGCTGGCGATGGCATAGCTCACGTCGGGTATGGCTCCGTTCGCCCATCGGCGAATCTCGTAGCGGAAGATGGGAAAGCGACCTGCCAGGCGCGCCCCCACGGGACCTTCCACAACAACGCCGCGATCCACGCCGTCTGCGCGTGGTATGGGGGTCATCTCGATGACGTAACGGCAGTCAGGAGTGGTCACCTCGAGTGCGGAGTGGTAGAGGTCGCGACGCTCGCGCCGCTCGACGAACGCGCCCAGCGCCTCGAACACCTTTCCATTGAAGCGAACGAAAGCGCCACCGGCACCGAGTGGTATCCAGTAGAGGTCGACGGCGCTGGTTGTGCTCTGCATATGCAGATTCCGAGCGTAGGGCGCGAGGTGCGAATCGGCTAGGGCCGAATGTCAGAACCATTCGGCTTGTCCGTGGGTCCCCGGCTAGGCCGCCGTCGAACTCCCACACGTTGCGTCGCCCGAAACGTGGAGCGTGGCGCCGCTGCTCGTGTCGGTGACATCGCCATTCCAGTGCGCGGTCGTGCCATTGACGCTTCCGGTCGCCGCGCTGGGGTTGGTGTAGTAGTGCGCGTCGGTCGCAACGGTGATGCCCGCCCAGCTCACGCCGACAATGATGAGCACGGTCCTACCGCCGATCTGGGTCAGCGCTGTGACGACCGCAGTCTTGCCCTGTGCGTACGTCGCGCAGTCAACTCGGGGCGACGTCAGACGACCGCTCAATGCTCCGCCCGGCGTGCTGCCGGTGACAGACACTGAAGCGCTTCCCGCCTGCTCGCCGCCGCAGGCAACAGTCAGGCGTATCGATGCCATCGCACCGATGACGCCGGGATGGGCGCCGGCCGTCTTGTCCTCGACGAGCGTCGAATCAACTGTCGCGCCCCTGGTGCCGTCGAAACCGGAGACGCCTGTCCCATTGAACTCGCGCTGGGCATAGGTCGAGCCGGAGCCGGTCGCGGCCCTGACATTCACGGTATGGGCCTGGATGAAGATGACCAGTCCGACTCCGGACGACGGCTGGCCCGTGGGTCGAGCAAACACGCGGATGTCAGGCCCGTTCGCCGACGGCCAGAAGCACAGCACCGAGGAGACGGTGATCGGCCCGGAGACATTGGCGTCGCCGACGGAGCTGCCGGTGCCGCTTGGCGGACCGGCTGGTGTCGGGGACGGAGCGGCCGCCGTCGCTGGCGCGGTGCTACCGGTCGAGGTGCTGCCGCACGCAGCCATCGCGACCGTTCCCATCAGCGCCACCAGGATGCCGCCCAGTGACCGATTCAGCATTGCACCTCTCCCCGCATCGCTGGGTGCGCCGTGTCGCGCTTTCCACCCGTGTTGCCAGGGTAGGGCAACTCAATGGTGACGCGAACGCCGAGCGCTGCATCACTCCAGCGGCGACGGCTACTGCCGCTGGTTCGCCGCGCTCCATGGCGTGGTCATACGGTCCCGCCATAGCGGGTTCACCTCGGAGCCCTGTCGTCAGGGCGGCGGCTCCACCACGGCGATTCCATCAGCGATGCGCAGGCGCCAGCCCTGCTCGTGCACCGCGCGGTGGTGCGGCCGCCACAGGGAGACCAGGTTGCTCGACCGGGTCGGGCCTTCATCCCCCATGCCTGCCAGCTCTTCGCTTCGCCCAAACCTACCGACCAAGCCAACGCACGTTCGTCTTGGGAGTGCGGCGCTGCGTCTAGGCGACGGCTTTACTCGCTCCCACAGAAGCGACTCCAGCGAGGACGATCGCGACAATGCCGATTGCGGCAATCAGAACCAGGATGGGTATCGGAACCTGGTCACCATCTCGAGCCGCAAACAGGAAGCCACCGGCGACCCCGGCAGACGTCAGGAATACCCAGAGCAGCATCGGCACCGCGAAGTTGGCGGCCGGCGCCACTCCCCGCAAGACACCGATCGCCGCGATCACGGCCAGTGGAAGGAAGATCGCGAGATCCAGCGCGTAGACCGGATTCGCCGGGAGGCCGGATCGAGTCACGTCAGTCGGTGCGACACCGGTGAACGTTGTAGTTGCGATCTGGCTAAGCCAGAGGAGGCCAAAGAGCACGACGACTGCCAGAAGGAATCCGCCGACGACGCGCGCAACAGAAGTGTCCATCCGAAGAACTACGCTCGATGTCGTGGCGACAGGTAAAGCGAGCTGAATCAAGCTCCAGACGCAGAGCCCCAGGATTGCGATGTATACGAACGACAAGCGATTCATCGCGACCGAGGTCGAATAGATCGTGTAGTTGTAGATGTCGTAAAGCAGGACCCCGATCACTACCGACATCGCCGGTTGCCATCCTCGGCGGAGTAGCAACAGACCGACGACCAGGATCGGAACCGCGAGGAGAAGGGTCGCCAGGTCGATGCCTCTCGCCTGTTGAATCCAGAAGGGAGCGTCTTTATAGAGAGTCGACCAGAACAGTCCAGCCACAGCTGCGATCGCGCTGAGAATCGCGACTGCCCATGCGAGCGCTTCTGCCATTGGATGCCTAACCATACTGTTCGATTCGGTCACGCGCGAGTGGGTCGTCGCGCCCGAGTCGGGCATGGACGCTGTATGGCGCGGTGTCCTGTCAAGGACAGCCGCGCCCAGGTATCCCTCGGTCTTGGTGACCACGTCTACCTCGCACCTCGGGCTGTTCATACGCACTAGCGCGGCGCGAGCTCATGCCGCCTGCCTAGGGGAGAACGTCCGCACTATCGGGGCCTTTCGTCCCCGCCGCTCGCCGTAGCAGCTCGGCCGGGTGCCTCAGTCCCCGCCCAACCGAAGCAGATCCCATTCGGCGACCTTCGAAGAGGGTGTATTAACGATTGATGAGGTTGGGCAGCTCGGTCCTGCCGCCGTCAAACCGGAGTGTGCGGATGCACGTGCTTCGTCCAAGGGCTGTAAGCCGACTTCGGCTTTCGGTGCGAATGAACCCGGCTTGGGCTCATTTGCCGATGGCAAGGGCGAGAAGGGTATTGACCGCAGTCTCGAACGGGCGGGTACTCCGTTGCACCTGGGCGAGGAGAAGACCTCCTTGGAGCGTGGCGAGCAGAGTAGTGGCGAGGTCGTCCGGGTCGATCCCCGACGGGAGCTTCCCGTCGGCATGAAGAGATCTGAGGACATCGCCGATGGCTGCTGCCCACTGATCGAACCCTGCCGCAATGAGCGCTCGGGCCTCGGGGTCACTCTCGGCAAGTTGACCAACGAGCGAGCCAAGTGGACAGCCCCCCTTTGCTTTGGTGCGCTTCGCCTCGGTGATCACCATGTTCCGCCAGGTTTCGACTCCGTTCGCGCTGCGGAGCGCGCGCCCCTGGCTATTGACGATGGCGTCGGCCTGGTAATCGATGACCGCTTGCACGAGTTCGTTCTTGTCGGGAAAGTAGTGGTACATCTGAGAGCCGCTGACGTCCGCCGCCACCTTGACGTCTTCCAAGGTGGTGTCAGCCACCCCGCGCTCATGGATCAGGGCGGCGGCCTCCTCCACTATTCGTGACCGGGTGCGTGCTCCCTTGGGGGTGAGCCTCGGCCGGTCACTCGTCTCGTTGACCATGCACCGATGTTAGCAGGATTATGAGTTTGACAACCCAGTCCAGACCTGTCAGAGTGGGTCGCCCAACCCATTTTGTAACGACAGGAGGCGCGTCGCATGACTGACCTTAAAGGCAAGACCGCTCTGGTTACGGGCTCCACGAGCGGGATCGGCAAGGCGACGGCCATCGCCTTGGCCGATCGCGGCGCTCACGTACTGGTAGTCGGGCGCAACGAACGACGAGCCAAAGACGTGGTGGCCGAGATCGAAGGCAGCGGAGGCAGCGCAACGTTCCGGCTCACCACGTTGAGCGATCTGAAATCAGCCCAGGACCTGGTCGAATGGGCCATTGAGGCAGGCGGCGGTCATGTCGACATCCTCATCAACAACGCTGGCGTCGCCTTGCTCGGCCCAAGCAACGCAGCCACCGAAGCAGACTTCGACGAGAGCTTTGCAGTCAACGTCAAGGTTCCGTTCTTCCTCGTCGCGTCACTGGCGCCAGCCATGGCCGAACGCGGATGGGGTTCGGTCGTCAACGTCTCCACGATGGTCGCCAGCTTCGGACAGGCAGGCATGGCTCTGTATGGCGCCAGCCGAGCAGCTCTCGAACTGTTGACGAAGGCCTGGGCTGCCGAATACGGCTCGCGTGGTGTTCGGGTCAACGCCGTGGCCCCCGGCCCGACACGGACCCCCACGATGGAAGCAGTCCCTGAGGAGATGGTCAATCAGCTCGCAGCACAAGCACCAGCAGGTCGCGTAGCTCAGCCCGAGGAACTTGCTGCGGCGATCGTCTTCCTCGCCAGTGATGATGCCAGCTTCGTCCACGGCGTCACTCTTGCAGTCGATGGAGGCCGAGTGGCGACGTAACGCTTGTCGGCCGTGACGTTTCAGAGTGAAGACGTAGAACACAAATCACAACTAACAACTGAGGAATATCCACATGAGCGCATACGTAATTGTCGAATTCACGGTCAAGGACCCGGATGTTTATCGTGAGAAATACGCCCCCAACGCTGGGCAGGCGGCCACGGAGTACGGGGGAGAGGTTCTCGCCGCCGGTAACTGGGAAATCCTGCACGGAGATGGCTCGCTCACTTCAGGGGCACTCGTGCGGTTTCCCGACCATGAGGCGGCCATCAGTTGGTACAACTCGCCTGAATATCAGCAGCTGATCGACATCCGAAGTGTCGCAATGGATGCCCGTTTCAGCTTGCTCGACGGCCTCCCTACGCGCCCAGACGATGAGCGCACATCCCAATGAGCGCACTCCCAGGAAAGACGGTGCTCATCACGGGCGCCAACGCCGGGATCGGCAAGGAGGTGGCCCGGCAACTGGCATTACGTCCTGAGATTGCGCGGATCTACCTTGCATGCCGAAACCAAGATCGGGCGACCAAGGCAAAGGCCGAACTCGAAGCCGCGACCGACCGGCACATCTTCGACATCATTCTCATCGACGTCGCCGACATGGCTTCGGTCCGCGCCGGCCTGGCGGCTATCGATGGATCCATCGACGCGCTGGTCATGAACGCTGGTGTCATTGGGCCGCAGTCGATGGGCTTGACGGCTCACGGGGCCACCACCGTCTTCGCGACGAACGTCCTTGGCCACGTCGTCCTCCTCGAAGGGCTCCTGGGCGAGGATCGACTTGGTGAAATTGCTGTCCTCGCCGGTAGTGAAGCCGCCCGGGGACTTCCGAAGCTGAGGATGAAACGGCCATCGTTCATCTCAACCTCAGCCGATGAACTCGCCACCGTCATCGACGGCAGCTACTTCGCCGACAGAAAAGCTGACTTCAACCTAGCCTTCGGGCAGGCCAAGTACATCGGGGCACTCTGGATGGCCTATCTGGCCCGCCAATACCCCGACCGCCGATTTATCACCGTGAGCCCCGGCGCTACCACCGGCACCCAAGCCTCCAACGGCGTTTCCCTACCGCTGCGTGTAGCGGCCAAGTACGTCATGCCCGCCCTAGGGATCTCGCACAAACTTGAGGATGGCGCGAAGCGACTGGTGGACGGTGTCACCGACCCGAACCTTTCGAGTGGCGTGTTCTACGCCAGCGCGGCCCACAAGTTGAAGGGTCCCTTGGTGAACCAAGCGGACATATTCCCCGATCTGGCCAACCCATCGTTTCAGGACCACGCCAACGAGGCCATCCACCGCTTCATCACCTAATGACGTTGGGACTGCTGGGTGGCTTCGGCTGCGTGCCGGCCTTCGACAACAGCTTCTGCGGAGGACTCACGACAGATCTGATACTTCGGCATCGTTGCGGGTCAAGGGGGGCCGTGGGCAAGTACGACTCCGAGCACGGTGCCCAGATTGACCATCCCGCGACTCTCGCCGGAATGGATCGCTTCTCGGGTCTCCCAGAGGATGTATTAGATCCCATAGGTTCTAGTCAACCTGAGGCGGCGCTTCCATGCGCCGGATCGAAGTCCTTGCCACCGCGCCACACGCCCCAGACGATGGCCAGCGCCTTGCTCATGCAGTGACCAAGGGAGTTCATCGCTGACTTGCCCGCGGCCCGCTTGCGAGCGTAGTGGGCACGGATGATCGGGTTGTGCTGCACGCCGACCACGGCCATCCGGTACGCGGCTGCAGGCAGGTACGCGTTGCCGGTCTTGGCCATGGTCCAACTCGTCTCCGGGTTCGCACCCTTCTTCCCAGAGCTCTGCTCCTTGGGGTGCACACCCGCGTAGGCGAGCAACTGGTCGACATCGGTGAAGCGCCAGATGTCACCGATCTCGGCCATCAGCGTGGCCGCGGTGGACGGACCCACTCCAGGAATCGAGAGCAGTCGCTGCGACACCTCGCCGTCGAGCAGCGATGCGACCCTCGCGTCCGCGCTGGCGATCTGCGTGTCAAGCAGGTCGTGCTGAGCGATCAGCAGGCGCATCTCGAACCCCACCTGCTGCTCGAGTTCCGGCGCCGCCACCGAGTCCTGAGCCAGCTGTTTGAGCTGCGCCGCCTTCAGTGGTCCGATCACACGCCCACCGACGCCTGGCCGCTTGAGCCGTGCCAAGCGGTCCTGGTGCATGCGTGCCACCGCGACGGCGGTTGGCGCGTGCCGGAGCACCGCCAAGGCGCTGACACAGGTGGGGTCGTCCCACACCTCGCGCAACTCGGGAAAGCCGATGTCCACCAACCGCTGAATGCGCTGGCAGACCTGGGCCTGCTCTCGCACCAGGCGCATCGCGAACCGTGCCGCCTCCTTGAGCTCGGCCCCCACCAAAGGCTCGCTGATCCGCGGCTGGTCGTGCGTTCCCAACGCCGCAAGTGTGCGCGCGTCGGCCGGGTCGCTCTTGCTCCGCTGCAGCCGGCTTTTGGCAAAGTACTTGGCCTGCAACGGATTCACCACCGCCACCGGGTAGCCCTGGCGGCGCAGGTGGCTGGCCAGGTTGAACCAGTAATGGCCGCTCGACTCCATCACCACCACGTCGATCGGCGCTCCCTGCTGCACCATCCACGTATCGAGACTTGTGAAGCCGCCGCGCTGGGTGGCGATGTTGAGCACCTTGCGCTCCGCCTCGCGTTCACCCTGGCGACACACCGCCACCGCGCATTTGTATGCCCCCACGTCGATCCCCACCGCCAGGCTCATACGCACCTCCTGTGTCGGTTGCGACCCCAGGGGTCCTCGCCTTGCTTCGTCGCCGTGGGCTGATGCTCCATCACCGGTCATTGCCGTCGGATCCCAATCACCGCTCGAAGACGAAGCACGAGGGCCGGTCACTAATACCGTCGGTCACAAGCCGGATAGCGATGTGCCGGTCTCCCCGTCGAGGTCAGTTTTGATGCGATTCTGACCCTGCCAGGAGATATATCAGCGCAGGACCAGGTTGTCCGCGTCGGTCTCGCCGGGTCCCCGTCTACTAGTGACCTGTCGATCTCCAAATGTCTGTTGAACCGATTCCTACGAGTTACTGTCTTTGATGCCGGTGGGAGCCCCACGTCGACCTCAGGCGCTGCTCAGCGGACACCCTTCACGCGCAGGATGGCGCCAGCACCGATGATGGCGCAGACCCCGGCGGCGGCGTAGAGCACACCGTAGCTGCCGCCGGCGATTGCCAGGATGGCAGGCGCCAATGCCGGAGCGAGGGAGAAGGGAAGGGCGCTCGCAATGTTGAAGACGCCGAGATCCTTGCCGTTGTGGCCTGGATGCGGGAGAACGTCAGCGACGAGCGCGAGATCGACCGCCGCGAACACGCCGAATCCCAGTCCGCTGATCGCCATGCCGACGAGGAAGCCGTTGAAGTTGCTGGCCATCGCGACGGCGATCATTGCGAGGCCGTAGACGATCGCAGCAGTACACACGAAGATCTTCCGCCGCCCTGTCCGGTCGGAGAGGTGGCCCCCGATCAGGGAAGCGGCCACGATGACCATCCCCTGCACGAGCGTGCCGAGAAAGATCTGCTGCGGCACGTCAGCGACGGCGCTGCCGATCTTCTGAATCAGGTAGTACGCCTCATAGGTTGCGAGCACGGCATAGGCCATCAGAAACATGAAGCGACTGACGAAAGCCCATGCAAAGTCAGGGCTTGTTCGCGGTTTCACATAGAAGGTGCTGGCGAATTCCCGTATAGACCACGCCGGCCTGTCCACCTTGGCAAGGTGCCGATCCTTCAGCACAACCGCGAAGAGCAAGATGAAGAATCCTCCTGTCGCGCACGGGACCAGGAATGTGGCGACCTGCTGTCCCGTGAAGAGTTTCACGATATACGTGCCGCTGACAGCGGCGATCGGCAGGCAGATGCCCAGCACCCCGGATACGGTCCCGCGTTGAGCGACTGGGATCTGGTCGGGAAGCACCGCCGCGAGCGAAGCCAGCATGGCGTTGAAGAACAGCTGGGCGACGCACCATCCGAGAAGCACCACCGGGATGCTGGGAGCGAACGAAACAATCGCGACGCCGAGGGTGCCGCCGACCACGCCGATCACCATCCATGGCCGTCGCATGCCCAGTCGTGAGGAGGTGCGGTCGCTCATCCGTCCGAAGAACGGATTGCCGAACATCGCCACGAAAGCACCGACGCTGGCGACGAGCGCCAGGCTGCCGGGCGCTTGTTTGATGCCCACCAGCGAACTGACCTTCAAGGGAAGGGTCACCAATATGGGCGCCTGGAAGACCAGATTGGCGCTCATGAACGCCAAAGTGAAGAGGGAGATGAACCCCCACCCAACTCGTGCAGTAGGCACCTCCCGGTGCAACGCAGCCTCGGCCGCCAGTTCGTAGGTGATATCGGCCATCGCGGCGCAGTCTGTCCCTTTTGGAGGGACTACGTATCGGCAGATGGCATCCTGACAGCTGTCAGGCGCGAGGCGCCATCAACACCGCGATCTGGGAGCGTGAGTTGACTCCGAGCTTGTTCAGGATGTGACCAATGTGCGAATCCACAGTCCGCTCGGAGATGAACAGTCTGGCGGCGATCTGCTTGTTGCTCAAACCCTCCGCAACCAACGCCGCCACCTCCGCCTCCCGCTTCGCGAGAGGGCTGGCGTCGGCGCCAAACGAAGCAGCGGCCGTGCTCTGATCAGATTCACCGAGAGCCAGCCGCACCGCTGCGTCGCGACTCAAGCGTTTGCCTGCCTCAAACTCGGCCTCGAACCTCGCCGCGCCCAGCGCTTGGATCGCCGCCTCTTTGGCCTGGGTGTGGAATGGCGCGTGCGGTCCTACGATCTTTGCGCCGGCGCCGGCACCGATGGCTTCCGCTGCTCCGAGCAGCCGGGCCGCTAGGCGCGCCTGCCCGGAGCTGGCAGCATGCCAACTCAAGCCCGCCAGAACGTAGTGCTCGGCAATCCGGTCGTCGATCTGCCGCGCGACCCGCAGTGCGTCGCCGGCTCGCGCGTTGGCCTCGTCGAGGTCACCCTTAGTGAGGGCGATGGCGGCAAGGTTGCGAAGCATCGACCCGAGGTAAAAGAGGTCACCGGCGTCGCAACTCAGACGCATGCCCTCCGACGAGATCGCCATGGCAGTGTTGATATCGCTTCCGAAGAACGCATGGACAGTCCGCGCCAGCACGAGCTCGATTCTCGCGGGATAGTCGCCGAGACCAGTCGTGATCGCTTCGGCCTCCTCCAGGAACGCGCCGGCGCCCGCCGGATTGCCGATCTGGTTCTCCGCGTTGGCGGCGATCGACAGCGCTTCCGACAGCTGGCCCGGCTGTCGCGTTTCGCGGGCCGCTGCGATGGCCCGGGCGAGCCACGGACGCGCCGCCGCAGGGTCGGCCTGTAAAACGCTCAGCCACCCACGAAGGCAGAGAGCGCGCACCTGTGTGTGCGCTGACGCCTCGCCAGCGGTGAGCAGTTGATCCAGCCAGCGCATGCTCTCCGTCGTCCCGTGGGTGACCCAGTAGTAGCGCAGCGAAGCGGCTATATCAAGGCCGCACGCCGAGTCCCGGTGCGCCACGCAGTGCTGCAGGACGGCGCGGATGTTGTCGATCTCGAGCTCGACCCACGAGAGCCACTCAGGGAGGTTGTACCGTCCCTCGGCCTCCACTGACGCGCACCTCGTCCGGTAATAGTCCATGCAACGCGTTGAGAGAGGTCCGTCCTCCTCCTGCTCGCGCAGCTTCAGCGTGGCGTACTCGCGCATGGTTTCGTGCATTCGATAACAGGAATGTCCGCTGAAGTCCTCCCGCATGAGCAGCGACTTGTCGACGAGCGATGAAAGAAGGACCAGTGTGTCAGCGGCCGACAGGTCGGCGGATGCGCACACCGACTCGGCATCCTCAAGAGTGAATCGCGACGCGAAGACAGAGATTCGCCGCAGCAGGCTCTGCTCGCGCTCGGGCAGCAGGTCGTAGCTCCAGTCGATGGTCATTCGCAATGTTTGATGACGGGGGAGTGCGGCGCGGCTTCCTCCGGTGAGGAGGCCGAAGCGGTCACGTAGCCGCTCGAGCACCTGCTCTACATCGAGGACCCGGGTTCTGACCGCCGCGAGCTCGATCGCCAGCGGAAGGCCGTCGAGACGCCGGCATAACCCCACCACCGCCGCCTGGTTCGACGCACTGAGGACGAAGGCTCCGGATGCCGCAGCGGCCCGCTCCGTGAAGAGCGCGACCGCTTCGTTCTGGCGAAGTTGGGCGAGCGGCTCTGTTTCATCTTCGCCAGGCACCTGCAGCGGCGCGACCGGGACCACGTGCTCGCCGGCCAGCTGCAGCGGCTCGCGGCTGGTGGCGATCACGCGGACGTTCGGAGCGGAGCGAAGCACGCCGGACACGAGCTGAGCTGCCGCATCGAGAACGTGCTCGCAGTTGTCGAGCACCAGCAGCAACTCCTTCTGGTGCCAGTAGGCGACCAGGATCTGGAGGGGGGTCATCCCGGCCTGGTCGCGGAGGTCGAGGGCGGCAAGCACGGCGCTGGCCACGAGCGCCTCATCGCGAACCTCGGCCAGTTCCACGAGCCAGGCGCCATCGTGGAAGCCACGTGACAGATCGGCCGCGGCTCTCAACGCAAGCCTGGTCTTCCCGACACCGCCCGGCCCGACGAGGCTCACCAGGCGAGCGGTCGCGAGCTTCTGCCTGATCTCGGCCTGCTCGCGCCGGCGGCCGACGAAGCTCGTGGTTTCGGCGGGCAGGTTCCCCAAGGTCGTGCGTGGCCTGGCCATGGCGGAGCCAACGGTACTCCGACAACTCAGTGCTGACCCGCGGGAGTAGGTATCGAATCCGTAATCCTGCCGATTCGGCCGGTGCGGCTCGTGGGCCAGCCTGACGGGCATGACTGATGAGCTCACGACCCAGCGTGTCGAGGCGACCTTCGTCGGCCGGCCTCCGGCGCGGCAGATTGCCCGAGCGTCGGGTGTGACCGACGTGGAAGTCGACGGCTGCGTGCTGCGCTGCATGGTGCACGGCAGCTTTCAACCCCTCCTTGAGGCGTTGCGCGGCTACGAGGTCATCGGTCTCACGTCCATTCCGACTTCGGACGGGGGTGGCTGATGGCCTCGAGGCGCACCACATCTCGCGACCCCGACCAGCTTGACGTACCCAGATCGCACCTCAATCGGTGCTCACTCATCAATCAAAGGAGAACGACATGACCGTCACACCGAACACCCTCTTCCGGGCGACCGGCGTTGCCGCCGCGGTGGCAGGACTGATCTTCATCGGCGTACAGATCGGCAGTCCGCATTTCGACGGCACCAACATCACCACGACCAACGCGGTCGCCCGCGAAAGCTTGAAGGTGCTCATGGCCGCGCTGGCCCTCGCCGGGATCAGCGGTATGTACCTGCTCCAGGTGAAGAAGATCGGCGTGCTCGGCCTGGTCGGGTACCTCGCCTTCGCCACCGGGTATCTGACGATGTTCGGCATTGAATTCGTCGGTGCCTTTGTCCTTCCCTCGATCGCGCACAGTTCGCCCGCCTACGTCAGCAATGCCATCGCCGCTGCCACAAACGGTACCGTCACCGGCAGTGTCGGGCTGATCAAGGTCGCCATCCTCGTCAACGGGATCACCTACCTCGCCGGCGGCTTCCTCTTCGGCATCGCACTCTTCCGCGCCAACGTCCTCGCCCGGTGGGCCGCGGTGCTCCTTGCCTGCGGCAGCGTGGCAACCATCTTGACCGGCGTCATGCCGCAGTACGAGAGGCTGTTCGCGTTTCCCACAGGAATCGCCCTGATCGGCCTCGGGTACTCCGTGTGGCATGTGCAGCATGCAGCAGCCGCACGGTCCGTCACCAGCGGCGTGACGCAGCTCGAGCCCGCCGCAGCCAAGTGACATCCAAGAGTCAAACATCAGCCGGCTCAAAGGGAGACATCCAAATGACCGCATCGCGAAAGACCGCGCTCGTCGTGGGCGTGCTGTTCATCCTCACCTTTGTTACTTCGATCGTCGGAGAGCTCGCGTACGGACCTGTCCTGAGCGATCCCCACTACATCACTGGTGCCGGTGCTGACCCCCGCGGGTTCGTGGGTGCATTCTTCGAGCTGTTCCTCATCATCAGCAACATCGGCTGCGCAGTGGTGTTATTCCCGCTGCTCAAGCGACAGAACGAAGCCGTCGCACTCGGATACGTCACCGCTCGCATCGTTGAATGCACCTTCATCCTGATCGGCATCCTCAGCGTCCTCGCGGTCGTCACGTTGCGCCAGGGGGCGACTGGCGCGGATGCAGGCTCGCTCGTCACGGTCGGCAAGTCGCTCATCGCCATCAAGAATTGGTCGTTCCTGCTCGGGCCTGGCTTCATCGACGGCATCGGGACTGGGCTGATGCTCGGCTGGCTGATGTACCGGTCCGGCCTGGTGCCACGCCGCGTGGCGCTGTTTGGCGTCATCGGAGGGCCGATGCTCGCCGCGTCAGGCGCCGCCGTCCTGTTCGGCCTCTTCAAGGCAGGCTCGCCGATGCAGGGCATCGCGACAATCCCGGAGGTTATCTGGGAGGCCTACCTGGCCATCTGGCTTACCTTCAAGGGATTCAGTCCTTCTGCATTCGGAGCCGGAGAGGCCGCCTACGCCCGGGCCGATGCAGTCCATCCTGTCGATGTGGTGTATCTGGGGGCGAGCACGACATGACGTACCGACCGACACTTTAGCGGCGGTGCGGCAAGGCGGCTTTCTCGGGTTTGTCATGTTGCTCGACCGCGACGGGAGTTTCAAAGCCCCCTGCAACTGTTCGCTACTGGTCTACACGCAATCCGCGCGCACGATCCCGACAGAACCATTACGAGTAAATTAGGAAAGAAGACATGTTTGGCAGAACTCGCACACCTGCTGACCCACGGGCCCAACGACGTTCACGAAAGGAGCACGCCATCAGCGGTCGAACAAGCGAACGGCGGAGGGGCTTCACCGCTGCGCGCATCATCGCTCTCGTCGTCATCGCACTGGGGGTGCTCGGTCTCGTGTACGTCCAATTGACGGGCGGCACCAGCGCGGTGTCTGTCCCCGCCGGAGCGCATGCCGGCCATGGCACGGACAATGCGGGCGCCTGACATGTTATCGCCAGTCTCGGCAGCAACTCGGGTAGTTGTCAATGAGACGGTAAGTGAGTTTGTCAAAGCGTATTGCGGACCCATGGCACCCACGAGTTGCCGTCGACAAGTGGTGCAGCGCCGCCTCTAGGCCGTGAGTAATCCAGCGAGGTACCGAGGATCGTCCTCGATGTCGCCTGTTGTCATCGCGACATGGATGCCACTGGCTGCGGTGCGGAGTGCATCGCGTGCGACAACGTCGTGGAAGAGCGAACTCGTGGAAGATGGACTCCCAGAATCATTGGGCAGGAGGTAGGAGCAGCCGAATGTCGAGTCTCCGGATCCGACCAGCGAGAACGGCGTGGCGCACGCATCACGGGTTCGTGCTCGCAGTCGGGGTCCTCGCCTTCTGCGTCCTCATCGCTGGAGCGGTCGCGGCGATTACCGCTTCGAAGTCGGGACCAGATCTTTCGGGATGGACGGGAGTGGCGGTCACGGTACCCGCATGCCCGGCTGATGCTCACGGATGCCGTCTTCTGGTGGATCATGCTTCGGGGACCACCAGTGCGAGCGAAGCCGCCGCTGCCCGTGAGGATTGGTCAGGGGCTGCCACCACGCTGAAGATCGTGCTTCCGGCGGGTAGCTACGCTGTCTCTGCGGAGGGGTGCTACGGCTACAAGATCGAGAGCGTTGCCGCCACTCTGACGTCAGGCTTTCACGCGGCTTTCAAACTGGGAAGCAACTGGGAAATGCCGCAGTTCCTGGGACGGACGTGCCCAGGCTTTGGTTCCGTTCCTATCTACACCCCGACGTCGCCGCCCGCAGCCGGCTAGGAACTCTCCCGGTCAGCGCCGTCGACGCGTCCTGGATGGCCTTCTGGAGACGCGCGGAGCGCCCAGAGGATCGACCGTCGGCCGCCAGCCAGGCTTCTCTTTGCCCCGTCAGCGCCGCAGTCGCGATCCGTAGCGCTCGGATCTCGCATCCGAGTCCCGATCTCCTGGCGGGACCCGCCGCACACAATCCCCAGAGCCGAGATGTAAACCGATTGTCCTCCACCGGTGTTTAGCGTACTGGTGGATGTAACCGACAGGCCAAGGGCGCCCATCGACGCGGAGATGGAGGATCTCGTCCGCGGTGAATTTGCGTTCATAGCCTGATACGATCGCGAGCCACCAGTGATACATGGTCGGTCATCACGCCCCCGGGTAATCCTGTTGGGTGGCCGATCATCGGGGTCCACGGCGACACGATATGGGCGATGTACTTCATACGTAGCACCGGGCTCGAACTGATCTCGCACGACGACGGCGCGGTGTGGGTTCGCGGCGCCTCGGCGTGCGAGCCGGATCTTGCGGGTAGCCTCGATCCGGTCACCACAACGGTCATATGGGCTTTCTGCGCCACCGGAACGCCGGCGGACCATTGGTATCGAGCAACGGCGGGCTGGCGTGGACGTCAGGCGGGGGGATCGGAGGCTTGTTCAGCAACGGCGCCATGGTGGCGGCGCTTTCGACGCAACACGCCTTTGTCGGCGGTGGCGGCTCCGGGCTCTCCGTGACCGACAACGGCGGCCGCACGTCTCAGTCGGTCGCGGAGTTGAGCGCCGCGCTATGGATTGGCTTCACCAACTCCGAGGTCGGCTATGTGATCACCCAAAGCCCGGCTACGGCCACCGCGCTGTGGCGGACCACCGACGCAGGAGCCAGTTGGTCGCGGGTTTCTCTGCCCTGATGCCACGGCTGGCTCGAGGCCCTGGTCACCGTATTTCTCTCGGTCTGGTCTTGGTAGTTTTCACGGCAGCTGCGTGCGGCCCTCGGCTCCCGGGCTCGTTGAAACCACGAGCAACCGCTACTCCAATAAGCATCCCCTCCAGCTGTCCCCAGGCCGTCTACGGTAAACCCTGCGTTACCCCGGGTCCTACCCCGACACCCAACAGTCTTCCCACCATCGGTGTTGCCGAGATTGCTTTCAGCGATGCGGTGCGCGGGTGGGCAGTCGGTGCGTCGTGTGTCGACAGCACACAGACCTGCACCTTGCTCGCAGATAAGACCTCGGATGCAGGGGCGACCTGGAGTCGACCGATCTCGCTCGGGCAATTCCCCGAGGAAGGGTCACCCGGAGGATCGCCGGCGACGCCCTTGAGCATCAGGTTCCTGGGTGCAGACATGTGGGTCAGCGGCCCAGGTATCTACGAGAGCCATGACAGTGGGTTGCTGTGGAAGCGCGTGTTCAGCTCGCCGGTCGAGGCGCTGGAGCCCGCTGGCACCACCGCCTGGGCAATCGCTGGTTGCACAATCGCCGATCCGTCAGCCTCCTGCGTGCTGTTCACATCACCGATTGGCTCGGACGTCTGGAGTCGCTCTGCAGTCCAGCCCCCCATTGGCATTGCTCCGTACAGTGCTCAGGGGTGGGTCTCGGTGCTCCTGGAGCGTGCGCCGCATGGGGTTGCATTCGTCACCGGCGGAAGTCCACAGCCGGGCAGCCAGCCGTGGCTGGCCATCACCCGGGATGATGGAGCCACATGGCGCAAGAGCCAGTTGCCTTGCACGTTCGGCATCGCGGGGCTGCGCAGTCCCGACGGCACAACCGTCTGGCTCTTGTGCGGGGGTGGCGGTGGCGCGGGTAGCGGACCCAAGGCGGCCTACGTGTCGTTTGATGGAGGCACGAGCTGGGAGGAGCGCGCCAGCAATCTGTCCAACCCACCGGTGGGCAGGATTTCCGGGGCCGGCTATGCCAGCAGCCTGGCGGTGACGGACGGTGGAATCGCGCTCATTGGCTCATCGAGAGCGGGCATCATTCGAAGCGTCGACGGGGGGTGCTCCTGGAACGACGCAGGCACAAACGCGACGTGTCTTCTTGAGGGCAATGGCGTCACTGAGCTCTGGCTCCTCGCAACCGGCGTCGGCTGGGCACTTGAAGAGAACGACGACGGGGGACCTCAATGCCCACTTCTCATTCGCACCACCAACGCAGGACTCACCTGGAACTCGGAACGCGCTCCGCTCGGCTGGACCGCGATCCAAGGGCAGGAGTGGTAAACGGCCGGCTTGTGTGACCGATCGCCAAGCCCTTCGAGCCCTCCTGCCTCATATCGGGCCAGCCAGCGATGCACCGTTCGCCGATCCACTCGCCCCCGGGGTGCCACGTCGGAGACGGTCCGACCCTCGCCGATGACCGCCAGGACTGCCTGATACCGCTGCTGAGTCACGCTCATATACCTCATGGGCGCGACTGTGACCAATCAGCCGCAGTCGCTGGGACATCTCAGCCGAAGGTGTGCGACTCATCAGCCGAACCCCTTCAGGGAAGCATCAACCGAACTTTCACAAAACAGGGGTGGGCGGGCCAGGATTCGAACCTGGGACCGTGGGGTTATGAGCCGGAAAAGGGCCCGTCCGGGGACGACCGCCTACGTCCGTAGTTGTTGCTGCGTAAGAGTTTTCGCTCGTCCCCGAGTCCGCCGTCGTCCGTCAGTTTCCGCGCCGGTTGGGGTCAGCGTTGGGGTCAAAACGTCAGAGGGCGCTGCGCGGTGAACGAGCGGGCGGCGGGTAGTGGGTCAGTTTGAATCCGACGCTACGGGCCGGCCGAACCGGGATGCGTAACCACCCAGATGAGGAAGACGGTGATAGTCGCCAGGATGACGGCGACGATCGCCACCGGAATCATTAGCCACAAGACGCGCCGCTTCGCTGCCCTAACCTTCCCCTCGTCCACGGGTCCAAGCCTAACCCACGAGCGTGACGATCTCCTCGATCTTCCCGACGTGGTTGCTGACGCCAAATAGGGCACCTCGTCGCCTAGCCAGGAGGCATCTCCTGCAACCATTGAGGTAGTAAGAAAATTGCGCCTCCACCGCCTTTCTTTCTCATGAGCCTCAGCATCGTCGCTATGAGGGTCCAGTCTGGCGCGGAGGATCGCCCGAACGAGACCGACTTCGAACGATTGGTCGACGCAGAGGCCAGGCGTCTCTATCGGCTCGCGCTCGCAATCGTCGATGACCCTACCGAGGCCGAGGATGCCGTTCAGGAGACCATGGTCATCGCTTGGCGTCGGTGGTCCTCACTGCAGGCCATGTCGAACACGTCGGCGTGGCTAACTCGCGTCTGCGTCCGCGAATGCATCCGTCAGCGCCGGCTGCTCCGCCGGAGAACCGGCGGCCCGAGTTTCGAGGAAGGTCAGTTTCAGTTCTCTGACCTCGGGGAGCGGCTCATGGACCTGCACCGCGCCTACCAGCATCTCTCGGCGAGACAGCGAGCGATGGTCACGCTCCACCACTACGACGGCTTCACCGTCGACGAATGCGCGGCATTCCTCGGCTGCCGCCCCGGCACCGCGCGAAGCCACCTCGGTCGAGCGATGGTGAAGCTGAGGAAGGAGCTTGCCGATGGCTGACCCCAAGATGTCCGATGACGAACTCGTTGGTCTGACCCGTGCGTACCTGACCCAGCGCCGCGCGACGCCTCCTGCTCGTGGTCTCGAAGACGACATCCTGGGGTTCGCCTTCTCTCGCCGTCGTCCGAAGCATCTCGGCACCGTGCTTGGCGTCATCGCCGTTGTGGTGGTCAGCGCGCTCACTGCCGTGGGAGTGCTCTATCTGCACGCCGGCTCCAGCGGGTGGCACGTCGCCGAGGACTTCGAGCGGTGCGGACGTCTATGCCGTCAGCTGCGTGAACTCGGGAGACTGTTGGGCCGTTGGCTCGGCGATCGAGCATGAGTTGAGTGTTTCAGGCTGGTCCGTCGTGAGCGACCGCCTTCCGGCCGGTGGGTCCCTCAACGGCGTCGCATGCGCGAGCGGCGACATGTGCTGGGCTGTCGGTGCGGTGAATGACGGGAACCATTCGCAGCTGCTGATTGAGCACGGCGTTGGGGGGGAGTGGGCGGTTGTGCGCGCGCCTGCCATGAGCACCAACCCCGGCACGTTCCCTGAGCTCAGCAGCGTCACCTGCGTCTCGGCAAATGATTGCTGGGCGGTGGGCAGTGCCGCCACCGAAGGTGGGCCCGCCGTGCAGCCTCTGATCGCCCACTATGCCGGCTCCAGATGGAGCGTCGTCGACGGTCCGCGGATCGGTGGATCGGGAGGCGAGTTGACCGCGGTGACGTGTGTCACCTCCGACGACTGCTGGGCTGTGGGGCCGAACTCACTAATTGAGCACTACCTCGGGGGCGGCTGGGTGGTCGAGACTAGCCAAGGAGCCCAGGGCACGCTCAGCGCCGTGACGTGTATCGCCGCGGACAGCTGCTGGGCAGTTGGCTCGACCGGCGCCGGGGACACCGAGCAGCCACTGGTCGAAAGGTATTCCACAGCGGGCTGGGCGGTCGTGCCCAGCCCCCACATCAGCGTCCCCAACGGCGGGGAGCTTGAGGGTGTTGCGTGTGTGAGTCCCAACGAGTGCTGGGCAGTTGGCGACCTCCCAGGTATCGGAGCCCTGCTCCCCCAGACCCTCCCTAACACGGCTGACAGCGAGCCGTCCACGCAGCCGTTGATCGAGCGCTACTCGGGAGAAGGGTGGGCGATTGTGGCCGGAACCTCCAGCACGCAGGGCGGCGGACTTACCAGCATCGCGTGTGACTCGTCCGGGGCCTGTTGGGCTGTTGGCGGGACGTTGAGAGAGAGCACCTCATAAACGAGGCTTGGAGATTGACCTCGTTCACCGCCTGACTACGGGATTGGCGGAGGAGAGGAATTCGAACCCCAAGTGCTTGCCAACCCCTGCGGTTTTCAAGTTCGTCCGCGGCGCGTTCAGGGGCGCTCGCCAACGGCCGCCAAGTATTCAGTTTTGCGCGTCCGCACAGCCATTCCGTCCGCCGGAAACCGGGAGCGGCCGCGAAATAGGGTGTGAAATAGGGTGTCAGGTACCTCGAGGCAGGTGAGGCTCGCGTGAGCTACGGTGGCCTTGTGCGGGTGAGGTGCTCAGTGCCCCAGTGAAAAGGCCGAGCGGCTGGGTGTTCCACCCACCGGTTGAGGAGCGACCGCTCGTGCCAGAAGCAGCATCACCGCAGCAGCGGCCGCACCGAAGAGGATGAGCGCCCACAAGGGATACGTGGTCTGCCACGAGCAGATGTGCGTCAACAAAACCTCTTGCCGGTCGCAGAAGCTCACGAATTGGGCCATTGCGATGCCGACCCCGACCCCGGCGGGCAACGATGCCAACCGGAGGGCGATCGCCATTCTCGACCTTGTCGGCGCGGAAAGTGGAGTCCGGACGATCCGCGAAAACAGAAATACCCCCGCCGCGACGGCTGCGCCGGCGAGCGCGCACAGCCACCAGGAGAAACGCGGTTGGGTAAGCGCCTGCCCCGGAACGTACAAGCACGCGGTCCCACCGCCTCGAGGATCAGCAGACGTCGTGCACCACGGCTCGGTCATCAGGAACATCCCAATACCCACCACAACCCCGACGGGCACCGACGCCAGCTTCGTGACGGTCGCAATACTCTGCCGCATGTCGCGGAATCCTACTGCGTTGCTGCTTGCGGAGCTCAAGGGACCTTGGCCGACCCTCGCCAGCGCGAGCACACTGTCGCTTGTTTGGCATGCGGGTCCCCGCCCACCGTGTAGTTTGGGTTGGAAGGCGGTCATGCGCCTTGCGAGACCGGCCGCGAGCACCCGGCATCGGCACCTGCGGTCGGTGGGGCCACCGCGTCGACCGATCGGTGATCATCAAAACGTTAGTACGGCCGCCACTGGGGAGGAGAAAGCGATGGCACACGGCGAAGAGACGGACGGCACCCCAATGGCGCCTGATCCTGTTGAACGCGACGAGACGGACCCAGACAAGGACGCCAGCGCGACGCCGACGGATGATGCGGGGGACCCGCAGAATGCCGACCTCAATGCCGGCGCCTTGAGCCAGCCGACCACCACCGGAACACCCTGATTCCGGCTAGGGCGTTCGTGGTGATGGCCTGGTCCAGTGAGTGCTGAGCTGACGACCGGTGCTCTCAGAAAGCGGGCGAAACTGACGGCGTGACCCTCGGAGCTAACGCCCCCGGACCACTTGTGTGGCCGCCCGCTCTCCTGCGGCCGAGCCCCCCGCCCGAGCTCGTGTATTTAGACATGAACCATTGGATCAATTTGGCCCAGGCCGCGACCGGCCATCCGAACGGAGTGGCGCATCTCGAGGCTTTGGAGATATGCAAGGCAGCTCGAGCATCCAATACCGCGCTGTTTCCGCTCGCCGCTGCTCATTACTTCGAGATGGCCAAGATCAAGGACCCTCGGCAGCGCCGGGACGTGGCTGCTGTGATGGAGGAACTCTCATCATTCGCTACGCTCCTGGACCGCACGACGGTCATGGGGGTCGAACTCCGAGCGGCGCTCGATGCTGTGACCGGCGGGCCTGGCCCGACGATCACCGTCGCGCTGCTTGGCCGCGGAATTGGTCCGGCGTTCGGCGTGCGCGGAGGACTGCGCGTCCGTGACGCTAACGGTGAGGACGTGACCGATGAATTCGTGGCCGTAGGTGACAACGCGTCAGCGTTGGCGAGCGCGAACCTATCGTTGGAAAGAGCGATGCTCGCCGGTCCGGAGGACAAGGATCTGGCAGCCCTGGCGGAGCGAGGCTACGATCCGCTCGCCGCCTTCAAGGTTGCGCAGCGACGCGCCGACCAAGAGGAAGGCATGCGAGCGCGACTTGATGAGGATCCCAGGTGGCGCCGCGGCCGCATCTATGATGTCGTTGCGGCATACGAGATGAGCAACGAGCTCCTCGACCCACTCGAGAAGGCTTGCGCCGAGCGCGGCTATATCTGGCAGGATGTTCTGAGCGAGCGGGAAACCTTGCGACGGTTTACACGCTCTATGCCGAGCACCGAGGTCGCCATCGTCCTCAAGGCGACGCGGCATCGGGATGGGACTCTGCGGTGGACGCCGAACGACATCACCGACGTCGACGCCCTCAGCCTCGCGGTTCCGTACTGCGATGTCGTGGTGACCGAAAAGTACGCCCATCACGTACTCGTAGCGTCGGGAGTAGCGAAACGCATGAGCACCGTGGTCCTACCCTCAACGTCTCAGCTTGCTGACCACTTCGCCGGTGTCAGAGGCGCCCTCTGACTCCGACTGCGGGTCGGGCTTTCTGCTGTCGCGCAGTTTGCGATACCGGCGGTGCTGAGTCGAGGTCGGTTAAGGGCCGCGCTTACTCCTGCTCGGTGGAAGGTTGCGCTTCCAGGGAGTACTGGACGGTGAGCGAGGTGGCGAGCAATATCGCTCGGTTTCGAGTCCATCTCCCGGTGCGTCGACGCGCGGCGGGGTTGACCTCGTGGCGGTTCTTGAGTTCGTGCCTGGCGCGTTCGGAGATGACCGCAAGCGACCGTCTCGTACTCAGAGTCGCCACCCGCACCGCGATGCTGTACGCCCGAGTCCGGGGGTGACCGCAGAATCGGGTGTCAGATAGGGTGTCGGTCTGCTCAAGGCAGATGAGGCTCGCGTAGCCCAGTATCCGCAAAGCCAAAGCCTTAACAGGCGGAACATCATCCCCTTGGCAGCAGCTGACCCACCAGTTCAAGGATGGCGTCGGTGACGGTCTCCGGGTCGGTGATCAGACCGAGGTGGTGGCTGGCCAGCTCGATCACCGGCCAGCCAAGGCGTCGTGCCTCGTCACACGGCTCCCGATACTCCTCGCTGAGCCGGAGATAGGCGCACGGCGCATCCGGCCATCCGGGCACCTCGGGAAGGACCTCTTCGAAGAGCGCAAGAGGCAGCCGCGGGCAACCCCTGACGAAATGAGTTCTGACCATTGGATCGGGTAGAAGGCGGACCAGCTCGTTCGGACCCCACCAGTCTGACCACGGGGGTAGCCATCCGTCACGGCTCATCCTCGTCAACTGCTCGGCCAACGCAGAAGGCGTCGTGGCAATCCAGCTCGCGCCGGGGTGGGGGAGCCTGGCATCGACGTACACGCAGCCCTCCACTCGGCGGGTCGCCCGGGCGGCAAGCGGAAGAAGGGGGCCGGCACGACTGTGGCCGACGAGGATGGCTGGGCCCGTGATCGCGGCGGTAATCGCGTCGACCTCGCGAGGCCAGTAGGGAGGGCCACCCCCTAGGGCGTTGGTCAGGTCTACTAGCGACACCCTCTCGCCGCGTCGGCTCAGGCTCGCGGCCACGGCCTCCCAGCTATCCCGCCCGACAAGAGGGCTGTGCACGAGGACGAGGGAGGTGGTCACAACGAGGGCAGCTTCGCACCCGCTGGGCACCGCCTGGAGGTTCCCAAACGGAGGGACCACTCGGCCTTTCGTGACGCAAGAAGGTCGTGCGCACCAGTTGGTGCAAGTGTGTGTGATGTGAAGGAGCGATGCCGAGAAAGAAATGCGATGGATGCGGCGGAAAGATGCGGGGAGAGGAGGCGGATGCAGGCGCGGGAGGATGTGGATGACGGCGTTGGATGCGGAGGCGCGGCTTGGGTGAGCTTGGCTCGGCGGGGTGCGTGGAGGCTTTCGGAGCGGGGCTGTCCACCCCCGCGCGGACCGTCGCGTCGCTGGTTAGCGAGCCACCCCGGAACCGGGAGACCACCCCAGCCGCTTGGCCCGCTTCCGCTCCTCTCGCTGCCGGCGCCTGTGCTCCGCGCGGGTCAGATGCGGGGACGTCAGCAGAACCATGGCGCGCTCGGCGCTTTCCTGCACCGGCGTCCACGGACCTCCCGGCGCCTGCACTCGAGCGCACTCCGCAGCTGCAGCGGCGATCTCCCGCCATGCGGCCACGGCCGCGGGCGTTGGGGCGGGCGCCCCACGGAGCACGTGGAGTCTCTCTGCGTCTGCGAAGGCGCTGTCCCAGCGGCGCAGAGCCCGGCGTACAGCGGCCTGGCGTGCGCGCTCCTCGCGCGCGGTGGCACGAACGCCGGCCAGCGCGTCCCGGCGCGTCTCCCAGAAGTCCGCTCCGGAGAGACGTAACTGCCCCCTTGCGTGTGGCCATCGCGGCAGCGACTCGGGTTGGCCCTGGCGCCGACGCCGGTAGGCAGCAGCCCGACACGCTGGGCCGCAGAATCGCGGCGGACGTCCGCGGACGGAGCGCCCCTCCATCGCAATGTTGCACGCAGCACAGTGGACCGGACCCTGATCGACGACTGGTAGCTTCACGACGTCGTCATCGCGCCGCGAGCGCGAGTAGGACGAATACCCGCGATATGAAGCGACCGTTGCCATGGCTCGATATCGCTCGCATTGGATCGAGTATGCCGTTGCGTCCGCAACGTATACCAGTGATCGCGAAAAGTGTAAGCGACCGGTAAGCGCTACGCGATGTAGAGTGCACACATGGCGCAGTCAGAGTTGTTCTTCGATGAGCCTCCTGTGCGAGAGAACGCCGATGTTCGGCTGCGGTCTGTGACGTCCGTACGCGCTTCGCACGAACGCCCGATTCGGACGCGCGCACTGCTGCTCACCGTCCGCGAGGTTGCGGAGCGACTCGGATGCGGCCGTACGTTCGTGTACGAGCTCATCAGCTCCGGCGACATTGAGACGGTCAAGCTTGGAAGGCTGCGCCGCGTTCCTGTTGCCGCACTCGATGCCCTGGTCGAGCGTCTTCGCGTAGATGCTCGGTCCGACTGAACATCTAGCCGGACCGCTCCCTACCCGGTCCGGCAGACGCGGCGATCCCGCTGCTGGCAAACTTGGAGGCGGTTCCCAGCGTTGCGGGCCAACACAGACCGGGGGCACGATCAGGTGACTAGCAAGCGCGGCAACGGAGAGGGCAACGTCCGGCGCCGTCCCGACGGTCGGTGGGAAGGTCGCGTGGCGTTCGATCACGGCGGTCGGCTCCTTCGACGATCGGTGTACGCGGAGACGCGCGACGAGGCCGCGCGTCAGCTCCGCGCCGTCATCAAGGCGCACGAAGATGGGCTCCCCATCCCAGACGGGCGACAGACGGTCGCCGCGTATCTCGTTGAGTGGCTTGCCGGCTCAAAGTCGACGATTCGAGCCCAGACCTGGTGCGCGTACGAGCGCCACCTGCGCCTCCACGTCTTTCCGCTCATCGGCCGTCGCCGCCTCGCCGAGCTGCAGCCGTCCGACATCCAGCGGCTCTACCTCGACCGCGTGGAGTCCGGCTTGAGCCCGACCACCGTCCGCCATCTGCACGAAATCCTCAACAAGGCGTTCGGTCAGGCAGCGCGCTGGGGGCTCATCTCTCGCAACCCTGCTGCGCTGGTGCAACCACCTCGGCGTGCCCACCACGAGATGCGGACCCTCGACCCGGGCCAGGTCCGGGCGTTGCTGGACGCGGTCGCTGACGATCGCCTGGAGGCGCTGTACGTCCTCGCTGTGACCACGGGTATGCGCCAGGGCGAGCTGCTCGCGCTGCGCTGGCGCGATGTCGACCTGGCGACCGGCCGGCTTCGGGTCACCGGCACGCTGTACTGGCCACGGGGCGGCACCCCTGCCATCAGCGAGCCGAAGACCGCCCGGTCGCGACGCCAGCTGCAGCTTTCAGGGGCCGCCGTGAGCGCGCTTCGGCGGCACGCCGCTCGGAACGCAGCCGAACGCCTCGCCCACGCTGAGTGGGACGACCCGATCGGACTCGTCTTCACCAACGAGTTCGGGAGGCCGGTGGACGCAAGCAACCTTCGCCGGTCGTTCACGAACCTCCTGCCGAAGGCCGGACTTCCCCGGATTCGCTTCCACGACCTGCGCCACACGGCAGCCACGCTCCTGCTCAGCGGCGGCGTCCACCCGAAGATCGCGTCGGAGATGCTCGGGCACGCGAGCGTCGCCTTCACCCTCGACGTGTACTCGCACGTGACCGAGACCATGCAGCGCGAGGCCGCCCGGACGATGGATGCGATTCTCGGTGAATCTGACCCCAACCGCGTTGGGGTCAACGTTGGGGTCACACACCAAACGCGTCACCAAGTTGACACGCGAATCACCCTCGATTCGAATTCAAAACGGGGGTGGGCGGGCCAGGATTCGAACCTGGGACCGTGGGGTTATGAGCCCCCTGCTCTAACCGGCTGAGCTACCCGCCCTGGCGCAAACTCTAGCCGCCCGACGGCCGGCGGCATGAACCACTCGATCTCGGCCACCATAGAGGGATGAGCGAGATCCCTCCCGTCGTCGCCGATTGCGACCGTGCGTCCGCGGCCGTCCAGCGCCTGGTCGACCTGGTCCAACCGGATCAGTGGACGGCACCCACGCCGTGCACCGAATGGAACGTCCGGCAACTGCTCAACCACGTCGCCAACGGCAACGTGGTCTTCGCGGGGCTGGCCGACGGGACGCGGCAGTCCGGTCCGGTGTCGCCGGAGGAGCGTGCGGTGGATCGCCTCGGCGACGATCCGGCGGCCGGGTTCCGCGCCAGCGGGGTCCTCATGCACGACGCGTTCCTCACTCCCGGGTTCCTCGACGGCAAGGTCGAGACGCCAATGATGGGCCTGCAGCAGGGCACAACCATCGTGCACATGCGCATCAACGA
>CAVZQR010000002.1:0-43086 GCA_963777445.1 Candidatus Dormiibacterota bacterium | reverse complement strand
GATCCCCCACAACCGGCCATGATGACCCCCGTGAGAAGCGCCGCCGACCCCATCACGAGCCGCCCCACCCCCGAGTGGGTGCTGGCGCTGAATCGATGGATGCTGGTCATTGCGTGCCTCCTGGTGGATCTCGCGGTCTGTGCCTGAGACACGGAACGGCTGGCATCCTTACGGTCTGATTCGGTCCAGCCCGGACGCACTGTCAGAAGAGACCGAAAAGAGTTGAGTGCCGCACATTACATATGCACACCAGCTGTGAGGACTCGGGGATGCCTGGCACCCGCACGCTTGCCTCAGCAACGCTCTTGCACCGTGGACCTCGTCGCGTGCAGGGGAATTCGCTGGCGACACCGAACCGGCGCTCAAAGTCCAGCGGTCCCGCCTGCGTCGTGGTGGCGAGCACCCCCAGAAACGGTGGTGGCAACAACATTTTGCTCCCCCACCAGGTGATTAGAGTTGGCCCATGCGGGCTGGAACGACTTCCCCAGATAAGCTGAACATGCGGAGCGATTGTGGCGAAGCCGGCGAGAAGCGAATCGAGGTAGCGCTCGCGAAAGCAGGCGAGAAGGCATTCGTGCCCAGCCGGCGCGGACCGCCGATCGCATGAGCGCGAGGTCGACACGTCGATTAGCCATCGGCGTGGGCATGCTCTGCCTGCTATGCCTGGTCGCGAGCCTGATGCTGCTGGCGCTGGACTGGAAGGCGATTGACTCGGCGAGTACGGCGCAGCTCTCGGGCCTTATGGCAGTCATGATCGTGACACCACTCGCTGTGCTGATCGCCGCTCGGCGACCGCGCAACGCTGTGGGCTGGGTGATGCTCGCGACCGTCGCCACCGGAGCCGTGGGTGTGCTGACGGTCTTCGTCGCCATGTACGGGCAACTCATGGGGGCCGGGCCAACCGGGTGGGTGGAGTGGCTGGTGTGGGTCAACAATGAGACGGGGCAGCTCGACAACTACCTGATCTTGATCGCGATCTTGCTCTTCCCGAACGGCCACCTCCCGGGGAAGCGGTGGCGCTGGGTACTCTGGCCTTTCGTCGCGTTCGCCACACTCGGAGTCGCGAGCCCCGCCTTGCAGCCTGGTTCAAATCAACTCTCGCCGCGTTTGCCAAGCATTCCGTACCCGCTCGGCATCCAGGCACTGAATCCTGTCAGCGACGGAAGGCTCGCGCCCGCGGTTGTTGCCGTGGTGATCGTGTTCGTGGTGTTCCTCGTGCTGATCGCGTCCGCGGTCGTGGTGCGACTACGACGCGCCCAGGGTATCGAGCGGCGCCAGCTTCGATGGTTCACGTACGTCGTTCTGGGCACGGTCGCGGTGAGCGTGATCGGAGCCGTCATCGCCACGCAGAACGTGCCCTTGGGAAACAGCATCGGGAATCTTCAAGGCTACGGATTTGGCATCGTGCTGCCCGCGACGATCGGCATCGCCATCATCAAAGACGGGCTGTACGACCTGGACGTGTTCATCAGCCGCACGATCGTGTACGGATCGCTCGGCGTATTCATCACGGCGGTGTATGTCGGCATGGCGGTGGGCATCGGCACGTTGGTCGGGAGCGGCGGCAGGCCCAACCTCGCGTTGTCGATTCTGGCGACGGCGATCGTCGCGATCGGCTTTCAGCCAGTGCGCGAGCGGGTGCAGAAGGTGGCCAACCGGCTGGTGTACGGGCAGCGGGCGAGCCCGTACGAGGTGCTCAGCGAGTTCTCGGGACGGGTGGCGGAGACCTACGCGGCGGACGAGGTGCTGCCGCGCATGGCCCGGGTGCTCCAGGAGGGGACGGGAGCGGAGTCGGCGACGGTGTGGCTGCGCGGCACTGCGGAGTTGCGTCCGGCGGCGACCTTCCCGGAGGCCGTGGGGACGCCTGCGGCACTGGCGATGAGCAACGGGACGCTGCCGACGCTGCCGGGTGCGACGCGAGCGGTGGAGGTGCGCCACCAGGGTGAGCTGCTCGGCGCGCTGAGTGTCAACAAGCGTCGTGGAGAGGGGTTGACGCCGATCGAGGAGAAGCTGGTCGACGACCTGGCGCATCAGGCGGGACTGGTGCTCAAGAACGTGGGCTTGAGCGCGGACCTGCAGGCGCGGCTCGAGGAGCTGCGCGCCTCCCGGCAGCGGCTGGTGAGCGCCCAGGACATGGAGCGGCGGCGTCTGGAACGCAACCTCCATGATGGAGCCCAGCAGCACCTGGTGGCCCTGAAGGTGAAGCTGGGACTGGCGGAGATGCTCCTGGGGCGGGATCCGGCGAAGGCTGCGGCGACGTTGGAGCAGCTCAAGGGCGACGCCGACGAGGCCCTGGAGACGTTGCGCGACCTGGCGCGTGGGATCTACCCGCCGCTGCTGGCCGACAAGGGGCTGGTGGTGGCGTTGGAGTCGCAGGCGCGCAAGGCGACGGTGACGGTGCGGGTGGAAGCCGAGGGGGTGGAGCGCTACCCGCAGGACGTGGAGGCGACGGTGTACTTCTGCGTGCTCGAGGCGCTGCAGAACGTGCAGAAGTATGCGGCTGCCTCACGCATGACTGTCCGGTTGCACCAGGACGCTCGCGCGTTGCGCTTCGAGGTGGAGGACGACGGGAAGGGCTTCGACGCGGCGACGGTGCGCACGGGCGCCGGGCTGGCCAACATGAGGGATCGGGTGGATGCGCTGGGCGGCAGCCTCGAGGTCATGTCGCAGTTGGGCGTTGGGACCTGCGTTCGTGGCGCGCTCCCCGCGCCGTTGCAGGTAGCAGCCGTCTGATTTCTGGAGTTGCGCTCACCCGCTCGCGACTGCGGCAATGGCATCGACGAGCTGCGGCCAGACCTGTTCGGGGAGGGCGTGGCCCAGATGAGTGACCCGGGCCTCACCGAGCGCCTCGCCTCCCTGGAGCTGCCCGCGCTGGTTCTATGGGGCGACAGTGACCAGATCGTCGACCCCGACTACGGACGCGCCTTTGCCGTCGCCATCCCGAATTCGACGTTTCATCTCCTCGCCGACACCGGGCACGTCCCGCAGCTCCAGACCCCCGAGCACCTGCTCCACGCCATCTGGGAGTGGGCGCACTCCGATTCTGAGGTTGGTCGCTGATGAGCGCCACTGATAGATGGGTGCGTTTATGACGCTGCCTCCGATCTCGAAAGCCGCTGAAGACGGCCCTGGTCGTCGGTCAGAAAGGCCGCGGTCGTAGCCGTGGATCTCCCAGGCTGCGCAAAGGCTTTCCTCGACGTCGGCGGCCTTTACGATGGGTTTCAGGACTCCGGACGCGAAGACTTTGTGCCACCAGGAGTTCGGGATGGTCGAATGCCAAGCGGCACTCGCCATAGGCACGTACTGATCGTAGCTCCCACTACATGGTGAGCAGCGCGCACGCGATCACCGCGGAGGGCGTGATCGTGGTCGCGTCGGCCAGCGCCAGCCAGATTGGCCCGCTCGCGTCTGGGGCCGGACGGGTGATCTTTGTGATCGGCAGCCAGAAGATCGTCCCGGACCTTGACGAGGGCAACGAGGCGAATTCTGAGTACGTGCTCCGTACGAGGAGTCGCGAATGGTCGAAGCCATGGGTGTCCACACGTTCCTCGCCCGCCTGCTGCTGCTTCGAGCGCGAATGGCAGGCTGATCGGACGACGGTGGTGCTCGTTCGCGAGCCGGTCGGCGTGTAGGACACACCGCGCGAGATAAGCACCTACGACATGGCCGTCAGAGCGTGGCCACGCGCTGCAGGTGACCCTCGCCACCGTCGCTCACGAACCTCGATCTTCGCGTGCGTCGTATTGTGCTGTGGACGTATTCTTGGCGCCGCCCCCTTCAACTCGGCCTACCCAACGAGAGATCGCCATGAATGCTGAGCAGCTCATCACCGCCCTCGACGCCACACTCGCAGACCGTCAGTTGCTCGATCATCCCTTTTACCTCCGCTGGGAGGCCGGGTCGCTTGAGCCTGGCGAGATCGGCGCGTACGCTGCTCAATATCGCTACTTTGAGACGGCGCTGCCAGGCCTGTTGCGTGGACTGCTCAGCCGCCTCGATCCGGGAACCGCTACGGATCTGGTGTTGCAGAACCTCGCCGACGAGGAAGCGAACCCCGAGCCGCATGTCCTGGCCTTCGCCAGATTTGCGGATGCCGTCGGGGCCGGGAACGCGCCCGCCACTCCCGCCACCGACAAACTCCTTGACACGTACCGATCGCTGAGCGTGCCAAGCGGCGCCGAAGGACTCGCCGCGGTCGTGGCCTACGAGATGCAGGCGCCGGCAATCGCGGCGTCAAAGTCGAACGCGCTGCGCCGGCATTATGGGATCGACGAGCAGGGCACATATTTCTGGGACATCCACGCGACCATGGACCTCGACCACGCGAGATGGGGCATCGAGGCGTTGGTCGCGCTCGACGTGCCGGCGAGCCGCGTGATCGGCGCCGCGCGCGCGGCGGTCGATGCATGGTGGGGGTTCCTCGACGACCGCGAGTCGGCCCCTGCTCCTCGGATGGCATACGGCGACTGGCGGTATCTCTATCGTTGTCTCGCAACTGAAGTCACTCCGCGTCTTCGAGGAGTGCGACTTTCCAGGCTGGAGACTCCAGTCCTCAGGACACCTGCACGCTGAGCTTTCCGCGCGAACCTGCCGAGTAGTCGGCGAAGGCTTGTGGGACCTGCTCGAGGGTGTAGGTGCGTTGAATCGGGACACTGAGGCGGCCCGCGACGACCTCCTCGGCGAGCCGTTCGAGGGTGGCGGCAACGGGGCTGGCCATGATCGGAAGGGCAACCACGTCCTGACCCGCAAAGGCTGGCCCGGGCGATCCGGCGCGCCGGCCGCAGTCGCGCCTGACGCTGCAGCAGGCTATGGGGCTGGCGCATAACGCATCGGGCGACCCAGCCCCATGTCAAGATGCCTGCCCGTTCATTCTGCTCCCCGAAAAGAGGTGACGACAATGCTGGCGGATGCGATGCTGGTGACAACCGTTGCAGTGACCGACCTTGAACGTGCGAAACGTTTCTTCCACGAGCAACTCGGAATGTCGCCGCTCGAGGAAACGCCGTTCGCCATCCGCTTCGCTGCCGGGAAGGGGACGCAGTTCACGGTGAGGCGCGGGCAGCCGAACGCCGGCCAGACCGTCGGTCACTTCGAGGTCGACGACCTCGACAGCGTCATCCGCGATCTGACGGCGCGAGGGGTCACGTTCGAGGAATACGAATCCCCGAAGACGATCAACTTCATCGCGCAGATCGGCCCCGCCCGTGCTGCCTGGTTCAAAGACGCTGACGGGAATGTGTTCGGCGTACGCGAGGGGCCAGTACCGAGTGTCGCGTAGGCGACCGCCGTACGGGCCGGCAGTCACATTGGGTGGCGTCACTTTCCGGGTCAAAGGACCCTACCGCGCACCCCTCACGGCGATGTAGCGTCGGAAGCCGCGAGCCGCACCGCGACGAGTGCGCCGCCGGCCCGCCGAGGTGTCCAGGTGAACGCGATTGCGACCGTCCCTGTAACCACTGTGCCCGTGGAAAACCCGTGGCACAACGCCCAGCGTCAATTCGACCAGGCCGCGGAGTTGATCAACCTGGAGTCGGGCCTGCGCGCCGTGCTCCGCGAGGTCAAACGCCAGCTCATCGTCAGCTTCCCGGTGAAGATGGACGATGGCTCGGTGCGTGTCTTCGAAGGGTACCGAGTCCAGCACAACATGGCTCGAGGGCCCGCAAAGGGGGGCATCCGCTATCACCAGGGCGTCACCCTGGACGAGGTCAAGGCCCTGGCGATGTGGATGACGTGGAAGTGCGCGATCGCGGGACTGCCATTCGGAGGCGCAAAGGGGGGCATCGTGGTCGACCCCAAGCACCTCAGTGAGGGCGAGCTCGAGCGGATGACCCGGCGCTACGCCACCGAGATCAGCGTCATCATCGGACCCGAGTACGACATCCCCGCCCCGGACGTCAATACCTCACCGAAGATCATGGCCTGGATCATGGACACGATCTCGATGGAGCACGGCTTCTCGATTCCCGCAGTCGTCACCGGCAAGCCGCTCTCAGTAGGTGGCAGTCAGGGGCGCAACGCGGCGACGGGCCGGGGAGTGATGTTCGTGGCACTCGAGGCGTGCAAGCGCCTTGGCATCGAACCGAGTGGCTCCACGGTGGCCATCCAGGGATTCGGTAACGCTGGGTCGATCGCAGCGCGGCTCATGGCAGCGCAGGGCTTCAACATCGTGGCGGTGTCTGACAGCAGCGGTGCGATCCACAATGCCGACGGCCTCGACATCGAACGCCTGATCACTCACAAGAAGGCGACCGGCAGCGTCACCGGCTTTCGCGGTGCGAGCGCGATCAGCGCCGACGAGGTCCTCGAGGTGCCCTGTGTCGTCCTCGTGCCCGCCGCCCTGGAGAACCAGGTCACCAGCGAGAACGCCGGCCGCGTCCAGGCTCGACTCGTGCTGGAGGCAGCCAACGGTCCGCTCACTCCGGATGCGGACGTCCTGCTCGAACGGCGCGGCATCACCGTGGTGCCGGATGTCCTCGCCAACGCCGGCGGTGTGACGGTCTCGTACTTTGAATGGGTGCAGGATCTGCAGTCCTTCTTCTGGGACGAGGACGAGATCAACGCTCGCCTCGAGAAAGTGATGCACCGAGCTTTCACCGAGGTGTGGGACACGTCGAAGCAGCATGCGATCTCGCTACGCCAGGGTGCCTACATCCTCGCCATCCAGCGGGTCGCTGAGGCGACGACTGACCGCGGCATCTACCCCTGATACCCGATGCAAGTGACCGGCGGCACCCGAGATCGGGGTGCTCAGCCTGCGTAAGCCGCCATCACGTTCCCGGCGAAAGCTTCGACGCTGGTCCTACCCTCGCTTGGCCACCCGCACACCAGATATCCGAACCCTGCCTCCGCCATCGCTTCGATATTCGCGCGAACCACAGCGTCAGGCTCTGAAAGCGACAGCGATGAGGCCCTGAGAATCGTGGACGGGTCCCGACCGACGTCACCGGCGAGTTGGTCGAGGCGGGCGGACAACTCGGCGAGCTCCTCGGGACTCCCGAAGCTGTGCCACACATCGGCGTAACGCGCCGCGAGCGGCAGGGTGCGTCGCAGTCCAGAACCGCCGATCCAGATAGGAGGATGTGGTCGCTGCACGGGGACGGGCCACGCGCGCGCCTCACTCAGCCCGAAATGGTGCCCGTGGTACGAGACCATTTCGCCCGTCGACAGTCGAATGACGATCTCGAGGGTGTCCTCCAAGCGGTCGAAGCGTTCGCCCATCGGCGGGAACTCGATACCGAGCTGGCGGTGCTCGGGCTCGAACCACGCGGCGCCGAGAGCAAGTTCGAGGCGCCCGTGGCTGGCGTGATCCACCGTGATGGCTTCCACAGCCAGAACCGACGGGTGCCGGTAGGTCACGCCGGTGACGAGCAACCCCAGGCGGATCCTGCTCGTCGCGGTGGCCAGTGCCGCGAGTGTGGTCATGCCCTCGAAGCACTCACCCGGACCCTCGCCATACATCGGGACGAAGTGGTCGAACCCCCACGCGCCGTCGAACCCCAGCTCTTCCCCGAACCGGACGCGGTCGACGATCTCGTCGAAGGGCACCCGCTGCTGTGCGATGTCGATGCCGAAACGCATGGCGCCGATCCTACCAGTGCCCCTTGGGGACAACCGACATCCGACCCGCGTGTTGTCGCGTTCTTCGCATAACGCTGCTTACAATGATCACTGCGCTACAGGCTGGCGCTTGAGCGGCTCTCGGCGCCCGATGGCACATGTACGCTAGCGGTCCGACACACTGGAGGCGTCACATGGGCAAGAACCGCATCAGCTACGTCCCGCTCGAGGAAATGGACGAGCCAATGCAAGCGGAGATACATCGGTGCGCCCGCGAGGGGACGCCGCGTCCGGAGAGCTCCGCCGTGCGTGCCCACGCGCCCAACGCCTTCTGGGCATTCGCCGACTCGTGGCAGGCCGTATTCAGGAGCGGCATTTGTGATCACGCAATCAAGGAACTGTGTCGCGTGTACGTCTCGCGGACGGTGAAGTGCGAGTATTGCGGCAACCAGCGATCGACCCGGGCCACAGCTGAGGGTCTCGCCGCGCAACAGTACGACGCGGTGCTCAATTTTGAGACATCTGACGAGTACGACCATCGTCAGAAAGCCGCGCTCGCCTACGCCGAGGCGATCAGCTGGCGGTTGGAGCCGACCGACGAACTCTGGGATCGGCTCCATCAGGAGTTCTCCGAAGCGGAGCTGGTCGAGCTCGGCTGCTTCATCGCGCTGACGCTCGGCCAGCAAAGCTGGATCCGGCTGCTCGGCATCGATCACCACGAGTACCTGGCCGGAACGGACGCCTCGATGGCGCCGGGGTTCACTACCGCGGAGGAAGTCGCGTCAAGCAAGCTGTCGCCGGATTATTGGGCCGTGAGGGAAGCGCCGTAGCCGAGCAGACGAGCAAGGTTGAACAGATGGCCCAGACGCTTGACGTAGGGCCGACCCGTGGCAAGGTGGTTGCGTTGTGACCGTGTGGGCGCTGTTCGCCTCGGTCTTCCTGGCGTGTGCGGTCGAGGCGGTTGAGGCGACAACGATCGTGCTCGCCGCGGGTACGGCGCGGGACTGGCGCTCCGCTCTCATCGGACTTGCATCCGCGGTAACCGTGCTCGCGGTCGCGGTCGTCGCCCTGGGTCCGGCCATCGGTGTGCTGCCGATTCAGTCACTCCGCCTCTTCGTCGGCGGGTTCTTGCTGGTCTTCGGTTTGCAGTGGCTGCGCAAGGCCGTGCTTCGCGCCGGTGGCTACAAGGCCCTGCACAACGAGGACGAGATCTTCCGCAAGCAGCTTGCCGCGGCGCGCGCTGCTGCAACGCACAGGGTTGGACTGGTCGCCGACTGGTATGCGTTCACCCTCTCTTTCAAAGGCGTGCTGCTCGAGGGCCTCGAAGTGGTGTTCATCGTGCTCACGTTCGGAGGCAACGCAGGCGATATCCCCATCGCGGGGATCGCGGCCGGAGCAGCCATCGTTCTGGTGGCGTCGGCCGGAGCACTGCTCCGCGCCCCGCTTGCGCGGGTCCCGGAAAACGCGTTGAAGTTCGCGGTCGGCACCCTGCTGACGTCGTTCGGAGTCTTCTGGGGTGCCGAGGGCGCCGGCGCGCAGTGGCCCGGATCCGACGCAGCGTTGCTCCTCATCATCCCGCTCACCGTGTTGCTTGCGGTCGGGCTGGTCGCTGCCCTCCGTCTCGAGCGTCGCCGGTCCTACACGCCGGCTGCAGTGAGCACTGCCGAGCGAACAGAGGCACTCCGGTGATGACGGGCAAGCTGAAGGCGTTCGCCTCGTTCTGGTATGACTTCCTCATAGGCGATGACTGGCGGGTGGCAGTTGGGGTGGTAGCTCGCGCTGGCGGTCACCGCCGCCGTGAGCCGGACGAACGTGTCGTGCTGGTGGATCGTGCCGGCTGCCGTTGTGCTGCTGCTCCCCGGCACCGTGTGGCGGGCGACGCGTTCCCGCGGTACCCGTGACAAGAAGGCGCCGTCGTGATCGCTGGGAACAGCCGGACCAGCGTGCACTTCGTGCGGTCGGGCACAATCGGAGAGTGAGCGACGTGAGCGAATACCGCCCGGCACCCGACCGCTACGCATCCATGAGCTACCGCCGCAGCGGCCGCAGCGGGCTTCTCCTGCCCGCCGTCTCCCTGGGTCTCTGGCAGAACTTCGGTGACGACCGCCCGCTCGACGGCCAGCGTGCCATCCTGCGCCGGGCGTTCGACCTCGGGATCACGCACTTCGACCTGGCTAACAATTACGGGCCTCCCTACGGCAGCGCCGAATCGAATTTCGGACGCATCCTGCGCACCGACTTTCAGGGGCTCCGTGACGAGCTGCTGATCTCGACAAAAGCCGGCTGGGATATGTGGCCCGGACCCTATGGCGACCTTGGCTCGCGCAAGTACCTGCTGGCGAGCCTGGATCAGAGCCTGCGGCGCCTCGGCGTCGACTACGTCGACATCTTCTATCACCACCATTACGATCCGAGCACACCGCTGGAGGAGTCGCTGGGCGCCCTTCATTCGGCCGTCCAACAGGGCAAGGCGCTTTACGTGGGGATCTCGTCCTACTCCGACAAGCGGACCACCGAGGCGATCGCCATTCTGCGAAGCCTCGGCACCCCGCTGCTCATCCACCAGCCGTCGTATTCGATGCTCAATCGCTGGATCGAACAGGGGTTGCTCGACGTGCTCGGCACCGAGGGTATCGGGTGTATCGCGTTCTCGCCGCTTGCCCAGGGGCTGCTCACCGACCGCTACCTCCACGGCATCCCGGAGGGCTCACGCGCTCGGCGTAACGGCTCCCTCACTCACGAGATGGTGAGCGAGGCCAACCTGGCCAATGTGCGGGCGCTGAGCGCCATCGCAGAGCGTCGCGGTCAAAGCCTGGCGCAGATGGCGCTGGCCTGGGCGCTTCGCGACCCACGGGTGACCTCGGTGCTCGTCGGCGCGAGCAGTGTTGCGCAGCTGGAGCAGAACGTCGCGGCGCTTGATCACCTCGGCTTCTCGACTGACGAGCTGCAGGAAATTGATCGGCACGCCGTCGAAAGTGGCATCGACCTGTGGCGGGCGCCGGCCATCGCCTGACGATCCAGCCGGTTGACCCCTCAGGAGAGCCGGTCCCGCGGCTGTCCGGCAGGTCAGGTCGTGAAGGTGATCCAGGAGTTGGGCGGGCGCCCTTCGACGAGTGGGTCGTGGGGGGGAGGACTCTGGCACACTGGCCGTTATGGCCGAAAGTCTCACGATCACCGACAATCGCACCGGCAAAACCTACGAGGTCGCCATCGAGAACGGCGCCGTACGGGCCACCGCATTCGAGGAGATCGCGGTGATGGCCGACGATCACGGTCTGCTGGTCTATGACCCGGCATTCATGAACACCGCGTCCTGCAGGAGCGCGATCACATACATCGACGGCGACAAGGGAATCCTGCTCCATCGCGGCTATCCGATCGACCAGCTCGCGGAGCACAGCACGTACCTCGAGACGGCCTATCTGCTGGTCCACGGAGAATTGCCGACCCCGCAGCAATCGACTGAGTGGCAGCAGGAGATCACCCATCACACTCTCGTCCACGAGAACATCAAGAAGTTCGTCGACGGTTTCCATCACGACGCACATCCGATGGGCATGCTCATCTCGACAGTGGGCGGGCTCTCCACGTTCTACCCGCAGGCGACCGACATCCACGATGAGGAGCAACGGCGCATCTCCATCTATCGCCTGATCGCGAAGATGCCGACGCTGGCGGCGCTCGCGTACCGGCACTCGCTCGGGTTGCCCTACAACTACCCCGATAACGAACTCTCGTTTGCCGGCAACTTCCTGAACATGATGTTCAAGATGGTCGAGCTCAAGTACGAGCCGGTGCCAGAGATCGAGCACGCGCTCGACGTGTTGTTCATCCTCCACGCCGATCACGAACAGAATTGTTCGACCAACGCCATGCGCGCCGTCGGCTCGTCGCATCCTGACCCGTACTCGGCCACGGCCGCGGCGATCGCGGCGCTCTACGGTCCGCTGCACGGCGGTGCCAACGAGGCGGTCATCCGCATGATCGAGCGCATCCGGACGGTGGACCGCGTCCCAGAGTTCATCGAGGGCGTCAAGGCCGGGAAGGAGCGGCTCATGGGCTTCGGTCACCGCATCTACAAGAACTATGACCCACGGGCGAAGGTGATCAAGCGGATGGCGGATCAGGTGGTTGACGTCACTGGCTCCTCGCCACTTCTCGACGTCGCCCGGGAGTTGGAGAAGATCGCGCTCGAAGACGAGTACTTCGTGTCGCGCAGGCTCTACCCCAACGTGGACTTCTACAGCGGTTTCATCTATCAGGCCCTGGGCATTCCCGTCGAGATGTTCCCGGTGCTCTTCGCAATGAGCCGCACTGCAGGATGGCTGTCGCAATGGGAGGAATCGCTCCTCGACAAGGAGCAGAAGATCGCTCGGCCGCGACAGATCTATATCGGTGAGCAGCGACGCGACTATGTTCCGCTGGAGCAGCGAGTTGCAGCGACGACATGAAGGCCGTAGTCCTTGATGACTACCAGGAAGTTGCTCATTCGGTCGTCGACTGGAGTGTGCTCGGCGACGCCATCAGCGTCGAGTTCCTCGCGGAGCATCTCGACGGCGATGCTCTCATCGGGCGAATCTCGGACTTCGAGATCGTGGTGGCGATGCGTGAGCGAACCGCTTTCCCAGCGCGTGTTCTGCGCCAACTTCCCAAGCTGAGGCTGCTGGTCACGACCGGCATGCGCAATGCTGCGATCGACCTCAGCGCGGCGAAGGAGTCCGGCGTGCTTGTCTGTGGAACCGAGGGTTTGACGTGGTCGACGGCGGAGTTGACCTGGGGGCTGGTCCTTGCCTCGGCCCGAAACCTGATCGTTGAAGAGGCGTCGATGCGAGCCGGGGGATGGCAGCGCACGGTTGGAACCGACCTCGCGGGCCGAACGCTCGGGCTCGTGGGTCTGGGGCACCTCGGCGCGCGGGTGGCCAGGTACGGGCATGCCTTTGACATGCGCGTCGTGGCGTGGAGTCCGAATCTGACGGCGGAGCGGGCTGCCGAGCACGGTGTCGCGTATCTGCCAAAAGACGAGTTGTTCGCCCAGGCAGACGTGATCTCGATCCACCTGGTGCTCGGGCGTGGCACACGAGGAGTGGTCACCGAGGCGGATCTGCGCAGGATGAAGCCGACCAGTTACCTCATCAACACCTCGCGCGGACCGCTGGTGGAGGAGGCCGGCCTGCTACGGGCACTCCGCGAAGGTTGGATCGCCGGTGCTGCTCTTGACGTGTATGACAGTGAGCCGCTCCCCGCTGACCACGAGCTCCGGCGTGTCGGGAACGCCCTCCTCACTCCGCACATCGGATACGTGACACGAGACACGTATACGGGCTTCTTCGCGGATGTTCTGGAGGATATTCAAGCGTTTCTCGATGGCGCTCCCATACGGCAGCTCTTCTAGCCACGCCTGGTGACGCAGCAAGCACCGAGCTCCGGCCAGGACGGGCTAGGCAGCCTCTTCGTTGTCAAGTGAGAGGGTTGCCGGGGTCCTGGCCTTCCGACCGGGCTCACCGGCCACCTCGCGAAGCGTGCGCCCGCTGACGCGCACCGCTACCCACGCGGCGAGGAGCCCGGTGACGCTGAGCAGCAGCACGATACCGATAGCGGCGGTGGGAACGTTCACGAGCTTCAGGCCGGACAGGAGGAGCACGGCACTCAGGGCCCCTCTGAGGAAGAGCGTGGGCGCGTACGACGACACCGTGGCGCCGATGAGCACCCCGGGGATGCTGCCGACGAGAATCGAAGCGGTGAGTCCGAGCTTGAAATCTCCAAACAGAATGTGCGCAACGGCGGCGGCACCCACCATCGGGATCGCTTGAGCGAGGTCGGTGCCCACCATCTGTGACCCGCGCAGGCGCGGATACAGGAAGAGGAGGAGGACGATGACCAGAGTCCCGGACCCGACCGACGTGATCCCCACGATGAATCCGATCGATGCCCCGATCGCCAGCGTCGGCGCCTTCTTGACGCGCAGCACGTCGTCGAAGCCTCGATCTCCGGTGCGATGGTCGATATACATCTTCAGGCCCAGTGCCGCAACGGCCAGGAGCAGGACCGCGCCGAGCGTGACGCTGACGATGCTCTGAATTCGGGGACCGTTGCCGATCGATTTGAGGAACGCCACGCCGAGGAAGGCGGACGGCACGGAGCCGATGGCCAGCCAGGCCACGAGGCGCCCAGCGAACCGTCCCGCGGCCGGCGTGGACGGCGGCGCCGACCGGCTTCATCACCAGTGATGCGACAAGGTCGCTGGCAACGGCGGCAAGGGGCTGGACGTGAAACAGGAGCACGAGGACCGGGGTCATCAGTGCGCCGCCGCCCATTCCGGTGAGCCCAACCGCGCAGCCGACGATCAGCCCCGCCAGCGCGATGTAAAGGTCGATGTGCACCTCGGTCCCCTTCTCAGCCCCGTCCTCGCGAGCCATTTGACGCTCTTGCGCAACTCTGACCCATTGCGAATCGCATATCAACCAGCCTCATGCGATCAGATTCATCAGTTGAGGCGAACAGTCTCCCTTGCCTTCGACCACGGCTTGCAGCCTGTCGTCGGAGCGCGTGAGCACCCCGCGGACTGATTGCCGCGGCGCAGATCGGCTTGACCCACCCTTGCCCGCCGGACTAGTGTCGCCGCGCTGACAGTTGTCGGCGCGATCAGCGGCGGTTCGACTATGCAACGCAAGCGAATAGCACGACGCCGTCGGTTGGCAGCTGTTTGCACCTTTTCTCTTGGCGCCGGGACGGCGGTGTTTGGCACGGGACCCGCCTCGGCGCCGGCCGCGGGACCGGCTCGGACGCTGACCGGGACGCTTCGGGATGGCGCGACGTACCTGATTCAGGTCCCCGCCGATTGGAACGGCACCCTTGTTCTCTACAGCCACGGTTACGTCACGCCCGGGAGCCCGAACCCCGCGACCGATGTCGGCGATCCGCTCACCGGCCAATGGCTCCTGACCAACGGGTATGCGCTGGCGGGCTCGTCCTATGCAACGACGGGCTGGGCGATCCAGCAGGCTATCCCCGACCAGCTCTCGACCCTCAATACGTTCGACCGGCGTGTCAGTCCGCCAACCCGAACGATCGCGTGGGGGCACTCGCTTGGCGGGATGATCACTGCCGCGCTGCTGCAGGTTGCTCCCGACCGTTTCACGGCGGCGCTCCCGATGTGCGGCGTACTCGCCGGAGGCATAGGCACATGGAATGTGGCGCTGGATTCGGCGGTTGCGGTGCAACAGCTCCTCGGACCCACGTCAGGGCTTCAGGTGGTCAACATCGCGTCCCCGACGACCAACCTCGGTATCGCGGAGACGTTGTTCGCCACTGCCCAGGCGACCCCTCAGGGCAGGGCACGCATCGCCCTCGCAAGCGCGCTCGGTGACCTTCCCGGTTGGTTCGACCCCGCAAGCCCCGAGCCGGCGCCGACCGACTACGTCGCCCAGGAAGCGAATCAGTTCCTCTGGGAGACACAGGTCGACGGGCCGTTCGCATTCGCACTCCGGGCGGAGCTCGAGGCACGGGCAGGCGGTAACGCGTCCTGGACCACGGGAGTCAATTTCACCGCGCAGCTCGCCGAGTCATCCTGACAACGCCGAGGTTCAGGCGCTGTACTCCGCGGCCGGTCTGAATCTGAGCGCAGACCTTGCGACCCTCCAGGCCTCGACGCCCGTCACCGCCAATCCGGCGTCGGTCAAGTACCTGACGAAGTACATCGTCTATAACGGGGATCTCGACCGCCCGGTGCTGACGCTCCACACGACCGGTGACGGTCTCGTGGTCAACCAGGACGAGCAGGCCTACCGCAACGTTGCCCAGGACGCCGCCGACGGCCCGATGCTGCGCGAGGGATACGTGCATCGCGCCGGCCACTGCACGTTCACCCCCGCCGAGACGATCGCCGCGTTCCAGACGTTGATCCATCGGGTGAACACTGGGACGTGGGGAGACAGCACGGCTGCTGACGACCTGGAGGCGGCCGCCACCGCTCTCGGCCCGACCTACAACCTCGTGCCCGCCGCGTTCATCGCATTCACGCCGACACGCTTCCTTCGGCCGTTTGATCTCGGCCGCGACTGAATCCGAGCTAGATCCTTCTCGCCGAGGCGCGCGTCCGAACCGCGCGCGGTGTTGTGAAGGCGAGGCAGCAGTGACTGCGCAAAGCCTGCGCAAACGTGCGCAATCAGTGGCTCGCATCGGTTCGCAAAGTCAGGGAGAAAGAAAGGGCTTGACGGAACCCCTATGACACCGCGATCATGGCGCCTGCGGAAAAGAACCGGCAGCCGTTGAGTGGAGAACTGGTGCCTGGATTCAACTCACCCTTGTGGTCGCGGGTCTGGCCAAGCGGTAGCGCTCGGCACAGTGCCCGTTTCCGCGCGACGTTCCCGGTTCAGCCAGCCATTGACGACGTCGTCTGCGCCATTGCCCCAGTCACGCACATAGAGAGGTAAGGCAACCATGCGATCGAGAATCTGGATCCTCGTGGCCGGAGTGGTCGTGGCAGGAGTGGCAGTCGGGTTCTTCGTGACACACTTCCTCAATCCAACGCCGGAACCCATTTCGGCCACGTCAACCTCCGCGACGATCCAGGGCCGTCCGGTGGTGAACTTCACCCTGACCACCGTTGGGGCGATCGGGTAGCGGGCCTCACCCGAACTGGGTCTCCTACCTGCCAACCACGTACATCAACGTGCCGGCGGGCGCGGTGGTCCACATGACGATCGACCAGCAGGACAGCGCATCCGGCCTGCGCAACCCGTACTTCGGACTAGTCCGCGGGACGATCGATAACCAGATAACCGTCAACGGCAACGTGTTCAAGGCAATCGACCCGACGACCCCGGCGCACACCTTCACCGTCCCGGACCTCGGGGTGAGCGTCCCGCTCGAGGGCGTGGCCAATAACGCTCCGGCCAATGCGCAGAACGTCGTCGAGTTCAGCTTCATCGTGCCGAACCAGAAGGGCCTCTTCCGCTGGCAGTGCTTCGTTCCCTGCGCAGCGGGAACCCTCTATGGCAACGGCGGGCCGATGCAAACGCTCGGCTACATGGCCGGCGAGCTCCAGGTGGGCTGACCGATGAGAAACAGAACCACGGCAATCCGGGTCGTCCTCATCGTCTGGCTCGTCGCCGCCGTCGGCGGCGATGTGGGGCTGGCGCTCGGCCCCATCCCTCCAGGGCAAGCCTCCGACCTCGCATCGAGCGAGAGCCTGGTGATCCTGGTGCTCTCTGTGATCGCGTGGCCCGTCTTCTCAGGGGTCCTCGCGGCGCTGTTCTTCACCCTCGTGGTCAACCGGCTCGCCCCGCCCACCGCGGAGGTGAGTGCCGACGCGCTGAGAGGCAACACCCGGGTCCAGACCACCTGGATCGCCACCACGCTCGTCATCGTGCTGAGCCTTGCGGTCTACGGCACCGTTGAGCTCGCCATCGACCAGCCGGGGGCCGGCATCTCAACCGTCTCGGCGTCGCTGCCGATGCCGGCGTCTCAGGACCAACCGCTCGAGGTACAGGTCATCGCTCAGCAGTGGTGGTTCACCTATCGCTACCCGACCTATGGCGGCGTCGAGACCGCGCAACTCGTCCTGCCGGTGAACCAGAAGATCCAGTTCCACATCACGTCGCTCGACGTCATTCACTCATTCTGGTTCTTTGCGCTCGGCGTGAAGGCAGACGCCGTGCCGCTCAATGACAACGTCGTCACGGCGACGCCGGACGCGACCGGGACGTATCGCGTCCAGTGCTCAGAGCTGTGCGGGCTCTGGCACGGGAATATGTCGGACGACACCGCGATGGTGGTCAGTCCCTCGGATTTCGCGACCTGGATTCAACAGCAGCAACGCTCGATGCTCCGATCGCGAACTACCTGCCGCCGTACAGCCATACGTACGCCGGCTCGTCCCCAGCCGACGGTCTATGGGCCGTGAGCGTTCGTCTCGCAAGCACACAAGGGGAGCTGATGTGGATGCTGTAACCGCCGCGCGGCCGCCGATGTCGACACGCCCGACACTGGCCCGCCGCCTCAATGAGTGGGGGCTGCTGCTCGGCTGGTCGGTGCGGTGATCGGCTTCATCGTTGGCTACTTCATCGGCAATCGGGCGATCGCCAACTTCTTCGATGACGGAGAACCTCACTGGGTTCCGATCCGGGAATCCTGCTCGGCTACGCGATGAGCGCGCTGGATTCCTGGCCGGCATGGGCTTTTTCAACTACCCGATCGGGCGCCTCCTCGGCGCCAAGCGGCCGTCAGAGGAGGACAACGCCTATCATGCACGGCGAGGGTGGTGGCCTTGGCCGTTACTTCCGGATGACGACCGATCACAAGGTGATCGGCATGCAGTACCTCGTCATGATCCTCGCCTTCCTGTTCATCGGCGGACTGGGGGCGATGTTCATCCGCACCGAGTTGCTCACGCCGGTGCCGTCGATTGCGAACGCTCAGTCGTATCTGACCCTGGTGGGGCTGCACAGCACGCTGATGATCTTCATGGCGTCGACAGCCATCATCGGTCCGTTCGGCAACTACTTCGTGCCGATCATGATCGGCACGCGCAACATGGCCTTCCCACGGCTCGAAGCGCTCACGTTCTGGCTGCTGCCTCCTGCCGGCTTGATCCTGCTCTCCACAGTGTTCCTCGGCGGCTTCACGACCGGTTGGACCGGCTATGCGCCGCTCGCTGACCAGAACGTACTCGGCATGGACTCCTACCTCATGGGCTTCGCGCTGATCGGCCTCTCGATCGCGCTGTCTGGTTTGAACATGATCGCGACGATCCTGACCAAGCGGGCTCCGGAGATGCCCCTGAGCCGGATGCCGGTCTTTGTGTGGTCGGTGCTGGTGACGTCGTTCCTCGGCGCGCTTGCAGCGCCAGCACTCATCGCCGCGGTCCTCATGGAGATCTTCAGCCGCACGTATCAGACAACCTTCTTCGTTCCCGCGGGCGGCGGCTCCCCCTACCTGTGGGAGAACCTCTTCTGGTTTTTCGGCCACCCGGAGGTCTACATCTTTGTCGTCCCCGCCTTTGGCCTGGTGATGGAAATGCTCCCGGCCTTCGCTAGAAAGCCGCTCTGGGGACGTCGCGTAGGAATCGGCGGCATGGTCGGGGTCGGCGTGCTGAGCTTCGTGGTCTGGCAGCACCACCTATTTGTCAGCGGCATCGCACCCTCACTGCGACCCTTCTACATGTTCTCCACGGAGATGATCTCGGTGCCGACCGGCATCATCTACCTGGTGGCGTTGGGAACCCTGTGGCGAGCGCGCACTCGCTTCGGGACGCCGATGCTCTTCATCTTCGCCTTCTTCTTCAACTTCCTGATCGGTGGGTTCACGGGCGTCTTTCTCTCCGACGTCCCGAGCGACTTCTCGCTCCATGCCAGCTACTTCGTGCAGGCACACTTCCACTACACGATCATGGGTGGGGAGGTCTTCGCGCTCATGGCCGGGATCGTCTATTACCTCCCGAAGATGACCGGTCGCACCATGGACATCAAGCTCCTGCGCTACCAGTTCTGGGCGGTGTTTCTCACTTTCAATGGGACCTTCATCTCACTCATCGCGGTGGGCATCATGGGCATGCCGCGTCGTGACATCAGTTATGCCGCATACCTCCAGCCGCTCAATGACAGCGCGTCGATCTTCGCGCTCGCGCTGGGTCTCTCCATGTCGCTCTTCCTCGGCATTCTCATCTGGGAGGTTGTCATCAAGCAGCGTGTCGCCGCAGCCAACCCATGGGAGTCGCTCGGCGTCGAGTGGCAGGTGCCGACGCCGGTGCCCACCTTCAACTTTGATCGGATGCCGGTTTCGTGGTCGCTCCCAGACAATTACGACACTGGGCAGCCGGCGGCAGACTTCGGACCTGCGGTACCAGCCTTGAGTGGAGCCTGAGCATGAGTGAGGTCAGCCCTACTGGACTTACCGTCATCGATGAGGTCAAAGGTGGCGGGCATACGCTCATCTTCAGCTCGCGGCTGGTCATGGCCGCGAACACGACACTCCAGTTGAGCCTCCTCTTCGCGTTCCTCTATCTGAGAGCAAACAACAACGGCGGCATGTGGCACCCGAGTGGTGTCGGCACGCCACCTCAACTCCTCGCCCTGATCGCACTCGCCTTCCCGGTCGTCGGGGTGGTCGCTCTCCTGGCGGTTTCGAATGCTGTCAGCAGCGTACGCGAATCCAGCGCGGTCACGGGATTGCTCTGGTTGGCATTCCTGGCCACGGTGCTCACGGGCGCTGTGAGGATCCTACTGATGTACCAGTTCAACTGGACGCTCAACAGCGCTGGTACGTACGCTGATGTCTCGACGCTGTGGTATGCGGTCCTGCTGGCTGAGTTCATCGGGGTCGCTGCCTGGTTGCTCAGCCTCGTCATGGGGCACGTGCGCGGCACCGATCGCCTCGGTTCGGCGCATGCCCGGGCCATCCTGGAGCAGTGGACCTACATCACCGGCGTCTCGATCGCGGTATACCTGCTGATCCAGTACGCCTCATAGGCCGGCATGCTCTGGTCGCCGCTGCTGGACTGGAGTTTCGAACCAGTACCGATCGTGGGTTGCGCGACCGCAGCCTACCTGTACTGGCGGGGGCGGCGAACGGCGTCGCCGTCGTTGGGGCGGCCCGCTACGTGGGACCGGGGTGACACCGCCTTCGCGCTCGGCATCGGCGCGCTCCTGGTCGCGCTCGTGTCCCCGATCTCGTACTTCGACACGACGCTGCAGTGGGACCACATGGTGCAGCACGTGCTCCTGCTGCTCGTGGCGCCGCCACTCATCCTGCTCGCTGATCCGTTCCGCACCGCGTGGGCCGGGTATCTGGCCGCGCAGGGACGGCCGATCGCACTCGAGGGAACGTGGCTGGCGCGCCTCATGCACGGGGTTCATTCGGGTTCCAGAGCTGCAAGCGTGGTCGTCCTCGCTTTCAGCATCGATCTTCTCGTCTGGCATGTTCCCTGCCATCTACAACGCAACGCTCCGGATTGCGTCGGTGCACGATCTTGAGCACCTGACATTTCTCGTGGTGGGCTTGTTGTTCTGGGATCAGGTCATCAGTCCCATCCAGGCAACCGGCCGGCTGTCGCTGCTCGGCCGGGCGGTGGTCGTGCTGCTCGGCATGTTCGTGAGTTGGGGCCTCGCCATCGTGATCGGATACGCCACGCATCCCCTCTACGCGTACCCGAATCCGACCGGGGGTCTGACCTTGCTTGCCGACCAGGAGATCGCGGCGGGTGTGATGTGGGTCCCCGGCGGGACGCCATTCCTGATTGCGCTGCTCTACCTCGGCATCAAGTGGTTCGAGCTCGACGATCGCGCAGCATCGACCGCAGCCGCGGTGCGCCCGTGACCACCAAGTGGCGCGTCGCCCTCGGATGCGCGTTCGTGCTCTGCGTCGCCGGCTGCGGAGCGACGCATCCGGCACCGGCTGCAGTGCAGCAGGTCACCGCGTCGGGTGGCCCGACGCTGACAGGGAAGGACGTGAGCATCACCGCTTTCAAGGGTCATCCCGTCGTGTTGATCTTCTGGGCATCGTGGTGCGGCCCCTGCCACGATGAGCAGCCGGCCCTGAACGCGGCCGACGCTAAGTGGTCGTCTCGCGACGTCGCCTTCCTCGGCGTCGACCTCCGGGACACGACGATGCCCGCGCTCGCCTTTCAATCACAGTACAAGGTTCCCTATCCCAGCATCGCGGACACCAACGCGACCCTCGCCGTCGAGTACCGTATTCCCTCGGCACCGGCACTGGTCTTTCTCAACACGCAGGGCAAGGTCGCCGATGTCGTCCTGGGCGCACTCGGGACCATGAGCGCCACCGATTTCAACGCGGAGATCACCACGCTCCTGGGCGATTCCGCGGCAGGCACCGCGTAGGAGACGGCATGCAGACCAGCGCAGACATCACCCTCAGCCCGCCGGACGCGAGCGTCGCGTCCGCCGGCGCCAACGGCTTCGCGCGCGGCCTTTCCAGTCAGTCGCGAACAACCGTCCAGGATTACATCAGCCTGACCAAGCCGCGAATCATCGTCCTGCTGCTGATCACCGAGATCGCGACGATGTTCATCGCCGCCCGCGGCTTCCCATCGCCGGCTCTGTTGTTGTGGGCGGCGCTCGGCGGCGCCCTGGCGTCGGGGGGCTCGGGTGCGATCAACTGCTGGTACGACCGCGACATCGACCGCGTTATGGCTCGAACCTGCAGCCGCCCGCTCCCGTCAGGGCGCATCCTCCCGTGGCAGGCGCTCACGTTCGGCGTCTCGCTGATCGTTGCCTCGGTGGTGGTGTTCGGCCTCGCGGTGAACACTCTCGCGGCGGCCCTGGCCCTGGGTGGCGGCCTCTTCTACGTCTTCATCTACACGATGCTGCTGAAGCGCAGGACACCGCTCAACATCGTTATCGGCGGCGCCGCCGGAGCGTTCCCGCCGCTGGTCGGATGGGCGGCGGTGCAGGGCACTATCGGATGGCCGGCGTTCGTGCTGTTTGCCCTCGTCTTCCTCTGGACGCCACCACATTTCTGGTCGCTGGCGCTGCTACTCCGGCGCGACTATAGGAACGCCGGCGTGCCGATGCTGCCCGGAATCATCGGCACGGCCAGGACTCACCGAAGGATCCTCCTGTACCTGGTCGCCCTGATCGGTGCCAGCCTGCTCCCCGGGCTCATGCTCGGCATCGGCTACACCGCCGGGGCCGCCGTGCTCGGCGGCTGCTACCTCGCCCTGGCCCTGTGGGCCCGCGCCAAGGGCACATCACACGCAGCTGCGCTGCTGTTCCACTTCTCGCTGGCTTACCTTGCCCTGATCTTCGTGGTGGGCGCGGTCACGGCCGTGGTGGTGGGGTAACCAACACCCGCTCGAGGGCGCGCGCGAGCACTAGGATTGTGCTACAATCTGCTCCAGGACCCATTATCCTGGAGCAATTGACATGGCACGAACTTTCTGGCTCACGCTGAGAGCGCTGTACGGCCTGGAGACAGGTCGATCCTGTCGCGCGTGCGGCGGGGCCATCTCGCACCGGGACGCGTTCGGCACCAGCGAAGGTGTCTGCCACCGCTGCCGTGTCCGCGCTGTCTCGAACCTTTAGCCTCGCCGTCGGTCGGTGAGTCGAGCGCCCGGGTTCAGCACCTCACGGTGATCGGCCGGCAGACGACGTCTCGTGTGGAGACCCTCGAGGACGAACTCGAGCGTCAGGTGCTCGAAGGGCGATTCAAGCCCGGTGAGCATCTCGGTGAGATTGCGCTCGCGGTCGAATTCGACGTCGGGCGCAACACACTTCGCGCCGCGTTCGACGGCCTTGCGGGCAAGGGCCTGCTGGTGAAATCACGCAATCGCGGCGTGTTCGTGCGCGCGCTCACGGCGCAGGACCTGGCCGAGATCTACGAGTTGCGAACGGCGCTCGAGGTGCAGGCGTCGCGCATGCTCGCCGAAAGCAAGGTGGTGCCGGCCGCCGCGCGGACCGCGCTCGCGCAGCATCACCGCCTCAGCAATCGCTCATCGCAGCGGGTGATGGTCGAGGCAGATCTCGCATTTCACCGCGCGCTGGTCATCGGAACCGGGAACGCCCGCTTGACTCGCGCTCACAAGAACCTCGAGGTGGAAATCCTGCTGTGTCTCGCGCAACTCGTCCAGGGATACGCCACGGTCGGCCAACTTGCCGATGAGCACGATGCGCTCCTCGAAGCGATCGAGAGCGGTGACCCGGTGGCGGCGGAGACCGTGATCCGTCACCACCTGCAGAATGCAACTTCCTGGTTGATCGAGCACGCGACCACCCGCGACGAAGGCCTCTATCCCGTCGGGCGAGCAGCCCCGATCGCATCGAGCGACCTCGGGTAGACCTCGTCGATCAGCGGGCTCGACAGCACGAAGTCGGCGGTGGCGCGGTTGCACGCCATGGGGATGTTGTGCACCACCGCGATACGCAGCAGCGCCTTGACGTCGACGTCGTGCGGATGCGGTTCGAGCGGATCCCAGAAGAAGATGATCACGTCGATCCGGCCCTCGGCGATCGCCGCCCCGACCTGCTGATCCCCACCCAGCGGTCCGGTGAGGAAGCGGTGGACAGGCAGTCCCAGTTCGTTTGCGACCATCGACCCCGTGGTGCCCGTGCCGAGGAGATCGTGGCGCGCGAGTGTGTCGCGGTTGAAGCGCGCCCACTCGAGCATGTCCGCCTTCTTGTTGTCGTGCGCGATCAACACGATCTGCTTTCGTTTGGGGCCTGAACGTGGCACGGTGCGCCTCCGACTGAGCTGCTGCGAGTTCCTCAGAGATTGTAGCACAATCGGATGGGCCGCAGATCGCATCCCACCGCGTTGAGGCGCACCCCTGCCAAACTCAGAAGGTGATCGAGGTGGCGTCATAGCGACGACCAGCGACGCGACGCGCGTCGTCACGCCTGCTCGTGGCGGGCGCGGTGACGGCTACAAATGGGTCGCCCTCTCCAACACGACAGTTGGCGTCCTGCTGGCCACCATCGATGCCTCGATCATGCTGATCGCGATGCCGGACATCTTTCGCGGCATCGGTCTCAACCCACTCGACCCGGCCAACAGTTTCTATCTGCTCTGGATGATCCTCGGCTTTCTCATCGTCAGCAGCGTGCTGGTCGTGGGTCTCGGGCGTCTCGGCGACATCGTCGGTCGGGTGCGCATCTACAACCTTGGTTTCGTCATCTACACGGTCGCGTCGCTGCTCCTGACGATCGACTGGATGACGGGACCGCCGGGTGCGATCTGGTTGATGTTCTTCCGGGTGGTGCAGGGCATCGGTGCGGCGTGCCTGATCGGCAACTCGGCAGCGATTCTCACCGACGCCTTCCCGCCCAATCAGCGCGGTCTGGCGCTGGGCATCAACAACATCGCCGGCATCAGCGGTGTCTTCATCGGGCTCGTGCTCGGCGGGCTGCTCGCCCCGATCAACTGGCGCCTGGTGTTTCTCGTCTCGGTCCCCTTCGGCCTGTTCGGTACGGTCTGGGCGTACCTCAAGCTCGAGGAGCGAGGTGTCAGGCGCCGGGTCCCCATCGACTGGCTCGGCAATCTCACCTTCGCGATCGGTCTGATCCTCGTGATGATCGGCATCACCTACGGCATTGAGCCGTACAAGTCCGATCCGATGGGATGGACCAGCCCCTTCGTGCTCTCGGCGCTCGCGCTCGGAGCTCTGTTTCTGACCGCATTCGCCGTCGTCGAGGGTCGCGTCGAGAATCCGATGTTCCGTCTCGGCCTGTTTCGTATTCGCGCCTTCACCTTCGGCACGCTGTCGAGCTTTCTTGCGGCGATAGGTCGCGGCGGTCTCATGTTCATGCTGATCATCTGGCTCCAGGGGATCTGGTTACCCGAGCACGGATACAGCTTCACCTCGACACCACTCTGGGCGGGCATCTACATGATTCCGCTGACCGTGGGATTCCTCCTCGCGGGTCCGGTGTCAGGTTTCCTTTCGGACCGTTTCGGGTCACGGCCATTCGCAACCGGCGGGATGATCGGGGCGGCCGCGAGTTTCGCGTTCCTGCAACTCCTGCCGATCGATTTCCCGTATCAGCTGTTCGCCCTGATTCTCTTCCTCAATGGACTTTCGATGGGTGCGTTCGCGTCACCGAACCGCGCCGGCGTCATGAACAGCCTGCCCCCCGGAGACCGCGGGGCCGGCGGTGGCATGAACGCGACGTTTCAGAGCTCCGCCCAGGTGCTCTCCATCGGCATCTTCTTCACGCTGATGATCACGGGCTTGGCAGCGACACTCTCCACGACGATGACCGCTGGACTGGAGGCGCACGGTGTCTCGACGGCGGTGGCGGAGCACGTGGGCCACCTGCCGCCGGTATCGATCCTGTTCGCCGCGTTCCTGGGGTACAACCCGATCCAGTCTCTGGTTGGTGCCCATGTCATCTCGCAGCTGTCGTCGGTCAACGCCTCCGCCCTGACCGGTCGCCAGTTCTTTCCAGAGCTGATCTCGGGGCCGTTCGCGGCCGGACTGCATCAGGCGTTCACCTTCTCGCTGGTGGTCTGCCTCATCGCCGCCGTGGCCTCGTGGTCGCGCGGCAAGCGCATCGGGACTGCGCAAGTGGCGATCACCGCCGGGGTGCCGGAGCTCTGACCCGGGACGGGTCTAGCGGAGGTTGAACGCGGGACCCGTCAATGCGAAGGGAACGTGGCCCGACGCCGCGAACAGCGCAAAGAGCGCGAGGGCAGCACCGAGCAATGACACGTCACGGTAGAAGCTCGCCTCGTGCGTGCGGCGCGCGGTCGGGTCCTTCTCGTTCCAGAACGGATGGAAAAGCACGGCCGCGGGGACCAGGAACAGCGCGAGCATCAGCGAGCCGACGTCGGCCCAGATGCCGGCCACGATGGAGATGGCGGCGACGAGCAGGAACGCTCCCGCCGGCCAGCCGGCAAGAATCGGGAATGGGAGCTTCTTGCCGGACCCCTCGACGTAGCGAGGGTGATTCTTGATGTGGCCGCGCGCCGCACTGACGAAAAGCGCAACGAAGAGAATGCGACCGACCAGGAGGATGACGCCCGCCGGCGTGCTCATTGGAGGAGCGCCACTGGAGACCGGCGATCGCGCGCCCATCCGCGCGCGAGGATCCCTGGGCGTGATGCTAGTAATTCCATAGGAACAATAGATTCTAGCACAGCTTCGCCGCCCTCTCCCGATCGAGCTGCGGCAGCGACCGGCTACAAGACCTTGGAGAGGAAGGCCCTGGTCCGCTCGTGCTGGGGATTGGCGAGCACCTCTTTGGGATTGCCCGACTCGACGATGACCCCGCCATCCATGAAGACGAGCGAATCGCCGACCTCTCGCGCAAAGCCCATCTCGTGGGTGACGACGACCATGGTCATCCCGTCCTGGGCAAGTCCGCGCATCACGTCAAGTACTTCGCCGACGAGCTCCGGATCGAGCGCCGACGTCGGCTCGTCGAAGAGCATGAGCTTGGGCTGCATCGCCAGTGCCCGCGCGATCGCGACCCGCTGCTGCTGGCCACCGGAGAGGTGATTCGGGTACACGTCCACCTTGTCGGCGAGACCGACCCGGGCAAGGAGGGATCGGCCCCGCGCTTCAACAGCCTTCTGCGGCTCACCCTTGACGCGAACCGGGGCTTCCATGATGTTCTCCAGCGCGGTCATGTGCGGGAAGAGGTTGAATCGCTGGAACACCATGCCGATCTCCGCACGCTTGCGACACACCTCGCGATCCGGCAGCTCATAGATCTTGTCGCCACGCTGGCGGTAGCCGACCAGCTCGCCGTCGACGGAAAGCCTCCCGGCATCGATCTTCTCGAGATGGTTGATGCAGCGCAGGAACGTGCTCTTGCCAGACCCGGACGGACCAACGATGCAGAGCACCTCTTGTGGCGCCACGCTGAGGTCGATGCCCCGGAGCACCTCGAGACGTCCGTAGCACTTGTGGACAGCTTCGGCGAGAACCATCGGCGTCGCCATCAGATGCCTCGATCCTCATGGTGGGGGTAGATGGGCGGCGGTTCGAAGGGCCCGACCGGAGGCGGATCATGAAAGTGAAAGAGCATCCGCCGGAATCGCTGCAGCGGGGTCATCGGGAGTTGGCGCGCCGCGCCGCGAGCGAAATACCGCTCAAGGTAATACTGGCCGAAGGTGAGTATCGATGTCATCAGCAGGTACCACATGCTGGCGACGACGAGCAGCTCGACGACGCTGAAGTTTGCGTTCGAAATCTCCGTTTGCACGTAGAACAGCTCTGAAACCGTGGTGATGTACGCCAGGGACGTGGTCTTGAGCATCGAGATCGTCTCATTGCCCGTTGGGGGGAGGATCACCCGCATGGCCTGAGGAAGCACGATCCGGCGCATCACGCGAACTCGGGTCATGCCCAGCGCCTGTCCAGCCTCGGTCTGACCCTGATCGACAGAGATGATCCCCGCGCGTACGACCTCCGACATGTATGCGGCTTCGTTCAGACCGAGCCCGAGGATTGCAGCGAGAAATGGAGAAACGATCTCGTTTGTCGTCCCGACCCACTCGATGTGCGTGAAGGGAATGCCGATCGACAGGTGCGGCAGGATGAGCGCGAGGTTGTACCAGAAGAAGAGCTGGACCAACACCGGGGTCCCGCGAAAGAACCAGATGTAGAACCAGCTCACCGTCGAGACGACGGGATTCACCGAGAGGCGCATCACCGCGAGAAGGACGCCGAGGGTCACGCCGATCACCATGGCGATGACCGTCAGCTCGAGGGTGACCAGCACCCCGCGCAGGATCTGCGGAAAGAAGATGTACTTGCCGACGACGCGCCAGTCGAGGCCAGGAGCCGCGGCAAACGTGTACAGCGCCGCTGCGGCAAGCGCGAGCACGATGATCGCGGAGACCCACCGCCACGGGTGACGCAGCGGGATGGCCTTGATCGCCTCCGGCCGGCTCGTCCCGCCGGTGGCGACCGGCCCGCTCATGCTCACGCCGGTCGTTCGCTCATGGCCGCATGTCGCTGGTCACTTCGCGATTGTCGCCGGCGATCGACCTCAGTACGACGGGACGCAGCTGGCGCCAACCGAGTTGTTGTTGTTCAGCGTCACGGCCGAGCTGGCGATGGCTCCGTCGGCAACGCCCCAGGTATTGAGGACCTTCGTGTAGAAGCCGTTGTCGATGAGGTATTTGATCGCATCCGAAACGGCCTGCTCGAGCCCGGTCGACTTGACCATCGCGACGCCGTACGGGGAGACGCTGCAGGCCGTTCCGCCGATCTTGAGCTTGCCGCTCTCCAGCTTCACCTGGTAGTCGGCGACGGGCTGGTCAGCCCACCCGAAATCCGCACGGCCCGACAGGAGTGCGGCGTTTGCCTGGGTCTGGGTTCCGAAGCTCAGCACGGTGATATCCGCCTTCCCTGCGCTGGTGCAATGGTCGGTATCGCCCAGGTTTCTTGGCGCCCCCGGGATCCATGCCCATGTATCCCCACGCATCGGACTCCTCGGTGGTGCCCGATTCGACCGCGACCTTGTGCCCGCACATGTCCGCCGCCGACGAGATCGACGCGCCGCCTGCCTTGACGAGCCACGCCTCACCGGCCTGGTAGTAGGTGATGAAGTCGATGCCCTTGGCTTCGCGCACGATGGTGGGAGTGAAGCTCGAGAAGCTCATCTGATACTTCGCGGGATTCTCGAGCAGGGCCGGGATGATGTCCGAGAACGTGACGTTGTTGATGGTGCACGCGACGCCGAGCACCGCGCAGACGTCCTTGGCGAGCTCGACGTCCCATCCGACCAGGTCACCGCTGTTTGGATCGACGAATTCGTTCGGAGCGTAGGAAGCGTCCGTCGCGACCTGAAGCGGCGCTGCCGCCTTGATCGCAGCCGGGACCTCGGCGGCGATGGATGCCTGGCTCGTCGGCGCCAGCGGCGGCCGTGCTCGCGGGCGAGGAACTGCCACTCGAACCGCCGCACGCCGCGAGAAGCGCGGCAGGAAAGAGGAGTGCGATTCCGGCGCGACGCGAGAATTTGACCGTGCGACCCATGTGTGACCCCCAAAGCCCGAGAACTGAATAGGTGGGCGCCATTGTGGACTTTCGCCGCGGCCATGTCCACAGACCCGGGTGTCAAGGTGCACTTCGGACGGGTCGCTCCCTCGGTTTTGCCGCAGATCTGAGTTTTTGGCCACCGGATTGATGGTCTGCGCGGCAAATCGGGCTGAGCATAGCCGCATTTGCCATACTCATACCGCGATCAGACGCGCTTGACCCTTCCCATGGACGAATGCCAGCATGAGCCCGCCGTCGTTTGCCTTTCCTTCCCGGGAGGATCTCCATGACGCAGCCGGTCGCGCTGACTATCAACGGAAGGCGGAGGGAGGATCACGTCGAGCCGCGACTCCTCCTCGTGCATTACCTGCGCGAGGTCGCCGGGCTCACCGGCACCCATATCGCCTGTGACACCAGTCAGTGCGGCGCCTGCACTGTGCTGATCGACGGCGAGGCGGTGAAGTCGTGCAGCGTCTTCACGGTCCAGGCCGAGGGCAGGGAGGTGACCACCATCGAGGGGCTCGCCGCGAACGGCACCCTGCACCCGGTGCAGCAGGCTTTCTGGAACGAGCATGGCCTGCAGTGCGGCTTCTGCACACCGGGCTTCATCATGGCCGCGGCCTATCTCCTCAAGCAGAACCCGTCGCCAACCGACGACGAGATCGTGCGCGGGCTCGAGGGCAATCTCTGCCGCTGCACCGGCTACGAGAACATCAAGAAAGCGGTGCGATCGGCGTCGGACGCGATCAACGGCGGGGCCGCCGAAAGATCCGGCGAGCTGGTCGGGTCGGTCGCGGTTCCGGTGGAGGACTGACGATGGCTGTCACCTCCATGATCGGCGCCCGTATCCAGCGTCGCGAGGACCCCAAGCTCATCACCGGGCACGGCAATTTCATCGACGACGTCAACCTCGTGAACATGGCGCACATGTCTGTGGTGCGCAGTCCGCACGCGCATGCGCGCATCCGCTCCATCGACACGTCGCAGGCGCTGGCGGCGAAGGGAGTGGTCGCGGTCCTCACCGCCGCCGACTTCAAGGGCGTCATTCTGGGGCCGCTCCCGGTCACCAACTCCTTTGTTCCGGACAAGAAGCAGGTGCCCGAGCAGTTCCCGATCGCTGCTGAAGAAGCCGCCTATGCGGGCGAGCCGGTCGCGGTGGTCATCGCGGACGATCGGTATCTCGCCGACGATGCCGCTCAGTTGGTGGTCGTCGACTACGAGCCGCTCCCGGCGGTCATGGACATCGAGAAGGCGATGGAGCCGGGGAGCCCGCTGGTGAAAAGCGATCGACCCGACAACATCGGCTGGGATGCCTCATTCCCGGCGGGCGACATCGACGCGGTGTTCGCCGAAGCCGACGTGGTGCTCAAGCAACGCATCGGTCAGCAGAGGGTGTTTCCAACAGCGATGGAGACTCGGGGTTGCGTCGCGGACTACGTCCCCTACGACAACCGGTGCACGCTCTGGACGTCGACCCAGGTGCCGCACTTCATCCGCCTGTTCGTCGGGGGTGCACTCGGCGTTCCCGAGTCGCAATTCCGCGTGGTCAGCCACGACGTCGGCGGTGGGTTCGGCGCGAAGCTCCGCCCGTACCCTGAGGAGTACCTGGCCACCGCCGCATCCAAGATCACCGAGCGCCCGGTGAAGTGGATCGAGGATCGCACCGAGAGTCTGCAGGCCACCACCCAGGGACGCGGGCAGATCTTCGACGTGGAGGTGGCGGCCAAGCGCGATGGCACGTTGCTCGGGCTGAAGTTCACCCAACTGCTCGACATCGGCGCTTACCACGGAGTCTTCAGCGCCTTCCAGGTGGTCGCGTGCCTCCTCGGCGGCGGTTGCTACGACTTCAAGGCGATCCACGCTCGGAGCATTGGCATCTTCACCAACCGGATGTCGACCGACCCGTATCGCGGTGCCGGTCGTCCCGAGGCGACACACCTGGTCGAGCGGATCGTCGACGTCGTCGCGCACGAGCTCGGCATGGATCCGGCCGAGGTGCGACGCAAGAACTTCATCAAGTCCTTCCCGCACACCAACAACTTCGGGCTGGTCTACGACTCCGGTGAGTATGAGAAGTCGATGGATCGCGCGATGGCGAACATCGACTACCCGGCGCTGCGCAAGCGCCAGGAGGAGTTGCGCGCCAAGGGGCGCTATACCGGGATCGGATTCAGCACCTACGTCGAGATCTGCGGCATCGGCCCGAGCTCGGCGACGGCACCGGCCGCGGGCTTGGCGCTCGTCGAGTCGTCGATGGTGCGCGTGCATCCCACGGGCTCGGTGACCGTGTCGGTCGGAACCCACGCCCACGGGCAGGGTCACGAGACCACGTTCGCCCAGATCGTCGCCGACGCGCTGGGGGTTCCCTACGATTCGGTGGAGATCCGCCACGGCGACACCGGCGACACGCCGTTCGGCTACGGCACCTACGGATCACGGAGCCTCGCGGTTGGCGGCATGGCGATCATGGCGTCGTGCCACAAGGTGGTCGAGAAAGCGAGAAAGCTCGCCGCGCATGCGTTCGAGGCGTCCGAGGACGACATCGTCGTCGACCAGGGGCGCTACTTCGTGCGCGGCAACCCGGCCGAGGCGAAGGTGCTGGCGGAGCTCGCGTTTGCATCGTATGGCGCCGGATTGCCCGAGGGCATGGAGCAGGGGCTCGAGGCGGTCTCGTATTTCGATCCACCGAACTTCGTCTGGCCCTTCGGCTGCCACATCTGTGCAGTCGAGGTCGATCCCGAGACCGGCGCGGTGAGCATCGATCGCTACGTTGCGGTCGACGATTGCGGCAACGTCATCAACCCGATGGTCGTGGACGGTCAGCTCCACGGTGGCATCGCCCAGGGCATCTCGCAGGCGCTGTTCGAGGAGGTGCAGTACGACGACGCGACGGGACAGATGCTCACCGGCACCATGCTCGACTACCTCATCCCGACGATGGCGGAGATGCCCCACTTCGAGCTGGATCGCACGGTGACACCGAGCCCGAGCAACGAGCTGGGAGTCAAGGGAATCGGTGAGGCGGGGACGATTGCGTCGAGCATCGCGGTGATCAATGCGATCACCGACGCGCTGGCGCCATTCGGTATCAACCACGTGGAGATGCCGGCTCGTCCGGATCGCCTCTGGTCGATGATCAAGGAGGCACGCGCATGATCACCGCGGCATTCGAATACGCGCGACCGGGCTCGGTGGACGAGGCCCAATCGTTGCTGACCAAGTACGGCGCTGACGCGAAGGTCATCGCGGGTGGCCAGAGCCTCATCCCGCTGATGCGACTCAGGCTCAGCCAGCCGACGGCGCTCATCGATATTCAGGGGATACCCGGCCTCAAAGACGTTCGTCGCGACGACGGCGTCGTGGAGATCGGTGCGCTGGTGCGCCATGTCGACATCCAGCGCAACGCGACCCTGCGCGCGACCCTGCCGCTCCTCGTGGAGATGGCCAATGATGTCGGCGACAACCAGGTGCGCAACCTCGGGACGATCGGCGGGGTGATCGCCCACGGCGACGCGGCCGGCGACTACAACAGCCTCGCCCTGATGCTCGACGCCGAGATCGTCACCAACAAGCGCCGCCACCAGGCGCGCGACTTCTTCCGTGACATCTTCACGACCGCGCTCGAGCACGATGAGGTGGTGACTGCGGTGCGCTTCCCGGTGTCGACCGGACGGTTCGCGTACACGAAGTTCCGCCGCCGCCTCTACGACTGGGCGATCGCGGGCGTCGCGGTGCAGGAGTCGGGTTCGTCGTGGCGCGTGGGCTACGTGAACCTCGCGAGGACGCCGCGCCGCGGTGCCGCGGTTGAGCGGGCGCTTGCCGGAGGTGCCTCGGCAGCGGATGCCGCGGCTCTGAGCGGATCGGACATCGACCCGACTGGCGACGTCAGGGCGAGCGCCGAATACAAGCGCCACCTCGCGGAGGTGCTCACCACTCGGACCCTTCAGCAGGCGACAATGGCCGCTTGAAGCGGATCAGCCACTGGATCGGTGGCCAGGTAGTCGCTGGGACCTCCGGCAACCAGGCCCCAGTCTTCAATCCGGCCACCGGGGAGCAAACCGGCGCCGTCGACCTCGCATCCGCGGCCGAGGTCGACGCCGCCGTCGAAACAGCTGCCGGCGCGTTCCGCGAGTGGCGCGCCGCCTCGCTCTCCCAGCGAACGACTGTCCTGTTCAGCTTCCGCGACCTGCTCGACAAGCATCGCGACGACCTTGCCGCGATCATCACGTCGGAGCACGGGAAGGTGCTCTCCGACGCCAAGGGCGAGGTGGCGCGCGGCATCGAGAACGTCGAGTTCGCATGCGGTGTGCCCCATCTGCTCAAGGGAGGGTTCTCCGAGCAGCCGTCGCGTGGCGTCGACGTCTTCTCGATCCGCCAGCCGCTCGGTGTCGTGGCCGGGATCACGCCGTTCAACTTCCCGGCGATGGTGCCGATGTGGATGTTCGCGAACGCAATCGCCTGCGGCAACACGTTCATCCTCAAGCCGAGCGAGAAGGACCCTTCACCGTCGTTGTTCTTCGCTGATCTCTGGCGCCGGGCGGGATTGCCGGACGGTGTGTTCTCGGTGGTCCAGGGCGCGCGTGAGGCGGTGGATCGGTTGCTCGACCACCCGGATGTCGCGGCGCTCTCATTCGTCGGCTCGACCCCGGTCGCCCGGCACATCTACGAAACCGGCACGCGAAACGGCAAGCGCGTCCAGGCGCTCGGCGGTGCGAAGAACCACATGGTGGTCCTGCCGGACGCCGACCTCGAAGCGGCCGCCGACGCCGCGGTGTCGGCCGGGTACGGCTCCGCGGGCGAGCGCTGCATGGCGATCTCCACGGTTGTCGCCGTGGGCGACATCGGGCAGCGATTGGTCGACGCCATCGCCGCACGCATTCCCAAGGTCAAGGTCGGGGCCGGCGACGATCCGGAGTCGGAGATGGGGCCACTCGTGACCCGGGAGCATCGCGACAAGGTGGCGACCTATCTCGAGGAGCAGTCCCTCGGCGGTGCGCGGCTGGTGGTCGACGGCCGGGCCAGCACACCCGGCGGCGATGGGTTCTTTCTGGGACCGTCGCTGGTGGATCGGGTGCAGCCCGGGTCCAAGGTCTACGACGACGAGATCTTCGGACCGGTGCTCTCGGTCGTGCGCGTGGACACGTATGACGAGGCGATCCGGTTGGTTAATGACAATCAGTACGGAAACGGCGTGGCCATCTTCACGCGGGACGGCGGTGCGGCGCGCAAGTTCCAGTTCGAGGTGCAGGTGGGCATGGTGGGCGTGAACGTGCCCATCCCGGTGCCGGTGGCCTACTACAGCTTCGGAGGGTGGAAGGCGTCGCTGTTCGGCGATACCCACATGTATGGACCCGACGGGATCCACTTCTACACGCGCACCAAGGTGGTCACGTCACGGTGGCCGGAACCGGGTCCGGGTCGCGTGGATCTGGCCTTTCCCAGCAACGCCTGATCGGGTCGTGGGCGCCCTGCTAGGCTTCGGGCGATGACTGAGTGGACGGGAGTGCGGGACAAGCGCATTCTCATCACCGGCGCCACGCGGGGCATCGGGCTGGCGGCCGCCCAGGCCCTGGCCCGTCGCGGAGCCAAGCTCGCAATCGTTGCCCGCGACGATGCACGGGCTGCAGCAGCAGTGAGGAGCATCGAAGGCGAGGGGGGAGGTGAGGTGGACGTGCTCCACGCCGACCTGACCTCGCAGGCCTCGGTTCGTGCCCTCGCGGGGGAGGCGCTGGCGCGCTACCCGCGCATCGACGTGCTGGTCAACAACGCCGGCGCGACGTTCACCAAGCGCGAGCTCACGATTGACGGCATCGAGCGCACCTGGGCGCTCAATCACCTCGCGCCGTTCCTGCTCACGACACTGTTGCTCGACCGGCTCACGGCATCCACACCGGCTCGCATCATCACGACGTCGTCGGATGCGCACAAGGGCAAGCTCATCCCGTTCGATGACCTGAACGCGGAGCGTTCGTGGAAGGGTCGGGGATTCACTCGGTATGGCGAGACCAAGCTGGCCAACATCATGTTCACGCGCGAGCTGGCACGCCGCCTCGACGGCACCGGGGTGACCGCGTACTGCTTCCACCCCGGATTGGTCGCGACCGGTTTCAACCGCAACAACGGCGCGCTCATGAGCGCGGCGATGACGGTCATCGCCCCCTTCTCGCGGAGCCCTCGCAAGGCAGCCCAGACGCTGGTATGGCTCGCTGACTCCCCCGACGTCTCAAAGCAGAGCGGCGGCTACTACGAGGACCGTGCGCTCGCCGTCTCGAGCCGCCAGGCGCAGGATCCCACGCTGGCGCGACGCCTCTGGGAGGTCAGCGAGGAGCAGGTGCGCGCCACGACCGCTGCGGGGACCGGCGCCCCCTGATCAGTGCCGACCGACTCGCCGGAACCATGGCTTGCGGCGCCAGGCAAGCTCCCCGGACAGGGTCTCATTGCGGATCAACTCGCTGTGCAGCACCGTGACCAGCTCGCGCTCGCGGCGGACCGCCTCGCGCTGCTCCACGCCGCGCTCGGCGTGCTCGGCCAGAGCACGGGCGCGCCACATGTCGACCTCGCTGGTGAGCGCGACGACCTGGGCATCTCGCTCCTGGACCGCTTCCCGCAACTGGATGATGTCGACGAGGTTGTCCATCGCGAGCAGGCGCAATGCCCTGACGGTGTCCGGGCTGTAGGGCTCGTCGACCGCCTCGGACTGGAAGAGGGCCTGAGCCAGGCGTTGCTCGCTGCGACCCACGAGGTGGAGCGTCGGGACGTCGTCCTCGATCTCGAGCGGCGGGGGCTCGGGTGCGGATGCGGGGTTCAGCGGAATCCCGATGGTGCCGGCGGGCAGGACTCGAACGGCCATGACGGGCGACCTCCTGGGGAGACGTGGAATGGAACGACGAGAGTTCGCTTCGGGAAGGCTACAACGGATGCAGCCCGAGTGGCCGCCGCACTAGGCTTCGAGCATGCCTGAGAACGACCTCGACGCCTACTGCGCTACACATCAGCAGCGCCACGTCGACGAGCTCATCGACTTCCTCCGCATCCCGAGTATCTCCGCCGATCCCGCCCATGCCGCCGACGTGCGCCGGAACGCTGAATACCTCGCCGCGGCCGCCCTGACAGCAGGCTTTCAGCATGCCGAGCTCATCGAGACCGCCGGCCATCCGGCGGTCTATGCCGAGCGCATGGTCGATCCGGGGTTGCCGACCGCGCTCGTCTACGGGCATCACGATGTCCAACCGGTCGACCCGCTCGCGGAGTGGTACACGTCGCCGTTCGAGCCCGAGGTTCGAAACGGCAACCTCTACGGCCGCGGCGCCGTCGACGACAAGGGCCAGGTCTGGATGCACCTCAAAGCAGTGGAGTCGGTGCTCGCGGTGCGCGGCGAGCTCCCCCTGAACCTCAAGCTGATCGTCGAAGGCGAGGAGGAATCCGGGTCGGTCCACTTCGAAGACATCGTCGCGTCCGAGCAGGAGCGCCTTCATGCCGACATCCTCGTCGTGTCGGACACCTCGATCATCGCTGCCGGCACACCCTCACTCTGCACGGGGTTGCGCGGCCTCGCGGGGGTCGAGGTGCATGTCCGGGGACCGGAGCTCGATCTGCACTCGGGTCGCTTCGGCGGCGCGGTCGCCAACCCGATTGCGGCACTTGCCGAGATCCTCGCGTCACTGCACGACCCGATCACCCGGCGCGTGACCGTTCCCGGTTTCTACGACGATGTCCGGGAGCCGTCCGCCGAGGAACGCGAACTGTTCGCCGCGGTGCCCTACGACGTCGACGCGTTCCGCGCCGAGGCCGGTGGCGTGCCGGCCACGATCGGCGAGGCGGGATGGACCGACCGCGAGCGCCTCTGGGCTCGCCCGACCCTCGAGATCAACGGCATCTGGGGCGGCTACTCCGGTCCGGGTCAGAAGACGATCATCCCGGCGAGTGCGGGGGCCAAGGTCACCTGCAGGCTGGTGCCGAACCAGGACCCCGCACGCATCGCCGACCTGGTGCGGAGCGCTGTGCTGGCGGCGGCGCCCGCCGGCGTGACCGTCACCGCCGAAGCCAAGGGCGGGGGCCGCCCCGTGGTCACCTCGATCGACCATCCCGCCGTGCAGGCCGCGTCGCGGGCGATGGGGAGCGTCTTCGGCGCGACTCCCGCCCTGACCCGTGAAGGCGGCTCGATACCGCCCGTCGAGTTGTTCGCCCGGATCATGGGATTGCAGGCAGTTCTCGTCGGCCTCGGACTGCCCGACGACCAGATTCATGCTCCAAATGAGAAGTTCACACTCGACATGTACTTCAAAGGAATCCGCGTCCTCGGCCGTCTCTGGGATGAGCTGGCCGTGGCGCTGAGGACGTCATGACCAGAATCGAATCGATCACGGCGCTGGAGATCCTCAACTCCCGCGGCAACCCGACGCTGGAGTGCATCGTCACACTCAACAGTGGCTCCGAGGGGCGAGCGCGCATCCCGAGCGGCGCGAGCACCGGTGTGCACGAGGCGGTGGAGCTGCGCGACGGCGATCCCGCACGGTTCGGCGGCAAGGGTGTCCTCAAGGCGCTGGCCAACGTTGAGGCCGTGATCGGGCCGGAGCTGATCGGGTTCGACGTGCTGGACCAGGCTGCGCTCGATGCCAAGCTCTGCGAGCTTGACGGCACACCGAACAAAGGCAAGCTCGGCGCCAACGCGATCCTGGCGGTGAGCCTCGCCTCGAGCAACGCGGCTGCGGCTGCCGCTGGGGTCCCCCTGTATCGCCATCTTGGCGGTGACGGTGCGCACCTGCTTCCGGTCCCGCAATTCAACGTCCTCAACGGCGGCGCGCACGCCCAGACCCGAGTTGATTTCCAGGAGTTCATGCTCCTGCCGATCGGGCTGCCGACGTTCCGTGAGGCGCTTCGCGCCGGCGCGGAATGCTTCCATGCGCTGCGCAAGATCCTTCACGACCGCGGGCTCGGGACCGGGCAGGGGGACGAGGGCGGCTATGCCCCCGATCTCGACCGCAACGAGGCCGCGATGGAGTTGCTCATGGAGGCGATCACGGCCGCCGGCTACGCCCCGGGGCGTGACCTCGGGATCGGGCTCGATCCTGCGACCTCGGAGCTCTTCAAAGACGGTGAGTACGAGCTCCGTGGCGAGGGGATCACGCTGGATTCAGCGGGACTTGTGGACCGGTGGGAGCGCTGGGTCGACAAATACCCGATCGTGTCGCTCGAGGACGGCATGGCCGAGGACGACTGGGACGGCTGGAAGTTGCTGACGGATCGCCTCGGTGGGCGAGTGCAACTCGTCGGGGACGACAACTTCGTGACCAACGCCGAGCGCCTGCAGGTCGGCATCGATCGTGGCGTTGCCAACTCCATCCTGATCAAGCTCAACCAGATCGGGACCGTCACCGAGACCCTCGCGACGATCGCGCTCGCCGCCGCGAACAACTACTCGAGCGTGATCAGCCATCGCAGCGGCGAGACCGAGGACACGTCGATCGCGGACCTCGCAGTTGCTGTCAATGCCGGCCAGATCAAGACAGGTGCGCCATCGAGGTCGGAGCGGGTGGCCAAGTACAACCGGCTCCTGCGCATCGAGCACGAGCTCGGCGACGCGGCGCGCTACGCGGGTACCGCGCCATTCTTCCGCACGGTGCCGCAGCCGGCCTGACATGCCCAGACGCGTCGATCCCTCCACATCCACGGCGAGAGCGGGACTCGGCCGTGGTGACGCAGGCGACGGGGTCGACCTGGTCGCGCCCCTGAGTCTCGCGTCGGTCCGCGCCTATGCGGACCTGCCGTCTGTCGATGAGGCGATGGAGGGGCGGAATGCCTACCGTCGCTATGGCGGCGGCAACCCCCAGCGCCTCGAGGAGGCGATGATCGATCTGGAGACCGTGCCCGGGAGGCCTGCTCCAGTGGCCCGGGTCACGTCGAGCGGCCAGGCGGCGCTGCTGCTGGCGGCGACCCTCGTGGTGACGCCGTCGCGGCCGAGGGTCGTCGTGGTGAGGCCGTGCTACGGCGGCACCGAATCACTCCTCGCCGGACCGCTCGGCAATCTCGGCGTGCGCACCTCGACGGTCGACCTCCCCGCCGATGGAGGTGGGGATCATGGCGCGCTCATCGCCGCCGTGCTCGGGCCGGATGTCGGCGCGGTGGTGACCGAGGTCATCACCAACCCACTCATCGGGCTCATGGATGTTCCGGCCATCGCCGCCGCGGCCCACGCGGCGGGCGCGGCGTGCATCGTCGACTCGACGTTCACGCCGCCGTTCCTGTTGCAGCCATTTGCGCTGGGTGCCGACCTCGTGATTCACAGCCTCACGAAGCACCTCGCCGGTCACAGCGACGTGAGTGGTGGCGTCCTTCTCATCGACCAGGGGCATGCCGCGAGCGATTGGCTCGACGCCAACGCTCGGTTGCTGGGCTGCAACCTCTCGCCGTTCGATGCGTGGCTCGCGCTTCGGGGATTGCGCACCGCCGGGCTGCGCATCGAGCGATGCGGTGAGAACGCGGCGGCGCTCGCTGCCTTCTTCCTGGGGCGCCCCGAGCTCCAGGGAGTGCACTACCCCGGAACGCGCGACCCCCAGAACGCGGCGCTCGCCGACCGCCTGCTGCCGCATGGCCGCGGCGCCATGCTCAGCATCGACCTCCGCGGTGGCGGCACCGCCGCCGACGCGTTCATCAAAGCGCTGGACGGGATCCGTCTGGCGCCGAGCCTCGGCGACGTGGCGACGACGGTGAGCTACCCGGCGAGCACGTCGCACCGGGCTCTGAGCCCACAGCAGCGCGCTGCCCTCGGCATTGGTGACGGGCTGGTGCGCATCAGTGTCGGCATCGAGCACATCGACGATCTGAAGTCGGAGTTCGACGCCGCGCTGGTCGCCGCGTCGGCGGGTTGACGCTCGAAACCGACCCGCAGCGCACCGACCCGGTACTCTAGGGGACATATGGCACACGTTCGTCTCGCCAACGGCGGCGACCTCTCGGTGAAGCTCACCGTGGAGGAGATCACCGCCAAGCTCAATGCTTCCGGCGGAGGCTCGGGATTCGTCGAGCTTCCCGGCGAGGATGGGCCGTTCCTGGTTCGCCCCGAGGCCGTCCTCGCGGTGATCGCCGATCAGCGACGCGGTGCTGCCGGCTTTCGGGTGGCGCAGGGAGCCGAGGCCAGCTGATCGGCGTGACCACGCCACAGCAACCGGCGCGGCCGGCGTTGACGCTTGTACCGAGGGCGATGGGGGAGACGATCACCGAGCGCATCGGCAATACGCCGTTGCTCCGCATCCGTCTCTTCGAGGAAGAGTGCCCGGACGTGGCGGTATATGCCAAGGCGGAGTTCCTCAACCCAGGAGGCTCCGTGAAGGATCGCCCGGCGCTCCGGATGATCGAGGACGGGGAGAGGTCGGGGCGGCTCGCGCCCGGCCGGATCATCCTGGACAGCACCAGCGGGAACACCGGCATCGCCTACGCGATGATCGGCGCTGCCAAGGGCTACCGAGTGCGACTCGTGATGCCCGGCAACGTGAGCGACGAGCGCCGCCAGCTGGTGACCGCGTTCGGCGCTGAGATCGACTACAGCGACCCCCTCGAGGGCAGCGACGGCGCGATCCGCCGGGTTCGTGCCGTCTATGAGGAGAACCCGGACGCGTTCTTCATGCCCGACCAGTACAACAACGACGCCAACTGGCTCGCCCATTTCGACGGCACCGGTGCGGAGATCTGGGAGCAGACGCGGGGGAGCGTGACCCATTTCGTTGCCGCTCTAGGGACGAGCGGGACCTTCGTCGGTGTGACCCGGCGTCTCAAGGAGATGAACCCGGAGGTCCACTGCGTCAGCGTGCAGCCCGCCGAGCCGTGGCACGGTCTCGAGGGCCTGAAGCACATGGAGACCTCCATCGTGCCCGGGATCTACGACGCCTCGCTGGCGGATGAGGACATCGGGGTCGAGACCGAGCCCGCGTACGACCTGACGCGGGAGCTGGCACGCACCGAGGGCATCCTCGCCGGCCACTCAAGCGGCGCCGCGCTCTGGGCCTGCCGCGAGATCGCCAGGCGGATCGGCCGCGGGGTGATCGTCACAGTCCTGCCTGACGGGGGGGACCGGTATCTCTCCACCGGCTTGTACCGGCGGGCGGGGCATTGAACCTGCGATTCGCGACGATCGCACCCGCAGCCGAGCAGCGTGTCCGCGAGCTTGCAGTCGCGGCCTACCCGAACGAGGGCTGCGGCGTGCTCCTGGGACGCCGTGACGGCACCCGCATGGTCATCGTCGACGTGACGTCCGCTCGGAACATGTGGACGGAGCGCAGTGCCGACCGCTACGACCTGGATCCCGTCGATTTCATGAAGGCCGATCGCGACGCGCGATCGCGCGGTCTTGACGTTGCCGGCATCTGGCACAGCCACCCCGACCACCCCGCACTGCCCTCGCAGTTCGACACCGACCGTGCCTGGCGCGACTACGTCTACATCATCTGCCGGACGACCCGGGCCGGCGCCGAGGACGTCAACGCCTTTGCGCTCGAGGAAGAAGGCAGGCCGTTCGAGCAGATCTCACTTGACATCTCGCCGGTCCCCGGCGGAGTTAGATGAGCCCGGCCGGCGCCACTCGCCGGCGCCGTCGCGAGGAAGGGGACCCGATTGCGCCGGCCGTGGGGGTGGTCGCGATCGTCGGGCGGCCCAACGTCGGCAAGTCGACGCTGTTCAACCGGCTGACCGGGACGCGTCGGGCGATCGTCGATGCGTTCGCGGGACTGACGCGGGACCGGCTCTATGGCGTGGTGGAATGGGGCGGCAAACGCTTCACTGTGGTGGACACCGCCGGGCTCGACGTGCCTCTCCCGCGGGATGCGGCACCGGATATCGCGGCATTGACGCGGGCAACCCGCGAGCAGGCGCAGATGGCGATCACCGAGGCCGACGTGTGCTGCTTCATGGTCGACGTGCGCGACGGCGTGACCGCGCTGGACGAGGAGATCGCGCAGGCGCTGCGCCGTGGCGGACATCCCGTCATCCTCGTCGGCAACAAGGCGGATAGCCAGGTCGACCGCTATCGCGCCGACGAGCTGTACCGGCTGGGACTTGGCGATCCCCTCCTGATCTCCGCGCTGCAGGGAACCGACACCGGCGATCTGCTCGACCGCTTCGTCGAGGAGCTTCCCGAGAACGGCGCCGCGGGCACCGAGCCGGCAGCTGGCGAGGTGAGTGTTGCGATCATCGGCCGGCCGAACACCGGGAAGTCCTCGCTGCTCAACGGGCTGGTGGGGTCAGAGCGTGCCCTGGTCTCGCCGGTGGCCGGAACGACGCGCGACGTCGTGGATACGGTGGTCTCGCTCGACGGGCGGAAGATCCGGCTCGTCGACACCGCGGGGATTCGCCGCCGGGGCATCGTCACCGAGAACGTCGAGCGCTACAGCCTGCTTCGGTCGCTGCGGGCGTTGCAGCGCAGCGACGTGGGTCTGCTGGTGATCGATGCGTCCGCGGGCGCAAGCGCCCAGGACCGGCACATCGCCGGCTATGCGGTCGAGGCCGGCGCCGGCCTCGTGGTCGCGGCCAACAAGTGGGACCTGGTGAAGCACGAGGACCGTGTCGACGCCGGGTTCCTGAAGAAGCTCCAGGACTTGTTCTCGTTTGTTCCCGGCGTTCCGGTGCTGACCCTCTCGGCCACCGAGCACCGCAACCTGAAGCGCGTCATGCCGGCAGTGCTTGCGGTCGCGGATGCGCGGTCGATTCACATCCCGACGCCGGCGCTGAACAACCTGATCCGCAACGCGCTGGATGAGCATCCGCCGCGCACCCACAAGGGGCGGCGGCTCAAGATCCTGTACGCGACGCAGGCGCGGAGCCCGGTTCCGACCATCGTGCTCTTCGTCAACGATCCCGAGCTGATGCACTTCGCCTACCAGCGGTATCTCGAGAACCGGATCCGGGCGGTTTTCGGCTTCGCAGGGGTTCGTCTGCGGATCGTGACCCGCCATCGCGACGAGAGCGACGACTGAGGCGGTCTCGGCCTCGGTGGCCCGGCGCGTTAGAGTCGCTGGGCGCGCCTCGGGGAGTAGCTCAGATGGTTAGAGTACTGGTCTGGGGGACCAGGGGTCGCAGGTTCGAGTCCTGTCTCCCCG
>CAVZQR010000001.1:0-78596 GCA_963777445.1 Candidatus Dormiibacterota bacterium | reverse complement strand
GCGCGGCGCCTTGGCGGCGCTGCCGGGTCAAGCTGCTGAGGCTGCAGTCAAGGCTTATCCGATGCCGATCGAAACTGAACGTTGCCCTCGCGAGCCACCATCGGCGAATCAATTGGAGTAGATGGTGGCCACCCGCGCCTCGATGGCTCGGCTCCTGCAAACCTACGGTCCGCCGTGCTCCACTACCCGCTCACCGAGCGCCGCGTCAAGTAGCTCTCCGAGGGTGTAAGCACTCCCCCGTTCGTGTCCGCCAACCGGGGCAGACCCAGTTCTTGAGGCGCCATCGAAATCTGCTCGTCCACACCGGCCTTGCATCTCCGGTACTCAACGTAGGCGACGGGGTTGGTCGCGAGCATGCCTTCAACAAACGAATCGATGGCCCCTTTCCAGACTTGCTTCCAAATTCCTGGCCGTCTCACGCTCGATTCCCATTAGTCGTCTGCGAGTTCACCGACACCTTGCTGTCGGCGATTCGTCCCCCCATTTCCACACGACCACGCGCATCGAGGCTGGAGTTGTCGCCGCGGCCGGCGAGCAGATCGGCCAGTCTCGTCGATGGTCGGTTGGGGAAGACCTCATGAAGAGCGGTTGCGTCGAAGGCCAGATCGGTTGTGTCCAACACCAGCGCGGCGCGAGCTTGGCGGGCCAGTTCGGGCTTGAACGGCCGCATGCCGACGGCCATGCTACGAAGCGCGGTTCGCGGGAGATGCCTGGGTCTGCTGCTGCGTCCGGCAGCGTCCTGCACGGCCGCCGCGAGTGCGTTGAGTGTGAGTTTCTCCGCACCGCCGATCTCGAGCGTCTTGCCTCGGGTCGAGGGGGTCGTCACGACGTAGTCAAGCAGCGCCGCCACATCCCCGGCGCAAACGAAGCTGATCGGATTGTCGCCTCGTCCGAATACCAGCGGTCGCCCCGAGTTGCCGGCGGTTGATTGAAGCAGTCCGACCCACGTCTCAAGGAATGGGGTGGCTCGCACGATTGTCCACAGACCCCCACTGGCACGGAGGCGCTGCTCCGCCGCGTACTTCATGCGAGCCAAGTCCATCGAGCTATCCGATGCAGCGCCGACCACTGACATCAGCACCACCGCTGCGTTGGCTTCGGCAGCTGCAGCGATCAGGTTCGCGTTGCCGTCACGATCCACCGAGGCTGGTGATACACCGCCGGGGCCGGCGAAGCCATGGATTGCGGAAACAACGGTCTCTACCCCAGTCATCGCGTTTGCCACGTGTGCTCGGCTGCGAACATCGCCCTCGACGACCTCGAGATTCGCGCGGCTCCGATCCGGCATTCGCGCGGTGTCGCGACTGAGCACGCGTACCCGCAGCCCGCGGATGAGCAGGCGCTGTACCAGTCGGGTCCCGAGTGTGCCAGTGCCGCCGGCTACCAGGATCATCGTTTGCCTTCTGGGCTGGGTACCACCGCCCGGCGGACTGCGTCATCGATACCACCGCCGCCTTCTTGCACCAGCTCGAGATAGAAGCGAGCCCAGGATGCTTCTCCGTTCTTCACTCCGAAGATCACCACGCCACGCATGACATGGGCCGATCCGTCGCGCCGGGTGCCGCGCATCTCCCATTCCGACCATGCGGTCTCCTGGTCGGCGACCCATTGCACCTGCGCGGCGATGTCGGGAACCGCCGTAAAGATCTGCTCCCAGTTCTTGCGCACCTGGGCTCGGCCCCGGAAGCCGCGAGCCGGGTGCACTGGGGTGTCGTTCCGGTAATCGACGGCAAAACACGACGCGAGTGCCTCGAGATCGTGCGCATTGGTGGCTTGGCAGAGCCGCTCGACCAGCGCGCCGGGTCCCTCCGTCTCGATATGCCTAGCCATTTGCCATCCCTCCGCTATTCTGGTACAGTTTCATATAACCGATACAGCATCATGGAACTAAATTCTGCAAGAGTTCAAGCCCAAGCGTGCGTACAACTCCAGGCGCCGCCAGCAGGAGGCTCGTCGGACGCGGATGGGGGTCCTCGATGCCGCCCAGCGACTGTTCCTCTCCAACGGGTACGCGGATACGACAATCGCCTCAATCGCCGAGGCCGCCGACGTGTCGGTCGAGACGGTCTACAAGGCGTTCGGGGGCAAGCCCGGCCTGGTCAGGGCGATCTGGGACCGAGGACTGGAAGGTGCGGGGCCGATCCCGGCGGAGCGCCGCTCCGACGACATGCAGACGCTCGAGGCGGACGCACGCCGGGTGATCCGGAGCTGGGGGGCCCTCTCCGCCGAAGTCGCGCCTCGCGTCGCGCCGATCCTTCTGCTCCTCCGCACCGCTGCTGCGACCGACTCCGTGATGGGGACACTACTGCAAGAAGTGGACGATGCCCGCCTCGAGCGGATGGAGCACAACGCCCGGCGTCTCCATGATCGCGGCAACCTGCGCGAGGGAATGACCCTCGGGCAGGCCCGAGACGTTCTCTGGACTTACAGCTCGCCCGAGCTATATGACCTCCTGGTGCTCCGTCGCGGTTGGGGGCTCGACCGCTACGGCCGGTTCATTGCGGAGGCAATGATCGCCTCGCTCCTTCCGGAATAGCGACTTCCAAGGCGATACCGTCCTAGTCATCGGGACTCTCTCCTCCCCCTGCCGCCGAATCGGCGTATCCGTTTCCGACTCGGCTTCACGCGCTCAGATCGCCACCTGAGGCTTATCCGATGCCGATTGAAACTGGCTCTGTCAGCGGGAGACGGGGCTCGAACCCGCAACTTCAACCTTGGGAAGGTTGCACTCTACCGTTGAGTTACTCCCGCACGGATTTGATCTCGCTGACAGCGTCTCACCCAAAAGCACCCTGTGCACCCACTACGACTCGTCGAGGAATGCTCGGCGCGGGGTCATGGTAGACCACGTGCTCAGGCCTTCGGCACAGCTCTCGGACGACGTCGCAAGCGTCGGACGAGCAGCGACTCCAGAGACCGCGTCAGCGCGTGCTCCCTGCAGTCCCGACTTACGGATGGGAGTTTCCCCTCTTTCACGGGACGCCGGGGCGCCGATGACAGGCTGCTCTTCCCGCGCTCTCGTGACCGGCTCGTCACGATCGAAGCGCCCGACCGGGGGATGCTAGCGCGGTGATCCGGCTACGAATACAAGCGCCGCCCACTCCGGCTGGGCATGGCGCTGATGTGCGCACTGATTGTCGTGACCGCATGTGGCGGAACAGCGGTCCAGACTATCCCGACGCCATCCGCTGCCGGCCTGATCACCGCATCGCCTGACCCGTCCGGAACGCCCGCCGCGCAGGCAGCGGCCACGGCTCGCGCAACCGTCCAAGGCGACGCCCCGTCCAACAGCGCGCATCACATCCGCGAAACCGCCGGCCCCGTCAGGCCCACGGACAATCCTCGGCGGTTGCCAGGTCTTTCCCACCAACAACCCCTGGAACCAGAACATCGCCAATGCCCCGGTCAACCCGATGTCGTCGACCTACATCGCCGCCATCGACTCAACCAAGCAATTCCTGCACCCGGACTTCGGGTCGAATCCCACCTACGGCATCCCCTATACCATCGTTCCCGCGTCGCAGAAATTCGTCCCGATCACCTTCAATGCCTACGGGAGCGAGAGCAATCCTGGCCCGTACCCGGTGCCGCTGAACGCGCCGGTGGAATCAGGCAGCGACCGCCACGTGCTCGTCCTTGATTCCGGCAACTGTCACCTCTACGAGATGTACAACGCGCAGCAATCCGGGAGCGGATGGGTCTGCGCGTCCGGCGCGGTATTCAACCTGAACAGCAACGCCCTGCGTCCAGACGGTTGGACGTCCGCCGACGCCGCCGGGCTGCCGATCCTTCCCGGGCTCGCGCTGTACGACGAGGTCGCTTCGGGCGTGATCAACCACGCACTCCGCTTCACCGTCGCCGACACGCAGAACGGCTTCATCCATCCCGCGACGCACCAGGCGGGAGTCGGCAGCCCGAGCCTGCCGCCGATGGGACTTCGGCTGCGTCTCGAGGCATCCTTCAGCCTCGCGGGCTTCACCGGCGAGGCGCTGGTGATCCTCAAGGCCCTCAAGACCTACGGCATGATCGTTGCCGACAACGGCAGCAGCTGGTACATCAGCGGCGCGACCGATTCGCGCTGGAACGACAACAACCTCAACGAGCTGAAATCGGTGCCGGGCAACGCATTCCAGGTCGTCGAAACAGGACCGATCCTGCACTAGCTGCCGGCGCGCGAGTTACCTCTTGGTTGCCTCGAGCTCGACAACCGAGAACTTCTCGTGTCCGTAGTCGGACCGGATCAGCTTCTTGTCCAGCTTGCCGACGCTCGTCTTGGGCAGCTCGTCGACGAATGCCCAGCGCTCCGGCAGCCACCAGCGAGCAACCTTCGGTGCGAGGAACTCGCGCAGCTCATCGGGGGTCGCAGACGCTCCGGGCTTCAACACCACCAGCGCGAGCGGCCGCTCCGCCCACTGGTCGTCGTGGACGCCGACAACGGCCGCCTCCGCAACCGCCGGGTGACCCACCAGCAGCGTCTCGAGCTCGACCGAAGAGATCCATTCACCACCTGACTTGATCACGTCCTTGGAACGGTCGGTGATCTGCACGAAGCCACGCCCGTCGATGTTGCCGACGTCGCCGGTGCGCAGCCACCCGTCGTGAAATTTCTCGGGTGCCTCGGTCTTGTAGTACGACGCGGTGATCCAGGGCCCGCGGACCTCGATCTCGCCGACAGCATCGCCGTCATGCGCCACCTCGGCGCCGGTGTCGTCAACGATGCGCAGCTCCACGCCGGGCACCGCGCGACCTGTCTTGCTCCGGTAGAGCAGCTCATCCTCCGGCGCGGTGCCCTTGGGGGGCAGCGCGATCGAGCCGATCGGGCTCGTCTCGGTCATGCCCCACGCCTGGATCAGCTCGATGCCCAGCACATCGCGGTATGCGGTGATGAGCGTGGCCGGCACGGCGGACCCGCCGCAGATGGCGCGTGTGATGCTCGAGACATCAGCACCGGTCGCCTGCACGTGGTTGAGAATTCCGGTGAGGATGGTCGGCACACCGCCGGTGAACGTCGGCCGCTCCTGGCGGATGAACTCGCACAACCCCTGGGGCTGCAGGAAACGCCCGGGCATCAGCTGATCGCCCCCGACCATCCAACCCGCATACGGCATCCCCCACGCGTTGACGTGGAACATCGGGACGATCGTCAGCATGCGCGCGTTGTCATCGAGGCGGAAGTTCGCCCACACCGCGAACGAGTGCAGGACGACCGATCGATGGCTGTAGGCCACACCCTTCGGGTCACCGGTCGTGCCGGTCGTGTAGCACATCGACGCCGCGGACGTCTCATCCACCTCGGGCCAGTCGAACGTCGGCGGCTCCTTGGCGATCAGGTCCTCGTACGCGAGCGTCTCACCGAGCCCGGCCACGGCTCCCGACCCCACGACGATCACCTTCTCGACGGTTGGGCATTGCTCGATAACGGACGCGAGCAGCGGCGCGAGCGAGTTGTCGACGATGACGACACGGTCCTCCGCGTGGTTGATGATCTGCGCGAGCTGCGACGCCGGGAGTCGGAGGTTCAGGGGGTGCAGGACGGCGCCCATGCAGGGGACCGCGAAATAGGCTTCGAGGTGCTCCTGGTGGTTCCAGCACAGCGTGGCCACCCGGTCTCCCTCCACGATACCCAGCGTCCGCAGCGCGCCGGCGAGGCGCTGGGTGCGCTCGGCAACCACGGCGTACCGCGTGTGGCGGGCACGCTCTCCCTCGAACGTGATGACCTCGCTGTCCGGGAACATCTCGGCGCCCCGCCGAAAGAGGCTCGTGATGCTCAGCGGAACGTCCTGCATCGTCGACTTCATTGGTCCACTCTCCTCTGCACGATGTGAAGGTGACTGGAAGCCATCGGTCGGCTCCGAAGTCGTTGCGATCGTAACGTGACATCAGGCGGCTTGTGCAGCACGATCCGAAACGAGCGGCGGCTTCGCTACCCTCGACACTCATGGCAGTGACACACGCGGGCTCGATGACGGGTGCCGAACGCATGCTCGCCGCGGCTCGCCGCGAGCCGGCGGATCTCACGCCGATCTGGTTCATGCGTCAGGCGGGGCGCTGCCTCGCCGGCTACCGAGCGCTCCGCGAGACCTACGACATCCTCACGATCACGCGCACCCCGGAGCTCTGCGCCCGGGTGACCCTGATGCCGGTCGAGGAGTTCGGCGTGGACGCCGCCGTGATGTACGCCGACATCATGTTGCCGCTGATCGGCATGGGTGTCCCCTTCTCCATCGACCCCGGGATCGGCCCGATGATCCATGAGCCGGTGCGCACCGAGGCTGACGTCGCCGCGCTCCGGGTCGTTGACCCGCGCGACGCCACCCCGGACCTGTTCGAGGCGATCAAGCTGGTGCGCCGCGAGCTCGACGGCAAGACGGCGGTGGTTGGCTTCGCCGGCGGCCCCTTCACGGTTGCCTCGTACATGATCGAGGGCAAGCCCACCAAGGAGTTCTCGCGAACCAAGGCCATGCTCCATGGCGAGCCGGAGCTGTGGCACCGGCTCATGAGCACGCTCACCGAGGTGACCATCAGCTACCTGGTGGCTCAGGTCGAGGCCGGCGCCCAGATGATCCAGCTGTTCGACTCCTGGGCCGGCGCGCTGTCCGTCTCGGCCTACGAGGAGATGGTGCTGCCGTACAGCCGGCGCATCCTCGAGACGGTTGGAGGCATGGGGGTGCCGACCATCCACTTCGGGACGACCACCTCGCACCTCCTCGAACCGATGGCGCGCTGTGGCTCCGATGTGATCAGCGTCGACTGGCGGCTGCCGCTCGACGAGGCCTGGCGTCGCATCGGCGACCGCGGCATCCAGGGCAATCTCGACCCGGGGGTGATGCTCGCTCCGTTCGCGGTCATCGCGCGTGAGGCACGGCAGATCCTCGCGCTTGCCGGGGGCCGGCCCGGGCACATCTTCAACCTCGGGCATGGGGTCCTCCCCGAGACCCCGAGCGACAACCTCAAGCGCCTCGCCGAACTCGTCCACGAGGACAGCGCCCGGGTCTGACCACGACGCGGGGCGGCCAGCCTCTACCCTTGACCGATGGCTCAGCTCGGCATCGTGCTCGCGACCTTCGGGTCGGCGGTGACCGCCGATGACGTGCCCGCGTACCTCGCCTCGGTGCGTGGCGGCCGCGAGGTGCCCGCTGACCTCATCGATGAGTTCCGGCGGCGCTACGACCTCATCGGCCGCTCCCCACTCATCGACATCACCCGGGCGCAGTGCGCGGCGCTCCAGGCAGTGCTCGACTCGCGCGACGGCGGCGGCGACACGTGCGTTGTGGCCGGGATGCTCCATTCCGATCCCTGGCTGAGCGATGCACTCGACACCCTCGCGGGTGCGGGGATCCGCCGCATCGTCGTGGTGGTCCTGGCGCCCCAGTACTCGCCGATCATCCTCGCCGGGTACGAGCGCGCCGTCGCCGCGTGGCGGGCCGGCCATCCAGAGGTCGACGTCCGAATCGCCGGCGCGTGGCACCTCATCCCCGAGTGGATCGCCGCACTCGCAGAGCGCGTCGAGGACACGCTCACGGGTCTCGACCCCGAAGTCCGTGCCCGGATTCCGATCATCTTCACGGCCCACAGCCTCCCGCGCCAGGTCGTCGACCGCGACCCCGGCTACATCACGCAGTTGCGCGACACGGCGAGCGCGATCGCCGCGTCGGCTTGGTCTGGCGGACGAGCGATGGAGCTTCGCGTATCAGAGCGCCGGGCACACGCCCGAGGAGTGGCTGACGCCCGACGTCAAAGACCTTTTCCCCGGGTTCCGCGCCGCCGGGATCACCGAGATCCTGGTCGTGCCCCTGCAGTTCCTCGCGGACCACCTCGAGATCCTCTATGACATCGACATCGCCGCCGGCGAGGAGGCCACCGAGGCGGGGATCACCATGCATCGCATCGCACTCCCGAACACCCAGCCGGCATTCATTCGCGCCCTGGCCGCCGTCGTGGACCGCGAGCGCGAGGGAGCCGCAGCGACAGCGGCCTCCTGACGCGACCTCGTGACCGACGCGAAGCAGTTCGCCGCGCAGGGCACGGTGGAACCGGGATTCGAGGCTGTGCACGAGGCGTTCGCCGCCGTGCTCGCCGAGCAGCGCGGAACCGGCGCCGCTCTTGCCGCCTGGCACCGAGGGCGGTGGATCGTCGATCTCTGGGGTGGCTCGGCGAGCGCCGACGGGACGCGCCCCTGGCAGCCCGACAGCATCGTGCAGCCGTACTCGGTGAGCAAGCCGTTCGCCGCCATCTGTGCGCTGCTGCTTGTCGATCGGGGCTTGCTGGACCTCGATGCACCCGTGCAGCGCTACTGGCCGGAGTTCACCGCGCCGGCCACGGTGCGCCATGTGCTCTCCCACCAGGCGGGCGTCGTCGCCCTCGACGCACCCGCCGACACCAGCGTCTTCTATGACTGGGAAGCCCTGTGCGCGCTGCTCGCCGCGCAGCGACCGAAGTGGCCTCCCGGGACGGCGCACGGCGAATCGGCGCTCTTCTACGGCCACCTGGTCGGCGAGATCGTGCGCCGCATCGACGGTCGAAGCCTCGGCGGCTTCCTGCGCGACGAGGTCTGTCTGCCCGCGGGCCTCGACTTCGTGGTCGGGCTGACGGACGGCGACCAGGCCCGCGCGGTCGACCTCACCTGCCTTGGCGACATCGAAGCCCACGAGGGCGACCTCTACCGGCGCGCGACGAGCAACCCCCCTGGAACGCGCGACCCCGCGGTTGTGAACGGCGCCGCCTGGCGCGCCGCGGAGGTGCCGGCCATCAACGGGCACGGCACCGCCCGGGGTATCGCCGGCCTGTATGCGGCATTGCTGCGCGGGGAGTTGCTCTTGCCGGCGCTCCTTCGTGAAGCCGTGTCGGTGCAGTGCTCGGGCCTGGACCGGGTCTTCGGGCACGAGAACGCCTGGGGCCTGGGCTTCGCGATCGACGCCAACGGATTCGGCATGGGCGGCCTCGGCGGCAGCTATGGCGGCGCGTGCCCGGACGGCGGCTATGCCATCGCGTTCGTCACCGGGACGATGGGCACGCATGCGCGCGGCGAACGCGTCGAGAACGCCATGCGCGAGTGCCTCGGACTGCCGCCGATCTGACGTCGTCGCGACGGGGCCCCTCAGGCGGGACGGCTCACCCCGATCGGATTCGGATACCGGATGCCGTCGGGGTGCTCGAGCAGCGAGGAAAGCCTGCGGAGCGCCGCGAAGAGGTGCTCCCGGGACGGCTCGTCCATCTCCTCCCAGACGTCGCTCGCGAGACGGTCGGTGGTCTCCTCCACAGCCCCGCGGATCGCGCGTCCCTCCGCGGTGAGCGCACCCTCGGCGTCCAGGATGCCGCGGCTCCGGAGGCGCTCCACGCCGGCATCCCACTCCTCCTCGGTCCAGCCGCGAAACCGGCGGATCGTGGCGGCGTCGGTTCCGCTGCCGGCTGCGAGCGCGGTCACGAGCGATTCGAGGCCGTCGAGACCGTGCACGGTGAGCGCCGCGATGTGGCCGTCGAAGCGATGCTCGCGCAGGAGGCTGCACGCGTGCCAGAGCTTGAGATGCGCCGCCTCGGGTTCCTCGAGTCCCGCGGTGGCGGTGAACAGCGGGCGACCGCCTCCCTGCAGGCGGCGAGCAACGGCCATGGTTGCGGAGGCGGCCTCCTCGACCTGCTTGGACGCGATCTCGTCGCCCCAGAGGCGCCGCAACGCCGAGTCGGCGACGGCGCTTCTGGCGGTCAGCACCAGGTCCGGGCTCGAGAACTGCCAGGCGTCGGGAATCGCCCGCTCAACCATCGCCGGCTGGAAGTTGTGGAACACCGCCGTGACCACACCCGCGGTGACCGATCCCATTGGCGCGGACCGCGATGCGAAGTAGCCCATCCATCCGCCGCGCAGCCCCGCTGCCTTGTAGTGCTCGTTCGCCTCCGACGCGAAGTAGACGATTGCGTGGATCGGCTCGTAGAGCGTCCATGCACGGCGGGCGAGCGTCGGCGACACGGGCGCCATCGTATCCGGCGGCGGGTCAGCGCCGGGTGGCGCCTGCCGGTGTCAACGTGCCGTGGAAGATCCCGGAGTGCGTGAAGGTCGGGGCCGTTCCCGGGCTGAGGATCGTCGCCGTGAGCTCCGACGAGGGCATGAACTGCAGGAAGCGCGAATCGGCCCTCGCGACGTCGACGATCGATTTCTCGAGCACGCACGAGTTGTACTGCCGTGCCGTGTCCTCGAGCGTGTTGGCGTTGAGCACGACCTCCTGCTCCCACGTGCTCGTGTAGCGGCGCACTCCGGGAATCCGGCTGTGCTCGGGCGTGAGGCATTCGGTCGCGATCACGTTCTCGCTGCTCGCCCAGATGCCGGTCTCCGTGTTGACCACCAGGGTGTGATTGCCGATGGTGTGCCCGGGGGTCGAGAGCAGCGCGACCCCCGGGCCGATGAGCACATCGCCGTCGATCGGAAGCAGCGCCTCCTGGCGCAACGAGGCGTACGTCGACGCCTGATACCACGGAACCTGCAGTGGATGCAGGGCGGCGAGCGACTCGAGCTCCGCGCGCTGGACGATCAAGCGCGCACGGGGGAGCAGTGCCGCTACCGGCGCGGTCGGCGACAGGTCGTGAGCGGGCTCGGTGGTCCCGATCCACCGGCGCACGTCCTGCGTGTGCAGGTGGTCGAAGGTGATCCAGTCGACGTCGCCGGCGTCGATCCCGACACTGCGCAGATGGCTCACCACGTCACCCAGCGGCCGCGCGAAGGCGCGCTCGAATGCCGCCGGCGTGGATTCGCTCAAGCGCGCGAAGTACGGAGTCCTCCTGGCGAGCTCGACATCGGTCGGTTCGAAGAGCAGCACTCTCGACTTGCCGTCGGGCTCTCGCCAGCGCACCACGACCAGCCGGTGGGTCAGAGACAAATACGGTGCCGGGCTGATCGCAGCCCGAAAGAGGCCGAATCGCGTCGGATAGGGCAGCGCGACCAGGTCGAAGGTGCCGATCCAGTCCGGCATCCCGGTGCCCCGGAACCACGCTCGAAACTCGGGTGCCGCCTCGCGGATCAGGTCGAGCTGACGCCCCGGCTGGGGCTCGCGGGCGACCGCCGCAAAATGCGAGATCGCGCTGATCTCCCCGACCGGAGGTGGGACATGCGTTGCCATCGCGGTCTTCGAAAGTCTACGCGGTGGCGAAACCGCTGGTCGATATACTCGATTGCGGTGATCGAAGGAGCATCACGATGAGGCGCTGGGGGCATTTTGTCTACCGTCGCCGCAAAGCTGTGCTGGTCGCGTCACTCGGCTTCTTTGTGCTCTCGATCGTCGGCCTGCTCACCGGCGGCCAGCCCATCAATGCGGGCAACTACGACGTCGAGTCCGTTCATGCAGCGAAACTCGAAAGTGCGCAACTGCCGTCGACCACCGGCTCGTCGTTCACCCTGATCCTCACCAGCTCGCACTCGACCTTCGGTGAGCCGGCGCTCGAAAGCGCCGTGAACGCTGCGGTCGCGCCGCTCCGCAGCGACTCGCGCGTCAGTGCGCTGACAACGCCGTACACCGCAAGCGCGGCCGCAGTGCCACTCATGGTCTCCACCAACAAGCACAGCGTGCTCGTCCAGGTGGGCATGAGCCTCGACTTCGCGCAGGCTCGCGCGCAGTACGGAGAGATTCGCGGCGAGGTGCGCTCCTCGTCGCTGAGCATCACCGCCACGGGTGATGTCCCGCTCGCCTACGACTTCGACACATATCTCGGCAGCGACCTGCGCCGGTCCGAGTTGGTCTCGCTGCCGCTCGCGCTCATCCTGCTCGTGATCGTGTTCACCACCGGTGTGGCCGCGCTGCTCTGTCTCGGGGTCGGTGTCTTCGCGGTGCTCGGCGGCGTGGGCGCAGCGCTCGCACTCGCCCACGCAATCGATGTCTCGACCTACGCGGTCAATGTCGTGACGCTCGTCGGCCTCGGGATCGCGATCGACTATTCGCTGTTCATCGTGACGCGGTTCCGCGAGGAGTTGGCCTCGGGCAACAGCGTCGAGGTCGCCCTCGGGACGACGATGGCCACCGCGGGTCGAGCGATCATGTTCAGCGGGCTCACCGTCGCAATCGGCCTCTCCGGGCTGCTCTTCTACACCGGGACGGCGCTCGTGTCGATGGGGGTTGCCGGCGCGATCGTGGTGGCCATATCGGTGCTGTACGCCGTGACCCTGCTGCCCTCGCTGCTCGCAATCCTCGGACCGCGCATCAACAGCATCCGGGTTCCCATCATGCAACCCAAGCCGTTCGGCCAGGGCGCATGGCACCGGCTCGCAACCTGGGTCATGCGCCGGCCGTGGACGGTCCTGATCCCAACCGTCGCCGTCCTGCTGATCGCTGGATCGCCGTTCCTCGACCTCCAACTTGCCAACAGCGATGTCAACCAACTGCCGACGACTGCCGAAGCCCGCCAGGGCGCCGACCTGCTGCAGGCGCAGTTTCCTCAGGTTGGGCAGAACACCGTAGCCGTGGTGGTCAATTTCCAGCACGGCGGTCCGACCGCGCCGGCCAACATCGCGTCCGCGTACCGGCTCGCGCAGCGCCTCGCCGGGCTGAAGGGGGTCACCGGAGTCCGCAGCTACGTCAGTGTCGATCCGACCTTCACGCTCGCCTCCTATCAGGCGCTGTACTCGCAACCGAAGAGCTCGCTGCCGCCCGCGGTGCGGTCGGTGGTCACCAGCCTGACCGGATCGAGCATTGCCGTCCTCGACGTTGCCACCCCGTACTTCGTCACCAGTGATCAGGCGCACACTCTGGTACACGACATTCGCGCCACCGACGGCCTCCCCGGGGCCACGGTGCAAGTCACGGGGGACACCGCGTTCGACATCGACCTTGTCAACTACATGATCGATCACACGCCACTTGCCATCGCCTTCGTGCTGGTCACCACCGTGATCGTGCTCACCGTGCTGCTCCGGTCGCTCGTGCTCCCCTTCAAGGCGGTGCTCATGAACGCGCTCTCGTTGAGCGCCGCGTTCGGCGCGCTGGTGTGGGTCTTCGACCAGGGTCACCTCTCGTCGATCCTCGGCTTCACCGCCGGGCCGCTGGATCCGACCATCCCGGTGCTGCTCTTCTGCGTGGTCTTCGGGTTGTCGATGGACTACGAGGTGTTCCTGCTCACCCGGATGCAGGAGGCGTGGATTCGCAGCGGTGACAACCGCACCGCGGTCGCCGACGGCCTCGAGCGCAGCGGTCGCCTCGTCACCGGCGCGGCCGCGATCATGGCCTGCGTGTTTCTTGCGTTCGCGCTCGCCAGCATCGTCACCATCAAGTCAATCGGCGTCGGTATGGCGGTGGCGGTGATCGTCGATGCCACACTGGTTCGCGCCCTTGTGGTGCCGGCGGTGATGCGCCTGCTCGGCACCGCAAACTGGTGGGCCCCGCGCTGGCTCCGCCCCAAAGAGCCCGCGAGTCAGGAGATCGCCCCCGCTGCCTGACACGACCTTGACCGCCGCGCCCCCCCGTCCATCGCTGCGCGGGTGGACTCATCTCGCCTCGGTGCCACCCGCGATCGCCGGTGCTGTCATCCTCGTGGCGATCAGCGGTGGCAACGTCGCGCGCCAGATATCCCTTGGCGTCTATGGTGTTTCCATCGTGCTGCTCTTCACGGTCAGCGCCTCGTACCATCGCGGGCCGTGGTCGCCGCGGACACGAAGCGTCTGGCGCCGCCTCGATCACGCGACCATCTTTGTCGCCATCGCCGGCACCTACACGCCCGTGGTCGTCAACGTCCTCAAGGGGTGGCCGTCGATCGTGTTGCTGGTTGTGATCTGGGTCTTCGCGATCAGCGGTGTGGTGGTCGCCACCACGGGGGTACCGCTGCCGCGGTGGATGACGGTCGTGCTGTACATCGCAGTCGCCTGCACGGTCGTGTTCTTCGTCCCCGCACTCAGCGACCGCATCCACGCGAGCGGCCTGCTCGTGCTCGCCATCGGCGGTGCGTTGTACGGAGCCGGGGCCGTTGTCTATGCGGTGAAGTGGCCCAGCCTCTGGCCGAGGGTCTTCGGCTACCACGAGGTGTTCCACATCTTCGTCATCGCCGCGACCGCGGTCTACTTCGTGTTCATCCTGGACACGGTCGCGCTCCAGCCGTAGTTGCGGCTCGGGCCGTGAGGCCGTTGTTACCCAGTTCGAGCGAGACGCTGCTCGCCTGCTGCAGCTTTGTCGGGGTCGACGCCGCCCGCGGGGCGCGATGTAACGATGGTCTCGTGGCCATGGCCATTGCCGAAGGCACGGCCGCCAGCTCTAGGCGCCCGGTCAGCCCTCGCGAAGCTGCTCAACGGGCGCTGGCCGGTCGTCACCGGGTCGGCATGGCGGTGGACGGCTCGCCATTCGCCGTTCTCGCGCCGAAAGACCAGCGTGACCCTCAGGTCATAGCTGGCCGGCGGCTGATCTCCAATCGACGCGGTCGTATGCTCGTAGCCGGCGACGTAACCCAAATCACCGCTGGCGCCCGCGGCGACCAGCTCAAATCGATATGGCTCGCCGTTCGAGAACCGTGATGCGAGCCAATCGAAGAGGTCGTCGAGCTCCGCTCGGTTTCGGGCAGAGCGTGCGGCACCCAGCACTGTGACCGGCTCACGTTCGGACCACAACACCTTGCGCGGCGCAACATCGCCTCGATGGATCGCCGTCTCCGCCAACTCTTGGCGTGGCATCACGGCAGCCAGGAAATCTTCGGTCTCGCTCACCACGGTCCTCCGCGGTCTGGGTGACACCCACGGTATCAGGTCGGTCGATCCAACTTGGCTCATGCGACTAGTGAAGCTACGCTCACGGGGACCTTGGTGCATGCTGGCCTGGGCAGGCGCTCTCGTGTTAGAGGCTCTCGATTCGGGTCGGACCGCATCACCGATGCGGACGCCCGCCAGGATCGCGACCGTCTGCAGGTCCGACGACTAGCGCTCCCAGCACCCCCTGACCTGGGTACAGTAGCGACTACTCGGAGCCTCGGGCATTGCCAAACCATCCCCTCGACAGGGCGGATGACATCAGGCGGAGCCACACCATGCAGCACCATTTCGTATCACCGTGTTGATGGCGCTACTGGACTACGCAGCATATCGCGGCCGTCGCGGACGATACTCAGACGCTGTAATTCAAGCGCAGGGCGCACGGATAGCTAAGGCCAACTCTCCCGGACTCGAAAAACTGTTGCCGGGGGATGTCTTTTTCTTCCACACAAGACCGTCTGTCGTAAGTTGGATAGTCATGTATGTCACGGGGAGCATCTGGAGCCATACGGCTATGTATGTCGGCGATGGACTCGTGACCGATGCGACCTCTATCGGCGTAAGGAGGCATCCTCTGGCAGATTATTTCAACGGAGAGTTGCTCTTTCTCTGCGCGTCGGCCTCCCTTCTCTGAAGGAGGCGCAGAAAATGCAGTGGATGCCATGAACTCAAAGATCGGCAAGCCCTACGGAATGGACCATGGTGCTACTGATCAGATGGCAATCCATTGTAGGTGCGCGGCGAGAACTCGATCCGCGTCATGCGGTCGACATGCTCTTCTCGCTCGCTGTCTTATCCGTCCCGGCGGCCTTATGGCGACCCTGGGCTTCCATCACCGGGCTAATCGCAACGTTGTATCTGGTTACGCTTGCCCGAAACCGGGCTGCCTGGCTCGCCCTTCGGAAGGAAACGTCATCCGATTCAAACTCCCGGCCCGTTCCCGTTGTATTGCCTCGGTATACCCGGCGGTGGAAGCAGCGTGCTCAGCGTGGATAGCCTCGGTGAGGTCAAAGTACATTTCCGGATACTCGCCTGGGCTGTCGACGCCTATCCGGATAGCCAGCGAGATCACGGCCGTCGGCGAGCCCGACCGATGAAGAAGGAGAGGAGCAGCGTGATGGCCAGGACAGCAATGGCAATGAAAATGTCGAAAGGCAACGCGGCCGAGGGGTACAGACCGAAGCGCTGAACCAACGTCACACCTGCCACCCCAAGGACTGACCGGCTCGCGAGAGATCGACTGGAGGGATACCCCGTTGCGAATGCCATCTTCGAGAGCCAACTTGATTTCGCTGGTGCCTCCTCAGAGAACGACGGGATCGTCTTGGGGAACGCTGCCCCTAAAGCACAGACCAAAGTCGCGATCGACGCGACGAGCGCCACGAATACCGACCCATGCGTGACGATGTCCCAGGCTGCCGTCCCGCCCGCGCATGTAGCGCCGACGACGCAGAGCCGTCGGCGGTCGCTCAGCCGTGCATCTGGGATCATGCTCGGCGAAACATGAGTTCGGTAATGGCTTCCACTCGGCGAGCGTGCGCCTGTTGCCGATGCGGGTGCGGAGCTGTTGGCCAATCGTGACTAACCCGCGGCTCGACGCCCGGCTCCAATCCCCGTGGACCCACCGATTGCCGGGTGGCGGCTACGGTCGGCTCACTCCCAGCATCCCTCTAGCGACATTCACTGATGCTGGCCTGCGTCAGGATGTCCTGACCGGTTCTAGCGCGACGAGAGGTTTCAGAAGCCGACAGCACTCTTGCCAGTTACCGTATCGGCGACGAAGGTAACGGTGATGGTGTCCTTCGTCGTCGGGTCGTACCACACCACAACGTTTGTGGCCCCGCCGGTGGCGCCATCGTTCTGGCCCGCTCCGGACGTACCCATTATGGCTGCCACCTGCGACAGCGTCATGCCATCCTCGATCTGCGCGTATTGAGCAGGGGTGACTAGCCCGACAACCGTGCTGGGAGTAACGGTCGGTGTCGAGGGGCAGCATGCATTCTGAGCGACCCCGGTTACGGGCGGATTGAAGTTTGAACCGCAGCTGACCAGCGTCACCGTGACGATGGACAGACTGAAGCCTGAGATCCCTATTCTGCGCATCTCACCAGCCTAAACCCGAACGCGCTCGATCTCGCGATCCGGCGCAACTCGCAGGTCATCCCGAAACCCCGCCGTGTCCGGTAAGAGGATCCTGCAAGGACGGCTGTAGGCGCACCTCGGACGCGAACTCAAATGGACATTGGCGAATGCTCGCCTGGCCGAGCAAACCCGGTATTTAACTCCTCCATGCCTTCAGACCTTTAGTTGCCTCGACCTGACAGGGGACCGTGATCGCGCGGCAATGGCGGGGATGCAACGCTTCAATTCAGACCGATGGTTACTCGCGGGGCCAAACTAGGCTGGCAGAATGGCCGAAGGGCGACCGGGCCGGATGATCGCGCTTCGACGCGGTCTTCACCGCCTAACGCGCGAGCATCCGACGGCATGGGCCAGCCTCGGGATCACATGCCTTGTTGGCGTGGTCATCGCCGCGGCCTTGTCCGGCGCCTCTTCGGGGCCGAGACGCGTCAGCCCAAATGTGTCACTCCCATCGGGAATGGGGGCCGTGGTCGGGGGCATCCAAGCGTGCTATGACAGCGGCCCCCCACTGGGCGGCTACCCGTGGGTAGTGGCCACAGTGGCGCTGTACGGCGAAGGGGACCACGGATTCATCAAGCCGATTGCCATTGGCACGGCAGCCGCCAATGCGGATTTCGTCGTGCTGGCTCCGCCTGGGGACTACGAGCTCGCTCCCTACGCCGGCCCCGACCCGGCGGTCTCAGTGACTGTGCGAAGCGGATACGTTACCTTCCAGGATCTTCGCTCGAATGGATGCATCTGAATTCGTCGCTCAGGGGACATTGGCGGATGCTGGCCTGCGCCGGGCCAGTGTCCCTTCGAGCGAGGCGGGTCCGGCTGGATTTACCTGAGCCCGGATCGGCGTCGGTTCAAGCGCGAGTCCACAATGGCAGGCGGCTCGACCGGCGCATCCACGGCTGCTGACGCCGCAAGCGACGGAGGTGCCGGGCCAATAGGTGCCGGTCGCCCCGAGCCCTCGGCGCCGAAATCTGGGCCACTGTCCCACGACCGGCCGAATGCGAGCGACCGCCCGGAGACAGAGCGAACCCATCGTATCGCTCGGCGTACAGCCCACGCTGCAAAGTAACCGACTCCTCGTCGACGACGGCGCGGAACTCTGTCACGTTGCCCGACCGGCGCATATCCCGTGTAGGACACACGCTCAATTCTGCGCCTTCTGAGGGCTCGTCGCTGCCTCCCGAAACAGGCCCTCGAGGTACATTCCCGGGATGCTGGCGTGGTTCAAGAGCCTATCGTCGGAAGCGCCCAGGCCTTGGGCCCGTGGAGGCGGATCAGTCGCACCCCGACCGGCCACCGCAGCGGAGTTCGACCCCGCGTGAGCGAAGCCACAGACAGGCTGGGTCGACGTGCACCACCTTGCGATGCGGCGTGTGACCGCTCAGAATCAGCGCGCCGCTCCGTCTGCATTGACATGAAGCTCACCGTTCAGACGCTCCTGACCCTCGACGGCGTGATGCAGGCGCCGGGCGGACCTGAGGAGGATCCAAGCGACGCCTTCACCCAGGGCGGCTGGCAGGCCCCTTTTCCCGACCCAGTTGTCGGCGAGTTCGTCACCGAGCTCAACAGCCATGCCAGCGCGTTCCTCTTCGGTCGCGGAACGTTCGACATCTTCCGCGGCTACTGGCCTGATCAGACCGACCCCGCCAACCCCATTGCCACGGCGATCAATTCGCTGCCCAAGTACGTCGTATCCACCTCGCTCAGCGAGGCCGATATCACGTGGCGCGGCGAACACCCGGACACCGCTCGCCTCGTGACCGGCGACGTCGTCGCGGCGGTGCAGGCGCTGAAGGACGGACCCGGCGAAGAGCTGCAGATTTGGGGCAGCGGCAAACTGCTCCAGACGCTGTTGCAGCACGAGATCGTCGACCGCTTCCGCCTCATGACGTTTCCATTGGTGCTCGGGTCCGGTCGTCGCTTGTTCAACGACGGCTTCCTCCCGGCGACGCTGCGCCCTGTTGACCTGACCGTGACCGATGTCGGCATCGTCATCGGTACCTACGAACCGGCTGGTCCGGTGCGCTACGGCCAGATGTAACCGCTCGATCGCCGTGTCAGTCCGTCTCCTCTCGGCTGTCGCGGTCGCTCATGTGGCTTCGGGGCCCGCAGAAATACGGGACCAGTTTGTGTCCGCCGGCCCGCTTCGGGTGACATTGGCGGACCTTGGCCTGTGCGACGCCGGCGTTACCGGTTGATGCGCTGGTCGGCGACAAACGCACGCTGGCCGTCCCACAAGCGCTTGGCAAAGAATCGATAGAGCGTCAGGTAAAAAGCGATTCGCGGAGCGCGTCGCCTTCGGTACGCGCCAACGATCAACCTCGGTTTGTCTTCGTACACTCACGGGCATGGCATGACGAATCAGTGAACTGGTCATCGACGCCGCCGATCCCGACCGGCTCGCTGCATTCTGGAGCAAGGTCCTCGGCTACATCGAACTCGGCCGGGAGGACGACGGCAGCATCGAGATCGGGCCGCCCGACGCGGGCTTCGGTGGCCCGCAGCCCACCCTCGTCCTCAGCCCCAGCAGCGACCCGCGGACCGGGAAGCTCCGGCTCCACATCGACGTTAACGCCACCGACCGCGACCAGGACGCCGAGCTGGAGCGGCTGCTCGCCCTCGGCGCCAGGCCCGCCGACGTCGGCCAGACCGGCACCGAGAGCTGGCATGTCCTGGCCGACCCCGAAGGCAACGAATTCTGCCTCCTGCACACCCGGCTCCAGCCCCTCTGACCACGTGCGTCTTGACGCCAGGCCGCTCGGCCACCCCGATGGGTACATTGCTTTTCTCGTCAGTCGTCCGAAGAGATTAGGCGTCTAGCATCATTGGCGGACCCCGGGCCTGAGCCAGGACCGCGTGCCCTGCTGATGGTTACTTCTGCCTCAGGGTGACGAGCGAAGCGCGAGTACGCGCCGTACGCACCGTACCCAGTTCCCCCATGCCGCCTGGTCCATCGTCGCGCCAGGTCCCGTTAGCTGCGACTCCCCCAATACGCCAGCCACAAGCGCCTCAGACATGTCCCATGTCTGCATGTACAACAGGGTCACCTCGAAGGCTTCTTCCGACGAAACTGTTCGTGCAGAAGGTCCGCGTCAGCGCGTGGATTGTCGGACGGCATCGACCGAATTACGCCCTTCTGATCGCCGCGTTGGACGACAAGTCCGTATTCGCGCCTGCCTTGTTGCGGCGTTCAATGACCTCGCTCACGCATCGTTGCCACTGATGCATGACCCCGCCCTCGGAGTTCAACCCATGAGATCCCGCGATGGCGAGTACTTGTCCGAGTTGGACATCATGATCCCGTTGCCACCACTCCTCCACGAAGTCGAGGGCCGCGTCAAAGGCCTCCTCAATGGAAAGCGTCGCATCGCTTGAATGCTTGGCGTTATCAGTCCGGTGATCTGGCGGCATCGGTATGGTCATCTCCCTGTTTAGACCCTCGCCTCAGATCGATCGGCCTAGGTCCGGCCGGCCTTTGGGCATACGGCTACTCAAGGAGACAGTGACGCATCGTGGCCCGAGTTACCAGTGTGGCGCCAGCGAAAGACCATCCGTCAAGGGCGAAGGCGCACGACCCGTCTGGCCCCATTGCGGACGTTGCCCTGGGTCAGGGCGCTCTCGCTTGGAGCACGTGCGAACCGGGTCACCGTTGTCGTCGGCACCCGCGACCATTGATGCATCTGATCATGGGCGTGTAGGTGAGGCGCTCCGACGCGGCTTGTAAGCTTATTCGCCATGGTTGCTCCAGCGCTCTGCCAGGATCGGCCAGCCTCTATGGATAGGGGTTGACCGCCCCGGTTCGCACATCCGCCCTGCGACATCGCGACTTCGCATTGCTCTGGTCGGGTCAGAGCATCTCTCTTGTGGGTGACGGTGTCTACACGGTGGCGCTCGCGCTGGTCACGCTCCGCATCGACAACCATCCCCTGGCACTCTCTTTCGTTCTCGCGGCACGATTGCTGCCAACGGTCCTGCTTCTGCTTGCGGGCGGAGTGATCGTGGATCGAATCCCCCGCCGCTTCGCGATGCTCGCATCTGACACGACGCGCGGGGCAGCAGTCGCCGTCATCGCCCTTCTCGTCGGCCTGGGAGTTCTTCAGGTCTGGGAACTCGTCGTAATGTCGGTGATATTCGGCGCGGCGGATGCGCTCTTCTACCCAGCAGCAACCGCCATAGTCCCGGAAATTCTGCCCGCCGAGCTGCTCGTGCAGGGGAGCGCGCTCAACTCGACGAGCCACACGGTGGCGCAAATGCTGATCGGCCCAGCACTCGGTGGACTCGTGGTTGCAGCGCTCGGGTACGAGTGGGCATTCGCGATTGATGCCGCGAGCTTCGCGCTGAGCGCGGGCTGCGTGTTGGCGATGGCCAATCACCCGCGTCCCGAGCCTTCAGGTCGCTCCCCGCTGGCCGATGTGCGCGAAGGCCTGCGTTACTGTCGATCACAGCCGTGGCTGTGGGCCACGATCGTCGGTGCAGGGGTGGCCAACTTTGCAGCGTTCTCACCACTCGTCTTGCTCGTCACCCTTCTTGTCCGCAACGTCCTTCGTCAAGGGCCTGTCGCGCTGGGGCTCGTCTTCGCTGCCGGAGGGTTGGGCGGGGGCGTCGCGTCGCTGCTTGTTGTGCGACTGGGCGCGCCTCGACTTCGCATCACGTCAATGTGGGTTGCCTGGACTGTGGCAAGCGCGGCCGGTCTTGGACTTGCTTTGGCGCCCAACATCTGGTTCGCCGGATTCTTCGCGCTGCTGACCTATGGACTGCTGATGTATGGCAACGTTCTTTGGAGCCCCCTGATGCAGGAGCTTGTCCCTCCTTCGTTGTTGGGGCGCGCGTCTTCGGTGGATTGGCTTGTCTCTTTGGGATTGGGCCCACTCGGGATTCTTGTCGGCGGCGCCGCTGCAGGTCTCATCGGAACGCGCACCACCATGCTGATCGGCGCATGCATCGCGATACTCACCTGCGGGGTCCTGTTCATCCCGGGCGTTCGAGATCCAGAACGGCTGCTTCGGGACGTGGCCATGTCGCCGTAGTTGAGGGTCCGAAGTGGTCTGCCGTCACGTGCGAAGCGCAATTTGGAAGCCGTAACCCGACCGCCGCGTAGCGCTGCCACGTTCTCGTCAGGGGCGCCGGTACCATCGACAACTTTTCTGCGTCCTCCGTAGGTGCTTCGATGAGGTCACGTTCAGAGGTGGCAGGCCCCCTCACTCGCGGGACTCCGTCAGTTCCTGTCCTGATGCGACACAATCGTCCGGTGAGTATTGATGCCATCGAACGACAGTTGCAGGCGTACAACGCGCACGACGCCGACGGGTTCGCAGCGAGCTTCACCGAGGACGTGGAGATCGAGGATCTCGACGGCGCGGTCCTCATGCGCGGTCGAGACCAGGTGCGCAGCCGGTACGCCGAGCTCTTCGCGGCACAGCCGGACCGGCAGGCTGAGATCGTCAGCAGAATGCGCGTCGGCGCCTGCGTCGTCGATGAGGAGCGGATCACCGGCGTCGGCAACGAAGGACTGCATGCACTCGCGATCTACCGGATCGCCGCCGACGGCCTGATCGATCGAGTGCGCTTCATACGCTGAGACATCCCCAGGTGGAATGAGCTCGACCCGTCGCGGCCGACGCGCGGCCCGAGACGCAGCTTGTGCGTTGGTGATTGGCGCGTCCTTGTGATCGACGCCGTTCCAGTGCGCTCAGTCTCCGCTGAGCTCGTCGCCCCCATGGCCAGCCGCGGCTATTTCGTGCGGCTGGCGCGAATCTCCCAGAACTCCGGCTCGGGAGTGCCCAGAGGCAGAAGCGGCTTTACGTTCGCGTTCGAACCACTTGTCGTGTTGAGCTTGCGAATCCCAGATTTCAATAACGGTGATGCCATCGCCGTCAACGACGCCATAGTGAGCGACGAAGCCGTCAGCGCCCATCTGCGACTCAGCAACGGCCGCAATGAGCTGGTCGTAGGCCTCAGGAGGCATCCCCGCAGCGTGATGCCGCTTCAGTGTCGTCATAAGAAACTCCTGGCGATTGGTAACCGCGAACACGCCGAAGGAACGCCGTGCGGTCCGTGGTTCCTTTCAGGACCGTCACGAGAGCGCTTCCGGGTTTGCCCGGAGCAAGTTCCCGCTCGCACCGGGGAGCCCAGCCCCATGGAGTACGCCATCGAAGGAGAGGGGCGGCTCGTAGAGCGCGAGCTTGGTGATGTCCTGTCTGTGCAGCGCCGTCTCAATTGCGATCACGGCCCCGGCACTCAACCCGAAGACGTAGTGGGCTCCGCTGGCGTCATGCAGCGCGGCCAAGTCCTCGGTCTCCGTGCGGAGGCCCTGGAAGCCCCCATATGAACGGCTCATCACCCTGCCTCGGCGATCCGGGGCGTAAACGGTAAAGCTCGATGCGAGGTCCGTCGCCAGCGTCCGGAAACTCTCAGCCGTTTGCCCGCGCCGTGGAGGAGCACGAGCCCCGGTCCGGTGCCGACGCTGTAATACCCGATCGAGGTCCCGTCGCGTGACGTCAGAGTGGACGCGCCGGGTGTCGACGCGTGCGATTCCACCTCCTCTATGGTCCCGCACGCGGCTGCCGGTCGGAGACCCGGCGATTGAGCGTCGCTACCGACACTCCGAGCGACGATGCGACCGAGCAATAACGCTCAGGGCGGCCGGATGCTCCCCTGTCCGAGCCGGGCTACTCGGCTCCGGCGGCGGCCTCCACCGGGGCGTGAACACCGTTGGTCCCCTCGGCCTCACGGACCTGTGCCAGGTACTCGTTCACGAGCTGGCGTCCGCGTTCAGGGTCGGCGACGCTCGCCACCACGTGGTACGCGGGCTCATCGGGGTCGGGACGCACGAGCACGAAGCCGTCGTCGACGTAGACCTTGATCCCGTCGACGAGGTCGACGGAGTCGGTGCGGTGGCGGTCGAGCAGGATGCGCATCACCCGTCCCTTCGCCTCCCACGGACAGAATTCGGTGGCGGTGACGTAGGCGACCTGCGGTAACGCCTCACGCGCCGTGCTGAGCGGGATGCCGATCTTCGCGCGCAGCTCCAGCAGCTTGACGAGCGTGTACATGGCGTCAAATGCGCCCAGGTGCCCGGGCCAGGCGAATCCACCATCGCCGTCGGAAGCGAGGCTCGTCCCCGCCACCGCCGAGGCGCGGAGCACCGATGCGGGGTCTCCGGGGGTCGCGCTGAACGTGCCGCCCTCCTTGCGCACGAGGTCACCGATCCACATCGGCGTGGCCGCGGGGGCCAGCACAACGCCGGGGCTGTAGCGCACCAGCCATGTGGCGAGCACCGCGAGGCACTCGTGTGGTGTGAGCACCACGCCCTTCTCATCGATGATGGTGATGCGTTCGCCTGTCGGGCTGATCATGCAGCCGACATCGGCTCTCACCGTCTTGCTGATCAGTGCGGTCTCATCGGGCACGGTGCGATGGTGATCGCCCTCTCGCATGCCCGCGTTGAGCGGAATCGTGGTCACCCCGAGGTTGTTGAGAATCGCCGGGAGCACCGCCGAGGCGTCGCTGTAGTCGTAGTCGATGAGCACCCGGAAGAGCGCGTTGCGGATGACGTCGGCATCCACGGACTTGAGCAGGTGCGCGGTGTAGCCATCGATCGGCTCGCCGTACTCGATGTCACCCATCTCGTAGAAGCCCGCCCGGCGGAAGTCCTCGCGGAACAGGAGATTCTCGAGCTTGCGCTCGGCGCGCTTGTCGATCTGCAGCCCGTCCGAGTCGAAGAAGCGGATGTCGGCGCTGCGCCGATCGAGCGGCGACACCAGGACGTGGATGCCGGCTGCGCAATCCGCGTCGAGCGTCGCCCACTGGGTCACCGGCACGGGCAGCTCGCGCACGTCGCGAGCCTTGGCGCCGGCACTCACGATGCCGCTGACGATCGCCCGTTTGATCATCCGCGACGACCGCGCATGGTCCTGCCCGACCACGACGCAGGCGCCCTTCGCCAGGGTCGCACCGAACGCGGCGCCGAGCCTCGCGCAGAACTCCGGCGTCAGCTCGACGTTGATCAGGCCGCCGAGTCCGTATGACGAGAACAGTCCGCTCCGCCACTCGCCCGCCCAGATCACCGACTCGTTCACGGTCGACCCCGGCTCGACGGTCTTGCTCGGCCAGATCTTGACGCCGGAGCGTATCTGCGAGCCCCTGCCGAGCACGCACTCGTCTGCGATCACCGAGTTCTCCTCGAGCAGCGAGTCGTTCTTGATGGTGACGTTGCGGCAGACGATCGCCTGGCGCAGCCTGCAGCGCTCGCCGATGTACGAGTGCGGCCAGATGACGCTGTTGCTCACCTTGGTGTTGTCGTCGATGACGCTGTAGCGGTCGATGACCCCGTGCTCGTTGACGTGCGCACCCGCCTTGAGCTTGACCTCGTCGCCGATGAACGCAGGACCGTCGAGCTGCACGCCGATGCCGATCTCGACACCTTCGCCCATCCACACGTTGCCCTCGCGGCGCCCGGTGATGTGGCAGCGGACCTTGCCGTCGAGCGCGTCCCAGTTCGCCTGCATGTACGACTGGATCGAGCCGATGTCGCACCAGTAGTCGTCGACGACGATGCCGTGCAGGGGTTCGTGACGCCGGAGCATGGTCGGGAACACGTCCTGCGACCAGTCGGCGTTGGCGCCTTCCTTGATGTGCTCGAGCACCTTGGGCTCGATCACGTAGATCCCGGTGTTGGCGTGGTCGCTGAAGACCTCACCCCACGACGGTTTCTCGAGGAACCGCTTGATGTTTCCCTCGTCGTCGGTGACGACGACCCCGTACTCGAGCGGGTTCGGCACCGAGTGCAGCACGATCGTCGCGTGCGAGCCGCGCTCGGCGTGGGCGCGCATCACGGCGGTGAGGTCGATGTCGGTGAGGGCATCGCCGCTGATCACCAGGAAGGTGTCGTCGAGGAGATGGGCGGCATTGCGCACGCTCCCTGCGGTGCCGAGCGGCCGGTCCTCGACGACGTACTCGATCTCCATGTCGAGCTCGGCGCCGTCGCCGAGGCGATTGCGGATCTCGGCGCCGAGATACGCGAGCGTCACCACGACCTGGGTGATGCCGTGCTCCTTCAGGAGACGGAGGATGTGCTCGAGCACCGGGGTACCGACCACGGGGACGAGCGGCTTGGGAAGGCGGCTGGTCAGCGGACGCAGCCGGGCTCCTTCGCCCCCCGCCATGACCACTGCCTTCACGCTGCCACCTCCTCGGCACCGGTCTGTTGGTTCAGATCATATGGCGCGGTGCGAGGAATTACGCGGGTGAGGTTGGTCCATCCGCCGGGAGAACCACCCGCTGGTGCACGCACATGAAGCGGAGCCGCTCGAGCAGCCCGGCGATGACGATCGGCCACGCGAAGTCCGCCGCATCGAGTCGCGCGGCGACGCGCAGCCGTTCCCCCAGCGCCGGCTGCTCGACCAGGCCGCGGAGCGCGCTCGCGATCTCGGCGGGATCATCGGTCTCGACAACGATCGCGTTGCCGTAGGGGCGGGCATACTCCTCGCCGGTCGCGCCGACCATGGCGACGCCGCCCGCCGCCATCGCCTCCAGGCCGACCAGGCCGAAGGGCTCGTGCCCGGAGTTGGCGAGCACCGCCGTCGCGGCCACGTTGATCTCGGTGATCACCTGGTCGGGGAGAAAGCGCCGAAGGTGCACGATCGGCGCGCCGTCGGTCTCGGTGAGCGCGCGCACGATCCCACTGGCGTCCTGCACCGGTTCATACCAGTCGGTCACCGTCAGCCCGCATTCCTCGGCGAATGCGAGGACGGTCGCGCCGTACGGCTCCATCCCGCCACGCATGAGCATTCGAGCCGGCAGCCCCTGCGAGCGCAGCTCGGCAATGGCCGCGACAGCCTGGTTCCAGCGCTTGTCCGGGCTGAAGCGGCCGATCTTGAACGCGAGGCATGGAGACCCGGCGCTTGCCCGGATCGCCCGTGCCGCGGACGCGTCGACGGGGGCGAGCGCGCTCTCCGGAATCCCGTTGGGGATCACCACCGGGTTGACCCCATACGGCCACATGAGGTGCTTCATGTACTTGCTGACGGTCGTGATCGACGCGACGAAGTCGAGCACCGGCCAGTCGATCGCCTCGAAGCCGAAGAGGTTGTTGGCGTTCCAGAGCAGCACCGCGCTCTGGCGCAGCCCGAGGGTGTGGAGCCGGTCGCTGAGCGCCTTGCAGAACCAGGCCGTGTGCCACTCCTCGCAGAGGACGGCGGTGACCCTTCCCGCCTCCGCAGCCGGCCGGAGGATGCTGTCGATGATCGCGTCAGGCAATGTCGCCGTCAGATCGCGAATCTTGGCGAGCTCACCCTCGTAGACACCCGTGCGGTTGTGATCACTGATCTGCTGACACCAGCGGACGAGTTGGACGCCCTGGTCGAGCTCGACGCCGGGCTTGTCCGGGTCGCCCACGAAGACGAGCGTGGTGCGGTATCCGAGCGCTGCGAAGGCACGGCAGAGCTCGCGAGCGCGCACCCCGAGACCGCCTGCCTGGCTGTACTGGTCGGGTCCCTCGAAGGACACCATGACCACGTCGAGCGTTTCAGGAGTGAACATCGCAACACAGTGTGCGAAACCGGCGACCTGCGGTGCCGGCATCGACTCGCACCCGGTCCCTCATCGGAGCGTCGATTGCGACCACGGATGGGGGCCGAAGCCCCCGATCCTGGTCACGAAAGAGGCGAAGGACCGGCTGGCGGGCGCCGGTGTCTCCGCCCACAGAAAGTGTCGCAAAGCGCCCGAACGGAGCCTCCGATGCTGAGACACAGATTCGTAACGAGAGGGGCACGTTGTCACAGACCAAGCAGGGCGGCAGCGTTGCCGCCCATCACGAGCGCGCGCTCGGCGGGGGTCAGCTCCGCCTGCGCGAACGCGTCGATGTAGCGTCGGGCGGGGAGCAACGGGTGGTCCGAGCCGAAGAGCAGGCGGTCGGCACCGCAGAGGTCGGCGACTGCGCGGTATGCGCTGGGCGCGAAGAGATACGGACCCGCCGCGGTGTCGAACCAGAGCCGCCGGCACAGCTCGGCCACCTCGGGCATGTGCGCGTAGAACGGCAGACCGCCGCCGAGGTGCGCGCAGACCAGGCGCAGCCCGGGGTGGCGCAGGGCGAATGCGGCGACCGGCCCAGGCGTCGCGGTGCCCTTGCCCGGGTAGTCGTGGCCCACCGGCTCACTGCAGTGCAGCACCAGCGGTATCCCCAGGTCCGTGCACGCCGCGGCAACCTCGTCGATTCCCGGCGCCGCGAGGTCGAATCCCTGGGCGTCCGCGTTCAACTCGCCGGCGCCGCGGAGGCCCTCGCCGGCGCAGCGCCGCAGCTCGGCCACGGCACCCGGCCGTCCCGGGCTGACCGTGGCGAAGCAGGTCAGCCGATCCCCGTGCTCACGCTGGACGGCGATCAGGTGATCGTTCGCCTCGGCGCAGTGCGCCGGGTCCGCGAACGGCCACGCGAAGCACACCGAGCGGTCGATCCCGGACGCGTCCATCGACGCCAGCAACTCCTCCGCGGTGACGATCGGGCGTTCGCCCCTGTGGCAGACCTCGAACCAGGGATCGAGCGCCGCGAGGGTGTCGCGGGCGTCGCGCATGCTCGCCGGCAGGATGTGGACGTGGCTGTCGATGATCATCCGAGCCAGCGCCCCTGCGCGAAGATCCAGGTGCCCGCGCACATCAGGACGGCACTCGCGGCGAGCATCGGCCGGCGCACGCGGGGGAATCGCTGGGTGAGGTCGGCGATGAGCAGCATCGCCGGGAAGAGCGCGAGGCTGTAGCGGGGCTGGGAGCGCCAGAAGGGCAGTGACGCGGTCATCAACCACGCGATGGTGCAGTACAGAGCGAGCGATCGGGGGATCCGCGACGACGCCCACATGCCGGCGCAGAGCACCAGGCCGAGCAGACCGAAGGCAACCTCGCGCGCGAAGATCGAGCGCGTCTCTCCATTGGTCGCGGTCATCAGCGTGTGCCAGGTGGTCGCGAATCCCGACCACGGCGGGGTGGGCTGCAGGCCGAAGGACGGCAGGTGATCCGCGTGGAGCAGCGCCAGCGCGTCGCCGATGTGGACCTGCATGTACACGCCATAGAGCACGAGTGGCAGAGCCGCGAGCAGCACCAGGAACAGTTCCGGCCGAGGTCGCCATCCCGTCCTTCGGAGTTGCTCGAGGGCGAGCGCGGGGATGAGCGCCAGCCCGGTGAGCCGCAGCGCGCACGCGACGGCAGCCGCGCCGGCGGCCTTGCCCGAGTGGCCGGCACGCGCGTAGTAGAGGCTGGCGGCGGCCGACGCGATGAACGTGCTCTCCGTGAAGGGAGCGATGAGGAAGAGCGCCGCCGGCGCCAGGGCCAGCAGCCACACCGAGAAGGTGGCCGACCCCTGATCGCGCTCGCCGAGCATCAGGCGGCCGAGGTACCAGAGCGCGACGGTCTCGGCGACGGCGTTGACCACCCACGAAGCGGTCACGTCGTCGCGCGTGACGATCATCACCGCGCGCACGATCAGGGGAAAGCCGGGGAGGAACGCGTCCCGGTAGTCGAGATGCACGGGGTAGCCGTGGACGGCGATCGACAGATAGCTGATCGCGTCCCATGCGACCAGGTGGTCGTGAATGCCGGTGGCGAGCGGCGTCGACGGGAAGTCGACGGCGAGCGCCGCGACGAAGACGCCGAGCCAGAGCAACCGTGACACCGCGACCGCCGCCAGCGCGGTGCCCCACGGCGATGTCTCCAGCCGCCGGATCACGTGGGCGGTTCGAGCCCGTCAAGCAATGCGGGGTGGTTGCGCAGCTGCCAGAGCTCAAGGAACGCGCGCAGCACGACGCGCACGTCCGCTCCGGTCGCCCGACCGGTGGTGCGCGGATAGTGATGCACGCCGACGTCCATGAGCCGGTATCCGCTGCGGCGAGCGCGCACCAGCAACTCGGTGGAAACCAGGGCCCCCTCCGCGTGCAACCCCTCGCCGACGGCGCGGGGGAAGAGCTTGAACGCGCAGTTGACGTCGCGCGCCGTCGGCCCGAATCCGAGCCGGACGAGGCCGAAGAACGCCTTGTGATAGAAGCGCCGTACCCACGTGTCCTTGCGCCGGATGCGGTAGCCGCAGACGACGCGGTCGGGCCCGTACATGGCCAGGAGCCTCGAGATCTCCGCCGGGTCGAACTGACCGTCGCTGTCCATGAGGAACACGGCGTCACGCGTGGCCGCGTCGAACCCGGTGCGGAGCGCGGCGCCGTAGCCGCGATTGTGGGGATGGGTCACGACCCGAACGTGCGAGCCGGATGTCCCGGCAGCGGACGCGCGTGCGGCCGTCGCATCGCTGCTGCCGTCGTCGACCACGAGGATCTCGTAGTCCCCGACACCAACTTCGGTCAAGGCGCGCGCGGTGCGCTCCACGGTCTCGGCGATCACCGCCTCCTCGTTGTAGGCGGGCAGGACCACGCTGATCGACGGATGGGTTCGCGACGACGGCACACCCTGGGTCACATCAGCCCCTGCCACGCACGTCGTAGATGGTGATGTGGTCGGTGCGGGCAACGACCGGCAGGCCCTGGGACGCCCACCATGTGAGGTCGGTCTGGGCATCGATCGCGCCCGGATCGTTGATCCGGTCGTCGATCTCGACGTAGCTGATGCCGTATTTGCGGACCAGGCTGAACACTGGGCATGTGGCCGGGTCGGCGGCACAGCCGGTGTACATCGACTGGACGTCGTTGTACCGCGTCTCGAAGCTGATGCCGTAGCTCCAGAGCCATCCGCCGTACCCCATCACGCCGATGCGCCCCGCCGCGGCGAGGACTGGGTCGTTGGGACGACCGAAGGTCAGGAACACGGCGCCCTGGGGAGTCACGCGGTCGATTGTCGATGCAAGTTGCAGTTCCTGCGTGTTCGCAATCGTGTACGGACCTGTGATCGCGTCCTGCTGAGGCGTCCACGGCAGCAGCCGGAGCAGCACCAGCGCACCGGTCAACACCACCGGGGCCACCAGCACGATCGCAGCCACCCGAGGCCACACTCGCCGCCACCAGTTCGCCGCGAGCGCACCGATCAGCAGGGCGATGACCAGGTACCAGTACACGAGCAGCTTGGTGTTGTCCCAGTTCCACGACTGGAAGACCACGAGGTTGGAGGCGGCGAAGATGATCAGCGCGCCGAGCGTCAACTCCAGGAGCGGCACGGGAAAGGCCGAGGTCATCACGCGGCCGGCCTTCCCGCCACCGAGGCGGACCGCGGCGGCGACGGTCACGACCGCGATCAGGGGCACCGCGATCCCGAGGTTGGCGAGCCAGAATCCCCACCACTGGGCGGTGCCGAGCATGCCCACCGCCTGGATCGCGCCGCTGAACAGGTTGCCGATCGACAGCGCAAGCCGCCCGCTCGGGTTGACGAACGTCCCGGCGTTGGCGAGCCATCCCGGCTCGAGCCACGGGTAGACGTTGCTGCCGTACGGCGTCACCGATGCGCCGTGCTGTGAGAGCGCGAGTTGCGCAAGCCGGATGCCACCGAGCAGCAGCCCGATGCCGAGCAACGCGAACCACTCGCGCCGGCGTCGGCGCCAGAGCAGCACGAAGAGCAGGATCGCCAGGGCGATCAGCGTCTGCACGTGGACGATGGGCAACAGGCCGATCAGCACGCCGCCGAGCGCGAACGGCTCCCAGCTCGGCCCGTGTGATGACGCCCCGGCGAGCACGAGCAGGAGTACCGAGATCGCCGCGGCGAAACCGAAGAGCAGCGTTCGCTGGGGCAGCCACCAGGCCATGAGCGGCGTGTACCACTGCATGTTCGGCAACGGCGCGGGACCACCGTCGGAGGGCAATCCGTCATAGGCACGGTGCTGCGCGACGATCACTCCGGGGAGGTCGTGCAACGTCCATCCGACGATCGACACCCCGGTGCCGGGGTGCGTCACGACGTACGGCAACGTGCACTGCGATGCGGTGAATCCGTGGCTCATGCAGGCGTCGGAGAAGGCGCCGATGAACCCCAGGCCGCCACCGATGAAGCAGATGAGCACGGCCACCACGCCTGCTCCGGTTCCGAGTCCGAGGCGGCGGCCCAGAGCGACCACGAGCATGCCGATGACAACAACCAGGATCCCTCCCGGGATCGCGAGTGCGAGACCGGGTGCGAGACCGAGCGTCATCAGCGTCGCCGCATGAAAGTCGGGGAGGAAGGGGTACAGCAGCGTTGTCCCGCTGAAGAGCGGGTTGACCGGTGGAACGTTGCCGCCCGAGGCGAAGCTCGCCGCGGTGGAGAGGTGCTGCGACCAGTCCGCCCACACCGTGGGGTACCCGGCCTCGAGGCCGCCCGAGTCCGAATAGACGGTGTGCGCGAAGATCGCGGTCACCGCCGCCGCACCGCCGGCGAACGCCAGGATCGGCAACCAGGGGAACCGCTGCGTCCAGCGGTCTCTCGACTCCACCCACGACGCGTGCCACGTGGCTCGCGGATTGACCGTCAGCAATGACACCGCGAGCGCGACGGCGAGGGTCAGCGCCGGGCCGACCAGAACGGTTGCGGTGTTGAGCCCGGCGAGCAGAGAGAGGCCGTAGGTCGCGCCGGTGCCGGCCAGGAGCCCGCTGGTCGCGCCGATGGTTGCGCGTTCGGCGAGGGTGAGGTGTGTTCTGACGAGCCCGGACAGGGCCGCGCCGGCCGCGAGCGTCAGCGCGGCATCGAGAATGACGAGGAAGGCGGTCACCCGACGTCGACCCAGATCCTCATCTGCTGGTCGGCGGAGCTCTGCGGCATGGCTGTCCAGATCGGGTAGAAGAAGATGAAGGACGCGAGCACCGTGCCGATCAGCGCATACGCGACAGGTGCCAGCGAGATCTGCCTGCGGCCGAAGCGGAATCGAATGTTCCTGATCGCCGTGAGCGCATACGCGAGCGCGAGCGCGGTGAAGAGCAGCATCCCGAGTGCGTGGTAGAAGAACAGGACGCGGCGCTCGTTACCGGGCACCCACATCATCCACGCCGCGATGTACCCGAGGACGATGAACGCGGGCACAAATCGCCGGGAGATCACCGCGGAGACCGCGACCAGTGCCGCGAAGAGGACCATGCCGCCGAACGCAACCACGAACCAGGACCCGGGAGAGGTCCGTGAGATCTCGTACTGGGACGACGGTTGTTGATGGAACAGCGCGGTGAACTGCGCGCCGGTGTACGACGTGTTGAAGTTGTTGGGATCGTGATACCGCACCGCCGCCTGGTACAGGATGATCATCGCGACCAATGAGGCGATGCCGATGAGTGCGACCAGAACGCGCCACCAGTTCGGCCCGCGCGTCACGCGCCACACGCAGAAGAGCAGCGCGAGGATTCCGAGCCACCAGATGGCGGGGTTGCCCATGTCGGAGATCTCCGCGACCGGCCCGTTGTTGGGCTGGGATGTCGCGTAGAAGAGCACCGGGTGCTCCATGACCGGCCACGTGAGCCACAGTGACGAGTAGGGATGGCTGTGACACTCCTCGGCGTGGTAGCGCAGTGAAGCCGCGGTGATCTGCACGATGTTGTCGATGGCCTCGACCGGGTTCGGCACCGTCAGCGATCCCACGTGCATGACCGGGACGTTGAGCGTCTTCGGGGTTCCCGGCAGACCGGAGACCGCGGGATTGCAGCTGGTGAAGAAGTACACGTCCTGGTGTTGGATCGTCTCGTAGCGCGAGAAGGAGGCACCGAAGATCGCGAGCGCGATCAGGCCTCCGGCGATGTAGTGGAGGATCGCGCGCGGGCCTGCGGCGTGCCGCCACATGATCGTCTCGGCCCGCCCGGGACCCGCGATCCGGCGCAACCAGGGAATGAACCCCGCGAGGTACGGGGCGATGCCGCGGATCACGATCAGTGCCCCGGCGACCACCAGGGGTGCGAGTGCGGTGAGCTTCGCCGCGAATGCGAGGCCGGCGACACCGGCCATCACATACAGGGTGGTTCGCCACTGCGCGCGCGTTCGCGCCTGCCAGTGGAGCAGGAACACGTAATAGAAGAGCGCGACGAAGAAGATCGCGATGATGTCGATCACACCGGTGCGCGACTCGACGAACGCCAGCCCGTCGAAGCAGATGAACAGCGCGGTGATCAGCGCGAAGAATCGATCGCGGCGGAGACGCAACGCGACCAGGTACATCAGTCCCACCAGCAGGCTGCCGAAGACGGTGGTGCTGAGCCGCCAGCTCCAGCTGTTGAATCCGAAGATGCCGATCGGCGGGGCCATGAGCAGCTTGGCCAGCGGGGGTTCGGGGTCGAAGTACGACTCGGCGGGCTGGCGAAGGTCCTTGGCAGCGTCGACCGGGAAGTACACCTCGTCAAAGACGTAGCCGCAGACGCTCGTGTCGGTATGGCTGACCTTGACCCCGGCGACCACGCCGGGCGGCCCGACCGGGACCGTGGTGCACTCAGCGCTCGACCCACCGGTGGTCGGGTATCCGACCCCGAGCGCGCTGATGGTCCCGCCGCCGCTGAGGAAGTCCGGAAGGATCGGGCTCGCGATGCGCAGCCCGAACGCCACCAGCACGAGGACGATCACCGCGATGACGTCGAAGCGACCCAGGTCGAGGAACCCGCGCAGGCCCGCCCGGACCAGCGGCGGACCGCCGTCGGACTCGAGTTTGATAGGCTCTGAGGTCAAGACTTCAGTTGACATCTATTTACAAGAATTCGAGGTTCCTTTACTGCTATCCTGAAAGGCGAGGGGTACAGTCAAGGCCGCAGCCAGCAGGCTGGCCCACATTTGAAACTCATTCCCTTCCTGAAAGGCCGGAGGGTTCCCCCTCCGGTCTTTTTCTTGCCCGTCAAGGGTCATGAAAGCCCGCCAGGCCGCCGCCGTGCGTCGGGGGATTCGCTCACGCGAGGGATGCTGACATAGGCGTCAGCCCCATGGACGCGCCGGCGCTCAGGCCGCTGTCGAGATCCTGGAGGCGCCGGTCGGGGAAATCGCGAGCATCCTGTCGATGGCGCCTCGCGCCTCGGCGGCGATCGCCGGGTCGACGGTCACCCGCGGCCCCATCCGTTCGAGCGCCAGCGCCACCTTCTCGAGCGTGATCTTCTTCATGTAGGGGCACACCGCGGCCTCTGATGCGGCCAGGAAACGCTTGCCCGGAGACTGCGCCTCCATGCGGTGAAGGATGCCGACCTCGGTGGCGACGATGAACGTCGACGCCGGGGACTCGGCCGCTCTCCGGATCATGCCTTCGGTTGAGGTCACGACGGTCGCCGGACCGGTGACGTCCCCTGAGGACATGCGGTACAGGGTCGACGACGTGCAGCCGCACTCGGGATGGATGAGCAACTCCGCGTCGGGATGCTCGCGGCGCATCGCGTCCATCCGCTCGGGGATGATCCCGGCGTGGACGTGGCACTCCCCCATCCACACGTGCATCTTGCGGCCGGTGACCCGCTCGAGATGCGCGCCGAGAAACATGTCCGGACAGAAGAGGATCTCGCGATCGAGCGGGATCGAACGGATCACGGCCTCGGCGTTGGATGAGGTGCAGCAGTAGTCCGAGAGCGCCTTGACCTCAGCCGTCGTGTTCACGTAGGAAACGACAACCGCCCCGGGGTGCTGGGCGCGCCACGCGCGGAGCTGGTCGGCGTCGATGGTTGCGGCGAGCGAGCAGCCCGCCTCGAGGTCAGGGAGCAGGACGGCCTTCGCCGGCGACAGGATCGCGGCGGTCTCGGCCATGAAGTGGACCCCGCAGAAGACGATCACAGCGGCGTCGGTGTCGGCCGCCTGCTGGGAGAGCCCCAGCGAGTCGCCGACGAAATCGGCGATGTCCTGAACCTCCGGCCGCTGGTAGTTGTGCGCGAGGATCACCGCGTTGCGCTCGTGCCGCAACCGCTCGATCCGGTCCAGAACCCTGGCCCGGCCCTCTGTCGCAACGTCCCGCTGTGCTGTGATCATCCCGCCACCTGTCCCGGTTTCACGGGGTCTGTGAATTTAGGTCAGATTGACCTAAGCAAGTATACCAGGGTGACGCGGGACTGCCAGGGACAGGGCTCAGAGGGCAGCCGCTTCGTCTACCGTGGTGCCCGTGACGGTGATCGGCGTCGTGGTCCGGCCGAGGAGCACCTTCGCCGCCCTGGCCGGGTCGCCGCGCCTGGCGTTGGGGTTCGCCGCGGTCCTGGGGAGCGGCGTCGTGGCCCTCGCGCTCGGACTGCTCGCCAACCAGCTCGGGGGTGGCGGCGGTGCGGGGGCGCTGGCATCACTCCTGCTCCCGGTCCTCTTCCTGGTGTACTGGGGTGCTGCCGCGCTGATCATCGACGCGGCGGCGGGCCTCGCTGGACGCTCCGGCCGGTGGCGACAGTACATGGCCGTGAGCGGCTTCACGCTCATCCCCTGGATCGCCTACGCCCTGCTTTCGGTGGTCGAGGCCGCCGCGGGCGCGAGCACCACCGCCCAGTCGCTGATCGCGTGGCTGACGTTCCCACTCCTGGCGTGGTTCCTGTACCTCACATCACTGGCCGTGTTCTCGGTGTTCGAGGTGACGCCGTTCGTGGCGGTCGCGCTGGCGATGCTGCCCGACGCGGTCCTGCTCTTCCTCCTGATCGCGCTGCTCGTCGCCGCCAACCTCTGAGTGACCGCGCGCCTCCGATCGCGTGACGAGCGATGACCGCTACCGGGGTTCGCGCCTATTCTTTGCCCGTGACTCCCGAACGGCCGCGCGGCGGCGCGCCAGTCGTCAGCCTCGTCATTCCCACGCGCAATGAGGCGAGCAACGTCCAGCCCCTGGTCGACAGGGTCACCGCTGCACTGGGTGAGACGCCGTTCGAGATCTGCTTCGTCGACGACAGCGACGACGGCACCGCCGACCTGCTCCTCCGGCTCTCGCAGTCCAACCCGTCGATTCGTTGCCTGCTGCGCCACGGGGCGGACCGCCAGGGAGGACTGAGCACCGCCGTGGTGGCGGGGCTCCGCCTGGCTCGAGGCCTGTACGTCTGCGTCATGGATGCGGACCTGCAGCACCCGCCCGAGCTCATCCCCTTGCTGCTCGGCGAGGCCGAACGCGGCGCCGACCTCGTGGTCGCGAGCCGCTACGCACCGGGCGGCAGCCATGAGGGCCTGGGCACCCCGGTGCGTCGCCTGGTCAGCCGCGAGGCCACCCTCATTGCCCGGATGCTGTTCAAGGAGGCGCGCCAGAGCTCCGACCCGCTCTCCGGATTCTTCCTCTGCCGGCGCGCCCTGATCGACGGGATCGAGTTTCGGCCCGTCGGCTTCAAGATCCTGCTCGAGCTCCTCGTCTGCGTGCCCGGCCTGCGCGTGGTCGACGTGCCGGTCACCCAGGCCGCCCGCGCCGAGGGCGTCAGCAAGGCAACCGCACGCCAGGGGCTCCTCTATCTGCGCCACCTTCGGTCCCTCTTCTTCGACGTTCCCGGGTCCGCTCGGGTGTGGAAGTTCGGGCTGGTCGGGCTGAGCGGGCTCTGCGTCTTCCTGCCGGTGCTCGCCGTGCTGTGCGGGATCGTGGAATTGAACCCGCTGATCGCCTTCGTTCCGGCATTCGGGTTGAGCGCCGCCTGGAACACCGCGATGAACTGGCGCATCACATTCGGAGACCAGCGCCGCGGTGGCCGGGGCCCTCGCCACTACCTCGAATTCGCGCTCCTGAGCGGGTGCGTCATGTTCGGCGTCTTCGCCGTGCTCATCGACATCGGCGTGCCGAGTGTCCTCGCCGGTCTGGCCGCGGCCCTGGTGGCGATGCTCCTCAACGGCCTGGTCAACCGCGCGCACCTCCACCACAGCCCCTCGATGTGGGCGTCGGTTGCGATCGACCACGGCGTGCAGGGCGGGCTCTCCCGCCTCGCCGGCGAGGTGGGCGCCGATCGCGCCTACCTGCTCCCGGCGCGAGGCGGCGCTTCGTCGGGCCTGCCCGACGGTTTGCTCGCACACGTGATCAGTCACCGGCGACCGGTGCTGTTCACCGAAGCCGCGTCATATCGCGCCCAGCGGCGATCCAACATCGAGTCGGTCTCGCGGATGCTGCTTCCGGTGGTGCGCGACGATCAGGTCGCCGCCGTGGTGGTCTGCGAGCGCTTCGCCCCGGGCGGGTTCGAGGCCGCGGCGCTCGAGACGGCAACCCTCGCCGTCGCGGCGATCGAGCCGTTGCTGACGGCCGCGTCGGGCGATCAGCCTGAACGACCTGAGGTTGCCCCGGCGCGAGCGGCGCCTGGACCGGCGAGGTAGTAGCGACGGCGGCGGGGGCATTCGTCGCCCAGCCCGATCGGTCGGCGGTTCGCGCCCGAGGAGCAACGCGCGCGGCGCTCTGCCTCACCGGGATCGTGACCGCCGCGGCACTTCGAGCCGCCGTCGGCGCGCCCGATACGGCGGCGTCGATGCCGGCGGGGGTCGTGTTCGCGGTGGCGCTGCTCGCGGTCGCGCTTGCCTCCGGGTGGCGTCCTGGGCGACCGCGTATCGGGGCGGCAGCGCTCGGGGCGGCCGGAGGCGGCGCGCTGGTGGCCACCTGGCTGGTCGCGCACAGTTCGCCCGGGCTCCACGTCGCCCCCCTCAATGCGGGCCTCGTGCTCTGGACACCGGTCGTCGCCGGTGTGGCGGTTGCCGAGGAGGTCGCGATGCGCGGAGCGCTGTTCGACGCGCTCCGATCGTGGCGGGGCGATGGCGGCGCGCTCGTCGCGACCACGCTGCTGTTCGCGGCGCTGCACCTGCCGCTCTACGGCATCGGTTCGTTGCCGCTCGATCTCGCCGCCGGCCTGCTCCTCGGAGGGCTCCGCGATCGTGAGCCGTGGTGTGTTCGCCCCGGCGGTCGCCCACGTTGTCGCCGACCTCGCCGGGGGTTGGTTGCTGTGAGCGCTCGCCGGGGCTGGGCGGTGGTCCTCGTGGCCGTGGCGGGGCTGATGCTGGTCTGGCGATTCCTCCCTGCCGGGTCGCCGCCGATCTACGACGGGCAGTGCATCGCCAATCCGTACGTGATGCTGGGCGGCAACCCCGCCGCGCAATCCGCCTCCAAGACGTTCCCGGCCGCGGCCACGTTCCCAGCTGCGGAGGTGCTCACCGGCGAGACCCCGCCGCAGGCTCAGATCCTGATCGAGGCGGGCACCTTCGACAACTCGACGCCGGTGACCGTGAGCGTCACGCCGGTGCCCGCGCCCGAGGTCAAGCCGCCGAACGGGGCGATCCAGGGCAACGTCTATCGATTCTCAGCGCTCAACTCGTCGGGCACCGAGCTCGAGCCGGCGTCTGCGTCGCTCGCCGTGTTCGTCATCCTGCGCGGCCTGACGTCCTTCCCGGCGCCGACGATCGACCGGTTCAACGGCACGTCGTGGACACCGCTCGCAACGTTGAATGCCGGGTGCGGGAACACGTTCGAGGTGACGTCGACCCAGCTCGGGGAGTTCGCGACGGTTCGGCCGAGTGGTGCTGGTGGCACGACGCCGCCGTCGTCAGGCTGGCGGTATTCCCGGGGTGGCGATCATCGCCGGACTTGCGCTCCTGCTCATCGTCGTCGTGGGCGTGCTCTTCAGCCTCGACCGCAGGCGCGGCGCGGCTCGCTGAGCGGCGCATCCGGAGGATCCTCAGGCGCGGAGCCGTGGGGTTCCGAGCCAGCTCTCCATCTCGATGAGCCAGCGTTCTCCCGGCGGTCCCATGCCGGCACCGGGCACGCCGAGACGCTGCAGGATGGTGCGCCGTCCTCCGAGCCGGACCGTCAGGTGGTGGGGGAGCGACGCCAGGTCCTGCGCAGCCTCGAGTGCGGTGTCCTCGTCGTCGGCGAGGCCGTCGATGAGCCCGAGCTCCACCGCCCTGGTACCGAGCCACACCTCACCCGTGGTGACCCGCGCGAGCGCATCGTCGTCGTACTCACGAGCCGCGCGGACGGCGCCGGTGAAGCGCCGGAAGATGGCGTCGACGAGCTCGCGTTCGTGTGCCTCGTCCTCCTCCGTGGGCTCGCGCCAGGGGGCGCCGAGGTCCTTGAAGGGACCGGTCTTGGTGACCACGACCCGCGCTCCGGCGCGGCGAAGTGCGTCGACCACAACCGGGCGGACGCTGATCACCCCGATCGACCCGACCAGTGCGCTCGGAAAGGCGAGCACCCGCGTCGCGGCGCATGCCAGGAAGTACGCGCCGGAGGCTCCGACACCCTTGATCCACGCGACCACCGGCTTGCGGGCAGCGAGGCGCCGCACCGCGACGTAGAGCTGCTCGGACGCGATCGCGGTGCCGCCGGGTGAGTCGATCTCGATGAGGACCGCACGGATCCTGGTATTGCGGCGCGCCTGGCCGAGCGTGTGGATCAGGTCATCGGTGCGCGCCGCGCCGCCGATCGCCCCACGCACCTGCACGACGCCGATCCGTCTGCGGTCGGTGATGCCCGCGAGCCGGTCGGGAAGCCTGCGCTCAGAGATCACCATTCCATGCTAGTCGGCGCGCACTCGCCGGCGAGTCCGGCTCAGTGCTCGCCGGCTCCCCGCGCGGCCATGGCATCGCGGAGCGTCGCGGCCACCGGCTGCCCGGTGACGTCCATGACCAGCCCGATCGTGTCGCCGTCATCCCAACCGCACAGCGACAGCGCGGTCAGCGGCGCGGGTCCTGTGGCCGGCGAGCAGATGAACTTGCTCCCGCCGGAGGTCGTGTTGCGCGTCTTGCCGCTGACGACGGTCACGCCCTGGGTCTTGAGCCCGGTCGTGAAGTCGGCGAAGAACTGGTTGGTGCTGGTCTCGATGTTCGGTCCCTGGGCGAGCAGCACGACGAGGGTCGCGCGTCCGGCCTGGCCGTAGACGCCGCTGACAACGCGGGTGGCGCCGTGCTCCTGCATCACCTTCTGCATCAGCTGCGTCACCGCGACCGTCGCGGGCGTGTCAATCGCGGTGAGCGCGCCCACCGCCGCCGGCGTGGTGATGGTGTGATCCGGGTGGGCGCGGCCGGCGAACCACTCGTAGCCGGCGAACCCGAGGATCGCGACCAGAACCAGCGAGAGAACGATGCCGAGGACCTGGCGGGCGGAGAGCCCGCGGCGGCGCGGAGCTTCGGGGACGGACCATGCGGATCTGTCCCGATGCGCGTTGGGGAGCTCCCTGGTCGTCCATGCCGGCAGATCAGCTGACTCGGCGCGTCCGCGGTTCGGCAGAAACCCCCCGTCGCGGCCGCGGATGTTCCATCCAGTGCCGCCCGGGCTCACCGGACCGCCGACGTCCACCGGCTCGGGACGGATGCCGATCGTGGGTGTCGAGAGGCGCTGCTGAGCGGCGACGTGGGACGCGGGCACCGCCACGAAGGCGGGCGATCTGGATGCTGCACCCTCATCGATCTGTGGTGGCTTGGGCGCGGGCACCGGCGGCGACATCGGCGGGGACTGCCGCAGGGCGCGCGGGTCAGGCTGGGCCTGGGGGAGCGGTGTTCGCGGCGTGGCCTCGAAGGCGAGGTTGGGACCGCCGCTATCGCGCACCGGTTCGCGGGGTGCGGGGGCGCGTTCGAATTGCGCCCGGTCCTCGACCTTCTTGAACGAGAGGGGGTTTCCGCCGCCCTCTGGGGTGTGCTCGGTCATCGTCTTCCATCCCGCGTTGCGCGCGGTGTAGCAATCGAGATGCTTCGAGCCTATGCCGCTCGTCGCGCGCAGCACGAGTCATGTCAGGGCACTGCTGCCGGAGTGTCACGGATGTGTCACGCCGTGTCCACGGCATATGGCGATCGCGGGCGGGTCAGCGGTAGTCGTGAGAACCGGGGAAACCGGCATCGGGAGCCGCGGGTCGGGGGAGAGCGATCGGATCGCCGTCCTGGGTGAGTGCGGTCACCATTTCGACGAGCACATTGACCCGGCCGTGCTCCACCTGAAGCCTGCCGTCGACCATGAGCAGGGGATGGCGGCTCACCTCGAGCGTGCGCCGCACCACGGGTGGACGGAACACCAGGTCGAGATGGGCGTCCTCGTCGGCCAGGGTGAAGAACCTGAAACCGCGTGCCGTCGACGGCTGCTGCCGGGTGATCACCAGTCCGGCGACGCGGATCCTCGTTCCATCCACGAGATCGCGCACCTTGGCGAGCGGCACGCAGCCGAGCGCGGTCAACCGTTCGCGCATGAAGGAAACCAGGTGGGGCCCGGTGCTCACCTCGGTGAGCGCGTACTCGGTGGTCACCCGGGTGCGCTCGTCCATCTCGGGGAGTGGCGGTGGTGGCGCCGGGAGCGAAACCAGGGGCGGCACCGGGTCGGCGCTCGGATCGTGTGGTGTATGCGGCGCGTCGCCGAGGCGTTTGCCCGCGACCGCGCCGCTGCCCCGTGGCGGACCGATCACCACCGCCGCCGCGACGACGGCCTGATCAGCCGGCGCGACAGTCGCCCGCCGCCGTCGCCGGGGCGGCAGCGACTCCTCGGTCTCCTTCAGCGTCCAGAGCAGTTGACGGCGCGACCTGTCCCCGGCCACCGCGTCGAAGGCGCCGACGCGAATGAGGTTCTCCATCGCCACGCGGGGCAGGAGCGTCTGCCGCCAGAAATCCGCGACCGACGTGTTCGCCCCGGCGACCACCGCGTCATCGCACGCGGCGCGTGCCGACGGTCCCAGCCCGCGCACGTACGCGAACCCGAGGCGTATCCCGAAATTCGCGGGTCCGACGGCTTCGACAAGGCATCGCGCCCGGCTCTTGGTGACGTCGACCGGCAGGACCTTGACTCCGTGCCGCTTGGCGTCGTCGACGAGGACCGACGGATGGTAGAAGCCCATCGGTTGCGCGTTGAGCAGCGCGCACGTGTAGTGCGCCGGATACGTCATGCGCAGCCATGCGGTTTCGTATGCGGTGCGCGCGAACGCCGCGGCGTGCGACTTGCAGAAACCGAACTCGGCAAAACCGGCGACGCTCTTGAAGATCTGCTGGGCCACCGCCTCATCGAGATCGTGTTCGATGCAGCGGGCGATGAAGCCGTCACGGAGCTCCTCCATCTCCACCCGTGACCGGTGCCGGTTCATCGCGCGGCGAAATCGATCCGCCTCACCGGCGGTGTACCCGGCGATCTCCATGACGATGCGCAGGATCTGCTCCTGGTACAGGACGACGCCGCATGTTTCCGCCAGAATCGGCTCCAACTTGGGATCCAGGTAGGTCACCGGCTCGAGCCCCTGACGGCGGCGGAGGTAGGGATGGACCGCGTCGCCCTGGATCGGTCCGGGTCGGATGATCGCCACCTGCACGATCAGGTCGTTGAAGCAGCGAGGCTGCGACTGCCAGAGCGATTGCTGCTGGGCGCGCGACTCGATCTGGAAGAGCCCGATGGTGTCGACCTTGCAGATCACGTCGTAGACGCGCTGATCCTCCAGGGGCAACGCGTCTAAATCGGGCCGCTGCCCGGTGGTCTGCTCGATGAGGTCGAGGCATTCCGCGATCGCCGACAGCGTGCGCAGCCCGAGCAGATCCATCTTGATGAGCCCCATGTCCTCGACATCGTCCTTGTCGAACTGCACGACGACGCGTCCCGGCATGGTCGCCCGCTCCACCGGCACGACATCGACGAGCGGTTCACCGGTGACGAGCATGCCGCCGACATGAATGCTCAGATGGCGTGGGGTGCCCTCGATCCGACGGAGGATGTCGACGAACTGCTGCCACGCGTGGTTGGACACCGCGCCGGCCGGTGACGTCGGTGTCGACACCGCAACGCCGGATGACGTCGGCTTCGACACATCGACGGCCGGTGACGTCGGCTTCGACACATCGACGGCCGGGTCCTGTCGTCGCGGGGGCCCCTCCGTCCCGGCTTCCGTGAACACGCCGGGCCGGCGCCCCCCCGCGACGCCACCCGGCCTCGTGGTGCCTGCACCGCTCGAGGTCAGCACCGTCTCCACGTCGGCGAGGTACCAGCTGTCCGTGTGCGTGCTGAGCTTGTCGATGACGGTTTCCGGGAAGCCCATGGCGGCGCCCACCTGGCGGATCGCCATACGTGGGCGGAAGGTGACGACGTTGGCCACCATCCCGGTGCGGTCCGGCCCGTACTTGTCGTACACGTACTGGAGCACCTGCTCGCGATGGTCGGTGGAGAAATCGATGTCGATGTCGGGCGTGCCCTGGTGGTCCTCGTGCAGGAATCGTTCGAAGAGCAGGTCGTGCGCAACCGGATCGACACGCGTGATGCCGAGCAGGTAGGCGACGATCGAGTCCGCTGCGCTCCCCCGTCCCTGACCCGGGATGCCGTGCTCGCGGGCGAATCGCATGATGTCCCAGGTGATCAGGAAGAACTCGGCGAGATGCGTCTTCTCGATGACGTCGAGCTCGCGTTGCAGGCGCGCAGCGACCGCACGGGTCATGGGGTGGTACTTGCGCTGCACCGCCTCCTGACAGAGCCGGTAGAGCACGGAGAACGGCGTCTCCCCTTTCGGCACCGGGTATCCCGGGAAACGCACATCGCTGAAATCGAGTGACACCTCGCAAGCGGCCGCGATGCGCGCCGCATTGTCGAACGCCTCGGGAAGATCGGGGAGCAGCGCTCGAAGCTCAGCGTCGCCATGAAGACGGTGCTCGCCGTTGGGCAGGAGCAGACCGTGGGCAGCCGCCTGGTCGAGGGTGGTGCGATGCCGGATCGCGGTGAGCACGTCGAGCAGCGGCTTGTCGGCGGCGGTGGCATGGTCCGGCGTGGCGCTTGCCACCAGCGGGATGTCCGCGGCGCGCGCGATCGCCGCGCATTCCGCGACCAGCCATCGATCCGCGGGATGCAGGTGATTGCTCACCAGCATCGCCACACGATCCCGTCCGAAGCACTCCCTCACCAGCTGCGCATGCCGGAGCGCATCTCTGCGGTCTCCGTGTACCAGCGCATCGACCACAGCACTCCGCGACCCCCCGATCAGTGCGATGCAGTCGTCGAGCTCCGATGGATCAACTCGCGCCGGATCACTCTCGACGAGCAGGGTCGTCGATGGCAACCCCGGCCACCCCTCAGGGAATGGTCCCGCCGTCGGCCGAAGCGCTGCCGGGCGCTCGGGAGGCGGCAACGTCGGGCGCTTGTGCGCTCTGGAAGCGCCGCGCGAGTGCGATCCGGACGGGTCCGACTCGAGACCGTCGATCGCCAGGAGGGGCTGACCTTTGACGCCGGCGAGTTGCGCCGCGCTGACCGCTCGGCACAGCTGGCGGTATCCGGTGCGGCTGCGCGCGAGAAGGCGAATTCGTGAACCGCCGGCGAGCTCGAGTTCAGTGCCGATGATGGGATGGATCCCCTGTGCCTTCGCTGCCTGGATCAGCTCGACGGCTCCGTAGAGGCCGTTGCGATCGCAGAGACCGAGCGCCGAGAGCCCGAGCCGGGCGGCGGTCTCGACCATGGTCCTGGGCGAGGCGGCCCCCTCCAGGAAGGAGTAGTGGGAGCGGGCGGCGAGCTCGGCAAACCCCGGCATCGGGGCGGTGTGGCGGCTTGACAACTACTACAATTTTGTGTAACTATTGGTCGGGTCAGCCCACCAGCGCACAGGGCACCAGCGGGTGCCGACCTCAGGCCTTCTCCCCTTTCCCGGCCGCCGGTTCCCCTCAACCGGCGGCCACCAGGGAGGGGCGGCGCGCGGTTCAGTCATAGCGGCGCTCCCGATGCCAATCACCGGTCTCGAGGTCCCGGTAGATATCGACGCACTCCCCATCGTTGAGGAGACATCGCACGTAGTCGCGACCGACCGGCGTCCGCCACCAGTCGGTTTCCACTCGCCAGGTGTTCACCACCTCGGCCACCCGTCCCCACACCGACCCGTTGCGGATCGCGACCGGCTGGCCGTCCGCACCGGTGCGCACGTCGACAGTGCCCTCGAGCAACTCCGTCATCGAGTAGCTCCTGCAACGACCGGCGCCTCCCACGTGAAGCGCCGCTCCGGAAGATCGCCGGGATCGAGCGCGAGCCTGGGACGGCGCACCGTGGTCGCACCGAACCGGCTTCGAAGGCGATCCGCCGTGGCGACCACAGCGTCGCGGGCGCCGTCGCCGGGACGGAGCAGATCGGCCTGCCGTCCTGCCGCCGCGGTCAGGCGGCTCACTCCCAGCCGGACGGCTGCCACGGGCGCCTGGGGCTTGAGCTCACCGAGCAGGCCGAGTGCCGCCGTCCAGAGCTCACCGGCGTTGCCCGACGGTGCCGGGGGCACCACCGAAGCCGCAATTGTCTCTGCTTCCTCGATCTCGAACACCACGCTCACCTCACCGGCGGCCAGGGCCTCGGCGGTGAGCCGGCCACCGAGCGCCGTGGCGCACTGCCGGACGCCCTGAAGCAGGATCTCGAGATCCCCGGTGGCGCCGTCGAGCACGAGCCGCTCACTCCATGCCCGCTGCGCCGGCACCGGGTGGACTCCCCCGCTGTCCTCGCCACGCGCCAGCCGGTACAGCCGGAGCCCATCGGGGCCGAACTGGCGCTGCAGGTCGGCCGGACCCAGGCCGGCCACCGCGCCGAGACAGTCGAGTCCGAAAGCCGCGAGCCGGGCGGTGACCGCCGGATCGACGGGGAGCACGTGCAGCGGCAGCGGCGCCAGGAAGACGGCTTCGTCGCCCGAGCGGACACGGCGGATCCGGCCGGGATGGCTTGCCCGCGCCGCCAGGCGGGCGACGAATCGCGATCCCGCAACGCCCACGGCGATCTCCACGCCGAGCACGCCACGCAGTCCGCGCGCCAGGGCGGACGCCCAGGCGGCTTCGTCGGGAAACGCTGCGTGACGGCCGGAGAGATCCCCGAATGCCTCCTCGTCACCGGCTTCCACCGTGGGCGAGAGCCGGTGGAGCTCGGCGCAGACGGCGGCGCGCAGGCGTGCGACGCCGGCGGGGTCGACGGGAACGAACACCGCGGCGGGGCAGGATTGCTGTGCCTGGCGGAGCGGTTGTCCCACCCGCACTCCGGCTGCCTGTGCCGCCTCCGAAGCGGCGACGACCGGGAGGCGCAGCTCGGGGGCACCCCCCAGGATCACCGGCTCCCCGCGCAACTCGGGATAGCGGCGAAGAGCCGCCAGCAGGCCGAGGTGCGGATGGCGAGCACAGAGAACGCGCATCTCAACCTCGAGCCGCCACGCCGGCAACGTCCGGGATCGGCAGGGCGATCGGCTGCAGCCGCGGCACGACCACGCTGGGCAGGCCGACCACCTCGGCAGTGGCGTAGGGGCGGGGATAGCGAAGCAGCACGGTGGCCTCGGCACCGGGCGCGCCGAGCTTGCTCTTGGCGGTGGTGAGCCGCACCCGCAGCCCAGCCACATCGCCATTGGCGCGCTGCCAGCCCACAGCCGTGCAGCGGAGCGTGAGCGAGGAGACATGGCGAAGCGATGCTGCGACCGGGGCCGGAGTGGCGACGATGCAGACGGCGCCGCGTTTGGCAACCGCTTCAGCGAGCGCCATCAGCGCGTGCTCCCAGAGCGACGGACGGGGCTGCTCCCCGCCGAGCGCCACTCCCACCCACGGCATGCCCGCGGTCACCAGGGCGCGCGCCATGACCAACCCTCGCTCCCACCTGGCGGGGCCCGGGGAGATCACCAGGCAGGCGTCGAGATCCGCTCCGAGGTCGGCGAGAAAACCGGGATCGAGCGTGCCCGCAAGATCCACGTAGCCGGTGTCATGCGAGCGACTGGCCAGCGCGACGAGCGACTGCAGCAGCGTCAGCCGGCCCGAAGGCCCGCGTCCCGCTGCGGCAAGCAGGGTGACCCGCCCCTGAGGAAGCCCGCCAGGAGTCAGCATGCCGTCGAGGACCGGCACCGCGGTGGACCACGTGCCGGCCTCCTCCGGCGGTCCGCCGCGACGCAGCGCCTGGGGACCGTACCGGGATCGAAGTGTCGCCAGAGCGGCGGACAGAGAATCGGACATCGCTCCTCACTGGAAAAGGCCGCCGCCTACTGGGACGGAAAGCAGGAGCGCCGAGGCGGGACGTCAGTGTAGCGAACAGATGTTCGATTCGCAAGCGCGACGGAGGGTCATCTGACCGATGGATTCGACGACGCGGAGAATCGTCGGGAACATGGAAGCGGAGACGTTCAACGCGAATCAGCACAGCGCATGGCGTGCAACCCTGGGACTCGGCGTGGTCGCGGGGCTCGTGGCCGTGGCCGGGGTGGTGACGGCGCTCGGGCACCACCCCACGACAACGCCGCCACGATCACCGGCACCCGCACCGACCCCGGCAATCCCTCCCGGGTTGATGACCGGCCTCGGCTTCAGCGTCGCCGACGATCCCGCAGCCCATCAGGTCGTCCTCTTCGGCGGCCTCGGCAGCGGTCGCACCACGTGGCTGTGGGACGGCCGGCGCTGGACACCGTCCAGTCCGCCGGTCAGCCCGCCGAGCCGGTCCGGGGCCGCGGAAGCCTATGACCCCACGAGCCGGATGGTCATGCTCTTTGGAGGAAGCCTCGGCCCCGGCCGAAGCGTCAACGACACGTGGGCGTGGGACGGGGCGACATGGCGCGAGCTGAACAGCGGGCTCAACGGCCCGCCCGCGGGACAGGGAGCGCAAATGGCGTGGGACGTTGCGACCGATCAGATGGTGCTCGTCACCGACGCCGAGCGGACGACCGGGGCGGAGACGTGGACCTGGGACGGCAACCACTGGGGGCGCGCGACACGCGGCGACTTGGCGGTGAGTGTGTCTGGGGATGTCATGGCGTACGACCCCGTTGCAGAGGTCCTCCTGCTGGTCACTCCCGTCAACCCGGACAATGGAAACAGCCTGACGCTGAGCTGGAACGGCTCCAGATGGCGGGTGCTCACCGACGCCGGTCCCCAGATCGAGGCGATGACCGTGGATCCGCAGGACGGTGGACTCCTGGGATGCGGCCTTGCGATCTACTCCGCATCGTTGTTCGTGCAGGACAACTGCTGGGAGTGGGACGGTACGAGTTGGGTGCAGACGCAGGCGGCCGTCCCCCCGGAGGCTTTCAAGCAGATGCGGGTCGAGGTGGAGGTGACCGACGTCGACAACGAGCGTCTCCTGATGTTCGCGTGGCTGATTCGTGCCATCCCCGGGCAGGCGCAACCGCTGCACGTCTGGTACTGGAACAGCATCGAGTGGTTGCAAGTCGGATAGGCCTGGTGATGAGCCGAGGTTGCGATGCCACAGAATGTCCCGCGAGAGAGAACCGTTTGGATTGATGGGGAGCGTTGACATGGTCGCGTCACGACGCCCGCAGCGGAGTCCGACCGATGCCTGAGCTGCTCGCCAGCTACGTCGCCGGCGAGTGGTACTCCGCGCCGGACGAGGGCACTCTGGTCGTCGACGCGGCGACCGGCGATGCGGTCGCGCGGGTGTCAACCACCGGCCTCGACACGCGAAAGATGGTCGACCACGCGCGCCGGGTCGGCGGTCCGGGGTTGCGCCGTCTGACGTTCCAGGAACGTGCCGCGGCATTGAAGGAGCTGGCCACGTACCTCGACGCCAACAAGGCCGCGTACCACGAGCTCTCCCTGGCGACCGGCGCGACCCGGCGCGACGCTACCGGCGATATCGATGGCGGCATCGGCACCACCTTCGTGTTCAGCAGCCGGGGCCGGCGCGAGCTGCCGGACGGGTATCTCCTCACCGACGGCGACGTCGAGCCCGTCGGCAAAGGCGGGACGTTCGTCGGCCAGCACGTGTACACGTCCCTCCACGGGGTTGCGCTGCAGGTCAACGCCTTCAATTTCCCGGTGTGGGGCATGCTCGAGAAGCTGGCGCCCGCGGTGCTTGCCGGGGTTGCGACGATCGTCAAACCCGCGACCCAGACCGCATATCTCACGGCTGCAGTCGTGCGCGACATCATCGCGTCGGGTGCGCTGCCCGAAGGCGCGGTGCAGTTTGTCTGCGGCGCCTCGGGCGACCTCCTCGATCATTTCGGCGGTGAGGATGTGATCGCGTTCACCGGAAGTGCGAGCACCGCCGCGGTGCTGCGCGGCAACGATGCCGTCACCGGGCGAGCGGCACGGTTCAACGCGGAGACGGACTCGCTCAACTGCTCGATCCTGGGGCCGGATGCCGTCGCCGGGACGCCCGAATTCGACCTGTACGTCAGGGAGATCGCGCGCGAGATCACCACCAAGGCAGGGCAGCGATGCACGTGCATCCGTCGTGCGCTCATCCCCGAGTCGGTCGTCGATGACGTGATCGCCGGGGTGCGAGCGCGTCTCGACAAGGTCGTCGTCGGCAATCCGCGCAACGACACGGTCACCATGGGCGCGCTCGTCAGCCTCCATCAACGCGATGAGGTGCGCGAAGCCGTCTCCGCGCTGCGGCGCAGCGCAGAGATCGTGTACGGCGATCCGACGTCGGTGGATCCTGTGGACGCGGACGCCGGGCGAGGCGCGTTCATGGCGCCGGTGGTGCTGCTCTGCACGGACAGCGAGCACAGCGAGGCGCACGAGGTCGAGGCATTCGGCCCGGTGACGACACTCATCCCCTACCGGAAGCCCGGCGACGTCGGTGCCCTCGCGGCGCGTGGGCACGGCAGCCTCGTCGGCTCGATCGTGTCCTACGATCCCGAATTCGTCCATGAGGTGGTCATGAGCGCGGCCCCGCATCACGGCCGTCTGCTCATCCTCGACCGCGACTGTGCGGGGGAATCGACCGGGCACGGCACGCCGATGCCGCAACTGGTGCATGGTGGCCCGGGGCGGGCCGGCGGCGGCGAGGAGCTCGGGGGCCTGCGCGCCGTCAAACACTTCATGCAGCGCACCGCCCTGCAGGGCTCGCCGGCGGTGATCGACGCCCTGGTCGGCAGGTCGTGACCCCGGGGCACGCGCGACGGCCCGGCCCGTAAACTCGCGGGCGAACGTCCCACCCCGGCGAGGAGGAGTTGCGTGCGCGTTGCGGTGACCGGCGGTACCGGCTTCGTCGGCATCCACACCGTTCGCGCGCTCAAGGACGCGGGCCACGAGGTCGTGATCGTGGCCCGCGGTACCAGCCGGCGGCCGAAGGGCGACCGCGTCACCTTCGTCCAAGCCGACCTGACCAGCGCGCCAAAGCTCGCGGAGGCCTTCGCCGGGTGCGACGCGGTGGTGCACCTGGTCGCGATCATCCAGGAGCGCGGACGCCAGACCTTCGACCGGGTGAACCGTGAGGGCACGGAGCGAGTGGTCGAGGCGGCGAAGCAGGCCCAGGTCGGCCATTTCGTTCACCAGGGCGCGCTCGGCGCCGACCCTGACCCGAGGTACCCGTACCTGCTGAGCAAGTGGCAGGGAGAGCAGACCGTCCGGGCGAGTGGCGTGGCCTACACGGGGCTGCGTCCCGGCCTGATCTTCGGGCCTGGCGACGGCTTCTTCACGTTGCTGACGCGGATGATGCGGATCAACCCGGTCATCCCGGTCGCCGGAGACGGCAGGACGCTGTTCCAGCCGATCTCCGTCGGCGACGTGACCCGGTGCATCGTCCTGGCCCTCGAGCGCGGTCCGGCGGACCGCATCCACGAGATTGGTGGGCCCGACCAGATGAGCTACGAGGACATCGTCCGAACCATCAAGACCGCGCTGGGCCTCCACCGCAAGATCGTCCATGTCCCGGTCCCGATGATGATGCCGCCCGCGTTCCTCATGGAGAAGCTCCTGCGTCACCCCCCGGTCACCAGGGATCAGCTCCGGATGCTGGGGCGCAACAACATCACCCGCACCGACTCGGTACGGGTCGGCTTCGGCTTCGACGCCGAGAGCTTCGCCGACAATTGCGACTACCTCCAGGACTATTGAGGGTGAGCGTCGACGACCGCCTCGCCGAGCTTCATATCGTCATTCCGGAGACCACGACGCCGGTTGCCAACTACGTGACGGCGCGGCGGACGGGCGACCTCCTTTTCCTCTCCGGTCACCTCGGCAAACGCGATGGCGAGGTGGTCGCGGGCAGGGTGGGTGACGACCTGGACACCGACACCGCGTACGACCTCGCCCGCCGCGCCGCCATCGATCTTCTGGGGACGGCGCGCGCAGCGCTCGGCACGCTGGACGGCGTGGGGGTGGTCAAGCTCACCGGCTTCGTGCAGAGCGCGCCGGCGTTCACCGAGCAGTCGGCGGTGATCAACGGCGCGTCCGACCTGCTGGTGGCCGTCCTCGGCCCGGAGCGCGGCCGTCATGCTCGCAGCGCCATCGGCGTGGCGCAGCTGCCGCTCGGCGCAGCGGTCGAGCTCGAGGCGGTCTTCGAGGTCGTCGGCGCACCGGCGTAGCACCGAACCGGTAGGCTCTGCGCGTGCGACCGTACCGGCAGCTCGGCGACGTCCCCCGCAAGCGACACATGCGCTTCTCCGATGACGGACGCCTGGCGTACGAGGAACTCTTCGGGCGCGACGGATTCAGCGGACCGTCTTCGCTCATCTATCACCGCAGCATGCCCGAGGGCGCGCAGGACGTCAGCGAGGGCCCTGCCGACCTGATGACCCCGGAACACGAACAGGTGCACACCAACGCGCACCTGAAGGGATTCGACCTTCCCCCGCAGGGCGATGTCATCACCGGCAGGCGGTGGCTGCTCGTCAACGACGACGTGCACATCGGGCTCGTCGCCCCGGTGAGCGTGCAGCAGGTGCTCTACGTCAACGGCTCGGCGGACGAGGTGCTCTTCGTGCACGCGGGCAGCGGCGCGCTGCACAGTCAGTTCGGGCACCTGGCGTTCAAACGCCACGACTACATCGTGATCCCGCGCGGCACCATCTATCGCGTCGACTTCGACGATCTTGCCGATGTACGCCTGCTCTGCATCGAGGTCACCGGGTTGGTCGACGTGCCGGATCGCTACCGTGCGCGCAACGGCCAGCTCACCGAGTTCGCGCCCTTCAGCGAGCGCGACTTCCACGGGCCCGACGCACTCGAGAGCAACGCGAAGGGACCCGCCGAGATCTGGCTCAAGCGTTCCAACCATGTGAGCCGGTATGTGCTCGACCACCACCCCTTCGATGTCATCGGATGGGACGGGACGATCTACCCCGTGACCTTCAACATCCACGATTTCGAGCCGCGCGCCGGACGCTTCCATGTGCCACCGCCGATCCACCAGACCTTTCAGGCGAACAACCTGGTCATCTGCTCCTTCGTGCCGCGCAAGCTCGACTGGGATCCCGAGGCGATCCACCTCCCCTATCACCACAGCAACCTCGACTCGGATGAGGTGCTGTACTACGTCGAGGGCAATTACGCGGCCCGACGCGGCATCAGCCAGGGTTCGTTCACACACCACGTCGGCGGACTGCCACATGGGCCGCAACCGGGTGCGCTCGAAGCGTCCCTCGACCGCCCGCGCGAGACCGACGAGCTCGCGGTCATGGTCGACACGTTCCGACCGTTGCACCGCACCACCATCGCGCGTCAGATCTTCGACCGCGACTACCCGTTCAGCTGGCATACCGGCGGCGTTTCCGGCACGACCAGCATCGCCTGAACGTGGGCATCTCCCGGTGGTCGCGGGCGCAACTCCAGGATGGTGGCTGGATCCGGCGCATGTTCATGGAGGGCGAGCGGCTTCGCGCTGAGTTCGGCGAGGAAACCGTCGCCGATCTGTCCATCGGGCAGCCCCTGGAAGCGCCGCAGGCTGTCGTGGAGGCGTTCGCCGCGGCAAGTCGGGAGCGCTTCGTCGGCCGGTTCGGCTACATGCCGAACCTCGGCTATCCGGATGTCCGCGAGCGCGCCGCGGAGGACGTCGATTTCCCCAGTGTCAGCAGCGATTCGATCGCGATGACCCCGGGTGCCGCGGCGGCGATCGCAATCGCAATCCGCACATTCGTCGACCCCGGTGATGACGTGATCGGCGTCGCACCGTACTTCCCCGAGTTTCGCCTCTACTGCGAAACGGCATCGGCGCGGTTCGTGCCAGTGCCGACAGGCCCCGACCTGCGTCTCGATCTCGACGGGATCAACGCAGCGCTCTCCGCGCACACGGCCGCGGTGCTGGTCAACTCACCGTGCAACCCGAGCGGCCACGTGCTCGACGGCGGCGAGTTGTCGGGGCTCGCGGCGGTGCTCCACGCGCACAACGACAAGCACGACCGCAAGGTGCTGCTGATCATCGACGAGGTCTATCGCCGGCTGACCTACCCGCCGCATCAGCGCGTCGAGCCGTTCAACGTCTACGAGCACACCGTGCTTGCGCGTTCGTTTTCAAAGGATCTCGGCGTTGCCGGGGAGCGCATCGGCTACCTGGTGCTGCACCCGTCACTGGTCAATGCGGAGACGCATCGCGGGCTCGCACAGGCGCTGCGCGCGCTCGGCTTCGTCAACGCACCCGCAACCGCGCAGCGTGCGCTGCTGCACCTCGATTCGTGGGAGATCAACCCCGTCCCGTACCGCGAGCGTCGCGACATGGTGATGGATCGAGTCCGCGCGGACGGGCTCGAGGCGATCGAACCGCAGGGCGGCCTCTACCTGTGGCTGCGCAGCCCGTGGCCGGACACGCTCCAGCTCATCGATGCGCTCACCGGGCGTCGCGTGCTGCTGACCCCCGGCATCGCGTTCGGAGTGCCGTCCCACGTGCGGCTCTGCTTCAGCGCCCCCCGCCGGAAGCTGGAGATGGCGATGACCGTGCTCGGCGAGCTGGCCGCGGAGCGTGTCTCAGCCTGATTCCGCGGCGCGGATGAACACCGAGGACGCCTCGAAGCCGTCGACGCGGGTTGGGGGAGGCAGCGACGCCTGCGCGAGCGAGGGCGCACTCCGCTCGGCGAAGCGCTGAGCGTCCCTGGCGGACGCCCAGACCTCGATCGCATAGGCGCCTTTGTCGGATGCGCCGACGATACGCACCAGCGATCCATCGGGGGGCATATCGCCTCCCGCCAGAGTTGACAACGTCTCGATGATGTTTTCATCCCATTCGACGACTGTGCAGAACGCCATCTCAACCTCCAACCGGTCGCAGCTTCAGGACAGCTCGGCTCGGCGAGCGCCCTGATCGTATTCCCAGCCGGCCCGCCACGCCGCGGGAGGTCTCGGGAGTACGATCCGGACCCGCCCGGCTCTCGCCGGACTCCAAGCAACGAGGACGACATCATGCCCACAGTCATGGCACACCACGACGTCAAAGATCAGAAGCACTGGCTCGCATCTCCGAAGCGGGAGGAAGTCTTCGGCCCGCTCGGCGTCACCAACATCCGCAAGTTCATCGACCCGGAGAACCCAACGCGCGTCGGAATCGTCATGGACGTTGCCGACATGGGCAAGGTCATGGCGGCGATGGAGAACCAGGAGATGCGCGACGCAATGGCATACGACGGCGTCGTGCCGGAGTCCCTGGTGATTCTGGTCGAGGCCTAGAACCCGGCAGCAACAGATGGCGGCCCAGCGAGGTCGCTCTCACGTCGTGAAATGGTGGGGAATTGCCGTTGCGATTCCCCACCATTGCGTTCGACGTCCATGGCGGCAGCGGAGTGCGTTGGCCCCTGGCGCCGTCGAGCCTCGTACTCGGCGTCAGTGATTCAATGCACCCGCGGGTTCGGCTCGGTTGGGCTCGCCGGTGCCGGTGGTGATCAGCCGGCGCAGGCTGCCGTTGATGTAGAAGCCCCATGCGTTTGAACAGTTGTCGAAACACTCGAATTGGGGAACCAGACCCATGTGAGTGAAGCGCACCTCCGTTCCGCTCTCGGTGCGCGAGATGTCGAAGACGATGTTCGTGCCCGTCCACTCGGTCTTGTCTTCGGTGAACGCGAGGTAGCCGTCGAGAACGTGCCACACGACCTTTTCTCCGGGGATCAACTCGGTGATCCTCTGCTTGGAGTAATGGACGTCCTCGTAACGGTACGTGAACTCTTCGCCGAGCCGGTCGGTGCTCCCTTCGATGTCTCCGGACCACCATCCGCGAACGTCATTGATGGCGGCGAAGACTTCGTCCGGGCTCGAGCCCACCGTGAAACTGGTGGTGAAATGTGGATCGCCCATAACCGCTGCGGCCTCCTTGTGGATCAAAGGTGGATGGTCCCCGACCTGCCCACCTACTTGCATGATGCAAGTGACTGTACACCAGGTGCTTTCATAATGCAAGCAGGGTGGTAGGATGCATGCATGCTCGGCCGAAACTACGAGATGGAAGTCTGCTCCGCCGCCCGAACGCTCGAACTCGTGGGAGAGCGGTGGAGCCTGCTGATCCTGCGCGATGCTCTCTATCGGGGCACCACGCGCTTCGCGGACTTCCAGCGCGATCTCGGCCTGGCCTCGAACATCCTCGCCAAGCGCCTGGACGGCTTCGTGACCGCCGGCTTGATGGAACTGCGCCGGTATTCGGAGCGGCCCGAGCATCACGAGTACCTGCTCACCGAGAAGGGACGTGAGCTCCAGCCTGTGATCATCGCCCTCACCGCCTGGGGCGACCACTGGGCCGCGCCTGATGGTCCACCCATCCTCTATGAGCACGCCCACTGCGGTGGAGGGATGTACACGCAACTTCGCTGCGCGACCTGCGGCGATGTGCCGGCGTCCGCAGACGTCGTGGTGCGACCGGGCCCCGGATTCCCGGACTGAAAAAGGGGTCGCATTTCGAGCCGCGTACGCGGCCCCGGCGCTGCGACACCCCCGGCCTGGCGGGAAGGGGGGTATAGCAGCGCCGGAACAATTGCCTGGTTTTTGGGAACACCCGCGGGCGGGTGAGGCTTAACCGGGTGAGGCTTAACGCGGGGAGGTCTGTCACGAGGGCACCCCGACGATGGCCGGTTTAACACTTTCGTTTGGGCAACGGTCACAATCCCGGCAGTAGGGACCAAGGGATAGATGAATTCCACGCTAGTGGCCGGTCTGATAGTCGTGGTTGTCGGCGTGGTTACCTTCGCATTGCGGCGGTTGGTATACCTTCCCGTGCGCCGGATGACGAGTGGTTTCCTTGGCACCCGACAGAGTCTTCGACGCTTCGCTCGGGTTGCAGCGTCTACCTTGGAGGGGACGGGAGCCGTCGCTATTCTGGTTGGTGTTATCGAGGCTATTAGCCACAACTCAATATGGGAAATCATCGTACCAAGTGGGGCGGCGGCGGTCGCCACTGGCTTTATCGCAGAGGTTGTAGTTGAACGTTTACATCACTGGGGTTTCGAGCTTCACTGCCCCTCCACCATGCGCGTTGGTCGAGAGGAGCAAGTGCGCATCGACGTCAAAGGAGAGGCGAGCGGTTTTGAAGAAGTGCTGCATGGGCGAGTAAGCGTCAGTGGCAACGATTTTGACGTCTCCCCAACCCCGCAAGCCGTCCGGTTTGCAGCCGACTCGTCCTCGCTTGCTTTCAACGTAGTATTGAAGAAGGCCGGAAGTCGAAGATTGACCGCAGTTCTCAATATGACCAAGGATCCCTCCAATGTGGGGAAGTGCGAGGTCACCGTTCGCGGCGTGCGGTTCCATCTCGGTCGGTTCACGCCTCCGAATGGTCTGTGCGTGATGATCGCGTACACCGGGCAAGCGTGTTTCGGCATCGGTGGGGTGATAGGCGCGGTCGGGGTCCTGAAACAGTATCACTGGTTCGGATTCTGATTTTCAAACTCGCATCGAATAACAACCATCGTGACGATGGTTACCTCGTTGCCAGGGGCGAGACATACGAGGAGATTGACGAAATGGCCATGTACCTTGGCTGCGACCTCGGCAAGGTCGAACGCCGGAGAGCGGACAAACAAAGACTTGGCGCTAGCAAGCCTCGAAGATTGACGCCGACGCTCAGCTCGAAAGCGAGCAGAGAAGACCCGACGTACTATGCCAGCGGCGGGGAGCGGTAGCATCTACGGGCTATGAGCCCGGTATTCGTCCTCGATCAGGGAAAGGCCCGGCAGCTCGGTCCTGAGCCCTTCAAGAGCGAAAAAGAGCTACAACAGTTCTTCGAGGCGAACTTGGAGACGCTGCTTGGGATTCGATTCGTAGCGACTGAGTTCTCGATCGGGGAGAAGTACGGCGGTCGGATCGACAGTCTCGGCCTCGATGAATCTGGGAATCCGGTGATCCTGGAGTACAAGTGGGAGAAGTCCGACAGTGTAATCAGCCAGGGGTTGTTCTACCTCGACTGGCTCGTCGACCATCGGGGCGACTTTGAACTGGCTGCCCGGAAGCGGCTCGGGCAGGACATCATCGTCGCTTGGTCGAACCCTCGCCTCATTCTCATTGCCGGCAACTACTCGAAGTACGACGGCTACGGCATAAACCGGCTGTCACCCAACATTGAGCTGATGCGATACCGACGCTACAGCGACGACGTCTTCGTTGTCGAGAATGTCCTTGAGCCAGTCGATGCCGAACGCAAGAAAGGACCACTCCCGAAGCCGGTTGAGGCTACGCCGACAGGCGACCAAGAATATGGGCTTGACTACCATCTCGCCAAGACAAACGAGGTGCTGCGCGCCGCATTTCTCGAACTCAGAGATCGGATCCTCGCCCTAGACGGCGTTGAGGAACGCGCGAACCAGAAAGGGCAAATCTCCTACCGGACAACGAAGAGCTTTGCGGCGTTCGACTTTAGAAAGACTGTCGTGGGAGTGCAGTTCAAAGGTGGCGCGAAAGCCCCTGCCATCACTGGCATCGATGTTAGAGATATTCGCAATCGCCAGTGGGGCTATCCATGGATGTGCTCGCTCAAGAGCGCGGACGACATCGACAAGGTCTTCGAGGTGGTCAAGTCTGCATATACATATGAGCAGTAGGCTGGGCGCAGAGCTCTTATCCGAGGTCGTCGAATGCCGGAGCAACGCCAATAGACAGGGAGGGATCACATGAGCGACGAGCAGAAGCCGGCGGAGCGCACCTTGATCGGGCACCTCAGCGCTGATGCGGATCCGGATGACATCGTGGACGCCATCCTCGCTTCGCTGCCCCCAGACCAGCGACCCGTCGAGGACCGTCCCGAGCGTCAACCGAGCGAGCCAACGCCACCAGCGTCGAGCGAAGGGGTGCGAGACCGCTTCAGCCTAGTCTGAGAGGGCGGCCTGAAGACCCGAGATAAACGTCATTGACGTTCCTTCCCTCACGGCGGCGAAGAACGCATCGTACGCCGAGGGGGAGAGGAATTTCATGTGGTATTTGGCGACCGACTGAAGCCGATTGATCCGTTCGAAGTGACTAATCGCATATCTAAGCTTGGCTTTGTTCTCATCGGATTCGTCGCCGTCATCCTTCAGTTCGACGACAAGGACGTCACCACCGCCGATCTTGATGAAAAGATCTGGATTGAACTTGCCTTGCTTGGTGTGATCCCCTTTGCGCCAGGAGTAACCAATCTCGTAGAAGCCAGTGTCGGGCGACTTTACCCAGGCCTCGACCATCTCGGCGCTGCCTGGCTCGAATAGTCTGGCTATGAAGTTACGCTCGGGTTCGTGCGTCGCCAGGGCGACGTTCACAGGGGACTTGAAATCGAACATATTGTCGACTTGCCTGCTCGCCCGCTTCGGATAGATGGAGTCCTCGTCGATGATCTCCGCGAGGGCAGTCCGATCTGAGTCGTCGCCAAGAGCGAGAGAAGCCGAGTCATAGAACACGGTGGCCTCTTTCGAAAACGAACCTAGCGCTGCCGATCTCCGTGACATCGAGCTGGTCGAAATCGTACGTAAAGACTTTGGTTTCAGGTCGATCCTGACGGATTTAGCAACGGGGCGATAGATGTTGCCCATTGCTCTGAAAAGGTGCTGAAGGTTAGTCTCGGACACGAGCCCCCGGACCTCGTTTATCCTTTCGAGCGAGGCCAAGACGATCGCCTCAAGCTTCGGTTCCGGATAGTCTCGAGCGTAGCTTGTGTGGCCCTCCAAATCGACCGACTTGAGGCGTCCTCGGAGCTTCTGGACGACCTCGGCGACCGAGTATGCGTCAAAGTGCACGGTGGTCCGCTGCGTCGACTCACGATGTGACAGGGCACCGACAAACACCGTCGCACGCTCCAGCTTCTCGGGCTGGGTCTCGAAGTTGACGAAGCCATTCGTGAACAAATTGACCTGGCCCACACTGTCCTTCATTCGCAGCTCCTGCTCCTTCGTCTCAGCGTCGTAGTCGAGCTGATGAATGTCAAAGTGATGCTGCGCTCTGGGCTCCGTCCCGATGGGATAGCTGAATAGCCGCCTGTCCTGTTCGAGCACTTCGGCGACGAGATCCGCGATCTCTTTGGACCAGCGGGAGTGGTTGAACACCCAAACCATCGGTCGGGACTCGCCTGCGGGCACCCGTAGGCCTCTACCCAGGACTTGCGCTATTAGGAGTTTGGATGCGAACGCTCGCTTCTCGTGCGGAATGATCTGAAAGACGTTCTGGACGTCCCAGCCTTCGGTCAGCATGGAGACGGAGAAGATCCACTCCACCTTGTCGTCTCGCCGATCTACTGTTGCCAGTCGCGCAACGTTGCCCCTGTGGTCGACGCGCGAGCTCACGACGAGGACGCGGTCATCCGCCTCCTTGAGCGAGATCCCTTCCTCTCTGGCGAGAAAGCGAACGAATTCCTGCGCCAACCTCTCGGTAACCGCGATGCGAGCCGTGACAAGTATCGAGAGCGGTTTTAGGGAGCGATGCCTCGCGATATTCTGCTTGTGGAGCTCGAGATACTTTTGGAAGCGCTCATCCTGACCGATGCTCTCGTCCTTCGCCACATACTGGACCTCCTTCACGCGACCCTCCTCCATCGCCTGGCGTAAGGAATAGCGAGAGATCACATCGGGGAAGTAGTCGTTTCCGACGTAACAGGTACCGGAGAATCCGACGATTCTCGTGAAACCGAAGCTAGCGCTGTCCAGAAACTCCTTCCACTTCTTAATGGCTTGCAGGCCGGTCGGAGGAGAATAGATATGGTGAGCCTCGTCATTCAAGACAAGGGTTGAACTTCCTCGCCCCAGAAAGCTGTCACGAACCGACGATAGAACGTGAGCATACGTGGCGGCGATGTTCTCGACGCAAATGGCGCCCGGCCCTGTGGTGACATTTGCGTCGGTAATCTCTGGCGTGCGGAAGACAACATCCAGAGGCATCACGTCCAGAAGATCAGCATCTGCCGAAAACGTCTTGAACTTGGAGGTCAGTCCTGACTCTATTGTCAGCGATGGGCACAGGACCAATACGCGGTCCACCACACCCTCCGCCAGGAGAATGCGTGCGATGCCGTACATCACCCAACTCTTTCCCGTAGCCGTCGCCAGATCAACCGAGCAGGCAAGCTTGTCAGGAAACGGAAGCGCTGTCATCAAACCTTCAAGAGAGCCGTAGCGCTCGCCAAGTATTGGGTTTGACACATAGCTCGCTTGAGCCAACGCCCTCGTACTCGCGTGGCGTCCGCCAGCGAGGAAGCGGCACACGCTCCGGATCACCTCTTTCTGATACTCGCGATCGCCACACAGCGCGTCGAGAAAGGCCTCGTATCGATCCAGGCGAACAAGAGAAGGATCGTAGTCGGTGCCAACTCGTAGGACGAGATCCTGATTTCGGAACGCCGTCACGTCCGGTACGCCCTTCCGATCACCCAAGCGGCCCAAATGCTTCGGCAGTCTTGACCTCTCGAAGCTCGTTGCCGAAAACATCTACGTATATGAGCATCATCTGCCTGCCAACCTCCGCCTTGGGGATGTCGAACTGCCATCCCTGGCGCACTAGATCGTCCGCAAAGTGGACGGCATCGAGGTCGAACACGTCATCGTCATATGAGTAGTCAACCATGACCATTGCCAGATCGGCGATGTTCTCTGACGACGCCCTAGCGGAGAAGGCCTCACTCTCGAACGCCTCGATCGCGACTCGCAGGTGCGTCCCAGTGTCCTCGAATCTACACTCCACTCGGGGGGGCTCGATGAAATCGAACCCTACGGAGTCGAACGGGCACGTTGGCCGCGGCCTCCGATGTGGGCTGGCGGAGTTCAGAAAACACTCGTCTGTGAACTTCGGCGATAACCGAGTATGGAATCCTCAGGAAGAAGAAGCGCGTCCCGTCTACCTCGAGGTAGTCCTCATACGGTTCAATCGCTAGAGCGGGGGCGACGATGAAACATCGCTCCCCGAGGCGACCCCGGCAAAGCGCGGCAAGGTCTTTGACGAATGCTCGGCCGATCTTCGCGCCGGGATGCTGCTGGAACGGGTATACGAGAACTCTATGGTCTCCTAGGAAGCCCTGAAACGACACGCCCCCGATTGACTCTTCAGCACGGCGGCATTGGAACAGGTGGAGAACGAAGTCAAGATATTCTTGCCAGGGTAGGTCTCGGAGCGATGCGTAATCATAGAGCCCGGCGTTATACAGAGTGAACGGGCGCTCCGGGGCCTTCTTACCAGCATGACGTAATAGTCGGGCTTGAGTAAGATATATGGCGAATTTGCCGGTGTCTATTCCGATCCAGCGTCGGTGTTTCGGGAGCGTCTCAGCGCCGACCAGGGTCGTACCCGAACCCACGAACGCGTCGAGGACGATATCCCCGGGACGTGACGCAGCTTCGATGATGCGCTGTACGAGAGCCACAGGTTTCTGGGTGGGGTATCCAGTGCGCTCGACACCGAGATTGTGAATGGGTTTGATGTCTGTCCAGACGTCCTGTGCGGGAATGCCTTTCTGGTCTTTGAAGTAACGCTTAAGCATTGGCATCCCGCCTTCCTTCTCGGGCCAGTGAATTTTGCCGGCAGCATCCATAAGGTCGAGCTCCGAGGGGGGGTATGCCCAGTGTCGACCTTTGGACGTGACATCCAGACCGCGCCAGATCCTGCCCGTTTCACCATGCCGGACGCCAGCGCCGGTGAGGTCTGAGCGACGCCATCGGCGATTTTCGGAGTCGACATGCGTATAGAATTCGGCGACGTATTGCGCGCCATACGCCTGGAAGTGCTGATTCCATATGTAGCTGTCACTCCGGCTGTAGAAGAGGAGCGTGTCGTGTACCGCACCGAAGCGACGCGCTCCGGAATGAGCGCTGGTCCTCTTCCAGATGATCTCGTTCTGAAAATTGCTCTCACCGAAAACTTCATCTAGGACCACCTTGATGTAGTGGACCTTGCGCGTGTCCATGTGCACGAACAGCGCACCGTCATCTGTCAGCAGTTCCCTGATGAGAATGAGGCGTCGTCGTAGATGCTCAACGAACTCAGCCCCTACAACCCTATCTATGTAGGCCCTCTCATTTCGGGTACCCGTGAACTCTCGTTGGCTCGCAAATGGAGGATCGATGTAGCAGAGTCGCACGCCGTCGGAGCCGTCAGGGTTCCGCATCCCACCCACCTCCTTCATCGTGAGAAGGTGGCGCAATACTTGAAGGTTATCCCCGAGGATGAGCATATTGCTCCATCCACTCAGGTCAGAGCCAAAGGTTCGAACGGGCTGGAGAGGGACGGCCATGGTCTCGGCGAGTACGTCGATGCGACGAGCCTTGCCTGTGTAGGAGAGTTCGTACTCGCGAGCCGTCTCAAAGAGGTGAGGGAACAAGTAGGACGGAAGCTGGCGACCGGCGCGGAGCAATTTCGTGATTTCTTCGATCTGACTCTCCGTCAGCCGAGAGGATGACGACGCTACCGCGTCCTGCTCGGCGAGCCCAGGATCAATCACACCTCCGGGAGGGCTAGGTGTTGTTTCCATCACCGTATCCCTAACGACGCCGTCTCAGCGACCAACGCACCGAGTTGCGCTTCGCTCGCCCTTCGCCAGGAATGAACTCGCGCCGAATGACGCTGCCCTCAGTTCGCGCCTCACAGTACAGTCGAGCCTTCATAGTCACGTCGGGAGTCTCTGCCGCGCGGCTCGATTAGGCCTTTCCTAAGCGCCGCCTCCGCGATCTCACGGGCAGTCATGGACCGACGCGTCTCCGTGAGAACCACGATAGCGGCACTTACATATGTCATTCGCAAGGCAACTCCGATCCGGGTGTTCGGCATTGTGACCTCCCAGGTTGCGATGTTACTCCGGAGGGTCGGAGGGTTCAGCCCGGACGTAGGCAGCAGTCGCGTTGACCGACTCCTGATTCACACGACGAAAGACTATCGATCGGAGTCGAGCAGGATTGCTACGGCACGTTCTACCAAAGATCGCACGGTAGCGTCGTCAACGGCCAGCCGAACCGCCATCCTGGCCAGCTGCGGGTGAAGGCGGCACACCCCCCGCTGGGTGAGAAAAAAGTCGCCCGCCGAGAACGTCCGCGTCCGTGCGAAACGGAGCACCTCGGCGTCAACCACGGGCCGGAGTGGTTCCATGAGGTCATAGACGAGGGCGGCACGACCCGGACGGTTGGCGTGAAGGTATCCGAGCGACGGCTCCAGCCCCGCGATAAGAAGCGCCGCGTGAACCTGCGAACTCGAGCACCCCATACGCATAGTTCAGGAGCGCATTGACTGGATGCGTGGCGTGCCGGTTGCTCATCAGGAGGAGGGATCCGCGGATCGGCATCCGCCGCCACTCGGCTGGGATGGGCTTGCGTTTCACGTCCCGCCAACGGAGTGGGAGCTCGCGCCAGGTTGCAAAGTAGACCGCTGCCGCACGCGCCTCGACAAGGCGCAGCGAATCGACGTCGGCGGGGGGAGACAGCGCGAGCTCCTCGCGGATCGCGGCCAAACTGGAGCGGGCTCGGTCCACTTGCGGACCCTGAGGCACGTTCGCCAGGGCGGCGTAGGATCCCTCCACCTTGCGCTCGATCAGGACTCTGGCAAGACGCAGCCCAGAGCCATCGGTCAAGCCTCGCACTTGAGCCTGCAGCAGTTCGGGGATGCTTCTCGAACTCCCAGCCGGAAGGAGCGACCGGGCTGCGCCATCCCAGGCCAGAAGTAGGACGGGCACCTCTTGCCTGGCAAGCCAGTCGATCGCATCCAGCGTGATGTAGCCGTCACTGTCGACGAGAACGATTCGCAATGGAAGGGATGGGTCACCTAGAAAGAACCGGTACTCCTCGCGCTGCTGAGGATGGTGCGTCAGTCCGTTTCGAACGAGTAGCGTGCCGGCATCGATCCGCAACTGGACTCCATGACCGCCCAGCACAAGTGGCATCCGGTCGCGCCGCCACGGGGAAGTGACCTTGGTCGGGGTGAACGCGGTCTCCCAGTACGTGCCACGCTCCGACCACGAAGGATCGTCCTCAGTGGTGTCCTGAGGTGGCGCGCTGAGAGCGAGGTTGCGATAGGACATCTGCCGCTTCCACGTGGCATGCTCGCTCTTGCGCGGGTCTTTGCCCTGGTCGCGCAGCTCGGCCAGTCGATCAGCGCCTTTGCGTGCGGCGCTCACCTGCTTCGTTGCAGTCCACCACAGTTGGTAGCAAGCACGTGAACAAAAGCGGCCCTGGGTTCTGCGGATGTGCACGAACGTCGAACCGCATTGTTCGCACGTCCGCGCCGTTGGGTTCGCCGAGGCGACGCTCTCAACAGACGGTCGCGCCACAGCGCTCACGACGTCAAGTCCGCGGGCTTGATTTCGATCTCGACATCGAGCCCATCAGGCCGATCCCCGGGGTCGATGATCTCCATCCGAAGGTCGTGCTTCTCCCAAGCCAGTGGGTTGTCGAGCTCCATGCGTGACTCATCGAAGTCGCCGATGCAACTGATTCCGAGCGTCGTGAGGAGGTCAAGACAAGCCTGATTCAGGATGGCGGAGAGCGTCGTATCCTCAAACATGTGCGCGAAATGCTCGTGCTGTTGCAAGTGAGGAAGGCGTTGGCCGTAGTCAGCCCGGCCTACGTTATAGATGTATCTGGCCCAATGAAACGCCGCATCAGAGAAGCTCTCGAGACTGCGTAACGCGGCCAATCGCGCGGAGAAAAGCCGAATGGCGACATCGGGTGTGACCCTGAGTGCAATGCCCTCAGCCTCCAGCGTCTGTCCTTCGCCGAGCTGTTGCATGTATGGACGCAGGCCATCGATGTCGGGGCGCTTGCCCCTAAGCGCATCCGTCATGCACTCGACGAGCTCACCCCTGCCGACGTGCTCCTTGGTGCCGAAGTCAGCTACGAGGCGGCGTGCGGCCCCACGCGCTGCGGATTCGGATACGTGCTGACCGCCCGCCCACGTTCGGAGTGCTCGGCGGACCTGGCGCAGAGGTACGTATCGGTCACCCAAGATCAGCCAGAATCCGACTGGGATATTGGTCAGAGTGGCAATGTGCCGCACCTGCTGACGCTGCTTGAGCAGAAGCAGGAACAGCGAGCGCTGTTCCTCGGGCCATGTGCCCGGTTGCGACCCCGACCCCCGCCCCAAGCCGACGTGCTGTCGCTGGTCCAGGAGTCCCAGTTCTACCCAGTCGACGATCATCCTGCCAGTGACCGGCACCCCGTCTGCCGCTGCCACCTGAAGAAGGTCTTCGAGGGTATACCGAGCTGCACGTGTCATGGTAAGAGTTTACACCATATCTGGTCTTGACACGACCCTGTGGACAAGTTCAGGCTGAGCTCGTCGCGCGCACTTGGATCTCCCATCCACCGCGACGAGGAGAATCACCGATGGCACGTGACTTCCGAGCCGAATACGAGCGAAGGATTCAGCAATGGCTCGCTCGTGGCTTCAGCCGCAGCGTCGCTCGAGGGCATCCTCGCTGGGGTGAACTCAAGGTGCAGACCGGGTACGACCCAACCCTTGAGAAGCTCGTGAAGGACCTCCGGGGCGGGCGACCCCTCACGGAAGCAGCCCGCACCCGCCACATCGCTCCTGAGCGGGCACGCCGCTACGTGGAGCAGACCGGTGTGGCTCACAAAGACGGTGGACGATGGCGCTCCTCTCGTGACGATCGACCCCGCGAGATTGTCATCTGGACGGAGGGCGCCGAACTCACCATCCGGGTGAGCGGGGACGACGAGGCTCGGAAGTGGGGGCGGTGGCGAAACGCAGTCAACCGCTTCCTCGACGACAACAACACTCGCCATCTCGACCAGGTGAGGGGCATGACGCTCTGGGACAGAAGTGGAAGGCTGCATCCCTTGGAGACGCGTCCGAACGTGCTCTACCGGCTCGACGCAGCTGGGCGGGGCAACTTCGAGCAAATCTACCGGATCGTGTCGTGAGCATCAAACATCCGGACGGCCCGGTTCGTCGGGAACAGGCTCTCCGACGTCTTGGCACCCGGACCCCACGATGCCCGTGCGGTGAGGTGGACCCGCTGGCGCTCACCGGCCATGAACCGAACATCACTTGCTCCAACTGCGAGGCGATCCAAGCCGGCCGCTCGCCATTCGAGGACGACCACGTCGCTGGCCGGAACAATGATCCCCTGACGATCCGACTTCCGATCAACGACCATCGAGTCAGAAGCGACATGCAACGCGACTGGCCAGTCAGCACACTCCAGAACCCTGACGGCAGCCCGGCCTTGGCGTACGCGGCAAGAGTTCGGGGTGTCGCGGATCACCTTCATCTGTTGGTGGACCGCCTCCTCCTCCCTGTGGCACGCTTTCTCGAATGGCTCGACGCGTCCCTCGTGCGAGCGCTCGGCCCCAACCGCTGGGAAATCTTGGGCTGGGAGGGAACTCCGAGCTAGCCGATCCTGAAGCGGAGGCGCGGACTATTTCGGTCCGCTCCTACGGGCGCGCAGCCGCTGCGCCCCGCTTGCCGCGCGTCGGGACGCGACTGGCACTCGGAGCATCCGCTTGGACCCTAACCTTCGACACTGAGACCACCGTCGACGCCGCTCAACAGCTGCGCGTTGGCGGGTACCAGGTTCGAGAGGATGGCGAGCTGAGAGAGGCCGGCGTCTTCTACGACCCCGAGTCTCTGTCGGACAGCGAGCGGAGCATCCTCCACAGCTTCGCCAATACCAATGCCCTCGACATCCTGACGCGTTCCGAGTTCGTCGATTCCATCTTCTTCCGCTACCTTCACGAACTCAACGGAACGTGTGTCGGATTCAACCTGCCGTTCGACATCTCGCGAATTGCCATCGGCCACGGAACGGCGGTAGGAAGTGACACGAACCCACTCCGCAAGACCGCGCTACGCGGCGGGTTTACGTTCCGCCTCAGTGACTCGCCCCGGTGGGCGAAGGTTCGAGTGCAAGTCCGGCATCTCAACGCTCGTGAAGCCCTCATCCGTTTCACGGGCAGCCCGGGTCAGCTGACTCCACGATCGATGCGCAAGAAGAAGCGGCGCGTTCCCACGGTACGAGGGTTCTTCGTCGACGCTCACACCCTGGGTGCGGCGCTGACCGGAGAGAACCTCAAACTCGGGGCCTTGGCCCACAAGCTCGGCGCCACTGCAAAGACCTCCCCGGATGAGTTCGGCGGACCTATCACGGCGAACTTCCTCGAATACGCCGTGAACGACGTGCAGGTCACCTGGGAGTGCTACGAGAAGCTCGCACAGCGCTACGCGTCGTTCGGTCTTCCGCAGACATCTGTTCACCGCGTCTACAGCGAAGCGAGTATCGGTAAGGCATTGCTTCGCGAGATCGGGATCCGCCCATGGAGGGAAGCACAGCCTGACTTTCCTCCGGAGATCATTGGGGTCATCCTCGGCGCGTACTACGGTGGCCGGTCTGAAGTCAGGATTCGCCGCGAGGTCCGACGTGTCCTGTACTGCGACTTCCTGTCCATGTACCCCACTGTCTGCACGCTCATGGGGCTCTGGCGATTCGTCATCGCGCAGGGTATTGACTGGGATGACGGCGACGACGCGACCCGAGAAACGCAGGAGCTGCTCGATGGTGTCACTCTCGAAAAGCTCCAAGTTCCCACGTTCTGGCACGAGCTCGCGACTATCGTGCAACTGCAACCCGACGATGACATCCTCCCGGTCCGCGCCAACTATTCGAATCGGAGTCCCGGGGTGGCGGATCCCACCGTCGGAGTTGATCAGTACGCGATCGGGCTCAACCGACTGACCGGGAAGTACCTCCTGACCTACACGGTGGCCGACTGCATCGCCAGCACTCTACTGACAGGCAAGGCTCCTCGGATCAGTAAGGCATATCGGTTTCGCCCGAAGGAGCGTCAGCCCGGACTCCAGCCCGTGCGCTTGGCCGGGCGCGCTGAGTACCTGGTGGATCCATATGCGAGTGACCTGTATCGGCGCATGGTCGAGCTGCGCATTGCGATCAGGCGAGAGGCGGCAGAGGTAGGGGACACGCCTGAGGCCACGCGCCTGGACGCCGACCAGCTGGCGTTGAAGATCATGGCGAACGCAACCAGCTACGGGATCTTCATCGAGTTGAATGTTGAGCAACGTGCCAACCCCGACACGGTCATGTGGTATGGACCCGACGGGGGTCCTGGGCACGAAGTCCAGTTGCGGGAGGTCGAGGAACCAGGTCGCCACTTCCATCCGCTCCTCGCCACGTTGATCACGGGCGCTGCCAGGCTGATGCTCGCGGCCTCGGAGGTCCTTGCTCGCGATCGCGGCATGGATTGGACGCTCTGCGACACCGATAGCATGGCGCTCGCATCTCCGCCAGGCATGGGCGACACGGAGTTCGTCAGCCGCGCCCAGGAGGTTCGCTCTTGGTTCAACGCACTGAGCCCGTACGAAGGTCGACCTGAGTTGTTCAAACTCGAGGAACAGAATTTCGGCATCGGTGATGCCTCGCACGAGGCACTCGGACCGCCGCTGTTTGCACTGGCGGTATCGGCCAAACGCTACGCCCTGTTCAACCTCGACCGCCGCTCCAGGCCGGTCCTGCGCAAGGTCTCAGGCCACGGACTGGGTCACCTGCGAGAGCCCTACGACGCCAGGTCAGCGCCAACCACGATCCCAAAGCCGCGGGTGAAACTGGAGGTACCACGGTGGCAGCACGACATCTGGTACCGGATCGTGCAATCCGCCTTGGGTGACACCCCAGCCATCGTCCGGACCGATTACCTACCCGGATTCGAGCAGCCGGCCGTGACCCGGTACGGCGCGACGACACCGCTACTCCTGCGATGGTTCAAGACTTATAACGCGAAGCGGCGCTATCGAGATCAAGTTCGACCATTCGGATTCATGTACGCGTACCAAGCTCTTCCCGCGGCTCGCCTCGAAACTCCCGCGACAGGGGAAGCCGGGATCCCTCGCGATCTGCCTCGCGTGGTCGCCCCGTTCGATAAGAGTTCCTGTCGCCGCTATCAGGAACTGCTTTGATCGGAACACGGACCTGCCCGTCGACGCGAGTCAGCTCCGCACCTACCAGCAGTCGCTTGCTCAGTACCACCTGCATCCTGAAGCCAAATTCCACAATGGCGACTATCTTGATCACGGACTGACGCGGCGGCGTCATGTTCGAGCAGAGCACCTCGAGTTCATGGGGAAGGAGGCGAACCGGTGGGAGGAGCAGTTCTTCCTTGGGGTGGATCCTGAGGCTCAGATCGTCTACGGGATGACAGTCGACCCCGACGCCTTGCGTGCTCGGATTCGGGAGTGCGCCAGGGCGCATGGCCTGGTGGCCTTGGCGGCCGCGTCCGGGATGTCGGTGCGGACGGTGGGATCTGTGGTGCGAGGCGTAGGACGCTCTCGACCGTCGACGCTCGCTCGCCTGGTGCGAGGTGGCTTGGTACTCGACGAACAGGTAGCGACCGATACAGTTCAGGCTAAAGACTTGCTTGACGGTGTGAGGCAAGCCTCCGACCGCGAAGGCCTACGAGCGTTTGCGCGTCGCGCCAATGTGAGCGCGTCACACCTGAGCGAAGCCCTCCGTGGTTCCCGTGTCCTGAGTGGGACGATGACAGATCGAATCCGGGTTGCCTTGAACGACTGGCTTCCAGACCAATGATGAGAAACGCGTAGTGGCCCATCCAAGGTACGTGCTCGCGCCGGACGGACTGCCAGCGCGCATGACAGGGGGCTGGGTCTGGCGGAAGGTCCATTACGTCGACTACTACGTCGACATGTTCGCGACCGCGATGCGGCAACGTTGGACATTGGCTTATGTCGAACCCTTTGCAGGTCCGGGGATGGCAGCACATGGAGGAAGCTTCATCGATGGATCAGCCCTGCGCGCATTAGAAAAGCCCTTCAGTAGTTACTACTTCATTGACAGCGATCCAACCGCGATTGGTGCGCTTCAACTGCGGATCCGACGCAAGTACGGGTGGCCACCTCACGGCGAGGTCATACAAGGCGACTGCAACGACGCCCTCCCAGAAGTTGCTCACGCCATTAGTCCGAGCACGCTCTCGCTGGCATTCATTGATCCCAATGGGTGGGAGATCCAGTGGAGTACCATCGCGAGCTTCGTGCGAGAGCGTCGCGTTGACCTGCTATTCACGTTTCACGCGGGCTTCATGCGTCGCCAGTGGTATGCCGACGTACCCAGCCTTACGGCCTTCTTTGGCAACGACGACTGGCGAGCGATAGAGTTTGCGCCGCGTCACGAACGTATTCGCCAGCTAGTTCGCCTCTACAACCAGGGCCTCTGTACGCTCGGCTACCTGCCGGGCGCCGAGGATCATCTGGTCTCGGTCAGAAACGGCAAAGGTTCGTTGATGTACGTATTGGTACTGTTCACGCAAAGCGAACTCGGCCAAAAATTCTGGGCCAACGCCTGCCAGACTACGCCACTGACCCCTACAGGACTCGCTCAAACGAGGTTGGACCTTTAGACGTAGGCAATGCTTGCGTCGGAATTCGCGGGAAGCGCATTCCATAACTGGCCGCGGAGCAGGCGCCCCGCCCGCTTCTTACGAACCCCACCCCACTGCTTGAAAAAAAACGGCACCGCCAATTCCGCGCACTGGTCCAGGATGTCCTCGACCCAGGCGGCCTCGACCGGCCGTGCCCCAGGACCGCTCTCGCCACCGACGATGACCCATTGGATGCCATCAAGTGGGAGACTCGGAAGTGGCGCGAGCAGCGGCTCACACGACAGGAACCGGATGCGGGCTTGAACTCGTTGGAGATGCCGAATCCTCGCGTAGTAGACAGGAGTCTCCACGCTCACGCCAATCCATACGTTGTCGGGGATAGTCACGGAGCGAAGGAGGCGCTCCATCCGCTCGGCGCGCTTCGTCAAGATTTGGAACTGGTGCCACGACGCCATGCCCATGATGTTGAAGACTTCCCTGATGTAGTCATCAGGCACATGGATGTGGAACAAATCACTCATCGAATTGACGAAGATGAGTGACGGTCGCCGCCACGCCAGAGGTTGACGTAAACGCTCCGGTCTCAGCTGAGGATCGAAGCCGCGCTCATACGGATGTCCAGCCACACCCCTGAAGCGCTCGGCGAACGTCTCAGCGTAGCAGTGATCGCATCCGGGACTAACCTTGGTGCATCCCGTGACTGGATTCCATGTGGCCGTCGTCCACTCGATCGAACTGGAGTTCACTCAGGCTCTATCACGTCTTGCCTAGGCGCATTCGGTATGACGCGCAACTTACATGATCGCTAGACGAGAGGCGCGCGGAGCGCCGTCGTTGGGGCACTGGTTTGATGGTCGAGCGAGAACTCGATGAGCGCCCATCTCAACTCATTCAAAGAAACTCTCATTCATCACTGGGACTGCGCTTGTGCACGGGCAATCTTGATGATGCTCGTCCCCTCCTTCCCATCTTCCCATCCTTCGCGTTCCTTGACTGGCTTGCGCGCGGTGGTCTTGCGGGCTCCGGCCGGCTTGCGCGCGGTGGTCTTGCGGGCCGCGGCGGGCTTGCGCGCGGTGGTCTTGCGGGCTGCTGCGGGCTTGCGCGCGGTGGTCCTGCGGGCCGCGGCCGGCTTACGCGCGGTGGTCTTGCGAGCCGTGGTCTTACGAGCCGTCGTCTTGCGCGCGGCTGGCTTGCGCGCCGTGGTCTTCTTGGCGCCGGCACGCTTCGCGGTGGTCACGCGCTTGGCGGCGCCACGCAGGCTCGCTTCGAGCCGCGCGACAGTCTTCTCGAGGGCCGCGAGTCGCTTTTCTAGCTCGCCGACGGGCAACGCCTTCACGAGGTTCTGCACCGCCTTCACGAGATCGCCACCAGCGGCGGGTGCGCGACGGCGAGCTGTCGTCCCTACGCGCCTCACGGTGCGTTTGACGGCCTTATCGACGCCGGCCCTCTTACGTGTGGTCCTGGCCATACGTGCAACCCTCCAGATTGCGGCACCTCGGTTTGTGACAGGAAACGTCCAAACCTATCCGCGATCGAGCACAGCATCCTCCAGCGGCCAAGTACTGTCAACGGATCTGTTCCCCTACATGTGTGTAGGTTTTGACGCGAGGAATCTAGTGCAGTCTGACCAACTCAAACATCCTTGAGTGTGCCGGGTTGGCTACTCACTCCTACCTGGCGCCTCAGTAACTCCAAGAGTGTCGCTAATCCTACAACGGCTAGTAAGGATAATCCGATGGCGCCGTACTGGGTCCACGGGTCATTTCCTCCCAGCGTGGCGATGAGCACCGACGCTATGCAGCTGATGGCAAGTATCTCTAGGCCAATCCCGAGGTAGACATATCGAGCCTTCGTCGCATTGGTTTGCCGATACACCTCGATCATCCCGACGTATAGCAGTGAATCGCGTCGAGCTCCTTCAGCCGCAGTGTCCTTATGCCATTCTTCCTTCTCGGTGCGTTGGCGAAGGGAGGGTATGTCGGCTTCACGGTAAAGCGCAGGCCGATTCGCAAGGAGACCGAATGCTGCTGCAACGACGAATAAGACGACCGCCGTCATCAAGAAGGCAATGCCCTCGTTAGTGAACGATGGGGATGTTGACTTGTAGACGAATGCACCGAATCCGAAGAGGAGCGTTGCAAGAGCACCACTAGTGGTGACGATCGCAACTCCCCGTTGCTCAATCGAGCTCTTGGTTGCTCGCTCCTCCGCGAGCGCGGACTTGATGGTTTCGCTGTATGAAGCGCCCCGCATTGAAGCAAGCGGCGGAGGTTCGGCCTGCTGCTCCACGGCAACCATCGTTAGTACCTCAACGGCATCGAGTTCCCGCAACGGCCATTCCGCAAGCGGCCGTAGTGCCGAGACGTTGACCACTCCAGAGCCACGGCCGACCCAGGCCGACAATTAGGTATTTGCGGCCTGCATCTTACCCCTTGGTTACGTGTTGCACTGCCCGATGCTGCACCCCATTAGCCGAGATCCAGGTGTTCCCAAAAACCAGGCAACTTTTCCGGCGCTGCGACACCCCCGGCCTGGCGGGAAGGGGGGGATTCGAACCCCCGGAGGGACTTAAGATCCCTCACCCGCTTAGCAGGCGGGCGCTTTCAGCCTCTCAGCCACCTCCCCAGGCCGCGGCCAGTATATGTCGTGTCCAGCCCGCGACCAACTCAACGACGACCACTCGTAGAGTCGTGGCGTGGTCCATGCGCGGAGGGGGACCGCGGTGGTCGTCGCCCTCGGGATGGGTGCGATTGCATTGGCGACCGTCCCGGTCAATGCCGAGGCCGCGGTGTATCGCCTCCCGGTCGGAACACAGCGGATGCAGATGCCCCTCGACTGCGAGGCGACGTCGCTCACCATCGCCCTCGGATCTGTCGGCGTGCGTACGACCCAGCAGTGGGTGCAGGGGCACTTCCCCACCGACGCCCGTGCCCCCGTGCTCGGAGCCAACGGCCTGCCGTCGCAGTGGGGCGACCCGTATACCGGCTTCGTCGGCCACGTCATGGGCTCGGAGCCTGGGAGCAATCCGCACTGGGCGTCGTACGCGGGGTGGGGCGCCTACGCACCGGTGGTCGCCCGGGTCGCGGAATCGCTGGGCGTGCCCGTCGCGGCCCAGCTCACCGGATGGAATCCTCAGGCGCTCTATGCCGCCGTCGAGGCCGGCCACCCGGTGCTCGTCTGGACGACCGTCGACTACTCGTCACAGACCGCACGCACCTGGACCGCCTGGGACGGCCGGATCGTGCCGTGGACCGAGGCCGGCCACGTGGTGGTGCTCATGGGGGTCAACACAACGGCCGGGACCCTGGAGTTCAGTGATCCGCTGACGGGCTCGTACAACGGCACGACCATGGCGCAGTTCGCCCGAACCTTCACCATCTATGGCGACATGGCCATCGTGATCGAGCGCACCGCGCAGACGACCCCGCACCCTGTGGTCACGCGGCACGTGGTGGCGACCGCGCATCACGCGGCCCCCGTTGTTGCCGTTGCTGCGACGCCTCGTCCGGCTCCCTGGGTTCTGATCAGCCACATGCGCATGTCGAGCGGCGTCAACGCGGAGGACAGGCGGGCGTCGCCGCCGCGAGCCTCGGGCTGCTCACTGGCGTCACGCCGGTCGCGAGGCAACCGCTTGGAGCGCCGGTCCCGCTCCTTGTTGCGGGATCGCTCGTTGTCGTTGCAACCGGCGGGCTGCTGACGATGCTCACGAGGAGGCGACGGCGTCAATGCGCTGGGTGACCTTCACCCATCGCAACCACGACGCCGAGCGCACCGGCCTGCTGGTCGACGGGCGCATCCACGCGTCAGCCCCCGGCACCACGCTGATCAGCCTCCTCGGCGACGACGGCACCCGGCTCGCGGCCGAGGGCGAGGCGCTCCGCCGAGATCCACGCGACGTGTTCGAACTCGATGCCGTGCATGCGTGCGCGCCCATTCCCCGGCCGCCCACGGTTCGCGACTTCTATGCGTTCGAGCAGCACGTGCGCACCGCACGCCAGCGGCGTGGGTTGGAGATGGACCCGGACTGGTACGAGTTGCCGGTCTTCTACTTCAGCAATCCCCACGCCGTGTCCGGCCCGGACGTCGACGTCGCGATTCCACCGGGTTGTGTCGAGATGGACTACGAGTTGGAGGTGGCGGCAGTGGTCGGCAGGGGCGGCGCCGACCTCGACCCCGCGGAGGCTGAACGCGGCATCGCCGGGTACTGCGTCATGAACGACTGGAGCGCGCGCGACATCCAGCGGCGAGAGATGAAGCTGAGCATGGGTCCCGTGAAGGGGAAGGATTTTGCAACCTCGATCGGACCGGTGTTCGTGACTCCGGATGAGCTCGAGGACGCGCGCCGCAACAGGAGTTACGACCTCGAGATGACCGCAACGGTGAACGGCGTCGAGTACTCGCGCGCGTCGCTGGCGGATATCTTCTGGAGCTTCGGAGAGATGATCGCGTACGCGTCGCGGGGGACGCGCGTGGAGACGGGAGATGTGATCGGTTCCGGGACGTGCGGAACGGGCTGTATCCTCGAGCTGTCCATGGTGCACGGCACTGATCGCTATCCCTGGTTGCAGCCCGGCGACGTTGTTGAGCTCAGCGTCGAGCGGCTGGGGAAGCTGCGCAACCGCGTGGTTGCCGGCGCCCCGTTGCGGCCCCTGCGATGAGCGTCGGCGACGCCTACCTCGCGCGCCTTGACGCAGTGGAGGCGCGGCTCGCCGCTGCGGCGGCCAACGAGCCACCGCAGGGAACGCTCACCGATGCGGACGCCGGCAGCGGCGAGCGATGGGACCGGGGCCAGGTCTGGGCGCATGTCTCGGAATTCATCCCCTACTGGATCTTGCAGGCGGGTCCGGTGCTGCGCGGCCAGGCGTCAGGCGATCCGGTTCGCTTCGGGCGGACCAAGACCGACCCGGAACGCATCGGGGCTATCGAGCGCGATCGGCGCGCGCCGGTGTCCGTGCTCTGGTCGGCTGCGCGCGCCGATCTCGCGACCCTCCGCGGCTTCATCCGCGGCATGGAGCCCGGCCAGTGGGAGATACGAGGACTGCACCCGACGCTCGGAGCGCTCACCATCGACCAGCTCGTCGAGAGGTTCCTCGTCGGCCACCTCGAGGAGCACGCCGATCAACTCGAGGGCATGAGCGAAGCCGACGTCTAGCGTCGCTTCTTGTGACGGCGGCGGTGTACGGGCACTGTTGGGGTGGCGCTCGGCTCCGTCGACGGTGACGGTGCGTCGACGAGTCCCGCGGCCTCGAGCGCACCGGGCTCGTCCATCCAGCTTCGAGCCTGCACGCGCGGCTGGCGGAAGATGCGGGTCAGACGGCGGTCGGCGCCGCGGCGGAACGTCTCCGCCTCGCTGACGGTGAAGGTCGGGAGGTACGGCGGGACATCCGCGCCGGCTCCTGTGGGTCCAACGCCATCCGGATATGGGCGGTTGGTCCCGATCGCGGGGTCCTGGTTCTGCTCCCCTCGAAGGCCGTACCAGAAGACCAGCACCAGGAACGCCAGGATGCACCCCACGAAGATGATCAGTGCGGCCATACCTGCCATGGTCACGATCCGCGGCGTGTTCGTCAACCGAACGGGCGACCCCGGGATCGGGCTGAGCAGGATGGCCCCCGTCGGGCAGGGGACGCCGCCTAAACTGACCTCAGCCCGCGCGGAGGGATGCCGGAGCGGTTGAACGGAGCGGTCTTGAAAACCGCAGTGGTGTCAGAGCCACCGGGGGTTCGAATCCCTCTCCCTCCGCCACAAGCCCTTATAAAATAAGGGTTTCAGACTTCATTACGGCAGTACCGCTAGTCTGTAACTCCTAGCTCGCTTACCCAGCGTACCCCAGTTGTACCCCAGTTTCAGGTATGCTCTGGGCGATGACTGCCACGCGACGCGGCAACCTTGAAGGGAGCATCCGCCAGCGGTCCACCGGTCTCTGGGAGGCCCGCGTTGCAGTCGGGACAAATCCGGACGGGACCAACCGTCGCCGGTCCTTCTACGGCCGCACGCGCAAGGAGGTCCTTGAAAAGCTTCAGGACAGTCTGACCGCAGAACGCCGCGGCATCCCTTCCCCAGGCGGGTCCAAGACCGTAGCTGCCTTCCTTAGCGAGTGGCTTCAAGAAGTGGAGCGGTCGCTGGCCCCCAAGACCTTTCGCCGTTACCGGGAGCTCATCGAGCAGCACATCGTGCCGGAGGTCGGACGCATCAAGCTCGGCAAGCTCACCCCGCACGACGTGACGATGATGATGCGGCGCAAGCAAGACATGGGCCTGGCCCCCCGCACCATCCATCACATGCGTGCCGTCCTGCGGCGTGCTCTCAACGTGGGCATACGACGTGGCGAACTGCACCGCAACGCTGCCGGTCTCGCCGAGCCGGTAAAGGTCGCGGACCACGACGTCGCGCTCATGCCTCCAGGTGAGGCCCAGGACATCCTCGCGGCGTTCCGCGATCATCCCCTCGAACCGATCGTTGCGCTCGCTCTCTGGACCGGGTTGCGGCAGGGCGAGATCCTCGGACTCCGATGGCGCGACGTCGACGTGGAACGGCGGACGATCACCGTCGCCGGTTCGCTCCAGCGTCTCGGGGGTGAGTGGCGGTTGCTGCCACCGAAGACACGACGATCGGCGCGAACAATCGCGATGCCGGCGCCGCTCGCTCCCGTGCTCACTGCCCATCGCGATCGACAGAACCAGCAGAGACTTCGGCTCGGACTGGCGTGGCATGAGGAGATCCCCGACTTGGTGTTTACGACTGCGATTGGGACACCGTTGACTGGCACGACCGTCACCAATCGGTTCCAGTGGACGCTGAAATCCAAGGATCTACCCGTCCGTCGCTTTCACGATCTGCGCCACGGCTGCGCGACGCTGCTGCTCGCCAGTGGCGTCGACCTCAAGACGGTCTCAGCAATCCTCGGACACAGTACGATCGCGATCACGGCCAACACGTATGCGGGTGTCCTCCACTCGCTCCATGCGGATGCGGCTGACCGCATCACGCGCCTGCTTGCGCCAGCGACCGCGTGAACGTTGCAGAGATCACCGCCGCACCGCCGCGTTAGCGCGACCCGAAACCGTTGCCCGAGGATACCTGGTCTACGGACGTGCAGTGCTCCTCGATCCAGCGGTGGAGGCCATCTCGAGGCACTCTCACGGCGCGCCCCACCCTAATCACCGGGATCTCCCCAGAGCGGAGCAATGCGTACGTCCGGGTGCGGCCGAGCCGAAGTGCGACCGCCACGTCGCGCACCGTCAGTAGCATCGACATCGGTGCCGGCAAATACGTTCCGTTGGCTTGCGTGTGGGCGCCAAACTCAGCCGCGGGCGCGGCCAAGGGCAGTGGGGTAGCGGAGTAGGCTTGAGAGCGAGTACGCCCACCTCGGCGACCTTCCGAAGTCGCCGGAATGGGTGGGGCTTCCACGGGGAAACTGAGCTGCCGCGACATGATCACCGACGACTCCATCGAGCGACACTCCGCACTATTGCAACGCGAGGAGTCGTCACGTGCGCGCGGCGCCCAGCCAATGGACCTTCGTGCACCGGCCTCCAGGACCGCGACCAGATCTGCAGCAT